>CBDCJJ010000008.1:925000-2789916 GCA_965217805.1 Sphingomonas sp. | reverse complement strand
GATCCGGCACTGCTTCACGCGCACTGAGGCGTTCCTGTACATCCAGCGTCAGGGAGCGTCGGCTGATCTCGGTCGCGACCGAAAGCCATTCGCCGGAGTGGTCGTCGAACAGCCTGACCGGATCGCCCTGCTTCAGTCGCATCACTGTTAGCAAATAATGCGCCTGAGCGCCGTCGATCTGGACCTGGCCAATGGCGAGCGGCCGATCGTGGAACAATCGCGGCGTCGATTGCGGCGGCCAGTCGGGAGTAGCAGGCATTGCGCGGCCATAAACGCCAAGCCGCGTGTCGCAAATATCAGTGTCGACCGCGCCGCGCGCGGCGGACGGCCAGCCACACAAGGAACAGGCAGAGCGCGCCCATGAGAACTATTGCGGCAACGCCGCCGGCCACGCGCAGGATTGCCCAGAACAGTGCCTCGACGAAACGACCGATCGCAACGGAAAGGCCGATCATGGAACAGGATGGAGGACGAGCACGACCTGGTGATAGCGCCGCGCGGCTTGCACGCCAAACTCGCCCTATCTAGGCGTGCAGCGATGGCGGGAGAGATCACACCGGATAGTCAGTACATGAACGTCGCACGGCTCCCTGATCGTCTGCGCGGTCTGGTGCTCCTGGCCAGACTGGATCGTCCGATCGGATGGTGGCTGCTGTTCTGGCCCTGCGCCTGGGGTCTGTCACTGGCAGGTGGTGCGGTCAGGCGGTGGGACTTGCTGATATATATGCTGATCGGCAGTATCGCGATGCGGGGTGCAGGCTGCGTCTATAACGATATCATCGACCGTGACCTCGATGCGCAAGTCGCACGCACGCGCGCGCGTCCGATCCCGGCGGGGCTCGTGTCGCTGAAATTCGCCTGGGCATGGCTGATCCTGCTTTGTCTGATCGGGCTAATTGTGCTGCTGCAATTCCGGATGTTGGCGGTTGGCGTGGCCATCGCCAGTCTGCTGCCCGTTGCTGCCTATCCGTATATGAAGCGCATCACATGGTGGCCTCAGGCTTGGCTGGGACTGGTGTTTTCGTGGGGTGCCCTTGTGGGATGGGCCGCGGTCGAGGGGCTGAGCGTGGCGGTGCTCCTGCTTTACGCGGGTTCGGTCACGTGGGTTGTTGGATATGACACGATTTATGCCCTGCAGGACCGTGAGGATGATGCGCTGATCGGGGTGAGATCCTCCGCGCTCAAAATGGGTGACGGCGTACGCGCCGGCGTGGGCGCCTTTTATTCTGCCGCAATCGCGCTTTGGGCCGGCGCGGTCTGGACGGTGCGGCCGGATCCTGTTGCTCTGATCGCGTTGCTGCCGGTCAGTGGGCATCTGGCGTGGCAAGTTCTGGGGCTGCAAGTGAATGACGGCACCGACGCGCTTCGGCGTTTTCGTAGCAATCGTTCTGCCGGGTTGTTGATGGCGCTTGCATGCCTAGTCATCGGATCGGTCTCCTGAAGCCGGGCGTTCACGCAGTCGAGCAATCAGGAGATCGAAGATCACGGATGATAGAACGGCAATTGTGACGGAGGCGTCCAAAGGCATTGGCGCGGCCATTGCCAAACGGTTGGCCCGTGATGGTTTTGGCGTCGTGGTCAACTATGCCAGCAGCAGTGATGCAGCGGAACAGGTCGTTGATGACATCACGAGTGCCGGAGGTTCGGCCCGCGCCGTACAAGCTGACATCGCAAAACGGAGGCGATCCCGCAATTATTTTCCGCAGCCGAGTAGGCGCGTATTCCGCTTGGGCGACTGGGCGAGGTGGATGACATTGCGGTCGTCGTATCGTTCCTTGCGGGACCAGATAGCGGATTGAGTCAACGGACAGGTTGTCCGTGCCAATGGCGCTATCATCTGACGCCCTAGCATCCGCGGTGATACGCCCCTAAATCGCGGCCATGCTTGATACCGAACTGGCGCGCGATCGCGCCCATGCCATTGTCGATCGCGCACGCCGTGCGGGCGCGGATGCTGCGGATGCCGTTGTGGCAGCCGGTACCTCTCTGGAAGTATCCGTCCGGCTGGGTGCGCTGGAAGACGTCGGACGCGCCGAGTCGAGCGAGTTGGGGTTGCGGGTATTCGTAGGGCAGCGTTCCGCCAGCGTTTCGACTTTCGATATGTCCGATGACGCAATGGCGATACTCGTTGAACGCGCGGTCGCTATGGCGCGCGAGGCGCCGGAAGATCGCTGGGCTGGATTGGCGCCGAAGGATCGACTGCTCAAGGGTGAGCCGCCAAGGCTTGATCTAGCTGATAGCGAAGACGCAGCACCAGATGCGTTGCGAGAGTTGGCGTTAGCTGCCGAAGACGCCGCGCGTGCGACCAAGGGCGTGACCAATTCGGAAGGCGGCGGCGCCAGCGCATCGCGCAGCGTCTGGGCGCTGGCTACCAGCGACGGTTTCGCCGGGTCATATGCGACGACCAGCTACGGCTTATCAGCAAGCGTGCTGGCGGGTGAGGGCGGCCAGATGCAGCGCGACTATGCCTATCACTCCGCGCGCAAGCTGAGCGCGCTGGAAACGCCCGAGGAGATTGGAAGGCTTGCCGGCGAGCGCGCCGTTGCGCGTCTTCATCCCGGCCGTGTTACTTCGGGGGCGGTCCCGATCGTGTTCGATCCGCGTGTGGGGTCCTCGTTACTGGGACATCTGGTCGGCGCGATCAGCGGACAGGCGATCACGCGTCGCACAAGCTTTCTGCTGGATGCGCTGGGTACCGTGATTTTCAGCGCTGGCGTAACGATCAACGACGATCCGCACCGTCCGCATGGGCTGCGCTCAAAGCCGTTCGATGGTGAAGGCCTGCCCGTTTCCCCGGTTGCTATCGTCGAGCATGGCGCCCTGTCGACCTGGTTGCTGGACTCCGCGGCCGCTCGCCAGCTGGGACTTGAGCCGACGGGGCACGCCGCGCGTGGGGTGGGCGGTGCTCCGGGTGTCTCGACGAGCAATCTGTATATGGCGGCGGGTGTCCAGCCGGTAGAGACGTTAATCGATGATATTGCAGAAGGCGTCTATATTACCGAGTTGATCGGGATGGGAGTCAACGGGGTAACGGGCGACTATAGCCGGGGCGCGGCAGGGTTTCGGATTATCGATGGCGCGCTGGAGAAACCGGTTGCCGAGTTCACGATTGCGGGCAATCTGAAGGACATGTTTTTGGCGCTGACGCCCGCGAACGATCTGGAGTTCCGGTACGGAACCAATGTTCCGACACTACGCATCGATGGCATGACGGTCGCGAGTGGCTGACCTGCTGGCCAGCGTCGCGGAGGCGGCGCATGAAGCGGCATTGATGGCGGCCTCCCGGGCGGGGAGCGATGTCGGCGCGCGAGACAAGCCAGATGGCAGCCCGGTGTGCGAGGTCGATACCGATGTTGACGCGATGCTCCGTGCGCGGTTGCTGGCGCTGTTGCCGGGCGCCGGTTGGCTATCGGAAGAAAAGGCCGACAGTGAAGGTCGGCTATTGCGGCGGCAGGTCTGGGTTGTCGACCCGATCGATGGAACGCGGGACTATCTGCGTGGGCGGCCGGGTTGGGCGGTCTCGGTAGCGCTGGTCGAGAACGGACGCCCGATCCTTGCCGTACTTGATGCGCCGTTGCGCGAAGAGCGTTGGTCCGCGATCGCCGCCGGTGGCGCCTGGCGTAACGGTGTCCGATTATCCGCCGGAGGACGTGATATATTGCCCGGTTCACGGGTTCCAAGCGATGCCCTGCCGCGCGCTGATCGCGACCTGACCATGGTCGCAAAGCCTAACTCGATCGCGCTTCGCCTGGCGATGGTTGCCGCGGACGAGGCCGACATGGTCGCGACGCTGCGATGGGGAAATGAGTGGGATATCGCGGCCGCAGCCCTGATCGTGGCGGAAGCCGGCGGCGTCGTGACTGATGCGATGGGTGCGACGCTGGTTTACAACAAGCCGAGGCCGCAGGCACTGGGCGTGCTGGCCACGACGCGGGGAATCCATGCCGCCGCCGTCGAGCGCCTGGCACCAAGGACGCGCAAGCTGTTGAACCGCTGACTTATTCAAGCGGGGGTTTGGTACGCCCTACGACGAATAATACATGTCGTATTCGACCGGGCTCGGCGTCATTTCCCAGCGGGCGACGTCGACATATTTCAGTTCGATATAGGCCTCGATCTGATCTTTGCTGAACACGTCGCCTTTCAGGAGAAAGTCGTGGTCGGCCATCAGGCTTTCCAGCGCTTCGCGTAGCGACGCACAAACCGTGGGAACGTTGGCGAGTTCGGCGGGCGGCAAGTCATAGAGATTTTTGTCCATCGGGTCGCCCGGATGGATCTTGTTCTGAATCCCGTCGAGACCTGCCATCATGAGCGCGGCATAGGCGAGATAGGGGTTGGCGAGCGCGTCGGGAAAGCGAAGCTCGACGCGCTTCGACTTGGCACCCGTGCCGTAGGGAATACGACAGGAAGCGGAGCGGTTGCGGCTGGAATAGGCCAGCAGTACCGGCGCCTCATATCCCGGCACCAACCGCTTGTAGCTGTTGGTTGAGGGGTTGGTGAACGCGTTCAGCGCCTTGGCATGCTTGATGACGCCGCCGATGAAATACAGGCACATGTCGCTGAGGCCGGCATAGCCGTTGCCCGCAAACGAAGGCTCCTTGCCGTTCCATATCGAGAAATGCGTGTGCATTCCCGAGCCATTGTCCTCCTTGACCGGCTTGGGCATGAATGTCGCCGTCTTTCCGTAGGCATGTGCGACCTGATGTACGACATACTTGTAGATCTGCATCCGATCGGCGGTGGTGGTGAGTGTACCGAAGGTCAGCCCCAGTTCGTGCTGCGCGGCGGCGACTTCATGATGATGCTTGTCGCAGGGTAGACCCATTTCCATCATGGTAGAGACCATCTCGCCGCGGATATCCGTCGCGGAATCAACCGGCGCGACTGGAAAGTAGCCGCCTTTGGCTCGCGGGCGGTGAGCCAAATTGCCGCCCTCATATTCGCGGCCCGTATTGGTCGGCAGCTCGATGTCGTCGATCTTGAAAAAGCTTGTGGAATAGCTGTTTTCGAAGCGAACATCGTCGAACATGAAGAATTCGGCTTCCGGGCCGACATAGACCGTATCGCCGATCCCCGTCTGCTTCAGATATGCCTCTGCGCGCTTGGCGGTCGAACGTGGGTCGCGTGCGTACATCTCTCCGGTTGACGGCTCCAGCACGTCGCAGAACACGATCAGCATCGGCGTCGCGGAGAAGGGATCGACATAGACCGCTTCCAGATCCGGACTGAGCACCATGTCCGATTCATTAATCGCCTTCCAGCCCTCGATCGACGAGCCATCAAACATCAGACCATCCTCGAACTCGTCTTCGCCCATCATTGAAGCAACCATCGTCAGATGCTGCCATTTGCCCTTGGGATCGGTGAAGCGCAGGTCGACCCATTCGATCTCCTCGTCCTTGATGCGCTTGACGATGTCGGCGGGAGTGTTGGCCATGATCGGTCTTTCCTGTTCAGTGATGACGTAAAATTCAGATCGCTTCTTCGTCGCGTTCGCCGGTGCGAATGCGCAAGGCGGTCTCGACGGGGATGACGAAGATCTTGCCGTCGCCGATCCGCCCGGTCTGGGCCGCGCCGGCGATCGCCTCGACAACGCGTGCGGCTAGAGAGTCCTCGACGACGACCTCCAATTTTACCTTGGGCAAGAAATCGACCACGTATTCAGCGCCACGATAAAGTTCGGTATGGCCCTTTTGCCGTCCGAAGCCCTTGGCCTCGGTGACGGTGATGCCCGACACCCCGACCTCGTGGAGCGCCTCCTTGACCTCGTCGAGCTTGAACGGCTTGATGATCGCCTCGATCTTCTTCACGACTTCTCCCGATCCGTTACTCGCCCAAAGGGCGCCTTGCATTGAACGTGCCAGCTTATGTCCGCTGTGCCAAGCGGCCCCTAGACCCACAATCGTTGCTCAAATAAACGACAGTCCCTTGGCGTTGCCTGACTTTCGGGCAGGAACAGATCGTCAAGCGTCCTGCTTCTCCAGCCAGTCTTCCAGCCATTTGATCGTATAGGCACCAGCCTGAAACTCGGGATTATCAAGCAGAGCCTGGTGAAGCGGGATCGTGGTCTTGATCCCCTCGATCACGAACTCCTCCAGCGCGCGTCGCAGACGGCGGAGTGCACCAGCGCGCGTCGCGCCATAGACAATCAGCTTCGCGATCATCGAGTCGTAATAGGGCGGCACACGATAGCCGGCGTAAAGTCCGCTATCGACCCGGACATGCATGCCACCGGGCGCATGAAACTGAGTGACCAGCCCCGGTGACGGCGCGAAGGTTCGAGCATCCTCGGCATTGATCCGGCATTCAATCGCATGACCACGAAACTGAACCTGCTCCTGGGTCATGGTCAGGCCGTTGCCCTCGGCGACCTTGATCTGCTCGCGCACCAGATCGATGCCGGTGATCGCCTCGGTCACGGGATGCTCGACCTGCAGCCGGGTGTTCATCTCGATGAAGTAGAAGCGGCCGTCTTCCCACAGGAACTCGATCGTTCCTGCGCCGCGATACCCCATTTCGGCCATCGCCGTCGCGACGATGCGGCCCATGCGCTCGCGTTCCTCGACCGGAATAACGGGGGAAGGCGCTTCTTCCAGAACCTTTTGATGGCGGCGTTGCAGCGAACAGTCCCGCTCACCAAGATGAATTGCACGTCCGGCGCCATCGCCGAAAATCTGGAACTCGATATGGCGGGGATTGCCGAGATATTTCTCGATATAGACGGTCGCGTCCCCAAACGCCGCCTTCGCCTCGGTCCCCGCCTGGCTCATCAGCGTTTCCAAGCTGTCGGCGCTCGTGCAGACCTTCATCCCGCGGCCGCCGCCGCCCGATGCCGCCTTGATGATAACAGGATAGCCGATGCTCGCGGCGATCGCCTGTGCCTCATCGACATCGCTGACGGCACCATCGGAGCCGGGCACGAGCGGAAGGCCCAGCGCCCCTGCGGTCCGTTTTGCCTCGACCTTGTCACCCATCGTACGAATGTGTTCGGGCTTGGGACCGACAAAGATCAGGTCATGAAGCTCGACAATCTCCGCAAAGCGGGCATTTTCGCTCAAAAAGCCATAGCCGGGATGGATGGCGTCAGCCCCACTGATCTCCGCTGCCGAAATAATGTTCGGTATATTCAGATAGCTGTCGATTGCCGCCGGCGGTCCGATGCAGATCGCTTCATCGGCGAGGCGGACATGCATCGCCTCGGCGTCGGCGGTCGAATGAACCGCCACCGTCTTGATTCCCATCTCGTGGCAGGCACGGTGGATACGCAGTGCAATCTCACCGCGATTGGCGATCAGCAATTTCTTGATAGCAGGCAAGGGAGCTTACTCGACTACGACAAGCGGCTGGTCGAATTCGACCGGCTGACCGTTTTCGACCAGAACCTCGGTCACGGTGCCGGCGACTGGAGCGACGATCGGGTTCATCACCTTCATCGCCTCGACAATCAGCAGCGTGTCCCCGGCCGCCACCTTTGCACCGACTGCCGCGAACGGCTTTGCCCCGGGTTCGGCAGCGAGATAGGCGGTGCCGACCATCGGTGATTTAACGGCATCAGTCGACGCAGCGGGAGACGATGCGCCGATTTCGGCCGGACTGGGTGTTGCCGGTGTCAGGGGCGCGGGTGGAGGCGCTATATAGGAGGCAGTAGCAGCGGACGCTGCCTTGCGGGCGACACGGATACGCCGCGCGCCGTCCTCGACTTCGATCTCCGTCAATTGTGTCGTGTCGAGCAGTTCCGCAAGCTGGCGCACCAGCGAGACATCGACCTGCATCGACCCCTCGTTCATCGTGTCAGTCATCAAAATGCCTCTGTCAGATGCGTGCCGCGGCTTCAAGCGCGAGAAGATAGGAAAGCGCCCCGAACCCGGCGATCGTCCCGCGTGCTGCTTGGCCAACAAGGCTGACTTGCCGGAACGCGTCACGCGCGAGCGGATTTGATAGATGAACCTCGATCACCGGTGTGTTAACGGCGCCCACCGCGTCATGAATTGCGACCGAGGTATGAGTAAAACCCCCGGCGTTGAGCAGAACCGCTTTTGCGGGCGCAGCCTGCGCCTCATGCAGCCAGTCGATCAGATGGCCCTCATGGTTTGACTGCCGCATGTCGATGACAAGATCGAGTTCTCGTGCTCGGTCCTCAAGCATCCCGGCGATGTCATCCAGCGTGTCGTGACCGTAGACATCAGGCTCCCGCATGCCCAGTAGATTGAGATTGGGACCGTTCAGGACGAACACGGTGGCAGGCATGCTCGCATCCCTATATGAGTCGTTCATCACGAGCAATCCGGGCCTGATCGAGGCCCTTTGGCGGAGCAATATGCCTCACACTGACGGTACTATTACGATCACGGTCAACGGTGAGCACAAACGGGTGGCAGCAGGCCTGTCACTTGCGGAGCTTGCGCGCGAACTGGGCCTGGTGCCTGAGAAAGTTGCAGTCGAACGCAACCTTGAGATCGTGCCGCGCTCGACCCTAGCCGATGTGCGATTAGAGGATGGCGACGACCTGGAGATCGTTCATTTTGTCGGGGGTGGAGATCATCCCGGCTCGCTTGCCGATGATCGCTGGAGCGTTGCCGATCACAGCTTTCGATCGCGTCTGATCGTGGGGACGGGCAAATACAAGGATTTCGAGCAAAACGCGGCCGCCGTCGAGGCGTCAGGCGCCGAGATCGTTACGGTCGCGGTTCGTCGGGTCAATGTATCCGACCGCAATGCGCCAATGCTGACCGACTTCATCGATCCCAAGCACATCACCTACCTCCCTAATACCGCCGGTTGTTTCACCGCGGAAGACGCGATCCGCACGCTGAGACTCGCGCGCGAGGCCGGTGGCTGGGAACTGGTCAAGCTGGAGGTTCTGGGCGAGGCACGGACACTATATCCCGACATGGTAGAGACACTGCGCGCGACAGAAATCCTGGCGGGGGAGGGCTTCAAGCCCATGGTATATTGCGTCGATGATCCGATCGCGGCGAAGCGGCTGGAGTCAGCGGGAGCGGTAGCTATCATGCCGCTGGGTGCGCCGATCGGTTCTGGTCTGGGCATTCAGAACAAAGTGACGATCCGGTTGATCGTCGAAGGGGCGTCGGTGCCCGTTCTGGTAGATGCCGGCGTCGGCACCGCGTCTGATGCGGCGAGTGCGATGGAACTTGGCTGCGACGGGGTGTTGATGAACACAGCGATCGCCGAAGCGAAGGATCCGGTCATGATGGCGACCGCAATGCGGCTGGCGATCGAGAGTGGCCGCTTGGCGTATCGAGCCGGCCGAATGGCCAAGCGGCTTTATGCCGATCCGTCAAGTCCGCTCGCGGGGCTGCTCTAACGGAACCTGCTCGGCGATCGGCCGTTTTGATTACAGCGATCAACGCAGGGTCGATGGCCGACCTGGCACCGCGATGGAGGCTGACATGGGTGAACTGACTGACAAGATCAAAGGCAATGTGAACGAGGCGATTGGCAAGGCCAAGCAGGCAATCGGCGAGAACAATGATGACCCGCAGATGGCCGGTGAAGGCAAAGCGCAGGAAGTCGAAGGCAAGGGCCAGCAGGTCAAGGGCAGCATCAAGGGTGCGCTCGGCGACGACATCTGACGCCATAACCGTTAACGGCAACATGGAGCCGCTCCGGATAACGGGGCGGCTCTTTTTCGTTGTCCGAACCGCGCCGCTGCCGCATTGACCGGCGCGCGGCGCCGTCTATCGCAGGAGCGGCCAAGGAGACGACATGCGCAAGCTCTATTCCGATGCAACGTCCGCGCTGGAGGATGTCCTGTTTGATGGCATGACGATTTGCGCAGGCGGTTTTGGCCTGTGCGGCGTGCCCGAGCGATTGATTGCGGCGATCAAGGCGGCGGGAACAACCAATCTGACAGTCGCCAGCAACAACGCGGGGACCACTGATAGCGGCCTCGTTTTTTTGCTACGCTCGCGCCAGATCAGGAAAATGATCTCTTCTTATGTAGGAGAGAACAAGGAGTTCGAGCGTCAGTATCTCGCTGGCGAAGTTGAAGTGGAATTTTGCCCGCAGGGTACACTGGCGGAACGCTGCCGGGCAGGCGGTGCAGGTATCGCGGGTTTCTACACCAAGACGGGCGTCGGCACCCTGGTAGCGGAAGGCAAGGAGGTGAAAACCTTTGATGGAGAAGAGTTTATCCTCGAGCGCGGCATTCGCGCCGACCTATCGATTATCAGGGGTTGGCGCGCGGACGAGGCCGGCAATCTGATGTTTCGGAAAACCGCGCGCAACTTCAATCAACCGATGGCGACGGCCGGCCGGGTCTGTGTTGCCGAGGTGGAGGAGATCGTTCCGACCGGAACATTTGACCCGGACTGCATTCATCTACCCGGCATTTACGTCAACCGTGTGATCGTGGGTTCGCCCTATAACAAGAGGATCGAGTTCCGTACCACCAGGTCGAGGCCGGACGTCATGACCCCGGGCGTCGCGGGCAAAGTGCAAGGAGTGCATTGATGTCCTGGACCCGCGAGCAGATGGCGGCGCGTGCCGCGCGCGAGTTGAAGGATGGTTATTACGTCAATCTGGGGATCGGCATTCCGACGCTGGTGGCCAATCATGTGCCCGATGGTGTCGAGGTCACGCTGCAATCAGAGAACGGGATGCTGGGCATCGGCCCATTTCCTTTTGACGATGAGGTTGATCCCGATCTGATCAATGCCGGCAAACAAACGATCAGCGAGTTGCCCCAATCGGTCTATTTCGGGTCGGACCAGAGCTTTGCCATGATCCGCGGCGGACACATCGACCTGACCGTACTGGGAGCGATGGAGGTCAGTGAGGCGGGCGATATCGCGAACTGGATGATTCCGGGAAAGATGATCAAGGGCATGGGCGGCGCGATGGACCTGGTTGCCGGCGTGAAGGAGATCGTCGTGGTCATGGACCACAGCGCCAAGGACGGCAGTCCGAAATTCATTCCTGCCTGTACGCTCCCACTGACCGGCAAGAACGTCGTCGACATGATTGTTACCGACCTGGCGGTCTTCCGCCGCGACGATCATTCGTCACCGTTCCGGCTTGTCGAGCTGGCGCCGGACGTTACCGCCGACGAGGTGCGGGCGAAGACGACTGCGCGCTACATCGACAATGGCGCTGCATAGCCAGTCAGCTCAAGATAGCCCCGCCCCCCCTTTGTCGACACCGCACCTTCCCAATAGACGGGCAAGCCCGTGCCCCGCGTGTCGAGTTCCTGGGCGGCGAACAGCGGCTTGAGCGGAAATCGGCGTACTCCTTCCGGTAGCCTGACGCTGAGCAGTTGTTCGACCGGGTAGCGGGCGCCGGTCGCGCGACTGGTCCACCAGCGGCGTGGCTGGAAGCGGACATCGCGCGGAGCGAACCGGAAGATGCGTCCATCGCCGTAGCGGAGCGAGCCGCCTGCCCAGATTGTGCCGCCGCCTTTCCGCCGGATGCGAAACGCCATCAACGCGCTGCCGTCATCGAGGTTGAGGCCGGTCCAGTCCCATCCCTGCGCATCGGGCGCCAGATAATCGGACGACCATTCGCGGTCTAGCCAGGCCTCGCCGGTGACCGCGACGTCATGTCCCGCTCGCCTCACCGTGCCTGAGACCGCCATGTGGGGAACCGAGTAATAGTAGCTTGCCTGTTCCGGGCGGGGCCCCTTGCGACTATATCCCCGATCCCCTTCCAGCAGTGGCGGCTGGGTCGAGCGGAAGTTGAGGGACAGCGCGAAGTCGCCGGTGGCGACTTGGGTCGTGAAGCGGCCACTAGGCATCCGGGCGAAGCGCCAGTCGCGGATGCGTACCGCGGCATCACCGGTCGCGGCGCCCGCTAGTCCGAAGCCGGCCCGTGCCGCGCGCTCGCCATGTAGCAGACGACCGGTGCTCGGGTCGGACAGGGCGGCATGCGCGAAAAGGACTTCGTGCGGCGCGAACTTGCTAGGATTGGCCGGATCGACGCGTGGCCTTGTCCGGAAGAAGGTGACCTGAAACCCCATCGGCAGCCCGCCCGCGTCGCGCAGCCAGCCCGTGACGTACCACCATTCGGTGCGGAACGCCGGATGCGCGCCGTGGTCGGCGGGAAAGGCGAACTCCCGTCCGGGGCGCACGACAGGGTAGGGGGCTGTCGCCGCCCCCGCCAGAGCCACCGCCAGCATGACACGCACCGGCAGCATCACCAATCCTCCCTCACCGCGAGGATGGCATCCTGCTTCGTCGCCCAGCGCCCGGCCAGCATCGCCGTCATCGATGCGGCACCGACCAGCGCTGCGACCACGGTCAGGATCGTCCCCACCGGCACGCGTGTCGTCATCGTCCAGTTGAACGACTGCGGGTTGATGACGTGGATCAGCACCTGAGCGAGGATGCCGCCTGTCGCGACCCCAGCCACTGCGCCCACCGCGCCCAGCAGCGCGCCCTCCGTGCCCAGCATCGCGGTGATCTGGCGACGCTGAACGCCCAGATGGCGCAACATGCCGAACTCACGGCTGCGCGCCATTGTCTGCGCCGACATCGTGGCCGCGACTCCTGCGAGTCCGACCAGAATCGCTACCGCTTCCAGCACATAAGTCACCGCGAAACTGCGATCAAAGAGCATCAGCGCATAGCGCCGAAGCGTCGCTGGCTGCGCCAGCGAGGTTGTGGCTCTTGCCGCGCCGGGCAAGCGCGCCAGCAGGGCCTGGCCGACCGCATTGATGCGCGCACCGGGAGCGAGCATCACCGCCGCTTCGTCGCGCATGGTGTCACCGGTCAGCCGCGAATAGTCCGAGCTGCGAATGACGATAGCGCCAGCTTGGCGTGCATAGTCGCGCCAGACCCCGGCGACGGCGAAGCGTCGGTTCTGCCCGATCGGCAGCCCGATGACCTGACCCGCTTTCCAGCCATAGAGCCGCTGTGCCGGTTCCGAGATCCAGACGGGGATCGTGCCGGCCGGAGGATTGTCTCCTTCCTCGATCAGCACGAGAAGCGAGTCCCGGCCGCCCGACACCTGTCTAGCGATCAGCGTGACAGGCGGTTTGTCGGAGATGAGCGTCAGCGGCAATTGCCGGCTGAACGCCATGCTATGGACACCCGGCGTTGCGCGCAGTCGTTGCTGCGTGATGCTGTCGAACGCGGGGCCGCCCTCTGTGCGCAGGTAGAGGTCGGCGGTTAGAACCTGTCTTAGCCATTGGTCGACCGCGCCGCGGAAGCTGGTTACCATCGTCGCCATCGCGATCATCAGCGCGGTGCTTGCAACGATGCCGCATAGCGCCGTCGCCGCCTCGCCCGGCGCGCCGTGGACATGGCGCATGGCGAGCAGACGTGGCACGTTCGACCCCTCGCGCCGTGTCCACCCGGCGAGCAATCGGCGTGCTAGCCACGGGACGCCCGCGACTCCCCCCGCCAGCAGCAGCGCCATGCTGATGAAGCCGAACAGCGGCAGTCCCGCGACCGGAGGAAGCAACGCGGCGACACCCCCAGTGCCCAGCAGCAGGAGTGCAGGAAGCCAGGGAACGGCAGCGCGCGGATCGATCATGTCGCCGGTATTCTTGAGCGCCGCGGCAGGTGCCGCGCGCGAGGCGACGCGCGCCGGCAGGATGCTGCCCAGCGTCGCTGCCAGCAACCCGAGCGCGAAGAAGCCGAGCGCAGGCCGCCAGGCGAAAACCACATGGCTGGTGCCGCCACCGAAATAGCCCGCTCCGAGATCACCGCCGAACCAGCGTAGTGCCGCGTCGGCCATCGCGTAGCCTAGTGCCAAGCCGGCGACGGCGCCGACGATGCCGATGGCAAGCCCTTCCAGCGCGATGGCCGCGACGATTCCGCCGCGCGGCAAGCCCAGCGTGCGCACGAGTGCGAACGCGCGCAGCCGCCGCGCCACCGACAGCGATTGCGCCGAGAAGACCAGAAAACCTCCGGTCAGGAGCGCGACCAGTGCGAGCATGTCGAGGTTCACGCGATAGGCACGCGAAAGTGATTCGCCCTGTTCGGCAACCGTCTGGGCTGTCCCGAGCATGGTGTCCGTAGGGAGCAGGCCCGGCAGAGCGGCATTCGCCGCCACTGCGTCCGAAAGCTTCAGGTCGAGCCGATCGAGCTTGCCCAGGCGCCCGAAGCGCCACTGCGCGCCCGCAATTTCCATCACCCCGATCGCCTGGCGATCGCCGACGGCAGGAAGCGTGCCCGCGATCGTCATGGTGACAGCGTGGCCGTTGGCGGTGACCGGAACCGTGTCACCGATCCGCGCTCCGCTCTCCTTCAGGACACGGCGCGAGAGAAACAGCATCCGATCGTCGAAGATCGCTGCGCGTGACTGATCCGGACCGCTGGGACGCGCGCCGATGAGGCTGGGCGTCACATTCGCTGCCCTGATGACGTCGAGTCCCAGCAGGGTGAAGCGCACGTTTCCGGCACGCGCATCCAGCTTCACGACGGGACTCGCATCGGCCACCCCTGCGGCGGTGGCGACCCGCGGATAGAGCATCTCGTCGAAGCCGAGCGGAGATGTAGCGCGAACCGAAACGTCCGCTGTCCCGTTGACGCCGCGGATGGCACCGTCGAACGAGGCCAGCGCCGAGCCGTTGACCAGATGCACCGCGAAGCCGAGCGCCACGCCGATCGCGATCGCGATGGCGGTTAGCAAGAATCGCGAGGGATGCGCCCGCCATTCACCCGCGATCAGCCATCCGAGTGCGATCCGCGCCTGCCAGAGGCTTTGGTCAGCCGTCGCCATGCGCGGCCAGCCCCTGCGCCGTCAGCGTCAGCACGCGGTCGGCGATACGCGCGGTCGCGGCCGAGTGCGTCACAAGCACCCCCGCCGCGCCGCCCGCACGAACCGCGTCCGCGAACAGGTCCAGGACGCGTGCCGCCGTTTCCGGGTCGAGATTGCCCGTCGGCTCGTCGGCGAGGATCAATGCCGGCTGGTGCACCAGCGCGCGGGCTATAGCCACCCGCTGCAACTCGCCGCCCGACAGGTCGCGAGCATAGCCTTCACCACGCATGCCCAGCCCGACGCTCTCCAACATTACGTCCGCTCGTGTCGACGCGGCGGCGGCGTCCGGTGATACGAGTGCGACCGGCAGCGCGACATTTTGACGAAGTGTGAGGTAGGGAAGAACGTGGAATGCCTGAAACACGAAGCCGATCCGCTCACGTCTGAGACGTGTCCGTGCTCGCTCGCTAAGCGGACCAAGCGCGGTGCCCTCGATCAAAACGTCGCCGGTGTCCGCATCATCCAGGCCGGCGAGAATGTTCAACAGCGTCGATTTGCCGACGCCTGACTCGCCGATAATGGCGACCAGTTCGCCGGCGCGTACCTGGAGCGAGAGGCCACTGAATAACTGGCGCGGTCCGGGTACCGACTTGCCGAGATCTTTGACGCTCAGCAAGGCGGTCTCGTTGAACGGCGTCATCCCCGACTAAAGCGCCGGGATGCCGACCCTGTTCCGCCAGCCTTCCGCTTTTGCAAGGGCTTGCGCGTCATCGACGTCGATCCAGTCGAGGTCACTACAGTCGATAACAGCTGCCCGGCCCTGCGCGGCGAGCAATCTTACGCCGTCGGACAGTGACGGATCGACCAGCCCTGACAAAGCGTCTGTCAGCGCGGTCGATACCGCGAATACACCGGTATCATACGCATCGTAGGTCGTTAGTCCCTTACCAATGGCGGAGATCCGTCCGTCATGCGTGGCAACACGCGTCACGTCCTCCGGGTCGACCCAGTCATGTCCAAGCCGGCGATCGATGGCCAGCGTCAGTCCTTCCCCAGCACCGGCCTCGGCGACCCGCGCATAAAGTGCCGGGTCCACCAGATGATCCGCCATGACCAGCAACGCGTCTTCGTTCGCCAAGGTCTGCGCGGCGCTTAGAACCGATACGCCATTGGGAAGACGGTAATCATGCAGGCGTATGGTCTCGATATGCAGGCCGTAAGATCGACTGCCAAGGTGTGCCTCGATTTCATCGGCGCGATAGCCAAGCACCAGGGCGATCCGGGCAATACCGGCAGCCTTGAGGCCGTCGAGTGCATGATCGAGGAGTGCGCGCCCCGCAATCTTACACAGCGGCTTCGATGGAGCCACCTCGCGCAGGCGGCTACCTTCGCCGGCCGCCAGCACGATTGCTGTACGTATCGGTGTCAAGCCGCTGCCACGAACGCCTCTACCGCAACTTGTGCGAGGTCGTCGGTCATCTGCTCACGCGGATGCTTGCAGAAATAGGCGGATGCCGGATCGACCACGCCGCGCAGGCCACGGTCGCGCGCGATTTTGGCACAGCGGATCATGTCGATCGCGACGCCGGCCGAATTGGGACTGTCCTCGACCGACAGGCGAAGTTCAAGGTTCATTGGCACCCCGCCGAAAAGCTGCCCCTCCATGCGAAGGAAACACACCTTGTTGTCGTTCTGCCATGCGACATAGTCGGACGGGCCGACGTGAATATTTTCATCGTCCAACCGCTCGGCCGCGACCGACTGAACAGCCTCGGTCTTTGAAATCTTTTTCGATTTCAGTCGCTTGCGGTTCGACATATTCAGAAAATCGGTATTGCCGCCGGTATTGAGCTGGTACGTACGATCGAGTTTTACACCGCGCTTGGCAAACAGGTCCGTCAACACGCGGTGAACAATCGTCGCGCCCAGCTGTGCCTTGATGTCGTCGCCAATGATCGGGACACCTGCATCTTCGAACCGCTTCGCCCAAACCGGATTGGAGGCGATGAAGACAGGGATGTTGTTGACGAACGCCACGCCGGCCTCAAGCGCACATTCGGCGTAGAATTCGGTGGCCTCCTGGCTGCCGACGGGCAGGTAGTTCATCAGGACATCAGTGCCCGATGCCTTCAACTCGGCGACGACATCCTCTTTCGTCGGCTCGGCCGCGTCGGCAGGCAGGAATGTCCGATCATCCTGATGATCGGACATGTGATCCGCCACGCCATCGAGCCGCCGGCCCATTTTCACTATCGTGCCGGTTGCCGGCATATTCGAGGCGAAGACCGCGGTACAATTCGGTTTCGCGAAAATTGCCTCCGTTACGTCACGGCCAACTTTGCG
The DNA here is from genome assembly GCA_965217805.1 of Sphingomonas sp. Lineage (GTDB taxonomy): Bacteria > Pseudomonadota > Alphaproteobacteria > Sphingomonadales > Sphingomonadaceae > Sphingomonas. The sequence goes on along the minus strand of CBDCJJ010000008.1, from coordinate 2,772,912 downwards.
CCGGTCGATATCCCAGGCTGCCACGACGCGAATGTCTGCAGGGCGGTAGCCACCCATCTCCACGTGCATCAGCCCGACTGTATCGTTGGATCCCTCCCGGTAATAATCCAACCCCTGGACCAGCGAACTGGCGCAATTACCGATGCCCACGACGGCAACCCGAATATCAGTCATCAGCGGCAGTATTCCCTTGAGTAAAGATAGAGTGCGCCTGGCGAGTCATCGCAGGCTGGCGCATGAATGAGCGTTCGACGCGGCGGTGGAGCAGGATGGCGATCAACGCAAGCAGCGAGAGGGGGCCGATCTCAAACCACCAGAACAGTCGGGGATCGCCAAGAAGACAGGCGATGAAGATCGCGGCGACCCGCACATTGGCAGTCTGGAGCGTCATCAACCGCATCGGCTCGATGGCCAGTCTGACATAATCATTCGCGAGCGCACGGGGTTCGTTTGCCAGCGCCAAGCGCCGATCAAAGGGACGTGTAGCGCGGTCCATGCTATCGGCGACACCGTCATACAAACGAACAAGCGGGTTGCGTGAGGGTGCCCGTGCGACAGGCGCCGCAATTGCCCTAGCACGACGATGAAACCGGGCGCGTTCCCCTTCATAGAGATTGGACTGCACTGCGTGGCATGCGCCCGCGCCGATAGCCAGCGCCCATCCTCCGGCTGTCCCGACCGAAAGCGCGATCGCAACATATATCGCAACGAAGACGCCGTGGTCGCACAAACCGTCGAGCGTACGGCCGATTGCACTGCTGGTGTCGGTCGCCCTCGCAACCATTCCGTCGAGGCCGTCGGCAACCAGCCAGCCAATCGACAGAATGAACCCCAGCAGCGTTGTTGTTACATGCTGCCAATTCGCATAGCAAAGAGCTGCCCCCAGCCCCAGCGCCAATCCCAGGATCGATACGAGATTTGCAGAGATCCCGATCCTGATCGCGGGCCTCAGTAACCGGCGCGCGAGCGGGTGGATGATGTAAAGGTTGGATGGATCCTCGATCCGGCGGTCGCGCGATCCATCCGGTGGAGGATTAGTCATAGGTCCGTCACAATGCTCCCGTCAGACGGCTTATGCAAGCCGCGTGAGGTCATCGGGTAGTCCGTTTCGAAGCTCGGTGAGCCAGACCTCGGCACTGCCGTCGGAGGGCGCGCGCCAGTCGCCGCGGGGACTGAGTGCGCCACCTGCCGATACCTTGGGACCGTTGGGCATCGCTGATCGCTTGAACTGGCTGGTGGCGAAGAAGCGATGGAGAAAACGCTCCAGCCAATGGGCGATCGTCGGCAGGTCGTATGCGACGCGCTGTTCCGCCGGCAGGTCCTCGGGCCACAAACCCCGATCAGCATCGCGCCACGCGTGCCATGCGAGGAATGCGACTGTCGAGGGCGCCAAGCCGTGCCTAATGACATAATGCGCGAAAAAGTCATTGAGGGCATAGGGTCCGATGATGTCCTCGGTACTTTGCATCCTGCCGTTGACTGCCGGCACCAGCTCGGGAGTGATCTCCTGTGCGACGATCCTTTCCAGGATCGTATCCGTCGCGCGATCATATTGATCGGTGCGGATCGCCCAGCGGATCAGGAACTGGATCAAGGTCTTGGGCACGCCGGCATTGACGGCATAGTGGCTCATCTGATCGCCAACACCATAGGTGCACCAGCCCAGCGCCATTTCGGAAAGGTCGCCCGTCCCGACGACCAGTCCACCGCGTTGATTGGCCAGGCGGAACAGATAGTCGGTTCGCAAACCAGCCTGAACATTCTCGAACGTGATGTCGTGGACAGGTTCGCCCTCGGCGAAGGGATGCCGGAGATCGGCCAGCATGCGCTTGGCAGCAGGCCGAATATCGATTTCCTCGGCGGTGATGCCCAATGCCTGCATCAATGCCCATGCATTGGCCTTGGTCGAATCGCTGGTAGCGAAGCCGGGCATGGTGAAGCCCAGAATATCCTCACGCGGCCGGTCGAGCCGGTCCATTGCTTTTGCGGCGACGATCAATGCGTGGGTTGAGTCTAGACCGCCCGACACACCGATAACCAGGCGATCGGCGCGCGCTGCCTCCATCCGTTTTACGAGCGCTTCTACCTGGATATTATATGCTTCATAGCAATCCTCGTCGCGCCGGGCCGGATCGTCGGGCACGAACGGGAACCGCCGGAGTGCGCGCCGCAGTCCCCGCTGATTGGCAGCCGCTGGATGGTCGAAGCCGATCCGCCGATAGCGGGCCTCGGGATGACCGGCGATACCGGCCGCGTCGTTGAACGTGCCGACGCGCGTGCGCTCCTGCAAAAGACGCTGCGTATCAATGTCGGCAATGACCAGCCCGGCGGCATCGCGGAAACGCCGAGACGATATGATCAACTCGCCCATCTCGTGAATCAGACCCTGGCCGTCCCAGGCTACTTCAGTCGTACTTTCGCCCGGTCCCGCCGCGCTGTAGACATATGCGCTGATGGTGCGGGCGGATTGTGACTCCGCCAGCATCGCCCGCTCACGCGCCTTGCCCACGACGATGTTCGATGCCGACAGGTTGCAGCAAATCAGCGCGCCCGCCAGCGCAGCGATGGTGGAGGGTGGCGTGGGAGACCAGTAATCCTCGCAGATTTCGGCCATGAAGACGAAGCCCGGCCGATCGCGTGCGGCAAAGATCAGGTCGGTGCCAAAGGGGACATCCTGCCCGTCAATCCGTATGGTGAGGCCTGTCAGGCCCGCGCCGCTCGCGAACCAGCGCTTTTCGTAATATTCCCGGTAATTGGGAAGAAAGGTCTTGGGCACCACGCCGAGAATGCGCCCGGCACCGACGGCGACCGCGCAATTATACAGCCGACCCTGGCGCACCAGCGCCGCGCCCACCAGCAGGACACAGCGATGCCGCGCGCTTGCAGCGGAAATCTGGATCAATGCCTCGATGGTTGCGCGTTGCTGCGCCGTCTGCAGGTGAAGATCGTCGATCGCATATGAGGTGAGGTTGAGTTCTGGGAAGACCACCAGATCAACGCCCTCTTCATCGGCTTGCCCGGCGATCGCAATCGCCGCGCCGGCATTGGCAAGCGTGTCTCCGACAGTCGCAACCGGGGTCGCAGCGGCGACCCTGACGAAGCCGTGCGTTTCAAGCGTGAAAAAGGGGTGTGTTGACGTCATTCTCTCGTCTGATAGCGATGGCCGCAGCCGGGGGCGACCCCATATACGGCCAGCGACTTTGAAGGAGCAATTTCATGCCCACGGCCAATTGGAACAACACGGAAATCGCGAAGAGCGATGATACCATCGTCATCGAGGGGAACCACTATTTCCCCGCCGAGAGCATCGACCCGGCGATGCTGGAGGACAGCAGCACGACCTCCGGCTGTCCCTGGAAGGGAACCGCAACCTACAAGACGCTGGTCGTCAACGGCAAGCGCAACCCGGATGCCGTCTGGACCTATATCGATCCCAAACCGGCGGCGAAGGAGATTGCCGGGCGCTACGCATTCTGGAAGGGTGTGACCGTCACCTGAATCCGGGAGCTAACCGGCGCGCAATCAAAGGGGATGATTGATGGCAATGGAGGATGTGTCCGACCGCAAAGCAAGCCCACCGGATCGGGACGGCAATGATCAAGTCGTGCTGACGCATGAAGAAGAGCATCAGGTCGAACGGCGCCAGGCGGTAGGATCAAGGGTCGTCCATGAAGTCGTTCGCAGATCCGGCGATGAGGAACTCAGTCGTCCCTTCTGGTCCTTGTGGTGGTCAGGTCTGAGCGCCGGTTTCGGCATGTCCACATCGGTGCTTGGCGAGGCGCTTTTGGGATCGATGTTGCCCGACAGCCCATGGAAACCAGCGGTCGCGAGCATCGGCTATACGCTCGGATTTCTCATCGTCATCCTTGGCCGGTTGCAATTGTTCACTGAAAGTACGCTCTCGGCGGTTATTCCTGTCGTGACCAAACCGGACTGGCATAATTTATGGCGGCTTGTGCGGTTATGGGCGATCGTCCTTTTCGCCAATCTCACCGGGACGTTGATCATTGCACTGCTTGCAAGCAATGGCTGGATCGGTTTTCCCGACCATCTTGCATTCATGCTCGATCTGTCGCGCAAGCTGCTTGATCACGACTGGTTGTCGACAATGCGAGGGGGGATTCCCGCAGGATTTTTTCTAGCGGCGATTGCCTGGTCGATGCCGGGAGGTCGTGGGCAGGAGTTCTGGATCACCTTTCTGTTCACATATTTCATCGCGCTCGGGCATTTTAGCCATGTGATAGCGGGATCGGGCGAAGTCTGGTTGCTCGCGATCAGTGGTCAGGCAACCTTCGGCTGGGCCATCTTTGGCTATATCGTGCCGGCATTGATCGGAAATGTCATCGGCGGCACTGTGCTGTTTGCGTTGCTCGCCCACGCGCAGGTCAGGAACGAATTATAGCGGACAGACTCCATGCTGGCCGAGCTTTGTCCCGGGCGCTAGACCGTGGGAATGTCCACATACACGATCGATACCGCGACCAGCCGGGCAAACCCGACACCGGCGCCGATGAAGCGTCTGACGGTGCCCGCGATCAGGAGGCAGAAGAGCACGACCCCGCTGGTTATGCTGACCGCCTACACGGTCAGGACAGCCCAGTTGCTCGACCCGCATTGCGACCTGCTGCTGGTCGGCGACAGTCTAGGGCAGGTTATCTATGGAATGCCGTCGACCGTGCCGGTGACGCTGGACATGATGGCAGCGCACGGCGCTGCGGTCGTCAGGGGCAGCTATCATGCGGTAGTCGTCATCGACCTGCCATTTGGCGCTTATGAAACCTCCCCTGAAAAGGCGTTTGAAAGCGCGGCGTGGTTGCTGAAACAAACAGGCGCCGCAGCGGTGAAGCTGGAAGGGGGAGAAGTGATGGGACCGACGGTGGCCTTCCTGTCAGAACGCGGCATCCCGGTGATGGGACATGTCGGACTGACCCCACAGGCGGTGAATATGCTGGGCGGCTATGGCGCGCGCGGACGTGGCGAGGCGGAGGCCGCGAAGATCGTCGCCGACGCGCGGGCCGTCGCCGACGCAGGCGCCTTCGCGGTCGTGATTGAAGGGGTGGTCGAGCCGATCGCGGTGGCCATCACGGAGGCGATTACTTGCCCGACAATCGGCATCGGCGCCTCCGCATCATGTGATGGGCAGGTGCTCGTGACAGAGGATATGCTTGGGCTGTTCGACCGCACGCCGCGGTTCGTCAAGCGTTTCGATGACCTGGCGACGCACATTGGCCAGGCGGTCGAGACCTATGCCGGCGAGGTACGCAGCCGCCAGTTTCCCGGACCGGACCAGCTCTACCCACCCCGAGACTGACCCTGGTCTTTTTATTTTCAGGCGTTGCGGCTAGAGCGCCCATGTCACTCCCCACCCGCTGGAACCTTCCTTGGCGCTGCCGACTCCTACCGATTCCAATGCTGCGTTTATCCGCGAAGTCGATGACGAATATCGCCGCGACCGGATGCTTTCGTTCTGGCGTCGGTTCGGCGTGGGAATCGCGACCGCGGTTCTTGCCGTCGTACTGCTGGCCGGCGGATTTATTTATTGGCAGAACAGCCGGCACGAGCAGGCCGGTGCCCAGGGCGAGCAGTTGCAGGACGCCTATGACGCGCTTGGCGTCGAGCAACCGGCAAAGGCGACCAAGCCGCTGACCGACCTCGCAACGTCCGGGCGCGATGGATACAGGGCGCTGGCGCTGATGACAGAAGCCGACATCCTGTTGCAAAAGGACGACCTGAAGGGTGCGGCCGCCAAGTTCGCCGCCATTGCTAATGACGAAGGCTCGGCAAAACCGTTTCGCGATCTGGCGCTGATACGGCAGACATCGGCTGAGTTCGAGACGCTCAAACCTCAGGTTGTTATTGAGCGGATGCGTCCTCTGGCTGTTACGGGCTATCCCTGGTTCGGCAGTGCCGGCGAAATGATGGCCATTGCCGAGGTTCGTCAGAATCGCGCTGACCTGGCGGCTGCCCTGTTCGACAAAATTGCCAATGACGCGACTGTGCCACAAACAATCCGTCAACGTGCCGTTCAGATGGCGGCGACTTTACAGGCAGATGGCGGTGCGGACGCCGCGAGCGCCAGCAAGGATCAGAACACCAAATGAGAATGCAGCTTGGCAAGTCGTTTGCGCTGGCGGCGATCTTATCACTGACGCTTCCGCTGGGAGGGTGCGGCATCTTCAAGGGGAGTGTCAAAAAGACGCCGACTGTCGGTCAGCGGATGCCGATCCTCGTGTCCGAAAATGGTATTGAAACAGACCCGTCGATCGCGGATGTTCAAGTGCTTTTGCCCGCCGCCGCCGCGAACGATGCATGGACTCAAAGCGGCGGCAATGCCGCCAAGTCGATGGGGCACCTGGCGCTGGGTGCCAGTCCGGCACGCACCTGGACCGCGTCGATCAACGGCGGATCATCGCGTGAACGGCTGGCCGCAGCGCCGGTAGTAGCGGACAACAAACTGTTCGTGATGGACGTCGGTGCCATGGTTCATGCCTATTCGGCCGACCAAGGCACCGAACTGTGGCAGATGATGATCGCAAAAAAGGACAAGCAGACGCGGCCTGAGCGTTTCGGAGGCGGCGTCAGCTATGATGATGGGCGCGTTTTTGCCACTGACGGGCTGGGCGACGTCGTGGCGATGAATGCGGCGGACGGTAAGGAATTGTGGCGTGCCAAACCGGGCGGGCCGCTGCGTGGGGCACCGACGGTCGCAAATGATGCGGTCTATGTACTCAGTCAGGACAATCAGCTTTTCGCACTGAACGAAGCCGACGGAAAGGTGCAGTGGTCGGCATCCGGCACGCTTGAGTCACAGGGCGTGTTCGGCGTTGCGGCTCCCGCTGCAAGTCAGGGTTCGATTGTTGCGGGCTTCTCCAGCGGTGAACTAAACGCCTATCGCTACGAGAATGGTCGCGTTCTCTGGCAGGATGCGTTGTCGCGGACCTCAATATCGACGTCTGTCTCCAGCTTGGCGGACATCGACGCCGATGCCGTCATCGATGACGGCAGGGTTTATGCCGTAGGGCAGGGCGGGCGCATGGTGGCACTGGAACTGTCGACCGGGCAACGTCTGTGGGAACAGAACTTTGCTGGTATTTCTACACCCTGGATTGCGGGGGAATGGCTGTTCATCGTCACCGACGACGCGCGGTTGGTGTGCCTTTCGCGCACCAGCGGCAAGGCGCGCTGGATTGCGCAGTTGCCGCGCTTTCGTAACCAGAAGAAAAAGAAGGGGCCGATCACCTGGTTCGGTCCGGTTCTGGCCGGAAACAGGCTGATCCTGACGAATTCGCGTGGCCAGATCGTCTATAGCGATCCGACCAGTGGCGCGATCCAGGCGACGGCCGAGACAAAGGCGCAATTTACCCTGCCGCCCATCGTCGCCAAATCGACGCTCTACACGCTGGACCGCAAAGGGCGCATCACCGCCTGGAGGTGACGGACTGCCTCGTGTCGGCTAGGCGGATGCGATGCCCAATCTTCCTGTTGTCGCCATCATCGGTCGTCCCAATGTAGGAAAGTCCACGCTGTTCAACCGACTTGTCGGCAAGAAGCTGGCGCTTGTCGACGATCGCCCCGGGGTTACCCGCGACCGACGTGAAGGCGATGCATCGCTGGTCGGACTCGATTTTCGCATCATTGATACCGCCGGCTACGAGGATCAGGACGCGGCGTCCCTTCCCGGTCGCATGCGCCAGCAGACCGAAGCCGCGGTCGGTCAGGCGGACGTCGCGCTGTTCATGATCGACGCGCGGGCGGGCATCGTGCCGCTTGACGAAGAGATTGGCCGGTGGCTGCGCGCATCGACGACGCCTGTCGTGCTGGTGGCGAACAAGGCGGAAGGTCGTGCTGGTGATCAGGGTGTGCTGGAAGCGTTGACGCTAGGCTTTGGTGACGCCGTTGAATTGTCGGCAGAGCATGGCGAGGGTCTGGTCGAACTCTTCGAGGCGCTTCTACCGCATGTGGAGGACAGGGAAGGGGAGGAGGTCGAGGATGACTCCGAGGATGCACCCCTCAAGCTTGCAATCGTCGGTCGCCCGAATGCCGGTAAATCAACGCTGGTTAACCGAATGCTCGGCGAGGACAGGGTGATTACGGGTCCGGAGGCGGGCATCACGCGCGATTCGATTGCGATAGACTGGCTGTGGGCGGATCCGAAGGGCGAGCCGCGCGCTGTCCGCCTGATCGACACGGCGGGCATGCGCAAGCGAGCGAAGGTTCAGGACAAGCTGGAGAAGATGTCGGTTGCTGACGCGCTACATGCCGTTGATTTCGCGGAAGTGGTCGTGTTGCTGCTGGATGCGACGCTGGGGTTGGAGGCGCAGGATCTGCGCATTGCCGATCGCGTATTAGAAGAAGGACGCGCGCTGGTCATTGCACTCAACAAATGGGACGTGGCCGAAGGGCCATCGTCCCTGTTCAACGGCGTCAAGCGTGCGTTGGAGGACGGGCTGAGCCAAGTGAAGGGCGTACCGCTGCTGACCGTGTCGGCGGCGACCGGCAAAGGGATCGACCAGCTGATCGCGGCTGCGTTTGACACGCGTGAGGCTTGGTCGAAGCGGGTGGGGACGGGCGAACTGAACCGCTGGTTTGAGCGCGCGGTGGAGGCGAACCCGCCGCCGGCGCCCGGCGGCAAGCGCGTCAAGCTGCGCTATGTAACACAGGTGAAGACCCGGCCCCCGAGCTTCGTGATCTTCGGGACGCGCGTCGATCAGCTGCCCGCGTCCTACGAACGTTATCTGGTCAACAGCATGCGACGTGACCTGGGCTTTGGAGCAGTGCCGGTGCGCCTGACACTGCGTGCGCCGAAGAATCCATTTGGCGCTAACGGCTAACCAGTCGGCAACCGAACGTTTACCTGATGTGTGTACCAAGGACCGCGAGAGATCGCGTGGTTGCGACCCGCGCCGCGCTGATGGAGGAATGACGTGTCTTTCGAGGGGAGCACGCTGGTCGACTGGCCGGTCTACATGCAGTCCCGGGCCGAGCTGGGCGCGGGATTTGCGCGCATTCTGGGCTATTTCGATGAGGATGGCGTGAAATCGGTCGCCGCGATCGAAAGCGCGATGCGCGGGCAAAACGCGGCTGAAATGGTCATCCCCGCTCATACGCTGAAGGGCGAGGCGCGCCAGTTCGGGGCGACTCCGCTCGCGGCACTAGCCGAGACGATCGAGCACATTGCGCGTGATTGTGTCGAACGGCAGGATACGCCCGCTCATGCGGTCGAATATGTCGCGCAGCTCCGCGCACTATTCGAGGAGACAATGAAATTGCTCGCTCGCGAGGCCAACCCGCTCACTCCGCGTCGTCCCTCCTTCGCTACCGGACCGCGTCGTGCGGGTGGTTTCGGTCGCGCCTAGCGCGCGGGTCCGCGCATTGGTTGCAACTCATATCGTGCCGCGCTGCGCCACAGCCATTCCAGCGGGCCATATCTGTAATGTGAAAGCCAGGCCTTGGACCACGTCAGCATGACGATCCACAGAATGGCCACAACGCCGTAGAGCGTGACCCGCGACAATTGGCCAAATAAACCAAAGCCCCAGCCGTAAAAAATCGTCGTGCAGACAAGCGTTGTTCCAAGGTAGTTGGAAAAGGCCATTCGGCCGGTCCTCGCCAGCCGCGTCGTGATCATGCCGCCCTGTTGCATCAACAACAGGATGAGAGCGGCATAGCCGATCGCCATGATTGGTCGAAGCGGACTCGCGAGAACCAGCGATGCAATAAAGACGTAGCGCGGGTCGAAGCTGTGATTGATATCGAACAGCGCAATGACCGCGTAGCCGGGGACGGTGAGTCCAAGCGCTACCATGGCAATACATCCGTAGCGACGCTGCGACCATGTCCGGGTCAACAGTCCAGAACGCAGACCCGCCATGCCGATAAGCATATAAGCCAACGTCTGCGGGCCGCCAACGATTGCAAAGGCGAACGGATCGACGTTCGTGGTCGCCCGCCAGCGCACCATGGCGGTGAACCCTCCCCGCACCGCCGCATATTCCGAGCTTAGCTTCGCCAATGACGGCCGACCAAAAGCGGCGGCGCTAGCCTGCCAGCGATTAATTGTTGCCTCGGTGGCGCCGGACTTCGCGGCGTTTGCCGCCAGCCGAAACAGATCGTTCGCTATCATCGTGAAAACGATAAGGTCGGCGAGGATCAGTAATCCCGCCAGCACCAGCAAAGTACGAGGCGGCAAGCGCACGAAGACATAGGAGACGGCGCCGATCAAAGCGTAATGCGTCAGAATGTCACCCCACCAGAACAAATAAAGATGAACCATCCCGATGCCAAACAGCCAGGCCATGCGGCTGTAATGGACCTTTGCCGGGGAGTTGCCCTGTGCCTCGGCCCGGTCGATGACCAGCAGCATCGACGCGCCGAACAGGATGCTGAACAGACAACGCATCTTGCCTTCCACCAGGACGAAGGTCAGTGCCCAGGCGATCATATCCGACCGACTTGGTGACCCCAGTGCGGCGGGCGAGAAATAGGCCGGCTCCGGCAAGGCGAACGCGACGATGTTCGCGGCCAGGATGCCCATCACCGCGACGCCGCGAAGGACGTCGAGCGATGCCAGCCGCAGCGTGTCAGGCAAGCGCGGCGTCGGCAGTCATCAGGCCGGAAAAAAATCCTTCATGCGCGCGGCGCAATGCTTCAACTGTAACGACATGGTCCCCGGTTTCCAATTCGAAGACGATCCTGCCCGCGATTGTACGGCCGATTGGCTCAGCAGGTACGCCCGCCGCATGCGCACCCGACAGAAAGTCGTACATTGCATGGTCGGCCAGTGTCACGGCGTAAAGACCCTGATCCTCGGCAAAGAACGTGCCGGCCGTGCCACATTCCGCGCTGGTATCGATCAGCGCACCTATATTTCCGGCAAGGGCCATTTCAGCAATCGCCACTGCCAGCCCACCGTCGGAAACATCGTGACACGCGGTGATCGCACCAGAGTCGATACCGGCCCGGATCAACTCACCGGCGCGTCGTTCGGCGACAAGATCGACCGGCGGTGGCGGACCCGCCTCAGTTCCCTCCAGCCCATGGAGCGCACGCAACCAGATCGACTGACCCAGATGGCCATGATGATGGCCGACCAGCACAATGATGTCGCCCATGTCCTTAAAGGCTATCGTCGCTGCCTTCGACCAGTCTTCGAGCAGACCAACCCCACCAATCGCTGGAGTCGGCAGGATTGCGCTGCCACCGCCGGTCGCCTTGCTTTCATTGTAGAGGCTGACATTGCCGCTGACGATCGGGAAGTCGAGCGCGGCGCAGGCCTCTGCCATCCCCTCGATACAGCCGACGAATTGGCCCATGATCTCGGGTCGTTCGGGATTACCGAAATTCATGCAGTCAGTGGCCGCCAGCGGTGCGGCTCCGACAGCACACAGGTTGCGCCACGCTTCTACGATCGCCTGTCGCCCGCCCTCGACCGGGTCCGCGAAGCAATAGCGCGGTGTGCAGTCGGTAGTCATCGCCAATGCCTTGTCGGTTCCGTGGACACGGACGACGGCTGCATCGCCGCCGGGGCCCTGCGCGGTATCGGCACCGACCATGTGGTCATACTGCTCCCAGATCCAGCGCCGCGACGCCAGGTCGGGCGATCCCATCAGCGCCAACAGGTCGGCCGCCGGGTCGGTGCATTCAGGTACCTTGGAGAGCGGTGCTGGCGGTTCGGTCGTTGTCCAAGGTCGATCATAGTCCGGTGCGTCATCGGCCAGGGGGGCAAGGGGGATGTCGCATACTGTATCACCGTGGTGCTTCAGCACCATTCGCCTGGTGTCGGTGACGCGCCCGATGACCGCGAAGTCGAGTTCCCATTTGCGGAAAATCGCCGCCGCTTCGTCCTCGCGGCCGGGTTTAAGCACCATCAGCATGCGCTCCTGTGATTCGGAGAGCATCATTTCATAGGCGGTCATTTCCTGCTCGCGCTGGGGCACGTCATCCATGGTCAGTTCGATCCCGACGTCACCCTTGGATGCCATTTCGACCGACGATGACGTCAGGCCGGCGGCACCCATGTCCTGGATGGCGACGATCGCGTCGGACGCCATCAATTCCAGGCATGCCTCGATCAGCAGTTTTTCGGTGAAGGGATCGCCGACCTGAACCGTCGGTCGCTTGGCATCTGCATCATCGCCGAAATCGGCCGAAGCCATGGTCGCGCCGTGGATGCCGTCGCGTCCCGTCTTCGAGCCGACATAGACGACCGGATTGCCGACCCCCGTTGCGGCCGAATAAAAGATCCTGTCGGTGTTTGCGATCCCGACCGTCATTGCATTGACCAGGATGTTGCCATCATAGGCGGGGTGAAAATTGACCTCACCGCCGACGGTCGGCACGCCAACACAATTGCCGTAACCGCCAATGCCGTGCACGACGCCCGCGATCAGGTGGCGCGTCTTGGGATGATCGGGTGACCCGAAGCGAAGCGCATTCATGTTTGCGATCGGTCGCGCGCCCATCGTGAACACGTCACGCAGGATGCCGCCGACACCCGTCGCCGCGCCCTGGTAGGGCTCGATATAAGACGGGTGATTATGGCTCTCCATCTTGAAAATTACAGCCTGTCCGTCACCAATGTCCACGACACCGGCGTTCTCGCCGGGGCCGCAGATTACCTGTGGCCCGGTAGTCAGCAGTTTCTTCAGATGGCGGCGCGATGATTTGTAGCTGCAATGCTCCGACCACATGACCGAAAAAATGCCCAATTCGATCATATTCGGTTCGCGACCGAGTGCCGCAAGAACGCGGTCATATTCGTCGGGCGACAAGCCATGCTCGGCGACGATTTCTGGGTTGATGACGGTCATCCCGAAGCCTTAGCCTCTAGCGATCCGTATAACCACCGATGACCGGCAAGACTTCTCCGGTAATGTAACTCGACATCTGGTTGCTCGCCAGAAACAGATAAGCCGGCGACAGCTCCTCCGGTTGGGCGGGGCGGCCCATGCGGGTGTTGCAGCCGAAGGTTGCGATCTGATCGGGATTATCGCTCGGGTTTAGCGGGGTCCATACCGGGCCAGGCGCGACCGCATTGACGCGGATTCCGCGTGCCGCCAGCAGGCCGGACAGCGATTGCGTCAGCGAGTGAATGCCGCCCTTCGTCATCGAATAATCAACGATGGTCGAATTGCCCATCAAACCGGTGACGGACCCCGAATTCACGATGGCGCTGCCTGATTTCATGTGCGGCACGCACGCCTGCGCCATGTGGAAATAGCCATAAAGGTTGGTCTTAACGGTCTGATCGAAATGTTCCTCGGTCAGATCCTCGAAGCGGCTGACATGGAGCTGGAACGCAGCATTGTTCACCAGAACATCGACGGTGCCGAGCTGATCCAGCACCATAGCTACTGCCTGAAAGCACCAGTCACGATCGGTCACGTCGCCACCGATAGTCATCGCGCGACGACCTTCCGCGCTAACCGCGTCGCGGACGACATCGGCGTCTTCCTGTTCGTGCGGCAAATGAAGGATCGCGACGTCGGCGCCTTCGCGTGCAAACAGGACGCAGACGGCACGACCGATCCCTGAATCGCCGCCGGTCACGATCGCGACCTTGCCCGCCAGCTTGCCGGAACCCTTCCAATAAGGTGCCTCATACATCGGGGCGAGGTTCTGGTCGTGCTCCATCCCCGGCTTGGCCAGCGCTTCGGTGGGAAAGGGTGGCTCAGGATAGCGCCGCGCTCCCGCCTGCATCGCGCCATCCATTTCCTCACGGGGACGTTCCTTGTCCGCCTGGAGGACCTGGTCCTGTATTGCCTGGATCTTCGCTGTCAGGTCGTCGCTCATGGTTGTCCCTCGCCTTGTGGGTTCAATCTGCATAACGCCTTGATCTCGTGGCGGTTCGACAGAAGCGATACTTTTCGGCAAGGACGCGCGATACGACGGAGAATGACCGGCATGCGTGTCGCCCTATTACTGCCCTTCGTCCTGTTGAGCGGATGCATATCGACGCCGCCGCACGAGCATTTGGCACGGCCAGAGCCAATCTTTTCTCCCGATGCATTCTTTTCCGGCCGGACCGAGGGGAAGGCAACGCTGCACATCATCCTCAAGGGCGCGCAACCGGTACGCGTGGAGGGCGAAGGCCACGTTGCGCCCGATGGAACGTTGGTACTGGTTCAGCGGGTTAGGCGCGGCGAGAAAGCGCCGACGATTCGTACCTGGCGTCTGCATGAGGCTGGACCCAGGCGTTACACAGGCACTTTGACCGGTGCGAAGGGGCCAGTGACGGGCGACGTAGCGGGCAATCGCCTTCATCTGCGTTTCACTTCGAAGGATGGCACTGACACGGAACAATGGCTTTACCTTCAGCCTGGTGGGCAGGAGGCGCTCAATCGCATGGTAGTGCGCAAATTTGGCATTCCGGTCGCCTCTTTGACCGAGACGATCAGGAAGCAGTGACGACCGCCCGTCGCCGCGCTCATGGAGGGCAATAGCAAATCATGTTTTCAGTAAGATGTGATCCTTGCCGTGTCGGCGGCCGCTCATCGTGACCCGGCATTGCGGCCTCGTCACGGTGGTCGGCGCGCCCAACGCGGGCAAATCGACCCTCGTCAACGCGCTGGTCGGCCAGAAGGTGGCGATCGTGAGCCCGAAGGCTCAGACCACGCGCACACGCCTGTTGGGTGTCGCAGTCGAGGGCGATACACAGATTCTGCTGGTCGATACGCCTGGCATCTTCAAGCCGAAACGACGTCTTGACAGGGCGATGCTCGCCGCCGCCTGGGGCGGGGCCGAGGACGCGGACCTGCTTGCGTTCGTCGTCGATGCAAAGGGTGGGGTTGGGTCCAAAGTGACTGACATCGTCGCACGACTGCGCGATCGACCAGAGCCGAAACATCTTGTGCTCAACAAGGTTGATGTGGCCGACAAGAAAAAACTGCTGACCCATGCCCAGCGATTGAACGACCTTGTCGCATTCTCAGAGACATGGTTCGTCAGCGCGACGACGGGGGATGGCCTGTCCGCACTCAAACAGGCGATGGCAGCAGCGATGCCTCCGGGCCCATGGCACTATCCCGAGGATCAGGTTTCCGATGCGACCGAGCGCACGTTGGCGGCCGAGGTGACGCGCGAGCAACTATATCTGCAGCTTCACGCCGAATTGCCATATGCAAGTACCGTCGAGACCGAAACCTATGAGGAACGTGAGGATGGGTCGGTCGAGATTTACCAGCAGATACTGGTCGAGCGTCCAATGCAACGTGCCATCATTCTGGGCAGGGCCGGCGCGAGGATCCGCGAGATCGGCGCACGGGCTCGCGCCGAATTAAGCGGGATTACCGGCAGACGAGTACATTTATACCTTCACGTCAAGGTCAAGCCGGGATGGGATGAGGATCGTGAAATATACCGCGACCTCGGTCTCGACTGGACGGACTAGGCGAAGACGAGCGTCGCCTCGATCACGCCATCAACGTCTCGCCGAGCATGGCGGGAAGTTTCATCTCGGTCGGCGTATCACCGTCATTCAGGAGGTTCCAGCCCTGCGGCCCCAGAACCTCGATCGGGCGAAAACGGGTCTTGTAGGCCATGCGGGCCGAACCCTTCACCCAATAGCCGAGGTATACATACGGTAAGCCCACGTCGCGCGCACGTGCGATGTGGTCCATGATGATGAAATTGCCCAGACCTGGCCGTGCGTCGTCATCGGCGGCAAAGAAGCTGTAGATCATCGACAATCCGTCCGCCTGACGATCGGTGAGGCAGGCCCCGACCAACCGTCCGCGCCTGCCGCGCACCGATGGTTCACGATATTCGATGACCAGCGAGTTTACCGGCGAATGCTCGATCATGTCGGCATAATCCTCCTCATCCATGCCGGCCATGCCACCGCCCGGATGGCGTGCACCGAGATAGCGGCGCAGGAGCTGATATTGTTCGTCGGTTGCCCAAGGCCGGCAGGCGGAAACGTTCAGATTGTCATGCCGTCGGAGCAGTCGGCGCTGCGTTGCATTGGGGGCAAAGTCATCGGCAACGACACGAACCGACACGCAGGCCGAGCATCCCGCGCATGAGGGGCGGTAAGCGACACCCTGACTGCGCCGGAAGCCGATCCGGCCAAGCGCGTCGTTGAGTTCATTGGCATGCTGACCATGTAGTTCGGTAAAGACCTTTCGCTCCTGAAGCCCGGGAAGATAGGGACATGGCGAGGGGCTGGTGACGAAGAAGCGCGGAAAGCGAAAAGGCGCAGACACCTGTCGATTCAATCCTATCTGTCAGGCGCACGATGCGTCTGCTTCGTGGACATATATGAGTACCAGTCTGCTTGGTGAAAAGCGCGTTTACCATTAATTAGGGTTAAGCGTGATCAATCTTTTGCAGGTTTGTCACGCCAACTCGACTTGATTTGCTTCAAAACCCGCGACACCCAGTGCCTTCATGAGGCGATCGAGATGCGATCGATCACGCGTTTCGCATTCGATATCGGTGATGAGTCCCTTAGCGGGCAGCGTTGTGAAGACGCGTTGATGGTACACCTCGATGATGTTCACGCGCTCCGCATCGAAGATGCGCGCGACATTGAACAACGCGCCGGGCTGATCCTGTAGCCGGATGCGGATGCGCGCGAGCCGCCCCGATCGCGCCAGATCGCGAAGCAGGACGTTTGCGAGCAGGCGCGTGTCAATGTTCCCCCCGCACAATACGACGCCAACAGTGCGTCCGCGGAAGCGCTTGGAATGTGTCAGCAGGGCCGCAAGTCCTGCCGCGCCGGCACCCTCAACCACGGTCTTTTCGATCTGGAGCAGGAGGCTAACCGCCTCCTCCAGACTTCGTTCGCCGACCAGCACGATATCGTCGACCAGTTCGGCGATTATGCGGCTGGTGATGGCGCCGGGTTCCTTTACCGCGATACCCTCCGCCAGCGTATCGCCAGCGCATGGCAGGTCTGTACCGTTGATGCGGTTGTACATCGATGGATAGAGTTCCGCCTCGACGCCAACGACCTCGATCTCGCGCTCAGCAGCGCGCGCAACGGTCGCCATGCCGGAGATCAGGCCGCCGCCGCCGATCGGCGTCACCAGCGTATCGATCGCGGGAACATCCTCCAGCATCTCGATGGCGACCGTGCCCTGGCCCGCGATGATGCGGGGATCATCGAAGGGATGAACGAACGTGAAACCGCGCGTCATCTCCAGCGCCCGCGCATGCGCATGCGCCGCATCGAACGTCTCGCCTTCCAGCACGACGGTCGCGCCGTGGCCTTCGGTCTGGACGATTTTTACCGTCGGCGTCGTCCGCGGCATCACGATGGTCGACGGAATGCCGAGTCGGGTGGCGTGATATGCCAACCCTTGTGCATGATTGCCCGCACTGGCGGTGATTACGCCCTTGGAGCGCGCCGCGTCATCGAGTTGCAACAGTGTGTTCAGCGCGCCGCGTTCCTTGTAGGCGGCGGTGAATTGCAGATTTTCGAACTTGAGATAGATCGTTGCGCCCGTCAACTGGCTCAGCGTTCGGCTGATGAGCGTCGGCGTGCGGACGATCTGATCAGCAATTCGCGCATGGGCGGCGTGAATGTCATCAATCGAGACGGGCAGGGGATGCGTGGTCGCGGCAAGAGAGGCCATGACCTGACCTAGATCATCTGGCGCGGCGGGGGAACACGGCTTATGCGCTCGCCCCATGATACGCACCGCTGTCGCAGCCATGGCACTGCTCGCTGCCACCCCTGTCCTGGCCGACGGGCTGGTCGACAACGTGATGGGCATGACACTGGACAAGGACCAGCATGTCGTGCGCTTCAACGCCCTGCTGATCTCGCGTGACGGCAAGGTCGTGCGTCTGCTCGAGACGCGTGACAAGCGGCCAGACAAGCTTGACTGGCGTGCGGATATGAAGGGTGCGGTTTTGCTGCCGGGTTTCATCGACGCGCACGGCCATGTGATGGAGCTGGGTTTCCGTGCGCTCGAACTCGACCTGTCAGAGACGCGCTCTCTGGACGAGGCGAAGACTCGGATCGCTGCCTATGCGGCCGCGAACCCGGACAAGCCGTGGATATTGGGGGGCGGCTGGAATCAGGAGAAATGGGGGCTTGGCCGCTTCCCGACCGCGGCCGACCTGGACGGGCAGGGTGGCGGCCGTCCTGTCTGGCTTACACGCGCCGACGGGCATGCGGCATGGGCCAATGATGCCGCAATGAAAGCGGCAGGGGTCACCGCAAAGACGGCAGCGCCCGCGGGCGGACGGATAGAACGAACCCCGGCGGGATTGCCTGCAGGCGTGTTCGTAGATGCCGCGCAGGACATCGTTGCACGGTCGGTGCCGCAACCGCTGCCCAAGGAGCGCGATACCGCACTGCTCAAGGCACAGCAGATATTACTGGGCTGTGGCGTGACGGCGACGGCGGATATGGGTACCAGCATCGACGACTGGTTGTCCTTTCGCCGAATGGCCGATCGCGGCGCGCTGCGCATTCGGATCATGAGCTATGGGTTGGGCGTCGAGACAGCGATCCGTATTGGCGGCAGCGGGCCGACACCCTGGCTCTATGACGAGCGATTGCGGATGGGAGGGGTCAAGCTTTATGCGGATGGCGCGCTCGGCTCGCGCGGGGCTTGGTTGAAGGCACCCTATGCCGACGCGCCCAGCCAGTCAGGGGCCGCTTTCATGGATGACACAGCACTGCGCAATCGCATGAGTCGTGCGGCGATGGACGGATACCAGGTCGCGGTCCATGCGATCGGTGACCGAGCGAATGCTCAGGTGTTGAGCGCGATCGAGGAATTGAGCGACACGTACAAAGGCGATAGGCGCTGGCGCGTCGAGCATGCGCAGATCGTCGATCCCGCAGACCTGCCGCGTTTCGGCCGTCATGGCATTATCGCCTCGATGCAGCCGACGCACCAGACCAGCGACCGGATGATGGTCGAGGCGCGGTTGGGTCCGGACAGGCTGACCGGTGCCTATGCCTGGGCGTCGATGTTGCGCAACGGGTCAACGCTGGCGTTCGGCTCCGATTTCCCGGTCGAGCGCCCCGATCCCTTCGCCGGCTGGGCGGCGGCATTTACCCGAATGGACGCGAATGGCCAGCCCTATGGTGGTTGGCAGCCGCAGGAACGCGTGACGCGGGAGCAGGCGTGGTGGGCCTATACAGGCGGCGCTGCCTATGCCGGTTTCGCAGAGGATCGCTTCGGGCAGCTAGGTGTAGGGCAGCGCGCGGACTTTGTGATCGTTGACCGGGATCCGTTACTCGCCAGCCCGACCGATTTGCTTGCAACACAGGTCGAGCAGACCTGGGTTTCCGGTCAAAAGGTTTGGGAGCGCAAGTAGCGCTCGTCACTCGATACTGACGCGGCCTCGTCCTGCCTTGATCGCGCCGCGACCCTTTTTCGCCTCGACCCGACGCGCCTTGGCCGCTCGGGAGGGGCGGGTCGTCACGCGCCGCGCGTTACGTTGCTCGGCGCGGGTCAGCAGGTCGTCGAGGCGTGCGCGGGCATCGGCGCGATTCTGTTCCTGCGTCCGGTAGCGCCGGGCGGTCAGGACCAGTGTTCCGCCGGCGGTAAGGCGGCTGCCAGCCAGCAGCTTGAACTTGCGATAGGTTTCCGGGCTTAGCCCCAGACGAAAGATATCGACGCGCAACTGGCAGGCGCTGGCCACCTTGTTGACGTTCTGGCCGCCTGGACCAGTTGCGGCGAGAAAGCGTTCCTCGATTGCGTCAGCGGGTAGGTCAACCATCGTCAAAACCCGCTGCCGAGAAGCGTTCGGGCCAGGGCGCGATCGCCGTTATGTCGGGCTTGCCGGGTCGCGGGACAGTCAGCTCGACCGCATGCAGCATCATCCCCAGCCGATCGGCGCGGCCATAGACCGGGTCGCCGACGACCGAGAGATTAAGTCCTAGCGCCGCGTGCGCCCTGATTTGATGCGTGCGCCCGGTGGTTGGGCGTAATTCGACCAGCGCACGCCCATTGTTTTCGTTCAGCATCCGCCAACTGGTTTGCGCCGCCTTGCCGCTCGGATCACTTGTCATCCGCCAGCCCGTCTGAGCAGTGCTGACTTTTATAAGCGGTAGATCGACCGTGCCGGCGGGCTCGCTGGGCGTGCCATCCAGGATTGCCAGATAGCGTTTCATCACAAGCCCCGCCTCGAACACCTGTTGAAGTCGGGCATGCGCCTTGGGGTTGCGTGACAGCAGCAGACAACCGCTCGTATCGCGGTCCAGACGGTGCACCGCGCTGGGCAAGCGGTGGAAGCCAAATCGCAGCGAGTCGAGATGGTTCTGCAAGCTGAGTGAACCGTCACGCGGCGGGTCGACAGGCAGCCCGGGAGGCTTGTCGATGATCAGGGCCTCGCCGTCGAGGAACAGAACGCGCTCACCGTGCATCGCACGCTCTTGCCATTACGAAGCCCGCCATGCCAGAGCGCATAACAGCCATGCTTCGTTCTGTCTCGTTCCTGCCGCTACTGATCGCGTCCACCGCGACCGCGCAAGTGCAGACGCTGCCGATCGGCCCTGGTCAGGTTGTGACCGTCGCGCGGGACGGCCGCGTCTTCGCGCATCTGCCCTATGGCGAAGCTTCAGAGGATGATCTCGTCGAGGCACCGTCGGGGTTTGCGGTCGGGCAGCCTTGCCGCCTCTTTCGTGACGTCGTTCCCGACCTGATGAAGCTGCTCGCCGCGGCCGATGCAGCGGGGCAGGGCTGGTACCTGCGCGGGGCCTCCTGCTTTCGCGGGGTCGAGCATCAGCGCGCCGTATTCTGCGGACCCGGACCCTTGTGCCGAGACGCCGAGCAGCGATCGCGCATTGCAGCGCCACCCGGCTTCAGCGAACACTCGACGGGCTACACGATCGATTTCACCTTCCGCCCGATCGAGGGTTGTACCGACATTGACACCTGCTTTGCCTCGACGGCGCCTTATCGCTGGCTACGCGTGAACGGCCCGCGCTACGGGTTCGAGTTGAGCTTTCCGGGCGGCAACGGGCAGGGCGTGTCATGGGAGCCCTGGCATTGGCGCTGGATCGGCACTAGCGCCGCCGAACCGGGTGCGGCCCGCGCGCGTGCGATTTTCGCCAAAGCCAGGTCGCGGTTTCCGGCCTTCCCGGCCGTCGCGACCCTGCAGGTCAAGATTGCCGAAGCCGCACCGCCCGTAACGCCCGCCTCCGCCAAGCCCGCGGGTGTAGCAAAGAAGGGTAAGCGCAGGCCGCGCTAGTACGCGTTTAACAGAACAGCTTTCCTGCGACCTCCGCAACACACCGGCCCTGGTATCGAGCTCCGTTCAAGTCCTCCTCGTGCGGCGTACGGCTGCCGTCACCACCGGCGATCGTGGTCGCACCGTAGGGCGATCCCCCCTTGACCTCATCGGTACCCATCATGCCCTTGAAGCCGTAATCCAGCCCGACGATCACCATGCCCATGTGCATCAGGTTGGTGATGATCGACATGATCGTCGTCTCCTGCCCACCATGCTGGCTGGCGGTGGAGGTAAACCCCGCGCCGACCTTGCCGTTCAGCGCGCCCTTCATCCACAGGCCGCCGGTCGTGTCCCAGAAGCTGGCCATCTGGCCCGACATACGGCCATAGCGGGTAGGAGTACCGACAATGATGGCATCGTAATTCGCCAGCTCATCCGGTCCCTCTATCAGCGCGTGTGACTCGTTCGCCTGGAAATGCGCAGCCTCCGCGACCTCTTTGGGCGCGGTTTCAGCGACGCGTCGGACATCGACCGTCGCGCCGGCGTTGCGCGCTCCTTCGGCCGCGGCCTCCGCCATCTTGGCGGTATGTCCATACGACGAATAATAAAGCACCAGAACCTTGGCCATCATCATAGCTCCTTGCAGGTAGATTTATCAGTTAGCATCGACGAGCACGAACTCGGTACGTGCGGTTGCCCTGATGGTAACGGTCTGACCCCCGATCAGTGCCACGCCGTCTCGTGCCTCGATAGTTTGTCCGTCAATGACGGCGCTGCCGGTCGCCAGCACAAGATAGCCATGACGACCGCTCGCCATCATATGGTCGACGCTCTCGCCCGGTTTGAGTGTCGCGGCCATAATCCTTGCATCAGCGCGAATGGGCAGCGCCCCCTCATCCCCGGCGAAGCCGCTTGCAAGCGTTACCAAACCGCCTGAACGGCTGCCACGCGGAAAGGGCTTTGCGCCCCAGTTCGGTGCGCCACCCTTGCGGGAAGGCTCGATCCAAATCTGAAACAGCGTGGTCGGCTCGTTCTCAAAATTATGCTCGGCATGGTGAACGCCGTTACCTGCGCTCATGACCTGAACGTCGCCCGCTTCGGTACGACCCTCATTGCCCATCGAATCGGTGTGCGTAATCGCGCCGGTCCGGACATAGGTTATAATTTCCATGTCGTGGTGCGGGTGCAGCGGAAAGCCCGCCTGTGGTGCAATCACATCGTCATTCCATACGCGGATCGCGCCCCAACCCATGCGTTCCGAATTATGATAGCCCGCAAAAGAAAAATGATGCCGCGCATCCAGCCAGCCGTGATCGGCATGGCCCAGCGTATCGAAGCGACGGATATCAAGCGAGCTGGTCATGCACAGCAGATAGGATTGGTAGCAGACATACGAAACGGAAACGCTGGAAACCGATTGTTTCGCTCCTATGTCAATCAGCAAAGGAGAATATTAATGCGCCTTCCCGATCTCGAAGCTTGGGCAATCTTTGCCTCGGTCGTCGATCATGGCTCGTTCAGCGGTGCAGCAGACGCAATTGGTGTGTCGAAGGCCACTGTTTCAAAGGCAATCGCACGGTTGGAAGCCGATCTGGGCCAATCGCTGTTCCACCGGACCTCACGGCGCATTACGTTAAGCGAGGCGGCACGTCCGCTGGCGGAACACGCGCAGAATATCCTGGCGGAGGGGCGTCACGCGGAAGAGGCCGCCCGCGACGCCGCCAGCGCCCCGACCGGGCGGGTCAGGCTTGCGGCGCCGATGAGTTTCGGCCTGGCGCATGTTGCCCCGCTCGTCGCTGACTTTCTGGCGCTGCATTCCGGCATCGAGATCGATCTGAATTTGTCGGATGCTCGCGTCGACATTGTCGCCGATGGTTATGACGTAGCGCTGCGTATTGCCGATCTTCCCGACAGTTCACTTCGAGCACGTCGGCTTTGCGGGATCGCCACGCATATCATTGCGGCGCCCGCTTATCTGGCAACTTACGGCACGCCGACCCATCCATCGCAGCTGACCGATCACCGCTTGTTGACCTATTCCAATATCATCGGTCCTTGGCGTTTCAACAATGGTGACGGCGAAGAGGTATCCATCCGCCCTGTCGGGCCGCTGACGACCAACAGCGGCGAATCGATGGTTCCGACGTTGCTGGCGGGCCTTGGCATCACCCGGCTTCCGCAGTTCATCGTTGCCGCACATCTGCAATCCGGAGCGCTTGTTGGGATTCTGGAGCCGTGGACACCGCCGCCAATCGGTCTTCACCTTATGACTCCGCCAAGTCCCCTTCGTCCCGCGCGGGTCGAGGCTCTGATCAAGTTTCTTGTTGAACGACTGTCAGACCCGCGAGGCAACTGACACCGCTTTGCGGCAGGGCCGTGATCTGCCAAGCTCCGTGGCGATATGAAACGCCTTGCCCCCGACACCGACGACACACGGTTCATCCGCCGGGTGCTGATGCTGATTGTTATCGCCGCGGTTTCGGTGTCTCTCTATTGGGCGGGTGACCTGCTGATCCTGGCCTTTGGATCCATGCTCGGTGCAATTGCCATCCACGCGATCGCCGACTTCTATCAGCACCGGCTCCATGCGCCGAAAAAGCTCGCGCTCGGACTGTCGATCATCTCGGTGTTTGCACTGCTTGGTTTTCTGGGATGGATGTTCGGCATTCAGTTTCGCGAGCAGGTCAACCTGCTTGTGCTGCGCCTGCCGGGACTGATCGACCAGTTTGCGGTGTATCTTTCGCAATCGCCTGTCGGTGCCAAGATCGTCGATGCGGTTCGCTCCGCGTTTGCCGGTAGTCGGGTGGCCCGTGACATCGGCGGTCTGGCGACCGGCGCGGGCGAATTGGTGCTCAATTGCCTGCTGCTGCTGATCGGCGCCATCTTCTTCGCTGTCGACCCGAAGATTTACGAGCGCGGCTTTCTATTGCTCATCCCTCCGGCCAAGCGACACGCGATCGAGGACGCGTTATTCGATGTCGGACAGACGCTTAGATTATGGCTGCGGGCGCAATTGATTCAGATGGTTTCGATGGGACTGCTCGTCGGTATTGGGCTGTGGCTGGCCGGTGTCCCGTCCGCACCTGCCTTGGCGCTCCTAACCGGATTGAGCGAGTTCGTCCCGTATATTGGGCCGTTTGCCGCCATGGCGCCCGCACTTGGCCTTGCCGCGACAAAGGGTACCGACGAGATTATTGGTGCGCTGATCGTCTTCGCGGTGGTGCGTGTCGTGCAAACAAATTTTATCACACCCTATGTGACAGAGAGGGTCGTCTCCATCCCGCCAGCCGTCACGTTGTTCACGATACTGGGTGTCAGCCAAGTCTTCGGCGTGTTCGGGCTATTTTTCTCTGCGGCCCTGCTCGTAGTGATCTACACACTGATTCGCAGTCTTTATCTTCGCGAAGTGCTGGGTGAAGACATACCGCGCAGCGAACACCGGACGCTCCTTGGCCCTGACCAGAGCGTTCAAGGTAAATAATCGCATTAATGCACAATTAACCTTTTACGTTCAGACACCCACTGGTTAACGTACCATTCGGAGAGCATGCGGTGAGGGACCGTGCGCTTGCCAGCGGGGGAATAATGATGCGGGTGTTGCTGATCGAAGACGAGCCGACGACTGCAAAGGCTATCGAGCTGATGCTGGCGACCGAGGGATTCAATGTCTACAACACGGATCTTGGCGAGGAAGGCCTCGATCTGGGCAAATTATATGATTACGACATTATCCTGCTCGACCTGAACCTGCCGGATATGCATGGGTATGACGTACTCAAGAAGCTGCGAGTCGCGCGGGTTTCGACGCCCGTACTGATCCTGTCGGGCATGAACGAGATGGACAGCAAGGTCCGCTCATTCGGCTTCGGCGCCGATGATTATGTCACCAAGCCGTTTCACCGCGAAGAACTGGTCGCTCGCATCCACGCTGTCGTAAGGCGTTCCAAGGGGCATTCGCAGTCAATCATCCGCACCGGCAAGCTGGCTGTGAACCTGGATGCGAAAACGGTAGATGTCGACGGTGCGCGTGTGCACCTGACCGGCAAGGAATATGCGATGCTGGAGCTGCTGTCGCTGCGCAAGGGTACGACGCTCACCAAGGAGATGTTCCTCAACCATCTTTATGGTGGAATGGACGAGCCGGAACTCAAGATCATCGACGTCTTCATCTGCAAGCTGCGCAAGAAGCTCAGTTCCGCTTGCGGCGGCGACAATTACATCGAGACCGTATGGGGGCGCGGCTATGTGCTGCGAGAACCCGACGAGATGATCACCGCGCAGGTCGCCTGATCGTCAGCGTTGATTCGCAAGGTCGTCATCGACATATCTGCTCTAGTGTTCGTTCGCCAGCCCTTTCCAGATGCATGAGTCCGATGTGACGGTCGGGAGCAAGAACGAACTTTATCACGATCTTGCCGCCGCGCTTGAAGCGCTGGTAGCCGAGGAGTGTGACGGGGTCGCCAACATGGCAAACGCCGCCGCGCTGATACAGCAATACGTGCCGGATCTTAATTGGGCTGGTTTCTATCGCATGGTCGGCCGCGAACTTGTACTGGGGCCGTTCCAAGGGCAGGTCGCCTGCGTCCGCATTGCCGTTGGGCAAGGCGTATGTGGTACGGCCGCAGCGACTGGCACGACACAGATCGTCGCCGACGTACATGCTTTTCCCGGCCACATCGCCTGCGATTCGGCAAGCCGGTCGGAGCTTGTCGTGCCGATCATTCGTGACGGGGATGTCCTCGGCGTACTGGACATGGACAGTCCGTCACTGAACCGGTTCGATATCGAAGACGCCAAGGGCTGCGAGAGTCTGGCGGCCCTGATCGCCCCCAGCCTTAACGCGGACTGAAAGCATAACCGCCGTACAAGGCCTCAGACAGGCACCGGTTCAGGTAGGAAGCGTTCGATTACGCTGCGGGCCAGCCGAAGGGGGCGAAGGGTGTCCGGACTGATCGAGCACCAGCTGGATTGCACCTCGGCCAGCACATCCTCGCCGCGCTTGATGATCGTGGTGTAGAAGGCGCGCGCACCGTGAACCTTGTCCAGAATGACGGTCGCAATGACTTCATCGTCAAGGAACGCGGGCTTTCGATAGGTTATCTCGTGCTTTAGAGCGACCCACAGGTGGGCGGCGACCATGTCGACAGGGGCGATGCGTTGCCAGTGGCTGATGACCGCCTCCTGAACCCATTTCAGATAGGAAGCATTGTTGACGTGCCCCATGAAGTCGATGTCGGCGGCGTCAATGTCGATCGGGTAGCTGTGCGGAACGATAATACTCACGCTCATTTCAATAGCCTATCCAGACCCCGCCCGATAGCGGCAACTTGGTTAAACCTTGCGGCTCGCGCCGTTGTGCGATTTAATTCAAAGCTATGAATAGCACGCTTCCGTTCGCGCTTATCGCGGCGTTAATCCTACCGCATCCTGCCATCGCAGCGCCTGAGCGGCGCACGGCCTATGAGGCGGTCGATCCGTTTATCGGGACAGGTGGGGAGGGGCATGTGTTTCCGGGCGCCGTTGCGCCGTTTGGCATGGTACAGTTGAGCCCTGATACCGACACTGGTTGCCAAATCCGCGATTGTTACGGCCACGCCGCGGGTTACCGTTACGACGATCCGACTATCGAGGGTTTCAGTCATACGCATTTCTCGGGTGCCGGTCATTCGGACCTAGGCGACTTTATGATCATGCCGGTGGCGGGCGACGTGGTTTCGCTGGAGCCGGGCGATGCGGCGAAACCGGGGTCAGGTTACCGATCGCGTTTCTCGCACGATCGCGAAGTGGCGCAGCCGGGATATTACTCGGTGATGCTCGCCGATCGCGGGGAGCGTGCGGAACTGACGGCGGGGACGCGGATCGGCGTCCATTGTTATACCTATCCGGCGGGCAAGGCGGCGCATCTGGTGTTCGACCTACGCCCATCGCTCTACAATTATCCGGGGAAGATCCTGTGGTCGACAATCCGGTTGCATTCGGATGGAACTATCACCGGGTCGCGCCAGACGCGCGGATGGGCGCCCGACCGCAAGCTGTACTTTGCGGTGCGATTTTCGGAACCGCTCAAGGGGCACGCGTTCGTCGACACTGAGAAGAACGTCGCCTATCGCGGCTTTCAGGGACCGGGGCGGGGGAAAGATGACGTCGCGGAGCGGCAGGGCCGGGCACTGGTCGGGCGGCTGGACTTCGGCAGGCTTGACCGCCCGCTGGAGGTACGCGTCGCGCTGTCGTCGGTCGATGAGACGGGTGCGATCGCCAATCTGGACGCCGAGCCGGGGAATTTTGACGCGATCCGCGCGAAGACAAAGGCCGCGTGGCAAAAGGCGCTGGCGGCGGTCGACATCGATGCCGCGCCTGACATGCGGCGCACCGTCTATACCGCATTGTATCATACCCTGCTGGCGCCATCCGTCGCGGGGGATGCTGACGGGCGTTATCGCGGGCCGGACAATGCCGTCCACCGCGCCGATGACTTCATCTTTCGTTCCACCTTTTCGCTCTGGGACACATTTCGCGCAGAGCATCCGCTCCTGACCATCGTGCAGCCGGCGACGACCACGACCGACATCGTCCGCTCGCTGATCGCGAGCCAGCAGGACAGCCCCTTCGGTATTTTGCCTGTCTGGCAATTCCAAGGGCGCGAGACGTGGACGATGATCGGTTATCACGCGGTTCCGGTCATCGCCGATGCATATCTGAAAGGAATACGCGGCTTCGACGCTAACGCTGCGCTGGACGCGATGATCGCCAGCGCCACCTATGCGCCTTATGGTGGTCTGGGCGATTACATGAAGTTGGCATACGTCCCCGTCGACCGTGAACCAGAGGCTGCGTCGAAGACGGTCGAATATGCCTATGACGACTGGACGATCGCTCGGATGGCGCGGGCAATGGGCCGGGACGACGTGGCCGCGCGGTTTGAGAAACGGGCGGGATACTGGCGCAACAGCTTCGACTCGAAAACCGGGTTCGTCCGTGCGCGTAAGAGTAATGGCGCGTTTCGCACGCCCTTCGACCCGACCGCGATCAACTATGGGTCTGATTATACCGAAGGAAATGCCTGGCAATATAGCTGGTTCGTGCCACAGGACATTGCCGGGCTTATCGGGGCGATGGGCGGTGATGCACGAACGATCGCCAAGCTCGACGCGATGTTCGACTATGACAATTCAAAGCTCGACTATAGCCATGCCGAGGACATCGCCGGGCTGATCGGTCAATATATTCACGGCAATGAACCCAGCCACCACGTCGCGTATCTGTACGATTATGCCGGTGCGCCATGGCGGACGCAGGCACGGTTGAAGCAGATTATGGATACGCAGTACAAGCCGACGCCGGATGGCCTGTCGGGTAATGACGATTTGGGCCAGATGTCGGCATGGCTGGTTTTCACGGCACTCGGCTTCTATCCGGTGACGCCGGGCAGCCTGCAATATGTAATTGGCCGACCATTCGTCGATAGTGCGGTGTTGAACTTGCCGGCCGGCAGGCATTTTACAATTACTGCGGAAGAATTGGACGCAACACATCCCTATATTGGTAGCGTCATGCTGAACGGGCGCCCATTGCCACGCAGCTTCATCCGCCACGACGAAATCATGGCCGGCGGAACGTTACACTTCGTGATGGCAGCGCAGCCAAATCGGAATGGGGCAAACCAGCTATCGCAGCGTCCTTATTCGATGAGCGCCAAGCGGGTCCGATGATCACCGCCGGATCAGGGTTGCCCGCCGCCACCGGACGAGCCGTAAATTTGACCATTGGCATAGCTGGCGTTCGGGTCGGCAAGTTGCACATAGATCGACGCCAATTCTGCCGGCTGTCCGGCACGACCAAGCGGTGTGTCGCCGCCGAAATTGACGAGCTTTTCCATTGTTGAACCACCAGAGACCTGTAACGGAGTCCAGATTGGTCCTGGCGCAACACCGTTTACCCTGATCCCCTTCGGCCCCAATTGCTTGGCCATGGATTTGGTGAAATTCATCATCGCCGCCTTCGTCAGCGCATAATCGACCAGATTGGCGGACGGATCATAAGCCTGTTCCGAAGTGGTTTGAATGATCGACGAGCCGGGCGGCATGTATGGCACCGCGGCCTTCGTCAGCCAGAACATCGCATAGATGTTTGTCTTCATCGTCGAATCAAAATCGTCGGTACTGATGTCGCCGATCGACGGCCGTTGTTGCTGGCGGCTGGCGTTGTTGACCAGAATATCGAGTCCGCCCAATTGCTTGAGTGCGTCAGCGACCACACGCTTGCACACCGCTTCTTCGCGCAAATCGCCGGGCAACGCGACGGCGGTACGCCCTGCGCGCCGGATCAACGCGATCACTTCGCGCGCGTCGGGCTCTTCGGCGGGCAAATAGCTGATGGCGACATCCGCTCCTTCACGGGCGAAGGCGATGGCGGCCGCGCGGCCCATGCCGCTGTCGCCACCAGTCACCAGCGCCTTGCGTCCGGTAAGGCGACCAAATCCTTGATAGCTGGTCTCGCCGTGATCAGGGCGAGGATTCATCTTGCCCGCTAGACCGGGAAACGGCTGAGACTGTTCGGGATAGGGAGGCTTTGGATATTTGCCGCGTGGATCATTGATCGCCTTAGCGCCGGACTGCTTGCCCTGCGCGGTAACCGGCGCGGCAGCCGCGACCATTCCCAGTCCCGCCGCACCACCGACAACATCACGACGCGACAGTTCTCGTCTATCACCCATTTTCATTCTCCGAGATCATTGTCAGGCATAACCGTCGAACGCGCTCTCGGTATCCAGACCTTGTTGTTCTGTAATGATAAAATCAGCGAAATGTACCGGTTAGCGTTATGCGAGCTACAGTTTGCCGAAGACCGCTTCAAATCCCTGTTTGTCACCGGCCGCCAAGAAGCGTGCCTGTTCGATCCACCGGTCGCGTTCCATGCGTCCGGCGAATGGTCCAAGCTGTGCATCCAAAGCTTGTGCCTCATCGGCATTCAGGGCGGCAATCTGTCCGATGGTCGTGATGGACTGCTCGGCCAGCCGGCCCGCAACCTTTGGTCCCAACCCCTTCAATTGCGTCACATGACCATCGGCAGGCGATGCAGTGGACCCGGTGTCGGCGTGTGAGGGCGCGCCGCGAACGACGGAGATCGCCGCGTTGTGATCCTCGGTCGGGGTTGTCGCGGCAATGGAAGTGTCCGCAATCGGGTCCTGTGAGACAAATTCGTGGGGTTGGTCCTCGGGTGTCGCGACGACCGGGCTGCGCGATGATGGCGGCGGTGGTGGCACTGGGGCCGGTGTTATTACAGGTGGCGATGGCGATGGCGGCTGCGGCGCTTGGGACGGAGACGATATTGGCGTATCTGACTGCTGCTGTGCGCAGTCGGTCTCATCGGCGCGTTCCTGCAACTCGTGCTCAGCCTTGGTCTGACGCCTTTTCATCCGGGCGCCCCAGATGATCCCGGCGATTGTCAGCACGGCCAGCAATGCGATCGCGACAAAGACGATCACTGTCCAGGTTGGCGCCGCGCTTATCCCTGCGCCTGCACCCTTGGTCATCTGATCACCCATTATACGTCCTCCTTTCGCCGGCGTTAGCCGTTCGCGGCTATCGCGCGCCAGCCAATATCTTGTCGATAGAAGCCGTCGGTAAACTCGATCATTGCAGCCGCGTCATATGCCGCCCTTTGCGCCGAGACGATCGTAGGGCCCTCCGCCGTCACCGTCAGCACGCGGCCTCCTGATGCAATCAGGTCCCCGGCCTGCTCGCGCGTGCCCGCCTGAAAGATCTTAACACCCCTGCCTTCTGCATCGACGATGCCCGAGATACGGCCACCTTGCGCGGTGATGCCAGGGTAGCCGCGCGCGGCGATCACAACGCCCAGAGCCGGCTCGTCCGTAAACTTGGGAGGGGTGATTTCTGAAAGGCGACCCTTCGCCGTCGCCATCATGATCGGTAACAGATCCTCGCCGAGGCGCATCATCAGCACCTGCGCCTCGGGATCGCCAAACCGCACATTATATTCGATCAGCTTGGGCCCCTGCGATGTCAGCATCAGCCCTGCGTACAGGACGCCGACGAAGGGCGTCCCGCGCTCGGCTAGTGTGTCGATAGTCGGCGTGATGATCCGCTCGATCGCCTGGCGTTCAAGTGTCCGCGTCAGCACTGGTGCCGGGCTGTAGGCGCCCATACCGCCGGTATTGGGCCCGGTGTCGCCGTCGCCGACCCGCTTGTGATCCTGCGCGCTGCCGAACGGGACAAGCGTCTTGCCATCCGAAAGCACGAACAGGCTGACCTCCTCGCCGTCCAGATATTCCTCGATCACCGCCGAGGCAGGCCCATCGGCGAAGATCGCGTCCAGTGCGGCGTCAATATCGACCTCACCATAAGCGATTGTCACGCCCTTGCCGCCCGCCAGGCCATCTGCCTTGATGACGACCGGACGCGCGAATGTCGACGCGAGCGTAGCCTCCGCCTCTGCGCGGGTGTTGACGCGGACATAGGCGGCGGTCGGAATGTCGGCCTCGCGGCACAGATCCTTGGTGAAGCCCTTCGATCCTTCGAGTTGTGCTGCGTCCCGGTCGGGGCCGAAGACGGCGATGCCGTCGGCGCGCAGTGCATTGCTGAGGCCGTCCACCAGCGGCGCTTCCGGCCCGATCACTACAAGCGTGATGTCTTGGTCGTGCGCGAAGCGACAGACGGAGCCGTGATCGGCCGCGTCGAGTGCGACGATCGTCGCATGGGCGGCGATCCCGGGGTTGCCGGGAGCTGCATACAGCGTACCTAGGAACGGCGACTGCGCCAGCTTCCAAGCCAGTGCATGTTCGCGACCACCCGATCCCAGCAGCAGGACGTTCATGCCCGACCCTTCCTTTTCCGACATGCCGGGGCTGGTAGCTGAGAGTGGGGGGGGGGACAACTTGGCGGACGTGTCGGTCGGCGATCTGGCGTTTCGTCTGAAGCGCGTGGTCGAGGACGCGTTCGGCCATGTCCGTTTGCGCGGCGAGATATCGGGGTACAAGCGCGCCGCATCCGGACACGCATATCTGTGCCTGAAGGACGACCGCGCGGTCATCGACGCGGTCATGTGGAAGGGGCAGGCGGGCAGCCTGGCCTTCGCGCCGCAGGATGGAATCGAGGTCATCGCGACGGGCAAGCTGACCACCTATCCCGGCCGCTCAAAATACCAGATCGTCGTCGAGCGGATGGAACTGGCGGGCGTGGGCGCGTTGATGGCGCTGCTGGACAAGCTGAAGGCGCAGCTGGCCGCCGAGGGATTGTTCGACCCCGCCACCAAGAAGCGCCTGCCGTTCCTGCCGCGTACAATCGGCGTCGTCACCTCGCCGACCGGGGCGGTGATCCGCGACATCCTCCACCGGCTGGAGGACAGGTGCCCGACCCACGTCATCGTGTGGCCCGTCAAGGTGCAGGGAGTAGGCGCCGCCGCCGAGATCGCCGCCGCCGTTCGTGGCTTTGACGCGATGGCGGACAAACCCGATCTGGTGATCGTCGCGCGCGGCGGCGGGTCGGTCGAGGATCTGTGGGCGTTCAACGAGGAGGCGGTAGTCCGCGCGGTCGCCGCGTGTTCGATCCCGATCATCTCGGCGGTGGGCCATGAGACAGACACGAGCTTGTGCGATCACGCCGCCGATCTGCGCGCCCCCACCCCGACCGCCGCCGCCGAGCTGGCCGTACCCGTGCTTGCCGATCTGCGGTTGTCGGTATCCAGCACCGCACAGCGTACCGAGCGGTGCGCACGGCGTTATGTCGAGCGCGGGCGCGAGCGGCTGGACGCGATGGCGCGGCTGCTTCCCCGGCGCGATGCGCTGCTGGCCCCGCAACGCCAGCGCACCGACGACGCGGCGCAGCGGTTTGGGCAGGCGCTGGAGCGGCGTCTTGCGTCCGCGCGCGGCGTGCTGGACCGCACCGGAGGCGCGCTGCGCCCGGCGATCCTGCAGCGTCAGGTCGAGGCGGCGCGTGGCCGGCTGGAGGCGACATGGCGGCTGGTGCAGGCGCTCGACCCCGACCGGGTGCTGGAGCGCGGCTATGCCCGCGTCACCACGCGCGATGGCGCGACGCTGACCGGCAGTGCGGCCGCACGGACCGCGGGTGCGCTGTCGCTGCATTTCCGCGACGGCGTGGTCGACGCACGGGTTGAGCGCGCGCCCGCGCGTTCCTATGACAAGCCGGGAACTGATAAGCCGGGGCCGGGCGCGGAACAGCCCAGCCTGCTGTAGAGGAACATACCGATGCTGATGTCCAATACCGATCGTCCGGCGCGGCTGCATTACATGGCCAACGGCTTTCGCGTGCTGGCGTCGGGCGATCATGTCATCTGCGCGCAATCGGGCGCGCCGATCGCGCTCGATCAGTTGCGTTACTGGAACGTCGCGCGGCAGGAACCCTATGCGACCGCCGCGCTGGCCAGCAAGGCGATGGCGCCGCGTTGAGGATCGCCCCCGCCGCACTGGCAGTGGCGCTGGCGGGCTGCGTCGGCCCGCCCACGCACGTTCCGCCGCCCGCCG
This sequence comes from Sphingomonas sp., assembly GCA_965217805.1. GTDB lineage: Bacteria > Pseudomonadota > Alphaproteobacteria > Sphingomonadales > Sphingomonadaceae > Sphingomonas. The sequence goes on along the minus strand of CBDCJJ010000008.1, from coordinate 2,739,275 downwards.
CCCGGCAGGCGCCGCCGCCGATTCCTCTTTATAGGCCAGTGAGCGAAAGCGACGTCCTGCTCCAAGGACAGGCGGTGCAGGGCGGGCTGGTCATGGGCAAGGCGTCGCCGGGAATCATCGGGTTGACGCTGGACGGTGCCAAGGTGGCGCTTGCCCCCGACGGCCGCTTCATCCTCGGCTTCGACCGCGACGCCGCGACGGACGCGCTGCTCGTCGCGACCAGCACCGTCGGTCATCAGTTCCGGCGCACGATCGCCGTGGCGCAGCGCGACTGGCGGATCGAGCGCGTCGACACGCCCTACCACGCCGGCCGCACCAGCGCCGAGTTCGATCGCCTGCGCCCGATCGAGCGCGCCGCCATCGATCGGGCGCGGGCGATCCCCGTCGAGAGCGACGGATGGCGCCGGTCGTTCGAATGGCCGGTGCACGGCCGCCAGTCCGGCTGGTTCGGGTCGCAGCGCGTGTATCAGGGAAAGCCCGGCTCGTTCCACGGCGGCGCAGACGTGGCGGTCCCCACCGGCACGCCTGTTCGGGCGCCCGCCGACGGCGTGGTGATCCTGGCGAGCGACCATCCGTACACGCTGGAGGGCAATCTGCTGATGGTCGCGCACGGCCATGCGCTCGACAGCGCGTTCCTGCATTTGTCACGGATCGCCGTTGCGACCGGCGATCGCGTGCGTCAGGGCGACGTGATCGCTTATAGCGGCGCGACCGGGCGGGCGACGGGGCCGCATCTTCACTGGGGAGTTACCTGGAGCGGCGCGCGGCTCGACCCGCTGCTGGTTGCGGGGCCGGTGGCGCCGGGATAGAGCGTTTTTTTTTCGGCCCCGCCCGCTTTAATTTTCCCGCCGCACGCGGATGGAGGTTGTTCCTTCAAACCCGGCAAAATAGCTGCCGAAGGCGGCGCGGCGGAACTGGACCTTTGTTCCGCGCTTCACCCGGGTTGACGGGCGGTCGTCGATCTGGTGCCAGCGCGCGCCGTCCTCGATGGTGAAGATCAGCCGCCCGTCCTGGTCCCGCGTGGTCGAGGCGACGACCGCGTCCAGTGTCTGTAGCTGCTCGTCGCCCTTTTTCTCGCCGCCGAATATCCTGATTTTCGGCAAGGACAGCCCGAACAGCGACCGGCGGGTCTGCTGCACCTGGCTTTTATCGAGCACCACCACCTCGTCGGCGGCCTCCGCTTTGTCGAGCGCGGCAACCGCGCGGTCGTAACAGGCGAGCCGCTGTTGATCGTCGCTGATCGCCCGGCAGGCGACCGCCTCCTGCAGTACGCCGGCGCGCCTGTTCTTCGGCGTGTCCGCCCCCGCCTGGCCTATCAGGACCGGCACCGTCAGCAGCATGACCGCCGCGATCGTTCCGCGCATCGCGTTCCCCCTTTTCCATCCGTTTGTAGCGTGCGAACGAGCCACGCGAGATTGTGGCATAATCGCTACACCCGCCACGGATTGTCCACTGCTTTGTTAATCGAGGATTTACACGACGCCGTGGCTGACGCAATCAGGCGCAGAGTCAGATGTGCTTAACGGCAGATGAAGACCATTCAGGGAATGCGAAGGGGATAACCTTTGACTAAGATCAAGATCATGTCCGGCCTCAAGTCAGGCGCCGCGCCGTTCGCGCTGGGCCTCGCGCTGCTATCGACGCCGGTATATGCGCAGTCGACAGAGCCGACCGACGCGCAGGGCCAGGCGACGACCCCCGATGCGGGTCCGCTGTCGGGGGTACAGGATCCGGGCAACGCCAATGGCGAGCCTGGCACGCCCGGCAACGCAGCGAGTGGCGACATCGTCGTCACCGGCTCGCGCATTCCTCAGCCCAATCTGACCGCGGTAAGCCCGGTCACTGTCGTCAATCAGCAGGATTTCAAGTTGCAGGGCACGACCCGCGCGGAAGATCTGCTGAATTCATTGCCGCAGGTTTTCGCCGATCAGGGCAGCAGCGTGTCGAACGGCGCGACCGGAACGGCGACCGTCAATCTGCGTAATCTTGGTTCGAACCGTACGCTGGTGCTGGTCAACGGGCGACGCCTGGTTCCCGGCGACCCGACCGACTCCGCAGCCGACGTCAACTTCATCCCGTCCGCGCTGGTGAAGCGCGTGGACGTGCTGACCGGCGGGGCATCGTCCACCTATGGTGCCGATGCCGTCGGCGGCGTCGTCAACTTCATCATGGACACCGATTTCACCGGGTTCAAGATCGAGGGACAGTATAGTTTTTATAATCACAAGAACAACGCCAGTGATGCGATCCGCGGCGCACTGAATGCGCGCGGCTTCGGTTACCCCGATGGCGTATCGACCGATGGCGGCACGATCGACGCGACCGCGGTGATTGGCGCGGGCTTTGACGATAATCGCGGGCATGTGACTGGCTATGTCGGCTATCGCAAGATCAACGCGGTGACGCAGGATCGCCGTGATTACAGCGCCTGCGCGATTTCGGCGAACAAGGCCGGCGCTCTGTCGTGTGGCGGTTCGGCAACCTCTGCCAACGGCACGGTCATCGCATATGATGGCGGTAGCCCGGCCGACACGGTTCTGGGCCCTAACGGTCAGCTCGTTGCGGCGCCTTATTCGGGTGGGACGTCAACCTATTTCCAGGTCGGTGCGAACCAGACATTGATTGGCGACTTTACACCCTTCAACTACGCGCCATCCAATTACTATCAGCGTCCCGACGAGCGTTATACGGCTGGCTTCTTTGCAAATTACGATGTCGATGACGCATTCAAGCCCTATCTCGAGGGCATGTTCATGGACGATCGTTCGGTCGCGCAGATCGCGCCATCGGGTGACTTCGGTAACACTTTCACCGTCAACAGCGACAATCCACTGCTGTCCGCACAGCAGCGTGGCGTGTTGTTCAACCAGGGTAATCTGGTTGTGGCGTCGCGCGATCCGGTTACGGGGGCGTTTCTGCCGCCGCCCGTCAACGGCGGACCGGAGACGGTGACGTCGGATGCGCAAGCAGGGTTCTATAATTCACAGCCATATACGTTCATCGATCCGACGACAGGTGTTGCCTATCAGCGTGGCTTTGCCCAGATCCTGAAGCGCAATGTTGAGGGTGCGCCGCGTCGCGACGATCTTCAGCACACCAGCTACCGGATTGTCGTCGGCGCGCGCGGCGACGTGACAAAGGGCTTTTCATACGATGCCTTTTATCAATATGGCCGGACGAATTATCAGGAGACCTATTTCAACGACTTCTCGATCTCGCGTCTTCGCAACGCACTTGATGTCGTCTCGGTCAATGGTACACCGACATGCCGTTCGGTCGTTGCCGGAACCGACCCGAATTGCGTTCCCTATAACCTGTTCACCGTGGGTGGCGTTACCCCGGCGGCGGTGAATTATGTCGCGGTTCCGGGCTTCCAGCGCGGTCGGACGACCGAGCAGGTGGCGTCGATCAACTTCACCGGCTTGCTTGGCGAATATGGTCTTAAATCGCCATTTGCGAATGACGGGATCGGCATCAACGTCGGTTTCGAATATCGCAAGGAAGCGTTGGACCTGGCGACCGATGTCGCTTTCCAGACCGGCGACCTGGCTGGTCAGGGTGCTGCGACGTTGCCGATCAACGGGTCGTTTCAGGTTTATGAAGGGTTCGGCGAAGTCCGCGTACCGATCATCCAGCAAAGCTTCATCTATGACCTGTCGCTTGAGGGGGGCTATCGCTACTCGAACTATGATCTGGGCAGCCGCAGTTTCTCGACCGATACCTATAAGGGCGGCATCAACATTGCGCCGGTCCGCGCGCTCCGGTTCCGGGGCGCCTATAATCGGGCGGTGCGTGCGCCAAACATCCAGGAACTCTTCGCGCCTCAGCGTGTCGCGCTCAATGGCTCGCTCGATCCCTGCGCGGGCTTTGCTATAACCGCGGCAGATGCCGGCTGTATTGCGCAAGGTCTGCGCGTCGGGCAGATCGTCACGCCAAACCCGGCCAGCCAGTATAATGGTCTGATCGGTGGCAACCCCAACATCACGCCGGAGAAGGCCGATACCTATACGGCCGGCGTGGTGATCCAGCCAGACTTTGTGCCGTTCCTCCGCGGACTTGCGGTCACCGTCGACTATTTCAACATCAAGGTGAGCAATCTGGTCTCGGGGATCGGACAGGATACGATCCTGACCCAGTGCACCAACGATGCGACGTCACCCTTCTGCCAGTTTATCAATCGTGACGGCAGCGGTTCGATCTGGCGGTCGCCAAACGGTTATGTCACCGACCTAACGCAGAATATCGGTAGCCTGAAGACGTCCGGCATCGACGTAGGCGGCAGCTATGCGCATGAAATTGGTGGTCTTGGATCGCTCAGTGCCAATTTCAATGGCACGTTCCTCGACAAGCTGATCGTCGATAACGGCGTGGCTGATCCTTATGACTGCTCGGGCTTGTATGGCGTACAGTGTGGAACACCGTCTCCGGAATGGCGCCACAAGGCACGTGTGACCTTCACACTGCCGGACGGCATCGGTCTTTCGGGTCAGTGGCGCTATTTCGGCCCGGTCCATATCGAGAGCAGCACCGGTTTCACGACGCTTAATCCGGGTGGTGCGAACAACTTCACCGCGTTCAACAGCCGGATCAAATCGCAGAGCTTCTTCGATCTGGCGATGACGGCGACGGTGGGCGATCACCTTAATTTCCGTCTCGGCGCGCAAAACATTCTGGATCGCGATCCGCCGACGGTGCCCAGCGCGGGCGTCTATGGTCTGGGCGGCTTCCAGAACGGTAACACCTACCCGGTCGTGTATGACGCGCTGGGCCGCTACATCTATGCGGGTGCGACGATCAACTTCTGATCGGACGAACACACGCTCATTCCGGGGCCGGCGGCGCGCAAGCATCGCCGGCCCTTTCTTTTGTCCCTCTCGCTCCGCTAGAGCGGTGTCTATGAACGCGGGTTCACGAGTGATTACGGACAGGACGGACAGCGCGCTATCCGCTGCGTCCGCGACAGAACTCGCGCGTCAGGCCCTTGCCGACCAGACCGAGGCAGACGTCGTCGATCGCGTAGCGGGCGCCGCGCGAACGATCGGCTCCGACCCGCGCCTGTGGCAATGGACCGGCCTGCTGCACCGCGCGCTCGACGACCGCATCGCCGCGATGGCCGCGTTCGACCGTGCCTCGGGGCTGGCGCCCGGCGATGCGAGCATCGCCCACGGCCTTGCGCGCGTCACCTATGAGGCGGGCCGCGATGCGGTTGCGCTCTACCAGAGCGCGAACCGTCTCGCGCCGCATGACGGCGACGTGCTGCTCGGCCGCGCCGCCGCGCGCCTCGCCATCGGTGACGGCGAGACCGCGACCGGAGAACTGGCGGCGATCGTCGCCCGGGCGCCGGCGTGGATCGCGGGGCATGAACAACTCGCGCGGCTGCGCTGGATGCTGGGCGAGAGGTCGGATTTCACCGGCTCCTATGGCGCGGCCGTCACGGCGGCACCGCGCAATCCGGCTTTATGGCAAAGCTGGCTAGCGACGCTGATGCACGCCCGCGCATTCGATGCGGCACAGCGCGTCATCGACGACGCGCGAACCGCGCTCGGGGAGCAGCCGTTCCTGGCCGCGACGCAGGCGATGCTGTGGTCGGACACCGGCGATCCCCGCGCGGATACCGCTTATGACCGGCTGGACAGCCGCGACATTCCCCATGTCCGGCACCTCGTCAGAACCGCGCGCATCGCGGACGCAGCGACGCTGGTCGAGGCAGGGCTGAAGGGCCCGGACGCCAACGCCTTCACGCCCTATGCCGCGATCGTCTGGCGCCTGATCGATGCGCGCCGTCATGCCTGGCTGGAGGAGCGAGAGGGGCTGGTTTCGGTCATCGATCTGGCCGAGACGCTGCCGCCGCTCGACCGGCTGGCCGCGACACTGCGTGGCCTCCACCGCGCGCGCGATCAGCATCTCGACCAGTCGGTACGCGGCGGGACGCAGACCGATGGCATCCTGCTCGCCAATGTCGATCCCGATATTCAGCTCGCCCGGCGCGCGATCGTCGCGGCGGTCGAGGGGCATATCGCGCGGCTGCCGCCTGCCGATCCCCGCCATCCGACGCTGGCCATGCGCCGTGACCGCGTGCCGCGCTTTGCAGGCTCATGGTCGGTGCGGCTGTCGGGGGGTGGGCGGCACGCCAATCACGTCCATCCCCAAGGCTGGATCAGCTCGGCGCTGTACGTGTCGCTGCCCGAAAGCCAGGGAACGGACGCCGGATGGCTGACGCTCGGGCAACCTGACGATGATCTCGGACTGAATCTGTCACCCCTCCGTACGATTGAACCGAAGCCGGGTCGGCTGGTGCTGTTCCCCTCGACGATGTGGCACGGCACCGTCCCGTTCGCGACAGGTGAGCGGTTGACCATCGCCTTCGATATCGCCCCGCCGCCGGCATGATCCCGTTCGACCCCACGCCCGTCCTGCGTAGCGCCGCCGAGCGTCTGCGCGCCGGTGAAACTCTCGCCGCGCGCACCATGCTGGACGTGGCTCTGTCCGAGCAGCCCGACGATCCCGCACTGCTGGGCTTTGCCGGGCTGATCGCGTGCGAAATCGGCGACCTGGCGGCTGGGGTCGACCATCTGAGGCGAGTGCTTGCGGTGCGTCCCGATGACGCGACCGCGCGCGTGAACGTGGTTCGTGCGCTGATGGAGATGGGTCGGCAGGAAGAGGCAGAGGCGGCATGCCTGGCGGGCGATCCCGCCGATGCGCGGCTCCGCCGCTTCCTCGGTTATTTCCGACAGGCGCGGGGGGAAAATGCTGCAGCGGCCGCAGATTACCAGACGGTGGTCGCAGCCAATCCGGGTGATGCGCAGAGCTGGAACAACCTCGGCAATGCCCGCTCCGCCATCGGCGAGCCCGATGGTGCAATTGCTGCATTCGACCGTGCGATCAAGCTGCACCCGACTGACCCGCTGCCGAGGGTCAATCTGCTGAAACTGCTGGCAAAGGCCGAGCGGAACGAGGAACGTCTGCGCGCCGCGCACGCCGCTGCCATCGCATGTGTCGACGACCCCCAGATCCGCTTCGAGCTCGGTCTTGCTGAGGCAACGTTGCGCCGTTTTGACGCTGCCGAGACGGCTTACCGCAAGACCTTGTCGCTTGATCCGCAGCATCTCGGGGCCTGGCTGGAACTCGGCCTGATGCTGGAAAATCTCAATCGTATCGATGATCTGGAGACAGTGATCGCGGATGCGGCGAAGGCCAGGGTTGTCGCGCCTGAGATCGACTTCCTGCGTGCGTGGGCGCTGCGGCGGCGTGGACGGTTCGATGCGGCATTGCCACTGATCGAGGCTACACCGGAAACCATCGATCCCATTCGCCGCATGAACCTTATCGGTGAGGTTGCGGACCGGCTTGGCGATACGGACCGTGCTTTCAAGGCGTTCAGCGAGATGAAGGCGGCGACGCGGCGCATCGTCTCTCCGGCGATGATCGAGGAGGGAGGTCGCTTCCTGACGGATATTCTCCGGTCGACCGCGCAACTGCCAGCCCTCGCCAAATCGGGGCAGGGGGCCAAACAACGACGACCATCACCGGTATTCATTGCCGGTTTCCCGCGCTCGGGCACCACCCTGATCGATACGCTGCTGATGAATGTGCCGGGCCTGCATGTACTCGAGGAAATGCCGCTGATGGGCGCGGTCGAGGCGGCGATGGGTCCGGTCAGCCTGCTCCCCGACCTTGATGAAGCGGAGTTGGGACGGCTGCGCGCGGTTTATTTCGACGAGCTGGACAAACTCGCTCCCGCCGCGGCGAGAGCGACGATCGTCGACAAGTTCCCGCTCCACATGGCGCGCGTCGGGCTGATCCACCGGCTGTTTCCGGATGCGAAGATCATCTTTGCCGAGCGACACCCGTGCGACGTGCTGCTCAGTTGCTTTATCTCGAACTTCCAGCCGAACCGCGCGATGGTCCATTTCCTGACGCTGGAGGGTGCCGCGACCCTGTACAATTCGGCATTCGCGCACTGGACGCGCGCGCAAGCCGAACTGCCGTTGGCGGTCCATACCGTCCGCTATGAGCACGTCGTCGCGGGCACGCAGGGCGAGATGCGGGCGTTGCTGTCTTTTCTGGATCGCCCCTGGACGGACGCGGTGACCGATAACCAGGGCAGTGCAGCGCGGCGCGGCCATATCCGCACCGCCAGTTATGCCCAGGTCGGCGAGCCGATCTACACGCGCTCATCCGGACGCTGGCATCGTTATCGCCATCACCTGAAGCCGGTACTTCCGATTCTGGAGCCCTGGATCGAGCGAATGGGCTATTCGCTCGATCCATAAGGGTCAGCCTTGAACGGCCAGTGCCAGCTTGCCGTCACCCTCGTCGACCGCGACCGTCGCGCCATCCCTCACCTCGCCGCGCAGGATCGCCTCTGCAAGCGGATCCTGAAGGTAGCGTTGTACCGCGCGTTTGAGGGGGCGAGCACCATAGACCGGGTCGTATCCCACGCGCCCCAGCCATGCCCGCGCCGCATCGGTAAGGTCCAGCTCGACCTTGCGATCCGCCAGCAGCTTGCCGACGCGGCCGACCTGAATGTCGACGATCGGCCCCATATGATCCTGACCCAGACGGTGGAACAGGATGATCTCGTCCAGCCGATTCAGGAATTCGGGTCGGAAGTGTGCACGGACGACGTCCATTACCTGCGGCTCGACGCTCGACACGTCATCGCCGTCGGCCATGTTGGCGAGATACTGGCTGCCAAGGTTCGACGTCAGGATGATGAGCGTGTTCGAGAAATCGACCGTGCGGCCCTGGCCGTCGGTCAGCCGCCCGTCATCGAGCACCTGAAGCAGCACGTTGAAGACGTCGCCATGCGCCTTTTCTACCTCGTCGAACAGGATGACCTGATAGGGACGCCTGCGCACCGCCTCGGTGAGGACGCCGCCTTCTTCGTAACCGACATAGCCCGGAGGAGCACCGATGAGGCGCGCGACCGCGTGCTTTTCCATAAACTCGCTCATGTCGATCCGCACCATCGCCGATGAATCGTCGAACAGGAACTCGGCAAGCGCCTTGGTCAGCTCGGTCTTGCCGACACCGGTCGGCCCCAGGAACAGGAACGAGCCGAGCGGGCGGTTCGGATCCTGAAGACCCGCCCGCGCGCGGCGGACCGCCGTCGAGACGGCGCGGACCGCATCCGCCTGCCCGATCACGCGCTTGCCAAGCATTTCCTCCATCTGAAGCAGCTTCTCGCGCTCTCCCTCCAGCATGCGATCGACGGGAATGCCGGTCCAGCGGCTAACGACGCCGGCGATATCGTCGGCGGCCACTTCCTCGCGCAGCATAGCGCCTGTCGTCTGGCCCTCGGCATCCGCCAACTGTCGTGTCAGGTCGGGGATCGTCCCGTAGGAAAGCTCTCCGGCGCGCGCCAGATCACCGGTCCGCTGTGCCTGGTCCAGCGCGATGCGCGCAGCATCAAGCTGCTCCTTCAGCTTGGCCTCGGCGCCGATCTTCTCTTTCTCGCCCTGCCAGCGTGTCGTCAGCTCGGCCGATTGTTGCTCCAGATTGGCAAGCTCGCCCTCCAGCGTCGTCAGCCGATCGCGCGATGCGGTGTCGGTCTCCCGCTTGAGCGCCTCTCGTTCGATCTTCAGCTGAATGATCCGCCGGTCGAGCGCCTCGATCTCCTCGGGCTTGGACTCCACTTCCATGCGGATGCGCGAGGCGGCCTCGTCCATCAGGTCGATCGCCTTGTCGGGCAGGAATCGGTCGGTGATGTAGCGGCTGGAAAAGGTCGCGGCCGCGACCAGCGCGCCGTCGGTGATACGGACGCCGTGATGCAGCTCGTATTTCTCCTTGAGACCGCGCAAGATCGATACCGTATCCTCGACCGTCGGCTCACCAACGAAGACCGGCTGGAACCGGCGCTGAAGCGCGGGATCCTTTTCGACATATTTGCGGTATTCATCGAGCGTGGTTGCGCCGACGCAGTGGAGTTCGCCGCGCGCCAAAGCAGGTTTCAGCAGGTTTCCCGCATCCATTGCCCCTTCGGATTTGCCGGCGCCAATCAGCTGATGCATTTCGTCGATGAACAGGATGATGTCGCCCTCGGCCGCCTTAACCTCGTCCAGCACGCCTTTCAGCCGTTCCTCGAACTCGCCGCGATATTTGGCGCCCGCGATCAGCGCGCCCAGGTCCAGCGACATGAGCCGACGGTCCTTCAGCGTGTCAGGTACATCGCCATTGGCGATGCGCAGCGCCAGCCCTTCCGCGATCGCGGTCTTGCCTACGCCGGGCTCACCGATCAGCGCGGGATTGTTCTTGGTGCGGCGAGCAAGGATCTGAATCGTGCGGCGGATCTCCTCGTCGCGGCCGATCACGGGGTCGAGCTTGCCGTCGCGGGCCGCCTGCGTCAGATCGCGCGCGAACTTCTTGAGCGCGTCGTACCGGTCCTCCGCCGATGCCGTATCGGCGCTGCGCCCCTGTCGGATCTGGTTTATCGCGGCGTTCAGTCCTTCCGGCGTCGCACCAGTAGCCTGGATCGCCTTGCCCGCCACGGTGTTCAGCGAGAGCGCTAGCGCGACCAGCAGCCGCTCAACGGTCACGAAGCTGTCACCTGCCTTCTGCGCGATCTGTTCAGCCTGATCGAGAACGCGCACCGCGTCATTGTCGAGTCCCGGGGTCTGCTGCGCGCCGGAGCCGGACACGGCAGGAATCTTGCCGAGCGCCAAGTCTGTCTCACGAACCGCCTTGCGCGCATCGCCGCCCGCAGACGCAATGAGTCCGGCTGCCATTCCTTGTTCGTCTTCCAGCAAAGCCTTCAACAAATGTTCGGGAGCAATCCGCTGATGGTTCATGCGGATGGCTACGGTCTGGGCGGACTGGAGAAAGCCCTTTGTCCGATCGGTAAATTGCTCGAGGTTCATTGCGTGCCCCTGATAACCAGTGACCAGCGAGATAGTGTTGTATTTGAGCAACACAAGAGGTCTGGCCCTGATCCAGCCGGAGAGTTAGCATCATGCGGCCGCCGGATGAGTGACCGCAACGAACCGACTTAGGCGTTGCGACCCGTTTCATCACCGTTATAGCCTTGACGCTCCCAATTTGTCCGACCGGAGCAAGACGAGCGATGAACATCAAGGCGATTGCGCTCGCGGGCACCGCGTTCCTGTCGGTTCCGGTTGCGGCACAGGATAATCCCGCGCCGGTTGCCGCGCTAGTGAAGTCGGTCGATATTCCGTATCAGCGGTTCACGCTGACAAATGGCCTGCGTGTCGTCGTTCACACCGATCGCAAGGCGCCGATCGTCGCGGTCTCGGTCTGGTACAATGTCGGCTCCAAGTTCGAGCCGAAGGGCAAGACCGGCTTTGCGCATCTGTTCGAGCATCTGATGTTCAATGGCAGCGAGAACGCGCCGGGTGAATTCTTCGAGCCGCTCAAGAATGTCGGCGCGACCGACTATAACGGGACCACCTATTTCGACCGGACGAATTATTTCGAGACGGTACCGACCGCTGCCCTGTCGCGTGCGCTATTCCTCGAATCCGACCGGATGGGGTATCTGACCGGCGCGATCACGCAGAGCGTGCTCGACGAGCAGCGCGGCGTCGTCCAGAACGAGAAGCGGCAGGGCGACAACCAGCCCTACGGCCTGGTGCAGTATAAGATTGTCGAGGGCCTGTTCGCGCCGACGCACCCTTATGGGCACACGACCATCGGATCGATGAAAGACCTGGATGCAGCGTCGCTGCAGACGGTGAAGGACTGGTTCCACGATCACTACGGCCCCAACAACGCGGTGCTGGTGCTGGCGGGCGATATCGACGCGGCGACCGCAAAACCGCTGATCGAAAAGTATTTCGGCGCCATTGCGCGCGGGCCTGAAAGCAAGGCGCCGCCCGCACCCGTCGTGCCGCTGACCGAGCCGAGGCAGGAGGTGATAAAGGACCGTGTCGCGGCAACGCTGATCAGTCGCAACTGGGTGGTGCCGGGGCTGAACGATCCCGCGGCGCCCGCGCTGAAGGTTGCGGCATCGGTGCTCGGCGGATTGTCGGCTTCGCGGCTGGATAACGCTTTGGTGCGCGACGAGAAGCTGGCGGTGCAGGTGCAGGTTTCCTATCAGGATTTCGCGCAGGTCGGGCAGTTCCGGATCATCGTGATCGTGCGGCCGGGCGTGGATCCGGCGGTGGTCAACAAGCGGATCGACGCGCTGCTGAGCGATTTCCTGAAGAACGGACCGACGCAGGACGAGGTGACGCGCGTCGCGACGGTCACAGTGGCGAACAGGATCGAGGGGCTGGAGTCAGTCGGCGGCTTCGGCGGGCAGGCGGTCGCGCTGGCGCAGGGCGAACTCTATTCAAACGATCCCGGCTTCTACAAGAAGCAGCTGGCGGCGATCGCCGCGCAGACGCCCGCCAGCGTCAGGACTACCGCCGATATCTGGCTGACCAAGCCCTCCTATGATCTGACCGTCGTGCCGGGGCCGCGTGACGCGTATGATGAGGCGGTGGTGCCCGCGAAATCGGCGGTTGTCCCGGCACCGGAGCAGGCGGTCAAGGGAACACGCGGCGCACTGCCTGCCGTTGGTAACGTCGCCGGGCTGACCTTTCCCAAGGTCGCGCGAACAAAGCTGAAGAACGGGATCGAAGTCGTCTATGCAGAGCGCGGCGCGGTGCCCATCACGCAGATGGTAATGAGCTTCGATGCCGGGGTCGCCGCCGATGTGCCGGGCAAGCTCGGTACGCAGCAGCTGACCTTGTCGGTGATGGACGAGGGCACGAAAACGCGCAGCAGCATCCAGCTGGCCGAGCAGCAGGAGCGGCTGGGCGCGGAGATCGGCACCGGCGCCGGTCCCGATCGCACGACGCTGTCACTTGAGGTGCCGAGCGCGAACCTGGCGATCGCGGTCGATCTGTTCGCTGACGTTGCGCGCAACCCGGCCTTTGCCGATGCTGAGGTCGCGCGGGTCAAGAACCAGCAACTGGCCGGCATCCAGCAGGAGCTGACCGATCCGCAGGGAATCGCCGCGCGGGTTCTGCCGCCCTATATCTACGGCACAAACTCGCCCTATGCGAAGGCGTTAGGGGGCGGGGATCCCAAGGCGGTCGCGGCGCTGACGCGCGCGGATCTGATCGCGTTCCAGCAGGCATGGCTGCGACCCGACAAGGCGACGATCTTCGTTGTCAGCGACCGGCCGCTGGGCGAAATCACAAGCGTGCTGAACGCATCGCTCGGCGACTGGCGGGCGACGGGCGCGGCGGGGACCAAGTCCTTTCCGAAGGTAGAGCAGGTAAAGGTCAAGCCCAAGATCGTGCTCGTGAACAGGCCTGATTCGCCGCAATCGTTGATATCGGGCGGTCAGCCGACCGGTTTGCAGGGCACCGACGAGCTGTTGCCGATCCTGACGGCGAACGATGCGCTGGGCGGCAGTTTTCTCAGTCGGGTGAACATGGATCTGCGCGAGGACAAGCACTGGTCCTATGGCGTGTTCGGCAATTTCGAGCGCAATCAGATGGCCGCTCCCTATGTGCTGAGTGCGCCTGTGCAGGCGGACCAGACCGGGCCGAGCGTCGCCGCGCTGCGCAGTGACGTGACGCAGTTCCTGACGACCAAGCCAATGACGCAAGCCGAGTTCGACCGGGCGGTCACCGGTTCAATCCGGTCGCTTTCAGGCAATTTCGAGACGTCGGGCGATGTGCTGCGCGCGATGCAGACAAACGACCTCTACAAGCGGCCCGATGATTATTATGCGACGATCACGCAGCGTTATAGCGCGCTGACGCTGCCCGAGCTGCGCACGTCGATCGCCAAGGCGATCGATCCGTCGCGCTTTACCTGGGTGGTCGTCGGCGAAGCGGCCAAGGTGAAGCCGCAGCTTGACACGCTGGGCCTGCCGGTCGAGGTGATCGAGGCAGCGTCCGTGGCGGACGCACGGTAAGGGAGAGCGACATGGCGGGTGTGGACGGTAGCTATGACTGCGTGGTCAAGTCGCCGCTGGGCGACCAGAAGACGACGCTGACGGTGAAGAGCGAGGGCAACAGCTTCACCGGCAACAATTCGGGCGCGATGGGATCGATGGACGTCAGTGGCACCGTCGAGGGCAATACGCTCAGCTGGAAGCAGCAGATGACCGTGCCGATGCCGATGACGCTCGACTGCCAGGCGACCGTGGATGGTGATGCGCTGAGCGGGACGGTCGGCGCGGGCGCGTTCGGGAGCTTCCCGATGACCGGCACACGTACGGCCTGATCGATGACCGTGTATCGCCGCGAAATCCTGAAAGGGGGCGCGGCGAGCATCGCACTCTCGACTGTTCCGGCCGCCGTGCGCGCGGCCGATCTGCCAACGCCATTGTCGACGCTTTTCGAAGATCTGGTGCAGCAGCAGCTTCGCCAGAGCCCTGAATATGCAACCCAACTGGGCCTCGACAAGGGACCGAACGCGGACCTGCGCGCGAAGCTGAGCGATCAATCGGCGGCGGGCCGGGCGACGGCGAAGGCACAGACGCAGGCGGGCCTCAAGCTGCTGACGGCGATCGACACTGCCGGCCTTGGTCCCGAGGAGCGGATCGACCTGGAAAGCGTGCTGTACGGCTATCGCTCACGCGCGGCGGTCCAGCAGTTCGATTTCGGCGGAACGTCCTATGGACCAAGCCCTTACGTCGTGTCGCAGCTGTCGGGTGCGTATCAGTCGGTACCCGATTTTCTGGACACGAAGCACAAGATCGAGACGAAGGGCGATGCCGACGCCTATCTCCAGCGGTTGCAGGCTTTCGCACGCGAACTGGACAGCAATACCGAACGCATGAGTCATGACGCGGGGCTGGGCGTAATTCCGCCCGACTTCATCCTCGATCTGGCGCTGGAGCAGATGAGCAAGACGCGCCAGCCGGCTTCGGACGCACTGGTCGTGCAGTCGATCACCCGTCGCGCGGCGGACAAGGGGCTGGGTAACAGCTATGGCCGTGACGCCGCGCGTATCTATAACTCGCAGGTTCTGCCCGCGCTTGATCGCCAGATTGCCGAGGCGAAGCGGTTGAGGGCAAAGGCGACGCACGATGCGGGTGTGTGGGCATTGCCGCAGGGCGCGGCATTCTATCCCGTCGCGCTGCAGGCGACAACGACGACCGCGCTCTCGCCGGAGGAGGTGCACAAGTTCGGGCTGGATCAGGCGGCGATGCTGTCGTCGAGGCTGGATGCGCTGCTGAGGCAGCAGGGCTATAGCAAGGGCAGCGTCGGCGAGCGGATGGCCGCGCTCTACAAGAACCCGGACCAGCTCTATCCCGATACCGATGCGGGCAAGCAGCAGGCGATCGCCTATTGCAATGCGCGGCTGGCGGCGATCAAGGGCAAGCTGCCGATGGTATTCGAGCGACTGCCGCCCTATTCGTTCGAGGTTCGCCGCGTACCGGCGCAAACCGAGGCGGGTGCGGCGGCGGCGTTCAGCCAGTCGCCGGCGATCGACGGGTCGCGGCCGGGCCTTGTTTATTTCAACCTGAAAACGACCGCGGACTGGCCGAAATTCTGCTTGGCGACGACCGTCTATCATGAGGGGCTGCCGGGGCATCAGCTGGAAGGCGGGCTGGCGCTATCGAACACGCGGCTGCCGCTGATCCGCAAGATCGGTGGCTTTTCCGGCTATGGCGAGGGCTGGGCCTTGTATGCCGAGCAGCTGGCCGACGAGATCGGCATGTATGACGACGATCCGCTGGGGCGGCTGGGCTATCTCAAGTTTCAGCTGTTCCGCGCCAATCGCTGCGTCGTCGACACCGGCATCCACCATTATCGCTGGAGCCGGGAGAAGGCGATCCGGCATTTCATCGAGCAGGAGGGCGAGGCGGAGGGCTTCGCAACGCGCGAGGTGGAACGCTATTGCGTCAATCCGGGGCAGGCGTGCAGTTACAAGCTGGGTCATTCGGTGTTCCTCGACATCCGCGACAAGGCGAAAGCGAAGATGGGCGACCGGTTCGACCTGAAGGACTATCACAACGCCGTCCTGCGTCATGGCCGGGTGCCGCTCGACGTGCTGCGCCGGATCGGCGACCGCTGGGTGGCGAGTAGCGCCTGATGTAGGCCGTCATGCGGTTCTCAAACCTGGAAGTTCACAAAGTTCGCACGAAAAGGGGTGCCGATTAACAGGCGCGCGTCGGAGCGATAGCGGTAGGGGCGCGCAGTCCTGGCAAGGCAGGCTTCCTTCTTGAAGATGCAGAAAGCCCTCACCTCCCACTGCCTTCGGCAGCGGGCCCCTCCTCTCCCGCTTGCGGGAGAGGGTTAAGGGTCTTGCCGTCGGGCTAAATCATGTGTGCAGACTATTGATCGTCCTTCCCGGCGCGATGTCTTCGATGGTGGTGATCAGGTGGATCAGCGCGGGCATGTTGGCTTTCATTGCCTCGTCCAGCGCCTGCACGAAGTCTTCGGTGCGTTCGACGCGGGCGGACCAGCAGCCATAGGCGCGGGCCAGCATCGCGAAGTCGGGGTTGCGCAGGTCGGTTGCGCTGACGCGGTGGGGGTATTCGCGTTCCTGATGCATGCGGATGGTGCCGTAGGAGCCGTTGTCGACGACCAGCACGATGATGTTCGCGCCGTGCTGCACGGCGGTCGCGAGTTCCTGTCCGGTCATCATGAAGTCGCCGTCACCCGCGACGGCGACGACGGTGCGGTCCCGGTGGAGCAGCTTGGCCGCGACGGCGGCGGGCAGGCCGTAGCCCATCGCGCCGCTGATCGGCGCAAGCTGCGTGCCGGGCGTGGAGTGACGGTGGAAGCGGTGCAGCCACGCTGCGAAATTGCCTGCGCCGTTGCAGATGATCGCATCGTCGCCGACCTGATCGTGCAGCGCCGCGAAGATGGTGGAGAGGTTGACGGTGCCGGTCACGGTGACGGGCGCGGTAAAGCGGTCGACGGCTTCATGTCCCGCAGCCGACAGGTAATGCCAGTCGCGCATGATCGGTACGTGCGACAACGCCATTGCAGCATGGGATGGATCGGCGACGACCGCCAGCGATGCCGGCCAGACGCGGCCCAAATCGGCGGGTTCGGGCAGGATATGGATCAACCGCTCGGCCATGACCGCGCGATCGAACAGGGTGTAGCCCTGGCTGGTAATGTCACCCAGCCGCGTTCCCAGCGCGATGACCAGATCGGCTTCGCGCACCCGGTCCAGCAGTGCCGGGTTCGCGCCCAGCCCAAGGTCGCCGATATAGCAGGGGTCGCGGTTGTCCCACAGATCCTTGCGGCGGAACGACAGCGCCACCGGCAGCCCGCAGGATGCTGCCCAGGTCTGTAGCGCGGTCAACGAGGTGCGGTCCCAGCCAATGCCGCCAAGGATCATCACCGGTCGCTGCGCCACCGACAGCCGATCGGCGATTTCGGCGAGTGTCGCGGTGTCAAGGCCCTGGATCGCGGGGGTGGTCGGCGCATATTGTCCGGCTGGTGCCGGCTCGACCAACATGTCCTCGGGTAGGGCGACCACGACCGGGCCGGGCCGCCCATGGCGCGCGGTTGCAAAGGCGCGGTGAATGATCTCGGCGGTGCGCGCGGCGTCGTCGAGTTCGAGCGCCAGCTTGGCGAGGCCGCCGAACATCTGCCCGTAATCGACCTCCTGAAAGGCGCCGCGGCCGCGATCGGCGCGGGCGATCTGGCCGACGAACAGGATCATGGGCGTGCCATCCTGATGCGCGGTGTGGACGCCGATCGATGCGTTGGTGGCGCCGGGGCCGCGCGTCACCATGCAGACGCCGGGCCGCCCGGTCAGCTTGCCATAGGCCTCCGCCATATTGGCCGCGCCCGCTTCCTGACGGCAGGTGATGACGCGGATCGCATCGGATCGGTCGGCCAGCGCGTCGAGTAGCGCCAGATAGCTCTCACCGGGCACGCAGAATACGTGGGTGATGCCCTCGGCGACCAGCGCCTCGACAATGGCCTGAGCAGCTGTGCGGGTAGTGGCAGTCATGGACGGCGACTACGCCTGCTCCAGCACCGCGTCGACCCATGTCGGGATAAGTGCGCTGGCGGGGCCAAAGCGACATTCGTCGAACGCGCTGCTGCCCGCCGACGGCTCCAGGTTGAGTTCAAGCGTCGTGGCACCATGGTCGCTCGCCTCCCGGACGAATCCGGCGGCGGGGTAGACGGCGCCCGACGTGCCGATCGAGACGAACAGATCGGCGCGCGCCAATGCCGCCTCGATCCAGTCCATCCGGTACGGCATCTCGCCAAAGAAAACGATGTCCGGCCGCAGTTCCGGCGCGTCGCATCCGCTACAGGCTTGGCCGGGCGGCAGCGCATCGTGCCACGCATCGCGCCCGCCGCATGAGGCGCACAATGCGGATTGCAACGCGCCGTGCATGTGAACCAGCCGAGCGGCACCGGCGCGCTCATGCAGGTCGTCGACATTTTGCGTCACGATCAGCAGGTCGCCCGGCCAATTGTGATCGAGCCGCGCCAGCGCCAGATGCGCCGCGTTCGGCGTGACGCTCGCCAGTGCCGCGCGCTGTGCATCGTAGAAACGGTGGACCAGCACCGGGTCGCGCGCCAGTGCCTCGGGCGTGCAGACATCCTCTACCCGGTGTCCTTCCCACAAGCCACCAGGCCCGCGAAAGGTGGCGATCCCGCTTTCGGCGGAGATCCCGGCGCCGGTCAGGACAACGATGTTGCGGATGCCGCTCACGTGCGCCGCGTCAGTCCTGCGCGGGTGCCAGCTTGTCCTGCGTTCTGGTATCGAAGTCGTCGGCGTCGTGGCGCTCGTGAAGCTGGCTTTCCGGTTCACCGAACGAGCGGTTGACCATGCGACCACGCTTGGCGGCGGGTCGGTCGCCGATCGCGTCAGCCCATCGCAGGACGTTGGTGTAGTCCTTGACCTGCAGGAATTCGGCTGCATCGTACAGGACGCCCTTGACCAGGCCGCCATACCAGGGCCAGACCGCGATATCGGCAATCGTGTAGTCGGCGCCCGCCAGATATTCGTGATCGGCGAGGCGCTTGTCGAGGACGTCCAACTGGCGCTTCACCTCCATCGAGAAGCGATCGATCGGATATTCCATCTTCGAGGGCGCATAGGCGTAGAAATGCCCGAAACCGCCGCCCAGATACGGCGCGCTGCCCATCTGCCAGAACAGCCAGGACAGGCACTCGGCGCGCCTGGCGGTGTCGGTCGGCAGGAACGCGCCGAACTTTTCGGCCAGATGCAACAGGATCGCGCCGGACTCGAAGATACGGATCGGCTCGGGACCGCTATGGTCGACCAAGGCAGGGATCTTTGAATTGGGGTTGACGCCGACAAAGCCGCTGCCGAACTGGTCACCATCCTGGATGCTGATCAGCCAGGCGTCATATTCGGCATCCTTGTGGCCAGCGGCGAGCAATTCCTCCAGGATGATCGTGACCTTGACGCCGTTGGGGGTCGCCATCGAATAAAGCTGCAGCGGATGCTTGCCGACTGGCAACTCCTTGTCATGGGTCGCACCGGAGACCGGCCGGTTGATGCTGGCGAAGCGCCCGCCATTCTCTGTCTTCCATTCCCAGATACGGGGGGGTGTGTAGTCGGTCATAAAACGGCTCCGTGACTGCCAGACTGTAACCTACGCCTGCTATTGGCGTGCGGACAATATCAGTTGAGAGAAACACAACGATGCCGGGTATGACGCGACGCGAGATGTTGAACGCGGGAGGCGTGGCGATGGCGACGACACTCATGGATACCAGATTGGTCGCGGCACCGCGGTCGAGCCGCCCTGTCGTCATCGGCCACCGCGGCGCTTCGGCGCTGCGACCCGAGCATACAATCGCCGCCTACGCCAAGGCCGTTGCCGACGGCGCTGATTTGATCGAACCCGATCTCGTGGTGACAAAGGACGGCGTGCTGGTGATCCGGCATGAGAACAACATCGCCGAGACGACCGATGTCGCCGCCCACGCGGCCTTCGCCGGTCGCCGCACCGAAAAGACGATCGATGGCGAAAAGCAGATCGGCTGGTTCACCGAGGATTTCACGCTGGCCGAGCTGAAGACGTTGCGCGCGCGTGAGCGATTGCCGCAGCTGCGCCCTGGGAACGCGGCGATGGACGGCCGGTTCGACATCGCGACCTGGGCGGAGATGATCGACTTCGCCGCCGCGATCTCATCGGCTTATGGGCGAACGATCGGGCTGGTGCCGGAACTGAAGCACTCGACCTATTTCGCGAGCATCGGCCTGCCGCTTGAGGATCGGTTCCTGGCCAGTATCGCCGCCCATCACCATAGCCGTACCGCGCCGCTAATCGTACAGTCGTTCGAGGTCGCCAATCTGCGCTACCTGCGTGGGAAGCTGGGCCGGCCCGGCAATGTTCAGCTGATGCAACTGGTGATCGGCAGCGACCCAAAGGCCAAGCCTGCGGACGCGGGCACGGCCGGCGGGGGGCTTCGCTACGCCGATATGATCACGGTCGATGGACTGAAAGTGATCAGCGACTATGCGGATATTGTTGCGCCCGACGGCCGATCGATCATCCCGCTGGACGCCGATGGTCGACTGGGCAAGCCGACCTCGCTGGTTGGTGACGCGCACCGCGCCGGACTGCTGGTGCAGCCGTGGACGTTTCGGCCGGAGAACTATTTCCTGCCGCGCGACATGCAGGATACAGCCGGGCCTGCAGCGCGCAATCCGGCCGGCTCGGTCGCGGAAATCCGCGCCTATCTGGCAGCGGGGATCGATGGCTTCTTCACCGACGATCCGGCGATCGGCCGCATGGCGGTTGACGAGGCCTGACTAGCCGCCGAGCGGCCAGAAGAAGGCGATCAGGGGAACGCCGCAAAGGATCACCATCAGCGACAGTGGCGCGCCCAGCCGAGCATAGTCCCAGAACCGGTAGCCGCCGGGCCCCATGACGAGCGTGTTGCACTGGTGACCGACGGGCGTCAGGAAATCGCAGCCGGCTCCGACGGCGACGGCCATCAGGAAGGGGTCGGGGTTAAGCCCGAGCTTCCTGGCGACCAGCACGGCGATCGGGCCCAGCACCAAGACGGTCGGTGCATTGTGCAGGAACGGCGCGGTGACCATCGCCGTCACCAGCATGGCCCCCAGCACGATAATCGGCGCAACCCCGGTCATCAGGCCGGCAAGACCTCCGGCGAGCAAACCCGTTCCGCCGCTGTCGCGTACCGCCTCGCTGATCGGGGTCAGCGCCCCGATCAGGATCAGAACCTCTGGCTCCAGCGCGCCATAGGCTTCGCGCATGGGCAGCGCGCCGATGACGACCATCAGGACCGCGGCGCCAAAAAAGGCGGTGACGACGGGCACGATCCCAAGCGCGATGAGCGTTATCGCGCCGATCAGGATCGCGACCGGGCCGAAACGCTGACGCGGGTTGCCCAGCTTCACCTGTCGCTCGGCCAGTGGCAGCAGCGAAAGCGAGCGCAGGAAGGCGGGCAGCGCGCGTTCCCCCGCCTGGAGGATCAGCATGTCGCCTGCGCGAATCCTGATCTCGCGCAGGCGGCGGGTGATCTGCTCCCCGCGCCGCCCGACCGCGAGCAGCTTTACACCATATTCGTCCTGAAGCCGGGCGCGCCGGGCCGTGTCGCCGATCAGCGAACTGTCGGGCTGCACCACTGCTTCGATCGATCGGACTTCCTCGCTGGGTTCGTCCTTTTCGATGGCGGCATCGCTGCGCGCCTGGATGAGCGGTACGCGGTCGAACAGTTTGGCGAGCGCATCATCTGAACCTTGCAGCAGCAGGACATCGCCCGGATGCAATTCCGTTGCGTCATTGGCGGGATGGCGGCGGCCTTGCGCGCTCAGGATGCCGTCCAGCGTGATGCCGAGACTGCCAAGATCAAGGTCTTCGATCGTCTGCGTCCGGTCGGGCAACTCGTCGGGAATGGTCGCCTCGGTCGTATAGAATTGATCGGCCGTGCTTTCGCCAAGCCCTTCGTTCCCGTGCCGGTCACGGGGCAACAGGCGCCAGCCGAAGCTGAGAAACACGATGCCGAGCAGTGTCAGCGACAAGCCGACGGGGGTGAAATCGAACATGCCGAACGGCTTGCCCAGCGTTTGCTGCCGGACCTCGCTGACGATGATGTTAGTGGAGGTGCCGACCAAGGTGACCAGCCCGCCGATCAGCGAGATGAACGACATGGGCATCAGCATCGCCGATGCCGAACTGCCTTCCTGGCGTCCCAAGCGCAGCGCGGTCGGCATCAGGATGGTCAGCGCGCCGACATTCTTTGTCAGGATCGACAGCAGGGCGGTCGCGGTCGTCATCGCGGGTACCTGTGCCGACAATGACGTCAAACGCTGAAGCAGCGGGGCGATTGCCAACCCGACGACGCCAGAGCGGGCAATTGCCGCGCTGACCACCAGCGCCGACGCGATGATGATGACCACGTCGCTGGTGAAGCCGGAGAAAGCGGTCTTGATCGGCACGATGCCAAGGATGATGGCAATCAGCAGCGCGGTCAGCGAAATCGCATCATAGCGATATCGTCCCCATGCGAACGCGGCGATGGTGCCGGCGATCAGCCCGAACGACAGCATCTGCAGCGTGGTCATCAAAAATTGCTCGCGGGTTGGTCAGTGGCCAGCGTCAATGCGGTGCGGTTCAGATACTTGCCATCGCGGCGAGCGCAATAAGCAACGAGCATCACTCGCCAATCATTCAAAAGTCATTCTGCTCTAGGCGGCCAACGGTGCCTCACCCAGCACCATGCCGCGGTGCAACACGCGGTCACCGATGACGCCGTCGTGATCGGCCCGGTGCATTGTCACGCGATTGTCCCAGATAAGTACATCGCCGCGGCGCCATGCGTGCCGATAAACGTGGCTTGGGCGCGTGCTGTGGCAATACAGTGCGGCAACGATGCGGGCGCTCTTCCCGGCGTCAAGTCCGCTGATGCCCGTGCATCGTTCAGGCGTTGACAGGTAGAGGGCAGTCTCGTCGGTCAACGGGTGTCGGCGGATGAGGGGATGGACGATTTGCTCGCTGCGATCATTCAGGCCGGTCGTACGGTGACGGACCGTTCGTCCCGCCAGCGCCTTGCGACACGCGACCGGCAAGCGCGCCAATGCCGCCACCTGGTCGCTGAATATCGTGTTCCCACCGACCTCCGGCAGCAGGACGGCGCGCAAGGCGGTAAAGGCGGGGGGACGTGCCACGTAACTGGTATCGGTATGGAAGACACTGCGGGGCGGTATCGATCGCCCGACGTTCGAGACGATATTGAGGTCCGGGTAATCGTCCACCGGCGTCTCGCCGTCGGTAAAGGTGATCTCTCCCAGTGCCGACAGGAACCGGACGAGGTCTGCGTCGTCCGCCCGCTGATCGCGGAATACGACCACGCGGTTGCGCGCGATCATGGCCCTGATCGTGTTCGCATCGCCGGGCGTAACCTGGCCGATCTCTACATCACGCACTTCCAGCCCGAACGGTGCGAGCGCGCCGTCCGTCATCAGTCCATCAACGCCATGACGCGGGGGTCCGTCAGGTCATCGACCACCAGATCGGCCTGCCAGAAATCCTGGTCATGAGTCATCTGTCCGGGCGTTGCCACGACCGTCAGGCCTGCGCGCTTGGCGGCCATCACGCTGTTCGCGGTATCCTCGACCGCGATCGCGTCCGCCGCGGCGACGCCAAGCGCCTTTAGCGCGACGTCATAGGCGTCAGGCGCGGGCTTGCCGCGCTCCACCGCGTCGCGCGAGACGATATGGTCGAAATCGGCAGCGGACAAATCACGCGCCGCGTCCATGATCGCGTCGATATTGGGCCGATAGGTCGTGGTGACAAAGGCCAGCTTCATCCCCTTGTCCTTTGCCGCCTTGACCAGTGCGGCGACACCGGGGCGCAGCGAGCCGTGCTTGCGCACCTCATTGGAGGCGATCTCGGTCTTGCGCGCGTGAATGCGCTCGATCTGATCAGGCGAAAGGCCGGCACCGGTCGCGGCGGACAGCATGGACAGCCGTTCCTTGCCGCCGGCCTGCTCCAGCAGTTCCCCATAGGTCGCCTCGTCCCACTCCCAATTCAGCCCCGCTTCGCGCAGCGCCTGATTATAGGCCTGGCGCTGTATGTCGGAGGTTTCTGCGATCGATCCGATCGATCCAAACATCAGGGCGGTCTTTGGCATGGTCGTCATCCTCCTTGGTCGTCGGTGATACGAGCGGTTGCTGTTCGGGTTCCGGCGTCAATGCTGCAACAAGGGTTCCATCACGGTGGAAGGATCCTCCAGCCCGACATCCGAGCATAACGGATCGATGCCACGTCCGCCGCGCAGATACCCTTCGCAAACCGCTGCGTAGCCATTGATGGCTACGAGCAGGTCACGCTCGCTCAGATCGTTGAGATACCCGCATTGCCCGATCGCGCCGCGCGGAAGCGGCGCGACCAGATTGCCGCCGCGCTTCTGGATGATCTTGCGGTGGCTCTCCACCATCACCCGTTCATCGCGCAGAATATCGTGCCACAGGCTGAGGCCATAGCCGCTCATAAGCTTGAGAATCCGATCGCACTCCACAGCCGTGATCCAGCCGCGCTCCCGGCTCAGATACGCGCCCAATCCCATGCCGATCGACACTGCATGGCCGTGCAGCAGCCCAGCCTCGATCTCGAAGCCGGGCGACCACGTATGGCCATAGGCATGCGGGCGGCATTGATGCGTCTCGTACAGGTTGTCGTACTCCGCCTCGATATAGGAGCGCAGCGCACCGCCGATGATCTTTTGCGACAAGGGCTGGATCGGGTCCGATGCCGCGCAATCTATGGTACCAAAGCGGGTCGCGATCAGTTGATCCTGCGCCTCTTCCAGGTCGGCGAACAGTTCCGCGTTCTTGACCACCGCCATCTTGATGATCTCGGCAATACCATGACGCAGCCAGCCTTCGCGCAGCGTGCCGAAGAAAAAGCGGTCGGTGATCGACAGTATCGGTGGATGATAGGCGCCCAGCAGGTTCTTGTACCCGAACCCGTCGCAACAAGTGCGCGGCGACGGACCTGCATCGATCCCCGCCACGATCGATGTCGAGAGCATCACATAAGGCGTGTTGCGCCCATACAGCGCGCATGCCAGGCCGCCGGTATCGCTCAGCACGCCGCCGCCGACGATCAGTACCGGCTCGTTGCGCGATACGCCCAGCTTCTTGAAATCGCCCAGCATCCGCTCGACTGTCGCCAGACCCTTGTCCGCCTCCATCGCGCGGTACACCCGCTTTTCCAGCGAAATGCCGTGATGGCGGAAATATCGGTCAAGCCCGGCGCCGTGCAGTTCCTCGACATTCTGGTCGACCAGACAGACGCAGCGGCCCAGCGGTAGATACAGATCACGCAGTGTAGGCTCGTCCACATCCAGAACGCGGTCGATGGTGCGGATCGTCGCAAAGGTACTGAAGCTCACGACCGCTTCGACATGCTGATGATCGGGCGTGCTCTCCACCCGCCCGTCGCACACGCGGTAGGGTGAGGTGGGATAGATGGCGTGCGGATCGGTTTCGACCAGGTGGTCGGCCATGGTCGCGTAAAAGCCTTTGCCCGCGTCGTCCTCGATGACCATCGTCAGATACGCGATCAGCTTTGTCTGGGCGAGGTCCGACGCCAGCACCCGGTCCGCCAGTCGCGACAGGGCGGCTGTTTCCGCCGTTCCGATCAACGCGTCCGACAATTGCGCGAGCAGCACGAATATCTGTCCAAGCGGCAGGTTGAGCGCGCCGCGCAGCATCCGTGCCGGCGTGATCCCAGTGACCGCATCGGCAGCGGCGAAATCGGTGCCGAGTTCAACCGAAAAGGCGGGGATGTCGACAAGGGCGGTGACCAGGTCGCGAAAGGCGTCGGTGGACAGGATCAATTGCAAATCACTGGCGATGTCGCGCGACGAAGCAGCGGGCGTCACCGCGCGGAGCGCAGAGGCCAGACGGGAGGAAATGGACGGCACGGGTGACTCCATGGGGTTATCGATTAGCCGGACGAACGAGTATGTCGGCGACGGACTCGGCAAGGAACTGATCGAGCGGCACGCCCGACGCCGCCATCATCGTGACGACAACGCTGTCGGGCGCATAGGAGCAGTACAGGCCCGCTTCGAGGAACCAGGGCTGGCCCCGCGGGTCAATCCTGAAGTCGAACAGGCTGTAGTGCCGGCAACCCAGCGCGATATGGCAGGTACGCGCGGCGTCATGCACCGCGGCTGTCACCGGATCGTCCGTGCCGACGATCCATGCTTCTTCCGCAGTCTTCGCCGCCAGCGTCAAGCGCGCGGTGTCGCCCCGCTTCAATTTGTGGTCGCGCCGACGGATCGGTCGTTCGGCCTCGTCCACCCGGTATTCCTCGATCGGCAGACAGTGCAGCGCGCCGTCGCGTTCGATCACCCCGCAGCGTACTTCGCGTCCGAGCGGGATGTAATCTTCAACCAGTGCCGCGTCGGCATGGGCAAGTGCCGCCCTGATCGCATTGGGATAATCATCGACGGACGTCACCAGCGTCACGCCCTCGGAATTGTCGGCATCAACCGGCTTGACCACGGTGCGCGGGGGCAGGCTGGGTGTGTCGCCGTCTCGTACCAGTTCCGCGCGCGGCACCCGGACGCCGGCCGCGGCCACAATCGCTCTTGCCTTTGCCTTGTCGGCGCTCAGCGCCATCTGCAGCGGGCGGTTGCCAAGATAGGGCAGATTCAGAACCTCCAGCAACGCGCGATAGTCCGTCATGCCACGACGGCAGAACATCTGGGGCAGGGCGATGTCGATCCTGTAATCGTTGATGCCGCGGATCGCGTCGCCCAACGTCATGGGCGGCGCTGCCGCGATCGCATCGGCGTCGAGCGAGCGAGGGAAACGCCAGGTGCCGTCTGGCGATATATGCGCGATGACGGATGCCTCGCGTATCGGACCGTCCAGCGCATCGAGGCAGCCACGCGCATAGAGTTCGGAGAGTTCTCGGTTGAAGGCATTGGTCGGCGAGCCGACTAGGTGCAGGATGCGCGGAGTCGCCACGTCAGTCACCCCCGGACTGCACGAGCTTGCCGATATTGAAATCGATGCGCAGCCAGCCGCGACGCTCCTTCAAATCGCGCAGCAGCAACACGGGTATATGCCAATGGTACAGCATCAGGAACGGCAGCGGATCGCGCCAGTCGAACACCGCTTCCTTGCCCTGCCGGATGACACGGAGCCGTTCGCGCACGACCGGCCAGTCAGTGATGTGCGCGACGATCCGCCAGATCTCGTGATACAGCCAATAGGTCGGAAGGCTGGTCGCCAGCGGGCGCACCGGCTCGGAGAGTGGCGCATCGAACAGATAGGCTTCGGCGAGGCCAGGGTGGTCGTAGAACATTGTGATCGCGGAGTGCGTGCGCGGATTGCACTCGATTGCATATAATCCGCTGCCATCCGCTGCGTCGATGAAGTCGAACGATGCCTGGCCGGTGAAGCCGAGCCCGGCAGAAAACCGCCGGACCCACTCCTCGATCGCCGGTCGGTCGATATGTTCGTAATTCACCTGAAATGCCGATGACACGCAGCAGCAATAGGCCCGCAGTGAACCGGATCGCATCGTGCCGTGGGTGCAATATTCCGTGCCGGGAATGAATTCCTGCATGACCCACGGATTGTCCGGCGTGATGGGAAGCGAGCGGGCATAGGCCTCGGTCTCGGCTGGTGTAGCCAGTGGCAATCTGGTGAGATCGAGCCGCCGAACAGAATCGTAGCGGATGCTCTTCAGGATGAATGGCCGGGCGCGACTAGCGAAATCGAACGAGCCGACTTGCTCAGGGTCGGTGATGAGGACGGATTCCGGCGTTTGCAGATCAAGTGCCTC
Organism: Sphingomonas sp.; assembly: GCA_965217805.1. Classification (GTDB taxonomy): domain Bacteria; phylum Pseudomonadota; class Alphaproteobacteria; order Sphingomonadales; family Sphingomonadaceae; genus Sphingomonas. Next base: position 2,711,584 of record CBDCJJ010000008.1, on the reverse strand, counting down.
GGCGGACCGGGCGAACTGATATTTATCGTCCAGCTTCTCAATCATGTCCGGCGCGACATGCAACACCTCGCAGTGCGATGAGAGTGATCGCATCGCCAGCGAGTCATAAAGACTGGCCTTCGGGCTGCACACCGGAACATAGGTATCGACCTGCTCACGCTTCACGATCGCCAGAAGCGCATCGGCATAGTCGGGCGCGTCCGGGGCGGGCACCGTGTAGAACCGGTCGACCGCGCATGAAAAACGGTGACCGGTCAGCCAGTATCGATGGCTGTCCACCAGCACGACGCGGTGCCCGGCGGCGTGGAACGACCGTGCCAGCTGCAACGCTTTCGTCATCTTGCCGCCACTGACCAGGACAGTCTTCTTGTCCGCGGTCGCGGGCTGCCGACGTGTCATCACCGTGCCGACCGCCAGCGCACCCAGCACCAGGGCAGCATTCAGCGGTAGCAGCGCGGTCAGTCCCGCCAGCGTCGCGATCGTGCGTGCAGTGCTCACGCGCGCCGGATTAGCGTCAACCCGTCGCGGATCGGGATCAGTACCTGCTCGACGCGGGCATCGTCCGCGACTTGCCGATTGAAGCGGGCGATCGCGTCGCCATTCTCGCTACGCGCACCCGTGCACCAGGGATTCCCCTGCATCAGCGTGTTGTCGACACAGACAAGACCGGTTGAGGACAGCAGACTACTTTCAAGAATGATATCGAGATACGCGCCATAGCTGCCCTTGTCGGCATCGATGAAGACCAGGTCGAACGTCTCGTTGTCCTGGATCAACCGCAGGAGCGAATCCTTGGCCGGACCGACCTCAACGCGTATCTTCGACTTGAGGCCTGCCGAGGCAAACTGAGTGCGCGCAAAGTTCGCGGCGAACGCGTCAATCTCCAGCGCGACGAGGCGACCGCCCTCCGGCAACGCTTCCGCCATTGCCAGCGCGGAATAGCCTGTAAACAAACCGATCTCGAGAATGCTTGCGGCGCGCGTGGCGTGGACCAGCATCTTGAGCAATTGCCCTTCGACATGGCCCGACACCATCTCCTGCTCAAGTTCGACGGCGGTTTCCCCGTCGGCGAACCGGCGATCCCAGGCCTCCTGTTGCGTCCGTTCGGTCAGCTTGGCGAGCGATGAGGATTCCGGCGTGGTGCACGCCTCGACATAAGGATCGAGACCGCTGGCCAGCCGTGTTACTGCGTGCAGCCTGGCTGAAAAGTCGGTATTGCCTGGTACGAACGCAGCGGCTTGAAGCGAAAGTCGCTCCAGCTCTGCAACAATGAGGCTTATCGGTGTGACGGGTCGCGGCGGCTGTCCGGCAATGTCAGTCATTCGCGCGCCGTACAATTGTGCGAGCACAATTGTCACTGTGCTCGCCGAACGGAGCGATACGGCAGCAATTGTCTCTCAACGTCCTTCCATACGGTACAGATCGCGGCAACGCGCGGCTGTAGACCCGGTCCCGATGGAACGGGTCGTAGCGCCTGAAGCCGCCGAATCGCTGGGCACCTTCCAGGCCGGAGCAGCGCGGCCCGAAGACTGGCTCAGCATGCCCAGCAATTCCCGGATTTACCGGCCCCGTCCTGTCTTTGCCTGTAGCTCATCAATCCGTCTGGAGGCGTCCGCCTTTGTCAGGGACTCGTCGAATTCCTCGTGCGCTTCCTCGGACAGGGTCTTCAGATAGCTGGCCTGTGCGCCGGTCATCTTCTCGTCACCGGTTGTCCAGTCATCGGGATCCTTCTCGGCGTTTGAAAAGGGCTCGCTCTTCGGGTTATGCTCGTCCGTCATGGTCATGATCCTTTCTCCCGGGTCACAACCTTCACGTTCCGTTTGTGTTCCCTTAAGCCCAACCCTCGAACGGCATGTTCAACGCGTTGGCAACAGCGCGGTGGCGGATCTGGCCCTTGGAGACGTTGAGACCGGCCGAAAGATGGCGATCGGCGCGCATCGCGGCCTCGGCGCCAAGGTCGGCGAGCTTGACCGCGAAGGGCAGCGTCGCGTTGTTGAGCGCGAAGGTCGATGTCCGCGCGACCGCGCCTGGCATGTTGGCGACGCAATAATGGATGACGCCGTCAACCTCGAACACCGGATCATCATGAGTCGTCGCATGGCTGGTTTCGAAGCAGCCGCCCTGATCGATCGCGATGTCGACCAGCACCGATCCGCGCTTCATCGTCTTCAACATGTCGCGCGTGACGAGCCTGGGTGCAGCCGCACCCGGCACCAGTACCGCGCCGATGATGAGGTGCGCGTTGCGAACGGCCGATGCGATGGCTGCCTTCGACGCGAATGCCGTTTTGATCTGGCTTGAGAAAAACATGTCGAGTTCGGCCAGACGGCTCATATTGAGATCGTAGATGGTGACATCGGCGCGCATGCCGACCGCCATCTGCGCGGCATTGATGCCCGAGATGCCTCCGCCCAGGATCGCGACCCTGGCAGGCGCCACGCCCGGAACGCCGCCGAGCAAGACACCACGGCCGCCCTGTTCCTTTTCAAGATAATGCGCGCCCACCTGCACAGACATCCGGCCCGCGACCTCCGACATCGGCTTGAGCAGCGGGAGACCGCCGCCGGAACCGGTCACGGTCTCATAGGCGATGCAGGTTGCACCCGACTTGATCAGCCCTTCGGCCTGCGGCCTATCGGCGGCAAGATGAAGATAGGTGAACAGAACATGCCGCGGCCGCAGCATGGCAACCTCGTCGGGCTGGGGCTCCTTGACCTTGATGATCATATCAGCGTCGGCGAAAACACGCTGAGCATCGGGGGCAATCGTCGCGCCGGCCTCGACATAGTCGGCGTCCTTGAAATCGATTCCCACGCCAGCCTGTGTCTCGACGATGACCTCATGACCATGCGCGATCAGTTCGACAACCGAGGGCGGCGTCATGCCAACACGATATTCGTGGTTCTTGATCTCCCGTGGTATGCCGACCTTCATCATTTCACTCCGCGATATATGCCGCAGGCCTATAGCCAGTGCGGCGTTGCGCGGTCGAGGGGGCGCGTGCTAGCTATTCATGCGAGATCAATGAAAATGTCTGTGCGTCCGATGTCCAATTCGACCTTCGCCTCGAGCATGCTCTACCAACGGTGACGACGTCGCCCGCAGCCGCCGGACCGGCGGCAAGACCGGTTTCTGGTACTCACGGGCACGCACCCGAGGGACTTCCGAGGCTTGCGCTCGGTGCGATCGGCGTCGTGTTCGGTGATATCGGCACCAGCCCGCTCTACGCGTTTCGCGAGACCTTCGCTGGCCATCACAAGCTTACGCTGGATCCGGCGCACATCATGGGCGTGATCAGCCTGATGTTCTGGTCGATGATGATTGTCGTAACCATCAAATACGTCACCATTATCATGCGGGCCGATAACAAGGGCGAAGGCGGTAGCCTGGCATTGCTGGCCCTGGTTTCCGGAAAGACGAAAACGAAGCGGTGGACGAAGGGAATCATTCTGCTCGGCGTGTTCGCGACTGCATTGTTCTACGGCGACAGCATGATCACGCCGGCGGTGACGGTACTCGGGGCTGTCGAAGGATTGGCTATCGCTGCACCCGGTCTGCGCGAACTCGTGATTCCGCTGGCCGTCATGATCCTGATCGGACTGTTCGTCGTTCAGCGCAAGGGAACATCGCGGATCGGACAGGTCTTCGGCCCGATCATGCTGATTTATTTCGCGACCATCGCGACGCTTGGTGCGCTCAGCATCGTCAAGACGCCGGGCGTGCTCTGGGCGTTCTCACCATATTATGCGGTTCAATTCTTTCTGATTGATCCCTTGCGCGCATTCCTTGCACTCGGCTCCGTCGTGCTTGCAGTGACCGGGGCCGAGGCGCTCTATGCCGATATGGGGCACTTCGGCAGGAAGCCGATCGGAATATCCTGGCTTGCCTTCGTGCTGCCTGCATTGATCATCAACTATATGGGGCAGGGCGCATTATTGTTCCGCGAGGGAATAACCGCGCTTGAGTCACCCTTCTACCAGCTTGCACCCGACAGCCTTCAGTTGCCACTGGTGCTGCTGGCAACTATGGCGGCAGTTATCGCCAGCCAGGCGGTCATCACCGGTGCCTTCTCGGTCACGCAGCAGGCGATCCAGCTGGGCTTCATGCCGCGATTGCGGATCGAGCATACGAGTGCCGCGACCGAGGGCCAGATCTACATCGCGCTCGTCAACTGGATGCTCATGGTGATGGTCATCCTCCTGGTCCTGTTCTTCCAGTCGTCGTCCAACCTGACGTCGGCCTATGGTATCGCGGTGACCGGCGCGATGTTTATCGATACTTGCCTGCTGGGTGTTGTTCTTATCAGATTGTGGGGTTGGCCCAAGATCGCGGCCTTGCCGCTGCTGGCGCTATTCGCGCTGGTCGATGGCGCGTATTTCACCGCCAATTTGACAAAGGTTCCAGACGGCGGGTGGTTTCCACTTCTCATCGGGTTCATAATTTTCGCCATGCTCACGACCTGGTCAAAAGGCCGCAAGCTGATGATCGATCGCATGGATGAATCGACGATGCCGATGAAGGTGTTCATTGGTTCTGCGGCCAATTCGGCAACGCGCGTACCCGGTACGGCGGTATTCATGACGTCGAGCCAGGACGGTGTACCACACGCCCTTCTGCATAACCTGAAGCATAACAAGGTACTGCATGAGCGGATCATCCTGCTGACCGTGAAGATTGCCGGGCAGCCCTTCTGGCCAGTCGAGGACAGGGTACACCGCAGCGATCTGGGCGAGGGGTTCCACAGACTGGTCGTGCGCTACGGGTTCATGGACGAGATCGACGTGCCGGCTGCGTTAAATCATGCAGAACATTGCGGCGGCGCATTCCGAATGATGGACACGAGCTTCTTCCTGTCGCGACAGACGCTGCTGCCATCGGATCGTCCGGGCATGATGCTGTGGCGGGAAAAGCTGTTCGCCTGGATGCTGCGCAATGCAGAAAGTGCGATGGAGTTCTTTCGCTTACCGACGAACCGCGTCGTCGAGCTGGGCAGTCAGGTCGAGATTTGACGAACCCGAGCATGGCTGCGCCCGCGCCGATCATCGTAACTGCGCTGTTCGGGGACGGCGATGCCGCATTCCTCGATATGCAGCGACGAGAGTATTTTCCGCCGGAACGCAATTATCTAAGCGCGCATCTGACGATGTTTCATCATCTGCCACCGTCGGTCGCCAGTGAGCTGAAGCATCGCCTGGTCGAAGAAACGCTTCGCGTACCAGCGCCCGAAGCGCGTTTGGCCGGTTTGATGTCGCTAGGCAGGGGCGTGGCTTACCGGATTGAATCACCGTCACTTGCGGCAATACGGTCGCGCCTGGCGGAAGCATTTCAGGGCCTGCTGACCCCCCAGGATGCGGGCGGGTGGCGACCGCATGTCACGATCCAGAACAAGGCGACGCCACAAGTAGCCAAGGTGCTGCTCGCTGGACTGAAACGCGACTTTCATCCTCGCGACGTCGCGATCGCCGGGCTTGCAAGCTGGTGGTATCGCGGCGGTCCGTGGGAGCTGCTGTCGCGTCACATGTTCGCTTGACGCTCGTTACCCGGCACCCTTATAGGCCGCGCTCTCGCACGCGGTCGGGCGGAGTAGCTCAGCTGGTTAGAGCACGGGAATCATAATCCTGGGGTCGGGGGTTCAAGTCCCTCCTCCGCTACCACGGTAGCGCCACCGCCTGCGAAGATGCCGTGAGGATCGTTGACAACCAGCAGTGCGTCCGGCCGGGCAAGCGCGACCAGCGTGAGGTCGTGAGTGCGGGCGTGGTCGATCGCCAGCGTCGTCGGTGCGGAGAGGCCGACCAGCAGTGGGAAACGCCCCACGAGTGCCTTGTCGACCATCTCGAAGCTGATGCGCGAGGTCACCAGCACGCATCCGCCATCGGTATTCCCGGTGGAAGCCGCCCAGCCGACCAGCTTGTCGAGCGCATTGTGGCGACCGATATCTTCAAACGTCGCGATGATTGTTCCGTCGGCGGCGCACGCCGCTGCGGCGTGAACGGCGCCAGTGATGGTGTTAAGCGGCTGACGGTCGCGCAGCACCGCCAGGGCGCGGAAGATGGCATTAGTCGACATCGACGGAATTGACGGGCGACTGTGAACCGGGCGGCGCAATTGCTCCAAACTCTCGATGCCGCACAGTCCACAGCTCGTGTCGCTCGTGCGGTGGCGGACGCGGTCGTAGATGCGCGACCGGACGTTTGCAGCCAGCGCCACGCGTATGATCCAGCCCTCGTCTGCCTCGAACGCTACCACATCCGTGATCTGCGCGGCAGTGTCGACCAGCCGCTCGGTCAGCATGAAGCCGATCGCGAAGACGGTGAGGTCGGCGGGCGTCATCATCATGACGGCGTAACCGAGGCCATCGACCTCGATCGCGACCGGGACTTCCAGGGCGATCAGACGGCTTCTTGCGTCACGACTGCCGTCAAGCCGCAGGACTGTTACTGGCCGCTCGTTTGACGTCATAACGCCATGAGGTCAGCCAAGGTGTTTATATTTGCGATTGAATCGCCGACGGAGACAGGCGTCGCGTCGATGGATCGCGCCCAATGCCGCACCGCTCGAGGCTCGCCGGCAAACAGATATTTCTGCAAGGCGACGGCATGACTGCTTGGCCAATGGCCGAGCACCGGAGCGTCGCTACACCAGGCCGCTCGATGTTCCAGCAGCGTCGCGATCACGCCAACGGGAACACGGGGCATATCGCAGGCGATTGTCAGCACGCTATCGATACCCGACTGCCGCGCATGTGCCAGAGCGCCGGCAATACCGCCAAGCGGCCCCAAGTTCGGCGATGGCAGGTCAGGCAGTCCGTCGTTGCCACCAATAATGACAATCTTGTCGACGTAATCGGCAAGCTGCGCAGCGGCGTGATCGATCAGGTGTTTGCCTTCCAACAGCGCCAACGCCTTGTTCGATCCGAAACGGCTTGATTTGCCTCCGGCCAGAACAGCACCGAGGATCAGGCTGCCGCCTCCACACGCACAGGCACCGACTTCGCTGCGGGAACATGACTGTCGATCGCATGATGTGCGAGTGGAATCAGCAGGTTGCACTCGGGATAATAAGCGCCGATACAGCCCATGGGGATGTCATATTGAACGACCCGAAGGTTCGGCAACCGGGCGTTTCCATTGGCACCGGCGTCACCCACGAGCGTCACCCTGTCACCGTCCCTGACGCCGATCTCGGTCATGTCAGTACGGTTCATGAAGACGATGTCTCGCGTGCCTTTGACCCCTCGAAATCGATCATGATAACCATAAATGGTCGTATTGAACTGGTCATTCGATCGTAAGGTAATCAATCTGAAACGGCCGGCCGCATCTTCGAAACCGGTCGCGCTCAGACCAATCGGCACGTTGAATTCCGCCTTGCCGCTTTCGGTAAGCCATTCTCGGTGCTCAGCGGCGTTTCCTTTCCAGAAGCCGCCTGGCGTGAACATTCGCTCATTGTAATGAGCAAACTTGTCGGGATAGCTTATCTCAATCGCGTCGCGGACGTTGGAATAGTCCCCGACCCAGGCATCCCAGTCGAGTTTCGGGTTAGCATCGAGCAGGGCCTTAGCAATTCCGGCGACGATGGCCGGCTCGGACAGCAACGTCGTTGCGGCAGGCGTTGCCTTGCCCTTTGATCCGTAGATCCGACTGAACGAATCCTCGATAGACACGGATTGCGGACCGGTAGCCTGCACATCTTCCTCAATCCGACCGAGACAGGGAAGAATGTAACTCGTCCGACCAGGCAACAGGTGCGAGCGATTGAGCTTGGTCGCGACGTGGACCGTCAGATCCAGTTCTCGCCAGGCCGCCTCCATCGCCATGGTTTCAGGAATTGCGCGTACGAAATTTCCGCCAAGGCCGAGAAACGCCGACGCGGTCCCGTCGAGCACGGCTTCGCAACTGGCGACCGTGTCCCACCCCTTTTCACGTGGCGGCTCGAACGCGAATTGTTCGGCCATCCGGTCGAGCGGAACGAGTTCAGGCTTCTCACTGATGCCGACTGTCCGCTGCCCTTGCACATTGGAATGTCCGCGGACCGGTCCCATGCCGGCACCGCGCTTGCCGATATTCCCGCGGAGCAGCATGAGGTTCACGAGCATGTGAACATTGTCGATGCCGTGTACATGTTGCGTCAGGCCCATGCCGTACACCGCGATCACGTTCTTCGAGCGTGCATACACCGCGCCGGCGGCTTCAAGGTCAAGGCGGGTCAGCCCGCTCTCCTGCTCGATGGCCTCCCAGTCCGTCGCGCGGGCTTTCGCCGCAAATGTCTCGAAGCCCGCTGTGTGCTCGGCAATAAATGTGTGATCGAGGATATCGCCTGATTTATCATCGGCCTCGATCAGGTACTTGCACATACCCATCAAGGCGGCAATGTCACCGCCGGCGCGTACCTGATGATATTGGGAAGCGATTGGCGTTGATGTCAGCGTTGCCATCTCCACCGGGTTCTGGGGATCGGTAAACCGTTCCAGTCCGCGCTCCTTCAGCGGGTTGAAAACGACGATTTCGACGCCGCGTTTGGCGCAGCGGCGCAGCGGATGAAGAAAGCGCGGGCTGTTCGTCCCGGGGTTTTGGCCGAAGTAGAAGATCGCGTCGCAATGATCATAGTCCGACAAGTGAATCGTAGCGACCGGCGAGCCTATTGCCGACTTCAGCCCGACCGATGTCGTTTCGTGACACATGTTCGAGCTGTCCGGCAGATTCTGGCTGCCGTACATCCTCGCCATCAACCCCCACATATATGAGGCCTCCAGGCTTGCGCGGCCGGAGACGTAGAATATGACCTTGGCGGGATCATAGCCTTTGAGCTTCATGCCGATATCGGCAAACGCATCTTCCCAAGAAACAGCAACATAGCGGTCATTGCTAGCATCATATCTTAAAGGATGTGTCAGGCGACCGGCCTGTTCCAGATCAAAATCCTTCCATCCTCGCAGCGTCGTCACTTCATGGTGCTGGAAGAAATCCGGCGTGTTGCGATAGCTTGTCAATTCCCATGCTGTCGCCTTGGCACCGTTTTCGCAAAACTCCGCAGGGTGGGGATGGGCGGGCTTTCCCCAAGCGCAACTGACGCAGGCAAATCCTTCAGGCTTGTTTTGACGGAGAAGTTCACGCAACGCTTCCGGTCCGACCTTTTCGCGTGCACCTATTCCGGCGAGCGACCTGACCGACCCCCAACCGCCGGCGGGACCGTCATAAGGTTCGATTTCAACGGTTTTCTCATCGGTCATGACGCACCTCTCAAAACCTGTAACGTGCGTGATCGGATAACGGTGCCAGCACAAGGTTCAATTCCTGACCCGGCGCAACTAGATGATCATATCGATAGACAAGGATTATCATGACCACTCATGTCACGCGTATGCTCGTGCTGGGATCCGGACCTGCCGGGCTGTCCGCCGCGATCTATGGCGCGCGTGCCGGAATGGCGCCCATCGTCGTTCAGGGGATTCAGCCGGGAGGCCAGTTGACCACGACGACCGAGGTCGAAAACTATCCGGGCTTCGCCGACGTGATCCAGGGCCCTTGGCTGATGGAGCAAATGCAGGCACAGGCAGAGCATGTCGGCACCCGCATGATGTGGGATACGATCACCGACGTCGATTTGTCGGAACGGCCGTTCCGATTGACGGCAGACAGTGGCGATGTGTTCGAGGGTGATGTACTGGTCATCGCGACCGGTGCTCAGGCGAAATGGCTGGGCCTTGAATCCGAAGAGGCGATGAAAGGCAAGGGGGTCAGCGCGTGCGCAACCTGCGACGGCTTTTTCTATCGAGGCAAGAAGGTCGCGGTCATCGGCGGCGGCAATACGGCGGTCGAGGAGGCGCTGTACCTGACCAACCATTCGCCCGACGTCACGCTGATTCACCGCCGCGATTCGCTGCGCGCCGAGAAGATCCTTCAGGACCGGCTATTTGCTCATGACGGCATTACCGTCATCTGGAACAAGCAGGTGGAGCGCTTCGTGGATGGTGGAGGAACGTCCGGATTGGTTGGTCTGGACCTGCGCGATGCAGTGACGGGACAAGCTTCGCGCATCGACGTCGAAGGCGGTTTCGTAGCGATCGGGCATCGTCCGGCGACCGAGTTGTTTGCCGGTCATCTGGAACTCGATGGCGACGGCTATATTCACATTGAGACGGGAACGACGAAGACGAGCGTGCCAGGCGTGTTCGCCTGCGGTGATGTTGCCGACAAGGTTTATCGACAGGCCGTCACCGCAGCGGGGACGGGTTGCATGGCGGCTTTGGATGCGGAGCGCTTTCTGGCGCACGCTGCCTATGAGAGCGATGTAAGGGCGCGGGCAGAGCATCCGGGTATCAAGGAGAATGCGGAGGCGACATGGTAGGCTGTTCAGTCAACGCGCTGCACAGGATCGCCTGTAGATGATCCAGGTCACCCGGGCCGGCAAAGCTGTGAGAACTTGTCTCGATCGTCGTGATCGGTGGGCCAGCCTTGTCACCCACCGTGTCATGATAGGCAATAGCCGTGGCGTCGCCGCGTGCCAGGACGACGATCGCATTATTGTCCATCACGGCGTCCATGAAGCGACGTGTCAGTTCGGAAACTTGAGATCGGGCTGAAACGATTGATCGTAGGCCTTTGAGGGACTTGGACAAGTCGATCCGACCACGAAGGAATTGTCGCCAGAAGTTCAAGTCCATCAGTCGTCGACGATAGTGATGGCGAATTGCCGCTGCGGGCGGCAGTAACGGGTTGGTGGGTTCGACAATCCATGGGTTCGCCAGAACCAGCCGATCGATCCGCGCGTCCGAAGCGAAGAAGGCTAACGCCGTTGCCGCATCGCAATTCCCGAAGCCGATCACTCTAGTTAATCGAGGTAATTGAGATCGAAAGGTAGCCGCTGCCGCCGCTATATCTGCAGCGCTTGAGGTGAAGCCAGCATTCTGACCGCTTGAATCACCTATACCTCGTCTATCGAAGCGGAAAACCGGAAACCCGTCCTCGGCAAGCCGCGAAGCCAGCAGCGCCATGCCGCGATGCGCGCCGCAGCGTATCTCGTTGCCGCCGGAGACGATGAGCAGCCCGGTCGGCCCATCGGCGTCGTCGAGCGTGCCAATGAGTGTTTCGCCTTCACAGGCAAAGCTTATGAGGCGGCGCATTTTGCAGCCCATTGGGCGATATCGTGCGCGAGTCTTGAGGCAAGCACGGGGTCGTTGCCGGGTTCGGGGTGGCGCCACAGTGGCGCGCCATCGAGATGAATGTCCGCGGTTTTTGGGTCCGATGCCAGACGCACGGTGCGAAGGGAGGCAGTTGCAGTGGCTGCATCGGACGGGCCGGCGAGCGAAAGATCGCTCAGGAACTGGCCGGAGATGTGGTTGCCGGCGATCGTTGTCGTCTGATGCGATGGTGAATGATCAATAGATGCTATCTGCCTAATCTTATTCAATTCTCGCAACAGTTCCGGTCCGCTTTGGGGAGCGAATTGCCAGCGACCGGCCGGTCGGGCGCGGGTATCGAGAAGTACGGCACTTCTGATTCCGACGCTAAAGCATGGGCACCGCAGCGTTTGAAAATGGTGGACCAGGTCGGCATAGGCGTCCCGCATCACCGAGAGAGAGGCGGTTGAGGTCGGAACCAGGCTTTCCCCGGTTCCGGGGAGATCGGGAAGCACTGCGCTGGTGCCGAGGTCGCTCAGCGCTCGCAGGATTGACACCATGAATGTGCGCGTCCTGTTCGCTTCTTCGAACAACGGGAGCGCAGCGATGACGACCGGTCCTTTGTGTGGACCAAAGCGCAGCATTGTCTCACTACCCCCGGACCAGACATAATGGTCAATCAAGCGCGCGTCGGGCGCAGAACATGACAAGTGAGCCGAAGGTTTCGAGCATTTCGCCATCAACCTCCTCTTCATCGATGAGGATTGCCAAGCGATCCTCGATTTCGGTCAGGACACCAGCGACTGCCATTGAGTCGAGTTCGGGAATGGCGCCGAACAGGGGCGTGGGATCGTCAAACTCTGCGACGCGCTCCTGTGAGAGGCCGAGGACGTCGACCAGTACGGCTCGGACGGTAGCGTCCACGTCCCTTGTGCCTTCGGGTATCAAATGCCAGGAACCTTATCTCGATTGCAGCAGTCTGCCGCGATACCGCCTGGGGATGTGTTGGGCAACGGGCGCGCGCTATATCGGTGTATCATGATCGTGCTTGATCCCGTTCCGAAACCTATCGACCATGTTCTGCGCGGTGCATCCGGCAGTACAGCGATCATCGACCGCAACGAGTCACTTTCCTTTGAGGAGGCCGAAGGGATCGTCGGTGCGATCGCCGGCTGGTTGATCGAGCGCTGCGCGCCGGGTGACCGCGTGGCGTCGTGGCTGCCCAAGACACGGATCGCGTGCCTGTTGCCATTGGCGGTCGCGCGGGCCGGCATGATCCATGTGCCGATCAACCCGCTACTCCGACGGTTGCAGGTCGCGCATATTCTTGATGATAGCGGTGCTGCAATGTTGATCACCCAGTCGGGCAGGATGACGACATTGGAAGAGGGCGACGTGCCCACGCATTGCACGAAGATGAGGGAGGAAGCGTTGTGCCTGGACAGGCCGGGGCCAGGTCGATCAAGTTTTGATCCTAACAGCTTGGCTGCAATTCTTTATACGTCGGGTTCAACCGGGCGGCCAAAGGGCGTGATGCTAAGCCATGCCAATCTCTGGCTCGGGGCGGTCGCGGTGGCGCACTACCTTGCGCTCGAGGACGACGATCGGGTTTTGGCAGTGTTGCCGCTCAGTTTCGACTATGGCCAGAACCAGCTTTTGTCGAGTTGGATCGCAGGTGCGACGGTCGTCCCGCTCGACTATCTGGTCGCAGCGGATGTGGTGAAGGCGGTCGCGCGTTTCAGGGCTACAACCCTTGCTGGAGTACCCCCGCTCTGGATGCAATTGCTTGCGGCAAAACGGCCCGGCGACGGCATGGCCAGCTTACGACGGCTGACGAATTCAGGAGGGGCGTTGAGCGTGTCCCTGGTGCGGCAATTGCGAGAGCAATTTCCGCAGGCCGATTTATATGCGATGTATGGACTAACGGAGGCGTTCCGTTCGACCTATCTCGACCCCAATTTGATCGACGAACATCCTGAATCGATCGGTCGCGCTGTCCCATTTGCGGAAGTCCTGGTGGTGCGTCCCGATGGATCTTCTACCGCGGTCGATGAACCCGGAGAGCTCGTCCACACAGGCCCTCTGGTCGCCAAGGGATATTGGCGTGATGACGAGAAGACTGCCGAGCGCTTTCGCCCCGCGCCAGCTTTCGCACAAAATCAGGGGCCTGCGGTATGGTCCGGCGATACGGTCTTAAAGGATGCTGACGGGCGCCTCCGATTTGTCGGGCGGGACGATGACATGATCAAGGTGTCCGGAAACCGGATCAGCCCCCAGGAGATTGAGGAGGTCTTGCTGGCCGACGGACACGTGCTTGAAGCGGTGGCGATCGGCGTTCCCGACGCGGCAACTGGGCAGGCGATTGTTGTCATGGTCGCGGGCAGCGTCGATCTGGAAGTCGGTCTTCGTGCGCGTCTGCGTACTGCCTTGCCGAGTTTCATGCAGCCTACGCGGTATGTCTGGCGTGACGATTTGCCGCGCAATCCCAATGGGAAGTTCGATCGTACCGCAATCAGGGCGGAAGTCCTGTCATGAAGCCGATGGGACCGTTGCCGGCCGAGTTTGCAGGGCAGCACGGCCCGCTCGTGATCGCCGGTCGAACGGCGAGTGAATGGGCGATCGAGGCCGACGACACGCCGCTTTTCGTCTATGACATTTCCATCGTGAAAGCGCGGATTGCCCGGTTCCGCGCGGCCTTTCCGGGGGTCGCGCTTCATTATGCCATGAAGGCCAATCCCCTGGGTCAATTGCTCACACGGATCGCGCCGCTGGTCGATGGTCTGGACATTGCCTCGGCTGGCGAGATGAGGACGGCGTTGACGATGGTGCCGGCGGACCGCATCAGCTTTGCCGGGCCGGGCAAGCGCGATGATGAACTGCACGCGGCGATTGCCGAAGGGGTCGCGCTCAACGTCGAGTCCGAGGGCGAAGTGACGCGGGCACTGCGCATCGCCGATGAATTAGGGAAAGTTCCAAGCCTGGCGGTCAGGGTCAATCCAGATGCCGAATTGCGCGGCTCCGGGATGCGGATGGGCGGACGTCCTTCACCCTTCGGCGTGGATGCAGCGCGAGCGGGCGCGTTGATCCGTCGTCTGATCGAGGCCGGTGCCGACTGGCGGGGACTGCATATCTATGCCGGATCGCAGGCGTTGGATGCCGACGCCATTATTCAGATGCAGGCGGCAACGATCGACCTGTCACAAAGGCTCGCGGAGGAGGCGGATGCTCGGCCTCCGGTCGTTAATCTGGGGGGTGGATTTGGGATACCGTATTTCTCCAACGATCGGGCCTTGGACGTCGAGCGTGTCGGAGCAGCGCTGAGCAACGCATTGAAAAGCCTGCCAAGGGCGCTTGAAGGGGCAGGGTTTGCGATAGAGCTGGGACGCTGGCTCGTCGCGGAGGCAGGCGTCTATTTGGCAAGGGTGATTGATCGTAAGGTCAGCGGCGACGAAACGTACCTGGTGGTCGATGGCGGGTTGCATCATCAGCTGGCCGCGAGCGGCAATTTCGGGACAGTCGTTCGCCGAAACTACCCGATCGCCGTCGCGCACCGGATGGGAGAGCCGGCGACGGAGACGGTGAATGTCGTCGGCCGCCTGTGTACGCCGCTCGACCGGCTGGGCGATCACGTTGCATTGCCGCGTGCAAATGTCGGCGATCTGATCGCCATCTTTCTGGCCGGAGCTTACGGCGCAACCGCCAGCCCTTCTGCTTTCTTGGGACATCCTCCGGCGCTGGAATGCGTCGGCGATTTGGCCTAACGCTATGTTCATGCCTTCGCGCCATAGCGAGCCTTCAAGGGTCGACTGCTGGCCGGACGGGTCCGGATAATGGCGACCGAGGAGACAAACGACGATGCGTGCCCGCCTGTACTGCGCTGCGACGACGCTGGTCCTTGCCGCCACGGCGCTGTCGTCATGTGCCAGCGATACAGGAGGGCGTCCCGAATTGCCGCCGGCGACCTATGTCGCAACCAAGGAAGTGCCCGGCGAGGAATATGTCATCGGTCCGCTGGACAAGCTGAACATCTTCGTCTGGCGCAACCCGGAACTGTCTGCGAAGGTGCAGGTACGCCCCGATGGTCGCATCACGACACCGTTGGTCAACGATATGCCGGCGGTGGGCAAGACACCCGCGATACTGGCCGACGACATGAAGAAGGCGCTGGCCAAATACGTCAACGCCCCGATCGTGTCGGTGATCGTCGAGAATTTCTCCGGCACCAACAGTCAGCAGGTGCGCATCGTCGGCGCGACCGAGAAGCCCGCCTCCATTCCCTTTCGCGCCAACATGACGTTGCTGGATGCGATGATCGCGGTCGGCGGGCTGAGCGAATATGCCGCGGGCAATCGGGCGCGGCTGATCCGCCATGATCCTGCGACCGGCAAACAGACCGAATATTCGTTGCAGATAGCCGATCTGCTGAAACGCGGAGATTCGTCCGCCAATGTTCGGCTGGAGCCGGGTGATGTCATCATCATCCCGGAATCGATGTTCTGAGCGCGACGCGATGAATCGAGTCTTTGACGAGTTCCGGCTTGCGCTGCACATTGTCTGGACGCGCCGCTGGCTGGCCCTGGCGGTGGCGTGGGGCGTCTGCGTGCTCGGCTGGTTGATGGTCGCGCAGATTCCCGGCCAGTATCAATCGCGGGCGCGCGTCTTTGTACAAATCCAGTCGGTCCTGCCAGATTTGATGTCGGGCAATCCGGGGCAGCAGCAAAAGGACGTCGATACGATCCGGCAAACGCTTGTATCCGCAGTAAACCTGGAAAAAGTGGTCCGGGGAACCGACCTGGCGAATACGGTGTCGAGTGAGCGGGACATGGCGGACCGTGTCGGCGGACTTGCACAGGCAATCAAGATCGATGCGCAGCAGGACAATCTGTTCCAGATCACGACCACCGTCCCCAGTCCGCAGCTCGCCCGGACCATCACGCAAAAGCTGATCGATATTTTCGTCGAGCAGAATCTGGCAGGCGATCGGCAGCAGAACGGCCAGTCGCTGCGCTTCCTGGACGAGCAACTGGCGCAGCGGCAACAGCAGTTGCAGATCGCCGAGGCGAAGCGCGCGGAATTCCAGAGCAATTATCTGGGGTCGCTGCCTGGAACTGGTTCGGTTTCCGAGCGGATCAGCGCCGCACGGTCGCAAATGGCACAGGTTGACGGTGATCTGGCCGCAGCACAATCGAGCCTGGCAGCCGTCTCCGGCCAGGTGGCAGGCACCTCGCGCACGATTGCCGGCGCAAGCGGCGGCGCCGGTACGGCCGGGCCGGCGCGGACGCGTCTGGCCACCGTACAGGGACAATTGGCGGAAGCGCGCTCCAGAGGATTTACCGACAGCCATCCCGATGTCGTCGCGCTGAAAGCACAGCTGGGAGCAGCGCAGGTCGCGGCGAAGAGTGAACCGGCGTCCGCAACCGGTGCGGGCAACTCGCCCAATCCCTTATACCTGTCGCTCCAATCGATGCAGGCTGAGAAACAGGCGCAGGCGGCATCGCTGCGGATGCGCAAGGCGCAGCTTCAGGGCGATCTGGACCAGCTGAACGCGAAACTTTCGGCTGACCCGCGGGCGATGGCCGAGCAAGCGGAGATCGACCGCAATTACCAGGTCCTGAAGGACCAGTATGACAAACTGCTGACCAGCCGGGAGCAGATTGCCCTGCGCGGAGAGGCGCAGACGCAAACCGATGCTGTGCGCTTTTCGGTGATCGATCCCCCTACTACGCCGCGCGCGCCGGTGGCACCCAATCGGATGCTGCTGCTGTCTGCCGTGCTTGTCGCGGGACTTGCCGTCGGTATCGGCACGGCATTCGCGCTTGGACAGCTTCGCGGTACGTTTGCAACCACGGCCAAGCTTGAGAAGGCGTCGGGGATGCCGGTGATCGGCCAGGTGGGTGAGATGGTGACGCGTGCGCAGTCGGAGTTGCGCGTGACACGACTGAAGATGTTTGCGGGTGGCTCGGCGGCGCTTGGTGCGGTCTATGTGCTGCTGCTGGGTGTCGAAATCGTACAGCGGGGGATGGCGGCATGACCATGCATGTCAAGGTACGACCAACCGGGCAAGCTGGCGCCCGGTCGCTGCTGGAACGGGCGGCCGCCGCGTATGAACTGGTGCCGCAAATCGTGTCGGATGGGGTACGGCACGGCGATGATTGGGTAGCCGGGAAAGAAATATCGCCTGTACTTCGTGACCTGCCGAGATCGAATCGTGAATGGTCATTCGGTGGGCTAGGACCGATTACCATCGATCGGTCGATGCTGGCCGAAAGCGGGATGATCGTGCCCGGCGCGCCGATCGGGCCGTTGGCCGAGGAGTTTCGCCAGATCAAGCGCCACCTGTTCATGACCCGGCAGCAGATCGAGGTCGGTGGCGACGCGGCGAAGGCCCGCACCGTGCTGGTCACGTCAGGCCGGCCGGCGGATGGCAAGACGTTCTGCGCCATCAACCTGGCGCTGTCGATTGCCGCCGAGCGCGATACCGAGGTGTTACTGGTCGATGCAGATTCGGCCAAGCCGGACCTGCCGGCGAGGCTGGGCTTCGCGGACACGCTGGGACTGCTCGATGCGCTGGCCGATACGTCAATCGATGTCGAGCAGTTGGTTCTTGAAACCGATGTTGCGCACCTGTCGGTCCTTCCGGCAGGTAATCGCACCGCATCCGATACCGAATTGCTGGGTAGCGTCAGGACGCGGGAGGTGATTGCGCGATTGCTGGAGGCGAACCCACGGCGAATGATCGTCTTTGACAGCCCTCCCGTCCTGGCAGCCTCTCCGGCAGCGGTGCTGGCAATGCTGGTCGGCCAGGTGATGCTGATCGTGCGGGCAGATCGATCACCGGAAAGCGAAGTGCGCGACGCGGTCGGGCTGCTGGATGGATGCGAGCATGTGCAGCTGGTCCTGAATGCGGTCACGTACAATGCCGGCGCGGCGCGGTTCGGAAGCTATTACGGGCAGGATGATCCGTGATGAGCGCGAGACTCCTGGCTCAGGGAATGGCGATCGGCGCGGTGATCGCTGCCCAGCCGGCCGCCGCGCAGGATCGTGATCTGGCAGACTCGGTGGTGGTCGACGATCCGATCGCTCCTCCAGCGGAGCGTGCGGCCAGACCGAGGCGCGTCGTCATTTCGCCCTATGTCGAGGCCGGACAGGTCATTGCCGCCGACCTCAACAGCGGCGATGTGCTGACCTATACCGAGCTGGCAGCGGGCGTGGACGCAAGCGTCGCCACCAAACGCGCCGATGCGCAACTCAGCCTGCGTTACGAACACCGTTTTGCGTGGGACGACAATCTGGCCGATGCCGATATTCTGTCGGGACTGGCACGGGGAACCTATCGTTTGGCGCCGGGCCTGAGTATCGATGGCGGCGCGCTGGCGACGCGGACGCGCAATGACATCCGCAGCGCAGCACCGATCGGGCTGTCGGGTAATGTCGCCAACATCAGCAAGGTCTACACCGTCTATGGTGGGCCGGCGTACACCAGGCGGGTCGGCCCGGTCGCGCTGAACGCCGCCTATCGGATCGGGTACACGAAGGTCGAGACGCCGAGCCTTGCCCTGTTCAACGCGAACAGACCGCGCCTGGATTACTACGACGATTCGGTGGGCCAGCTTGCAACGCTCGACGCAAGCGTTGCCCCGGGTGTCATCGCGCCTGTCGGCCTGACGGCGTCGGCGGCCTATGACCGGGAAGATGCCAGCCAGTTGAAGCAGCGTTACGAAGGCTTCTATGTTCGCGGAGACGGCCTTTATCCCATCTCTCCCCATGTCGCGCTGACGGCCGGCGTCGGGTATGAACGTATTGAGCAGAGCCAGCGCGACCCACTGCGCGATGCCGCGGGCGCGCCGGTCGTCGACAATGCCGGCAGGTTTGTGAGTGATCCCGCGTCACCGCGCCGAGTCGCCTATCGCACTGACGGGCTTTATTATGACGCCGGTGTGGTCTGGCGCCCCAATCGCCGGACTTCCGTGGAAGGGCATCTGGGCGAGCGGTACGGCTCGGTGACTTTCTACGGCAGCGCCAATTGGCAATGGACACGCTCGGTCGGACTGTCCGTCAACGTCTATGACAGTGTCCAGACATTCGGTCGGCAGCTGCGTACCGGACTCGCCAATTTGCCAACGAGTTTCGTGACCCAGCGCGATCAGTTGACCGGCCAGTTCAATGGGTGCGTGTTCGGGACCAGCGGCGCCGCGCCGGGCGGTTGCCTGGACGATGCTTTCCAGTCGATCAGTACCGCCAGCTACCGCGCGCGCGGCATCGATGCGATCATCATCGCGCGGCGGGGGCGGGCGACCTATGGCGCGGGCCTGGGTTACAGCAACCGGCGGCTGCACGCGCCGGACGGCGGATCCGGGATCGTCGCTTATGGGCTGGACGACGACAGCTATTACGGACAGCTATTCTACGCATATTCACTGTCACTGAAATCGGGTTTCGACCTGAACGGATTTGTCAACGACTACAGCAGCCAGTTGGCGGGATCCGGCGACGTGTTCTCGGTAGGTGCAACGGCAAGCTATTATCGATATTTTGGACGTATCTCAACGACAGCCAGCGTCGGCCTTTACCATTTTGACGTCGATAATATCGGCGGCACCACATCGGTCCAGGGATTGCTGGCGGCACAATACCGTTTCTGAAGGGTCTGCGCGATGGATGATGATCATTACGGATTGACGGGACGGCCGTTCCAGCTGACGCCGGATCCGCAATTCTGGTTCGACACCGCGACCCATCGCAAGGCAATGGCCTATCTGGGATACGGACTGGCGCAGGGCGAAGGGTTCGTGGTCATCACCGGCGATATCGGCGCGGGCAAGACGACGTTGATGGGGCATTTGCTGGAGACAATCGATCCGCAACAACTGAGCGTCATCACAATCGTTTCCTCCGCCGTCCGGGCGGACGACCTGCTTCGGATCGTGGCCAAGGGGCTTGGCATCGACCCGTCCGGCATGGAGAAGTCCGACCTGCTGCTCGCGGTTGAACGGGGGCTGCATTCCGTCGCTAGGACGGGTCGCCGGACGCTGCTGATCGTCGACGAGGTGCAGTCGCTGGCGGTTTCGTCTCTGGAAGAATTGCGCATGCTGTCCAATTTCCAGGCGGGCGGCCGGGCGCTCCTTCAGATCGTGCTGTTGGGCCAGCCCGAGTTCCGTGACCGGCTGTTCGGATCGGACCGGTTGGAGCAGTTGCGGCAGCGCGTGATCGCGCTTCACCATCTGGATCCGATGGAGGAGCACGAGGTTGCCGATTATATCGAGCATCGTCTGAAGCTGGTCGGCTGGCAGGGGCGACCGGGGTTTACTGAGGAAGCGTTTGCCGCGCTTTATCGGCGATCGGATGGCATCCCGCGCAGACTGAACCAGCTTGCAGGCCGGGTAATGCTGCATGCCTCAATTGAATCCTCCGATGTCATCGATGATGCGCTGGTGGAAGCGGTGGTCAACGATTTGAGCGCGGACTTGCCGGATCGTCCGGTGGCAGCGACGGTATCCAAGGGCGAGGCCGACGATGCCGCGGCACGGATTGCGTCACTGGAGGCGAAGCTGGCGCAGCAGGAGATTGCGCTGCGCCGCGTGCTGGAGTTGCTGGTCGAATGGGTCGAAGGCGACGCCAGGCGTCCCGATCAAGCCCGCGTCCGGCATGCAGCCGCCTGATCCGGTGATAGCGAATGCTAAACGGGATGTCCGTCGATATCGAGGAATGGTTTCAGGTCGGCGCATTCGAGAAGGTAATTGATCGAACCGATTGGGACAGCATCGCATCGCGGGTCGAGTGGAATACCGGTCAGGTTCTGGATCTGTTTGACGCCGCGGATGTATCCGCCACTTTTTTCGTCCTCGGCTGGGTCGCCGAGCGCCATCCGGGTCTTGTGCGGCGGATAGTGGCGGCGGGGCATGAAATCGCCAGTCATGGCTGGGACCATCGGCGCGTTTTCACGATGGACGCCAAGGCGTTCGCGACTGACCTGACGCGGACACGCAAGACGTTGGAAGATGCCGGGGGCGCGGCGGTTGTCGGTTACCGGGCGCCCAGTTTTTCGATCGATCAGCGGACGCCGTGGGCGCATCAGGTTCTGGCCGATCAAGGCTATACCTATTCCTCCAGCGTCGCGCCAATTGTCCACGATCACTATGGCTGGCGCGACGCGCCGCGCTATGCGTTTCGACCCGTGGCGGGATCTGCGATGATCGAGCTTCCGGTCACGATTGCCCGGGTGGCAGGTCGTCGGATTGCGGTCGGTGGAGGGTTCTTCCGCCTGTTGCCAGGGGCGCTGGCCAGCTTTGCCGTGCGTCAGGTTAATTCGGAGGCGCAACCGGCGATGTTTTATTTTCATCCCTGGGAAGTCGATACCGGACAGCCGCGCATTACGGGCGCACCGCTCCGGTCGCGGCTTCGTCACTATGCGCGGTTGGGAGCGATGGCGGGAAAGCTGGGCAGCCTGCTCAATCGTCACGATTGGGGCCGGGTCGATGCAGTTGCGGCGCATCAGGCTGCGCGGATTTGACCAACCACGTCGTTCGTGAGGTTGATCTTCGCAACCCGGAGGACGCCGCGCGGATCGAGTCTTTCGTGCGTGCGAAAGAAGGAGCTACGCCGTTCCATCTTCCCGGCTGGAGCCGCGCCGTTGAGAAGGGGTGCGGGCAGCGCGCGCGGATGCTGGTTGCCGAATCGGCGGGCGGCATCACGGGGGTTTTACCGTTGTCGGATGTTCGATCGAGGCTTTTCGGACGGGCTTTGGTGTCGTCGGGGTTTGCCGTTGATGGCGGCGTGCTGGGGGCCGGGGTAGATGTGCTGGCGGCGGCAGCGTGGTCGCTGGCACAGGAATGCGGTGTGCGGTCTGTGGAACTGCGTGGTGGTGCCTGTCCGGATGGGTGGACGGTGAACGCTGGGAGCTATCTGGGTTTTGCGCGCCCGCTCGCCGAGACGGATGATGCTGAACTGGCTGCGATTCCGCGCAAGCAGCGGGCGGAAGTCAGGCGTGCGCTGGGGTTTGATCTTGAGGTTTCGATCGGTCGCGATCGACGGGCGCAACGAGAGCATTACCGGGTTTATTGCGAGTCGGTTCGTAACCTGGGAACGCCGGTCTTTCCCGCGGCACTGTTTCGATCGGTGACCGAAGAGATGGATGCCGACATCGTGACGGTCCGACACAAGGGCCACGCCGTTGCCAGCGTGCTGAGCCTCTATCATGGCGGGACCGTCTTTCCCTATTGGGGCGGTGGAACGGCGGTGGCGCGGGGGTTGCGAGCGAATGACCGGATGTATTTCGCGTTGATGGAGCACGCACGCGCACGCGGTTGCACGCGTTTTGACTTTGGTCGCTCGAAGGTCGGCAGCGGCCCCGCCGCGTTCAAGAAGAATTGGGGGTTTGAGGGCGTTCCGCTTAGCTACGCCAGCCGCAGCGCGGGCCCGGCGCGGCAGATCAATCCGACGGACGCGCGCTATGCGCTGATGGTCCGCGGCTGGAAGCGCCTGCCGCTGTGGCTCGCCAATGCCGCCGGGCCCTTCATCGCACGAGGACTTGGGTGAGTGAATTGCTGTTTCTGGCGCACAGGGTTCCGATCCGCCCTGATCGGGGAGACAGGATCCGGAGCTTCAATGTTCTGCGGTATCTGAGCGCGCGAATACCCGTTCACCTCGTGGCGTTCACCGACGACGGTGATATTGATCTGCCACCATCCCTGACCGCGGCGTTGGCGAGTTTCGCTATCATTCCCCGGACCAAATCTCGCGTTCGGGCTGCGCTGGAAGCAGTGGCGACGGGGCAAGCGGTTTCCGTCGCGGCATTCGCGGACCCCGCCATGCAGCGAGCCGTCGACGGCGTTTTGTCCCAAGCAGCAGTTCGTTCGATCTACTGTTTCTCAGGCCAAATGGCGCAATATCTGCCTCGCGATGGGCGACGAACGCTCATGGATTTTGTCGATGTCGATTCGGCCAAATTCGCTGATCTCGCCGGATCGGGGGCATGGCCCGCGCGGTGGATGATGAAGCGGGAAGCGCGGTTGCTCGGGGTGTTTGAGCACAAGGTGGCGGAACGGGTTGATGCGGCTTTCTTCATCAGCAAAGAAGAAGCTGGCTTGTTTGGCAGCCAATGTGACAAGCTTCATGTCATCGGCAACGGCGTCGATACATGCTATTTTGATCCACACGCGTCCTTCCGGACGGTTGAGAAGACCGGACCATTAATCGTCTTCACGGGGCAGATGGACTATCGACCGAATATCGAAGCCGTGCGCAGTTTTGTTGTCACGGCTCTTCCACGCATCCGGCACCATCACCCGATGGTACGGTTTGCAGTCGTCGGGCGCGCGCCGCACGCGAGTGTCAGGGAATTGGCGAGCGACTTGGTCACGGTGACCGGCGCGGTCGAGGACGTTCGCGGGTGGCTGCAAGCGGCGGACGTGTGCGTCGCTCCGCTCAGGATCGCGCGCGGGGTGCAGAACAAGGTGTTGGAGGCGATGGCCATGGCACGCCCAGTCGTCGCATCCGGAGCGGCGGCCACGGGGATCGATCATGGCGGCACTATTATTGTCGCTGATGGTGAAACAGCCGTTGCCGATGCTGTCTTGGAAGTGCTCGACGATCACGAGCGGGCGTCAGTTATGGGAGAAGGCGCGCGCGTACGCGTTGTCGAGCGGTATAACTGGGCGGCGCGGCTGAAGCCGATCGATGCGCTGCTCGGTCTGCCCGATGGCAGACAATCGGAATGACCGCGGCCACGCGTTCAACGTCTGCGCTTCGACCCTTGCGTCATCCGGCCGTGTTGGCGGTGGTCAGCATCGTCATCCTGCTGCTGTTTGCGGCTGATGTCGGCACCCTGGTCAATCTGTGGTGGACCAGCACGACCTTTGGCCATTGCCTGTTCATCGGTCCGGTCATCGCCTGGCTGATATGGCAGCGCCGGGCAGAATTAGCGCAAGTGACGCCGGTGGCGTGGTGGCCGGGTCTGTCGGTCGTTGCGCTCGGTGGCCTTTGCTGGCTGATCGGGGAAGCGGGGCAGGTCGCGTTTGCACGCCAGTTCGGGCTGCTCATCATGTTGCAGGGATCGGTCGTCAGCTTGCTGGGACCGAATGTGGCTAGGGCGTTGCTCTTCCCGCTTGCCTATGCGGTGTTTCTGGTACCTTTCGGAGACTGGCTGGAGCTGCCGTTGCAGGCGATCACGGTCGCTCTCGTCATGCCCATGCTGCATCTCGTCGGCGTTTCTGCTGTGGTCGACGGGGTGCTGATCCATGCCGGGCGCTACTGGTTTGAAGTCGCGGAGGCATGTTCCGGCGCCAAGTTCGTCATCGCTATGCTGGCGTTCGGGATGCTGGTCGCCAATGTCTGTTTCTGGTCGTGGCGCAGGCGCGCGGCGTTCATGGTGGTGGCAATCGTGGTGCCGGTGCTGGCGAACAGCGTTCGCGCCTTCGCGACGATCTGGGCGGCGAACCTGACATCGGTCGAGGCGGCGACGGGGTTCGATCACATCATCTATGGCTGGCTGTTCTTCGGATTAGTAATGGCCGTCGTGCTGGCGATCGGCTGGCGATGGTTCGATCGGGCACCGGACGACCCCGCCTTTGATGCCGCAAGGTTTCAGGCGGTCCCGAGGCAGCGATCGGATTTGTTGGTGACCGCGCTGCTGGTGCTGGCGACGGCGGCACTGTTTCCTGCCTGGAGCGGGTTGATCGATCAGCGTGCAACGGCACTTCCCGATCGCATTGCGCTACCTCCGGTTGCCGGATGGACCCGCGTGCCGCCTGATCGTGCGGCGGCATGGCGACCATCTTATCCGGGTGCCGACCATGAGCTATTCGGCCGGTATCGTGATCGGTCCGGGGAGACGGTGGATCTGGCCGTGGCGGCGTTCGCCGAACAAGGCGAGGGAAAGGAAATGGTTGGATACGGACGCGGTGTCCTGCGAGAGGAAGATCGCTGGATCCGGGTCGCTGACCTGCCGCCGGTCGCTGGCGGGTCCGCGATGCAGATCGTCACGACGGGGCCGGATGGGCGCTCCGTCGAGCGCGTGGTCGCGACCTGGTACCGGATCGGTGGCATCCTGACGCACGACGAGCGGCGGGTGAAGGTGGAGACGATGCGGGTAAAGCTGCTAGGCGGGCGGCAGACGGCGGTGGCACTTCACCTGTCGGTTGTGACCAGGCCGAACCGTGACCCAGTAAGTATCATCGACAGGTTTGCGCGTGATGCGGGGCCGCTGGACCGAATGGCTGACGATATCGTAGGCCATCGCTGATGTGCGGGATTGCGGGTGTATTTCACCTGGAGACACCAAAGCCGGTCGATCCAGCACGTATCGCGGCGATGACGGTCGTGCAGGCGCACCGTGGACCGGACGGGCAGGGTGTCTGGACCGCGCCGGGGGTTGGGCTGGGCCATCGGCGCCTGTCGATCATCGATCTTGAGGGCTCGTCGCAGCCGATGCACGATGGTGCGTTGAGTGTCACGTATAATGGCGAGATCTATAATTTCGCGGAGCTGCGCGCGGAGTTGATAGCCAAGGGCGCGCGGTTCCGCACGAAGGGCGATACCGAGGTGCTTCTGCACGCGTGGCGAGCCTGGGGACCGGCGATGCTGGAACGCCTGAACGGCATGTTCGCGTTCGCGCTGCATGATGCCGATGCCCGAACGCTGTTCCTGGCGCGCGACAGGCTGGGGGTGAAGCCGCTCCACTGGGTCGAGCTTTCCGATGGATCGATGGCATTCGCGTCGGAATTGAAGGGGTTGCTCGCGCATCCGCTGTTGCGGCGAGTCCCTGATTTGACGGCGGTCGAGGATTATATGGCGCTCGGCTATGTTCCCGATGACGCCTGCATGGTGGCAGGCGTACGCAAACTGCCGGCCGGTCATTTCATGATGATCGAGCGCGGGCGGGCCATTCTCCCACCCCGGTGCTGGTGGGACGTCGACTTTTCACGGCGGGTATTGGGGACGACACGGGATCTGGCGGGCGAATTGCTGGCTCATCTGCGCGAAGGGGTGCGCAGCCGGATGATCGCCGATGTGCCGCTGGGCGCTTTTCTGTCGGGTGGCGTGGACTCCTCGGCCGTCGTCGCGTTGATGGCGGAGCGCGATCGAAGAGCGGTGACGACGTGCACCATCGGTTTCGACGAGGCGGGGCATGACGAACGCGCGTTCGCCGGGAGCGTGGCCGATCGCTTTGCGACGGATCACCATCAACAGGTCGTCGGCGCCGATGATCTTCAGTTGCTCGACACGCTGGTCAGCAGCTTTGACGAGCCCTTTGCCGACGCATCGGCGCTTGCCACGCTACAGGTGTGCAAGCTGGCCCGCGAGCATGTGACCGTCGCGTTGTCGGGAGATGGCGCGGACGAGGCGATGGCCGGTTATCGTCGTTATCGTTTTCAGTCGAACGAGGAGCGCGTACGCGGCATGCTGCCGCGCGCTTTCCGGGAGAGCGTGGTGGGAGCGCTGGGCCACTGGTATCCGAAAGCCGACTGGGCGCCGCAGGTTTTGCGCGCCAAGGCGACGTTGCAGTCGCTGGGGCGCGATGGTGGTGAGGCGTACGCGCATGCTGTTGGGGTGACGGCACCCGAGATGCGTGATCGACTGTTCTCCGCAGCGGCTCGATCGGCGTTGCAAGGTCACCGAGCGGAGGATCGTTACGTCAAGGCGATGCGGGAGGCGCCGGTGCGGGAAGCGCTGGACCGGGCGCAATATGCCGACCTGAAAATCTGGCTGCCGGGCGACATACTGACCAAGGTCGATCGCACCAGTATGGCGGTCAGCCTGGAGGCGCGTGAGCCGCTACTCGACCATCGGCTGGTGGAGTTCGCCACCATGCTGCCAGCGCGACTGAGGCTGCGCCGTGGACAGGGAAAGTGGCTGATGAAGCGCGCGTTGCGCCATCACCTGCCCCGAGAGATTCTTCACCGAACTAAAATGGGATTTGTCACGCCGGTCAGCGCATGGTTTCGTCATGCGCTGGCGGACGATGCGTCGGCGCTGTCACGCTCGACGATCCTGAGCGAGACGGGCTGGTTCGATCTGCCCGTCATTGAGCGACTGGCAGCCGACCATCGCTCGGGCCGTGCGGATCATGGTCGAACGTTGTGGCAATTCACTATGCTGGAGCGCAGCCTCGCCCGGCTGTTCGGCTGATCAGTCGAAAGATGTTCCCCAGCGACGCTTCACGCGATCCTTCCAGTGCCCGCGATGATAGGCGTCGGAGGCCAGAAGCGGCATGACCGATCCGGCTTCGGCGAAGACCATCTGTTCCAGCGTCGTGTCGACCTTGCCCCAGCTCGCCGCTTCCTTCAGCGTGGAAGACGAGCAGGCGCCGTCACGGACATCCGCGACGGTGATCTGCACCGCATATTTGTGCATCTCAACATCCTCATGGCCTAGAATTTCGGCGCAGACGACGGTGTCCTGAATGAAGTTCTTGGGCACGCCGCCGCCAATCATCAGCAGGCCGGTCGTGCCGGCCTTGATCTTGATGTCGGTCAGCTCACGAAAGTCCGCCACCGCGTCGATCATCAGATAGGGCTTGCCGGCCTTGGCGCGCTCAACCTGATGTTTGACGAGGCCGAAGCCGGCGGAAGAGTCTACAAAGGCTGGGCAGAAGATCGGCACGTCATGCTCATAGGCAAGCTTGACGAGGCTGTTTTCCTTCTTGCCGTGTTCGGCGAGGTAGCGGCCCATTTCGCGGATGAAGGCACGGCTGGAATAGCCCTTGGGTGCCAGTCCCTCGCAAATCTCGAAGATGGTATGGTCGCAATCCTGCAACTGTTCTTCGTCGATGTAGGTGTCGTAGATGCGGTCGATGTAGAGCGAGCGCAGGACGTTATCGTCCGGCACCTCCAGCGCCTGATAATGTTTGTGCCCGAGCCCTTCGAAAAAATCCATGTCGACGATCGACGCGCCGGTGGCGACGACGCCGTCGATCATGTTGGAGCGCAGCAGTTCGGCATACAGGTCCATGCAGCCGCCCGCGCTCGTCGATCCGGCGATCACGAGGAAGATGGAGCAATCCTTGTCCGCCAGCATCTGGTTATAGATGTTGGTGGCGCGCGCCAGATCGCGGCTGGTGAAGCTCATCTTGCCCATCGCATCGACAATGGGGCGTGCGTCGAAGCTGGTAATGTCGATGTGCTCGACAGTCGTCGATAACAGTTCCGCCTTGCGCGTGTCGTTCACGGTGGCGGAGTCGGGATGAGTAACAGTCATTTGAAAACTCCTCGTCGTCGCTACAGCGTGACGACGTTCGATGCGACCTGACGATCGTCTTCGAGATACAATGATGCCATCGGCTCGTCCTCGACGATCACCGTCTCGCCAGAGCCGAAGCCGTTGAACGCGGTGCGCATGGCCGAGCCATAGGCACCCAGCATGCCGATCTCGATATAGTCGCCCGCCTGAACATCGGCCGGCAGCATGAATGGCCCCGTCATGTGATCCATATCGTCACAGGTCGGGCCATAGAAGCTGAATGGCATGTCGCGCGTCCGGCTTTCCGGCTCACGCAGCAACGCTACGGGAAAGCGCCAGCCGATGTGCGCGGCATCGAATAGCGCGCCGTAAGCGCCATCATTGATGTAGAGTTCATCGCCTCGCCGCCGCTCGACGCGCACGACCAGCGACGCGTATTCGGCGGACAATGCGCGGCCCGGCTCCGCCCATAGTTCAGCGGAGTAGCTGATCGGAAGGCTTTCAAACGCGCGGTGGATAGTGTCGAAATAGCGCTCCAGTGCCGGCGGCTCCATACCTGGATAGCTGGATGGAAAGCCGCCACCCACATCGACGACATCGACGGTCACCGATGCCTCGACGATAGCCGCACGGACCCGTTCCATCGCCTGAGCATAGGCATCCGGCGTCATCGCCTGGCTGCCGACATGGAAACAGATGCCCAGCGCATCGCTGGCCTGGCGCGCGGCCATCAGCAGATCCTTGGCTTCATGCGGCGCGGCGCCGAACTTGGCCGCAAGGCTGAGCTTTGAATGTTCCGACGAGACGCGCAAACGGACGCACAAGGTCAGGTCATCTGCTCCGCCGGTCGCGCGGACGATCTTGTCGAGTTCCTCGATCGAGTCGAGGCTGAAGACACGCACGCCGTGGGTCGCATAGGCCTCGCGGATCGCTTCCTCGGCCTTAACCGGGTGCATGAAGCACAGCGTCGCCCGCGGCAGGGTGCGCGCGACAAGCCGAACCTCGGCGATCGAGGCCACATCGTAATGGGTGATGCCGCTATCCCAAAGAACGCGCAGCAGGTCGGGCGACGGGTTAGCCTTGACCGCGTACATCGATCGACCCGGGAATCGCTCGGCAAAGTACCGGGCAGCGCGGGCGGCGGCATGCGGGCGCACGAGCGTAACCGGCTCAACGGGAGTACGCGTAGCGATGTCAGCGGCCGAATGGGCGGTCGCTAGCCCCAGCGGAATATGATGCTTGTGCAACTCAAGGGACCTCCAAGTGCCATGTGGCGGACGAGAAAGCTGCCTTGCGGTTGGAAGTCCCATGGGGCAGCGGAAGCGCGATCTAGGGTTCGCGTGCGCTCATGTAAAGTGCTTGAAGGCGACAAGTCGAGGATGAGGCCTGAATTGTGACAATCGTGCGACAACCAACACGTGCCGGTGTCCGGGATGCGGCCGCCAAGATCGCCGCGATTCTGCCGCCGACGCCGATATTTACGGTCGAAATCGCGGGTGTGTCGGTGGCGATCAAGTCGGAATCGCTTCAGCCGATCGGCTCGTTCAAGATTAGGGGCGCGTGGCATCGACTGACCGCGCTGGATGAAGCCACACGCAAGCGGGGTGTCGTCGCCTTTTCTTCAGGCAACCATGCGCAAGGTATCGCCTGGGCAGCGAGACGGCTGAAGATCGACGCAACGATCGTGATGCCGCGCGATGCGCCGCGCAGCAAGAGGGACGCGACGCTGGCGCTGGGTGCGGAGGTCGTCGATTATGACCGCGCAATTGAAAGCCGGGAGCTGATCGCCGCCCAGCTTGCCGAAGCGCGTGGCGCAACGCTTGTTCCCAGCTTTGATGATCCCTGGATCATCGAGGGGCAGGGAACGACTGGGTTGGAGGCGATGCGGCAGATGACGGACATGGCGCTCGGAGCGCCAATGCGCGTCATCGTGCCGTGCGGGGGCGGCGGGCTGTCCTCCGGGATTGCGCTTGCCCTGCCGGATGCGCGGATCATCATTGCCGAGCCGGCCGGATGGGACGACATGCGCCGAAGCCTGGAGGCGTCGTGGATTGAACCGGTTGGCCCAAATCCGCCGCCGACAGCGTGCGATGCCCTGCAAACGCTTCGCGTGTCGCCGCTGACCTTTGAGGTATTGGCCAAGCGCGATGCAATCGGCGTTGCAGTCGAAGAAGACGAGATCGCAGCGGCCCAACGCTGGGCGGCGCATCATCTGCGACTGGTCATCGAGCCCGGTGGCGCGGTTGCGCTCGCGGCGCTGCTGAGCGGCCGCGTTTCGCCAGAGGAGGGGACGCTTGTCATTCTGTCGGGCGGCAATGTCGACCGCGCCGACTATGCAAAAGTAATGGCAGGATGAACGGTTATCTGACGCAGATCGCAGCAGCGGCACCGGCGATCGCCATGATCGGATGCTTTGCCTGCATCATTGGCGGTGGAACGCTGATCATGCGGCGTCATGACGTCCGCAAGGGCGCGCTGATGCTGGTCATGGCGTTCGTTCTGCTCGCCAATGTCCTGATCTGGACGCTGTAGCGCCCTACCGGATCGGGGAGTTGGGATCGAGCCTCATGTCCAGATAATTGTCCACGCTCGACATCAGCTGCGGCATCTCGTTGGCGAAGAAGTGATTGGCGCGCGGGATCGTATCGTGATGAATCGTGATGTGTTTTTGTGTCCGCAGCTTGTCGACCAACTTTTGAACCGGGCCCGAGGTAACAACCTCATCGGCCTCACCTTGAATGATGATACCGCTGGACGGACAGGGGGCTAGGAAGGTGAAGTCAAACATGTTGGCGGGCGGCGCGATCGAGATGAATCCCCTGATCTCAGGCCGACGCATCAGCAATTGCATGCCGATCCAGGCGCCGAAGCCGAATCCTCCCACCCACGTCGTCGATGCTTCGGGATGAAAGCTCTGGACCCAGTCCAGCGCGGAGGCGGCGTCCGACAGCTCGCCCACGCCGCTGTCAAAAACGCCCTGGCTCTTGCCGACGCCACGGAAATTGAACCTCAGCGTCGCGAAACCGCGCCGTTGAAACGTCTTGTAGAGCGCCTGCGTGATCCGATCATTCATCGTGCCGCCCGACGACGGATGCGGGTGGAGGATCATGGCAACCGGTGCACGGGGGCGTGGTGCCGGAGCGAATCGCCCTTCAAGGCGGCCTTCGGGACCGGGAAAGATAACTTCGGGCATTGGCACTCACGAACAGCTGACCGCGCCCGGGTGGAGCGCGAAAGGTTGCGCGCTATATAGGCGCGACGCGGTATCGCGCAAATGGACTTGTACATGGTCGATCGTCTCTACCTGGATCACGCGGCGACAGCGCCGATGACGCCGGCCGCCCGGTCGGCGATGGCCGATGGCGCCATGTCGTGGGCCAATCCTTCTTCCCCGCATGCCGAGGGACGCGGGGCGCGCGCGGCGTTGGAAAAGGCGCGTGCCGCCATTGCATCAGCTTATGGCTGGACTTGTGAAACGCTGCTGACGAGTGGGGCGAGCGAGTCGCTGGCGATCGCGCTGGGACGTTCGGTCATTGAGCGGCGCGTTATCACTTCGGTCGAGCATGACGCCGTTCTTCGCGCGGCCGGCGATGCGATCGTGGCGCCCGTTGACCGCGGCGGCGTGCTACACCTTGACCGTCTGAGATCCATGCTTGCCGATGCGTCGCCAGCGACCGTAGCCGTGCAATGGGCCAATAGTGAGACAGGCGTGCGGCAAGATATCGCCGCGGTGGCAGGCGTTGTGCATGATGCCGGAGGGCTGCTGCTGGTCGATGGAGCGCAGATGCCTGCCGGAATCGATGAAGCTCCGGCACACCATGCGGACTTCATCGCCCTGTCGGCGCATAAACGTGGCGGCCCGCCCGGGATCGGCGCGTTGCTGGTGCGCGATCTGGCGACACTTCATCCCACCGGCGGGCAGGAGCGGGGCTATCGTGGTGGAACGGAAAACATGCCCGCCACGCTGGGCTATGCGGCGGCCCTTGCCGAGCCGGAGGACATTGACGCCATGACTTCGCTCAGAGCGCTTCTGGACGATGCGATTGAGCGCTCGGGCGGCGAGGTGATCGGCGCTGGCAGCAGACGACATCCCTCAATCGGTTCCTACCGAATGCCGGGGGTCGCCTCTGCCGCGCAGCTGATCCGGTTCGATCTGGCCGGGATCGCCGTATCGGCCGGTAGTGCATGTTCCAGCGGAAGCATGAAGCCTAGCCATGTGATGGCCGCGATGGGCTGGGTGGAGCAGAATGCGCGCGAGATCGTGCGAATCAGCTTTGGTCGATCGACGAGCGAGGCCGATATCGACCGCGTCATTGGCGTCTGGCGGGGCATCGCGCGCCAGCGGACACGTTTCGCGGCGTGATTTATCTGGATTATCAGGCATCCACACCGCTGGCGCCGGAGGTGCTGGCGCAGATGATACCGTGGCTGGAGTCGCAGCACGCAAACCCTCATTCGGTGCACCGTGCGGGGCGGGCAGCGAAAGCCGCGGTCGAAGTTGCACGCGATCAGCTGGCGGCGTTGCTGCCTTCGACTGGCGCAGTTACCTTCACGAGCGGTGCCACGGAAGCGCTGAACTGGGCGATCAAGGGCACGAGCGGTCCAATCGTAACGGTAGCGAGCGAGCATGCGGCGGTTCTCGACACAGTGCTGGCTGAACAGGCCGAGGGGCGCGAGGTTGTCACACTGCCGGTCGGCGACGATGGTCTGGTTGACCTCGACGCGGCCGAGGCAGCGATCACTGACAAAATCGGACTGGTCGCCGTGATGCTGGTGAACAACGAGATCGGCGTAATTCAGCCGATCGGTGAACTGGCACGCATGGCGCATGCGGCCGGGGCTTTGTTTCTGTGCGATGCAGTTCAGGGTTATGGTCGTGTCCCAATTCCCGATACCTGCGACCTCATCGCCATTTCCGCGCACAAGATTCACGGACCCAAGGGGATCGGCGCGCTGTGGATCCGGGATGGTGTAAAGCTGAAGCCATTGCTGCACGGCGGGGGACAGGAAGTGGCGGGGCGTTCGGGTACCTTGTCGCCGGCTTTGTGCGCTGGCTTTGGTGCGGCGGCAGCGCTGATGGAAGCGCGACGACAAGAGGACGCAGCGCATGTGGCGCGGCTTTGGGATCTGGCGCTTGGCCGGCTCGGGCAGGATTGGATCGTCAACGGATCGATCGGCAATCGCTATCATGGCAATCTTAACGTTCGGCGTGAGAGCCTCGATGTCGCGCGGCTCATGTCCGATTGCCGCGACGTCGCTTTTTCGGCCGGCTCTGCCTGTGCCAGCGGATCGGGGCGATCAAGCCATGTTCTTCACGCGATTGGCCTGTCAGACAATCAGGCCCGTTCCAGCATCCGGCTGGGGTTTGGTCGCTATACGACGGAGGACGCGTTGGGGTCGGCGATTGATGAGATCACACTGGCGGCTGATCGGCAGATGGCACTGTGATCGAAGTGCGCTTCGTGTCGGTTGATGGCACCATTACCACTGCGTCCGGTCGAAAAGGCGCCCGATTGCTCGACATCGCGCAGGAAGCAGGTCAGCCGCTTGAGGGGACGTGTAACGGCGATATGGCCTGCGCAACGTGTCACGTCCTGGTCGACGCGGTTGATTTCGATCGGCTGCCTGTAGCGACAGAGGAAGAGGAGCAGTTGCTGGATCTGGTGCCAGATAGCACGCGGTTCAGTCGGCTGGCCTGTCAGATACATCTGCTCGCAGACCTGGAGAGCATCACCGTTCGCGTGCCCTGAGACTGTCACTCAGACAACGGCGCGTTCAGAGATCGTGCACGACAACTCCGCCATACCCACTCTCGTCCGGCGAATACGTCGCCGACCCGAGAGGAGAACGAGATGAAGATCATCACCATGCTCGCAGCGGGACTGGTTGCGGTGACGGGGCTTGCGCCCGCGGCGCTTGTCGCGCCGGCATCTGCCCAGACGCGCACCGTCGTGACCGAGCGTACCGTCGTCCGACATGTGCCGACCCGCCGCGTCAATCGCTATAATTATCGCCGCCACCAGACGAATTATCGGGGTCGCCGCCAGGTACGCAGGACGGTTTGTCACACCGAACGGCGTCGTTACCGCAACGTCCGCGTTTGCCGGACGGTCCGCCGCCGATAACCGACCCTTGAACCTCCGGCCCGGCTTCTGCATAGGCATATGCGGGAGTCGGGCGGACGGGGTCGTCGCCAACCCGGTCAGGTCCGGAAGGAAGCAGCCGCAACGATTTTGCCGCGGGTCGTTCCGGCTCCCACCAACAGATCCCGCTGGGTAATCGCGCTGGCCGTTGTCGTGGCCGGGTTTGACGCCTAGATCATTCTCAATGCCCGACTCTCTCGACCTTGGTGAGGCACCGTCCGCTCCAAAGCCCGACGCCTACCGCGTGCTTGCCCGGAAATATCGACCGCAGACATTTTCGGAGCTGATCGGCCAGGATGCGATGGTTCGCACGCTGGGCAACGCAATCAAGCGAGACCGGCTGGCGCACGCGTTCCTGATGACGGGTGTGCGCGGGGTGGGAAAGACGTCGACCGCGCGTCTGATTGCCAAGGCGCTGAACTGTATCGGACCGGATGGGCAGGGCGGACCGACGATTGACCCCTGCGGTATATGCGAACCGTGCCGCGCCATCGCCGAGGGTCGACATATCGACGTGATCGAGATGGATGCCGCAAGCCACACCGGCGTGGACGACGTTCGCGAGATCATCGATGCGGCGCGTTACGCGGCGGTTTCCGCGCGGTTCAAGATCTATATCGTGGACGAGGTCCACATGCTGTCCAAGAATGCCTTCAATGCGCTTCTCAAAACCCTTGAGGAGCCGCCCGCGCATGTAAAGTTTCTTTTCGCGACGACGGAGGTGAACAAGGTTCCGGTGACCGTGCTGTCGCGCTGTCAGCGGTTCGACCTGCGGCGGATCCCGGCGGACCGGCTGGCCGAGCATTTTGCGACGGTGTCTCGGGCCGAGGGCATCGATGCGGATGACGATGCGCTGATGCTGATCGCGCGGGCGGCGGAAGGGTCTGCACGCGACGGTCTTTCGATCCTGGATCAGGCCATTGCCCACGCTGGTGTGGAGGACGGACAAATTACCGCTGTCGCAGTTCGGCAAATGCTCGGATTGTCCGATCGCGGTATGTCCCGAGAGCTGTTCTCGGCATTGCTGGAGGGCGACGGCCGGAAAACATTGGCAATGCTTCGCCAGCAATATGATCATGGTGTCGATCCGCTCGCCGTGTTTCGCGCGCTGCTGGAGACGGTACACGGCGTGACCTTGGTCAAGGTAGGCGCGCCGGTCGACAGCACCCAGCCAGAAGAGGAACGTGCGGCGCAGGTCGAATGGTCGGCCGCATTGTCGTTTCCGGTCCTGCACCGGTTCTGGCAATTGCTCCTGAAGGGCCATGATGAAGTAGCGCAGGCAGCGCTGCCGATCGAATCGGCGGAGATGGCGCTGCTGCGTGTTGTCCATGCCTCGACATTGCCCGATCCCGGAGAGTTGGCGCGCCAGATCCTGAATGACAGGCCGCCGTCAGCGCCGGTGCTGCCGCAACAAGAAGCAGCAGCGTCAGCGGTCAGTACGGTGGATGTTCGCGCTCCAGAGAGTTTCGCGGCGCTGGTCGAGTGGCTCGATCAGTCCGGATCCATGGCGCTTGCGGCACGGTTGCGGCATGGCGCGAGCGTTGTCAGCTATACGCCTGGTGATGTCGTGTTCAGCGGAAGTCGGCCAATGGCGGCCGATATATTGAGCGAATTGTCTGCAGTGCTGCGGCGGTCGACCGGTCGCAACTGGCGGATCACAATGGCCGACCTGCCGGGCGCAACGACGCTGAAGGAAGATCAGGAAGTAGTCGCGCGTGATGCACGCCAAGCGATATTGGACTCGCCATTGGTAAAGGCTGCTTTCGCCGCTTTCCCAGACGCCGAACTGATCGACCTACCCGCCGAGAGGAGTATCTCATGAAAAGCATCGACGAAATCATGGCCATGGCGCAAAACGTCCAGGCCGAACTTCAAAAGGCGCAGGACTCGCTGGATACGATCGAGGTCGAGGGCGCCGCCGGCGGTGGACTGGTCAAGGTGAAAGCATCGGCAAAGGGCCGCATCATCGGGTTGTACATCGATGATTCATTGATCGACCGGAATGAAAAGCAGATGCTGGAAGACTTGGTTATCGCCGCGTTCAACGACGCGAGGGCAAAGGCGGACGCGGCCTCCGGTGAGGAAATGTCGAAGATGACGAGCGGAATTCCGCTCCCGCCCGGGTTCAAGCTGCCCTTTTAACGCAGGCAGGAGTCGAAATTGTCGCGGCGCACGACTGATATTTGCCGTGCAATCGCATTGCCGTGGCGGCGGACGAAGCCGCGAGGATCGATCGCGGCGCGCTTTTTGGGCAACGGCAGGACCGCGGCGATCCTTCCTGCTTCGGTCGGCGTCAGGCGAGAAGCGTCGTGGCCAAAGTACCGCATCGCGGCTGCGTTCGCGCCATAGGTGCTGATACCGGTTTCAGCGACATTGAGATAGACCTCCATAATCCGCCGTTTGCCCCACAGCGTCTCGATCAGCACTGTATAATAAGCCTCCAGCAATTTGCGGAGGTAACCGCCACCCTGCCAGAGGAAGACATTCTTCGCGGTCTGCTGGCTGATTGTCGATCCCCCACGTATCCTGCCGCCTTGCGCATTACGCCGTGCAGCACCCGCAATGGCGCGCCAGTCAAAGCCGTGATGTGTGCAAAAGCGCGAATCCTCGCCGGCAATCGCCGCACGGGACATGTCGGGATCCATCCGAACAAGGGGCATCCAGTCCTTCGTCACGCCGCGTCCGCTAACCGCATCACCCAGCATGGTGACCGTGATCGGCGGAGGGACGAAGCGATAAACGACGACCCAAATCACTGAAAATGCGGCAATGCCCAAGATGAGCTTGAAGATGATCGCCAGCAATTTACGCATGGCAATGCTTTAACAGCACTATGCCGGGCGTAGAAGCCTGGCGTCAAAAGGGCGACCGGTCTTCTAACGACCAATCGCCCTTCGCCTGTATGTTCTAGCTTAAGGTGAGGCGACCGCTCCTGCGCCGCTGTTGGCGCAACCCTGCGCCGCAGATGCCAAAACCAACAATCATCATCATCCAAGTTGCTGGTTCAGGTACACCCGGTACGGTCGGTACTATCACCATGCCGTTGCGAACTTGAAACTGCAATTGGCCGGGTGTTCCATTATTGGTTCCGCTGGCCAGCGACATGGTCCCGCCGTCAAGAAACGACCCTGGAACTCTAGAGCCCGGTAGTTCGAAAAAGGTTCCGGGCGCATTGCCGTTTCCGGCGTTGAAGCCAACCGCCGCGGATACGCCGCCGAAACCGTTGCTGCCACCACTGGCAGAGCCGGTCTCCCAGAGAATTGTGTCATAGTTGAAGTAAATGTCGAAATTTCCATCTCCCGTGTCCGACCGATCAGTCAAAATCGTCTGGAAAGAATTGAGTTTGTCACCGGCCGAAGGAAAATATCCAACCCCGTCCCAGGTTGCGCCAAATGCAATTTTACCCTTGTAGGTTCCGGTGCCATAAGACGTCAAAGCGCTAAGCCCGCTTCGCGTGTCGACATCAGCAAAGAATGCCGCGATAATCGGTTGTCCCGAGTAATCTGTGCCAAGACCAGATGGAGTATAAGTTCCCTGACCACTGTTGAAAGTCAGATATCCATTGTTGCTGACAAAAGCGTTTGAATAGCTGTTACCAAAGAAGTTTGCAGTAAAGCCAAGAGAGAGCGCCCCGGTGGCTCCATCGTCGTTGGCAGGAAAAGTAAAATCACGAAAACCACTGTCTACCGTACCAGCCTGAGCACTGACCGGCAGCGCAAAGAGAGCCGCAGCCGCAAAATATCGAGCCCATGTTTTCATAGTCAATCTCCCAGCGATCAATATTTAAGCAAGAAACCCAATGCTGATGCATGGGAACGCAACAAACGCCATCACCTGACCTGCCTGCCAACTTATCGAAAAGTTAAGGAGTGGTAAATGTAAATCTATATATCGCTCAAAACCGACAAATCGGGTCTCGGGTCGATTGTGAGCACCCCCAACTTATTGAATAGACAAACATTATTTGTTTCCGAAAAGTCGTTGCGCAGATGTTATCCACATCAACTTGATAGATTATGTTTCAGATTGGAACAGCGCAGATGAGATTGCTACGTTGTTAATCAGTATCAATTAAAAACGCACGATTCGAGTAATACAATGGACAGTATATGTTTGTTTCACAGATCCACTTTGAAATAACCCTGCTATGGATAAATCATTGATCCAGTCCGACGAATCGCAGGTAGCGATAATCATGTAAGGCAACGGAGCGCGTCAAGATCCTCGGTCGAAGCCATTCACCAACCGTACGATCTAATCGGCCCCCTAAATCACCTCTGGCTGCGAAGGGAGGTCGACGGCTTTTCTCGGCATTCGCCGTTAACTGTCATTCGTACCGGTCAGACCGTCGCTTCGAGGATCATGTTAAAGGGGCCTTCGGCCGCGCGCCGAACTTGTCCGAAACCGGCGGCGGACAGAATGCCGGCGATCTTGGCCTCTCCCGCCTGTGCACCCAGTGCTTCTCCAACCTCCTGATCGAGTGAGGTAGGTACGCAGATCATTGTCGATGCGTTGTAATAAAGTCGGCTCACGGGACTGCCGAAATTTTCCTCGGGACGGTCGCCTGCGACAGGCTCCACGATCATCCAGGTGCCATCCGCACGGAGCAGCGTTTTTACATGGGCTGCGCAACCACGCGGGTCGCCCATGTCATGCAAACAATCAAACATGGTGATCAGGTCAAAATCGCCGTCGTCAATCTCCTTTGCCTTCGCAGCGACAAACCGAACGCGGTCGGCCAGGCCGTGCGCCTTGGCATGTTCATTGGCCTCGGCAATCGAGGGGACGTGAAAATCGAAACCGGTAAAACGGCTGTTGGGATAGGCTTCGGCCATGAGCAGTGTCGAGAAGCCGACGCCGCAGCCGATGTCCGCAACCGCTGCGCCCGCCTCCAACTTCCCCATGACGCCGTCGAGCGCAGGTAGCCAGGACTGGACGATGTTATTGACGTAACCGGGACGAAAGAATGATCCGACCGCGCAAAAAAGACAGCCGCCCACTTCTCCCCATCCAACCCCGGCGCCGGTTCGAAACGCTGCCTCGACCTCCGGTTCCGCTTCGATCATCGCCGCCGCCAGCTCGAAGGCGCCGGCAAGATAGACAGGGCTGTCTTTCAAGGCAAAGACCATCGCCTGTTCAGGACTCAGATGGAACTGGTCCATTACGGGGTCATAGGTTACGTAGCCATTTGCAGCTTGCGCCAATGCCCATTCACGAACGTAGCGCTCTGCAAGACCACCGGCGCACGATGCCAGCGCAGCGGCAGTCGACGGGCCTTCCTTGTGCAGCGCGTCGAACAAGCCCAAGCGAAAACCGATACGTACCGTCGGCATGCTGAATGCTCCGCCCAGGTCGCCCAGCATCTTGCCGACCAGCTCATTCAATTTAACTTCGTTAACGTCCGTCATGATCTGACTCCCGCTAATGAGAGAATGATAATGCTGGGCTATGACGGCGAATTCATTGCGCGCGTGGCAACTCATCGCGATCGACCAGGCGTGAATACAGGTGCCAGGTCGCGTAGCCTAGCACAGGCAGCACGATGGCAAGTCCGATGAAGAACGGAACGCACGCAGCAACCAACATCACCCCAACATAAAAGCCCCAGAGAGTGACCGTCAGCGGATTATGATATGTTGCACGAAGCGAGGTGATCAGCGCGGTCGTTGCGTCGAAACCATCAACCAGCATCGGGAAAGCGGTAATGGTAAGAGCAAGTATGACAGCGGCAAACACAAGCCCCGTCAGATTGCCGACAATGATCAGTGCCCACCCCTGCTGTGTAGTGAAAAGAGTTGCCATCAGACCGGCCAGACCATCAGGTTCCAGTCGGCCGAGCGTATTCTCATAGATCTGCCACGCAATACCCAGCCAACCGAGAAATAATATTGTCGCGAAGGCGCCAACGACCATTATTTGCAAACGGGCAGGTCCACGCATTGGATCAAGGAAATGCGTCCAACGTGCATCCAGCCCCTGCTCCAGACGCCTGGACAATTCATAGAAGCCAATCGCCAATAGCGGGCCGAGCAGAGCAAGGCCGCCGATGATGGGTTCCAGTAACGGAAACAGCGACGCGCCGAGCGCTACGCCTGCAACGAGCAGGACGACGAGCGGATAGACGAAGCCGACGACGAGAATGTCGCCGCGAAGACTGGTAAAGTCTTCCCAACCCCGTCGCAATGCCCAGTGCAAATCGGATCGGTCGATCTTGCGAACATGGGGTGCCTGCGCTCCACGCACAGTCGTTACCATAGCGACCATCACGACTCTCCTATCCGCAGTGCGTCTGATGATAGTCTCGCATTATAGCTGCGAACCAGATCCGCTGCACCCATCGAACTAGTGTCCCACAACCACTTAAATCAATTCTCGGATGGAAGCAAAGCGAAAGAGACTGATCCACCTAATCTAGACCGTAACGACGTGATGATGAAGAGTAAGATGAAGACCGTAAATATTGGGAATTACGCAGTGAGGAGAACTATATCTGCTGGTTGCATCGGAATAGTGGTTTTACCGTGATCGCTGCGATACGGCTTGTGGAGCGGGCTGATCCGACAGCTAATCGCAAGAACTTTGTCATCAGTTTCCGAAACGACGGCAAACCAGCGACGAGTCTAGGCGAACTGCTGGCTAGGCGAATTGCGCCTGCAGGCTAGCGAGCAGCCAGGAGCCAGCGCGTCCGAGCGGCCGATCGCGCAGGTGCGCCGCGTAGATCATCAGCGATCCCCTAATGTCGGAGGGATCGTCGGCGATAATGAGCGGATGCAACCGGCCTTCGGTAATGTACGGTGCAACGAGGCCCGCTGGCATGCGGCACCATCCCATCCCGGCCAGCAGAAAGTCGAGACGCCGGCCCAGATCGACAAAGCGCCACGTCCGCGATCCGATTACGCCATAGCTCGGGCCATCCGGCGCGTAAGGATCCGACAGGACGAGCTGGACATGCTCATTCAAGTCCGAGCGGGTCGCTGGTCGGCCGAGCCGCGCCAGCAAATGATCAGCCGCCACCACCGGCACAAGGTCGATACCGAGAAGCGGCAGGACGACGACATCCTCTGGCACATCCGGTAGCAGGATACACAGCGCCAGCGCCGCATCGCCGCGCCTAAGCCGCCGCTCGGCACCGCCTAGCCCCTCCGTCGAGAAGCTGACCGAGAGATACGGGAACTCGGCGCGCAGCGCATGCAAGCTGTCAATGAAGGCATCGGTCGGCACCAGCGGGTCGATTGCAATCGCCAGTTCAGGCTCCACGCCATCGCGCGTCGCCGCCGCCATTGCTTCAAACCGGGCAGCGCTCGCCAGCACAGAGCGCGCTTGAACGCAGAGGACGCGTCCCACCTCGGTCAGCACCGGGCGGAAGCCCGAGCGGTCAAAGAGCACGACGCCCTGCACGTTCTCCAGCGTCGCTATCGCCTGACTGATCGCCGACTGCGCGCGGCCAAGCCGGCGTCCGGCGGCCGAGAAGCTTCCCGCCTCCTCAATAGTGACCACAACTCGAAGCTGGTCGAGCGTAAGACTACCGATCATCCATCGGCCAGACCGATAAAGAGCATCACAACTTCATAGCTCCCGAACACGAGCCGCGGAAGCCATATAGCCGTGATGCAACCGACCTTCTTCATCAATTACGGCGGCGGCCCCTATTTTTCCTGGAGCCGGGTCGGATGCGCGACACCCTGGCGCGAACTGGAAGCCTATCTGCGCGGCTTCATGGCGACGCTCCACCAGCGACCGCGCGCGATCCTTATCGTCTCGGGCGAGGCCGGCACCGTCGACTTTCGCGGCAATGCACTCGGAAAGCCGATCTCCGGCTTCCGCTTCGGTAGAACGATTTTCAAGGAGTATTACCCATGACCAAGCTTCTCGTCGTCGAGACCAGCCCACGTGGCGACCAATCGATCTCGCGCGGACTTACCCGTCGCTTCGTCGCCGAGTGGCGGGCGGCACACCCGGATGGCGACGTCGTCGATCGCGATCTGATGGATACAGACCTTCAGTTCATCGGTGCGCCGTGGCTGCAGGCCTATTTCACGCCGCCCGAGCAGCAAACACGAGAAATGAAAGCAGAACTGCATCTGTCGGACGCACTGGTCGCCGAACTGCTCGCCTGCGACCACCTCGTCATCGCGACACCGGTCTACAATTACAACGTTCCCGCTGCGCTCAAGGCATGGATCGACAGCATTGTGCGCAAGGGGATGACCCTCGGCTTTGACGGCAGCGGCCTTGTTCTGGGAAAAAAGGCGACGGTGCTGATGGCATCGGGCGGCGTCTATACCGAAGAATCACCGATCCGCGACCGCGACATCGCGACCCAGTATCTCCGGCTGATCCTCAAGGTCATCGGCATCACTGATGTGACCTTCATCGCCGCCGGCAACGCCAAATCAGTCGATATGGGTGAGATTGGGCGGGACGCATTTCTGGACCGGTTTGTGAGTGAGATCGAAACGGACGCTCTTCGGGGTGCCGGTGGCGAATCCTAAGTTGGACTTCGTACATTTCGACCTCAGGCACTGCTGATGACGGCGAACGGCGAAGCAATCGCGCTTCAGCGCAGAACCTTCTCTGCATCGACCACCATGATGTCGTGCATCTAATTGAGATAGCTTTCGAGGTACGGCTTGTGCGAGGCGCCGACGATCACGAGCCCGCGAATGCCCGGTCGTACGGCGAACATGTCGCGGACTTTTGCGGACATGCGCAAGTTGCGCGTCTCCCAGTAGCCGACGTAACCGCGGCCAAATCGGCTGGGCGACTGCTCCTCCAGCGCGGCACCGAAATCGCTGTCGAAGGTCAGCTGCGCTTGGTCAGATCGATTGAATGCGCGGTACACCGCGAGCATCGCATCAGGCTGGCCAAGCTTGGCATCAAGCGCCGCGCCCATCGCCTTGCGCTTGGCACTGGCGGGGTTGTCCCAAGCCTTCGAGATGGCGGCTTCGTAGCCCTTCTCATCGATGACCGGCATGTCTGCGGTGTGGTCGTCGATGGCGTAGACGCGCTCAAGCCCGAGCCGGGCAGCAAGCGCGGCGGCAATCAACAGGCTTTCGTCATGTCGCGTGCGCAGCGCCTCGAGCCGCGCGACCAATGGGTCATCAAGGCCTTCGCCTACGTGGCGCTCGTTACCGGAGAGTTGCAGCCACTGGACCAGCGCGGAAGCGCCCTCGCCACCGGCGAGGAACAACGCAGCGAGGCGCCGGCGATCCGCAGCCGAGGGTGTCGCTGGCCAAGTGGCAGGCATCCGACCCCAGGCGGCCGTCGCGGACGGCACGTCGAGCCCTGTTGCCCTCGCGGCGGGGGCCGGATCCCTGCAATAGCTTTCAACGCTCTCTTTGTAGCGATCGGGGTAACGACGCATAAAATCGCATTGGACGCCTGACACAGCCTCGATAGCTATCGCCTGTGGGCGCCAGCCGGCGAGCTTTTCAAGGATCGGGCCTAGCTGCTCGGGCCGGAACGCCGCAGGCATGCCGGAGAGGTGCGGGCCGCCGAGCACGAGCAGCTGATTATATGGTCCGGAACGTGGTCCTTTCAGAAGGCTCGTGTCGAAGGGACGGTAGGCTTGCGCCGTAGCCAATGACGCGCCTGCGATCACAGCGATCGCTGTCGCCCACCTCCTTAACTTTGTCATCCACCATCCCCTGATTCCGACTGTGATGTTCGAGTAATACGGTACGTGAACCAAGTGAAGCGGCCAAGCTCACCGCGAACCGCGGAGAAGGACGCCTCGAGCAGACACGGGGCGGTTCACTTTCAACCGCGATGGTTTTGCCGGAGGCTGATTGGTTTGAGTGACGCTGTCACATCCAGCGCGCTGATGGCAGTAGGATATTGCGCTTTGGCTTCAATGGCTATGACATTGCCTTGGCCGAGAGGATCAATGGCCGTCTGGTCTCTATCTTAACCTTGCCGGCGCATCACCACCGCAGCAGTCGCGGTGCGACCAGGCGACCGATCAATGCAAACACCATGATTGAGATCGAAGACCAGATCGCGGTAAAGTGCATCGAGGAACTCGGGCAGGCCAGGCTATAGGCGAAGCTACCGAGCGATCCGGCTGCCAGACCCGTCAGCCAGCCCGATCGACGCGGGTGGACGCTCGCTCCTTTACGCAACCACCAGATCATCGCAACGCCGACCACCGTGGCGCATGCAAGGCTCGCGCCGATGCAGGAAAACATCATCTCATCGGGATAGAGGTCGGGCGGCACTGAGCCATCGCGCAATATGGAATATAACGTGATCAGCGGAAAAAGCGCGGCCATTCCAAGCGCCCAGCCGAGTCCATAGCGCCGAATGCCGATGGCCGGCCGCGCACTGTCGAGTGCTCCCCAGGCAGCCGCCATGCCCAGCGTGAGCAGAATACCCGCCCGCAACAGCATGAAGTTGCCAGGCTGCACTGC
Source organism: Sphingomonas sp. (assembly GCA_965217805.1). Classification (GTDB taxonomy): domain Bacteria; phylum Pseudomonadota; class Alphaproteobacteria; order Sphingomonadales; family Sphingomonadaceae; genus Sphingomonas. The sequence goes on along the minus strand of CBDCJJ010000008.1, from coordinate 2,666,738 downwards.
CATCAGATCGGAACGCAAGCCGGGTTTCAATGCCACGCCGATGATCGCCGCCACGGTCGCGCCGCCGACAACGAGCGCACCGCGCCGTGCATCCAACCGGCGCACCGGTTGTAGATCGTTTCCGAGCGCACCGATCATCTCAACCGCCACTTTCAATCACTTTCGACCAAGGTCGCGAGCTTTTTGAGCCCACGATGGATATTCACCTTTATCAACGATTCGGATTGACCGGCGCGGACCGAGGCCTCGGCAATCGACAACCCGTCAATCTTGACGAGCCGTATAGCCGACGCCTGTCCGACCGGGATCAGACCGAGCAACCGATCGATGCTTATTCGCGCCGATATATCGTCTTCGAAACTCGCGGTCGCAATGTCATCGGACAACGCGACTTCGTCGGCGCGGTAGGTTCTACGCAAACAATCGACCCAGCGATAGCGGGCGATGGCGGCAAGCCACGGGAGGAAAGGTCGGGCCGGATCATAGGTCGCGCGCTTTTTATGGACGGACATCAGCGTGTCCTGGATAAGGTCGTTTACCGCGGCAGGGGCGATACGACGTGCGAAGTAGCGTCTCAACCAGTCATGGGACGACCCCAGAACCGCTCTGTAGGCATCGCGGTCTCCGTTCTGAGCCATCTCCATCAATTTGGGCAGAGAGCGCTCGCTGCTGCGCATGTCGCTTGTCTCTCCGTCTATCCCGTCCGCTTGAGGTTCCGGCAAAATCTACGAGACCATTCGATGTTCTGATTGCCCTTGATCGCCAGCGAAACAGCAATCAACCATGAAGCGAAGCGATATACGCAGCGCTTCGACGATCGGACCAGCCCCGATATCGTAGCGTTTTCTTCCGGTGCCAAACGTCGTGGCGGGGAAGACCTGCAAAGCATGGCACCTTGGGCGCAAAAGCGGATCAAGCGACGTCGGAAATCCTGACCGATCCACGTCGGCGGCGCATCGCGTAACCAACCATTCCCAGTCCGATCAGCATCATCGCCCAGGTCGCCGGCTCGGGAACCGCTGATGCTATGAAGCTGATGCGATAGATTCCCGTATCGGCGCCGAGGCCACTATTGAAAGTATAGCCTCCAGCTGTGGCCAGTCCGTCGAAGCGGGAAAGTTCGGAGAAGTTGAAATCTGTCACTCCGTTCTCAGGCGTGCGCAGCGCATTGTTGCCGATCTGCAGAAAGGCGGCATTGGCGGGATCGAACAGCTCGGACCCCGCATTCCAGATGTCGCCCGCCGTCAGAAAAATCGATGAGATGGCCAAATTGCCGTTGGCATCAAATAACGAATATTCCATCGGGTCGTCATTGCCGATGAAGAAGTCATTACTCGGCACGACCATCGCACCAAAGGTGAAGAAGCGGTTGATGGCGGTATCGACGAGAAAAGTGTTGCTGGCTGACGCGCCCGGCAGCGACGGCGCCGCCCCTACCGAACCAAGTACCGCGCCCGGATCGGCGGCAGCGAAGGCCGGAAACCAGTCCGACCCGGTCCCGCCCTCGGCGATCGAGATGATCGGATCGGTCGGTGCGCTGCCACGATCGAAGGCGTCAAAGGTGCCGTCATTGAATCCAAGCCGCAAGGGCGTGATCGCGATGCTGTTCACCGGCGCCAGATTCTGCACGGTAACGGTGACCTTGCGTTGTTCGGCGCTCGCCGACGGGATCGCCGTCACCGCGAACAGAGTAGCGAAGATCAAAGATATACGGGCTGAATGCATCATGCCTCTCCCAAGACTTTACATTGTATTCTCGCGTCGGCAGTTCGACGCTCGGAGCGAAAAGGTTACACGCGTCCGTCAGTCTATTCCTCCGGCAGATCGGTTGAGGGAGTACACCCTTCTCGCTGTCCGCCGTCGCGCCCTTCCGCTGCTGACAGCCCGATATGCAGCCGGCAATCAGGTGTCGAGGATCACCTGATCGCCCACGACATGCCTCAGCCACCAGTCGCTGGTCGGCACCCGGCTTCCCGCGCGGTCCTGCACGGTAAGGGTCGGGGCCGCGCCGCCTTGACCGCTGATCGTGATCAGATCGCCATCGAAGCTTGTGAATCGCACCTCCAAGGGATCGCCATAGGTCGGCACCTGCTCCATCAGGATGCCAACCGCGACGCGCTCGCCGAGACGCAAGCTGTCATAATAGTCGGCATAATAGTGAACGCCCGCCATATTGCGGCCAATCGCAATGTTGGCGGCGAGCTTGTCGAGTTCGCCCTGGATCGTGAGCGCCCCCTTGAAAGTCGCATCCTTCACCAGCTTCGCGCCGTCATGATCGGGAATATAGACGATCGGATCCCCCGCCTTTGAGCGCAGTTCCCGCTCCTTGCCGCTGTTGCAATCCTCAAACATGTCAAAGAACGCCTTGATCATTGTAACGCACCCGCCTGCGACGGTCGCATGGCCCGCGCCATAGGACGGGTGCATCGGCGAGCCCTCCGGAAAGGCCATCGGCAGCAGCAAATTGCACTCGGGCTTGAACCAGGAGGGATCGCTGGCGGGGCACTGCACGCGGCGCATCGCGTTCATCCCTGGCGTGTTCTGTTCCGCGTTGTGCTTGCGGACCAGCTTGCGCAGATTGGCAGGCAGCTCGTCATGGAGATGCCGGAACGCATCGACGCTGCACCCCAGCGCCTTCAGCGTATCCTTGTCGCCGCATTCGATAAGCGTGACCCGCCCGCCGAGTAATTCCGGCCGCCCACGACGGTGGTAGTTGAACTTCTGCCGCCGCACCGCCTTCAGGCACCGCGTCGCCACCTCGGTGACGAGCGACAGGATATGCGGGCCGCCAAACGTCGCAAAGCCGGTGCGTTGCGGCGTGAGTGCGCCGCCGGCATAGCTCGATTCCGGGAAGCCCTTTGCTGTCGGCACGCCCATGCCGTCGAGGATCAGGACGGCATTGAGATAGGCTTCGTACAGCGCGTCGAAATGCACATAGGTCGCCAGGTCGCGTGGGGTTGTGATGAAGCGCCGCTTTTTCTCGAATAAGTCGCCCCTCAGGTTCGCCCCGTTCTGGACGTCCAGCCAGTGCGTCCATGTCGTCATGTAATCGAGGCAGTTCTTCTGTGTCGTGGTTCGCTGATCAATCGTCAGCGCGCCGTAGTTGATGAATCCGTCGCGGAAATCGAACGAACTCGAAGTGCCCGGGAAGTTGCTGCCCGTGCCGCCCTGTCCGTCGCGGCTGTCATTGCCGATCAGCATGAATTGCGACAGATAAGGCCCGCGCAGTGCGCCCCTGGTCGATCCGCGGAACGCCGTCTCGGCCGTGACCGCCGCCGTGTAGGGCGCGCCGATATCCTGTGTTCGCGCGAAGCGACGATCGCGCTCGAACCGGTTCAGCCCCTCTTCGCCCTTGTTCAGCGGCGTAGAGGAGGTAATGCCCGCGCCGTTATAGAACGGCATCTGGTTCAGGAACGCAGCGGCGTCGTTGCCGTTCAAGAGCGCGCTGCCGCGGCCCTCGCACAGCTTCTTCTTGGACGTCCCCAGGCGGATATCATTGAACGGCACGTCACGCAGCAATGCCAGCAAATAGATCTCGGCCAGCTCCGCCGCGGCCTCCGACGATCCGACGCGCGGCGCCGGTGCCATGCCGAGCGATCCCGGGTCCGGTCCTTCGAGTTCATACACATGCCCCGCGCGCGGGCTTTCCCAGCCGCGCCATTTTGGCACCTTGCCGTCGATCGTGCACTGGAAGAGCGGACTCGACACCGTCTTTGACTGCGCGCCGAATTGCGAGCTCACGAACAGATTATTGTCCTCCGCGTTGATCGCTTCCACGAACAAGGCATAATCGTGGGGATCATCGACGATGCCGAAGGCATTGTGATACAGGCCCTTGGTAAAGTTGGTGGGGAAGCCGGCCGACACATAATCTGTTTCCTCGCCATTCGACTCGCTGACCGCATGGGGCCGCTCGCGGGAGATCTCCGAGCTGAGATCGCGCAGCTCCTTGGCGCGCAGCGCGCGATCGGTGCCCTCGGGGCAGGGGACAAAATGTGGCAGTTTCATCGGATATCTCCTGGGTGCGGGGTGAACCGCGAGGCGTTCCGAACCATCGGCCCGCGACGCACATATTCGCGTGCGCGCGTCAAACGAGCGTCAGCAGGTCGTGAAACCACCGTTAATTCGACAGCCTGCATATCGGGCGAGCCATCCGGTCACCTGAGACCGCACCAGCTTGGAATCAGGTCGGCGATTGAACTTTGATGAACCGCCGTCATGCGCGGCCACGTCGAGGCCCGCACCAAGGATTATAATAGTTGCCATAACCGGCACTGCCAGCGATGCCGGGGCACGGCGAGGATGCGCTTATGCCCGGATCAACCCTCCTCGAAAAAGGGCCGCATCGCTGCCGGGACGACGTGCCGGAAGTATAAACGCCTGTTATGAGGTCTTTGAAAAGGGGCGGCCGTGGGGACAGTTTGCACCCAGTCCTTTGTACGCAAGGATGGGCAAAACGTTCATAATCCCAACAGAAACGGCAGACCTCTGGCAAACTGTGCCGTGATGGTGACCCCTACGGGCTTGCAACAAGCTAGCCTTGGCAAATACTTAGACTGGCAAACCGGCAAGACCGGTGCCGCAATAGCTAGAGGCGACCAGAAATCCCTGGCTAACCTTTCAGGTACACCGCCACCCCTGAAAAACAAAGCGCCCGACCAGGCGGTAACCGGGTCGAGCGCGGGGATACCTCACCAGGCGGGCGGGCGTGATGGAGATAGCACGGCGGATAGGCCCCGCCTAGCCGGTAAGCTGTCGCTTCGATTTAGCGGCGGCGGTCGTGGGATCGCGTGTCGTAGACCAACTATGATTGACCGGCGGCAGTCCAACGCGATCACGTCGAGCCATGTGCTAGACACCGGCCTGGATCAACGTCCCGCATCATTGGTCAATACCGTGCTGGTCGAGCCGGGAGACGGCGGCGGCTACGCAGTTACGGCGCACCCGCTCCGCTACAATCTGGCGCGGCACTTCCCGCTTGCGTGGCAGGCGCTGGAGCATGCCGAGCTGGTCGCGTGCGCGCTCGACGCCACCGTCATCGATCGAACCGGGGTGATGGCATGAGCGGCCCCATGGAGCAGGCGTCGCGCCCGATGCCGCCGCGCGTCCGGGATTATGCGGCGGCGGCGGCGCGGGAGCATGGGGTAACGGTTGCGGATGTTTTGGGAAGGAGCAGGACCGCGCCGGTCTATGCCGCGCGCCGGCGCGTAATGCGCCAACTCCGCGGCGATGGCTTCAGCTTGCCGCTAATCGGCCGATGGATGGGGCGCCATCACTCGACTGTGGTACATGCTTTGCGAGTCCAGGTATGAGGACCGGCTTTGACCTGATCCGGGACGCCTATGCGGTGCCGGACCTGGGGGACCACGAGCGCGCTGTCCTGGCCCTTCTCGCCTTCATGGCGCGAGAGGACAAGGGCAACACGGCCTGGCCCTCGATCCGATACCTAGTCGAGACGCTTGGCAAGTCCGAACGCACGATTCAGCGAGCTATCGTGTCGCTGGTCGAGAAGGGGCATATCGGGCGGCGGCAGCGTCGACACGATACAGCGGTCTATACAGTACACCCTCGCTCCGATTGCGAATCAAGACCCGTCACACTGACGCCCGTCACAGCGACGCCCGTCAGTGTGACGCCCGTCACAGAAGACGCCAAGACCCGTCAGTGTGACACCCTAACTACCAAGAACAACCATTCTTCTACGAAGACTTCGTCTTCTCCGAAGAAGCGCGCGCGGGCGCCTGTCGAATTCAAGCCACCGCATTGGATACCAACTGAGCCTTGGAACGACTTTCTCGAACAGCGGCGCGCCAACGGCGCAAAGCCGACGCGCCGGGCGCTGGAGCTAGCCGTCCAAAGACTGAAAGAGCTTGCCGATGCAGGTCATCCACCGGGAGACGTGCTCAACCAATCCACGGCAAATTCATGGACGAGACTCTTCGAAATCAAGGATCTTAACAATGGACGAAATCACTCATCTGGACGCGGGTCGGCACCTCTCGGAAGCCCGCGCGATGCCATCACTTCCGCATTCGATCGCGTCAACCTTGGATGATAGCCCGTATCGGCTCGCGGCATGGAATGCGGTCGACACGGGCAGGGCGTTGACGACGGCCGATCGTGGGACGGTCGTGCAGCTGGCGAAGGATATGCACGTCGCGCTCCAGCCATGCCGCCGGAACTGGTTAAAGGGCAAGCTGGCGATGATGGCTTTGGTCTTTGGTCACGAGCGTGACCCCGACCGGGCGGCGGCATGGTTGGCAGAAACGGGGCGGCTCTTGTGGGACTTGCCGGAGAGCGTCCTGGACACAGCGATCGATGAAGCGATCAAGCGGAGCGAGCGCGGCTTCATGCCGGGCGTCGGTCAGATTCGCGCCATCGCCGATCCGATTGTCGATAAACAGCGTCGCCAGGCCGATCGACTGGAGCGCGTGGCGCAAGCCGTGAGCAACATGCGACCGAAACCGGTTGCGGCGGTGGCCCGGCCCCCACAATCCGACCGAGACCAGGACAGCATCCCGCCGGCCGAAGTTGCCGCGTTCAATCGCAACATGGCCCAATTCGGATGCGCGATGCGCGCCGATAGCGATGGCAAGATCACGATAGACCCCGAAGTAAGCGAACCGCGCAAAAAGCCGAACGATCCCGTTTACGGCGGCGGCGGCACACCGCTGAATGATCACCGCCGCGCCGCGCCGAGAACTCCGACCCGCGAGGACTATATCAAAATGGGCGTCGACCCAGCCGTCCTTGATCATCTGGCAATCGGGGCGCCGGCATGATCGCGGTGGAGCTGCGGGACGTCGCGTCGGTCGACGATGCCCGGATGGGGCGGCTGGCAGGGCAACTAGTCCGGGTGGCGATCGAAGCCGTAGCGATGGACCGGGCGGCGGCGGCGTTCGGACTGGCGATGGCGATCGTCCTCGATGTCACCGCCGATGACGACGAACTGCCTGAGCCGATTGTCATGGCATGCCTGGACGGGATGATCCTTAAACAGAACCTCGCCAGCGCCGGGCGGATTGACGGGCGAAGCCGAGCGGAGAACAGACGATGAACGTTTCCACTTTTGCACTGAAAGAGGCAATCCAGGCAGCGATGAAAGAACACGGCTGGTCGATCCGCGATGGAGAGAATGGGAGCAATGGCGATGACTCTTGAAGCCGAGGCGGTCGTCGAGGAACTGACGATTCGCGCGCTCGATGCGACCGAGCATCCCGACAAAGCGGTGTCGCTGCTGATGACAGGCGCAATGCGCATCCTCCAACGTCGGTTCGGTGCCGAACTGGCGGTCGAGTACATGACGGCGGCCCTCGACGTCGCAGGAGGCGACCTGCGGGCGGCGATCCACGGCGCGGCCGGGCGGGGGAACTGAGCGTGCCCGGCACCCCCCTACCGCTAGGTTCTTCCAAGCCGGTTGGGCGTTACGGGGCGCTTGGGCTCGGCGTTTCGCTAGCGCCAGGACATTTTTGGCGATGCCGCCGCCCAAGTATAGTTTTTGCCGGTTTCCAGCCATTCTCAAGTATTGAAGGGGTACATCTGTGAATATTCAAACTGTCGCCATGACAAGATTACAAGTGGGGTGGCTTGTTGGCATGTCGGATAGCTGGGTTCGCGACCGGATGCGGGCGGGAGACTTACCGCGCCCTGGCCAGCCGGCCGCCGTCTATGTTGCGGCGATGCTGGCCTATCGGGCGCGGCGGCCGCGTGGGAAGCACGTCGGTGAATGACTTTGACGAAGCGCAAGCCGCGCGCATCCTAGGCGTCGCGGCGGTGACGTTAAGGCGCTGGCGCAAGGCGGGTGCAGTGGGATACCACCGCATGCCGGGCGGGCGTGTTCGCTACTCGCTCGACCAGCTCGCCAACTTCAAGTCGTCGTGTCGAGTGCCGCCGGCGATCACACAAGAGCGCGCGTGATCGCATAAGGGTAATAGACTGTCACCCGTGCCCGCGCGATGGCGGGGCATGGCTGAAATATTGCTCTACGGAATTATCGGCGACACCTACGACAAGCTCGACGCGTCGACGGTCACGACCGCGATCCGCGCCAGCACCGGCCCGCTCAGCGTACGAATTAATTCGCCGGGCGGTTACGTGATGGAGGGGCTGGCGATCGTCGAGGCGTTGCGCAGCTACCCCGGCAAGGTGACGATCTACATCGATGGTCTGGCCGCTTCGATGGCGTCGGTCATCGCGATGGTGGGCACAGAGACGATCATGGCGGAATCCGCCTTGATGATGATCCACAAGCCCTGGGACTCCTCAATAGGCAATGCCGACGATCTACGGCGCGATGCGGCAAAGCTCGACCGAATCGAGGCGCAGCTTGTCGGGATCTACGCGAAGCGCACCGGTATCGCGACAGACGAGCTGAGCGCAATGCTTGCGGCGGAAACCTGGTTCACGCCCGAGGAAGCCCTAGCGCAAGGCTTCGTCACTTCGATCGCCGCGCCGCTCAAGATTGCCGCGATGGCCAAGGCTACCGGCTTTGGTTTTCGCCACGTCCCTGATCAACTCAAGATGAAGGAGGCCAGCGTGCCTGATAACCCCGACACCACTACCGCCGCCGTCGCTCTGGAGCGGACCCGCATTTCCTCGATCATGGCTCTAGCGACGAAGCATCGCATCCCTGAGACGTTGACGCAGGACCTGGTGACGCGTGGCGTCGACCTTGGGCAGGCTAGCGCCACCATTCTCGACCATCTCGCAGCGGAAGGCGACCGGGCCGGTATCGGCCATACGCACGGGTCTGGCGCGGGAAGCAACCACACGACGCTCGACAACCCCGCGACCTACGGCGAAGCGATCCGCGATGCGCTGGTCGCCAAGATCAGCGGCAAGGCGGCAACCGGCCCGGCGGCGGAGTTCCGTTCGATGTCGGTTGTCGACATGGGCCGTGACTTTCTTGCAAGGCAGGGCGAGCGTGACGTGATTCGCATGGCGCCCGATCGCGTGATCAACTTGGCGATGCGCCCCTCCAGTGGGGGCGGCGCGCGGGCATGGGGCATGGGGTCGCTTGGCGGGTTGCACACGACCAGCGATTTTCCGGATTTGATCGGCGGCGCGGCCGAGAAGTTTCTGGTCGACCGCTACAAGGTGCAGGAGTCCAAGCTGAAAATGCTCGCTCGCAAGCGCGACCGGCCTAATTTTTTGATGCACTACGGTGTGCAGGTTAGCGGCTTTGGCGCGCTCGACCAGGTGAACGAGGCTGGCGAGTTCAAGAACCGCTCACTCAGCACTCGACGCGAAGGGTACAAGATCGACACCTTTGGCGGCATGTTTGGCGTATCGCGCCAGATGCTCGTGAATGACGCACTTGGCGCCCTGTCCGACATTTTGACCGTGATGGCGGCGGGCGCGGCGGAAACCGAGGCGACGATCCTCGCGGCGCTGATCAATGCCAACCTGCTTATGTCGGATGGCAAACCTTGGTTCGATCCCGCGCATCGCAATATCGCGACGACCGGAAAGGCGGCGCCCTCGATCGCGACGCTCGATGCCGGCCGGCTGGCCATGCGGTCGCAAAAGGACCTGGACGGCGTTGGCCTGATCGATGCGAACCCCAAATATCTGGTCGTTCCCGCCTCGCTCCAGACGGCGGGGGAGACGTTGGTGTCGACGACGGTATCGCCAGCGACCGCGGCGGAGGTCAATCCCTTCGCTGGCAAGCTGGAGGTTATCGCCGATCCGCGCTTGAGCAATCAAACGGCATGGTTCCTGTTCGCCGATCCCGACTTCACGCCCGCACTGCAATACAGCTACCTCGATGGCCAGGACACACCGTTTCTGGATCACCAAGATGGATGGCGGGTCGACGGCGTGGAGTATAAAATTCGGCTCGATTTTGGCGCGGGCGTGCTCGACGAAAAGATGGTCTGGAAGAACCCCGGCGCCTGATCGGCCCGCATAGGAGAACGACATGCGAAATTACGTGCAACCCGGCGATTCGATCGACGTTGCCCCGCTGTACACCGTCCCATCCGGTGGCGGCGCCCTGATCGGCCCCGGCCTGTTCGGGATCGCGTCGAACGACACGGCCGTGGGGACCGTGAACACGTTCAGAACGGTGGGTGTGTATGATTTGGGAAAGGCGAACGTCGCGATTACGGCCGGCGCTCGCATCTATTGGGACGACGCCGCGCGTGTTCTGACAACCGTGGCGGCGGGCAACGTCTACATCGGTGGGGCGATCCAAGCGGCGGCGGCGGCAGCCGCAACCGCACGGGTGAGGTTGAGTGGCGTTGTGATCTAACGATAAGCGAAGCGCGGATATTTCGCGATCACCGGGACCGCGCTGGGGAACTCCCCTGGACACATCCCGGCGCGGCGGTCGACAGCCGGCCGTAAGCCGGCGGCGCTCTTGCGGGGCGTCTGCCGGTAGCTGCGCGATAAAATTGCGCTCAATGCAAAAACTAATTGAAACCGAGGGAATGGTGATGCATTTATTATTCGTCGACCAATGATCCATATGGCTCGTTCCTCGACAATCAGGAGAGTAAAGTGTCGCACATCGTTCAAGTGGGCGCCCGCAAGCTGCCGACGATGCTTGGCGCGGGTATTCTTGCAGTAGCTGGCGTGGGTCTGTTTGCTGGAGCTATTGGCTTTGTCGTACCGCTTGGCGTCGAACTTGCTAGCGCCGGTTTAGGCATGGTGGTAGGTAGCCGGTTCGCATAACGAGTGGAACCCGCACAAATTGGTGCGGTAGTCCATACTTACGCGCCGCATACATCAACGGCTTTGTACGCAGCGGCCTTCGGGTCTGCAGCGTTTGCTATACTGATCGTTTACGGCCGCTGTCTGTGGACAGGCTCTACCAAGCAAATGTCGGAAGGCTGGGTATTTCAGGTAGCCGCGGCTGCGGCGCCGATACCTACCTACTTCCTGCTAATGGTGATACCGTTTGATCCAGACCTTGCACAAAAGGTGCTGGAAGATCGCGTCGTTGTCGCACTGGCAGGGCTTTACGGCCTAATCGAGACGCTGAAAGCTATTCGAGGATCAGCATCGGACGCGCATAAGCGCAAGAACGATAACTGCCCGTGATCACGCCGACTATTTGAGCGCGTCCTGCATCAATTGGCGTATCGCTTCCGGCCGCGACGGCGGCGATTCCTGCGCAGCGATCCAGTGATCAAGGGTGGCGAGCTGATCCGGCTGGAGGCGAACCATGACCGGCGTACCTTTACCGGTAGGCGCCGGACCTTTTCGCTTCCGTGCTATCAAGGTATCTTGCGCAGCCATGTCACTAGTGATACCACACTAGCGAGCCGATACAAGGTTGCACCCTCGCACCGGCTCTGACCTTAACCGTCCAGTGGAGACGATCATGGCTACAAGCATCATACAGCGCGGCGATACCGCCGCCAATGTCCCGAATCGCCGCACACTTTTGACCGGCTTGGCGGCGGCGCCGATCGCCGCGCTGGTCGCGTCGTCCCCGGCGCGCGCGGCGGTCGTGAGGGGTGTCCCCAAGGCCGGGGAAACCCCTGCAATGATCCGCGCTTGGGAGAACGCCGTTGCCGAATACCAAGCAGCCGAGCGTCAACTCACGCCCACCTTCGCCATCGTCGAAGCGGCGGAGGAGCGCTATCACGCGGCGGCGCGCGACCCACGTGCAATGAAATTCACGGTAGCACCCGGCGAGGATGATGTTGCGGCCTGGTCCCGCTACAAGGCTGAGCGCAAGGTTATTGAAAACCATAACGACGCCCTCAAAATCTCGACCGGTCTAACGGCGGCGAATGCAGTGCAGGGCGCCGCCAGTGACCGAGAGACGGCGGCGATGGAGGCTCTTCTCTCGACGCCGGCGCCGTCGATCGCGGCCGTTTTGTACAAGGTAAAAATCGCGGGCGACGCTGGCGAACTTGACGCCAACATCGGGGGGGTAATGGCGGATTTGGAACGACTCGATTGGGTGAACTAGACGAACCCTCGTCGTTTTCACTTGCGCGCGTCTAGGTTCACGATTAGACGTGCTTTCGTTGATATGAGGGCGGTATGTCTAAACTAGATTCCATGACGAACCTACGCGGCGGAGTGATCTATCATGCCGCGCGCGTTGCTCCGACAACCGCCCGCACCTGGCCACTTAATCTGGGAGAGAGCCGAGACGGCGGTCATCCCCGGTATAGGCCCATCGATGCCGTTGCGCTGACCCTGATGAACTATCTGACCACCCAAGTTGGAATAACCGCCGCACCCGCCGGCATGATCGTAAATGCCCTTCGGCCATTCCTGCCCCGCATCCTCGCTGAGGTCGTCGCGCAGCAGGAGCAGACCGGACACTGGCGTTGGAACGGCGGCCCGTTCGCGATCATCACGCGCAAGCCGGTCGCGGCGGCGGTGTCACCTGTCGAGACTTGGATGATTTTCGTCGAGAGCGATGATCCCGGTTCCGTGATTGCCGACCAGCGCAGCGGACTGGCGCCGCTCGTGATCCCCTTGCGGCGGCTGATCAACAAGAGCGTCATGTCGCTCCAGCTTGTCCTTAACGGCGAGATGCCACCGATAGATGGTGGCGAGAACGTCTGACATGATTTTCCAACTTTATCCGATCTCGACAAGGAAACACGCGAGCGATTCGCTTGACGGGCGGCGTACGGCTGGCACTTTGGACGGGTTGCCCGGGTGGAACCGGGACGGCGCGGCGCCTCCAACGTCGCGCGGTTTGACCGGAAGCGCGCGGTTTTCTGAGGGCCAGCGCTTCCGGTCACCGAACCCTCAGCTTGCCGCTCTCTTGGAGGGGGCGCGGCTACCTCAGGAGGGGCTGCTAATGACAGCCGAGTCGCATCATACCCATCGCCGCAATTCAATCCAGTCGTTCGGTCTGGACATGATCATCTGCGAGCCACCTTGCGCGTTTCGGTCGAGCAAGGGACGGCGCTCTTGATATGACCCATCCCGCACGCTTCAAACAAGGCGATGCTACCCGCGCTCTGCGGGGGGCTTTGAAGGCTGGCTTAAAACCATCGGAGTGCGTCATCGACGCGACGACTGGCAATATTCGCCTCGTCTTCTCGGATGAGCAGCCGGCCGGAAGCAGTAATCCCATGGACCGGGTTCTGCGGCCGTGTCCGTGAAGCGCAAGCGCCGTTACCCGCACGTGTCGAGCTTCACCGATCGGCATGGGAAGGTTCGGTGGCGTTGGCGCAAAACGGGATTCGCCACACACTATTTCCGCAATCCACCCGACACGGCCGGATTCAAGGAAGAACTGACCGCGTGCGAGGCAGGCAGCCCAATTCGAGCAGGGGAGGGGCGCTGCATCCCGCGATCGATCGCCGACCTCGTGTCGCGCTACTATGGCTCGACCAACTTTAACGGCGGCGGCGCGGACGACCAGCGCCGCCGCCGCCTCCTGATCGAAAGTTTTCGGTTGCCCTATGCCGACGATTTGGTGGCCAACGTCCGGTGGGATCATATCGAGGCGATCCTAGCGGAACGGGCCAGGAAGACCTTGAAGGACGGCCGCACCGTGGGAGGCCCGTTTGCCGCGCAAAGCCTGCGCAAGCAGCTCAGACGCCTGTTCTCCTACGCAAAACGGCTCGACTGGATCACGGAAAATCCGGTGGACGACGCTGAGCGCATTCACGCACCCAAGACGGCCGGCTTCTACTCGTGGACGGAAGACGACATCGCCACTTACCAGGCGCACCATTCTCTTGGGACCCGCGCGCGGCTTGCGCTGGAGATCATGCTCTGGACAGGTCAGCGGCGCGGCGATGCGCGGCTACTTGGACCCGAGCAGCTCAAGAGCGGGCAAATAAATTATCGACAGGGCAAGACCGGTACGGACCTATGGCTCCCGGCCGCACCGCAGCTTCTGGAGGCGATAGGCGCGATGCAGCGGGTCGGATTCAAGACGTTCCTCGTGACCGAGTATGGCCAGCCATTCAGTCGCGCCGGTTTCGGGAACAAGATGCGCGAATGGTGCGACGAGGCCGGCCTACCGCAATGCACGGCTCACGGTCTGCGAAAGGCCATGGCGCGTCGCCTCGCAGAGAGCGGCGAAAGTCAGCAATCGATTAAGTCGGTAGGTGGCTGGAAGGCCGACGCAGAGGTGACAACCTACACTGCCGGGGCCGACCAGAAGCGGCTCGCCAGTGCGGCGATCGGCCGCCTTTCCAGTGCGGATTTGGCTAACCGTGAAGGAAAGTTAGCCAATCCGTCGACGCAAATGCCAGAAAGAGAAGGATAAAAGTATGCAGGTGGTGACCCCTACGGGAATCGAACCCGTGTTTCAGCCGTGAGAGGGCCGCGTCCTAACCGCTAGACGAAGGGGCCGCTGCGGTAGGGCGTGGCTCTACGGTCGCCTTTGATTGCCGTCAAGATTGCGGGTGGTCACCCGAAGTTGCCGGTTCACGACGGCGCTGAGCAAGCCGGTTTCAGGCGAAGATCACAACGCTTTGCATGCCCTCGGCGACCAGCGCGCCATCGGCGTTCCACATGCGCATTCGTTGGCTGGACGTGCCCATCTGGGCATAGTCAGATTCGGCCGAGAGCAGCCACCAGCCTTCCCTCGTGGTGGGAAGCGGCTCAAGCAGGTTGACGATCCACGATAGCGAACTGAGTGGAGCAAAATCACCGAGAAGACGAAGAGCAGCCGGCGGCAACGCGTCGGCCATCGTCATCAGTTCGACGACCGGATCCAGGCCCTGACGATCCCGCAACCTCGCCCAGCGCAGCCAAGACGCACCGGACGGCTTGGGCTCGACCTCCATGAATTCAAAATTATGAGTGAAGAAGCCCTCCGGACCCGAATATAATTTGGCGCTGGATGGTGGGGCCTCATGCGCCGCGACAATGCGCTCATCAAAGGCGATCGAGGACGGTCTTGGTGACACGAACACAAAGACTGCGCGGAGTCCAAGTCCCGCATCTGAAAGGACGTCCACCTGGATAAATGCCGCATTGCGGCCGCGCCGCAAATGTGTCGCCACAACACGAACATTGCCGGCCAACGGCCCGACAAAGCTGATCTGCGCCGATCGCAAGTGGGGCAGGTCGACGTCACTCTGCTGGGCTGCATGCAGGGCCAGGGCTGTTGAAAGACCGCCATAAGCGGTTCGTCCCTGCAGCCAGTTCGCCGGGATCTCGGTCTGAAATCCGCCCTCGATCGGTGTTGCGGCGGCAATCAATTCGGGTAACGTCAACATGGTCCGGCGCTAGGACAATGGCCGGAAAAGCGCCATACGGACCCTTCGAACGAACGATATTTGATTCGACCCGGGTTATCGACATCGACCCAGAGGGCTTTGCGCCTAGCGGTATTCCGTGGCATGACACTGCCATACCGAATTTTCGACGAGCAGACAGACGGTAAATGTAAGGAGTGCCGACATGGAGAGTGTCGCTTTGGCTGAAATAGACGAGCCGGTAACCGCGTTTCGTGATGAGGTCCGCAACTGGCTGCGTGACAATTTCCCCGCGTCGCTGGCCCATAGCGCGATCTCTCTCTCCGCGCTGGAAGGTCCGTCCAACCCCACCGTCGATGAAGCGGCCTGGCAGGAAGCGATGGGTGCCAAGGGCTGGGGCGTTCCGACCTGGCCCGTACAATATGGCGGTGGGGGTCTGGACCGCGCACAAGCACAAATACTGGCCGAAGAGATGGCGCGGATCGGCGCGTGGAATCCGATCGGCGGCATGGGCGTGATGATGTTCGGCCCAACGCTGATCGAATATGGGTCGGAGGAACAGAAGCACGAGCATATCCCGGCTATCGCCAAGGGGACGGTCCGATGGTGCCAGGGCTATTCTGAACCAGGAGCGGGATCCGATCTGGCGGCACTGCAGATGTTCGCGGAGGACTGTGGCGACCATTATCTCGTCAA
Organism: Sphingomonas sp.; assembly: GCA_965217805.1. Lineage (GTDB taxonomy): Bacteria > Pseudomonadota > Alphaproteobacteria > Sphingomonadales > Sphingomonadaceae > Sphingomonas. Next base: position 2,650,908 of record CBDCJJ010000008.1, on the reverse strand, counting down.
CGGTCAGAAAACCTGGACCAGCGGCGGGCAATGGGCGGACAAATGCTTCGCACTGGTCCGTACCGATCGTACGAAAAAACACGAAGGCATCAGCTTTCTGCTGATCGACATGCATTCATCCGGCGTGGAAGTGAAACCGATCCGGCTGATTTCTGGCAGTTCCCCGTTTTGCGAAACCTTCTTCACGGATGTGAAGGTGCCAAAGAATAATCTGATCGGCGCCGAGGGGCAGGGGTGGACGATCGGCAAGCGTTTGCTGCAGCATGAGCGTTCCAACCTGTCCGGGGGCGGCACGGCGCGCATGTTCGCTCAGCGCGCCGTGAGTGAGCAGGCCAAGGAATACCGTGGAACCGACGACAAGGGGCGGTTACGCGACAGCGATCTCAGGATGCGCATCGTCCGGCACGAGATGGACTCCCGCGCCTTCGCGCTGACACTGCGCCGCGCGGCGCTTGAGTCCAAGTCAAACCGCGGCCCTTCCGCTGTTTCCTCGATCATGAAGAATGTTGGCGCGCGTGTGACGCAGGACCGTGCCGAACTCGGCGTCGAGATCATGGGGATGAATGGCCTGGGCTGGGAAGGTGAGGGGTTCAGCGACCAGGAACTCGAACAGACGCGCACCTGGCTGTGGGGCAAGGCCGTGTCGATCTATGGCGGATCGAGCGAGATCCAGAACAACGTAATCGCCAAGCGCATCCTGGGTATGCTGGATCATCAATGACAGGTTCGGAGAGGAGAAAGTGCGGGGAGACGATTCCGATCGGACCCCTCGTCCAACTTCATCGTTAACAAAAGCGGAGACGGGTATGGCGGTGCTCAGCGACGAGCAGACGATGCTGCGCGACATGGCGCGAGAATGGGCCGACAATGAGTCGCCGGTCACCGCCTTTCGTCGCTTGCGCGATGCGGACGGCACGCGAGGCTTCGATCCCGACGCGTGGCGTGCGATGGCGCAGATGGGCTGGGCCAGCATTGTCGTGCCGGAGGAACATGGCGGATCGGCATTTGGCTATCTGTCACTGGGACTGGTGGTCGAACAGCTTGGCCGCAATCTGGTCGCCTCGCCGATCGCATCGACAGGTTCGGCCGCTACCGGCATCGCGATGGGTAGTGATGATGGCGCAAAGGCCGAATGGTTACCGCGCTTGGCAGAGGGCGAGGCCATGGCGACGCTGGCCATCGACGAAGGGCCGGTTCACATGGCCGATCCCATTGCCACAACAGTAAGTGATGGTCGGTTGAGCGGGGTGAAAGTGTTTGTCGCAGAGGGAGACAGCGCGGACGCATTCGTGGTCTCGGCAATCGATGGCTTGTATCTCGTCGCGGGTGGGGACGGGGTTTCTCGTGCCACCCGCAAATTGGCCGATGCGCGCAGCCATGCGCAAATTCACTTCGATCGGGCACCCGCGATACGGCTCGGCGATACGGGCCTTACCGCTGCGATCATCGATCGCGCAACCGTTCTGGTGGCGGCCGAAATGCTGGGACTTGCCGAGCAGGCCTTTGCAACGACCAATGATTATCTGAAGACGCGTGTCCAGTTCGGGCAGCCGCTATCGACGTTCCAGGCGCTCCAGCACCGGATGGCGACGATGCTCACCGAACTGGAACTGATGCGTTCGGTGGTCGAGGCCGCGCTGGAAGCGATTGACGCAGGTCGCTCTGATCTCGACCAGACTGTCAGCTTGGCGAAGGCGGTCGCGGGCGATACGGTGAAGCTGGTCAGCCGGGAGATGGTCCAATTGCATGGCGGCGTTGGCATGACGGACGAATATGACGCGGGATTATATTTGAAACGAGCCGCGGTTCTGGAGACGATGTGGGGCAATGCCGCTTTCCACCGGGAACGGTTCGCCCGATTGAACGGATATTGACCATGGCATGGAACTGGCTCCTGCTCATGAACCGATCCCCAGGATTTGCTTATGCTTGCGGTCATCATGCTCGATCGGCACAGCAGCACTTGTGCTTCCAGGGTCCGGCGCGGGACGATCGCGGCGGGGACGACTGGCCGCAACCCACGCCGCGTGCCAACAGTCGTGACGCTCGCGTCGCCAAGGTGGTTCTCATCCTGTCCGTCGTCGCGATGCTGATGCCTTTCTCACTGACGACGTGTGTCGATATCGTCCGATATGCGACGCAGTAAGCCTTTGAGGCATTGCTCAGAGACATGAAAAAAGTGACCAAGATCCGATTGTCGCTGGCGTTAGCGACGGTAACGGCAGCCACGCCGTTGCCAGCACAAGGCGTCGATGATCTTCCCAATCGACCGATACGTCGTACCGAGGTGGAAAGCGTCGTCAGGCAGCAGTTTGCGGCGATGGATGTCGACCGGAACGGCATCGTCACCCCGGCCGAGTTCGACCGGTACCGCAAGCAACAGACCGGCAACGCGATGGGACCGCTGACGCGGATCGGGCCACGCTGGTTCGCGCGAACCGATGCCGACGCGAACGGGCAGGTCACCAGAGCCGAAGCAATGATACGCCCACTCAAATTCTTTGACCTGGCCGATACCAATCGTGATGGCATTGTCTCTCTCGACGAACGGCGGATCGCGGCGATCTTGTTCAAGCTGGGCGGACGCTAGGGCCGTATTTCGATCACGCGATCGTCAAACATGCCGAATAACAGCGTCGAGGCGTAAAGCGCGATTGCTCGGTCTCTCGGCATGGTGCTAGCCCATTTGCGCATATCGAACGCAGCGTTTTGCAAAGCCATTAGTGTCTGTGCCCCGATCAGGGGGTCGACCGCGCGGCACGATCCCTCCGCGATGCCGTCCGCGATCGTCCCTGCGTAACGCCGTGCGATCCGATTGGACCGATCGACCATTGCCGTCCGCATGTCAGGTGGCAGGCCGCTCAGTGCGGTCGTACGAAGCAGCGGTCCGCGTTCGGCGAACTGCACGTCGAGCAAGGTCGCGATCGCACTCGACAGCCGGTGCCAATGACTGCCTCCGGCTCTGTCGGCGAGTGACTGCGCTTCGGACATGGTGTCGAAGCTGCGCTGGTAGCATGCGCCGATCAGCTCATCCTTGGCGTCAAGGTGATGGTAGAAGCTGCCCTTTGTGACGTTCAGCGACGCGGCAATCCGCTGCACACTGGCTCCGCGATACCCCAGTTCGTTGATCAGTCGCGTAGCTGCCAGCAAGAACGCCGTCCGTGCCGGCTCCGCCTCGTCAGGATCGAGCGTCAAGGTGGCGGGCGACCAGCGCGAGTCCGGCGCGGCGATACCATTCAGGAAGACATCCAGCAGGCGGGCCTCGACGCGGTCGAACTCGTCACGATCATATCGGTTGAGCCAGGCCGGCAGCCAGAATGTGTTTTCAAGCAGGACATGCGCGCGCGCGCCATTCAAATCCTTTGCAGCCCGCGTCTCGCCAATGCTCCAAAGCGCGCGCGTCGCCCGGAAAACGCGTTGCCAACCCGACATCAATCGCGCCCGCAAGGGATCCTCGGTGGCGCGCAGATCCGACAACATGGCCATCACCGTCTCTTCGCGTTGCTCGACGCGCGCCAGTCTCGCCATATTGAGCGAAACATAACGCGCCACGCGCTCGCGCGGCGTCGCTTCGGCCGCCGCCTGGTCCAGCAATGCCATTAGTCGGTCCAGCGTGTTCTCGAACGCGGCCGCTGCAAGATCTTCCTTACGCTTGAAGTAGTAAGTGACGCTGGTCGTATTCAGCCCTACCCGGCGCGCCACATCTGCAAAGGTCATACCCTTTGCACTTTGCTCGTTGATCGCTTCAGCAGCGGCGGCCAGGATGGCGTCACGCTTCGCACGGAACCGCTTGGTTCCGGTCACGTGGTCGGCAATCGACAGCTCGTCCTCTCCCATGCAACTCACACTATCACCGCGGATTCGAAGTTGCAGTGTTTTTTATCGGACGCTGGTCAGCGCGGTCTTCGGGCATGATGTGTGTCCACTGGCACTTTACCGAATATGCGGTACGGGCTAGAAGCGTATTACGACCGACGGGAGACAGTTTATGGATTTCACGCTTAGCGACCGCGAAACCTATTTCCGTGATCGGGTAAAGTCGTTCATCGAGGCAAATATCGCGCCGCGCCAGCATGAATATGACGCTCAGTCGGGTGAGGGTGAACGCTGGAAGGTACTGCCGGTAATCGAGGACGTGAAGGCGAAGGCCAAGTCTGAGAGGCTGTGGAATTTCTTTATGCCGCCGCATTCGGGGCAGACGCATGTCGATGACAGCTTCGAGTTCGAGGGAACGCAGCTAACGAATCTCGAATATGCGCTATGTGCCGAAGAAATGGGCCGGATCGGTTGGGCGTCGGAATGCTTCAACTGCTCCGCTCCCGATACGGGCAACATGGAAGTTTTCCACCGCTACGGCACGCGTGAGCAGAAGGAGCAGTGGCTTCGCCCGCTAATGAACGGCGCGATCCGTTCCGCTTTCCTGATGACCGAGCCGCAGGTCGCCTCGTCCGACGCAACGAACATCGAGACATCGATCGTGCGCGATGGCGAGCACTATGTCATCAATGGTCGCAAATGGTGGTCATCCGGTGTTGGCGATCCGCGGTGCAAGATCGCGATCGTCATGGGCAAGACCAGCTTTGAAGGTTCCCGCCACCAGCAGCAGTCGCAGATCCTGGTGCCGCTGGACACGCCTGGCGTGACGATCGAGCGGATGCTGTCGGTCTATGGCTATGACCACGCGCCACACGGACATGGCGAAGTCGTCTTGAAGGATGTCCGCGTGCCTGTCGAGAATGTGCTGCTGGGTGAGGGACGCGGGTTCGAGATCGCGCAGGGTCGGTTGGGGCCGGGACGGATTCATCACTGCATGCGAACCATCGGTGTGGCAGAAACCGCGATCGAGGCGATGGCGAAACGGTTGCTGAGCCGGGTCGCCTTCGGCAAACGTATCGCCGATCATTCGGTCTGGGAACAGCGCATCGCCAAGGCCCGGATCGATATCGAAATGACACGCCTGCTGTGCCTGAAAGCGGCCGACATGATGGACAAGGCGGGTAACAAGGCCGCGCAACTCGAAATCTCGATGATCAAGGTCGCCGCACCCAACATGGCCCTGCAAATCCTGGACGACGCCATTCAGGCGCATGGCGGTGGCGGCGTATCTAGCGATTTCCATCTGGCGCACGACTGGGCAGCAATGCGCACGCTGCGGTTCGCCGATGGACCGGACGAGGTGCATAACCGCTCGATCGCGCGGCATGAATTCGGCAAATATGCCGATTATCGCGCCACGCCTCCCGAGCGTATCCGCGATCCGCAAATGCCCGCGAAGCAGGAAATGGCCACGGTGCGCTGAGGATAGGTCGATGAAAGCCGCTGTTCTGTTCGAGGTTGGCAAGCCCCTATCGGTCGAGGAGGTGACCGTCGCCGATCCGGCGCCGCGCGAGGTGTTGATCCGCACGGCCGCCGTCGGTGTCTGCCGATCCGATCTGCACTTCGTCGATGGCGCCTACCCCCATGCGCTGCCGACGATCCCCGGCCATGAGGCGGCGGGCGTGGTCGAGGCGATCGGGAGCGAGGTGTCGACCGTGAAGGTCGGCGACCATGTCGTGACGTGCCTGTCGGCCTTTTGCGGTCACTGCGAGTTCTGCGTGACCGGACGGATGTCGCTCTGCATCGACCCCGGCATCCGGCGACCGCGCGGCGCGGAACCCCGGCTGATACTGGACGGGAAGCCGGTGACGCAGATGCTCAATCTGTCGGCCTATGCCGAGATGATGCTGGTTCATGAACATGCCTGCGTGGCGATCGACCCGGACATGCCGATGGACCGCGCCTGTTTGCTTGGATGTGCGGTCACGACGGGAGCGGGGGCCGTATTCAACACGACCGACGTCACCCCGGGAGAAACGGTCTGCGTCGTCGGCTGCGGCGGGATCGGACTGGCGGCGGTCAATGCCGCAAAGATCGCCGGTGCCGGCAAGATCATCGCGCTGGATCCCGTGCCGGAGAAGCGCGTGATCGCGCAAAAGCTGGGCGCGACGCATGTAATCGACGCGCTGTCCGATACGGCGGCGGATCAGGTGCTCGAGATCAGCCGCGGCGGCGTCCATCACGCCATCGAAGCCGTCGGCCGACCGCAATCCGCCGCGACTGCGGTAAAGGTACTGAGACGCGGCGGGACGGCGACGATTCTGGGCATGATGCCGCTCAGCGAGCAGGTGGGGCTGACGGCGCTCGACCTGTTGTCGGGCAAGCGGCTTCAGGGCGGCTTCATGGGGTCCAACCGCTTTCCTGTCGACATCCCGCGCCTTGTCGATTTTTACATGCGCGATCTGCTGGATCTGGACACGATCATCGCCGAGCGGCTGCCGCTCGAGCGCATCAATGACGCCTTTGCCGCGCTGCGTCAGGGAGATGCGACCCGCAGCGTCATAGTCTTCGCATGAACATCCCCGTGGACCCGGTGGGCGGCACGATCGACGTCGAGGAACGCGATCAACTCGATCTGGACCGGCTAAACGAATGGATGATCGCGAATGTCGAAGGCTTTTCAGGACCGCTCTCCTATGTGAAGTTTGCCGGTGGCCAGTCCAACCCAACCTATCGCCTCGACACGGCAGGCCGGTCCTATGTCCTGAGGCGCAAGCCATTCGGGCCGATCCTGCCATCAGCACATGCGGTCGAGCGCGAATACCGGGTCATTGCAGGCCTGCATCCGACGGGCTTCCCGGTGCCGCAAGCGTTCGGCCTGTGCGACGACCCCGATGTCCTGGGAGCCGCGTTCTACGTGATGGAGATGGTCGTTGGAGGGACCATCTGGGACGGCGCCATGCCGGGCGAGACGCCGGAGCAACGGCGCATGCATTACGATGCGATGGTCGATACGCTCGCCGCGCTGCACAACATCGACTACCAGGCGGCGGGGCTTGGCGACTATGGCAAGCCGGGCAACTATTTCGAGCGGCAGATCGCGCGCTGGACCAAACAGTACAAGGCCGCGGAAACCGAGCATATGGAGCCGGTCGAGCGGCTGATCGAATGGTTGCCGCGCACGACCCCCGAGCAGAAGCGCACGTCGATCGTGCACGGTGACTACCGCATCGACAACATGATCTTCGCTACGGCAACGCCGCGCGTCATCGCGGTCCTCGACTGGGAATTGTCGACGCTGGGCGATCCGCTCGCCGATTTCTCGTATCTGCTGATGAGTTGGGTCACGCAGCCGGAGGGGCGATCGGGCGTGATGGGGATCACCGGGCCCGATACCGGCATCCCGACGATTGAAGAGGTCGTCGAGCGGTATTGCGCCGCCACGGGACGCGACGGCGTGCCTGAACTGAACTGGTATTTCGCGTATAACCTGTTCCGCCTGACCGGGATCGTTCAAGGCATCAAGAAGCGGATCGAATTGGGCACCGCGTCGAGCGCGCAGGCCGAGAAGTCGGCTGCTACTGTCTATCGCCTGGCCGATTCAGCGTGGAAATTTGCCGAGCGCGCGGGCGCCTAACCGCATTGACCAGAGGAATGCGCCATGCGCTTTGAGGGCAAGTCGATCATCGTGACCGGTGCCGGATCGGGTATCGGCCGGGCCGCTTCATTGCTGTTCGCGGCGGAGGGCGGCAGCGTCATTGTCGCGGATAAGACAAAGGGCGCGGACGAGACCGCGAAAATGATCGAGCAGGCTGGCGGCGTGGCGCAAGCTCTTCGAATGGACGCGGGACTAGAGGAGGACGTCATCCGCTGCGTCGCGATTGCCTGCGATACATTTGGCGGGCTGGATGTGATGTTCGCCAATGCCGGGATCTCTGGTGGCGCGGCCAATATCTTCGACACCGACGTCGCGCTGATTACCGACGTGCTGCGGGTGAACTTGATCGGACCGTTCCTGGCGATCAAGCATGCCGCGCCACGTATCGTCGAGCGGGGGAAGGGCGCGATCGTCCTGACCGCAAGCGTCGCCGGACTGCGGTCAGGCGCGGGATCACCCGCCTATTCGGCGTCCAAGGCGGGCGTCATCAACCTGGCGCAAATAGCCGCGCAGCAACTCTCAGGCGCCAACATCCGCGTCAACGCGATCTGCCCGGGCCTGACCGAGACCGGCATGACGAAACCCACGTTCGACTATGCTCGCGAGGCGGGTAAGACCGACCGGATCGGCCGGCTCAATCCCCTGCGCCGGGGCGCGCAACCCGAGGAACTGGCGCGCGTCGCGCTGTTCCTTGCATCCGACGAAGCGAGTTACGTCAACGGCCAGGCGCTCGCGGTGGATGGCGGATTGTCATCCAGCCATCCTGTCACCCGGCAGGAATATGGCCGCACCGCGTTTTGAGCCTTAGTCGCGCCGCCGGATCAGGCCCTCCTGTGTCACGCTGGCGACAAGCCGTCCATCGCGGCTGAAGATACGCCCGCGATTGAAACCACGTGCATGTCCCGCCCAGGGGCTGTCGGTCGTGTAAAGCAACCAATCGTCGACACGGAACGGTTCGTGAAGCCACAATGCATGGTCAATGCTCGCTGTCTGGGTCTTGTCCGTCAACCAGTTGACGCCATGCGGCAGCATCGCGGTGCCCAGCAATGTCATGTCGGACGCATAGGACAGTATCGCGCGGTGCATGGCGTGGTCTTCACCGATCGGCGCAACGAGGCGGAACCAGCTTGCCTGTTTCGGTTCTCCCGGGTCCGGTTTGAACCAGCGCCTCGGCGTAATTGGCCTGATCTCGATAGGTCTGGCTCGCAACATGTGACGCCGATATTTCTCGGGGATGTCATCGATCTGCGCCTGCCGCAACTGGCTTTCCGGCCGCAGCGTATTCGGATCAGGCACGTCCGGCATGGTGTCCTGATGATGCCAGCCATCTTCGGCAGCCTGAAATGATGCTGCCATGTTGAGGATCGGCTGTCCGCGCTGCATCGCGATCACACGTCTGGTCGCGAAGCTGCGACCATCGAAATCGCGCTCGACACGGTAGATTATCGGGTGATCCTCACTGCCCGGCCGCATGAAATATGCGTGGAGCGAGTGGGCCGCTTTCGTTGCGTCTATCGATCGCTGCGCCGCTTGTAATGCTTGTGCGATCACCTGTCCGCCGAAGACGCGGCCGACGCCGTCCGGTTGACGACGTCCGCGATACAGATCGGTATCTATCTCCTCCACATCCAGCAGGTCGACGAGACCTTGCGCGAGCGCTGCATCGGAGGGATGCAGGTCGTCCATCAATATCCCGCCGCGCGCGCAAGCCGATCGGCATGGTAATTCGCGTCACCGAACATCTCCGCCAGCACGCGCGCACGCTTCATGTAGAACCCGATATCATATTCATCGGTCATGCCGATGCCACCGTGCATTTGGATGCCCTCCTGCACGCTGAGTGTCGTCGCCATGCCAGTCATCGCCTTTGCGATCGATACGGCATCGTCGGCGCTGTCAAGGCCCGCATCAAGGGCCTGCTGCGCCTTCAGGACGGTAGCGCGGGCCACTTCCATCTCACTATAAAGGTGCGCGGCGCGGTGCTGAAGCGCCTGATAGCTGCCGATGACAGCGCCAAATTGACGGCGCTCTTTTAGATAGCCCATTGTCATGTTCATCGCGCCGCCACCGACGCCAAGCATTTCCGCCGATGCACCGGTACGACCTGCGCGCAGCAACCGGTCGAGGACGGTGCGGCCGGCATCGACCTCACCGATGACGGCATCCGCATCGACCTGTACGCCGTCGAAGGTCACGCGTGATGCCAAGCTCGAGTCCGCCAGCCGCTCGGGAGCGGCGGTCATGGCCGCCGCGTCCTTGTCGACCGCGAACAGTGTCAATCCTTCGCTGTCTTCATCGGACCCGCTTGTCCGAGCGGCCACGATCAGAAAATCCGCGACATGGCCATGGCTCACGAACCGCTTCTCTCCGCTCAGCTTGAAGCCATTCCCCGAACGTTCGGCGCGCATCGCGATTGTATCGCCGTGCTTGGCGCGCTCATCGATAGCGAGCGCGGCGATCGTGTCACCCGTCGCGATGCCGGGCAGGCGGCGCTCGGCCTGGCCCGTGCCCTGAAGCGCGGCGATAGCGGCGACGGCGGTCGAAAGGAAGGGGGAGGGGGTAAGATTACGGCCGATCTCCTCCAGCACGACGCCCGCCTCGACATGACCGAGCGCGAGGCCGCCATGTTCCTCACTGACCAGCATTCCGGTAAAGCCCATTTCGGCAAACTCGCGCCATAGATCGCGGGAGAAACCGGTAGGATCATTCGCATCGCGCAAGCCGCGCAAGTGTGAAACAGGCGCCTTGTCCGCCACGAAATCGCGCGCGGTGTCCCGCAGCATGGTCTGGTCGTCATTCAAATAGAGCGGCATCTATCTTCTCTTCTTAATCCTCTCCTTCAAGCGGAAGAGGATTGGGGTGAGCGCCTTCTTGTTCTGCGGCGGCGGAGCTACGCCCTCACCGCTGCGACTAAGCATCAAGCTACCCAGTCTCGCTCCTCTCCCGCCTGCGGGATAGGAGCCTTTCCATCACGCGCCGGGCAATTCAAGAATGCGCTTGGCGACAATGTTGAGCTGAACTTCACTTGTGCCACCTTCAATCGAGTTCGCCTTTGTCCTCAACCAGCCTCGCGCGGCGCTGCCGCTATCCGAGCGGTCGCTCTCCCATTCCAACGCGTCTGAGCCGCCCGCCGCCATCATCAATTCGTGACGCGACTTGTTCAGCTCGGTGCCGTAATATTTCATCATGCTCGGCTGCGCAGGATGCGCGCGGCCGGCTTTCAACTCATCGATGAACCGCTCCGACATCGCTCCGAACGCACGCGCGCGAATCTCGAACTGCGCAATCTGCGCGCGCAGCAGGGGGTCGGCGAGACGGCCGTCATGATCGACGCCGATCGTTGCCAGTGCGCCCTCGATCAGCGGATTACCGCCGGTCGACGACAGACCCATGCCGGAGATCATCTCCCGCTCATGGCCGAGCAGGTATTTGGCGACGTCCCAGCCCTTGTTCTCGTCATGGATGCGATCGGCCTTGGGCACACGGACATTGTCCATGAACGTCTCGCAAAAGGGCGAATAGCCGCTGATGAGCAGGATCGGCTTTGTCGAGACGCCCTCGCTCGCCATGTCGAACAGCACGAAGCTGATGCCGCCCTGCTTCGATTCCTTTGACGTGCGGACCAGGCAGAAGATCCAGTCTGCCTGATCGGCATAGCTGGTCCACACCTTCTGCCCGTTGACGATATAATCGTCGCCGTCGGACTCTGCGGAGGTCGCCAAGCTGGCGAGGTCGGAGCCGGCATTGGGCTCACTATATCCCTGGCACCAGCGGATTTCACCGCGTGCGATCTTGGGAAGGTGATCGAGTTTCTGTTCCTCTGTTCCGTATTTGAGCAGCGCCGGTCCGAGCATCGAAATGCCAAAAGAATTGAGCGGGTTGCGCGCGCGGATCGCCGCCAATTCCTCGCGCAGCACCTTGGTCTGCGCCGAGCTTAGGCCACCGCCACCATATTCGGTCGGCCAGTCGGGCACCGTCCAGCCACGTTCGGCCATCCGATCGAGCCAATCCTTCTGTGCGGGACTGGACGGCGAAAAGTTGCGGCCACCCCAGCAAACGTCCTTTTCCGATCGCAATGGCTCGCGCATCTCGGGCGGGCAGTTGTCGGCCAGCCAGGCGCGGGTTTCTGTGCGAAAGGTATCGAGGTCGGTCATGGTATCAGCTCCTCGTTAGATCATACGCCATCCGTGCGATCGCAATGGCGCTATGGTCCTGATAACGGTCGGTAATGACTTGCAGGCCAATAGGTAGTCCGTCCTTATCGTACGCAATCGGCACTGCGGTCGCCGGCAAGCCCGGATAGGTCGCCAGTCCCGGAAAAGAGAATTGCAGGCCGAATTGCGTCTCGGAACCATCGATACTCAACGTCCGATTGCGAATATCGTCTTCGCTATGCGGGAATGCCGTTGTGCCGAAAGCCGGTGCAATGACGGCATCGTAGTCAACGAAGAGGCGACGCCATGCCTTTGCGTTGCGCGCCTGTGCGTCGAGCATGGCCAGCCAATCGGTCAGCGTCGCCTGTATGCCATCGTCGGACGGGCCACCGCGTGCCAGTGTCACCGATAGCAGGCGGATGTAGGCAGCGAATTGCTCGGTCTGATCCGGCAGTAGGTTGCTGGCTCGGTCAACGGTCGCCCCAGCGGCTAGAAAGGCGCCTGCCACCTGTTCGACGACATTCGCAACATCGCTTTCGACGCACGCAACGGTCGTTCCAGCAAGAACAAGAAGCCTGAGACCATCGGGCCGATGCCTGGTGGCACGAGGAAGGGGCAGGTCGCTCAGCACATCAAGCGCCGCCGCCAGGTCATCAGCATCACGCGCCATCGGGCCGATGACCGACATCGCCATCGGTGCACCATCGGTCCCGGGCATGCGCTGACCCTCGATCGAGAGGGTGCCGTAGGTCGACTTGTGCCCCCATACGCCGCAGAAATGGCTCGGCACGCGGATCGAACCGCCGATATCGGAGCCGACTTCCAGCGGGATCATCCCGCTCGCCAGCGCCGCCGCCGCACCGCCCGACGATCCGCCGCAGGTCCGTGCGGAGTCGAGCGGGTGCTTGGTGCGGCCATAGATTGGATTGATCGATTGGAGGTCGGCCAGGCTGACCGGGACGTTCGTCTTGCCCACAATCACCGCACCCGCCGCCTTGAGGCGCTGCACCGCAATCGCGTCGCAGGTCGCGACATTGTCGCGGTGCTGCTCGAAGCCCCAAGTCGTCGGCAGGCCGGCAACGTCGAAGCTCTCCTTGACCGTCATCGGCACGCCGAACAATGCGCGCTCGTCCGGCCCGGCGGCATCGAGCGCCGCCGCCGCCGTCCGTGCGCGGTCGAAATCGCGAACGACGACGGCGTTTATCGCGCCGTCTCGTGCCTCAATCCGCGCGATCGCTGCCTGACATTCGGCGAGCGCGGATGTCTCGCCAGAGCGTATCGCTGCTGCGGTCTGAAGGGCGGTCCGCTGGGTCACCTCACTTGATCGTCCCGCCAGAAGCCGCCGCTTCCTTCAAAGACTTCGCGACCTCGAACCCGTGCTTCTCAAGCCCGGCGACCACCTTCTTCAGCCCTTCGGTCTGTGCCCAGAACATCGGGCCGCCGCGATACACGGGCCATCCATAGCCGTAGATCCAGACTACATCGATGTCGGACGCACGTTGCGCCTTGCCCTCCTCCAGAATCAGTGCGCCTTCATTCACCATCGGGTAGAGCGTACGTTCGACAATTTCCTCGTCAGTGACTTCATGCTGTGGGGTGTTCGTCTTGGCGCGGAAGTCCTCAATGATCTCGGCGACGCGCTGCGACGGCGAAGCGTTGCGCTTGTCGTCGTAATCATAGAAGCCCGCCTTTGTCTTCTGACCCCAGCGCTTTTCAGCAGCGAGCGCATCGCGGATGCTTTCGATCCGGGTGGGATCGCGGTGCCAGCCGATATCGACACCGGCGAGGTCACTCATTTGGAACGGCCCCATCGGCATACCGAAGTCGACATGAACCTTGTCGATCTGTTCCGGGGTCGCGCCCTCCATCAGCAGTTTCATCGCCTCGATCTGGCGCGGCATCAGCATGCGGTTACCGATAAAGCCATAGGTGACGCCGGCGACAACCGCGACCTTCCTGATCTTCTTGGCCAGGTCCATGACGGTCGCAAGCACGTCGTCAGCGGTCTTGTCACCGCGTACGACTTCCAGCAATTTCATGATGTTGGCGGGTGAAAAGAAATGCATGCCGACCACGTCCTGAGGCCGGCTGGTGCAGGCCGCGATCTCGTCAATATCGAGATAGGACGTGTTGGAAGCCAGGATGGCACCTGGCTTGCAGATCCGGTCCAGCTTGGTGAAGATATCCTTCTTCACTTCCATCTGCTCATAGACCGCTTCGATAATGAGGTCGCATTCGGCCAGATCGTCGAAGCTGAGCGAAGGTTTGAGCGCACCCATCGCTTGTTCGACTTGCTCGGGTTTCATGCGGCCCTTGGCAGCGGTCGCCTCATAATTCTTGCGAACGACGCCTGTGCCGCGGTCAAGCGCTTCCTGCTGCATCTCCACGATCGTGACCGGGACGCCCGCGGACAGAAAGTTCATGGCGATGCCGCCGCCCATTGTGCCGGCGCCGATCACGCCGACGCGCTTGACCGGGCGCAGTTGGGTGTCGGCGGGGACATCGTTGATCTTGGCAGCTTGCCGCTCGGCGAAGAAGATGTGGCGTTGTGCTGCCGACTGCGTGCCCATCATCAACCGCATGAATTCAGATCGTTCGAACTCGACGCCCTCGGCGAAGCTGGCTCCCGATGCTGCCTTCTCGACACAGGCGATGTTGGCGCCCGGCGCCTCGAAGCCGCGGAAGCGGCGCGCATTGGCTTTCCTGAAAGCATCGGTTGCGTCCGGGTCCGCCTTGACCTCCATCTGGCTCGCGCGCGGGATCGGACGCTTGTCGGCGATCTCGTTCGCATAGCCGATGGCATCGTCCACCAGCGTGTCTTCACCGACGATCTTGTCGATCAGACCGGCGTCCAGTGCCTTCTTCGCGCTGATCGGATCGCCCTTCGCGGTCATCTCCAGCGCCAGCGCGACACCAGCCACGCGCGGAAGACGCTGCGTACCGCCCGCGCCGGGCAGCAGGCCCAGCTTCACCTCTGGCGTTCCCAGCTTGGCGGAAGGAACTGCGACACGGTAGTGGCAACCGAGTGCGACCTCGCATCCGCCGCCCAGCGCAGTTCCGTGGATCGCGGCGACCACCGGCTTGTCCGACGCCTCGATGATGTCGACCAAAACCGGGAGCGCGGGGTCGACCATCGGCTTGCCGAACTCGGTAATGTCGGCACCAGCAAAGAAAGTACGTCCGTCGCAGCGGATGACCATCGCTTTGACCGTCGAATCGGCCACGCCTTCCTTGATCGCCGATTCCAGCCCCTGACGGACGGCATTGCCGAGCGCGTTGACCGGCGGGTTGTCGGAAATGATCACCAAAACATCGCCTTGGCGTTCGGTGCGGATAGGGGATGTCATCGTCTTCTCCATGTCAATTGAGCGCCGCGTAGATCATCGTCTTGAGTTCGCGGCGGATGGGATAGAGGGTGGAGGGGCTGACTTGCGTCATGAAAATCATATGGATGCGCTCGACCGGATCGATGAAGAACGCGGTCGAGAACATACCGCCCCAGTAATATTCGCCTTGGGAGCCTGGTAGCATAGACCGGGCAACATCGTCGATGACCGCAAACCCGAGACCAAAGCCGGTCCCGGCATTCTGCGTCTCACTGAAGAGTGATCGGGACAAGGTCGACAAGTCTGATCTGCCCGGCAAGTGATTCTGCGTCATCAACTCGAGCGTCTTGCGCCCGACGATGCGCGCGCCGTCCAGCGTCCCGCCATTCAGGCACATTGCACAGAAGCGGTGATAATCAAGCGTCGTCGAAACAAGTCCGCCCCCACCCGAAACCAGCGTCGGTTCTCTCAACCATGTACTGTCGGCGCCACTATCGAACATGACACGACCTTTGCCGGCAACGACGGTGTAGCAGTCGGTGAGCCGCCCGGCCTTTTCCTTGGGAACCGAAAACACTGTGTCGCCCATGCCGAGCGGGTCAAAGATCCGAGTCTGCAAAAAATCCGCAAAGGGCATTGCCGAGACGCGCTGGATTACCGCGCCGAGGACATCAGTTGAGACTGAATAGTTCCAGGCGCTTCCGGGTGAGAATTCGAGTGGATACTCAGCCAGTTTGGTGATGAAGCCGTCAAGATCATGGCCGCCATGCCACCGTTCCAGCCGTGACGTGCGATACGCTGCATCGACATTTGACCGGTGCTGGAAGCCGTAGGTGAGGCCCGATGTATGACGAAGCAGATCGAGCATAAGCATCGGCTGATCCGTTGGTTTGGTTCTGAACGGAACGTCCGCTGAACCAACTCCGCCATCATAGACACCGATACCTCGAAATTCCGGCAGGACGTGACGGACTGGCGTGTCGAGCGCGACGAGACCCTGTTCGACCAACATCATGAAGGCGAGGGAGGTAATGGGCTTCGTCATCGAAGCTATACGGAACAGCGATCCCTCGTTGATCGCCGAACCACCCTCCCGCGCAACACCCTGACTGGAGAAATGGACGACTCGCCCCTCCCTCGCGATTAGCAACTGAGCATGTGGCAGCTTGCCGGAGTTCAGATAGCGCTCACGAAGGAACAGGTCGATTACGTCAAGCCGTTCGGTATCGAAGCCGTTCGTCCTTCCGTCCTCAACGTCCATTCCTACCATACCTCTGCTTCAAACATCAGCCGTTAGACGTCTCTTCTCGGCCGCTCACCGACAGCGGCCATTGCGTAATGCCTATAACCGGCAAACCGCAGTTTCAATACTGTTAGCATCGATGGCGCTACCCGGCGCCGGCAAGCACTGCATCAATCGCCACCTGCCAGCCGGACAGCCTTGCGTCTCGCACCCGCGGGTTCATGGCTGGCTCGAAGCGTTCCACTTCTCCTCGCATCCGTGTTGCGTCGTCCAGTCCGCTTGCCAGCCCGCTGCCGACCGCTGCCAGCATCGCCGCTCCCAGCGCGGTCGTCTCTGTGAAACGCGAGCGTTCGATGGGAAGCTGCAAAATGTTAGCGAGATCCTGTGCAATCCAGTCGTTTGCCACCATGCCGCCATCGATACGCAGTACGGGCCAATCGCGACCGTCCGCTGCAAACGCAGTTTTGAGATCATGCGTCTGGTGCGCCATCGCCTCCAATGCGGCGCGTACGATGTGCGCCTTCGTGCTGGCGAAAGTCAGCCCGCTGATCACGCCACGTGCGTCCGGCGCCCACCATGGGGCACCCAGCCCGCTCAGTGCGGGGATCAGGATCACCCCGCCATTATCAGGAACGCTTGCCGCCAACATGGCCGTTGCGGCCACGTCGTCGATCATTCCCAGCTTGTCGCGCAGCCATTGCAGCAGGCTGCCGGCAACGAACACGGAACCCTCCAGCGCATAGCGTCGCTGGCCGTCCAGTTGCCACGCTATCGTCGACAGCAGGCGGTGTGACGATGGAACAGGCATCGTGCCGGCGTTCGTCAGTACGAACGCACCCGTTCCGAAGGTAGCCTTGGTCTCTCCGGGAGCCAGGCAGGCCTGGCCGATGCTCGCAGCCTGCTGATCACCTGCCAGTGCGCAAATCGGTATCGGTTCGCCAAAAGCACGGGTCTCTCCAAAGCGCCCTGCGCAATCGACGATCACCGGCAGTGCCCGTGTCGGAACGCCGAACAGCTCGATCAGCTCATCATCCCATTGCCCGTCTGCAAGCGACATCAGCGCGGTCCGACTCGCATTGGTCGCATCGGTAATATGCAGGCCGCCGGTCAGCTTCCAGACCAGCCAGCTCTCGATCGTACCGACCGCCAGCCGATCGCCAGCCGCGGCAAGGGCAGGCCATTCGCGCATCGCCCAGCCGATCTTGGATGCGGAGAAATAGGGGTCCAGCAGCAAGCCGGTGCGTCGCTGAACGAGTTCCTCCATTCCCCGCTCCCGAAGAAGGCGGCAGTCTTCGCTGGTGCGACGGTCCTGCCAGACGATGGCCGGCGCCAGGGGTTCTCCGGTGGATCGGTCCCAGAAAACCACGGTCTCGCGCTGGTTGGTGACGCCCAATGCGGCGATGCGCTCCGCCCCGCCAGCCCGCGCGACCATGACAGCCGCTACGTCCCGCGTCTTCGCCCAGATCTCGTTTGCATCATGCTCGACCCAGCCTGGACGTGAATAGCGTTGTTCAATCTCGCGCGCCTCGCTTGCGACGCAGCGGCCACTAGCCATGAACAACATGGCACGGGTCGACGTCGTTCCCTCGTCGAGCACCAGCAGATATTCGCTCATGACGCCCGTCTAGCCGGGATTACACTATGCGGGAATGCCGCTACGGTGGCGTGATGGCCGACCGCGACCCTGCTCCGCTGCAACAATATTCTGAGGAACGGCGCTCGCCCGCTGCAGCATCGGCCGGCGAAGCGGTAAGGATCGCCATGCGGCACGACCGGTTGCTGGCGGCAATGACGTTGATCGCCGGACTTGGATTAGCACTGGCAACTCCTTTCGCCTTGAAATCAGGCGCAGAATTCTTTTTGCCGCTAACCATCGCGCTTGTGATTTCAATTGCCCTTGTACCGGTACTTGAGTGGCAAGAACGGCAGGGCATTCCGTCGCCACTCGCGGCATTCGTATGTCTTGTATTGTTTCTCGTCGCGGCCAATGTCGCACTGGCCGCGATCGTCATCCCCGCGACCGACTTCTTCCGCCTCCTTCCGACCCGCATAAATCGGATACAGGATAATCTGGCACCGCTGCTCGATCTGTATTCGAACCTTGAGCGCTATGTGAACAAAACGTTGCGTCAGGTTGCCTCGGCGCCAATCCGTCCTTCGCCCACCTCGGCCGTTTCACCGCCTTCTTCCGTGCTCGAATTGGCCGCGACATCCGCGCCAGCGGTGATCATCCAGTTCTTTTTCGGCATCCTCATCGTGTTCTTCTCATTGTCCGGCTGGACCAGGCTTCGCAGGGGGGCGATCACGGGACGGTCCAGTTTCGATGGCGCGATGGCGACCGCGCGGGTCATTCAGAATGTCGTCGACGACGTGTCGGCGTATCTGGGCACCATCACGCTGATCAATGTCGTGCTGGGCGGCATTGTTGCGCTGTCACTCTTCTGGCTTGGCATGCCGTACCCGCTCATGTGGGGAGGGATCGTGGCGCTCCTGAACTATGTGCCCTATTTTGGCCCCATCGTCGCGGCGTTTCTGATGGCACTGGGGGGGCTGATGACATTTCCCGACATCTGGCTCGCCATGGCACCGCCCGCGATCATGATCGGTTGCCATCTGATCGAGGCGAATATCGTAACTCCGCTTGTCGTAGGGCATCGATTGACGATCAATCCGGTGCTGATCCTGATTTCACTCAGTTTCTGGGGGTGGGTCTGGGGTACGCCAGGGGCGTTACTCGCCGTGCCATTGCTCATCATCGCACAGACCGTCCTGCGTGCGGCGGGAACACCCGATATCGCCGGTTTCCTATTCGAGCATGGGACGCTTATCCGTCGCCCGCGCGAGCGTCGGCAGCGTCGGCGTGACGAGGCGCCTGTGGCTGTTGACAGCCCCGGCGACGTCGCCTAATCGCCGCGTCCTCGCTTGAGCAAGCGGGTGTAGCTCAGTTGGTTAGAGCGCCGGCCTGTCACGCCGGAGGTCGCGGGTTCGAGTCCCGTCACTCGCGCCACAGCACATCAGCGCCAGTGACCGGTTTCCATCCAGCGAAGCAACGGTTTCATCGGCGCGATCCAGACGAGGCCAGCCGCAAGATAGAACAGCGTCTGCAATGGCCAGGGCCATCGCCCGACGATTGCCGAGAGGCTGGCGATCAGCAGACTCCAGACCAAGATCAGCAGCAGGATGGCAAGCACGCCCGCGGGCTTACGCCAACTGGGTGTCATGGAACGATCCACTCCTTCTCTGTTGCGATCGCATGCAGGGGTACATCCCACGGATCGGTGGGCACGGCATCGCATTCCTGACTAGACCAGGCTACTCCGACCCTCCACGCATCAGGATGTTGGACAAACGCCCGATCATAATGTCCGGCGCCTTGGCCCAGGCGATTGCCACGCCGGTCGAACGCGACAAGCGGCGTGATGATAATGTCGGGAATTGCTTGGGTCGCGTCGTCCGCCGGTTGCGACAATCCATAGGGGCCGGGCGTCAACATACTGCCTGCAACCATCAAAAAACGAAGCGGCGTCTGCCGATCAACGACATGAGGCAGGGCGATGCGGCAATGCCTGCTCAACGCCGCATCGACCAGTGGGGAGGGATCGATTTCCCCGCCGACCGCATGGTAGGATGCGACCGACATGCCGGCGCGCAAGCGGACGATGAAGGCTTCCGCGACATGTATAGTGCCGCCGTCGAACCCGTCACGTAAGGTTCGCATCCGTGCCCTGAGCGCAGCCTTGTCGATCGTCTGATCTCTCCACGGTTGAGACGGTGGCGGGACCGCCGTGGCCGTTTGCCCTATGTATCCACCGACGCCCAAAACGTCAGGTGGGCACCATGTACATCGGACCAGGGTCCGGGCAGGGACAGCACCCTTGGATGAAAGATAGCCTCAGGGATAATAAACGGCTCGTACCGGGCAGAACCCGCCAAGGCTAATCTAGGCGTTCGTAGCAGATTGCTCAAGTGCGTCGGCGAGTCCTTCCAACAGGCCGGCTATGCGGACCAGCTCCGCTTCATCAGGTGCCGTGCCTTGCGATGCACCGGCACGAGCCTCGTCGAGTTCGTCGGCCAGCATGAGTGCCATCAACAGCATGGCGCGCTCCCCGGTGACGCCGCCCGCCGCGCGCATCGCTTGCGGCCAGCGCTCGTTCAGGATCATGCCCAGTCGCTGCAGCCGGGGTTCGTCGCCGTCCCGACAAGCGACCTGATGTTCACGTCCTCCGAATGAAAGTGTGACCGTTGCCATCAGCGCGAGTCCTCGCGGTGGAGGACAGCATCCAGCGCTGCGACCGCCTCCGCCATTCGCGCACGCAGCGCGGCATTGCGGGCGGTGAGGGTATCATGTGCTGCAAGATGCCCGGCCACGGCGTCCTTTATCCGCGCAACGGCTTTCTCGATCCGTCCTACCGGGCTGGTTGCTGCGTCATCCATGAACAACCGAATAGCAGCGTTGCGAGGAGCGACAAGCCGCTTGGCCGCGTGCAAAGCGCGGTTGACAGCATAGGCCGGCTCCGCACAAGGCTTGACAGTATCTCGTCGCGATCCTGAAACTTGGCGCTTGTCGACCAAGGCTCATGGCATAATCGCATGGCCTATCAATGAGTTGAGGGAGAAATTTGGCATGTCGGTCAAGGTAGCGATCAATGGATTCGGACGGATCGGACGGCTGGTCGCGCGTGCCATGCTGGAGCATCCGAGCGGCGAGCTAGAATTGGTGGCGATCAACGATCTTGCCGATGCAAAGTCCAATGCGTGGTTGTTCAGTCGCGATAGCGTCCATGGCCGCTATGCCGGCTCAGTCTCTGCCGAGGGGCAGGATCTGGTAGTCGACGGCAAGCATATTCGTGTGACTGCCGAACGCGATCCGGCGAACCTGCCGCACAAGGAACTCGGCGTCGATCTCGTAATGGAATGCACCGGCTTCTTCACCGACCGGGCGAGCGCACAAAAGCACATCGACGCAGGCGCCGGCAAGGTTCTGATTTCTGCGCCAGCAAAGGGCGTCGATCTGACCGTCGTCTATGGGGTCAATCACGATAAGCTGACATCAGACCATGTGATTGTCTCGAATGCGTCGTGCACGACGAACTGCCTTGCACCCGTCGCCAAGGTTCTCAACGATGCTTTCGGCATTGAACGTGGGCTAATGACCACGATCCACGCCTATACGAATGACCAGAAGATTCTGGACCAGATCCACCCGGATTTGCGCCGGGCACGTGCCGCCGGCATGTCGATGATCCCGACGACAACCGGTGCCGCGCGCGCGGTCGGTGAGGTTTTGCCCGAACTGAAGGGCAGGCTCGACGGGTCGGCGGTTCGGGTTCCGGTACCCGATGTCAGCCTGATCGATCTGACGTTCACACCCAAGCGCGACGTCACACGGGACGAGGTGAACGCGGCGCTGAAGGCCGCAGCGGACAATGGCCCGTTGAAGGACATCCTGGTCTATTCGGATGAGCCGTTGGTCTCCATTGACCTCATGCATTCATCGCAAAGCTCGACCGTCGATAGCCTGGAAACCGCAGTGTTGGAGGGCAAGTTGGTCCGGGTGGTAAGCTGGTATGACAATGAATGGGGCTTTTCCAACCGGATGGTCGACACCGCAAGGGCAATGGCCAGGCTGGGTTGATTGCGTCGCAACATCAGGATCAAGGAATGATGCGCAAACCCTTCAAAACACTCGATGACATCGGCGAGATCACGGGCAAACGAGTTCTGGTTCGTGAAGATCTGAACGTCCCGCTGACCGACGGCTCGGTCAGCGACGACACCCGCCTGCGCGCCACGTTGCCGACCGTGACGGAACTTGCCGACCGCGGAGCGATCGTCCTGATCCTCGCTCATTTCGGGCGTCCCAAAGGCAAGGCTGATCCGACCATGTCGCTTGCGATGATTACCCGGCCATACAGCAAGGTTCTGGGTCGTCCGGTCCGTTTCATTGGCGATTGCATCGGTCAGCAAGCCGCGGACGCGGTCGCAACCATGGTGCCCGGTGACATCGCGGTGATGGAAAACACGCGTTTTCATGCGGGCGAAGAGGCCAATGACCCGGCTCTGGTCCAGCAGATGGCGTCGCTCGCCGACCTGTATGTCAACGACGCCTTCTCCGCCGCTCACCGCGCGCACGCCTCGACCGAAGGGCTGGCACACGTCCTGCCTGCCTTCGCCGGACGTGCCATGGAAACCGAACTTGACGCGCTGGAGAAGGCGCTGGGCGCGCCGGAGCACCCGGTCGCGGCGATTGTCGGCGGGGCAAAAGTCTCCTCGAAGCTGGATGTGCTCAAGCATCTGGTCACGCGCGTCGATCATCTGGTGATCGGCGGCGGTATGGCAAACACGTTTCTTGCGGCCCGTGGTGTCGATGTCGGCAAGTCGCTGTGCGAACATGCTCTCGCAGGATCCTGCGAACAGATTTTGAACGTGGCCGATCAGGCCGGCTGTACTGTACATTTGCCTTATGATGTCGTGGTCGCGACCGAGTTCAGGGCGCATGCCGCGACGCGGACCATCAATGTCCATGAGGTTGCGAGTGACGAGATGATCCTGGACATTGGTCCGGCAGCGGTCGAGTCGTTAGGCGACGTGCTCAAGAATTGCAGGACGCTGGTGTGGAACGGGCCGCTGGGCGCGTTCGAGACTCCGCCGTTCGACGCGGCGACGATGGCTCTCGCCCGGATCGCTGCCGCGCTGACCGAGGATGGAAGCCTGGTTGCCATTGCTGGCGGCGGTGACACGGTTGCCGCGCTGAACCAGGCAAATGTCACCGATAGTCTGACCTTCGTCTCGTCTGCCGGCGGCGCGTTCCTGGAATGGATGGAGGGCAAGGATCTGCCAGGCGTCGCGGCGCTGAAGATCAGCCAGACGCAGCAATAAATGCTGTATCACGGCGTCAGTATTTATTATTATCTGATTGAACGACTCCCCTGCTGAATGGTTAATGAAGTGCTACGAACGACCATAATGACCACAGCAGAGAGGATGACACAATGAAGGCAATAAGAACGATGGTGCTGGCAAGTGCAGCACTTGGCGCATTGGCGGCGACGCCCGCGTCGGCATCGCAATTGTTCAAGGGATCCTTGAGCGGCGCGCAGGAGAATCCTGCCGTTCCAACATCCGCGTCGGGTTCAGGTTCGGTGCTTCTTTCTGACGACATGAACAGCATCACCGTTAACCTGTCGTGGATGGGCCTGAGCGCCCCGGCGGTGGCTGCTCACATCCATTGCTGTGTGCCGGTTGGCGTTAATGGCCCCGTTGCGATCGGCTTCATGCCGTCTTCGTCCACATCGGGATCGCTGTCATCGACCTACGACCTCACGTCACTTGGCACGTACACGTCGGCCTTCGTCGACGCCAACGGTGGCACTCTTGAATCGACACGCTCGGCGTTTCTCGCTGGCCTGATGTCAGGCAACTCCTACCTTAACATCCATTCAAGTAACTATCCGGGTGGAGAGATCAGGGGGCAGGTCGTATCGGCGGTGCCCGAGCCCGCGACTTGGGGAATGATGATATTGGGCTTCGGGATGTTGGGTGGTGCGGTACGGTATCGCCGCCGGACAACGCGCGTTCACTTCGGATAATGGTTGCGCCGGTCGTCGAGAGGCGGCCGGTCGCTATGTCTTGGTTGACGAGGCATGCCCCTTCAGGCTTTGGGCCTCGATGAAGATGCGCTTGACGATCGGATAGGCTGTTTTAGCAGCGTTTTCGACTCTATCGACCGTTTCCTCCACATCGGCGGCGCCAAGCGCGTCGTCAAAATCAAGGCTTACGACAACGAGCACGTCATCCGGGCCGAAATGCATCGTCAGCAACTCATTGACATGGGCAACGCCTTCGGTCTGTTCCATCAGATTTCGCAGCCCCTCGCGAGTTTCCGGCGCCACACTCTCCCCAGTCAGCAGACTTTGGCACTCATAAGCCAGGAACGCAGCCGTGATTGCCAGGATCAGTCCGATGACGACAGACGACACGCCGTCAAGCACCGGCATTTCAAGCCTTTCTGCCAGGAAGATTCCGATCAGCGCTGTCAACAACCCCAATAGGGCCGCAGTGTCCTCGAACAGCACAGTGAACACCGTTGGATCCTTGCTGGCCCGCACCGCCTGCAGGATGGTGCGCGGCCCGCGATCCTTCTGGAACGATCGAAAGGCGATCACCCAGACGGCACCCTCAAAGACCAGTCCAAGCGACAAGACAATGTAGTTGACCCAAGCCGAACTGACCGGGTGGGGATGACGTATTTTGTCAATACCCTCGTAGATCGAAATGCCCGAACCCAATCCGAAGATCAGAATGGCGACGACGAATGCCCAGAAATAAAGCTGCAAGCCAAAGCCGAACGGATGCGCCTTGGTCGGTGGCTTCTTCGACTGCCGGATCCCGTGAAGCAGCAGCAACTGATTGCCGGTATCGACCAGCGAGTGCACGCCTTCCGACATCATCGCAGACGACCCGGTTAGCGCTGCCGCCACGAATTTAGTGATGGAGATCAGCGCATTGCCGGCAAGCGCGGCATAAACGACCGTCGTGGAGCCGTGTGTCGCCATGAGATGTCAGCTCCTTCGAAGGGTTGTCATGTACCCGTACCAGCGCCGTCGCACCGAAGGGTCGTTCAGCCCGGCGGAGAGGGTGGGATTCGAACCCACGGTGAGCGTGAACCCACGGCGATTTTCAAGACCGCTGCCTTAAACCACTCGGCCACCTCTCCGGAAGAAACAGCGTTCCGGTAGGTACGCGATAAGGCGAGGGCGGCCGTTTGTGCAAGCCCCATGTCGATTGGTGGTTTCGACCATGCTTCGTGTGTGCCAATAAAGCGCTATGTGGGGATCAACGATCAAGGGTTTGGGCTGCTTCATCGCGGCCGTTCTGGCGACGGTGTCGCCGGCATTCGCGCAGGACGAGGCGGGGTTTCAGACGTATCTGGGGACGTTGCGCAGCGAGGCGATCGCGTCGGGCGTTCGCGCAGCAACGGTCGACCGCGCCTTTGCCGGGCTCGAGCTCAGTACCAGGACGATCGAACTCGATCGGGCGCAGCCCGGGAGTACGCCCGGCGGCCCCATTCCCCGCTTCGCCCCTTACGAGGCCAAGCATGTGGACGCCGCCCGCATATCGCGCGGACAAGGCGCGTATCAGGCAGAGCGGGGCCGGCTCGAAAAGATAGAGCGGGAGACAGGCGTTCCCGAATCGATCATGGTCGCCATCTGGGGCCATGAGACCAACTATGGCGCATATACCGGAAATTTCGACCTTATTCGCTCACTCGCCAGCCTCGCCTATGAAGGGCGACGACGCGCTCTGTTTGCAGGGGAATTGATCGCTGCGCTTAAGATGATCGATCGCGGTGTTCGACCCGAACAGTTGAAAGGCAGTTGGGCGGGGGCAACAGGTAATCCTCAATTCCTGCCATCTGTTTATCTTCGCGTTGCGCGCGATGGGGATGGCGACGGACGCGCCGATATCTGGGGAAGCCCGGCCGACACACTTGCATCCATCGCCGCGTATTTCGTTGATGCCGGCTGGCGCAAGGGACAGCCCTGGGGCATCGCGGTCAACGTGCCAAGCGGCTTCAACCGAATGTCGACGCCCAATCGCGTAGTCTCGCCGCGTTGTCCGCGTGTATTTGACCGGCATAGCGGGTGGCGCACGATGAAGGAGTGGCGTGCGCTGGGCATCTTACCCCGGGATGGCCGCTGGCCCACGGATGACATTCAGGCTACCCTGCTGGAACCGGATGGTGCGGGCGATACGGCCTATCTTCTCACCAGCAACTACCGCGTGATCCTCGACTATAACTGTTCCAACTTCTACGCGCTGTCGGTCGGCCTCCTTGCCGATGCAATCGCGCGCTGATCGATCCGCCAACCCCTTTGACCTGACCCTTGCTTAGAGAAGTCTCCTCATGAAGAAGCTTACTGCCGTCACCTTCGCTGCATCGATCATCACGGGCTCGATCGCTTACCCCATTGCGGCGGCGGCGCCCGAATTCCAGACGGAGGCGCCGATCGCCTACATGAAGGACCTGTCATCGGACGCGGTATTGTTTCAACGCGATGCCAACCGGCGGATGCCTCCGGCATCGATGGCCAAGATGATGACGGTCTATGTTGCGTTTGATCTTATCAGGAAGGGCGAGCTCAAGCTTGACCAGCAATTCACCGTTCGGCCCGAGACGTGGCAGCGCTGGCACGGGCCGGCCGCCGGCTCCACGATGTTCCTCTCGGCCAATGAAAGTGTCAGTGTCGCGAACCTTCTATATGGTATCGTCACGCTGTCGGGAAACGATGCCTGTGTCGTTCTGGCCGAGGGCATTTCGGGATCGGAGCAGGCGTTCACCGATCGGATGAATCGTTCGGCGCAGATGATCGGACTGAAGGACAGCCACTTCGGCAACTCGAACGGCTGGCCGGACGAAGGAATTACCTACGTCACGGCGCATGATCTGGGAGAGCTTGCCGAAGCGACGATCAACAACTTCCCCAAGCTCTACAAACAGTTCTACTCAAAACGCGATTTCACCTGGGGTAGGACGATGGGCGGGAACGCCATCACGCAGGCGAACCGCGATCCCCTGCTCGGTCGGGTGGCAGGCGCCGACGGGCTGAAAACAGGGCATACCGAAGAGGCGGGTTATGGCTTCACCGGTTCCGCCGAGCAGAACGGTCGGCGCCTGGTGATGGTGCTGGCCGGGCTGAACAGTTTCAATCAGCGGATCGAGGAATCTGTCCGCTTCATGGACTGGGGCTTTCGCGCGTGGCAGGCGAAGCCGGTTGTTGCCAAGGGCCGCCACGTCGAGACGGCCGAGGTTCAGTTGGGCAGTGCCACCAGCGTTGGTCTGGTTGCACCACACGCATTGACGGTGACACTGCCGGCGGGCGCCGCGCCTGAAATGACGGCCAAGGTTGTCTATGACGGTCCGATCAAGGCACCGATCAAGATCGGGCAGCATATTGCCGACCTGGTGATCACGTCCCCTGACATGCCCGCGCAAAAGCTGCCCCTGGTCGCGGAGCAGGATGTGAGCGAGGCAGGATTTTTTGGCCGGGCATGGGCCGGCCTGAAATCCTTCTTCGGCTAGAATGTCGCCGATCGTCGGGCATCATGCGGCGCGCGTACAGTTTTCGCGCGCGATCGAGACGCAGAATCTGCATCACGCCTGGCTGTTGGCCGGTACCAAAGGAATCGGGAAAGCGAGCTTCGCACTGGCTGCCGCGATGCGTCTGCTCGCCGAGGCCGCCGATCCCGGACAAAGCTTTCCCGACTTCGTCTTACCCGAAAAACACTCGGCCCGCGCGCTGGTCGATGCCGGGTCGCATCCCGACCTGAAGCTCCTTACCCGCTTGCCCAAGGACGCTGCCAAGGCGGACGATCAACTGGCGCGCAGCATCACGATTGCGCAGATACGAAGCCTTCAGCCGATGTTCGCAACAACTCCCTCGCTAAGTGCGCGCCGTGTGGTGATCCTTGATGCTATCGATGATGTTGAACGGGCGGGCGCCAACGCGCTGCTCAAGAACCTGGAGGAGCCGCCTGCGGGTACAATTTTCCTTCTGGTCAGTCATGCGCCCGGCCGTCTGTTGCCGACCATCCGATCGCGGTGCCGCGTCCTTCGCTTTGAACCGCTGCGATCCGACGAGGTGGAAACCGTGCTACGCGGCGCCCTGCCTGATAGCACGTCGGACGAGCTCTCTGCATTAACCGCAGCCGGGGAAGGGGCGCCGGGCGTGGCGCTAGGCTATGCCGGCCTTGGAATTGCCAAATTGGATGCCGCCATTCGCACGATCCTTGTCCAAGGCGACGTGGACAACGCCTGCAGGATAGCACTTGCGAGATCGCTCGCCGGCAAGGCCGCCCTGCCGCGATACGAAGCATTCCTCGACCGCGTACCTGCGCACATCGCCCACGCCGCCCGAACCCGGCAGGGCGCCGGACTTAGACTGGCACTTGATGCGCACCGCGCCGCGCTGGGTGCGATCAGGGCTGCCCGCGCGCTATCGCTGGAGCCACAGGCGACGGTCTATGAACTTGCCGGGATATTATCAGCGCTCAAGGGATAGCACAGGCTTCATATGCCTATGCCTTTGATCTAGGAGCGCTCTGATGGGCGATCCTTTCTACATTACGACCGCAATCAGCTACCCGAACGGACGCCCGCATATCGGTCATGCCTATGAAGCAATCGCTGCCGATGCGATCGCGCGCTTTCAGCGCCAGGCCGGGCGCGATGTCCGTTTTCAGACGGGAACCGACGAGCATGGGCTGAAGATGGTTCAGGCCGCTCGCACGCAGGGACAGGATGTTCGCGCATTCGCTGATGAAATGTCAGGACATTTCAGGGAAATGTGCGATGACCTTGACATATCCCATGATCACTTCGCGCGTACTACTGATGAATGTCACCATCTGGCCAGTCAGGCACTGTGGCGTGCCATGGCCGCAAAAGGTGATCTGTATCCCAGCCGCTACGAAGGATGGTATTCGGTCAGGGATGAGGCATTTTACGACGACAAGGAACTGACGACGGGCGAGGATGGCGAACAGCGCTCTCCGCAAGGAACACCGGTGGAATGGACGGTCGAGGAAAGCTGGTTCTTCCGACTGTCCAGATATCAGCAGCCACTTCTCGATCTTTATGACGCCAAGCCAGATTTCATCCGTCCCGAGACCCGCCGCAACGAAGTTGTCCGTTTCGTTGAGGGCGGATTATCCGACTTGTCGGTTTCAAGAACCAGCTTCGACTGGGGGGTGAAGGTGCCCGATTCCGACGGCCATGTGATGTATGTCTGGGTCGACGCGCTGACCAATTATCTGTCGGGCCTCGGTTATCCGGATCAGGGAGGCGACTGGCGCTATTGGCCAGCCGACCTGCACCTGATCGGCAAGGATATCGTGCGCTTCCACGCCGTCTATTGGCCGGCCATGCTGATGTCCGCCGGCATCGCTCTGCCTAAAAGCGTGTTCGGTCACGGTTTCCTGCTCCACCGCGGCGAGAAGATGTCGAAGTCGGTCGGCAATGTTGTCGATCCCAAAGCGCTGACTGCTGTATTTGGCGTTGATGCTCTTCGCTATTTCCTGCTGCGCGAAGTGAGCTTCGGTCAGGATGGTACCTACTCAGCCGAAGCGATTGTCACGCGTGTCAATGCGGATCTGGCCAACAGTTTCGGCAACCTTGCTCAGCGAACAATATCATTTATCGCCAAAAACCTGTCGGGCGTCCTTCCGAAATCAGGTGACGCTATGGCGGTGGACGAGATGCTGATCGAGGAGGTCATCGTCGCTTGTGCCGCGTTCAAATCCGCGTTCGCAGACCTGGCACTGGGGCAGGGGATCGAAGCCTGGATGCGGGGAGTCTTCGCCTGTAATCAGTATATCGACGCACAGGCCCCCTGGGCGCTCCGCAAGACCGACCCTGCGCGAATGGAGGCAGTACTGGCGACGCTCGTGCGCGCTATCCGGATGCTGGCCATTACGATCGTGCCGGTCGTACCGGCGTCAGCGGCGAAGGTGCTCGATCAGATTGGCGCGCAGGAGCGTGACCATGCCGCGATCGATGACGAGGGCTGGTACGACCGGACGGCGCAGTCCGGGTTTCGTATCGCGCCGCCTGCTCCTGTCTTTCCACGCCTCGAATCTGTCCGGGAGGCCTGATGCTCGCCGACAGTCACTGCCACCTGAACTACAAGGGGATGGTCGAGGATCAGCAGATGATCCTGGCGCGTGCAAGAGAGGCAGGCGTCACAGCGATGCTGAATATCTCGACGCGCGAGAACGAATGGGATGCGGTCGTCGCCACCGCCGAGCGAGAAGCTGATATATGGGCCAGCATTGGTATTCATCCGCACGAAGCCGACGATCACGATCATATCGACGCAGCCTGCCTGATCGCGCGCGCGGTTCATCCGCGCGTGGTCGGGCTCGGTGAAACCGGTCTCGATTATCACTACGACCATTCAGACCGGGCCCGGCAACAACGCAGCTTCCGCGCACATATCGCTGCCGCCCGCGAAACCGGGCTACCTGTCATCGTCCATAGTCGTGATGCCGAGGATCATACGATCGGGATACTGAGAGACGAGAGGGAGAAGGGGGCGTTTAGCGGCGTCATCCACTGCTTCACGGGCAGTGCAGCCTTTGCCCAAGCTGCGCTCGAGCTGGGTTTCAGCATATCGATCTCCGGCATCGTCACGTTTCGCAGCGCCGCCGACCTGCAGGCAATTGCAACGACGCTGCCCGCCGACCGGCTTCTCGTCGAGACGGACGCGCCATTCCTTGCACCCGTCCCACACCGCGGAAAGCGTGGCGAGCCGGCTTTTGTGGCCGATACGCTTCGATTTCTCGCAACACTACGTGGTGAGCCTGCAGCCGAACTCGGCGCGCGCACCGCCGCCAATTTCCACGCGCTGTTCTCAAAAACTACAAAGACTACACGGTGAAGGTCCGCATTTTAGGTTCGGGAACCTCGTCAGGTGTTCCGCGCATCGGCAACGACTGGGGAACCTGCGACCCCGGCGAATCTCGAAACCGGAGACTGCGGTCGTCCATCCTGGTCACGCATGGCAACACGAACATCCTCGTCGATACCAGTCCGGACCTGCGTGAACAGTTGCTTGCGGCCGAGACGAGCAAGATCGATGCGGTGATCTGGACCCACGACCATGCCGATCATTGCCACGGCATCGATGATTTGCGGCAGGTCTATCACGCCATTGGCCGACCCGTCCCGGGCTTCGCAAGACCGGAAACGCTGGCGGCGTTGCAGGCGCGCTTCGCCTATGCCTTTTCAGGCCGGGCGGGGTATCCCCCAACCGTTGAAGGTCACACGCTCCCCGATAGGCTCGTTATCGGGGATATCATCGTCACGGTCGCGGATCAGCCGCACGGCTCAATCACTTCCGCCGGACTCCGTTTTGAAGCGAATAATTGCTCAATTGGTTATGCTACTGATTTCAACATCATGACGGCTGAAATGCAGACACTGTATGAGAAGCTCGATGTCTGGATCGTCGACGCGCTTCGTGAGCTTCCTCATCCGACCCATCCCGACCTGAAGACCGCGCTCGGGTACATTAAGACGCTCGACCCTGCGCGCGCCGCACTTGTCCACATGGACCAGACGATGGACTATCGTTCGCTCTGCGCAATGCTACCAGAAGGCGTTGTGCCCGGACATGATGGCCTTGAGCTGCCCTGATGCCAGAAGCACGTTGCTGCCGTTGGCCCATGATTTAACATAATATATATTATCGTTCTTTGTGATGTCTTTCGATCTGGCGCCCTTCCGCTTTCAAACTTCATCTCGCGGCTGCGATGCTGCTGCCTGATTTACTTTGGGAACGGTTCCGTAACGCGTCCATGCGGCGGCTCTTGTAAAGCGCAGGCGTGGCGATGCCGCCCTGGCGAATGCCATCACGCCGTCAGTCCCAAACAACCAGGCTGTACCGAAATCGCCAAGCATCCGGCGGATCGCAAGCGCACCAACCACCGATAGCGGTACCATCAGCGGCGGCAGCCAAAGGCGAACCCCGAATAATGGGGGCATGGCCTTCACGACGGTCAGCATC
Organism: Sphingomonas sp.; assembly: GCA_965217805.1. Lineage (GTDB taxonomy): Bacteria > Pseudomonadota > Alphaproteobacteria > Sphingomonadales > Sphingomonadaceae > Sphingomonas. The sequence goes on along the minus strand of CBDCJJ010000008.1, from coordinate 2,619,145 downwards.
AACGTGATCAAGATGCCATGCAGTACATAGATCGGTAGCGTGTTGCGGCCAAGATAGCTCAGGGTCAGACGAACAACCGTCAGCCTGCATAAAATAACCGTCAGGCCTATGGCGAATATAAGACCGCTGATCGAAAGCGGAAATGCAAAATAAACCTTGCCCTGAGCTATATCTGGAAATGCCGCGATCCGCCTTAGCGCAAGGTAGATACCTCCACCCACAATAGCGGATAGCATCGGGTGTCGCGGCAGTTGCGTGACAATTGACCGCCCATACCACAATCCCGTCAGGAAAAAGGGTCCGTAAATGAAGGCGTCTCGCAGATGATATGCCGGTTTGAACCCGTTCGCCCCCGCGATAATCGTCGTCGCAACGAACGCGACCAGCGTGACAGGACTCCTTAGCGGAGCGAGCAATCTGGCCAGGATAAAATAAACCCCGAGTGTTCACAGAAACCACAGCCCTGTGTTGGGAACGATCCAGGATTTGATCAACTGGCGCACGGACAGGCCAAGTTCAGGGTGTCGGAAAGGCGTCAGCGCGTAGCGCGCCAACAGCCAGTTCAAAAGAACCCAGACACCATAAAGATAGAAATAGTAAAAGACCTTACGCTCAACGAGTAATCTCCAGCGCTGACTTACCGCTTTTGCAGCGAAGATGCCCGAGACGGTAAAGAACAACGGCATGCGGATCGGCCCGAACAGTGCATCGAGACGCTCATAGATGCCCCATTTCAGACCAACGGCTCCGCTGATCAATTCGGAATGATGAAATACGACTAGTAGAATGGAAACAGCTTTCGCCGCATCGATCCAGTCGATCCTTGCCGCAACAGGCTTCGGCACCTCCACGAGGTTCGATGCCGCTCCGCTGTCAGTCGGGTCCATGGGTTCTCCCCCAAAGCCACGTTTAACACGAGCCTGCCACGTAAGCATCATGCAGAGCAATATCTAATTGTAGAAATTCAATGCGCAGTCGTTATGAGTCCTATCCCGCAAGCAAGAGAGGGCTCAGAACGCATCGTCGGCAATTGTCCAGAACTTGCCCTGAGCAGTTTAATCAGGAATTGCTAAGCGGCCAACTTATTCAGCGGATGAGATTTATGCCGAAATTGGAACTTAGCGCTTTTCCACTCACAAACGCGACCGGTTATCCACCCTGCTATGCCGGCGAAGTTCAGGGGCGCTGGTATCGTCGATTGGGTCCGGGCAGCGGCCTCACCCAATTCGGTGTGAGCCACGTCACGCTCAAACCTGGCGCTTGGTCGTCACAGCGGCATTGGCATGAGGGCGAGGACGAGTTTGTCGTGATCATCGCCGGCCAGGCCCACTTGATCGACGATGAAGGCGAGCATCTCATGAACCCCGGCGATTGCGCCTCGTTCCCCGCGGGAGAACCAAACGGCCACGTGCTCCAGAACCGCAGCCACTCGGACTGCCTGTTCATAGCGGTCGGCAGACCCAGTGATACCGACTGCCACTATCCCGATATCGACATGCACCTCGTCGCCGGTCAAGGCTTTCGAAGGAAGAACGGGTCCGGATACTAGCACAATGCGACGTACGTTTTCGCCCGAGAGCAGACACAGCGTTATGTGTTATTCTGCCTGCCGGAGGATGGCGATATGATCATGTCTGGCATTGCGGTGATCTTCGGCTTTGTACTTTGTGCACTGGCGTTTCAGGCGAACGTGCGCTTCCAGAATGAAAACAGACTGCCGATGCAATGGTGGTTGACCGGGGAGGTCACTTGGTCGGCACCACGTGTCTTAGCGCTGGCCTTCGTACCGGTATCGGCGATTTTCGTTCTCACGATTTATGTCGCTATGGCGCTAACCAAGCCGCCAAGGATCGGGCAGGAAGCCCTGGTATTGCCAATACTGTTTGTCCTTGGAGCAGGGTTTATTGCTTTGCAGCTTGCCCATCTCTGGTTGATTGCAAGAACGCTGCAGCGAAACGGTAAGTAGCAACTGCCCGCGCTACATGCACTGCTGAAGGCCAACACCATCTTCAACAAACACGAGCAAGTAATGGGAGCGATTTGCGAATGATTGAACGCCTTCAGGCAATCATGGCGCGCCTCCGTGATCCTGCCGGTGGCTGCGAGTGGGATCGTGTGCAGACGTCACTGTCGATCGCGCCCTATACTATCGAGGAAGCCTATGAGGTGGTCGACGCCATCACACGCGGCGATACCGCCGCGGTCAAAGACGAACTGGGCGATCTGCTGCTGCAGGTCGTCTTTCATAGCCGCATCGCCGAGGAGGCCGGTCACTTCGCGCTTAACGACGTCATCGCCGCGATCAGCGACAAGATGGAGCGGCGGCATCCTCATATTTTCGGTGATGAATCGCAACCGATCGAATGGGAAGCGATCAAGGCGGCGGAACGTGCCGGCTCCAAAGCAAGTAATACCAGCGCATTGTCAGACGTCACCTTGGGCCTTCCGGCGCTGATGCGCGCGGATAAGCTTCAGCGTCGCGCAGCGCGCACCGGGTTCGACTGGCCGGATGCGGCGGGACCCCGTGCCAAGATCGACGAGGAACTTGCCGAGATTGCCGGAGCGTTGTCGGCAGAAGAGACGGAGGAGGAACTGGGTGACCTGTTGTTTTCCGTTGTAAACTGGGCGCGGCACCTTGGCGTCGACGCCGAAGTCGCGCTGCGCCGGAGCAACGCCAAGTTCGAACGACGGTTCGCCGCAATGGAGGAAGCCGCATCCGATTTTGCGACGCTGAGCCTGACGGACAAGGAAAACCTCTGGCAACACGTCAAGCGTGGTGGCGCATGAACCGGTCATAGTCGGCCTGAGACAGCCGAACGTCATAGGTGGTCTGACCACCCTCTTCGTCAAAGGCGTGGTTGTGCACGTCACCATTCGCATGAAGCCATGCCGCCGCCGCACCATCGGTCGTCGGCACGACGATGCGATAGTCGCGGTGGCGCTCGGTCAGTATGCGCGAAACACCATCCGTCAGCCTTTCCACCCCTTCCCCGGTCACCGCCGACAGTGCGACCACATGCTCGCGCCGCAAAGCCTCTGCCTCAATCGCTGCGCGCGCCTCATTTTCCAGCAGATCGATCTTGTTCCACGCCTCGATAACGGGCGTCGTCGAGGCGACGCCGATGTCCGCCAGTACGTGCTCGACATCGGTACGCTGTGCCTCGCTATCGGCATGCGCCATGTCGCGCACATGGATCAGCAGGTCGGCGGAAACCACTTCCTCCAGCGTCGCCTTGAACGCCGCAATCAGTTGCGTAGGAAGCTCAGAGACGAACCCAACTGTGTCCGACAAGATCGCCTTGTCTAACCCCGGCAGGCTCATTTGCCGCAGGGTCGGGTCCAGCGTCGCAAACAACAAATCCTTCGCCACTACACCTGCACCCGTCAGCCGGTTGAACAGCGTCGACTTGCCGGCATTGGTATAACCGACCAGCGCGATGACCGGCCACGGTGCCCGCTGGCGGCGATCACGGTGCAGTCCGCGCGTGCGGGTTACCTGCTGCAATTCTCGGCGCAGCCGTGCCATACGGTCGCGGATCAATCGCCGATCGGCTTCGATCTGCGTCTCGCCCGGACCGCCCAGAAAGCCGAAACCGCCCCGCTGCCGCTCCAGATGAGTCCAGCTGCGCACCAGCCGCCCTGCCTGATAATCGAGATGCGCCAGTTCCACCTGCAATCGGCCCTCTGCCGTTGCCGCACGTTCTCCAAAGATTTCCAGGATCAATCCGGTACGATCGATCACCTTGGTATCAAGACCTTTTTCCAGATTACGCTGCTGGATTGCCGTCAGGGTGGCGTCGATAACGACCAATGAGGCTTCTTCCTGCCGCACCGTGACCGCCAATTGCTCGACCTGCCCGCTCCCAATCAGCGTTTGGGCGCGCGGCGAACGGACACGCAGCGCGATCTTGTCAGCAACAGCCAGTCCGATCGCCGCTGCTAGTCCGGCGGTTTCTTCCAGCCGCGCCTCCGCGTCACGATTGGAACCCCCACGATCCGGCAGGACGATGATCGCCCGCGCACCGCGCGAAAACTCGTCACGGTCACGCTCAAAGCCTGTGCTCAATCCTCATCCATCTCGTCATCGTCCCCGCCATCGTCCCCGCCATCGTCCCCGCCATCGTCATCGACTTCCTCGGGTTCACCGGACAAGTCGAGCGGATGTGCCGGCTGGATCGTCGAGACAGCGTGTTTATACACCATCTGCGCCATCTGGTCGCGCTGCAACAGCATGCAGAACAGGTCGAACCCGGCGATATAGCCCTGCAACATCACACCATTGACCAGGAACATGGTCACGCTGCTGTCCGACTTGCGCGCCGCCGTCAGGAAGATGTCCTGCAGAACAGGTGTCTTGCGTGGTGCCTCCACGACGGCGTTGACGATTGGCTCGACGTTCATGGGGCCGGCCGGCATGATTGTCGAAATCGCATGCTTGTAAATCAGCTGCGCCTGACCGTCGCGGCGCAGCAGGACTGAAAAATTGTCGAACCAGGTAATGATTCCCTGCAGTTTCACGCCCTTTACGAGAAACATCGTAACGGGCGTCTTCGATCGCCGGAGGGCGTTCAGGAAAAGATCTTGAAGAGAGCCTTGCTTGTCGGCCATTGCTAAGCCTTCTGTTATTGGCGGTCATGCCCGCGATGCGCCGTTTCCCGGCGTCGGAAGTGCCGCAACGTTGCGACGCCGATAAAGTATGTATTCGTCTGATAAACGTCCAGTCGGATCATTAATCGTCGCGTGTCTCTGTGATGCCCAATAGTTTGAGTTTGCGATGCAAGGCCGATCTTTCCATGCCGATAAAACTCGCTGTTCGGGAAATATTGCCCGAAAATCGCCTGATCTGAACCTTTAGATAATCACGCTCGAAATTCTCCCGCGCCTCACGCAGGGGCGCGCCCATGATCGTCCCTCCCCCACCCCGACCACCTTCGTCGCCGCGGACCTCGGACGGCAACAGGTCAAGGTCGATGCGACCGATTCGGTCACCGGGCGCCAGAATGACCGTGCGCTCAACGACATTGCGCAGCTGACGGACGTTGCCCGGCCAATCGAAGGATTGCAGCGCAGCCATCGCATCGGCGGCAATTTCCGGAGTCGGCACACGACGATCGCCGGCATAATAGGCAATGAAGTGCTGAACCAGTGGAGGAATATCGTCGCGACGATCCGTAAGCGGCGGGATCGTCACCGGTACGACATTGAGGCGGTAATATAAATCCTCCCGGAAACGCCCCTCTTCAATCTCTACCGTCAGATCGCGGCTGGTCGCCGATACGACCCGGACGTCCACCTTCACGATCCGCGTGCCGCCAATCCGTGTAAAACTCTGATCGGTCAGCACGCGCAGGATACGCCCCTGCGCGGCCAGCGGCATGTCGGCGATCTCGTCGAGGAACAGCGTACCCCCATGCGCCTGCTCCAGCAGACCGGGCCGGACCAGGTCGCCGCCTTCCTCGACGCCAAACAGTTCCGCCTCCACCCGCTCGGGTGTCATCCTGGCCGCACTCACGACAATGAACGGCGCGCCGCTCCGATGGCTCCAGCCGTGCAAAAGCCGCGCGGCAACCTCCTTGCCTACGCCCGCCGCGCCCATGATGAGAACCCTGCTGCCGGTAGCTCCGACACGCTTCAACGTCGCGCGGACGCCATTGATGGCGGTCGATCCGCCGGTCAAATCGTCATCACGGCCAGCCAGCGCGCGCAGCGACGCAACCTCACGGCGCAGACGCTCGGTCTCGGTTGCGCGTGCCACCATCAGCAGCAAGCGTTCCGCCTCGAAGGGCTTTTCGATGAAGTCAGCGGCGCCCCGTCGGATGGCCGCAACTGCTGTATCAATATTGCCGTGTCCGGAAATGACGAGCACGGGAATGGACGGGTCGCGTCGTTTGATTTCGTCCAGCAGATCCAGTCCATCGAGGCGTGATCCGGCAAGCCACACGTCGAGCAGGACGAGCGAAGGACGGCGTGCGGCGATCGCTTCCAGCGCCGCATCGCTGTCGGCAGCGCCTCGCGTCTCATAACCCTCGTCTTCAAGAACGCCGGCCACGAGATCGCGGATGTCGAGTTCATCATCGACGACGAGAATGTCCAGGGCCATCAACTTGTCCGGTGCATGATTGGTTCTAAGCGCCTTGCGTCGGTGCCCATTTCCACCGACCGATCCATCGGCCCGCCGTCCTCAGGGCCCTCGTTCAGCCGTGCGAGCGCCGCCGTATCGAACGCGATTGTAACGATTGTACCGCCGCCCGGCCTATCTGCAAATGCGATCGTAGCATGATGTTCCTCGACGATCTTCTTGACGATGGCAAGGCCAAGGCCGGTGCCTCTGGCGCGGGTTGTCATATAGGGTTCGATGATCCGCTCTCTTTCGGGCGGCAGGCCGATACCGTTGTCGGCTACATCGAGCACGAGACAGTGTGGATCTGAGCTGTACAGCGCGATCACAATCTCGCCATCCTCTCGCCCGCTGGCTTCAACGGCCTCAACCGCGTTCTTGACGATGTTGGTCATCGCCTGACCCAATTGCCGGCGATCACCCACCAGGATGGGCATCTCGTCACCATGATCCAGCGAAAAGCGGATGCCAGGGTGGGCGACTTCATGCAGGAACATCGTCTGACGCAGGATATCGATGATCGACTCCTCGCGAAAAACGGGCTTGGGCATCCGCGCAAAGGAAGAGAATTCGTCAACCATGCGCCGGAGGTCGCCGACCTGGCGTATGATCGTCTCGGTCAGGCGGGCAAACACACCGTCACCAGCTTCCACCTTGCCGCCATAGCGACGCTGAAGGCGTTCGGCGGCAAGTTGTATCGGTGTCAGCGGATTCTTGATCTCATGGGCAATACGGCGCGCAACATCTGACCACGCCGCCCGGCGTTGGTCCAGCAATTGCTGCGTGATGTCATCGAATGTCAGGATCGGGCCGGTATCGGTACGCGCGATCCTGACCGCCAGCGTTCGCGACTCTGCCCCACGGTCCAGCTGCGCGATCGCCTCGCGCACGGAACCGTCGTCCAGCAGATCATCAAGCTCCGGCGCGATGTCACGCAGCGGACGCCCGACGATGCCATGCGTATCGGTCCCGAGCAGTTCGGTGGCCGATCGGTTAGCAATGCGGACGGTGCGGTCATTCCCCGTCGCCACAACGCCGGCCGACACGCCGGCCATCACTGCCTCGATCAGGGCCCGACGATTTTCGAGCTGGTCGTTGGCAGTCAATAGGTCGGTGTTCTGTTCCTCTAATCGCCCCGTCATCTGGTTGAAGGCCTGCGCAAGCGTGCCAACCTCATCGGCGCTTCGCCGATCGGGCACGCGAGCACTCAGATCCCCGCCGGTCACGCGCCTTGCCGCATCGACCAGTTCACCGACCGGGCGGACCAACCGGTCCGCAACCGCGAGCGCGATCCACACGGTCACGCCGACCATTAGCAATGACACCAGCAGCAGGGCGACGTTAAATTGAAGTTGCAGGCTGCGCGACTTGGCCAGCAAGGTGCGATAGCTTGCATTGATCGCGCTGGCACGCTGCGTCTGGAGTACGGTCTGCTTCATATCGGCCAGCCGGGCGGTATAGAGAAACAAATCATCCGAACCGGGAATCGGAGTCACCGTCTGGATCAGGTTTCCCTCGACGAATACGACGCTTCGTTGCCCGGATTTCAGCGCCCTCATGGTCTTGGCCGTGACTTGTCTGGTCAAGTCTACCTGATCGGGATTGAGAATTGCGTATGTCTGGATGCCGTTCTTGGGTGAAACCGAAAACAGGGCGCCATCCGACAAACTGCGAAAATAGACCTGCTGGAAGAAGAACGACGAAAAGCTCGGGCTATCAATCGGCTGTTCCTGTAAAAAGGATGCCGTATCACTTGCCATCGTGACCGTCTGTTCCTCCCAACGCTGAAGCATGTTGTCATAGGATGCCTGTGCGAGCACCGACGTGTTCTCGAGCATATTGCGAGCCCGGTCCGAGTACCAGAATTGGACACCGTACTGAAACAGCAGCGATGCAAAGATGGCCACCAGGATCATCGGGACCGCCGCAACCGTTGAAAAGATCGCGACCAGCCGCACATGCAGTCTGCCGCCTCCGCCGACCGGCGAGGAGGCCGCACGGCGGCGTGCGATGCGCCGGCCGAGCAGCATCATCAATAGAACGCCCGGAACCAGATTGGCCACCAACAGAAACGCGACCAGTGGCGGAGCGATCAGGCTGTAGGGTGCTCTTTGCCCCGCGATGATCCACCATGTGACCAGCGCCATCGCCACTGCGCCGCCTAGTACAAGCAGCTCTATGCCCGGCGTAACAGCCAAGCGAGACGGCCGCTCCTCGTCAATCATCGCGGGCATCGTTGCAGCCATCGCGGTGTGGGTACTCCCTCGACCGTTGCCGTCAAACCACATAATCAACAAAATCGACGCGATAATCGGTCAATTGCCCGCTTTTCGTCTGGTACTTGGCCACGAATGGATCATTCCAACGCGATGTTAAGGGCGTCGAGCCGCTTGCGAAGCGTGTTGCGATTGATCCCGATTGCCTTGGCCGTCCGCAATTGATTGTAGCCGTTTCGCGCCAGCATCATCGTAATCAGCGGGCGCTCCACCTCGCCGATCACGCGCGCGTAGAGCGATCCGTCATTCAGCGCGCCGGATCGTTCCCCGTCGATCTTGCAGATCAGCGTCTGGACCGCTGCGCTGATATCGCTGTCTGGATCGGTCACTGGTTTTATCGTTGTACCAAGCATCTGATGGACGACGTCGGCGGCGATGACCTCGTCACGCGCCAGAACCGCAAGCCGCCTCAAAAGGTTTTCCAGTTCGCGCACATTGCCGGGCCAGTCATGTCCCTCGATCACCTTCAGTGCGTCGGCGGCCAGCCGGCGTCTGGGTAAACCCTGTCTCACTGCGTTTTCCAGAAAATGATGAGCCAGCAGAGCGATATCCCCTTCCCGCTCTCGCAATGGCGGCATGGTGATCGGCACGACGTTCAACCGATAGTAAAGATCTTCACGAAAACGGCCTGCCATGACGAGTTCGCGCAGATCGCGATTGGTTGCCGCGATAATGCGGACGTCGGACCGGCTTGGACGTGTCCCGCCGACGCTGGTGAACTCACCCTCTTGCAGAACACGGAGCAGCCGGGTCTGCGCCTCGATCGGCATATCGCCGATTTCGTCCAGAAACAGCGAGCCGCCAGCTGCTTGCTCGAACCGGCCGGGATTGCGTTGTGAGGCCCCTGTGAACGCACCCCGTTCATGGCCGAAGAGTTCCGTTTCGATCAGCTCGCGCGGAATTGCGGCCATGTTGATTGCTACGAACGGCGCACTGCGCCGATGCCCGAGATCATGAATCGCGCGCGCTGCCAATTCCTTGCCCGTGCCGGACTCGCCGGTCACAAGAACCGTCAGGTCGTTGGATACGACACGCGCAACAATCCTGTACACATCCTGCATCGAGGCCGAACGTCCGATCAGCGGCAATGCATGCTCGTCATCGGCATCGAGCCGCGGTTGCGCCACATCATCGCGGCGCGCCAGCGAACTGGAGACTGCATTGACCAGCAGATCGAGGTCGAACGGCTTTGGCAGATATTCGTACGCACCAGCTTCCGTTGCCCGGATCGTGGTCGTCAATGTGTTGCGGGCCGATATCACGATCACCGGAAGGTCCGGCCGCGCCGCTAGGGTCGATGCCAAGCGCTCGATGCCGTCACCGTCGGGCAGAACAACATCGGTTACCAGAACGTCCGGCGGGGTCGTTGCCATGGAGCGGTCGCGCTCCGCGAGCGTAGAAACCGCGATGACGTCATATCCCGCGCGTTGAAGCGCCTGACCGACGACCGTCCGCACCGCTGCATCGTCATCGACGATCAATACACGGGTCACGCTGTTGCCCGGCGTAACAGCATCCTCAGAACCGTCATTTCGGGATCGCCCTCACGCCTGTATTCCACGACCCCGCCCATGTCCCGCATCAGCTTGTCCACCAATGCCAGCCCCAGCCCCTGCCCGTCGGGACGACCGGATACGAAGGGATCGAAAAGATGGTCGGCAAGGTCCGGCGCCGCTCCCGGCCCATTGTCCATCACACAGATCTCAATGGGCAGCGACTGACGCGGTACCGCCGGCGAAATGCTGGCAGCCATGCCGTGACGAAATGCCGTCGTGACAATGATCCGCGGCACAGGCTGGTCCTGCGCTGCTTCACATGCGTTCTTCAGGATATTGATCAGCACCTGAAGCAGCGCGTCACTGTTGATGCAGGCGCTTGGCAGCGACGGATCGAAACGTTTCTCGATCGTGATGCCCCGGGCGAACCCGGCTGACGCCACGTCACTGGCATGCATCAGCAACGGATATATGCTCTGCGGCGTCATGGAGAGCGGCCGGATGTCGTCAAATGCCTGCATCCGATCGATCAGACGAGCGATCCGGTCGACTTCGGTCACGATCAGCGATGGTAGCTCATCGCGTCCCAACAGTTGTGCCGCCCCACGGATGCCCGATAGGGGATTGCGAATTTCGTGGGCCAGCATCGTCGCCGCTCCCACGACCGCACGACCGCTTGCACCGCGCTCGACAGCATCACCAAGTCTGCGGGAGGGATAAGCCTGCTGCAAGGTGATCATCTTCCAGCCCGGATAATCAGGAACATTGGTCTCGACGATATCGGCGTGAATCCGGACGCCGCGAAGGGTAACGATATGCGCGTCCAACACGGACAGGTCGATGCCACCGCGCCGGTCGGCGTCGTTCAGCGGAGGCAGGATTGACGCCACCGGCTGCCCCAGCATCATCGGCTCGCTCATATTCAGCATTGCTTCCGCCTGTGCATTGGCGCTGGCGATGCAATCCGACTCGTCGATGACCAGGACGGCGAATGGCAGCGCGCCGAACAGATCGATGAAGCCGGGGCGATCCTGAAGCCCCGTTTGCCAATGATCAGGCTGCAACACGCTGGCGCCAGGGCGCGTAGAAATCGGCGAGCATCGTGCGCACGATGCTCGGGTCTGACTGCTGGTTCACCACGTTCCGGAACTCGGCCGACCCATGCAGTCCGCGCGTGTACCAACCGATATGCTTGCGAGCCATATTCACCCCCGTCTCGCTTCCATAGTGAGAAAGCATTGCTTCATAATGCTCTGCAATCACACAATATTGTTCATTCATCGACGGATCGGGCTGGTGGTGTCCGGTCGACAGCCAGTGCATGATCTGGCCCAGCAACCACGGCTTGCCATAGGCACCGCGCCCGACCATCACCCCATCCGCGCATGACTGTTCCAACGCTGCCTCGGCATCCGCCACCGAACAGATGTCACCGTTCACAATAACCGGCACCGTCACCGCTTCCTTGACTCGCGCGACGAAGCGCCAATCGGCGGCGCCCTTGTACATCTGGTTGCGCGTACGTCCGTGAACGGTGATCATCTTCACCCCCAGATCTTGCGCAATCCGCGCCAGCTCCGGCGCGTTGAGGCTGTCATGGCACCAGCCCATCCGCATTTTCAGTGTGACCGGAACATCGACCGCACGGACCGTCGCGTCGATGATCGCGGTCGCCAGCTTCAGGTCGCGCATCAGAGCCGACCCGGCATCGCCATTGACGATCTTCCTGACCGGGCAGCCCATGTTGATATCGATCATCGCTGCACCGCGATCAGCATTCAATTTCGCTGCTTCCGCCATCTCATGCGGCGTACAACCCGCGAGTTGCATCGACACCGGTTCCTCGCTCAAATGCCATGCCGCCTTCTGGAGCGACTGCCGAGTCTCACGGATCATTGCTTGGCTGGCAATCATTTCCGTCACGTTCAACCCCGACCCATAGCGTCGGACCAGCGTGCGGAAGGGCATGTCGGTGACACCCGTCATCGGCGCCAGCACGACAGGGCAGTCGATCCGGACAGGTCCGATCTGGATGGGGTTCAGTTTTCGCATGCTGCCTGATTATCGGCCACCGGTACAGGCTGGCGACGGCACGATCAAGCGGCTAGGCGGCACCAATGTCTGACCATCATTCGACCATCGCTTTGCTCATGGCCGCTGGGACGGGCACCCGTGTCGGTGTCGGCAGGCCAAAGCAATTTGCGGACCTTGGCGGCCGACCGATGATCGTTCGCGCATTCGAGGCACTGTCGACCCATCCCGCTGTTGATCAGGTAATATGCGTCGTCGCGGCGGATCATGTGGAGACGGCAAAGACACTGCTGCCAGACGCGGCGATCGTCAAAGGCGGCATCTTGCGGCAGGACTCGGTCGCCCTGGGCGTCGAAGCCGCATTGGATCGGGGCAGTGGGCGCGTCATAGTCCACGACGCGGCTCGACCGTTCGTCCCTCACGCCGTCATCGACCGGTTGCTGGCCGCGCTGGAGACGCATGACGGCGCCGTACCCGCCCTGCCCGTCGTTGATACGCTGACCAGGGAAGATGGCGAGCATATCGATCGGACCGGGCTACACCGGGTCCAGACGCCGCAGATTTTCGACGCACGGTTGCTGCTAAAGGCACACCGCAAATGGCCGAGCGATCAGGACGCCAGCGACGACGCGCAGATGGTTCGCCGTCTTGGCGGCCGGGTCGCGCTGGTCCAAGGCGACGCCATGCTGGACAAGATTACGTACCCGAACGATCTCGCCATAGCTGAGGCAAGGCTCGGCTGGGAGACCCGGACGGCGTCAGGTTTTGACGTTCACCGTCTGGAGGTCGGCGAGGAATTGTGGCTCGGCGGCATCCTCATTCCGCATGACCGGGGACTCTCGGGACATAGCGACGCGGACGTGGTGCTGCATGCGCTGACCGACGCTCTGTTGGGCACCATCGCTGCCGGTGATATCGGCATGCACTTTCCGCCAAGCGACCCGAAATGGCGTGGTGCGGAGTCAGGGCAGTTTCTTCGCCACGCCGCCGAACTTATTGCGGAGCGAGGCGGGCGGATCGACTTTGTCGACGTGACACTGATGTGTGAGACCCCGAAGATCGGCCCGTATCGTACTGCAATGGCGCAAAGAATCTCTGACCTGCTTGACCTGAAACCCGACAGGGTCAGCATCAAGGCTACCACAACCGAGCGTCTGGGCTTTACCGGTCGTGGTGAAGGAATCGCCGCTCAGGCGGTAGCGACCATCAGTCTTCCAAGAGAGCGCGCATGAAGATCGCGGCACTCCTCACCTCGATCAGCCTGATGGTCGGCGCCCCCCTGCAGGCGTCATGCATCACGACGCCCGAAGCCCAATCGATGGCGCTGGTCGCAATGCCGGCCATTATTCAACAAACCGGAATCGTCTGCGCCGGGCAGTTGCCTGCAAACAGCCTTATCCGCCGCTCTTCGAGCGCCTTCCTTTCCAGATACGAGGTCGAAGCAGATCGCGCATGGCCGACCGCACGGGCCGCGATCGTCAAGCTCAGCGACCCGGCGATCGATATCCTGCTTCAGTCGGACTTCGCGCGGCCGCTGCTGACCACTCTGCTGGTGCCACAACTTGTCGGCCGGATTGCGCCTGAGGACTGCGGCACGATCGATCGTCTCGTCAAGCTGCTCGAGCCACTGCCTCCACGCAATACTGCTGGAATCATCGTTGAAGCGTTACGATATCTGAAATCGGAAAAGGCAAAGGGCAAGAATGTGGACGTGCCCGACCTGCCGCTTTGCACGGAGCCGACGCGATGACCGACACCCTGCTCCCCGCCGAACTGATTGCAGCGGCCTCGCGCGTCGTGGAGGAGAACCGCCGGGCCGGTCGCCGGATCGCCTTGGCGGAGAGTTGCACGGGCGGGCTGGTCGCTGCGGCGCTGACCGAAGTAGCCGGCTGCTCCGCGGTGCTCGATGCGTCGTTCGTCAGCTATGCCAATGAATCAAAGATCGCCATGCTGGGCGTCAGCAGCGACGTGATCGCGACCTTCGGCGCAGTCTCCATCGCCGTCGCCTGGAGCATGGCGCAGGGCGCGCTGAAGGCGACCGATGCCGACGTGGCGGTTGCCATTACCGGTGTTGCTGGTCCCGACGGCGGAACGGACAAAAAGCCTGTTGGAACCGTCGTCTTCGCCCGTGCCGAACGCAACGCGGATCCATCGGATATATGCGCGGAGCGCCGTGAATTCGGCGATCTGGGCCGCGGTGGTATCCGGCTTCAAGCCGCGCTTTGTGCGCTCGAGCTGCTGCTGCCGACATCGCGCGCTGACGACTGATCGCCATACAGGATAGCGGCGCGCTCCTCGAAAGCACCGATCATCCTGCGAAGCGCAACGCCGAACACTTGGCCGGCCAGCATCTCGAACATGCGGTTCTTGAACGCGAAGTCCACACAGAACTCGACCTTGCAACCGCTGTCATCGGGGGAAAAGTGCCAGTCGTTACGAAGATATTTGAGCGGCCCGTCGACATAGTCGACATGGATTTCGCTGGGCCGAACCTTGCGGACGTTTGATGTAAATGACTCTCGTAGCCCCTTGAAGCCGACGATCATGTCGGCGACCGTATCGGTCTGGTCGTTCGATCGTACGCGCATCGCGCTGACCCACGGGAGAAATTCGGGATAGCGCCGTATATCCGCGACAAGATCGAACATCTGCTCGCAGCTATAGGGCATCGTTCGGGTTTCTGAATGACGGGGCATTGCTTAAGACCTACGCGTTGCCAGCCAGTTTCGTCTCCCGCGCATTGCGCAGACGGGCAAAGTCATCTCCGGCGTGGTAGCTGGATCGCGTGAGTGGCGACGATGCTACGAGCAGGAAACCCTTTGCCCTCGCGATGCCTGCATAAGCGTCAAACGCACGCGGCGTCACGAACTCGGCGACCTTGACATGCCTTGGTGTGGGTTGAAGATATTGACCCATGGTCAGAAAATCGATGTCGGCCGACCGCATGTCGTCCATTACTTGATGCACCTCGAGCCGTTCTTCACCCAGGCCCAGCATCACACCGGATTTGGTAAAGATCGACGGATCATGCCGTTTGACGCTCTCCAGCAGGCGTAACGAAGCATAATAGCGCGCGCCCGGACGAATGGTCGGATACAGCCGCGGTACCGTTTCCAGGTTGTGGTTATAGACGTCGGGCCGCGCTTCGACGATCGACTCGACCGCGTGCTGCGCCTTGTTCCTGAAATCGGGCGTCAGGATCTCGATCGTCGTATCCGGCGTTGTTTCGCGAAGCGCCTGAATCACCTTCACGAATTGCGAAGCCCCCCCATCCGGCAAATCGTCTCGGTCAACAGAAGTGATCACGATGTGCTGCAAACCAAGCTCCGCCGCTGCGGTTGCTGTATGCATCGGCTCGAGCGGATCGACGGCCCCGGGCATACCGGTCTTGACGTTGCAAAACGCGCAGGCACGCGTGCACGTGTCACCCAGAATCATCACCGTTGCGTGTTTCTTTGTCCAACATTCACCGATGTTCGGGCAGGCAGCCTCTTCACAAACGGTCGCCAAATTCAGCCGCCGCATCAATGCTTTGGTTTCGGCAAAGCCCACGGACGTGGGCGCCTTGACCCGGATCCAGTCGGGTTTGCGTTCGCGGGGCGGACGAGCCAGTGAGGTCATCTCATTCATTCTGGCGAGATAGCGACTCCCGCGCCATGAAACAACGCGCTAAGAGGCGTGGCCATGAGTGCTTTTGACGAACTGCTGAGTGGCTATACCCGGTTTCGCGAAAACGACTGGACGAGAGAGCGTGATCGGTGGGCGCAACTGCGCCAGGGGCAGAGTCCCCGCGTGATGGTGATCGCGTGTTCCGACAGCCGCGTCGACCCGGCACAGATCTTCGATACGTCGCCCGGAGAGATTTTCGTCGTGCGTAACGTGGCTAACTTGGTCCCTCCCTTCGAAGGCGATGGCAGCAGGCACGGCGTCTCGGCGGCGCTTGAGTTTGCCGTTACTCAATTGGCGGTCGAAGAGATCATGGTCCTGGGTCACGGAACCTGCGCCGGTGTCGCCGCCGCGATGTCCCGGCAATTCGAAGGCGCAGCACCGGGCAATGGTGGGTTCATCGCACACTGGATCGACCTGCTCGACGATGCTCGCGATCGGATCAAGGCGGAGCATGGGGAAGGACCGGACGCGGTCCATGCCCTTGAACTGGAGACGGTCCGCGTATCGCTCACCAATCTGCGTACCTTCCCGGGTATCTCCGAGCGTGAAGCCGAGGGCAAGCTGCGACTGCGCGGTGCCTGGTTCGCCATCGCCGACGGTGTGCTCCATGTCATGGACAGGAACGAAATATTCCATCCGGCCGTCTGATCGGTCAGCCGCCAAAGGCCTCCTTTGCCAGCTTCACCACGTCCGGATTGAGCGGGGGCGGCACCATCGAAACGTTTGCCGCCAGTCGATCCGCGATGTGATCGAGCGCCGCTATCCTGGCTGATTTCTTGTTATTGCCGTCAATCACGTGCCAGGGCGCGATCGCAGTATCACAGCGGGCAAACATGTCGTGCATCGCCTCCAGATAATCGGCGCGGCGGGCGCGGTTGCGATAATCGTCCGGCCCCGTTTTCCATCGTTTCCACGGATCGTCCATCCGCGCGCGCAGGCGCTTGTCCTGCTCCTTCTGACTGGTGTGCACAAAGATTTTAATCAATGTCGTACCGTCCTCGACGAGGCCGGCTTCAAAGTCATTGATCTCGTCAAATCCCGCGCGCCATTCCAGTTCGCTGGCATAGCCCTCGACCCGTTCAACCAGGACGCGCCCGTACCAGCTTCGATCGAAAACCGCGATATTACCCGGCTTGGGCAGCCGTCGCTGGAATCGCCAGAGAAAATCATGCCGCTTTTCCGCCGACGTCGGTGCCGCGATCGGATAGACCTCGAATTGGCGCGGGTCCCATTTCGCCGTCAGCCGCTGAATAATTCCACCCTTGCCCGCCGCGTCCCAGCCTTCGAACATGATGACGGCGGGACGCTCGTGAATGATATGCGCGACCTGAATATGCTGCAGCCGCTTCTGCACCTTCTTCAGGTCGCGGCGGTAATGCCCTTTATACTTACGGTCCGACTCATGGTCGCTGAGATCAATGAACATGTCACGGACTGTGCGCGGTCGGCCCCCGCTCCGCAACCCTGACGGTGCTTCCCGGATTATCCGGCAGCGGGCGCCACCAGAGCCTCCGGGTCTTTGGGTGCCGGAACATTCACCCGCAGGTTCAACTCTCGCAACTGCTTGGCCGACACAGGTCCGGGTGCGCCCATCATCAGGTCCTCCGCCCGCTGGTTCATCGGGAACAGCACGACCTCACGAATATTCGGCTCACCTGCCAGCAGCATGACCATGCGGTCGATACCCGGCGCTGATCCGCCGTGCGGCGGTGCGCCGAACTTGAATGCGTTGATCATGCCGGAAAAGTCACGGTCCACGTCGTCGCGGCTATATCCGGCGATCTCGAACGCCTTGTACATGATTTCCGGCTTGTGGTTCCGGATCGCGCCTGAGGACAATTCCACGCCGTTGCACACGATGTCATATTGATAGGCGAGGATGTCGAGCGGATCCTTCGTCTCCAGCGCCTCCAGTTCGCCCTGCGGCATCGAAAAGGGATTGTGGCTGAAATCGATCTTCTTTGTATCCTCGTCATATTCGAACATCGGAAAGTCGACGATCCAGCAGAACTCAAAGCGATTTTCATCGATCAGGCCGAGGTCATGTCCGATCCTGGTCCGCGCCGCGCCCGCCAATTTGGCCGCCTGCCCCTCCTTGCCGGCTGCAAAGACCACCCCGTCGTCCGGCCCGAGACCCAGCGCCTCGACCAGCCGGGACGTGGCTTCCCCGCCGTGGTTCTTGGCAATCGGCCCGCCCGTCTCGCCACCCTTCTGCGTAATATATCCGAGCCCGGCATGCCCTTCGGCACGCGCCCAGTCGTTCAGGTCATCGAAGAATTTGCGCGATTTACCGCCCGTATTCGGCGTCGGGATGGCGCGAACCACCCCGCCGCCTGCTACGATCCGGTCGAACAGGCCGAACCCTGAACCCCTGAAATGCTCGCTGACATCGACGATCTCGATCGGGTTGCGCAGATCAGGCTTGTCCGAGCCATATTTCAGCATGGCTTCACGAAACGGAATGCGCGGGAACGGTAGCGCAGACACGGCCCGACCACGCCCTTGCCAGTCGGCAAATTCTTCAAAAATCCCGTGGAGGACAGGCTCGATCGCTTGAAAAACATCATCTTGCGTAACGAAGCTCATCTCGAAATCGAGCTGGTAGAACTCACCCGGACTGCGGTCCGCGCGTCCGTCTTCGTCACGAAAGCACGGCGCAATCTGGAAGTAGCGGTCGAACCCCGCCACCATCAAAAGCTGTTTGAACATCTGCGGCGCCTGCGGCAACGCATAGAACTTGCCCGGATGAACGCGGCTCGGAACCAGATAATCGCGCGCGCCCTCGGGCGACGATGCGGTCAATATGGGTGTCTGGAACTCGGTGAACCCTTGCGCGATCATCCGCTGCCGAATGGAGGCGATCACCTGGCTTCGCAGCATGATGTTGGCATGAATGCGCTCGCGCCGCAGGTCGAGGAAGCGATAGCGCAAGCGGATATCCTCGGGATAATCGGCTTCACCTGCCACCGGCATCGGCAATTCCTGCGCGGCCGACTGTACCGTCACGGCTTCGGCGAAAACCTCGATCCCGCCCGTCGGCAGGTTCGCGTTGACCGTCCCCTCGCTACGCGCTTTGACGACGCCGTCGATCGTGATCACCGACTCTGTCCGCACGCCCTCCAGCATCGGCAAGGCGGGCGAGTCCGCGTCAGCGACGATCTGGGTCAGGCCGTAATGATCGCGCAGGTCGATGAACAACACACCGCCGTGATCCCGCTTGCGGTGTATCCAACCGGACAGGCGCACCGCCTCGCCGACATCGGCATCCGACAGCGCGGCGCAATTATGGGTACGATAGGCATGCATGCGATTGTTCCAGAACTGCACTGTTCCGCTTGAGCGGAAGAAAGAAGGAATTATCCCGCATGGGCAGAAGAAAGCGAAGGAGTGCGCTTCCCCTTTCCCACCCTGCTTTGTCAAGGCGCGTGACCGCCGCTAAGGCACGGCGATGCATATCCATCCACTGATCACAGACAGTGCCACGCTCGCCAATCTTTGTACGCGCCTGTCAAACGCCGACTATGTGTGCGTCGATACCGAGTTCATGCGTGAAAGCACCTTCTATCCCGAACTTTGTCTCATCCAGATTGCCGATACCGAAGAAGCTGCCGCGATCGATCCGATGGCGCCGGGGATCGACCTCAAGCCCCTGCTCGATCTGCTGGTCGACAATGAAGACGTTTTGAAAGTCGTTCACGCCGGCGGACAGGACATCGAGATCGTCTATAACCTGACCGGTAAGACCCCGCACCCCCTGTTCGATACTCAAATCGCCGCGATGGCACTGGGCCAGGGGGAGCAGGTCGGCTATTCCAATCTTGTCGAAAGCTGGCTGGGAAGCACGGTCGACAAGGGCGCACGCTTCACCGATTGGTCGCGCCGCCCGCTTGATGAACGGCAGATCGAATATGCGATCGGCGACGTAACTCATCTCTCAGCAATCTTCCCGCGAATGTTGGAGCGGTTGAAGAAGACCGGACGGGGTGATTGGCTCGATCAGGAGATGGAACGGCTGGCCAATCCCGAAAATTACGCCAATGATCCCGAGCAGGCCTGGCGCCGCGTCCGCATCCCAAGCCGCAAACCCGATGTGCTGGGCCGGCTGAAGGCGCTGGCTCGCTGGCGCGAGATGGAGGCGCAGGCGAAGGATTTGCCACGGGGTCGCATCGTCAAGGACGAGACGCTTGCTGACCTGGCCGGCCACGCTCCAAGGAAACAGGCTGATCTGGCCAAGGTTCGCGGCTTGAGCGCAACCTGGGCCGGCAACGACATTGGTGGGCGACTGATGGCCGCGCTTATCGATGCGCCACCACTGAGTGCCGACGAAATGCCGTCGCGCGACGATCGCAAGCCGGGGCTTGGCAAGGAAGGTGCCTTGGTCGCGGACCTCCTGAAGCTGTTGCTCAAGATCAGATCGCGAGAAATCGACGTCGCCTCCAAGCTGCTGGCACGATCGGACGATCTTGAAGCATTGGCGGCAGGTACACGTCAGGGATTGGCGATGCTGGAGGGGTGGCGGTTCGAACAGTTCGGGCGTGACGCACTCGATCTCGTCGAAGGGCGATTGGGCTTTGCCGTCAAGAACGGCAAACTGCGCATGACACGCACTGACGGTTCCGGAGCGGCCGACACAAGCTCACCCTGATGCTCGAACCTCCGGCTTATGGCCCAGCACCGCCGCAAGCGCATTGTGTCGGCGTTCGACCGAATCGCCGTACAAAGCTTCATTCCCCTTCGTCAGTCCAACGATCAGATTACCAGCCTCCAGCGACACTGTCGTCAGCTTGAGCGGCAAGGCAAGTCCGCCGCTCAACCGCTGACCTAGCCGGATGGCAAGGCCCCAAACAGTCGCCCGTTCAAGCAGATCGCGGTCGGCCAGCTGTGCGACCGGATCACCGGCGATCCCGCTTCCGCCCAGGCTGGCATGAAGTGCCTGTGCCAGCATCGCTCGCTCGCTCGCGTCAATCGACACCCAATTGCCGTGCAGCGCCGCCTCCACGCCTCGCTCGGCCCGAAATTCCGGGTTCGCCCGCCACGCCACATCGGCCAGCAGACATGCGGCATGACGTAATCGCGCGTGCTCGGGAGGCTCTTGCGCGAACAGCGGAGCGATCCACCTGTTAAGGAGATCGCCGTGTTCGGAAAACCGCCCCAGCGCCCTGCCCTCTTCACGCGCCGCGATGATCAGTGGGTCCAGTGATTTGTCGTCGTTGCCCAGCGACGCGAACAACAGTCCTTCGCGCAGACCGAATGCCGATGCGATCGTCGCGTTGCAGCCAAGCTGACGCAGCAGGATGGAAAGCAACGCGGTGGCATCGCCCAAGGTGGACGCACGAAGAGAGGACAAACCCCCGACGCCCTTGATCCGTGCCTTGGACAAATGCGCGATCGTTCGTCCGAGGCGATCGATCGTTGCCGGCGTCATCGCATAATGATGGATGATTGGAAGGGGATAATGATTGAGGTTCATATCCAGTCTGGCGAGCGCGCGCCACGACCCGCCGACGAGATACAACGGCAGCGCCTTGCCCTGCCCGCTCCATCCTGCATCATGCAGCATCGTGGCGACATGACGATCGAGCACTTTACCCCGCTTTTCACGCATGGCGCCGATGCGCAGAACGCCAAGCGGAAAGGATGCGCTGTGCTCGATGCATCCTCCTTTTACCCGCACCAGTTCGAGACTGCCCCCGCCCAGATCACCGACGATCCCGTCCGCATCGGGAATGGCGGACAACACGCCGTACCCGGCCGCGCGCGCCTCATCCTCTCCGGACAGGATTTCAACGGACAAACCCAATTGGTTGCAGCATTCGATGATCGCATTACCGTTGCTGGCATCTCGCACCGCCGCCGTCGCAACGGTGCGCGTGTCCTCCAGCTCCATTGCCCGGGCGATCGTCGCAAAGCGCGCCAACGCAGTCTTGGCGAGTACAATCGATTGATCGCTGATTGCGCCTGTGGTGCCCAGTTCGCGGCCAAGGCCGGCCATGACCTTTTCGTTGAACAGGATGGCCGGGATGCGCGGGTGACCCTGATAGACGACCAGCCGAACCGAGTTGGACCCGATATCAATGATCCCACGGCGCGGCATTGACGGCGCGTTCTTCATCTGACGCGCAGCCGTTCCGCCGAACAATGCCATTCAGCCCCGGCGCCGAAGTGAGAGTGTCGGAACCTGGTCGCTTGCCTCCAGCGCGGCACCACGGCCGGAAAGCGATGGGTTTGTCATGAAATACCGGTGAAGGTTGAACGGACGCTCGCCCGGTTCCAGGCGCGAATAGCTGCCATCGCTCGCAAGTACCCAGGTCTGCTCATTATCGAGCAGATTGGCCACCATGACCTGATCCAGGATCTGATCATGCACGGTAGGATTTTGGATTGGCAGCATATATTCCACGCGTCGATCGAAGTTGCGCGGCATCCAGTCGGCGGACGAGATGAACAAACGCGCGCCGTCATTGGGAAGCGCCTTTCCCGCTCCAAAAGCCCAGATACGACTGTGTTCCAGAAAGCGTCCGATGATCGAGCGCACCCGGATGTGCTCCGACATGCCGGGCACGCCCGGTCGCAAGCAGCAGATGCCGCGGATGATCAGATCGATCTCGACACCCGCGCCGCTTGCTTCGTACAGCTTTTCGATAATTGCCGGATCGACCAGACTGTTCATCTTCGCCCATATGCCCGCCGGTCGTTCGGCGCGCGCGTTGGCGATCTCTTCATCGATCATGCGCGTCAGTTGCGCGCGCAGATCACGCGGCGACAGCGACATCAGCGCCATGTTCGTCGGCTCCACGTAGCCGGTGATGTAATTGAACATCTGCGCTGCATCTCGACCTACCCGGGGGTCGGCGGTAAAGAAGCTCAGATCGGTGTAGATGCGCGCGGTTACGGGATGATAGTTCCCGGTCCCGAAATGGCAGTAGGTCCTGAAAACGTCACCCTCGCGTCGGACAACCATCGACACCTTCGCATGGGTCTTCCAATCGATGAAGCCATAGACGACTTGCACCCCTGCCCGCTCCAGCGCCGATGCCCATAACAGGTTCTGTTCTTCATCGAATCGCGCTTTCAGCTCGACCACCGCGGTTACCGACTTGCCCGCCTCGGCCGCGGCAATCAGCGCGTTGATGACCGCCGGTTGCTTGCCCGCGCGGTACAGCGTCTGCTTGATCGCCACCACGTCCGGGTCATTCGCTGCCTGGCGAAGGAAGGCCAGCACGACGTCGAACGTTTCATAAGGGTGGTGGACAACAATATCCTTAGCCTTGATCGCTGCGAAGCAATCACCGCCAAATTCCCGGATTCGCTCGGGAAATCGCGGGGCATAGGGCGGGAACTTCAGGTCCGGGCGATCCTCCTCGACCAGTGCCGAAAGATCGTCGATCCCCAGCAAATTACCGCTCTCCGTGATGATCGCGTCGGCACCGCCCAGCTTTTCCTTCAGAACCGCCGCCAGCATGTCCGACATCCCGGTTTCCATCTCCAGCCGGATGACCCGGCCGCGTCGGCGCCGTTTGATGGCATTGGCGAAGTATCGGACCAGATCCTCGGCCTCCTCCTCGATCTCGATGTCGCTGTCCCGCAACACGCGGAACGCACCGGCATCGACCACCCGGTAACCTGGAAAGATCAACGGCGAGAAGCGCCGGACGATCGTCTCGATCGAAACATACCGTGCACTGTCGCCCGGCAGGCGAACAAAGCGCGGCATCGTCGATGGGAACATCACCAACTCATCGATCGGCTCGCCGTCTGACAGGCGGACCAGACTGAAGATCACCGACAAGCCCGCATTGGGAATGAACGGAAATGGATGCGCGGGATCCAGCGCCTGCGGCGTCAGAATGGGAAAAATCTGCTCGCGAAACTGCGTCTCCAGCCATGTCGCAGCACCATCTTCGACTTCGCCGCCAAGGACCGTGATCCCGGCCGACGCCAGCACCTCCCGAAGATCGCCCCAGACCGCCTGCTGGCTGGCCATCAGTGCATCGGCTTCCTGCGTGATCGCCTGCAGTTGTTGTCCCGGCGTCATGCCGTCATCCGATCGATGGTCGACATCCTGCAGTTGCTGGCCCTTCAGTCCGGCGACCCGCACCATGAAGAACTCGTCAAGATTGGACCCCGATATTGATAGAAACCGCAACCGCTCCAGCAACGGATGCGCGGCATTGCACGCTTCTTCCAGCACCCGGCGATTGAAGGCCAGCCAGGACAGCTCCCGGTTGAAATAGCGCTCGGGCGCATCGGAGACGAAGGGATCATCATCATCCGCGACAAGCAGCGGCAGGTGCGCGGGATATGTCATGTCTCGTCAATGACACTGGCAGACGTTGGTTGCACGCTCGTGACAAGTCCTGCTGCCGTCAGCGTGGTACGCGCCAGTGGTACTGACAGCCGCTTGCGACTTTCCAGCACCTCCTGATCCAGCGCGTCGACGACCCGCTCGATCGTGACATGACTGCGCTCAACCCTGGTAGCCAGCCAGTCGATCAGGTCGAGCCTCGCGTCCAGCCCACGTCGTTCGAACAGGCGCATGAACAGTGCGCGCATCAACGCGTCGTCCGGCTCGCCGATGGTAGCGAGCGTGCTGGCCGCCAATCGGGATCGCAGATCAGGTAGTCTGATGTCCCAGGCCGCCGGGGGAGATTCAGCCACAAGGACGAGCGGGCGGCGTTCGATCTGCGCCTCGTTCCACGCGTGAAAAAGCATGGCCTCCGCCACCCGCTCCGCGTCGTCAATCATGCTGCCGCCACTCTTGGCGGCGAAGATGCGCGCCAAAAGGCTTCGCCCCGATTTTCGTGGCCCCGTCAGGACCGCCGTCATCACCGGCCAGACGCCCCAATGTTCCAGCAGATGCGCCGCGCGCGCATTGGACGGCGTCACGATAAACGCATCGTCACCCGGATCAGCAGGCCATCCGATCGGCAGCGCCATCTGACTGGTCACGCGACGCTCACCCGTTCGGGGGGCCATCGGAAGGGACAGAGGGCGCAGGCGCGGCCCCGCCACGAATGCGCAATGTTTGCCCCGTCCCCAGAACCTGATAGCCCTGCGCCTGCAGCGACGCCTTCAGTCCATCGGGTTCTCCCTGATACACGACCTTCATGAGCGATACACCGCCCAGCGCCAAGCTGCTCGTCGCCGCCGACTGCACGCCGGGCAACGTTCGGATCGTGCTCTCTGTCGCCGTGACGGCAGCGGCGCCCGGCGTATCATACTGGATTGTCACGGTGATATTGGCAGCGGCCGCATTGGCGGCTGCAACATCGTCGATGATCCCGGCCAGCGCATCGCTCTCCACCGCTTCCTCGACGGGCGTCGGAGCAGGCGGCGGGGATAGCGAGGGATCGGGGCGCAGCCGTCCTGAATTGAGCGCGCTCTGGTAGATGCCGTCCATCCGCGCGACGCCGGTATCGAGCAGCTGCGGAAGACCGCTTGCCCGGCCGACGCGCAGCGTGAAGCGGTCGATCAGGACATTGTCAGGACCAAAGCGCGCTTCGAACACACCGATGATCGGACCGCCCGGCCACTGCCGATAAAGCCGGACGGCAGGCATGACGACGTCGGTGGCGCCGTATTGATCGAGAACCTTGCGCCAACGCCCACGTCCCGGCCGGCTGATCTGTCCTGTATTGAGCAGCAGCGAGTCGGCCCCGTTGCCGGACGGACGGACATAATCGATCGTACTGTTGCCCGTGCGGTACCGCGCCCAGGCCGATTGCCAGGCCGTGCGCTGTTCGAAGACCTCGCCTACCCCGCCGGACCATTGCACCGGCAATACCAGCATGGGTGGCGAACGGCTGGCGTAACTGGAAATGCCCAGCAGTGCGGCCGTGCGTTGCCGATCGAACAGCACACCCAGCTTCGCAATATAGCGGTTCGGACCGATCTCTTCATTCTCGACCGCGATCGCCGATACCAGCGCGTTCAGTGCTCCGTCAGAGATTGCCGATCCGTCGCCACCCAGGCGTTTCGAAAGCTGTCCCCACGCCTTGCGCTGCGCCATTTGCCATCCCGCATAGCGCGCCGCCTCGGCGGTTTTTGCCAGGACATCGACCCGGACACCGGACACCTCGTAATTGCCCGAGCTGTCAATCGGCGCGATCCCGCGCGATCCTTCGATCTGTGCCAGTGTGACCGTCCCTGCGAACAGGGCGAGACCCGCAATCGGGATCATGATGAAACTGGGGCGCATGTCAGGGGTCTTTTGGCGAAGCGGCAATGGAATTCCAAGCAGGATATGGCTAGCAGCGTGCAGATGGCGGATGAGCGACCTTCAGATCCTTCGTACACCTATGCCGATGCGGGCGTCTCGATCGCGCGGGGCAACGCGCTGGTGAAGGCGATTGCACCGCTCGCCAGATCGACAAGCCGGCGAGGCGCTGACGTGCAGCTGGGTGGCTTCGGTGGTCTGTTCGATCTTAGGGCGGCGGGTTTTGTCGATCCCTTGCTGGTCGCCGCCAATGATGGTGTGGGAACCAAGCTGAAGCTGGCGATCGAGTGGGATCGCCATGCCGGGGTCGGCGTCGACCTTGTCGCCATGTGCGTCAACGACCTGATCGTTCAGGGTGCGGAGCCACTGTTCTTCCTCGACTATTATGCTTGTGAAAAACTTGATGAGGCAGTTGTGGAAACGGTCATCGCCTCGATTGCGGAAGGCTGTCGCATCGCCGGCTGCGCCCTGATCGGAGGAGAGACAGCGGAAATGCCCGGCATGTACGCCCCCGGCGATTATGATCTGGCGGGCTTTTGTGTCGGTGCCGTCGAGCGTGATCAATTGCTGACCGGCAACACGATCGCGCCTGGCGATCTGGTCCTGGGTCTGGCGTCCTCCGGCGTCCATTCCAACGGCTTCTCGCTCGTCCGCCGCCTGGCGGCGGATCGTGGCTGGCGATTGGGGCGGCCTGCTCTATTCGATCAGGATCGGCTGTTGATCGACTGGCTGATGGCTCCCACCCGGATTTATGCGGCAAGTCTGTTACCGCTTGTCCGGCAGGGCAGGATAAAGGGGCTGGCTCACATCACCGGCGGCGGATTGCTGGAAAATATTCCACGCGTGCTTCCCGAAGGCATGCGGGCCATTGTCGATGCCGACCGCTGGGAACAGACGTGGCTGATGGCCTTTCTTCAGGCTCAGGGCGCTATCGAGCCGGAGGAAATGGCACGAACCTTCAACTGCGGCGTGGGCATGGTCGTAATTGTCGGCCCGGACGATGTCGACGCTGTCCGAACTGCGCTCGAAACATCGGGAGAGACGGTGTTCACGATCGGCCGGATCGATTCGGGGACACGCGGATGCACCGTGCGCGGTTCAGACGGAACGTGGAGCGCACGCAGCGACTGGTCGGCAACGCACGATGCCTGAAAGGCTTGCGGCGCAAGCGCCACGACCGGTCGGCATTCTCCTGTCCGGACGCGGGTCGAACATGATGGCGCTCGCCTCGGCGGCGCGGCAGGAGTCCTGCCCTTACCGCGTCGCGCTCGTCGCGTCTGACAAGCCGGACGCGCCGGGACTTGCCTGGGCAAAAAACAATGGACTGCCGACCTTCGCCCTGTCACCGCGCGGCATAGGAAAAGCTTCTTTCGAGCTTGCCTTGGACGATGCGTTGCAAGCTGCCGGTGTTCAGTTTCTGGCGCTCGCCGGCTATATGCGGCTGCTCTCAGAGAGCTTTGTCGCCAGATGGCGGGGGCGCATTCTCAACATCCATCCGTCACTGCTGCCGCATCACAAGGGTCTTGATACCCATGCACGGGCGATTGCCGCAGGCGACCGCGTTGCCGGCTGTTCGGTCCATCTGGTGACGGAGGAGCTCGACGGTGGCGACGTGCTGGCGCAGGCTGAATTGCCGGTTTTACCCCATGACAACGCCGAAACGCTCGCCGCTCGCGTGTTGATTGCGGAACATGAATTATATCCTCGCATTCTGGCGGAGTTTGTCAGTCGATGACCGACTATCTCGACCTTGTTCGCAGCATTGCTCTTGCCCTGCCGGAAGCGAGCGAGCGCCTCTCTCACGGCCAGCCAAGCTTTTTCGTCGCCGACCGCCAATTCGTGCAATTCCGGGACAATCACCATGACGATGGTCGATTGGTCGCATGCGTGAAGACGAGCGGCAGTGATGAACAGGCGATGTTGATCGAGGCAGACCCCAGGACATATTCGCGGCCGGCCTATCTCGGGGCATCCGGCTGGGTGGCGATCAATCTGGCCGACGATACCGACTGGCCCTTGGTCGAAGACCGGATCGCGGCAAGCTGGGAATTGGCGGCGCCCGCCAGATTGCTTGAAGCCGGAGGTCGCTGAACCCCGCTTGTAAACCTTACAGTGCGCGAGCGTAGATCAGGTCATCGCACCAGCGCTCCCCGACCTGAAATTGCCGCTCGCCGATGACGCTGAACCCTTGTCGTTCATAGAAACGGCGGGCGCGCCGGTTTTCAGCATACACACCGAGCATAAGACGCTCGCCACCGAGCGCGGCTGCATCCAGCAGCGCACGAGCCATCAGAGCGGGACCGAGCCCCGATCCCAACCATGCGGTCATCGCATAAATGCGGCGTAGCTCGACGTCGCCAGCCAGCGCATCGACCGGCAGGTCCGGCGTCGTCAAAACGGTATATCCTAGCGGCGCTGCACCCGTTTGATGATCCACGATCGCGACAATGCTTGCGGGATCGCTGACCCACTCGGCGAACAGCGAAGCATTGTTCTTGGCATTGCAGTGACTGACGATATCGCCCACCGCGAGAACGCCGGCAAAAGCCTCAAGAAACGTCGTGGAAGCGACCAATGACAAGGCATCCGCGTCGGCGGGCAAGGCCCGCCGCAGGTGCCACGGCATCAGCCGACGATCTCGTCGTCCTTGAAAAAGTACGCAATCTCGGTCGCCGCATTTTCATCGGAGTCTGATCCGTGCACGGAATTGGCCTCGATCGATTCGGCCAGTTCGCGGCGGATCGTGCCGGGCTCGGCATTCGCCGGATTGGTCGCGCCCATGACATCACGGTTGCGCTTGACCGCGTCCTCGCCCTCCAGCACCTGAACGACGACCGGGCCTGAGATCATGAACGACACCAGTTCACCGAAAAAGGGACGCTCGCGGTGGACGGCGTAAAAACCTTCTGCCTGCTCACGGGTCATGCTGATCCGCTTTGACGCGATGACGCGAAGTCCGGCATCCTCAAGCATTTTGGTGACTGCTCCAGTCAGGTTGCGACGCGTCGCATCGGGCTTGATGATCGAAAATGTGCGGGTCGCGGCCATGGCGGTCACGTGGCTCCTGATGTTGCGGGATGGAAAAGTGCGGATCCCGTAGGCGCGTCGCAAATGCTATGCAACTTGTTCCCACCGACCCGCATCATTCTGCTTCCAGTAATGACGCACCATGTCATCACGCCCGGCCAAGCCCTTCCATGCCGTGCGCGCATCGCGGATGCGTTCTTCGTCGAAGAAATGAAACACGCGGTCGAAATCGAGCGCATCGTCACGCCACTCGCCGTCGGCAAGGGCGATATAGCGCGCGCCATTGGCGGCATTGACGTCGGGCGCGAGCAGGATTGGCTGCACCGTATCATCATCGTTTCCCAGCTGAGCATGCGGCAGGAAACTCTCCGGCGTGTATGACCATAATAGTCGGTCGAGACCAGTGCGTTGCTCGGCATCCGCGACCACGACCAACAGGCGATGGCCGCCCGCCAGTACCTTCTCGGCGATGGCGGGCAGCACGCGCTCGATCGGCATGTCGGTCAAATGATAGAAATCGACCTGCATCGACGAAGGCTTACCCCTCCAGCGTCTCCGCGACAAAGCGATCAAGCAGACGCACGCCGTATCCGGTCGCGCCCTTGTCGAAGTTGGTGCCCGGCTTGTCCGCCCAGACCATGCCGGCAATGTCCAGATGCGCCCAGCGCACGCCTTCGTCGATGAACCGCTTGATGAATTGTGCTGCGGTGATCGATCCGGCGGGACGCGGCCCGACATTCTTCATGTCGGCGATCGGCGAGTCGATCAACTTGTCATACTTCTCAGACATCGGCATCCGCCACAAAAGGTCGCCGGTCGCCTCGCCCGCCGCCATCAGTTCCTCGGCTAGCGCATCGTCATTCGCGAACATTCCGCCCCGCTCATGGCCCAGCGCGATCAGCATGGCGCCGGTCAGCGTCGCCAGATCGACGATCGTCTTGGGCCGGTACGTCTTTTGCGCCCATGTCAGCACATCGGCGAGGACCAGTCGGCCTTCGGCATCGGTATTGATTACCTCGATCGTCTGGCCGGACATCGATGTCACGACGTCGCCGGGGCGCTGTGCGTTACCATCCGGCATATTTTCGACCAGCCCGCAAATACCGACGACATTGGCTTTGGCGCCGCGTCCTGCGATCGCCTTCATCGCACCGACAACGGCACCTGCGCCGCCCATGTCCCACTTCATGTCTTCCATGCCCGCACCGGGCTTCAGGGAGATACCGCCGGTGTCGAAGGTCACGCCCTTGCCAACCAGCGCCAAAGCCGGATCGCCCTCGCCTGCCCCGTTCCAGCGCATCGCCAGGATGCGCGCCTCGCGGACCGACCCCTGGCTCACGCCCAGAAGCGCACCCATCCGGTGCTCGCGCATCGCGGCCTCATCCAGCACCTCGATCTCGAGGCCAAGCCCCTCGACATCGGCCCTGACCCGTTCGACAAAGCTTTCCGGGTAGATGATATTCGCCGGCTCCGCGACCAGTGTCCGGGTCAGCTCCAGCCCCTTCGTGACCGCGTCTTGCGCGGTCCACACTGTATCGATGCCGTCAGGAGCACCAACGATCGTTATCGCCTCCAGCGTCGGCTTGGCGGTCTCTGCCAGCTTGGTGCGATAGACGTCATGACGCCATCCACGCTGCGCCGCCGCCCCTGCAAAGCGGGCAATCGCTACCGCCGACCCCGGCGTCCCCAATGCATTCAGGTCAACGGCAACACTCTTTGCGCCTGACGTCAGCAGCTTCCCGGTAAGCGCGCCGCCCGCCTTTTCCCATTCGACGTCGGTTCCGTCACCGATCCCGAGCAGAAGAACACGGCGCACCGTGCCGGCGATGGGCGCGAAAACCTCGGCCACGCTGCCAGCCTCGCCCTTGAAACGCTGCGCCGTCGCTGCCGCCCTGGCGACCGTCTCCGCCTCCTGCAGACCACCCCAGACCAACTTGCCGACGCCATCCTTCTCGACCGGGAGCGCGACCACCTCATAATCGGCGGGCATGGTGCTGGCGAAATTGATCTGCATGGAGCGGTGCCTTTCATCGGGGCTGATTAGTTGCCAGCGATGTAGGCGCTCGTATTGCGCGGTCAAAGGTCAGGTGATTGCTTGGGTGGCTGGACGGTGCGATAGGCTCGCCGCTGCATGGCCATCGGGGCCGTCATGCTTGACGATGTGGGGCTGCCTGAAACCGTGTTGAGTAGCGATTTGCTGGCTGGCTGCTGTACGGTGCCCCTGCTGCTGTTGGCAGCGCCTGCATCCGCGCAGGCCATCGTTACCAGAACCACGCCTCCGCCGATCCCTTCCGCGACGAACGACCAGATCGACTTCAGCGCCGACGCGCTCGAATATGACACAGGCACCGACATCGTCACGGCAACCGGCGCCGTCAGGATGAGCCGTGAGGGCCAGCGGCTGCGCGCCGACAAGGTCGTGTGGAACCGCAAGACCGGACGCGTGGAGGCCAGCGGCGATGTCGCTATCCGCAATCCGCAAGGCGATATCGCCTATGGCGATCAGATCGAACTCACCGACACGCTGAAAGACGGCGTCGTCGACAACCTGCTGGTCGTGCTGGAACAGGGATCCCGGCTTGCCGCACGCAAGGGATCGCGTCAGAATGACGGCACGCTCAACCTGAATGACGCTGCCTATACACCGTGCTCGGTCGTGACGTCCGATGGCTGCCCGAAGGATCCGTCCTGGAAGATCACGGCAGTGCGCGTCACCTATCGGCCCGAGCGCGAGCGCATCTATTTTCGCGGCGCACGCTTCCATCTGTTCGGCTTGCCGGGGCTTCCTCTGCCAAACCTGTCCGCGCCGATCGGCGGCGAGGGAGGAAGCGGTTTCCTGACGCCGCAATTGCGGATCAGCCGCACCAACGGGCTGCAGATCGGCACGCCCTATTATTTCCGACTGGCGCCCAATCGCGGGCTGACGGTCACCCCGTACATCTTCACCAACGTCCTTCCGATGATCTCCGCCGAATATCGCGCGCTGGGAGACACCGGTGCTTTCCGGTTGACGGGCTATCTGACCAATGGACGTCGCAGTGACACGCTGTCCAGTCAGCCTGTAGGCACACAGCGGGCAATCCGTGGCTATCTGGACGGGGTCGCCCGTTATCAGCTTACGCCGAACTGGACCGCATCGGGATCGCTGCGGGTCACGACCGACCGGACGTTCTTGCGCCGCTACGACATCTCACGCGACGATCGCCTCCGCAGTACCGCGCGGCTTGAGCGGATCGATGCGAACAGTTATTTCTCACTCACCGGCTGGGCGGTGCAGACCCTGCGCGTCGACGATATGCAGGGGATGCAGCCGATCGCCTTGCCGGAGATCGACTATCGCCGCCGGATGACCGACCCGCTGCTTGGCGGCACGCTCCAACTTCAACTGAACAGTCTGGCACTGACGCGGACCGAGGGGCAGGACACGCAGCGCGCATTCGCCAGCCTGCGATGGGATCTCAGACGTCTGACGACGCTGGGTCAGGAGGTGACGTTCACCGCCTTTGGCCGTGCGGACGCCTATAATGCCCATGATGTGCTGGCGACGGCCGTTGCCAGCTACCGTGGAACCGAAGGGTTCAGCACCCGCGCCGTCGGGGCGCTGGCGGTCGATGTGCGCTGGCCGCTGGTTGGCACGTTTCTGGGCGGTACGCAGCGATTGACCCCGCGGGTGCAGATCGTGGCGTCGCCCAGGATCGCGAACCTTTCTATCCCCAACGAGGATTCACGCGCCGTCGATCTTCAGGCCGGCAATCTGTTCGCGCTCAATCGTTTCCCGGGGTATGACCGGTTCGAGGATTCCAGCCGGGTCACTTATGGTGCGCAATGGGCAATCACGCTGCCCGGCATCGCCCTCGACACCGTTATCGGCCAGAGTTATCGACTGGACCAACGGCCTGCGATCTTCTTCCCGGGCACGGGTCTTTCCGGCCGTTTCTCGGATTTCGTTGGGCGCACGGAGGCACGATACCGCGATTTCGTCGCGCTCACCTGGCGCTACCGGCTCGACAAGAGTTCGCTGGCGGTCCGTCGTAACGAAATCGACGCGACGATCGGGTCGCGCAGCACGTATGCGTTGCTCGGCTATGTCAAGTTGAACCGCAACATCACGCCGGCGATTGAAGATCTGGCCGACCGCGAGGAGGCTCGTGCGGCCGTCCGTGTCCAATTCACGCGGTTCTGGTCCGCGTTCGGATCTGCTGTCGTCGACCTGACCAATCGCAACGAGGATCCGCTTTCCGTGTCCAACGGCTTTGACCCCATCAGGCACAGACTGGGAGTGCAATATGAGGATGACTGCCTGAGGCTCGGTCTAACCTGGCGACGCGACTATCGTACGACCGGTGACGCGAAGTCGGGCAACAACTTTCTCTTGTCACTTTCATTGAAGAACCTTGGCCGCTAAGCCGCCGTTCAGCATCAGGCAGTCAGCTTGTCTCATCGGTAGCGCCAACCATCGTCGCTAACACTAAACAACTTGGGATATTCGCTTCAGTGACATTGCAACGACTGCCCGCCGCAAAGGCTTCACGCGCGCTTGCGCTCGCAGCGGTGATGGCATTGTGTACCACGGCAATGGCTCAGGTCGTGCCGGATCAGTCGGTGCCCGATACCGGCGGCCTGAACATCCCGGAAAACCTTCAGATTTTCGGCAAGGTCGATCCCAAGGTTCGCAAGGCCACGGCGATCGTCAACGACACGGTCATAACCGGCACCGACGTTGATCAGCGCGTGGCGCTGATCGAGGCGGCGAACAGCACGAAGCTGTCGGGAGACGAACTGGACCGCCTTAAACTTCAGATCCTGCGTCAGCTGATCGATGAAACCCTGGAAATACAGGAGGCCAAGACCGCCGATGTGACGATCACGCCGGAAGAAATGCAACAAAGCTTCGACCGGGTGGCCAAGAACTTCAAGAAGACCCCTGACGAGATGCGCAAATATCTGGTCGATGCGGGATCATCTGAACGCTCGCTCAAACGCCAGATTGAGGGTGAACTCGCCTGGCAGCGCTATCTTCGCCGCAAGGTGGAGCCGTTCGTCAATGTGGGCGATGCCGAGGTGCAGGGGATCATCGATCGCATTAAACAGTCTCAGGGTATTCGCGAATATAATCTGAAAGAAATCTATCTCTCCTCGACACCCGCGACGGCGCAGCAGGTATTCGACAATGCGCGTGGTATCATCGCCGAACTGCAAAAGGGTGAGCAGCCGTTCGGAGCCTTCGCGCGCCGTTATTCGGAGGCATCGACCAAGGCGGTCGATGGAGACCTGGGTTGGGTGCGGGTTGCCCAGCTTCCAGCGGCGTTGGCAGAGGCTGCGCAGACGATGAAGGTCGGTCAGGTCGCGGGACCGATCGAAATACCGGGCGGCTATTCAATTTTGTACCTGACTGATGAACGCCAGATCGGGACAGCTGATCCACGTGATGCCCGCCTCAGCCTGAAACAGCTCACCATCCGCTTCCCCGCTGGCACGACGCAGGCGCAGGCGACAAGTCGCGCGGCGGTCTTCGCAACCGCGACGCAGGCGATCAAGGGGTGCGGATCGGTCGAGCAGGTCGCCGCCGATGTCGGGGCCGAGGTTGTCGACAACGACGCCGTTCGCATCAGGGATTTGCCCGCGGCGCTGCAGGACATCATGCTCAAACTGCAGGTCGGGCAATCGACGCCTCCATTCGGATCGGCCGAGGATGGCGTACGTGCCCTGGTACTCTGCGGTCGCGATGACCCGGTTGCCGGCTCCCTGCCCAGTGCCGAACAGATACAGACTCAGGTTGAGGGGCAGCGGGTCAATCTGAGGGCCCAGCAAAAGCTGCGGGATCTGCGGCGCGACGCCATCATCGAATATCGTTGATACAGCCCGATGCCCTTGGCGCATCAGTCTGACCTCCCGCTCGTCATCTCGATGGGCGACCCCGCCGGGATCGGACCGGAGATTATCGCAAAAGCCTGGGAGCGCCATAGCGAACTCGGCTTGCCGCCATTCGTCGCGATCGGCAACCCGGCTGCTGTTCGGGCAGTCTGGCAAGGGCCTTGCGCGCGCGTGGACGGGATCGGCGGAGCGGCCGAAACCTTCGCGAACGCGCTCCCGATCCTGGCGGTTGGCGACAGCGGCCCCGTTACTCCTGGAACACCTACTATCGAGGGCGCGCGCTGTGCGGCCCATGCGCTCGAAATCGCGGTCGGGATCGTTCGATCGGGCGCCGCGCGCGCGCTCGTTACCGGGCCTGTCTCCAAAGCTCAGCTTTATGCGATCGGCTTCACCCATGCCGGCCAGACCGAATTTGTAGCAGAGCGTTGTGGCATTGCTCGCGACAACGCTGTGATGATGCTCGCCGGTCCGTCACTGCGCGTCGTTCCGATCACGACTCATGTGCCTCTGTCAGCTGTGTCACGCTTGCTGACCATCGATCTGATTCTGGCGAAGGTGCGCGCAACGGCGCGCGGGCTGAAGCGCAACTTCTCGATTGAGCAGCCCAGGCTCGCTTTTGCCGGATTAAACCCCCACGCCGGAGAGCAAGGCGCGCTGGGGCGTGAGGAGATCGAGGTAATCGAGCCGGCGATCGCCATCCTGAAACAGGAGGGGCTGGATATTGCAGGGCCGTTGGCGGCCGATACGATGTTCCATCCACGGGCGCGTGCCCGGTATGACGCAGCGATCTGCTGCTACCATGATCAGGCACTGGTACCGCTCAAGACGCTGCATTTCGACGAAGGCGTCAACATTACGCTGGGTCTGCCGATCGTGCGGACGTCTCCCGATCACGGCACTGCGTTCGCCATTGCCGGGCAGAACTGCGCGCAGCCGGGTGCCATGATCGCGGCGATCACCATGGCGGCACAGGCGGCGGCGGCGCGCGCGATAAATGATCCCTGATCTGCCACCGCTTCGCGACATTGTCGCAAGGCACGGCCTTTCCGCCAGCAAGGCACTGGGACAGAATTTTCTTTTCGACACCCAATTGCTCGCTCGGATCGCTGCCATTCCCGGTGACCTCGATGGACGCGATGTGCTGGAAATCGGCCCCGGCCCGGGCGGTCTGACGCGCGCGCTGATCGCCGCTGGCGCGCGAGTGACCGCGATCGAGCGCGACCGCCGCTGCATTCCTGTGCTGGAGGAACTCGCCAACGCATGTCCTGGCCGATTGACCGTAATCGAAGGGGACGCGCTTCAAATCGACGCGAATAGACTGTTTGAACAACCGCCCCACATCGTCGCCAACCTGCCATACAATGTTGGAACGGCGCTCCTGATCGGCTGGCTATCGAGCGACTGGCCGCCCTGGTGGGCGTCACTGACACTGATGTTCCAGCGCGAGGTCGCTGACCGGATCGTCTCCCCGCCTGCCGGCTCAACTTATGGCCGGCTATCGATCCTCTCGCAGTGGCGGACAACAGCGCGAATCGCGATGACCGTTCATCGCTCGGCCTTTACCCCGGCGCCGAAGGTCATGTCGGCGGTTGTGCATTTTGAGCCAGCTGGGCAGCCTGAGGGAACGCACCTTGCAGTGCTCGAACGCCTGACCGCCGCTGCATTTGGCCAGCGCCGCAAAATGCTGCGCCAAAGCCTGAGAGCCGTGCCGGGCGCCGTCGACGCGCTAGGCGCACTCGGCATCGAGTCGACGCGTCGCGCGGATACACTCACCGTGCACGAATATATCGCATTGGCGAGGCGCCTCGGCGATCATTCCTTGGGGGCAATAACCGCTTTGTCGACCTGAGCTGTCGCGACCGGCGGCCCCCTGGCAATCACGGCCGCCAACGAAGATGCCGGCGCACAAGCGCTTCGGCACAAAGTCTTGATCTTGGCGAGATTGACGCGGGCCAGATTGACCGCTCCTTTATGCACCAACGCCTCCCCCTGCCCCGCCAATGCGTTCACATCATTGGGATCCAGCAACAGCGCTTCGCGGTACAACCGGATCGCCTTGCCCGGCAGTTCGCGATGATCGGCGATCTCGGCTAACAACACAAAGGCAGCCCGGTTTCGTGGATCGACGGCAAGCGCGGTTTCCAGTGCGTCCGTCGCACCGTCCAGATTGCCGGCAGCATTCGCCGTCTGACCTCGCGCCAGCAGCGCCAGCGAACGCGGGTCGATTCGTGGTGCTGCTTGTTCACCGCGCAGTGACGTCGTGACACAGACACCAAGCAACGCCGCGGCAAGAGCGACGGACGTAACTCGCATGAACATCTCCATTGGCGATACGAAATAGCGCGCTAACATGGGCGGCGAAGCCGTGCGACAAAAAACCCGTCCGTTCCATCGACAGCCGGTTGCAATCGGATACCGGCGCCGTGACGGCTTCCGGCAACCAGCTGCAGATCGTCCGCTGCCCAGTCGGGATAGTCAGTCAAAAATTGTTCGACCCGCAGCGCGCCTTCTGCATCCAGGAGCGAGCAAACGATATAGACGATGGCGCCACCCGGCGCCACCAGTTCCGCCGCAATGCCTAGAAGCTGCCGCTGGGTTTCAACGAGCCGAGCCAGCCTGTCCTGCGTCAGCCGCCAGCGCGCCTCGGGGTTTCGTCGCCATGTTCCGGTCCCGGAGCATGGCGCATCGACCAGCACAATATGCGCGTTCGTATCCCAGTCGTGCAGCGCGGCGCGTTCCTTGCCGGGATCCAGCAGCCGTGTCTCGACGATCGTCACCCCGGCACGCAGCACCCGGGGTCGCAGCCGGGACAATCGGCCACGATCGGTGTCGGTTGCCAGCAGTGTGCCCTGGTTCTCCATCAGCGCAGCGATTGCCAGTGTCTTGCCGCCGCCACCCGCGCACAGGTCGACGATACGCTGGCCCGGTTTTGCATCGCTCGCCAGTGATACGATTTGGCTACCCTCGTCCTGCACCTCGATCGCACCGCTTC
Organism: Sphingomonas sp.; assembly: GCA_965217805.1. Classification (GTDB taxonomy): domain Bacteria; phylum Pseudomonadota; class Alphaproteobacteria; order Sphingomonadales; family Sphingomonadaceae; genus Sphingomonas. The sequence continues at coordinate 2,581,446 of CBDCJJ010000008.1, read as the reverse complement.
GCCACGGATCCAGCATCTCTACATGCGTCCCTGCCGGTAATCGCATGCCCATCGGCGCATGATGTGCCGGCGTGGCGCCGTCCAGAACAGTCAGCACCTCGTCACGGGACATGCGCAAGGTGTTGACGCGGACGTCGAGCGGCGCGCGATCGAGCAACGTCGGCATCTGAGCATCAGCGATGCCTGACTCGCGCAATGCTTCCACCAGCCACGCAGGCGCGATCCCCGGCATCGCCCTCGGCTCACTCGCATCGATCGGCGATGGGCCATGCTTCGATCCATCAAAGCTCGCTGCCAGCGCGTCCTGTTCGTCGGCGATCGCAATGACCGCACCGCGCCCGGACGCAGGCACATCGCCCGCCCGCCTGACTGCTGCGTATACCAGTTCGCGAACTGCGCGGCGGTCCTTTGAACCGGCATAGCGCCGCTTCGCAAAGTAGCGCGCGATCAGCGTATCCGCCGCCGCGCCGCCCTCATGCGCCGCCGTGATGATCGCGTCGAGAATCTCGATCGCCGCCTGTGTGCGTGCGGCCGGGGTCATGCCGTGGGTTCCTCAGCGTGTCGGATAATTCGGCGCCTCGCGCGTGATCGTCACGTCATGGACGTGACTTTCCTTCAATCCCGCGCCCGTGATCCGCACGAATTGCGCGCGTTGGCGAAGATCGGCGAGCGTGGCCGACCCCGTATAGCCCATCGCCGCCTTAATGCCGCCCACCAGCTGATGGATCACATCGCGTGCCGGACCCTTGAAAGCTACTTGTCCTTCAATACCTTCCGGCACCAACTTCATCTGATCTTTGATGTCTCCCTGGAAGTATCGATCCGCCGACCCCCTCCCCATAGCCCCCACCGATCCCATGCCGCGATAGGATTTGTAGGCGCGGCCTTGGTAGAGGAAGGTTTCACCAGGGGCCTCCTCAGTGCCGGCTAATAGCGACCCCACCATGCACGTGGACGCACCTGCCGCCAGCGCCTTAGCCAGATCACCAGACGTGCGCAGACCGCCATCGGCGATTACCGGTACGCCCGCACGCTCCGCTGCCCCCGCGCAGTCCATCACTGCCGTCAACTGCGGCACGCCGACGCCCGCCACAACGCGCGTCGTACAAATCGAACCAGGGCCAATGCCAACCTTGATTCCGTCGGCACCCGCGTCAATCAGGGCACGAGTGGCATCAGCAGTGGCAACATTGCCGGCAATGACCTGTACTGAGTTTGAAAGCCGCTTCACCCGCTCAACCGCGCGCGCCACGTCGCTATTGTGACCATGTGCGGTGTCAATCACGATCAGGTCGCATTCCGCATCGATGAGCGACGCGGTGCGCTCGAAACCCTTGTCGCCGACCGTCGTCGCCGCCGCGACGCGCAGACGCCCGGCCGTGTCCTTGGTCGCGTTCGGGTATGTGACCGCCTTTTCAATGTCCTTGACCGTCACCAGCCCGACACAGCGATAGGCGTCGTCGACCACCAGCAGCTTTTCGATTCGGCGCTGGTGGAGCAACCGACGCGCCTCTTCCTGGATCACGCCGACACCGACCGTCGCCAGATTGTCGCGCGTCATCAATTCGCTGACCGGTTGATGCGGATTCTCGGCGAAGCGCACGTCGCGGTTGGTCAGAATGCCCGCCAGCCGCCCACTGGCCTCTACCACCGGGATGCCGCTGATGCGGTGGTGGGTCATCAGCGCCCGGGCATCGGCCAGCGTCGCTTGCGGCTGAATGGTGATCGGGTTAACGACCATGCCGCTTTCAAATCGTTTGACTGCGCGGACGGCGTCGCATTGTTCCAGCACCTCCAGATTGCGGTGGAGGACGCCAATACCGCCCAACTGCGCCATCACAATCGCCATGTCGCCCTCTGTCACAGTGTCCATCGCTGACGAAATGACTGGAATGTTAAGCGCGACCCCCTTGGTCAGTTGTGTGCGGACGTCTGCGCTGCTTGGCAGCACGTCGGAGGCAGCCGGCGTCAGCAGCACGTCGTCAAAAGTGAGGCCGAGCCTGATGTCCATGATACCGCTTCCGTAGGGGAGTGGCGCGCCATGTAACCGCATCGGGCCGGTATCGCTAGGCCCCCCGCCCCCTACATGCTAGACCTGAGCTCAAGATTAACGGGAGGACATGATGGTATTGACGATCGCCGCGCTCGCACTGGCGCTGGTGCTGTTCTACCTGATGACCAGCATCAAGATCGTGCGTCAGGGATACCAATACACGATCGAGCATTTTGGCCGGTTCACGACCGTCGCCCGGCCTGGCTTCAACTTCTATCCCGCCTTTTTCTTCCGTGTCGGGCAGAAGGTGAACATGATGGAGCAGGTGATCGATATTCCGGGACAGGAAATAATCACCAAGGATAATGCGATGATCGCGACGGACGGCGTCGTGTTCTTCCAGGTCCTCGACAGCGCAAAGGCTGCCTATGAGGTGTCCGACCTCAGCATGGCGCTGATGCAACTGACCACCACCAACCTGCGCACCGTCATGGGTTCGATGGATCTGGACGAGACGCTGTCAAAACGTGACGAGATCAACGCGCGGCTGCTGTCGGTCGTCGATCACGCGACCAACCCCTGGGGGGTCAAGATCACCCGGGTCGAGATCAAGGACATTCGCCCGCCTGCCGACATCGTCAATGCGATGGGCCGGCAGATGAAAGCGGAGCGCGAGAAACGCGCCAACATCTTGGACGCGGAGGGTACACGCGCCTCCGAAATCCTGCGCGCCGAAGGGCAGAAGCAGGCGCGTATCCTGGAGGCCGAGGGCCGCAAGGAATCCGCATTTCGCGATGCCGAAGCGCGCGAGCGAGCGGCTGAAGCCGAGGCGTCCGCGACGCGCTCCGTGTCAGAGGCAATCGCAGGGGGCGATACGCAGGCGATCAACTATTTCATCGCGCAGAAATATGTTGAGGCCATCGGCAAGTTCGCGACCAGTCCCAATGCCAAGACGATTCTGTTCCCAGTCGAGGCGACACAACTGATCGGAACGCTGGGCGGTATCGGTGAACTGGCGAAGGATGCGCTGGGTGACCATGCGGCGAACTCCGCAACCGCCCGCGTGGGCAGCGTTCCGGCGGTACGGCGCGGACCATTTGAAGGTGCGTCTCAGCCGTGAGCCTTGGGGGCATCGGACCCGCCGGCATCTGGCTGATCGCCGCTCTGGCGCTCGGCATCGCGGAATTGGCGATACCGGGTGTGTTTCTGGTGTTTATCGCGATTGCCGCCGCGATCACCGCCGCCGCCATCTTTGCTCTTCCCGTTTTGCCATTGGCGGCGCAACTTGGATCCTTCGCCGCATGGAGCGTGTCTGCCGTTCTCATCGGACGGCGCTGGTATACCGACTATCCGGTTGCCAGTGCTGATGATTTACTCAACGATCCTGCCCACCGTCTGATCGGTGCCATCGTGACGGTTGAGTTGCCTATCGATGACGGGCACGGTCGCGTGCGTGTCGGGGACGGCAGCTGGCCGGCAGTCGGCGACAACGCCGACATAGGCGAACAGTTACGCGTTGTTTCCGTAAATGGTGGGGTGCTCCGCGTCGAAGCACTGGAGTCTGGCGAAACACTCATCACTCACCCAGTTACCATATGAAGGTTTCAATCTTTCCGCAAACACAGACTGCACTGTTCATCGCGCCTTGATTCGGCACGACAAACAGAAGAATTAGAAAAAGATGGACACCATGTTGCCTGTTCCGCGTTTTCAGGCCGCTGACAACCTAGGCGGTGTGAACTCTACGGTTTCCCCATTTGCGTTGAGTTCTGATTCAAGGCTGCTATTTGGAGGCGGCTTTGGGTATGATGGAAAACTGGGACAAGAACGTTTCGAAGGATGCGCAGGCCATTCTGCACACGCTCAGCATTGGCGCGACCCAGCGCTATGTCGATCCGCTCGCCGCCGGCATCACCAATCTTCAGGAGCTGACGAAGACCCACGAGGTTGTTTCCAAGATGAAGACCCAGACCTGGCATCGGATCCTGACCCGTTACCTACCGCTCTATTTCCCCGAAATTGCCTGCTTCGCAGGTATCAGCCGGTCGGACTGGTTCCTAGCACTGATCGAACGGTTCCCGACCCCGGTCAGCATCGTCGAGGTGAGCTGCAACCTCATGAACCGCGTCCGACGGTCGCCTGTATAATAATCGCCGATGAGCGCGGTCTGGGCGGTCATGACGAGAGCTACGGCGAAGCCAAGCAAGAATCGGCTTGCCAAGATGGTGGTAAGTGATGGGAGCCAGAAGCCAGCAGTACCAGCTACGGCGAAGAGAACCACACCGGCGAGAAGCTGACGACGGCGCTCGAAGCGGTCAACAAGGAGGCCGGCGAATGGGGCAACAAGACCAATCACCAAGGACGGTGTGGTGACCAATAATCGGGTCAGCAATTCAATATTCGCCGTGTCGGCAAAGGCAGCTTCGATGCCCGGCAGCGCCGGGGCTATCAGCGTGTTTGATAGAATGGTCAATGTCGCCGCCAGCAGCAGAGATACCGCTCGCATGTCGCGCAAAAGCGAAATCATACGCTGTTCCTCATGGTCGGGGCCGCTCACGGGAGGTATGCGGGGTTGATTTCATCCAAGGCGTAGCTGTCAGGGCAACGGTTTTTCGATATACTCTGCGTTGCGGCGCAATAACGGTCAGTACGTCGGGCCCCCCAGTGCTTCACGATCGACGGACGAGCGATAGCCACCCTCGGTGAATAGGCGGCTTTGTCCTCAGGCTAATCCTCCAAACGACCGGCCGGAGCCCTTAATCCGGCCGGTTGAGCGTTGACTTCATCCAAGGCCACGCCGTGAGGGGCGGCAGCAGTGGAGATGGGTTACTTCAAGCGGCGGGAAGACACCAAAGTGAGCGCTTACGTCCTTGTCTCCCGTGCGGGTCAAAGGGCAACAAGGACGGCCTTTGATTGAGTGTATGCATCAAGAACCTCAAGGCCACCTTCGCGACCAATGCCGGACTGCTTATAGCCGCCGAACGGCAGCGCACCGGTGCTCATCTCTGCCCAGGTGTTCACCCAGACCGTACCGGCCTCAATGGCGGCGGCCATGTGGTGCGCAGTGGTCAAGTTGGTGGTCCAGACCGATGCGGCGAGGCCGTACTCGGTATCATTAGCCTGAGCTATGGCATCATCAATGTCCGTAAAGGTGGTAATTACACCGACTGGTCCGAAAACCTCCTCCCGGACCACTCGCATGTCGGGTGTGACGTTGTCGATCAGGGTGGGCGTGAAGAAATAGCCTTGGTTGCCATACCGGGTGCCGCCAATGACGATTCGGGCGCCCTCTTCGACGGCAATATCGACATAGGCAGACACTCGGTCGAAATGTGTTTTGGTGGCCAGTGCCCCGACCGGTGCCCCGGGCGTGAACGGGTCGAGCGGTGCGAACGCCTTAAGGGTTTCGGTCAAAAGTTTAACGAACTCGTCACGGATCTGCTCCTGAACAAAAATCCGCGATCCGGCCACACAGGCCTGACCTGCATTGCCGGTAAATCCGGCTGCCGCTCCACGGGCCGCAGCTTGCAAGTCCGCGTCGGCGAACACTATTGTCGGCGATTTCCCGCCCAGCTCGAGCGTGACCCGCTTGAGGGTTGCACTGGCGCGCTCCTGAACGCGGCGACCGGTAGCGGTGGAGCCGGTGAACGCGATCTTTGCGACGTCAGGGTGCGAAATCAATGCTTCGCCGGCCTCGCCCCCTAGACCGGTCACGACATTGATCACACCGGGGGGCAGATCGGTGTGTTCTTCGAGAAGCTGGGCGAGCCGCAAGGTACTGAGCGATGCAGTCTCGGCCGGTTTAAGGACTACGGTATTGCCGGCTGCAAGCGCGGGGGCGAGCTTGCCTGGCAATTGCCCCATCGGGCCGTTCCAGCCCCAAATTATGCCAACGACGCCCAGCGGTTCGCGGCGGGTATAGCCGAACCGATTGTTCATCGTTGGCACCGTGGTGCCGAACATCTTGGTCGGCCAGCCGGCATAATAGCGGAAGGTTTCACTCGCCTCGGCGAGCATCTGGCTAGTTAGCATCCGCGGAGCGCCCATGTTGACCGAGTCCAGGGTCGCGAGTTCATCGGCGTTGGCCTCGATCACTTGCGCGATCTGATTGAGGATCTGACCACGGGCATCAGGGCTCATTTGTGACCAGGACGGGTCTAAAAGCGCCTGCCGGGCTGCAGCAACCCCAGCATCAATATCGTCCTTGGCACCGCGCGGGACGCTAGGCAGCGCCGTCTCGGTCGTCGGATCAGTGTTCGGCAGCGTTTCGCCTGACGTGGCGGGTATTTGGCGTCCGCCGATGTGCATAAGGTGCCGCTCGGCGGACAGGAAGTCTGGCAGATGGCGGCGGGCGTCCACGTTAATTTGCGGAAGACTCTCACCAGCAGTGCCGATCGGTGCGGTGGCTTCAGAACTCATTGTCATTATTCCTACCTTTTTAAGCTCGGTGACTCACCCTATGCGGACAGCGCATCCATAAAGTAATGGATAGGGTATCCGTTTTCAAGGCGCCCGTCTTGTGATCCCCGTCCAGATCAACCAAACAGCCTTAAGTTCTCCAGCGGAGGCCATCGATAAAAACTTCGACCAGCCTCGTCGCCGCAACTGGCTCGTCTTCCAGCTGGCCTAGCAAGGCGATGGCTTCCAGAACTTGACGGATGGTAATGTCAGTGCGGATTTCGCCGCTTTCCTGCGCGGCCCGCATCAGGGGTTCACCTGCATGGACAACCAAGGCGCGGCTACCGGTCACGACCGACTGGCCGTCGCCGGGTTCGCCGCGCAGCAACGAGATCAGAGGACTTTTGCGAGCGCCTCCGGCGTGAAAGATCGACAGCCAGTTGAGGAGCCGGTCTCTGGGCGTCTCGCCCTGTGACGCTGCGGCCGCTTCGCAAATGTCGGTGATCTCAGTGTGATACAATTCCGTCAGGAGTTGCATACGCCCCGGAAAGTGTCGGTAGAGCGTCGCCATGCCGACACCCGCACGGCGAGCAATTTCTGCCATAGACGGCTCGTCTTCCTCCAAGAACGCCTCTCTGGCGACCCCCAGGATTCTTTCGCGGTTGCGCACCGCGTCCATTCGCATGCTATTAGTTTTAATGCTTCCCATGCATCGAGCCTAGCGGATACCCAATCCGTTTAACAGTACTTCGTGGGCTGGTTGCGCCTGCGGCATGTTCCACGGCATGTCGGACAGCCGGTCGAGCACGAGATCAGCAAACTGCCGATGCCCCCCACGAGTAGGCAGCTTCAGCGGAGTCCTCGAAATTGGATACCGTGAATCTGTGCCCGAATAATGTATAGGGACCCGATTGTCTCATGGTCGCTGGCACCGATGGCGGTTAGGTGCGCGACCGGGAAGGCTCCTGGTTCGAGGTGATCGCTGGCAATGGGCTGACGTCATTTCGACGCTATGAAGATGACGCGAACCTCGATGACGCAGTGAAACCGTCATCGTCAGCGCCAGGCCGCTGCTTCGCATTCGCGCTGGCGATCTCGAAAGCCACGGCCAGCGAAGCCCCGTTACCCGGACCCGCTCCGACCACGACTGCAACCTGGCGTCGGCCGCTCATGGCTCAATCCTCCTCCGGCGGCAGAAATTCGGTACGGTAGTCAGGCCCAATCTTCTTTGCTTTTTCGATGAAGGCCTGCTGCTCGGCTTCATTCTGTTCCGGGGCGGGATCGGTTCTGCTGTGCGCCGGTGTGCCCATCTCCCGGAAAAAGCCCTCTTGTCCGGCGGGGGTGCATACGCACAGCATACGCGAGGTCTTGCCCGATATATTCTTGAAGAAGTGCGGCGCATTGGCGGGAATGTTGGCGGTCTCGCCTTTCTTCAGGATACGCTTCTCGCCGCGAAAATGCAGCTCGACCTCACCATCGAGCATGTGAAACATTTCCTCAAAGTCATGGCGATGGTGACCAGGGCCGCCACAGGCGGGAACATGAAAATCGATGAGACAGTATTTGCCGTATGTGTCCGCCCCGCTCACCAGTATCGTGTAAGTGTCGCCTGCCAGATGGATAATCTCCAATCCGTCATCATCTGGATGAACATGGGTTAGCGTGCGGGCCGGATCGTCGGGCGGCAGCGGCAGGTCCGACGGCCGACCATAAATCTTTGAACTGGTCATCGCGATCTCCTTCGGAGGTTCGGCGCGGTGTCTGGCGTGCTCATTGCGAGAAGAAGCGCTCCAACGCTGCGGCGGTTGCTTCGGGATTTTCCTCCGATAGCCAATGCCCGGCTGCCGGAATACTTGCGGTTTGAAGATCCGAGGCGACCTCGCGCCGCAATTGTTCGAGCATCGGCCCGGTATGCGACACGCCGCCCACGGCCAGAACCGGCATCGCTAGTGGATTGGTTTTCAGGGGCGCGTTGTCTTTGCCGTCCTGAAAAATCGCGGCGTAATAATGTGCGCCAGCCCGCATTGCCCCAGGTCGAGCCAGGGAACGGACATAATCTTCTAGATCGGCCGCATCGACGGTGCCGTTGCCGCCATGGTCTTCATGCCCGAAGAACCAATGCAGCAACTCGCGCTCCCGCCCGCGAAACAGCCAAGCTGCCACGTCCGGTGCTGCGAACACGGCGAAGTGCCAGTTGGAATCGACATTCCAACCCTGTTTGGGTGCCATTGCTTCCTCAAGCCCGAAACCGGCGGCAACGAATTCCATGACCGCCAGTTTCGCAGTCCGGTCCGGATAGTCGCGGGCAAAAGCGACGGCGACGCCTGCGCCAAGATCATATCCGGCAATGCAGGCCTGCTTATGACCGAGTTCATCAAGCACGGCGGCCAGATCGCGCGCCATGTCGGTCTTGGTAAATCCGCCATCCGGAATCGTCGATGACCCCATTCCACGCTGATCGAGCACGATTACGTTGAACCTCTTTGACAGCATGGGCGCAATCCGTCGCCACACGATCGAGTGCTGCGGAAAGCCGTGCAGCAGCACCACGGGCGGACCCTCGCCGCCTATTCGCGCTGCGAGGGTCGCTTCGCCCGTATCGATCCGTCGGACGCTGAACTCGTTCCAAGCGGTCATGTGACTTCCGTTTCGCTCAGGGTTGGATAATCGGTGTAGCCCTTTCCGCCCACGCCGTAGAATGTTTCCGGATCCGGCTTGTTCATCGGCCCATCGGTGCGGAAACGTTCGACGAGGTCAGGGTTCGCGATGTACGGCACGCCAAACGCAACGAGATCGGCATCACCCCGTTCAATGACAGCGTTGCCATGCTCTTTGTCATAACCGGTGTTCGTGATGAAGGGTACGCTCGTCATGGGACGGAAAGTCCCGGCGACATTGTCTAGCGCCACACCCTTCTCCTTTTCCTTTGCATTGGGTTCGAGCATCGTCAGGCAACCGATGCCGCGCTTGTCGAGTTCGCCGACGAGATATGTGAAGGTCGCCTTGGGATCGCTGTCGCCCATGCCGTAAAGCGAACTGGAGGGTGACAACCGCACCCCCATGCGATCGGCGGACCAGGCCGAAATGATCGCATCAACGGTCTCGAGCATCAGCCGAGAGCGGTTTTCTGCCGATCCGCCATAGGAATCTGTGCGGTGGTTGCTGATGTCCTGCAGAAATTGATCGTGGAGATAGCCGTTGGCACCGTGGAGTTCGACACCATCGAACCCGGCATCGCGCGCATTGCGGGTGGCCTGCGCAAAGGTTTCGACGATGCCGGGTATCTCATTGGCGGAAAGCTCTCTCGGGATCGGGAAATCGACCCGGCCGCGGGGCAGGAAGAAATCGCCTTTTGCCGGAAGCGGGGACGGCGCGACCGGTGCTTCGCCGCCGCGCATGTCGGGATGTGCCACCCGTCCGCAATGCCAGATCTGGCAATATATGCGGCCACCAGCGTCATGGACGGCATCGGTGACGCTCCGCCAGCCCGCAATCTGGTCGTCGCGATAGATGCCCGGCCCGCGGATCACGCCGCGCGCCTGATCGGATACGGCGGTGCAGTCCGTTACTATCAGGCCAGCGGCCGCGCGCTGTGCAAAATATTCCGCCATCAGTTCGGTCGGAACCCCATCCTCGGTCGCTCGCGTCCGGGTCATTGCCGACATCAGGATGCGATTGGGCACGGCCAGTCCGCGAAGGTCGAAGGGTGAAAAAAGATCGGTCATCTTGGTCTCCGGTTTGTGGGGTTAAGTGAAACGGATCGGCGCGCTTGTTTTCGGCAAGGATTCGGACAGTGCGTCATCGGCTGGCGGCAACGACGGTATCGATCCAGTCGTACTGAATCTCCTCACCGCCGGGGCTGCCCATGTGGCCAAAATTCCCTTGAGCGATGAGATCCTTGTTTCGGCCCGAAAGCGCGACGATCAAGCTGTCCTCGATCGGAAAGATCGAATCCTCGATGCCGTTGATAACGAGTAATTTGCAGCTTGCGCGGTCCAGCACCCCCGCTTCCACTAGGCTGAACTTGCCGCCGTCCGCCGCGTAGGACGCGACCGGATCGGAACCGCGAAACCCGAATTTGTGGGCCAGCGCGTCAGCCAGCGCGAACGGATATTCCATCTGGTTCTGGGCGTGGACCCAGTCGGGATTGAACATGTGATGGCATCCACCACCCTGCGCGACGACGGCGAGCAGACGATCGGCGTGCGTATGGGCAACCCGCATGGCATAATAACCGCCCGTGCTGATACCGCGGGCCATGATCCTCGACGTATCGAACCCCATGTCGCCGCTGTTATCGGCGACCCAGTCGAGCACGCTGCTCATCAGGCGGTCCGGCGCCTCCGGATCGTCGGGCGCTGCCGGACAATCGCCGGTGCCCGGGATTTCGAAACTCAGCGTCGCAAACCCTCTGTCGACATGGATTTGCGTGCGCGGCGTATGATCGGGCCGGTATGCATCCAGCCCGCAGATGAATAGCAGCACTGGCCATCCCTGTTCGGGTCGCTCACCCTTCGGCATGCGCAAGAACGCCGGGATCGGTGCCTCCTCGTCACCAGCTTCCAGGTTGGCGTGGCGAAATGGAATGTCGATCGCGGCGTTGGGCGGATCGAGATAACGCCCGCCCCTGATATAAATGTCCCTGCCTTTTTCCCATGCGTCCTGACTTGCGGGGGATCGGTTGATCGGGAACCGCGCGATGCGATAGACCGCTGCGGCCCTTAAATAGAGGTCGCGCGCTTGCGGCGGGTCACCGGCGGCCTCGGCTTTCTCCGCATCCGCCACCAGATTTTCCGCGACGGAAAAGAACGGCTTTGCATAATCGTCCGGCCGGAACAAGATTTGTGGAGAGTCTCCGGATTGCCTGACGAGGTCTTCGAAAACTGGATCGAAATCCTCAACCTTTCCATCCGTGAACGGATAGATCCCGTGCGCACACACCAGCCGCCACTTATCCCTCCATAAGGCCGAGATCGAGGCGTGATAGGCGAAATAGGGAAATCCGGAGCGTATCTCCTTTGCGGTCGATTGCACGTGATAGGGCGGCGTCACGATCGATTGGCCATCAGGCATCATTGCGTTCCTTTCAAAAAAATCCCTCGCCAGCCGTGTCAAATCATCATCAAACCGCCATCGACGATCAGCGACTGGCCGCTAATGAAATCTGCATCTGGCGACGCAAGGAAGAATGTCGGTCCGACCAGATCGGCGGCAGTCTGATCGCGCTTGATACAGCGGCGTTCGATCTGCTGCTCGATCACATCACCGGGAAAGCTGTCTTTCACGGCTTTCGTCACGGTCAGGCCCGGTGCGATCAGATTGACGGTGATGCCTTCCGTGCCGACTTCTCGAGCCAGACTCCGGGTGAAGCCAACGATACCGGCCTTAGCCGCGACATAATGGGTCTGCCCGGCAACTCCGCCGTAAATGGACGCCGACCCGAAATTGACGATCCGGCCCCATCCGCGGCCCTGCATCATCGGCAGACACGCCTTCGCCATCAGCGCCGTGCCCGTCAGATTGATATCGATGATCTTGCGCCAGCTTTCGGCGCTCATGTCCAGAAACGGTTCGATCGGGAAGAAACCCGCGACCTGGATCAACACATCGATTTGACCGGTCGCCTTCTTCGCGCTGGCAGCAACCTTCAGGCAGTCCTCTTCCTTTGAAATGTCTGCCACCACCATTTCCAAACGACCGGCTGATCCCAACTCGCCCTTGAGAGCGCTGAGCGCCTCTTCGCTGGTATCGCTGGCAACAACGACGTCACCGTTGGATAGAAATCTTTCGGCCACAAGCGAACCCATGCCGCCCGCTGCGCCGGTTATTACCACTGTTCTGCCCGTCTTCATCATTCATCTCCTTTAGATATCGCACCGTTATCGTGATCGGCGACGAGGGATTGGAAATAGTCCCTGAGCGTGCGCGGCTGGCGCCCGAGAATTGCCGAGAGGGTGAGCGAATTGCCGCGCAACCCGTCATGATCATAATGTTCGAACATCGGCCGCATCGGATCGGCATCCTCGCCAAGTGTTGCCTGATCGACTTTTTCAGCCCTTATTTCCCGCCTTAGAATTTCGCTGATAAGCGCTGCGACTTCGTGGCGATTTAGTGCGCCTTCGGCACATAGTTGGAACGTGCCGTAGAGGAGCCTGTCCTCGGTGAGCGCGATCGCGGCAACCTCCGCGACGTCACAATAATCAACGCGCGAGAAACGGGTGTCATTTGACCAGGGCTCTGCCACCACACCGGTTTTCGTGATCGTTGGCCAGCTTCCGGCATAGTTCTGGAAAAACAGGGTGGGATGCAGGAAGGTATATTCCATGCCCGAATTGAGCACTGCCTGCTCCACCGGAGCCTTGGCTGCGTGATTTGTCAGACCGCTGAGCACCGGATGGATGACCGACGAAAAGACGAAACGTCGGACTCCGGCCTCCACGGCTGCGGCCACCATGCTTTGACCGACTTTCGCCTCGTCGGGCAGAAATGCGGGAGCGATGTAGAAGACTGATGTCACCCCCTTCAGCGCGCGATCGATACTTACGCGATCGGTCAGGTCGCCGACTACCGTCTCCTCGGCCCCGTTGCCGCGCACTTGGCTTGCCGCTGCTGGATCGCGGATCGGCCCGCGCACCCTTGCGCCGCGTCGTGCCAGCGCCGGCACGACAAGACCGGCAAACTTTCCCCCGGCACCTGTGGCAAGTATCGTTTCGTCCATGATCCCGGGTCTCCGCATTCTCAAATTAGTATGGATAGTTGTTCGACCAACTGTTTAGCGCTGTTTGATCTCATGCCGACCGCCATCACCGGCGGACGCAGGCCTTGATGCCGCTGATCTCGTGCTGAGATGAACCAGTAAGCGACTGGGTGGTTTCCGTTCGCAAGCTGGACACTCTATGCCGCATATGGCATTATCACTCACCGTGGCAGGCCTCGACGATCTTAGAGTGTTCGAAAAAGTCGGATCGCTGCTCAGCTTCGCGGCGGCTGCGAAGGCCTTGCGTCAGCCCCGCTCGAACATCAGCCGTAGTGTGGCTCGTCTAGAAGACGCGATCGGAGCGCGGCTGTTTAACCGGACGACACGCAAGGTCACGCTGACTGCCGCCGGCGAAGTTTTGTTGGCACGCTGCGCCGCGCCACTGGATCAATTGGGCGACGCGCTCGCCTTCGTCGGCAGTCTAGCGACCGAAGCAAGCGGGCAACTACGAATCAGCGTCGGTATCGGATTCGGTATTAACGTGCTCGCCGAGCAGTTGCCCGCGTTTCTTCTTGCCAACTCCAAGATCGATATCATGCTCGATTTGACTAGTCGGGTAACAGACTTGGTCGCCGACCGTGTCGATGTAGCGATTCGGTTCGGTTCGCTGCCGGATTCCTCAATTGTCGCCGTCCGTCTCGGAGAAATGAAGCGCGTTCTGTGCGCAGCGCCTGCCTATCTCGAGCGGCACGGTAAACCAAAAACCATCGACGAACTTGCCCGGCATGATACAATTGAGATGCCAACCGCCGATGGCCGCGCGCGGTCCTGGAAGTTCATTGGTAACGGAAAAACGCGGGAACTCACCGTCGAACCCCGCATTTTCGTGAACGATGCGCTGACGATCCATCGGTTGGTCGTGAACGGCGCGGGCGTCGGGATCATTTCCTGCTATTTATGTTCGCCGGACATCGAAGCAGGCCGTCTTATGCAGATGCTGCCCAGATGGACGCCACCCGCCGTCGCCGTGAATCTGGTCTTCCCGAGCAAGCGCGAACTTGCTCCAGCCGTCAGAGCGTTCGTCGACTTTATGAAGACCGCGAACACAGCTGGAAAGCATTGGCAAAATAATAACTCACTTAAAGCTTTGACCTTGTAATTGGGCTGTCGGCGCGCTGCTCAGATCGGAAGGCTCTGGCAGCGCGCCGACACTATACTGTACGGTGCTGGCGACGGTGGGAACGCGCCTCCCTGAGATCCCGCAATCGCAAAGCCTGCGTCTGGCAAAAAGGCCTACGCAGATTGTTTGCTGACCCCTTCCTTGGTGTATTCCTCGCCAACTCGAATGATCGTTTAATGCGACCAGTTCAGTGAGGTCGCGGACCTCGTCCTGGACAGGGCAGAACCTACGAAAATCAGCCATCCAATGCCAGCAGAGGCGAAGCTCGGCCCCAATAATGACGCCGCGCAGTGCCAGCGCGCCCGTGTTATCAGTCAGGTCTCAACGAAAATGCGCGTTTCATCTACGCCGGCCTAGGCAAGCCCTAGGACATCAACCAAGGTTCTTTCCGCGCTCCCGCTATCTTCAGCGAGGTCACTTCCGACAAGACCATCACGCGAGAGGACAACTTCGGTCACATCGTATCGATCCTGAGGTATTCCGACGAGGAGGAAGCCATCCGCATCGCGAATGACAGCGCCCTACGGCGTTGCGAAATAGGTGTCCTCCTCCGATCCCGAAGCCGCGCGCCTCTTCGGGACCCGGATCAAAGCTGGCCGCATCTTCATCAAAGGCGCGCTTATTAATCCGTTCGCCTCGTTGAACGGCTACAAGCAACCCGGCAACGGGAGCGATTGGGGTTGTTCGGGCTGACGACGTTTCGTGATGGTCAAGGCAGTTATCGGTCAGCAGGAGGTCGCCTGACCCGGAACGTGGCGGCGATTTTCTCCGCCTTCGTTATCGGCCCGTTGATCGCCGAATCCGCGCACAGGTGATGCCAGAATACCCGATGCGAGGCATTCGACCGCCTCGATCGCTTTGCCAAAGATAGTCTCCGGGTCTTCATTGGCAGCTACCCACATCGCGGCGGTAACCCGCGCATGTAGGGAACGATGACCGTGTGCTCGGCAGCCAGCAGCGGGATGACGTGCCGCCACGCATACCATGTCTGCGGACAGCCGTGCAGCAGGAGCACGGGTTCGCCGCGTCCTGCGGTCACGTAGTAGAGGCGGACGCCGTTGAAGGTTCGACTGTTGTGAAGGAGATCATACGTACCTGTCACTTCACGTCCTTCCGCGAAACTGCAGATGTGGTGGAGGCGCGCGCGGTCAGACCGGCGACGATCTCCGCCCTCACCATGGCAAGCCGTTCCCTACGAACGCCGTCGCGGGCCTGAACGGAAAGCCATGTCAGCACGGCCGACAGATAAAGCGCGAGCGATGCTGCGCGCGCATCGCCTTCAAACCGCGCGATTTCCGCTTCGAGAGCGTCTTGAATCAAACGCGCCGCTCCGCCGTTTCATCGGCCGAGATTGCCGCGAGGGGTGTATCGCGAACAACCCGGACGATACCATGCACCCAGTTCACCTGCTGAATTTGTGACCGCCTCAATGGCCTCTCCCAACATGGCCTCCACGGCATCCGGTATCCGACTCGATCAATACGATACTCGAGAGGACGTTGCGGCGTGCTTGTACGGGATTGTCGAAAAGTATTTCGATCTAACACTTTACGAGATGGTCGAGCCGAGCGGCGGCATGGGATCGTTCTTGAAACTGATGCCTTTTGGCAGCCGGGCCTGCGATCTTGAGCCGAAATATCCTGACAGCCAAACAGCTGACTTTCTGACGGTCAAGTTTGAGTTATTATGCTCAACGCGGTATCGAACTTGTGGAAATGTACAGCGATGGTGGCCATTCCGGCACTACCGACAACCGCCCCCGCTTGCCGGCATTATTCGAGCATGCGCTGCGTTCCGCAACGGCGTTACCGAGATTGGCGTTTTCAGTTTTTCGCGATTGTTTCGCGACCACTTTCTGCTCAAGCATCACCGCCGCCGGCTAAAGCGCGCAGGCGTTTGCGTCGTTGCGATCACGCAGGAGGTCGGACATGATGTCGAGGGCGACCTCGTCTGAGGAGTGTTGTCCAACTTTGACGAGGATCAGTCACGCCAAACTGCCAAGTTCACGCTGGATACGATGATGCGCAACGCTGAAGCCAGGTTCTGGAACGGCTTGGTGCCTCCGTTCGGATACAACAGCGAGATTGCGGAGATGCGCGGACCCAAGGCCAAGAAGCGGCTTGTGATTGAGCCTTCAGAGGAACTCATGGTGCAGCAGATGTGCCAGATGAAGCGGATCGGAATCGGTCACGGCCATGGCCATGGCCGCGGCCAAATGGGGTGTAAGAAGATCGTGTGTCACCTCAATGCCAACCGTACCACTTTGCGCGGACGGAAGTGGCACGTCTCGAACGTACGCGACATCTTGACGCGTTCGACCTACCGCGGCGTTCATCTGTGCGGCGTCCACGACATATGAAACGGGATAAAGCGCTCCGAGGAGTAATGGCAAAAGATCGTCGTACCGATCATCATTCCTGAAGCCGAATGGCTTGAAGTTCAGGCCGGAATCGTCCGGAACTCCCGACACATCACTCCGTCCTGCTCCGTTTCTGACCCAACGATGCGCGCGGGCATTGCCAAATGCGGACATTCCGAATGCGGTCACGCTCTGACGAGCGCCACCGGCAAGCGCGGTCGCTACCGATATTATCGCTGTTCCCGCCGTCTGCGCCGCGGCGAGACGGCCTGTCCTGGAACAGCATGCGCGATCATGCGCTCGAGACGATCGTGATCGACGCAGTCGCTGATCGGCTGTTGAGCCCCGATCGCCTCCGTAAGCTCCTCGCCAACCTCCTAGACGATAGTTCGGCCGCTGTGCGCGACCGTCAAGCGCATCTCAAGGCGCTCCGGACCGAGCGGACCCGCATTGAAGGCGCTATCCAAAACATGTTCGACTTCATCGATCAGGGTATCGTCAGTCCCCGCGGCGCTGACTTTACCGCGCGGCTCGCCAACCAGCGCACCCGCCGCGCCGATCTGGAGCAGAAATTCTGTTGGTCGAGCGCCAACTCTCGACTGCTGACCAACAGATCACGCCCGAAGCGATCAATCGATTGGGAGAGGTTCTCCTAGCCAAACTGAGATCGGACGATAGCAGCGTTCGCCAGGGCTACGCACGGCGGTTCATTGACAAGGTTGTGGTCTCGCCGACCGCGATCACGATCACGGGACCGATCAAACCGCCGGAACTCGCCGCGAACGGCGATCCAGCAAAAATGGCGCCAATGGTGCCCTCTCTTTATCGCGAGTGGTGCCGCCTACAGGACTCGAACCTGTGACCCCCGCATTACGAATGCGATGCTCTACCAGCTGAGCTAAGGCGGCACGCCGTCTAACCAGATTGATCATCCGGTTGGATTGATTGCGGCGCTTAACAGGCTGCTCGGCACTTCACAAGCAGGAGCGCGAGTTAACAGCCTGTTTACTATCGTCTGTGCACAGAAGGGCGAAGCGACAACCCAATGGCGAGGAAGACGGGTATGGACATGGGCGGGTTCGATCACGGCAGGGCTGGTGACGACCGCTCCTGCCATGACCAATCAGAAGAGCAAGGCAGTGTTCGCGATACGGTGCTCGACCTTGCCGGTGATGAACGCCGCATGCACGTGCGTGCCTACAACCACTGGGTCTCACTGCTAAAGGGACGACCCTTCCCATCCATTACGGACCTTGATCCGGCGACTATCGTCGACTTTGGCGCGCACAGCGTTCTCCTGGATTTCACACGCGACTTGGAGAACCCAGCGATCGCATATCTGGGGCGCGCACTGCGCGAAGAGTGTGGAATCGATGCAATGGTGGCACATATCTCCGATGTGCCCAACCGGTCTCTTCTATCGCGGCTGACCGATCATTACCTGCAAATCATAGCCAACCGGGCACCCGTCGGATTCGAGGCGGAGTTTGTCGCGTCACGCGGATGCCGTACAATGTATCGTGGTATCCTGACCCCCTACTCGTCCAGTGGTGAACAGATCGATTTTATCTACGGCGTCATCAACTGGAAGGAAGTTGTCGACGTCGAGACCCAGGGCGCACTCCAGGCCGAATTGAACGCGAGCCTCGGTCACGTGTCACCGCAAAAGTCCGCGGCATCGGTATGGGCGGATGGGCCGAGTGCCGATAAGGCTTCGCTGGTCACGCCGTGTGAGACGCTGCAGGATCATTTATCGGTGGCACGCGACATAGCCGCCGCGGTCCTCAGTGCCGAGGGCCGCAGTCGCCGGGCACTGTATGAGGCATTGGGGAGAGCGCATGACTTCGCACTTGCCGCCGACGCTGACTGTGAAGCCTTTGCGAACCTATTGGACCAGAACGGCATCAAGTTGCAGTTGCGCGCGCCAATGACGCCGATCGTAAAACTCATCTTCGGGCTTCAATTCGAGAAGACAAGGCTCACCGAATACGCCTGTGTTCTTAACTATGCGCGCCGCATCTCGATCGCGCAAGGAAACTTAGTCGCATTTCTGGAGAAATTCGAAGGCGGCATCAAGGCTATTGTGGCGGTAGAGCGGCAGCTGAAACGGGGGCCCGCGCATGTGCCGAAATCCGTCAGTCTCGGAGAGCGTGCAACGATGGCCCGGCTTTCGATTGCCGTAAATGGCAGCGAAGGGGATGTCGTGGTGCTTGTAGCGCGCATTGCCGCGGACGGTGATCTGGATGTCGTGGGAGCAATCGGCGGTGACCATGCTCTTTCTCGCAAGGCAGTCTTGGCCCTCAGATAGGTTGAGTCGCGACGCAACATCATGTCCCGGGACTTGAGCCACGGTATTGCCGCAGGCATAGAACATTCCATGGCCGATCTCCTAAATGCATCCACTGGCTCGATCATTGAGCGCTTCACCAACGGAAGCCTGCCGGGCGAACTCGAAGGGCTGTTGCACGAGGATATCAGGGAGGCAGCAGCTTTTCTGGGGCAGGTCGCGGCGACCAGGATTGTCGGTACACCTGCCATCGCGCTCGAGCCAATTTCGAACGATACGACCGAGCGTCGTATGCGTCTTGGCGTGATCAATGACGACATGCCGTTCCTCGTTGATTCGATCGCGGCGGCCATTACCACGCAAGATCTTGCAATCGATCGCATCATCCATCCAGTGATCGGCGTCCGACGCTCTGTTGACGGCGTCCTTGAAGCGATCGACGACGGTGGCTTGCCGGAATCGATGGTTTATATCGAATTGGAGCGCGCCGATGCGCGAGATCGGCGCGGTCTGGTCGAAGACCTGAGGCTGATACTGGCGGACGTTCGAGCGGCCGTTGCCGATTGGCAGTCGATGCAGCAGGCGATCGCACGCGATATCGAGGACATTCAGCAGGGCGAAGGTAGCGCCTTGTTACAATGGTTTCTGGACGGCAGACTGACCCTGTTGGGGCACGAGCGCTGGGTATCGGACAAGGCGATGGAAGCGCTGGGCATTGCCCGGAATCACCACGCCGTGCCCATGTTGGCGGCGGCATCGCGACAACTCGCCCTTGATTGGTTCAATGGCGGTGGCGAGTCCCCATTGCTGCTGAAATCCAATCTTGTGTCAACCGTTCACCGTGCGGTTCCGCTGGATCTCATTGTGCTGCCAGTCATGGAGGACAAGCTGGTCACAGGATTGTCAATCCATGCCGGACTGTGGACCAGTAACGCGCTTATCGCCGATCCTCGAGCGGTTCCGGTCCTCAGAACGCGGCTGCAACATCTGGACCAGAAATTCGGCTTCGACCCGCGCGGCCATACGGGCAAGGCATTAATGCACGCGCTAAGCTCGTTACCTCATGACTTGATCATCGCTTTCGATTCCGCTTCCTTGGAAGATGTCGCGTTGACAGCCATGTCGCTGGCTGATCGGCCGCGCCCGAAGCTGACGCTCGTTCGCTCGGCGCTGGGCCGGCATCTGTTCGCCTTTGTATGGCTTCCGCGCGATGACCTGACGACGGGTCGTCGCGTCGCGATCGGTGACATGCTGGCCAAAGCAGCGAACGGCAACATCCTAACGTGGACAATTGCGTTGGAGGGAACAGCGGTCGCGCTGATCCGATACACGATCGATCTGCGTGGTCAGGGCCGGATGCCCGACGCCGCCGCGCTGGACACTCAGCTTGTAACGATGCTTCGCGGATGGGCGCCGCAAGTCGAAGCGGCGCTGGCCGCACAGGTTGGCCCGGTGCGCGCGGCGCGACTGACGCTACGGCACGCGGGAAGCTTTCCGATCGGCTACAGGACGATGGCTGATGGCGCGGTTGCCGCTGCCGATATTCTCAGAATTGCCGCTTTGACCGATCGCCAGGCACGTGCCGTCCGCGTTATCTCGAATGGCGACCAAGTGAGACTCAAATTGTACCGGCAGGGTGGGCCTCTTTCGCTTTCCAGCGCCGTACCTGCGCTGGAGAATTTTGGTTTTCTTGTAATGGAGGAAATTCCGACCGAGATCAACGACGACGCCAAGACGCATATCCACGATTTCTTGGTGCACGCAGATCAACCAATCGCCGATCCCGACATATTGGAAGAGGCCATCGCCGCCGTTCTCGAAGGATCGGCGGAAAATGATCTCTTCAACCGCCTCATCATAGACGCAGGGCTGGCCCCGCGCAGCGTCGTGTTCTTGAGGGCCTGGTTCCGGTATCTGCGCCAGGCCGGTCTGACTTACGGACTGTCGACTGTTGTCGACGCGCTGCGCCGGACGCCCGATATGGCGCGTGCGTTGATTGCACGGTTCCAGGCGGCCCATGATCCGTCGAGTGCCATCACCGTTGATGCAGCGGATGCGGACATGGCGCGCGCGCTCGATGCGGTCAGCGCAATCGATGACGACCGCATCCTGCGGGCCTTCCGGGATCTCATCCGCGCGACCCTCAGGACTAATGCCTTCGTCGCGGCCGGTGCGGAGGCGCTGGCCTTCAAGTTCGACAGTAGCCTGGTGCCCGATCTACCCGCACCGGTGCCTTGGAGAGAGATCTGGGTTTACAGTCCTCGGGTAGAGGGCATTCACTTGCGAGCTGGCCCCGTCGCGCGCGGCGGCCTCCGATGGTCGGATCGCCGCGACGATTTCCGGACCGAGGTTCTGGGTCTGATGAAGGCGCAGCGGGTCAAGAACGCGGTCATTGTCCCAACCGGCGCCAAGGGCGGCTTTTATCCAAAGCTGCTCCCCTCCCCGGCCAACCGCGATGCGTGGCTGGCCGAAGGAACGGCTAGCTACCAGGTCTTCATCCGCGCGCTCCTTTCAGTCACGGACAACATCTCGGGGGCTCAGGTCGTCCACCCGACCGGTATCACGACCCTTGACGGCGACGACCCCTATTTCGTTGTGGCCGCCGACAAGGGGACCGCGACGTTCAGCGACGTTGCAAACGCACTGGCGCTTGATAGGGGTTTCTGGCTTGGCGACGCCTTCGCGAGTGGCGGCAGCCAGGGCTATGATCATAAAGCCATGGGAATTACAGCGCGCGGGGCTTGGATCTCTGTCCAGCGCCACTTTGCAGAGCGTGGCCTGGACGTGCAGAGCGATCCGATCACCGTCATTGGCTGCGGCGATATGTCGGGCGATGTCTTCGGCAACGGGATGCTGTTGTCACGGTCGATCAAGCTGATCGCCGCATTCGATCACCGTCATATCTTCCTCGATCCTGATCCGGATCCCGCGATGTCCTTTGCGGAGCGAGCAAGATTGTTTGCCCTGCCCCGGTCAAGCTGGGCGGACTATGCCGCGCCGCTCTCTTCAGGCGGCGGTATTCACAGTCGAACCGAAAAGTCGATCGTACTGACACAGCAGGTAAAAGCCGCCCTGGGCATAGAGTCCGATCGGCTGGACCCTGGCGCGCTAATCAGTGCGATCCTGTGTGCTCCGGCCGATCTGTTGTGGTTCGGCGGCATCGGTACTTACGTAAAAGCCGAGCGTGAGAATAATGCTGCGGTCGGCGATCCGGCCAATGACCGTCTGCGTGTCAACGCCGAAAACCTGCGCGTCACCGCTATTGGTGAAGGCGCTAATCTCGGGATCACCCAGGCAGCCCGCATTGCCTTTGCGCAAGCCGGTGGCCGGATCAATGCGGACTTTATCGACAACTCCGCCGGAGTCGATTGCTCGGACAATGAAGTCAATATCAAGATCGCGCTCAACCTAGAGATGGGCGAAGGGCGCTTGTCCTTTGAGGATCGCAACGTCCTGCTGAGTGAGATGACTGAAGATGTCTCCGCACTGGTACTAGAGGATAATCGGCTTCAGACGCTGGCGCTGTCGATCGCCGAAGCAGATGGCGCCGGCGCGGTGCCCAGCTACGTCCGGCTGATCGAAATTTTCGAGGCGGCCGGAAGATTGAACCGGCAGGTCGAAGGACTGGCAACGAACGAGGATCTACTTCGCCGCGGCGTCGACGGTGGCGGTCTTACCCGTCCTGAACTGGCCGTGTTGTTGGCAACCGCGAAGCTCGCATTGCAGGCCGCGATCGAGGAGGGCGGGCTGGGCAACGCTTCCGAACTGGAAAGCGACCTGTGCGCCGCCTTTCCAACCCGGATGCGGGAGCGACACGGACGAGCGATCACCCACCACCGTCTGCGGAGTGAGATCGTCGCGACCAAACTTGCCAATCGCATCATCAATCGGATGGGTTTGCTGCATCCGTTTGAGGTTGCGGAGGAGGAAGGCGGTTCGATGGGTGATGTCGCGGCGATGTTTGTCGTTGCTGAACGCCTGTTTGGGCTGAACGCGCTGTGGCACGACATCGAGACCGCGGATATGCCCGAAGCGGCGCGGATCGCGCTGTTCGACGAGGCCGCGCTGGCAACACGGTCGCATATCGCCGACCTGCTTCGCGTGACATCGCCCGGAACCGCGCCCGGCAGCGTCATTGCGCGGCTATCGTCCGGGGTGAAGGAACTGGACCAGCAGACCTCTGTATTGCTGCTCGACGAGGCACGCGCGCAGGGCGCACGGATCATGGCGCAACTGATAGCGCTGGAGGCACCGGAATCGTTGAGCATTCGCGTGGTCAGATTGTTTGAATCGGATGGCGCGATCGGGTTGGCGGATCTGAGCGAGCGGCTGCAAATCGATGCGGCGATGCTAACGCGGGCGTTCACGCATCTCGGTGCCGCACTGGGGCTGGACTGGGCGCAATCGACAGCGGCACGGATTTCGTCAACCGATCCCTGGGAGCGACTGCTGATTGCGGGGCTGGCTCGCGACTTCCAGCAACTCCGCTTCGACTTTCTTGCGCGCAAGGCGGGCACTGACCCGCAAAAGGCGGTCGATGCATGGCTCGATACAATGCAGGGCCGGGTCGTGCAGTTCAAGGCAGTGGTTGACCGCGCCAGACGATCAGCCATCCCCAACGCGGCGATGCTGGCGCAGATTGCGGGTCAGGCGCGCGTTTTGCTGAGCCGATAGTTACGTCAACAGCAAATTGACTGTGCTAGGACGTCCGATCTCGCCACCAGATCAGCAGCGATGCCGCAATCCCCAGCGCGATCCCGATCAGAAAGCCCGGGGTCGCCTCTCCGATAAGAAATCCGATCGCAGCACCGCCAATCGATCCCAGCGCGATCAACGCGCCGCCCGCGGCAGGAGAAGAGGAAGCCATGATGACCTCCTGCCACGGCGCCAGCGCACGCGCTACCCCTGCCCTTCAGACCTGCCGGTGTCCGATTGCGGAACTCGCACGCGCACGGCCATAGACGAAATAGACGATCAGCCCGACGATATTCCATGCAAGGAAATACAGACGCGTCCTCTCCGGCAAGCTCCAGAACAGGTACAGGCATCCCAGAATTCCGATACCGCCCACGACCGGTGCTGCCGGAGTGCGAAAGGTTCGCGGTGCATCGGGTGCGCGTCGGCGCATGACCAGCATGCATACGCAGACGGCAATAAATGCAGCCAACGTCCCGGCATTCGCCAGCGCGGCGATTGCATCGATGGGCATCAGCCCGGCGATGACCGCCACCAGAGCGGCGGTCATCAGCGTGATCCGGACCGGTGTGCCTCTGCGTGAAACCTTGGCGAGACTGCGTGGCAACAGGCCATCGCGCGCCATGGTGAAGAAAATCCGGCTCTGCCCGAACAGAAACCCCAAAAGGACCGTCGGCAGCGCGATCACGGCACTGGCCGCAAGGTACGTCGCGGTCGCAGGCTGATTGATTTCTCTCAGGATCAGCGCGAGCGGCTCCGGGCTGCCAGCGAAGCGCTGATAGCTTAGGGCACCGACCGCGGCGACCGCCACGAGCATATAGATGGCGATACAGGCGACCATCGAACCGACGATGCCGATCGCGAGATCGCGGCCCGGGTTTCTGGTTTCCTCGGCTGCGGTCGAAATCGCGTCGAACCCGTAGAAGGCAAAGAAGATGATCGCCGCGGCCGCCATGACGCCACGTTCAACACCGCCCTCGACATGGGCGGAAAAGCCATAGGGGCTGAACGGTTGAAGATTCGCCTGATCGAAATGCGGCAAAGCGACCGCAACAAAAACCGCCAGCGCGACGATCTTCACGACGACCAGAACGGCGTTCAGCGTGGCGCTTTCCTTGCTCCCCAGCATTAGCAACCCCGCCACCACCGCGATGATGATAATTGCGGGCAGGTTCACGATCCCGCCCAGCGCCGGACCATTGGCCAATGCCTCGGGAAAACCCATTGGCATCAGCAATGCCGACGCATACCCCGACCACCCGACCGCCACTGTCGAGACGACAAGCGAATATTCGAGGATCAACGACCAACCGATCACCCAGGCGATGATCTCCCCCAGCACGACATAGCTGTAAGTATAGGCGCTGCCCGATGCCGGGATCATCGTCGCCATCTCCGCATAGGCCAGCGCGGCGCAGGCACAAATGGCGCCGGCGATGACAAAGGAGAGAATGACGGCGGGACCGGCGCGATCCACGCCGACGCCGATCAACGTCAAGATACCGGTTCCAACGATGGCCCCAACGCCCATCGCAACAAGATGTGGCCAGGACAGGGTACGCGCGAGTTGATGACCGGTGACACTGGTGTCGCCCGTGGCGATTGTCTTGCGGCGGAGAAGACTGTTCATGAAGGCGGTGTAACGGGCCGCGATGCCCGCGCCAACCGCAGCGTCAGACCGTAAAGCTCTCCCCGCAACCACATGCGCCCTTGGCATTGGGATTGGCGAAGACGAACCCGGCGGTGAAATCATCCTCGACCCAGTCCATCGTGGAGCCGATCAGATACAGGATCGATCCGCCATCAACGAACAATGTCCCGCCCGGCGTTTCGATCCGCTCATCAAAGGGCGTGGCCTCGGTCACATAATCCACTGAATAGGCCAATCCTGAGCAGCCACGGCGCGGCGTAGACAATTTAACACCAATCGCATCTTCTGGCGCCCGCGCCATCAACGACGAGATCCGCTCATGCGCGGAGGACGTCAGGTTCAGCGCAGCGGGTCGTTCACGAAGTGTCGTCGCCATTTCCAAATCCTTCCTCAACCAAAGTAATACTTTGATCGAAACCTCCAAACCCTTCCTCAATCAAAGTAATACTTTGATTGAAACCTAAAAATTCTTCCTCGATCAAAGTACTAATTTGATCGAACTTCCTAAAGCATTCCCAATTCCAGCTTCGCCTCATCCGACATCTTCTGCGGGTCCCAGGGCGGATCCCAAACGAGATTGACGTCGGCGGTTGCGACGCCGGGAACGGAAGCGACGCGTAGTTCAACCTCACCCGGCATTGTCTCGGCGACCGGGCAATGCGGCGTGGTCAGCGTCATGGTAACGACGGCATGCGCGGTGTCGGTTACCTCGACACCGTAAATCAACCCGAGATCATAGATGTTCACGGGAATCTCGGGGTCGTAAATATCCTTGAGCGCTTCGATTACGCCGTCATACAGCGCACCGCCCGGTTTCCCCGGCGCGTCCGCCTGCGGCTTTTGCGCCAAAAAGCCCGAGAGATAATCACGCTTGCGCTCGAACGTGTCGCGCTGGCTGTCGTCCACAACGTCGTTGACGCGTGCCTTGGGCGGCGCTTTGACCACCTCCACCTGTTCGACCTCGAACTGCTCGTTCATCCGAATATCCTCGTTACTCGTTCGATCCCACGCACCAGCGCCTCGACATCGGCGACACTGTTATAGACACCAAAGCTGGCGCGGGCAGTTGAATCGGTGCCAAGCGCCTCCATCAAGGGTTGGGCGCAGTGGTGTCCCGCGCGGATAGCCACGCGCTCCTCGTCCAATATGGTGCCGATATCGTGGGGATGAACCCCCTCGATCGTGAAGCTGACAATACCGGCCGAGTCAGCGGGACCGAGGAGTTGCACGCTGTTCAGGCCGGCCAGCGCATCACGCGTCGCGTTCACGAGCGCGGTTTCATGGTCATGGATCCGATCGAGACCGATATTCTCGACATAGTCAATCGCGGCGGCCAGCCCCAGCGACCCGACGATATGCGGCGTCCCTGCTTCAAACCGGCCAGGCGGCGGCGCATAGGTAGTACGCTCGAACGACACCCGGTCGATCATGGCACCACCACCCTGCCAGGGCGGCATCGCACCCAGCAGTTCGGGCTTGGCCCATAATACGCCGATCCCGGTCGGGCCGTAAAGCTTGTGACCGGAAAACACGTAGAAGTCGCAGTCGAGCGCAGAAACATCGACGGCCATGCGTGGCACTGATTGGCAGCCGTCAAGCAGTAACTTCGCGCCCACGCGGTGCGCAAGATCCGCAGCGCGTCGACCGTCAAGCACGGAGCCAAGCACGTTGGACACATGTGCCAGCGCCACGAACTTGTGCCGTTCGGTCAGCATGGACTCGATTGCGTCCAAATCGATGCAGCCATCGGCGGTGAGCGTCGCCACATCGATCGCCGCGCCGACCGCTTCCGCAGCCATCTGCCACGGTACGATGTTCGAGTGATGCTCCAGCATCGACAACAATATGCGGTCGCCGGGCTTCAGCTGTTTCGCGGCCCAGCACTGCGCGACCAGATTGATCCCTTCGGTCGCGCCGCGCACGAAAACACACTCGTCAGGCGAGCCCGCGCCGATAAAGCGCGCGACCGTGCGCCGCGCCGCTTCATAGGCGAGCGTCATGTCCGCCGAGCGCTGATATACGCCGCGGTGCACGGTCGCATAGGTTTCACCATAAGCGGTTGCTATCGCGTCGATGACCGGCTGGGGCTTCTGCGCGGTCGCGGCGGTGTCGAGATACGCCCAGCCCTCCGGGATCGCCGGGAAGTCGGCAACCGTGTCGAGCGGACGGGTGCGTTCGAGGACGGCCATCAGCTCCGCTCCAGCCAGTCGTCGGCATTGGCCACGAACGCCTCACGGACCGTCTCATCGGCGATCCGGTCCAGCGCATCGGCGACGAAGGCTCGGGTCAGGAGCGCCTCTGCGCGGGCGGGTGCGATGCCCCGGCTCATCATATAGTAAAGCGCACGAGCGTCGAGTTCCCCAACCGTCGCGCCGTGCGCGCATTTCACATCATCAGCGAAGATCTCAAGTTCGGGTTTCAGATTGATCGTCGCCGATCGCTTGAGCAGCAAACCGCGCAGCGACTGTTCACCATCGGTCTTCTGCGCACCACGCGCGACTTCGACCCGCGCCGCCAGACTGGCGGTCGATCGGTCGGCGGCTACCGCACGCCAGAGTTGATGGCTCTGCCCACCCGGTGCTGCATGGCGGACCGCCACCGCACATTCCTGTTTGATCTCGCCGTGCGTCAGCAACGCGCCGCCATATTCGATATACGCGCCCTGTCCGATCTGGGTCAGTTGCGCGTCGATCCGGATGCCGGCTCCGGCACCCAGGAAGGTCGCCACCAGACTCGCGCCTGCATCCAGCGTCGCCTCCTCACGCAGGGAGACGAACCCATCATCCTGGACTAGCCGAACCGCACGCATCAGCCGTGCCGCCTTGCCCAGCGTGACGCGCATCGCGCGGTTCGTCCAGCCGCTGCCGACATAGCTCTCAACGACCGTCGCGACTGCGTCGTCGGCCAACACGATTTCGGCTGGCACGTGATTCTCGCCGCCGGTCGAGACGTGAACGACCTGGACCGGATCGATGACGGCGTCGCGGTCGAGCCGAAGCGACCACCCGGTGCCATGCGCGTGGCGGCCAAGTTCGTGCTCCACCGCATCGAGTTGCATGATGGTGACACGGCCAAGGTCGCTGCGGTCCTTGTCAAGGACGCCATCGACGAACAGCAAGCGCGCACCGGGCAGATCGAAAAACCGCTCATCCGCCTCGATCGCGACCCGCGCCGACGCGGCGGCGGTGCGGATGGCGTCGGTATCCGCCCAGCGCCACGCCTCGGCCCGGGTGGAAGGGAGATCGAGGACCGGCATCACGCTGCTATTCCTGTATATCCCTCACGCTCCAGCTCATGTGCCAGTTCCTTGCCACCGGTACGCGTGATGCGACCATCGGCCAGAACGTGAACGAAGTCCGGCTCTACATAATCGAGCAGCCGCTGATAATGGGTGATGAGGATGACCGCCTTGTCAGGCCCTCCCGGTTTCTGGCGCATGACGCGGTTGATACCGTCACCGACAATGCGCAGCGCGTCGATGTCGAGGCCGCTGTCGGTTTCATCAAGGATGGCGAGTTTCGGCGCGATGACGCCCATCTGAACCATCTCGTTGCGCTTCTTCTCGCCCCCCGAAAAGCCGACATTGACCGGGCGCTTGAGCATCTCTGCGTCCATGTCGAGCATGCGCGCTTCTTCACGCGCGAGCTTCAGGAACTCGGCCCCCGACAGGGGCTTTTCACCCTGCACCCCGCGCTGTGCGTTCAGCGCCTCTCGCAAGAACTGAACGTTGGAGACACCGGGGATCTCAACCGGGTATTGGAAGCCGAGGAACAGCCCGGCGGCGGCGCGTTCGTGCGGCGCGAGCGCGAGCAAGTCCTGCCCGTCGAACGTCACCGATCCTTCGGTAACGTCGTAAGCAGGCCGGCCACCAAGGACATAGCCCAGCGTCGACTTGCCCGCGCCGTTCGGCCCCATGATCGCATGCACCTCCCCCGCGTTCACGGTGAGCGAGAGGCCCTTGAGGATTTCGGTGCCGTCGATTTCGGCGTGGAGGTTTTTAATGTTAAGCATCGTAGCGCACCGGTGGTTCAGGGGTGAAATTCAGATCGAGTACTTGTTCGTCAAGATCAAAGGGACAGACCAAAGGGGGTTCTTCCATAGTAAGGTCAATTGTCTCAGTCCGTGCCTTTTCCAAAGCCTCAACATAAGCGAGCGGGAGCATGTCCGGCATCAACCGTCGTAAAGATGGACTTTGTTGCAGGATTCTTTCAATGCTACGGCGCTGTGCCCGGACCGAGTTGCTCCATTGCCGACGTGGTTCCGCGTAGAAACAATATGCAAGCTTGATGAGATGCACGAGGATCAGCTCCAGCCTGACAAGTAGCTCGCGCCGATCACTACCCGCCATGCTTTCGATTTCCTCCGCCAGACGTTCGAGATCGAGTTCGCTGTTCGCCCGTTCGGCTGCCATGCGACGAAGAATGGCCGCTTGACCTAGCGTCCATTCGTAGAAGTCAGCGTCATACAGTCGCGTCGCCATCACCCCACGCTCCCCTCAAGCGAAATCCCCAGCAACTTTTGCGCCTCTACGGCGAATTCCATCGGGAGTTGCTGGAGGACTTCCTTGGCGAAGCCGTTGACGATCAGCGTAACCGCCGCTTCCGAGTCCAGCCCGCGGCTCATCGCGTAGAACATCTGGTCGTCGCTGATCTTCGAGGTCGTCGCCTCGTGCTCGATCTGCGCCGACGGGTTGCGGACCTCGATATACGGCACGGTATGCGCGCCGCACTGGTCGCCGAGCAGCAGGCTGTCGCACTGAGTGAAGTTTCGCACGCCCTCTGCGGTCGGGGCTACGCGGACGAGGCCTCGATAGGTATTGTCGCTGCGGCCCGCACTGATCCCCTTCGATACGATCGTCGAGCGCGTGTTCTTGCCGAGGTGGATCATCTTGGTGCCGGTATCGGCCTGCTGGCGGTTGTTGGTCACCGCGACCGAATAGAATTCGCCGACCGAGCCGTCGCCCGCGAGCACGCAGGACGGATACTTCCATGTCACCGCGCTGCCGGTCTCGACCTGCGTCCACGACACCTTGCTGTTCTTGCCCTGACATAGCGCACGCTTGGTGACGAAGTTGTAGATGCCGCCGACGCCGTTCTCGTCGCCGGGATACCAGTTCTGGACGGTCGAATATTTGATCTCGGCATCATCGAGCGCGACGAGTTCGACCACCGCGGCGTGGAGCTGGTTCTCGTCGCGCATCGGCGCGGTGCAGCCTTCGAGATAGCTGACGTAGGCGCCCTTGTCGGCGACGATCAGCGTGCGTTCGAACTGGCCGGTGTTCTCGGCATTGATGCGGAAGTACGTCGACAGCTCCATCGGGCAGCGCACGCCCTCGGGGATGTAGACGAACGTCCCGTCGCTGAAGACCGCGCTGTTGAGCGTCGCGAAGTAATTGTCACGCTGCGGCACGACCTTGCCCAGCCACTTCTTCACAAGGTCCGGATACTCCTTGATCGCTTCGCTGATCGAGCGGAAGATAACGCCGGCGGCCTCCAGTTCCTTGCGGAAGGTGGTCGCGACAGACACACTGTCGAACACCGCATCTACCGCGACGCGGCGCTTGGGCTGGCCATCCTCGCCCAATTCCTCGACGCCCGCGAGCAGCTTTTGCTCCTCGATCGGAATGCCGAGCTTTTCATAGACGCGGCGAATTTCGGGATCGACCTCGTCCAGCGATCCGAGCTTGGGCTTTGCCTTGGGTTCGGCGTAGTAATAGGCGTCCTGATAATCGATCGGGGCGATGTTCAGCTTGGCCCAGTCGGGTGCCTCCATCGTCTGCCACATGGCAAACGCCTTTAGTCGCCAATCCAGCATCCACTGCGGTTCGCCTTTCTTGGCGGAGATATATCGAACCGTATCCTCGCTCAGCCCCTTGGGCGCGAAGTCCTGTTCGATGTCGGATGAGAAGCCCCACTCGTACGTCTTGGAGACGGCGGCATAGGCTTCGGCGTTCTTGGTTGCCATCAGGCGGGTACCTCAATCGGGTTGGGAGTAGCTAACGTGTCCAGGGTGACGCCTGCCAAGGCGCCGCGTACGGCGTCGTTGACGCTGTTCCAGTGCGGCTTCACGCGGCAGTTATTCTCGATCGTACAATCATGGGCGGCCCCATCGATGCAGTTCGTCATGGCAATCGGCCCCTCGACCGCTTCGACAATGTCGGCCAGCGTAATGGCGGACGGCGGACGCGCCAGGCGAAAGCCGCCACCGGTCCCGCGCGCGCTTTCCAGAAGGCCGGCCGCGGAAAGGCGACTGACCAGCTTTTGTGCGGTGGGCAGCGGCACGTCGGTCTCCAGTGCCAGCACCGTCGCGTTCAGCCGCCCGGCGCCACCGCAATGGCGTGCGGCTGCCGCCATCATGACGACGGCATAATCGGCGAGGCTGGAAAGACGAAGCGACACAATCGGACCTTTTTGTTCTGATTAGCAGATGGTGCGGTGCAACGCCCGCGTCAACCGGCTAGGGAGCAGCGTATGCGCTTCTATCATTCCATGTTGTTCATGCTCGATGCAGAGCGCGCGCATCGCCTGACAGTTGCGGGGGTGGCTGCGTGGGCGAAAGCAGGATCACCGCTGGCACACAATGTCGCGCCAACCCCTCGCCTGACGATGCGCGTAGCGGGTCTGGAGTTTCCCAATCCATTGGGGCTGGCGGCGGGCGTCGACAAGGACGGCGTGGCGATCGACGGCTGGTTCGCACTGGGCTTTGGCAGTGTCGAGATCGGTACACTGACCCCCCTGCCCCAGCCCGGCAATCCGCGCCCGCGGCTGTTCCGGCTTGTTGCTGACAGGGCGGTCGTCAACCGGTTCGGGTTCAACAATGACGGTGTGCCAGCCGCTCTGTCCCGGGTTGCTGGCGCACGACGGCAGGGCGTGCTGGGGATCAATGTCGGTGCGAACAAGGATGCGACCGACCGGATTGCGGACTATGTCCGGGGCGTTACCGACGCTGCGCCAATGGCCGACTATGTAACGATCAACATCAGTTCGCCCAACACCCTCGGCCTGCGCGACCTTCAGCACGGTGCGGCGCTGGCCGAACTGTTAGCCGCATGCCATCAGGCGCGGGGGACCACACCATTGTTTCTGAAGGTCGCACCAGACCTCGACGAAGCCGCCATCGACGACATCGCGCGCGCCGCGATCGATCACCGGATCGATGCGCTCGTCGTCGGCAACACCACGGTCACGCGCCCCACGCTGCGGTCGCCGGAAGGCTCAGAGTCCGGCGGACTATCCGGTCGACCGCTCGCACCGCTTGCACGACAAGCCTTGGCACAGTTTCGCACCGCAACGGGCGGCGCAATCCCTCTGATCGCGGTCGGCGGTATCGACAGCGGCGCAGAGGCCTATGCACGCATCCGCGGCGGCGCGAGCCTTGTGCAACTCTACACAGCACTGGTGTACGAAGGGCCTGGCCTGGCCGCGCGCATTCTGGCCGACCTCGATGCGCTGTTGCAGCGCGATGGTTTCGCAAGCGTTGCCGAAGCGGTTGGTTAAGGCGCTTGCCCTCAGCGCTTCCTTCTTTACGATCGCGCATCGATGACACGTCTTCTTCTTGCGCTGACCGTGCTGCTCTCCGCCTGCTCCACCGTCAGCGCGCCGGGGTCGCACCCCGCTTTGTCCACTCCAGCGCAGGGAATGGTCAGCGCGGCTGATCCGCGCGCGGCAGCGGCAGGTGTTGAAATTCTTCGCGCCGGCGGCAACGCGACGGACGCCGCGATTGCGACGCAGCTGGCGCTCAATGTCGTCGAGCCACAGAACTCCGGTATCGGCGGCGGCGCCTTCTGGGTCAGTCATGACGCCCGTACCGGCAAGGTCAGCACGATTGACGGGCGTGAGGCCGCGCCGATGGCGGCGGACCCGAAATGGTTCTACGCCGATGACGGCACCCCGCTGACCAAGCGGCAAGCGGTTCCCGGCGGGCGCAGCGTCGGCGTGCCGGGCGCTTTGCGGGCGATGCAGATGGCGCATGCTGCGAGCGGCAAACTGCCATGGGCGGAGCTCTTCCAGCCAGCCATTCGCCTGGCGCGCGACGGCTTTGCGATGACACCGCGCCTGGTCGGCGGTCTCGATCGTGGAGGCGGTCACATCGATGCCTGGGCGAAGGCACATTTCTTCGGCACCGATGGCAAGGCGCTGCCCGCCGGCACGGTGCTGAAGAATGCTGAACAGGCCGGGTTGTTCGAGCAACTGGCGTCGCGCGGCGTTGACAGCTTCTATGTCGGACCGACCGCGCGCAAACTGGTCGCAGCAGTGAATGGTGCCGCGCGCAACCCGTCGAAGATGACGCCAGGAGATTTGGCCAGCTACCACGCCAAGCCACGCCCGCCGCTGTGCGATACCTATCGTCGCTACCGGATCTGCAGCATGGGACCGCCATCGTCGGGCGGGGTCACCGTGCTGCAGATCCTGAAACAGCTCGAACGCTTCGACATTGCCGGATTGGGCAAGGACTCGCCCGTTGCCTGGCACCTGTTCGCGGAATCGGAGCGGCTCGCCTACGCCGATCGTGACCTGTATGTCGGCGATCCCGATTATGTCGCGGTGCCGCTGCAGGGCATGCTCGATCCCGCCTATCTGGCGTCACGCTCAGCGCTGATCTTGCCAGACCGAACGATGGCAAACATCAGCGCGGGTAAGCCGCCCGGTGCACCAATGCGCAAGGCTGCCACCGTCAGCGAGGTGCCCGGTACCAGCGATCTGGCGGTAACGGACGCGCAGGGCAACGTTGTCCAGGTGACAACGACGATCGAGGGGTATTTCGGCTCCGGGCTGACTGTCGACGGCAATTTCCTGAACAATGAACTGACCGATTTCGACTTTGTGCCCGTCAAGGACGGTGCGCTCGTCGCCAACCGGGTCGAAGGTGGAAAACGTCCGCGTAGCTCGATGTCACCGACGATCGTCTATGCACCCGATGGCAGTGCACGACTGGCGGTTGGGGCTGCCGGCGGATCGACGATCATCGCACAGGTCGCCAAGGCGATCGTCGCGGTCATCGACTGGAAGCAATCCGCGCAGCAGGCGATCGCGCTGGGGTTGCTCTACGCTCCCGGTGAAACCGGCTATGCCGAGCAAGGAACGCAGCTCGACGCAATGGTACCCGCACTTCGCCGACTCGGCGAAGACATCAAGCTGACCCCGTTAGGACTGAAGGCCAATGCGATCGAGCGCGTCGGCAATCGCTGGGTCGGAGCCGCCGATCCGCGCAGCGAGGGCGTAGCAATGAGCCAGGACGGGACCGTCGCGACCATTGAGCGGGCGGCCCCACTTCCCAACCGTCCCCCGGAATAGCCGACATGGATACGCCCGAACAATTTCCCAATCTGGTCACCATGTTCTTCACGCGCGCGAAGCAGAAGGGCGATGCGCCCTTCCTCTGGCGCAAGCAGGGCGGCGCATGGACCGCGACATCCTGGGCAGAGGCGGCGCGGCAGGTCGCGGCGCTCGCCGCCGGGCTGAAATCGATCGGCCTAGCCGCCGGTGACCGCGTAATGCTGGTGAGCGAGAACCGGCCCGAATGGTGTATCAGCGATCTGGC
Source organism: Sphingomonas sp. (assembly GCA_965217805.1). Taxonomy (GTDB): domain Bacteria; phylum Pseudomonadota; class Alphaproteobacteria; order Sphingomonadales; family Sphingomonadaceae; genus Sphingomonas. Next base: position 2,546,646 of record CBDCJJ010000008.1, on the reverse strand, counting down.
CATTATGGCCGCGGGCTGCGTGACCGTGCCGACCTACATCACCAACACCGAACGCGATCATGCGCACATTATCGAGAATTCAGGGGCCGCTGCGGTGATCGTATCGACCGCCAAGCTGGCGGCGATCCTGATGCCGGCGGTCTTGCGCTCTATCCAGCCGCGTCACATTATTGGCATCGATCCGATGAAACTCGGCCAATCGAATGTCGACGTGCACGACTGGCACACGCTGATCGCACGGCACCCCACCAACCCGGCGGAAGTCGCGGCGGCGGCAAATTTCAAGCGCGACGACCTCGCCTGCATCATCTATACCAGTGGCACCGGCGGCGCACCGCGCGGCGTCATGCAGCATCACGGCGCGATCCTGCACAATGTCGATGGCTGCGCGACTGCGATCCAGGACGATCTGGGGCGCGATGATGAGGTCTTCCTCTCGTTCCTGCCGCTCTCGCACGCCTACGAACATAGTGGCGGTCAGTTCGTCCCGATCGGCATGGGCGCGCAAATCTATTATGCCGAGGGGCTCGATAAGCTCGCCGCCAACATGGAGGAAGTACACCCGACGATCATGTTCGTCGTCCCCCGCCTCTTCGAGGTGCTGCAGGCCCGCATCACCAAGGCGATCGAAAAACAGGGCGGCATGCCGCTGCGCCTGTTCAACGCCGCGCTCGAGATCGGCCGGCGCGAGCATGACGATACCATGCGGCTGATCGACCGGCCAATGCAATTCGCCATCCGCATGATCTTGAAACCCAGGATCGCGAAACGCTTCGGAGGCCGCTTGAAGGCGATGGTATCCGGCGGCGCGCCACTCAACCCTGACGTCGGGCGCTTTTTCAGCTCGCTCGGGCTGACACTGCTACAGGGCTATGGCCAGACGGAGGCGGGCCCCGTTGTATCCTGCAACCGCCCTTCGGCGGGAATCCGGATGGACACGGTCGGCCCACCGCTGGCAAATACCGAGGTGCGGATCGCTGACGACGGAGAGATCCTGGTCCGCGGCGAACTTGTCATGCACGGCTATTGGCGCAACGAGGCGGAAACCGTGAATGTGCTTCGCGACGGCTGGCTTCACACCGGCGACATCGGCGCGTTCGATGACGCCGGCCGCTTGACGATCACCGACCGCAAGAAAGACCTGATCATCAACGACAAGGGAGAGAACATCGCGCCGCAAAAGGTGGAGGGGATGCTGACGCTACGCCCTGAGATCGCGCAGGCGATGATCGCCGGCGACCGGCGGCCCTATATGGTCGCGGTACTGGTCGCGGACCCGGAATGGACACAGCAATGGTGCGCCGAGAGTGGCGACGCCTGCGATTTTCAGCGTCTGGCCGAGAACAGCGAGTACCGCACCGCGATTGGCCACGCCGTAGAGGCGGTCAATCGCGATCTGTCGCTGACAGAACGCATCCGCCGTTTCATCCTGGCCGACGAGCCATTCACGATCGAAAACGAGCAACTGACGCCGTCGATGAAGATCAGACGCCATGTCCTGCGCGACATCTATGGCGACCGCCTGAATGCGCTGTACAGGTAATCAGCGAGTTCAAGTCCGGCGTGCCTGAACATGTGTATCTGCGGTGTACTCATGCGTCATTGTCGGACCAGCAGTCGATACCCCCAGGACGGCATGGCCAATGGGGCGGCGGCTTCGCCCTTGATGCTCAAGCCATCGACCGGATCGCGCCAGATCCCCGGCCACCCTGCCATGTCGAGCCTGATCCTATGCGGGGCGGCGGAAAGATTGGCGACCACAAGCACCGCGTCGTCGGGAACCGCCCGCACAAAGGACAATATATTGCCCTTGTCGTCGTTCGTGATTTCGTTCGCGCGACCACCCCATGGGCGTGCCCACAGGGCACGGTGCTGGTGCCGGAACGATAACAGCTTCGTATAGAGCTGTCCCTCGGGATCGGATTTCCAGGCGATCGGATCGCGCGCGAACATCGATAACCGACGCCGGTTACCCGCCTCCTGACCGTTGAAAATGAGCGGCATGCCTTCACTGACGACCGACAGCGCGACCGCCGTGTCCAGTGCAGGACCGTATCGCTCGAATTCAGTGCCTGATCCGATGACATCGTGATTGCTGACATAGAGCATGCGCACGGCGTTGGGCGGCCAGAACCGGCGATCCCAGGCATAATAGGCGCGAAGCTCGTCCATGCTGCCATGGCCGGCCGCGATGGCTTCCATCGCTCGCGCCCATGACCATGCGTACGTCATGTCGAACGCGCGAAAGCTAAGGTCTCTGCTTTCCCATTCGGCGAGCATGAAGACCGGCTTGATGCTATCGAGCGCCGCCCGTGTCGTCTCCCAGAAATCAAGCGGTATCAGCCCGGCCGCATCCGCGCGAAAGCCATCTATATCCGCGACGCGCAGCCAATACACCATGGCATCTGTCATGTAGCGACGCAGGTCCGGAACGGAATAATTGAACTCGACGACATCATTCCAGCCGAACCACGGGGGTGATTGAAGCGTCCCGGCCGCGCCGCGCGTATACCATTCAGGATGTTCCGTAACGAGTGGATTGTCCCAGGCGCTGTGATTGCCCACCCAGTCCAGAATGACGTGCAAGCCGAGCCCATGCGCGGCGGCGACGAAGCGACGAAGGTCGACAATGTCGCCATAAGCCGGATCCACCGTACGAAAATCGCGCACGGCGTAAGGGCTTCCCAATGGTGCAACCGCCCTGACCTTGCCCGAAGGATAGATCGGCATAAGCCAGACAATCCCGACGCCAAGCGCCTTGAGACGCGGTAACTGACGCTGGGCGGCAGCCAGCGTGCCTTCCGCCGTAAACTGACGCAGGTTCAATTCGTAGATCGCCGCATCTTTTGCCCAGTCGGGATGCTGTACCCCGTCATGGCGGGTCGCGGCATCGGGCGCGCCCTGCTCTGTCGCATGCGCGCATACACTCGAAGCCAGCGCCGCAATCACGGCAGCGCGAACCAGCGCGCGATGGGCAAGATTGATCACCGTCAGCGCTTTCACGATGGTTGCCCGGCCGGACAATGCCGCGCGATATAATCTTTGTGCAGCGGCAAGCCGGTGATCTGTTCTTGCGCGGCATGTTCTGTCTTGATCAGGAAGCTCGACAGATCCTGATCGGACAGGCCGTGCGCAAGCGGCGACCATATGTCGGGTACGATACCCTGACCGGTCATGACCTGAAGCCATCCGGGTTCGGTGAACAGATCGTCCCTGTTGTTCAAAATCCGTCCGCCGGCCCGATAAAGCCGCAGCTTCTCTGCCAGCTCTTCCGGAATAGCCGTTTCTCGACACGCTCGCCAGAACGGCTCATCGCGCCGGTTGGCGTGATAGTGAAGGATCAGGAAATCGCGAACCCGGTCGATTTCGGCGTGCGTCTTGCGGTTATATGCATCCCGCAAGGCTGGATCGGGCGCGCGCCCTGGAAACAGTTCAAGCAGACGTGCCACCGCTGTTTGGACGAGGTGGATGCTGGTGGATTCGAGTGGCTCCAGAAAGCCTGATGCCAGTCCCAGTGCCACGACGTTACGCTCCCAGAACCGATGCCGCTTGCCGGTGGTAAAGCGCAATCGGCGCGGCTCGCTCAGCGCCTCGCCGTCGATCGCAGCGAGCAAGCGCGTGGCGGCCTCGTCGTCGGACAGGTGCGACGACGCGTAGACCAGCCCGTTGCCGACGCGGTGCTGAAGCGGAATGCGCCATTGCCATCCAACAGGTCGTGCGGTCGCCCGTGTGAATGGCGGCAAAGAACCATCCCCTGTCGAAGGCACAGCCAATGCCCGGTCGCATCGCAGCCAGCGCGACCAGTCCTCATATCCGACACCCAGCGTCTCACCGATCAACAGGGCGCGAAAGCCCGAACAATCGATGAAGAAGTCGCCTTCAACTACACGCTCATCATCGAGGAGCAGTGCTGCGATGTCGCCATCGTCGGCGCGACGGACATTCCTGATCTGCCCGTTGATGTAGTTGACGCCTGCGTTCTCAGCGCCGCGTTGCAGGAAACCCGCAAGCAACGTCGCGTCGAAGTGATAGGCGTAAGCGAGTTCTCCCGGTGCGCCTTGCCGCCGCCCAAATACCCCGGCACGAGCCGCACGGATGCTGGCGATGTAGTTCTCGAGCGGTCCAGCCCTGCCGGCGTTTCGGCTGCGCAGCCAATAATGGTGGAACGGGGTCACGCCTGCACCGCGACCGACCTGTCCAAAGCCGTGCATGTAGGAATGACCGAGGCTCAGCCAGTCGACGAATTCTATCCCAAGCTTATAGGTGCCCTGCGTCGCGCTGAGCAGTCGATGCTCGTCCAACCCGAGTCCGGCGGTGAGCAGACGGATCTGGGGTATTGTCGCTTCACCGACGCCGACACTCCCGATCTCCTCACTCGCGACCACTGAAATCTTGGTTGTGCGAGGGACGAAGCGCGACAGCATCGCCGCGGTGATACTGCCCGCTGTTCCCCCGCCGACGATGACGATGCTGCGCAGGGGATCGATCATGAAAGGGGCTTCTTCCCGGTCGTCACCGTCGATGACTGACGGTGACGACGAGGTTCATCAGAACTTGTAGGCGATGCCTGCGAGGAAGCGGCGGCCATAATCCTGATTGTCGATGACCAGACCGTTGCCTGAATCCTCAGTGACAAAGGGAGCATTTGTCAGGTTCTGGCCCTGCACCAGCACGCCCAGCCCTTTCAAAGCGCCGCCCTGAAATTCGTACCCGATCTGCCCGTCGACGATGGTCTCCGCTCTTGCCTGGCGATTGCGCGCGCCCGGCCCGAGCGAGATGACCTCGGCGAGGAAGCCCGAGCGATAACGGATGCTGCCACGTGCGGAAAAGCCTGCCTTCTCGAAGAAAGCGGTACCGCTGGCGACATGCTTGGACAGACCCGGCAGCGGGGTAGAAGGATTGTCCGGGTTCGCGACAATGTTCGACTTGGTGTAGGAATAGCTGCCGATCACGCCAAACCCCGACAAGGCGGTCGTGAATACATCCAGTGGCAAGGTACCCGAGACTTCCGCGCCATAGAAAACACCACCCGTGCCGTTAACCGGCTGCCGCGTGACGCCTAAGAAAGTTGCAGGCGTCCCATTATCCAGCCCGGTCGGGGTGCCGGTGAAATCGAACAACGCCAACCGCTCATAGATGTAGTTTTCCAGGTATTTATAATATCCCGCAAGAGCAAAATACCCGGTCTTGCTGACATAATGTTCATAGGAAATGTCGACGCCGGTGGCGATCCATGGCTTTAACTTCGCGTTGCCACCGCTGGCGGAGAAGAACGCTCGGAACGGATCCGTGGATGATAGTGTCGTCGAGTTGGTCGAATAGGTGAACGACGATTTGAGCTGGTCCATCCGGGCGCGGGCAAGTGTTCGAGCAACAGCGACACGCAGGACGTTCGAGTCATTGAGCCGCATGCTTGCGTTGAAGCTGGGCAGGATATCCCAATATTTGCGACCGTCATTGACCGGCACCGGACCGGTGCCCCCGGTCCGAAATCCCCGTGAACTCTGGTCCGTATAAACAGCCTGGACCCCGACATTACCCGTCAACGAACCCGCGCCGACCGGCTGGTCAAAGTTGAACCGGAACCAGCCCGTCGCGACATTCTCGGTCAACCGCCACGTATTTAGCGCGGTCGGTTCGTTGGCGGCGATCAGCTTGGTCAGGATACCGTCATTGACCAGACCCTGGGGATCGAAGCTGACCTGGCCGGGAATGCCGAGATAGGACAGGCTGGTCGTGCCGAGATAATATTGATCCGGCACCACCAAGCTGGTCGTGTGCGTAGGATCGTTGATATTTGCCGTCAGCGCCAGAAACAGCGATGTCGGAACGTAGGATTTCTTGCGCGATGTATAATTGCCGCCAATTTCCGTCGAGAAACCCGGCTCGAACTCATAACTCACGCTGCCGCGTAACGCGTACAGGCGGTCCTTGACGTCGGGCTGGCTAAAGAAACCATCCTGGCCGCCGGGTACCGATCCATCGCGTGCCCCGTCAGCCCAGCCGCGCGGACTTGTCAGCTTGATAAGGTTGGGATCGGCATAGTCGAGTTGCGTATTGAAGCTGGTAATCCCGTTCAGGTCCGTGTTGAAGCCCACGGAATCATAGGGACCATCGCCCACGCCGCGCGAAACTCCGGCATAGGTTTCTATATAGGTGTCCTTGCGGTGCACGCGTGAATAACTCACGTCGCCGACCAGGGTCAGCGGGCCGCTCTGATATTTTGTGTTGAAGCCTGCCGAGAAGATCTTGGCGTTACGCTCAACATAGTCGTTGCGCACCACGCCCTTGACGTTATCCCACGTACCGGAGGTGATTGCATTGTCCGTGACGGCATAGTCCGGGCGCAAGACTTCGCCACCGCCGCCCCAGTAGAATGGGATCTCGATCCCGCGAAGTGTCTGCTCTTCCTTGAAGCGTGTATAGAGGACGTCCAGCGTCGTTGTCAGTTCGCTTGTTGGCTCCCATTGTACCGTACCGATCACGCCAGTGCGAACCAGCTTGTTGGATTGAACGAACGGCTTTGCGCCGCCGAGCAGATACTTGCCCTGCGCTGCCTCATATTCGGGGCGGACAATATATTGGTCGGTGGTGCCCGGTACCAAGGCACCATAGGTTGGGTTGTTGCCGTCGAACACCGGATAGCCCCAGGCATTGTAGCGCCTGTACTGCGTTGGTGAGTCGGTGTGAGCAACGCCCAGCGTGATGCCCAGCGTGTCATTGGCGAACTGGTCGATATAGGTTCCGCTGACTCGGTAGCCCTTGTTGGTCGTGTCGGCGTTCAGCTTGCCGTTGGTTACCAGTTCACCGCGGGCATTAGCAGCGAGGACGCGCTTGCCATATTGCAGCGGACGGATGGTGCGCAGGTCGATGGTGCCGGAGATGCCCTGCCCGATCAGCCCTGCCGACGGCGTCTTGTAAACAACTACCTGACCGAGCAGTTCGGACGGATATTGATCGAACTCGACCGAGCGGTTGTCGTTGGTCGACACCTGCTCGCGCCCGTTGAGCAACGTGGTGGAAAAGTCCGGCGCAAACCCACGAACACTTATTGACTGGTCACGGCCGTCGACACGTTGCGCGGTGACACCGGGAAGACGTGCGATCGACTCCGCGATCGAATTGTCGGGAAGTTTGCCGATATCCTCGGCGGAAACGCTCTCCAGGATCTGGTCGGCACGCCGCTTCGTGTTGATTGCGTTGGTTACCGCCGCCCGGAAGCCCGTCACCACGATGTCGTCGGCAGGCGCGCCGTCCGGATTCGGGATACTCGTGTCGCTCTCCGCGGTCTGTTGCCCGCCGGTCTCGCTCGTTGGCTGCTCGGTGCTGCCGCCGGGCGTCGTCGTGGCCTGCGGGTCGACCGGGCTCGGGGTGTTGGTCGTCGGCCCTGCATTCGCCGGGCCGATCTGATCATCGCTATTCGAGTTATCGGCCGGCTGCTGCTGAACCTCCGGATCGGATTGCTGGGCCGCGACAGGGCTCACCGTCGCCGCGGCAAGCATTGCGACAACGATTGCGCGCGTACTCGTGGAACCATTGAACAGCCGACTTACACGGCAAAAAACCCCCACCGATTCACGATCCGAGCGAGCATCGATAAAGCTGTCCACGGTATGCCCCATTTCATCCCTCCCAAACCGACGTCGTTGACGGTCCTACCCGCCTCAACGTCTGGAATCGCAAACGTTTACAGCCGACAGTTCGTCCAGTGCAAGCCGGGCCAGAAGTCTGGCCATAAATTTTGTTTTACGGTGTCAATTGTGCCACACTTCGGTTGGTGCGCGACGGATCGACCGCAAGCTGATCGAGTAATCTCCGATGAGGCGGCATCGCATCCGCGGCTTGGGCAATCGCCTGGCGGAGCGTATCGAGTCGGTCGCTGGCGGGCACCTGTCGCCGCTGATCAACCAGCGGCGCCCAGCGCCTGGGCATGACGTCCTGCCCGATCATCACCGCAAGCCAGCTTGCATTCTGGAATAGCTCAGAACCCGGTGACACCAGTCGAGCGCCGGATCGAAACTGTTCCATCCGATAAGCAAGCGTATCTGGAAGCGGCATGTCACGACAATAGCGCCAGAGATCGCCGGGACGCGCGTTGGCATGATAATGGAGGATCAGGAAATCCCGGATGCGGGCATATTCCTCACTCGTCAGACGGTTATACTCGGCGCCCGCAAGCGGATCATGGTCGCGGTCAGGAAAGAGCGCGAGGAAGCGGGCAATTCCCGTCTGGACAAGATGAAGACTCGTCGACTCCAACGGCTCCATGAAGCCTGCGGCCAATCCCAGTGCCAGGCAATTGCGCTGCCAAAACGACCGCCGTCTACCTGTCCTGAAATGCAGTATGCGCGGCTCTGACAGAGCTTCGCCCTCCAGACTTTTAAGCAGGAGGTCGGTCGCGCTATCCTCGCTCTGGTTGGCGCTGGAAAAAACCATGCCGTTCCCGACCCGGTGCTGCAACGGGATCCGCCACTGCCAACCCGCCTCGCGTGCCGTTGAGCGCGTATACGGATCCGGCGTCCGATTACTCTTGCATGCCACCGCTACCGCGCGGTCACAGGGAAGCCAATGGCTCCAATCCTCAAAATCAATCGAGAGCGCCGTCCCGAGTAACAGGGCCGGAAAGCCGGTGCAATCGATGAAGAAATCACCATCGACCACGCGTCCATCAGCCAGCGTCAGCGTGGCGATATCGCCCGTATCATGCAGATCGACAGCAACGATCCGACCCTCGTGACGCACGACACCACGGGACTCGGCGTAGCGACGCAGCAGGGCAGCAAACAAACCGGCGTCGAGATGGTAGGCGTAATCGAAGGTGGACTGCACCATGCGTGGTTCATTTGTCGGATGCAGAAAACGACCGCGTGCAGCCATCGCCGCGGCCATCGAAAACTCGTCTAGCGGAGCGCCGCCCGCCGCTCGCTCGCGCAGCCACCAATGATGAAAGGGAACCTGGTCGAAGCCGATGCCGTAAGTACCGAATGGGTGAAAATATTGCGCACCCTCCCCAGACCAGCCAAGAAACTCGATGCCCAGCTTGGCGGTCGCCCCCGTCGCACGCATCACGGTCGCCTCGTCGAGGCCAAGACCCTGAAGAAAGGCCTTGATTGGCGGAATTGTCGCTTCACCGACACCGACCGTGCCAATATCGTCTGATTCTACCAGGTCGATGCGACAACCGGGCCCAAGGGCGTTGGCAAGCGAGGCTGCAGCCATCCAGCCGGCGGATCCGCCTCCCGCAATGACGATCCGCCGGAGCGGGCGCCCACCGATCATGGCTGGAGCGATCCTGCAAGCATCGTCTTTAGTTGGCGTACAAGGTCGGGTGTCATCGCGCCGAACACGCCGCGAGCCGAGGGCGGAAGATGCTCCATCGGATCACCATTGGCTTCAAAGATGTAATGATCGAAGAACCCGCGCCAAGCCGATCGTTCTATCTCGGGAAGCTCGCGCAACGTCAGCAGCGCGTGGAACAGCGTGAGTAGCGGTGTCATGAGATAGTCTGGCCCGTCGCGCCACCAGAAGTTGATCATTGCACCGATTGCATCGAGCGACTCGACATGATGCCACCACAGACTGGGAATATAGAGGGCGTCGCCCGGCTCCAGTTCGGCGACCATCGCCGATGCCATCGCCTTACGGAATTTGGGATGCCGATCGAAATCGGGGTTGGCAAAATCGACCAGGCTGATCGGTTGCCCGGCCAGTGTGAAATCAAGCGGGCCGACATACAGATTGGCGACCTGATCCGGTGGAAGAAGCGTGAACCGCCGATGCCCGAGGACAACGCAGGCAAGGTTCTGCGGTACGTCCCAATGCGCCGCGGTCCGCGTACGATTTCCAAGCCAGAGCGAGACCAGCATCTCTCGTCCTTCTTCCAGCAACGACATTGGTAATTGCGAAAGAAGGTCGGGCAGATGCTTCGCGACGGGAATTCCACCGGCATAAGCGGAATAGGCGGACGCATCATCGGCATTGGCGAGCAGGTAGTTCAGCAATTCCGCCACGGGCACAAGTCGACGTTCGTGGTTGAACCCGCTCAAATCGTCCGAATATCCAAATTGTCCCGCTATCACAGGCGCACCGAACCATGCCTGCACCGGTTGTTTATTTGCTCTGCGCGACAGATGCTTGAAGAGCATTTGCACACCTTTGCCCGCAGCCTGTGCGACGTCCCAATCGCGCACAAGACCGCGCAATACAACCGGGCGCCCCGCAGGAACGATTTCCTGCTCGAATCTCTTCCTCGTGATCCCGTGCTCCGTTGGGATGGGCGGGGTGCCGGGCCACATGATGTCCGTATCTCCTTTGGCGCCCTACCCCCGATTGATCATGATCGCAGCAGCATCTGGCTGATCGTTCAGCGTGAAGGTTGCGGTCTGGGCTTCGGCATCGACCTGTGAGGGAAGGCGCGTACGGCCGTGCATGACAGTTGCGGTGCCATTCCATGCATGGACGGTCACCGCTATCTGGCGCCACCATGATTTATAGCTTCCCTGCCGCTTGTCGAAGTCGATCCTGAGCCCCTTCGGCGTGACCGTGCAGCGGATTGTCTGCCTCAGCAATTTGCCACGTTGATAGTCCATGCTGTGTCCGTCATCGGCGTACAGTTCACCGCGGCATTCTTCGCCGGGATAGACATCGATCATCAGCGGGCCGACAGGGGTTTCCTGCGTACTCTGCACCACCGCCTGTCGCGGCAGGATGGTCCCTGCACGCACGAAAACCGGAAGATGATCGAGCCGCGGTGTTTCACTGATGGTCTCGCCCTCTGCCGTCGTGTCGCCAGTGGCCTGTGTCGCCGAAAGAATGGGCTTGGCATCGCTCGTACCGGCGGCGGCGCCAACCCGCCTGCCCGTCCAGTAATCATACCATCCACCCGCTGGCAGGCAAACATCGTAGCTTTGGGGTGATTCCGGCTTTGGCGGCGGCGCCACCAGTAGCGAGCGGCCGAGCGTGAACGTCCAGCTCTGGTCGCACGGTGCCCGCAACGCGGCGGGATAGTCGTAGAAGACCGGGCGAAGGATGGGATCGCCCGTGCGCGCGTTCTGCTCCGCCAGTGCGTAGAGATACGGCATCAGCCGATAGCGTTCGTCGACATAGCGCCGCCGGATCGCAAGATGTTCAGGGCCATCGACCCAGGGTTCGACGCGCGGCTGTCCCTTGGCCGAGTGATCGCGAAAGATGGGATAAAAGGCGCCGATCTCAAACCAGCGCGTGAGCAGGTCAGCGCTCGGACCCCCGGCAAAGCCGCTTACGTCGGCCCCGCTGTAGGAGAAGCCGGAAAGCCCGAGATTGATAATCTGCTGGATGGATAATTTCAGATGGTCCCAAGTCGCGCTGTTGTCGCCCGTCCAGGTCGTCGAGTAACGCTGCCCCCCGGCATAGCTGGCGCGCGTCATCACGAACGCACGTTCATCCGGTTGCAGGCGCCTCAGCCCATCATAGGTCGCACGCGTATTTTCCATCCCATAGACGTTATGCATCTCGGCCTGCGTCGCGTCGCGCGTTTTGAAATCGTCGCTGTCGATATGGTGCACGACATCCAGCGGCATCGTCTTGGTCGGGGTTTCGAAGATGGCTGGCTCGTTCATGTCGTTCCATGCGCCGGCGATGCCATCTTCGATCTGTTTCTTGAACAGGCCGCCCCACCATTGCCGGACCTTGCCGTCGGTGAAATCGGGGAAGACCGACGGCCCGGGCCACACCGGCGCGACATAGGTGGAGCCGTCGGCGTTGTGCACCAGGCGGTTCGCTGCAACCGCGCTGTCATAGGGAGCATAGCCTTCACCCGGCGCCTTGGCGATGTGCAGGTCGGTAATCGTGATGACCTTGAACCCGTCCTTCCCGAGATCGCCGACAAGCCCCTTCAAGTCGGGAAAGGTTTTGGTATTGACGGTAAACGGTCGGTTACGGTCCTGATAATCGATGTCGAGCCATATGACATCGGTTGGCACCTTGTCTGCGCGCAATCGCGCCGCAATCTGGCGTACTTCATCCGCCGTCATATAGCTGTAGCGCGACTGCTGGTAGCCGAGACTCCATTTGGGCGTCAGCGGCGCTCTGCCAGTCAGGTCGGTATAGCGCCGCACGACTTCGGCGGTCGAGGGACCGTTGATAATGTAATAGTCGATCGGGCCGTCCGGCCCACCGATCCTGATCTCGCTGGGATCGATATGCCCGAAGTCGAACCAGGTCCGCCACGTATTGTCGAGGAATATGCCATAGCTGCCCCCTGCCCCGCCGACGCCGATGAAGAAGGGGATCGACTTGTAGATCGGGTCTTCACTGCCGGAAAAGCCGAAGGCATCGGTGTTCCAGTCGACAAAGGTCTTGCCGCGCCGGTCCATCCCGCCGGTCTTGTCGCCAAGCGCGTAGATATGCTCCGCCTGCGGCAGTTGCTTACGCAGCGTGAACGACGATCCGTCAAGCTTCACGGGGTCGATCGCGTCGGCGGTGATGACCTTGCCCGCCAGATCCTCGACAATCATGCGCCCACCGTCAAAGCGGACCTTGAGCGATTTGGTCGCAAAACCGTTACTCTGAGCCAGCACGCTTACATGCCCGGCCCGAACATTGGCAGGCACGGCCCAGCTTGCATCCTCGGGCATGACGCCGTCTCGTGCAACGCGAATACGAAGAACGTCTTCGGTCAAGGCAGTCACTCGAAGCGCCATGGCACCACGGCGAACCTCGACGCCGTCGTCTTTGGGGGTGATCGCGGCGGTACCGTCCGCCGTCGCGCCGTCAGTCTGCGCGCTTGCGAACAAAGGGACCGTAGACGAAATCAGGCCCATCGCTGTCGCCGCAAGCAGCGCCGTTATCCTCTTGCACAGCATCAACCCTCTCCCGATTTTAGGCAATCGATTACACCGCCGATTGCGTTCGTCAACCGGCTTTACACGTCAGGCGGATTGGCGACGGACGAGTTCCAGCGGAATGCGCACGGATGAGGCGTCAGTACCGGCCATTCGCGCAAACAGCAGGTCGATGATGACTTCCGCCGCGATGCTCAGGTCCTGCCGAATCGTGGTCAACGCCGGGATCATGTGCGCGGCCAGGCTGACGTCGTCATAGCCGATGACGCAGACGTCTTCCGGAACACGGCGGCCACCATCGGTCAGCGCGCGGATCGCGCTCATGGCGATCATGTCTGAGACAGCAACCACGGCGTCTATCTTGGTTTCCCTTGCGATCGACTCATGAAGGATGGTGGATGCGGGATGGAATGCCAGTGGTGCCGGAAGATGCGGACCAGGGATCACGCCAGCTTCAGAATGCGCCGCGAGATAACCATCGTGTCGTGCGGCGAGTTCCGGAATGTCAGTCATCCCTGCAAAGGCAATGTTGCGCTTGCCCTGCTCGATCAGATGGCGCGTCGCCATCAGTCCGCCGAGCCTGTTATCTGTTCCGACGCAGCAATAGCCCTCATCAAGGGTCGATCGTTCGCCCCAGACGACGAGCGGCCTGTACCCTCGTCCAACGCTGCGGAGTACGGCATCCTGATCGGACTGGCATAGTACGACAATGCCATCAACGCGGCCGCTGCGCGACAGGTTGGAAAGCCAGGCACTGTCCAGCGGCGTTACGGCAGATAGCAGCATGGCATGGCCTCGCCGTGCAAGCCCATCCATGAGGTTGCCGATCAATGCCGTGTAGAACGGGTCTGACACACGCTGCGCGCTCTCATGACCCAGCGGAATGACCACCCCGATTGCGTTTGTTCTGCCTAACCGCAGGTTGCGCGCGGTCTGATTAATCTGAAATCCATGTCGATCGGCAATGTCGAGCACCCGCTGACGCGTCGCCGGACTGATACGTCCTTGTCCTGAAAGCGCACGTGAAACAGTGGCCGGCGTCACGCCGACTATCTCTGCAATGTCGGCAAGGGTTCTAGCCCGCTCCACCAGAGTCTCCCACGTCGCGCTCGTAATGGCGACGCTTGTAAAGATGACTGACCGCTACTTGCAACGCTTCCTTCTCATTCCGCCTGGTTCTTACGTGCGACGGGCACAATGTATCGGAAACCGCGCGGCGTCTGTCCCAGTTCAATGACGATGCCATAGGTCTCGCCGATCAGCTCCGCCGTCAGTACGGCTTGCGCAACGCCTGACGCCACGACGCGCCCGCCGCGTAACAGTACCGCATCGTCGGCGACACGTGCGGCAAGTTGAAGATCATGCACCACAATGACGACGCCGCGACCCGTTTCTGCAACCTCACGCAAACGATGCAGGACGTCGAACTGGTGCGCGGGGTCCAGGCCGGCAAGCGGTTCGTCGGCGAGCAGCCAGTCCGGCTCACCCGCCAACACTCGCGCCAGCAGCACACGCCCACGCTCTCCGCCCGAGAGCTGTTCGACGCCACGCGTGGCGAAACGTGTCGTGTCGGTCGCTTCCATCGCCCGGGCAATGGCCTGTCGATCCTCAGCCGTTGCTCCCCAACGATCGCGATGGGGCAGCCTTCCAAGCCCGACAAGTGTTTGCACGTCGACGTTCCAATGTACGTCCCCGCCCTGCGGCAGCAGGCCGATCCGCCTTGACCGCTCCCGTCTGTCCAACGCGCGGACATCAGCTCCGTCAAGCCTGGCGGCACCCGTGTCAGGTGCGCGCAATGCCGCGAGGCAAGCCAGCAACGTGGTCTTGCCCGCGCCATTTGGTCCCAGCAGCGCAGTCACCCGTCCCTGCCGGAACGTCGTGGACACGGCGTCAAGTACGCGGACGCCGCCGAGCGTTACCGTGATGGTATCGGCTGCAAGCACGCTCACCCGAGCCTCCGTCGCATGCTGACGAGCAGGTAAAGGAAAAACGGCCCGCCAAGCATCGACATGGCGATCCCCAGCCGCAGCTCGCTTACCGTCGGTGCCAGCCTCACCAGGCTGTCTGCTACTGTCAGCAGCAGCGCCCCGCCAAGTGCCGATGGAAGCAGGATTGCCGACGGTCGGTTGCCTACCAATGGCCGAACGAGATGCGGCACCATCAGTCCGACAAACCCGATAACGCCAGCGGAAGCGACCGATGCGCCGACGGTCAGTGCCGTTCCGGCAATCACCGCCCATTGAAGCCGTCGAGGATCGATACCGATCGATCGCGCAGCTTGCTCGCCAAGCGTGAGTGCATCGAGCGCCCTTCCCGTCGTTGCAAGTATCGCCGAACCCGCCAACACCAGCGGCAATGCGACCTCGACGTCGTTCCAGCTCCGGTCGGTCAACGCCCCCATCAGCCAGTTCACAATTGCCGAGGCAACGAAGGGCGTCGGTGCGATACTGATCGCCAGTGCGGTCATCGACCCGGCCACACTCGTCAGCATCAGTCCCGCCAGCGTGAACATGACCAGACTTGCGGAGCGGCCCGCGACCAGCGCCAGCAACGCCATCGTCGCCGCTGCTCCCGCCAGAGCGAAGGCGGGCAGCAGCCACGCCTGCGCCGCATAGCCGAAGAATAGCGAGAGTACCGCGCCAAGCGCCGCACCGGAAGACACGCCGAACAGACCTGGATCTGCCAACGGATTACGCAGATAGCCCTGCATGACAGCTCCGGAAAGCCCCAGAGCAGCACCGACGGTCATCGCCAACACGGTGCGCGGCAAGCGCAGTTCGATGATGATGATTGAACGCGGGTCCGATGCGGTCCAAGCGCCTAACGGTACCCAGACCTTGCCCGCCGCGACCGAGAGTGCCGCTGCCAAAAGCAACGCGACGATCAGCCAGAGCGTTGTTCTGGTCATCTTTCCACCGCGCGCCGCACGGCCTTCAAACGCACCATCGCATCGATGATTGTGGGTCCCCCGCAGTTCAGCAGTCGATCGGCATAGGGAACGACGGTGATCTGCCGGGCCAGTCTCCTGACTGCAGGGTGTTCGCTTAACCGATCGTCTCCGCTTTCGGCAGCAGGAACCGAGAGCAGAACCCGCGGTGGTCGTGCGATCAGATATTCCAGCGGCAATACGTCCCACTGCTTGAGACCGTAGACGGCACTCATGTTTCGGAAGCCCGCACGCTTGAGCAACTCATCGGGTAGCGTACCCATGCCAGGTACCAATCCTCCACCCCAGATCAATGCCGGCACGGGGAGCAGCGGCAGCGGGCGCACAGCTGCTTCAATCCGCGCAACGAGCGCCTTGCCACGTTCGGGGTGTCCGGCGATCGCGGCAATGCGTCGCACCTGCTGCTCGCTCTGCGCGACGCTTTGCGGCAGTCCGAACTCAGCAATCCTGACGCGCATGCGCCGCAAAGCCAGAATTGTTGCGGGCGCCGTACCGGCATTGACCAGCACGACGTCGGGCGAAAGCGCGACCATCTCCTCTGCTGTCCCCGACGTCGTCGAAAAGCTCCGAGCAAGGGCCAGCGGGATTGAGGTTGCCCGTGCCTGCTGCGAATAGTGACTGATCGCGGCGACCTGCCGGTGATCTGCGACTCGCACCAGTATCGCGTCGAGACAAGGATTGATCGACACGATCTGCATCGGCCGCAATTCGCTGTCGACCGACCCCGACACCGGCACCGTTGTCAGCAAAGACAAAATCAGCAGGCGTAGGGCGCCGGTCAATAGCTGAGCCGAAATCCGCCGAAAGCGGCACGCCCAGGCTGGCCGTATTGATAGACGGTTTCGTAACGCTCGTCGAAAAGGTTGTCGATGCGGCCATATAATTCAATTCTGCGCGTAATTGGAAACGCTGCGCGCAGTTGGGCTAGCACGTAGCCATCGAGGCGGCGGGTATTCGACGAGTCATCGAAACTATCTCCTACCGCGCTGAGTGTTGCCCCCGTCGTCAGGCCAAACATCCACCGGTAATCGACATTGACGCTGACGCTCTGGCTCGGGCGCCGAGCCAAACGACGCCGGAAATTGGCAGAATTGCGTGATTGGTCCTGCGCATCGAGATAGGTGTAGCTCGCGACGATCGTGAAAGCCTCGACAGGCTTGGCGGTCAGTGCAAACTCCAGTCCTTGCGACAACGCCTCCGCCACATTGTCGTACGTCCCATTAGGTCTGTTCGCACAGATGCCGATCGACTGCTCGAAACAGGATATGAAATCGATCAGATCGTAGGATCGTCGATGAAACCACGTCGCGCTGGCCTCTATCGCTCCACCCACCGCCTTTTGTGCAAGACCGACGTCCCAGCCCTTCGATCGCTCGGGGCGCAACAGGCCGTTTCCGTATTCGCTCTGCAGTTGATATAGTGTCGGTGCCTTGAACCCCTCGGAATAGCTGCCACGCAGCGATGTCGATCCACCGTTGGGCGAATAGATTCCGCTTGCCGAGAATGTCGTTGCTCCACCGAAGACATTGTGGTCGTCGTGCCGAACTCCAGCCGTCGCGGTCAGCCCGGCTACTGGCGTGACGGTCAATTGCCCGTAGATGCTGAACAATCTGGCTCTGGCTTCTGTCCTGGGGCCCCCGAAGTCGGATGTCGTGGATCGCGATACTTCTCGCTCTGCGCCAAAGGTCGATGTCACTGACGACGCCAGATCGACTACGCCTTGATACTCCAGCCGATCATTGCGGCCGTTGCCACGAAACGTTTCTTGAGAAACGGCGTCCGGGTCGATGCCGCGGCGGCGGGTATCGGTGCGCGCATAGCCAAAGCGGTTTCGTAACCGGTCGCCGAACAGCGCGATGTTCAGCCCCGCATAGCCGACATATTGCTCCGTGCTGTTATAGCCGCGCGTATCGCCAAAGGCGTAGTCCGGGGGTGCATAGCCATCGATATCGGTCTTTCCATTCGAATAAAATCCGCGGAGATCGATGTCGACATTGGACGCAATCGCGATGCCCACACTGGCGTTTGCGCCATAATTGCTATAGCCATCTCGCTCAATTCCGCCGTCGAAGGCGGAGATACCGTCGGTCCTGTAATATCCACCGCCCAGGCTTGCCGCGACCGGCCCCAGTTTGTCGGACACGTTGGCGAAGACTTGCCCGGTATTGTGCCAGCCACCCTCTGCACGCCCGTTGATCTGCAGGCCGCTAGTCGGCTGGCGGGTGATCAAATTGACGACGCCGCCGATTGCCTGATTGCCCCAAAGGACTGATTGCCCGCCCCGCAGCACCTCGATGCGAGCAATGTTTCCGACCAGCAGGCCGCCAAAGTCGAAGCCGCCGGCGGGGGAAGACGGGTCATTCAGCTTGACACCATCGACAAGTGCCACCGTCTGGTCGCCTGTCGCGCCGCGGATGCTAACGGAGGTCGCGGTGCCGACGCCTCCGTTGCGGGTGACACTGACGCCCGGCAACTGGAGTAGCAGATCGGATACGACAACCGTCTGGCGTTCCTCGATCGTGCGCGTATCGAGTACGGTGATGCTCTGGCCAACCCGCGAAATCTGCTGTGCGCTTCGGTCAGCCGTGACAACAATGTCCGTGCCGGACCTTGTGGCTTCCTCCAGCGCGGATGTTGATTGCGCCGTCTGGGCGGTCACGGGCGCTCCCGTGCACAACAGCAATAAAGATATCGGACGATAACGCACGTTTGCATTCCCTTTCGCGATCAAAGGGATACGCACGTGACGACCGCCGGATTAGGACATCCGCCGCGTACGACCCCAACTACGTCGTCACGCGAGGAAAACCCTCGATCGCCCGGCACACCCCGTCCGCGCGAAGGACAAACAGCGACAGGCAGGTCTCCTGGCTCCCGGGTCAGCACCTCGTCCGACCTTCCCGGCATCTGAAAGACGCCAGTGGCACGAATGGGCGAGGCTCACCGGTCACAGTTGCGGGGGCAGCTCCGGATCACGATCAGATCGTTTCCGGATTCCCTTTTCATCCCATTGCTGGGAACCTGTCACGCGCCGCCATTAGAACCGGTTTGGACGTCGGGCAAGACACAGAACATCTACCGTCACGCAACCGCCACATGTCCGCGGTAGCAAGACGAACTCGATAGAGGAGGCGTATTCAATGCTGATCGACCGACGTTCGCTAATCCTGACAGGCACGATGGGGCTAGGCGCATTGGCACTACCTGCTTTCGCGCAAATGCCGACGATTGTCGGCAAGCGTGGCTTCACCCATTCCGTTGCCAGCGGCGAACCGTCGGCGGACTCGATGCTCCTGTGGACGCGTTATGTCCCGGCAACCGGTGAAGTGGTTGAACTGCGCGCCGAAGTTTCGACCAGCCAGGATTTCTCTAGGGTGGTCGGCGGTGGTTCACAGCGGACGGGACCGTGGCGCGACCACACTGCCAAGATCACGGTCGCTGATCTGATGCCTGGTACCAAATACTATTACCGTTTCGTGGCGCCCGATGGGTCCATGTCGCCGGTTGGCCAGACGAAGACGTTGCCCGATGACGGCGCGCGGCACTTCCGCGCAGCAATCTTCTCTTGCTCAAACATGCCCTATGGCTGGTTCAACGCCTACGCAAATGCAGCGACAGAGCAGTTCGACTGCGCGATACACCTCGGCGACTATTTCTACGAGTATAAGGCCGGCAACTATCCTGCTGAGGCAGTTGCCGATCGTCAGCCCGAACCGGCCACCGAACTGATTCATCTGGCGGACTATCGACTGCGCTATGCCAGCTACCGGGGCGATCCCGATCTTC
Organism: Sphingomonas sp.; assembly: GCA_965217805.1. Taxonomy (GTDB): domain Bacteria; phylum Pseudomonadota; class Alphaproteobacteria; order Sphingomonadales; family Sphingomonadaceae; genus Sphingomonas. Next base: position 2,527,092 of record CBDCJJ010000008.1, on the reverse strand, counting down.
AGCGATTGCACGCGATGATGCCAATGATCGTTCAGTGGGACGATCACGAATCGGCGAACGATAGCTGGGAAGGCGGTGCTCAGAACCATCAGGCGGATGAGGGAAGCTGGAGCGAGCGCAAAGCAGCCGCAATCCAAGCATATCGTGAGTGGGTGCCGGTCTCCGACGACCCGTGGAAAGCCTATGATATTGGCACCCTGGCGACGTTGTTGCGAACCGAGACGCGGCTGCTGGGGCGGACGGAACAGCCGGACCTTGCGCCGCTGTTCCGCAATGCCGACCAGCAACGCGCGCTGGCCGCATTCAGAGACTCGACATGGCTCGATCCTGCCGCGACCATGATGGGTTCGCAGCAGGAATATTGGCTCAATCATGGCATGCGCGCGTCGGTAAAGCAGGGCCAGCGCTGGCAAATTGTCGGCTTTGGCACGATCATGGGCCATACGATCATGCCGTCCGACGCCGAGAAGTGGCTGGCAAGCGATGCCGACGTCAGGGCCAGGACGTATGCATTGAACGGTATAGCCGCTGCGAAAGCGGGACTGCCTTTCAATTTTGACAATTGGGGCGGCTATCCCGCTGCCCGATCCCGGTTCTTGCGCTCTGCTCAGGAGGCTGAGGCAAATCTGGTCGTGATCTCCGGTGATAGCCACAATGCCTGGGCTTATGATCTGGCGGAAGGCAAGCATCCCGCCGGGGTCGAGTTCGCCGGCCACAGCGTCACGTCACCCGGTTTCGAGAGCGCGATCGGCAGGACCGATCCACGAACCGTCGCGTCAGCGTTTGTACGGGAGAACCCCGAACTCAAATGGTGCGACGTTAGCAACCGTGGTTACATGGCGATGACCATCACGCCGGACACGGTAACGAACGACTGGATAGCCGTACCGGACGTCAGGAAGAAAAGCGCTGCCGCCCGATCCATCTTTCAAACCAGCGTGCAACATGGTCGAAGGACGATGGCGTAATCAAAGGGGCGCCTATTACCGGTAACGTCGCTACCCCGGTTCTGCTAGCGGGTTCTCGATGACCGACCTTCGAGCTCAGTTTCGCGATGCCATGCGGCGCGTTGCATCGACAGTAACCGTCGTGACCATTGCCGTCGACGATCAGCCGATGGGCATGACCGCGACCGCGGTTTCATCGCTGAGCGCGGCACCGCCCAGCCTGCTGGTGTGCGTCAATCAATCGGCCTCGATTCACAATTTCATTGCCGGGGCGAAGCAGTTCTGCGTGAACGTACTGCATGCCGATCAGCATGACCTGGCCCGTGATTTCTCCAGCAGCAGTTTGCGTGAGACGCGTTTTTCACATGGTAAATGGTGCCGCGAGGATGGCGGCCCGCCCTATCTAGTCGATGCGCAGGCGTCGCTGACCTGTTCACTGACGCAGACGATTGCGTTTGCGACCCACAGCATCTGCATCGGGACCGTGGAGCAGGTTCGCACGCGTGATCTGATAGACCCGATGGTCTATCTCGACGGCAGATTCGGGCATGCCGCGGTCTGACGGCGAGGCCGTTTGCAATTGAGGTGATGAGGACCGACGGCAGAGGGAATCGAAAATGGATGACAACGAGGCGATCCGCCAACGCGCCTATGAAATCTGGCAGTCCGAGGGCCAACCGCATGGCCGGGATCAAGACCATTGGGATCAGGCGCAAGCCGAACTGGCGGTCCCAATCGCAAGCGCTACGTCTGGTTCAAGACGTCCGAAACGCCCTACCGCCGCCCGTGCCGAGCCGGTTCCCGCGCGAAAGACGCGACCGGGCAGGAAGGCCACGTAACAGCGTTCACATAGCGACCGCGTGTTCGCCGTCGCTCAAGGCCCGCGGAGTAGCAGCACCCGAGCGTAAATCGTGCAGGAAGCCCTCGCGCCAAGCGGTGAGATCTTCGCGCACGATACCGGCGTAGAGCGACTTCCACCGTGCGATGCGCTCGGCCTGCGGCATGCGGATCGCACGCCGAATTGCATCGGCGACGTCTTCGCGGCTGTAGGGATTGACCAACAGCGCCTCACGCATCTGGGCCGCGGCACCCGCAAAGCGCGACAGGATGAGGACACCGGGATCGGCCGGATCCTGCACCGCGACATATTCCTTCGCCACCAGGTTCATGCCATCATAAAGGGGAGTGACGATCGCGGCGCGAGCAGCCCTGTACGCGCCGGCCAGCACATCGCGCGGCATAGACTGGGTTCGATAGCGCAACGGACTCCAGTCGAGCGTCCCGAACGCGCCGTTGATCCGGCCGGCGTGTGACTGGAGATCATCGTATAGTTCGCGATAGGCGGGAACTTCGATGCGGCTAGGCTGGCCGATCTGAAGCAGGAACAGCTTGCCCGAAACGTCCGGATTGTCGCGTAGAAACTGCTCATAGCCGGCAAATTTCTGCGGCAGGCCTTTCGTATAATCGATGCGGTCCACGCCGATCAGCATCTCCTGACCGGACACGGCGCGCATCGATCGACAAGCTTCCTGTGCTGCGGGTGTCGCGACCAGTTGCTGCATCTCTGCTATGTCGAGCCCGATCGGATAGGCAGCCGCGGTAATCCGCCGCCCCAGCGCCTCTGTCGTACCGTCCCGGGTGATATTTCCAGATAGTTCCTCTGTCACGTAATCCTGAAACGCCTTCAACCAACCGTTGGTCTGGAAGCCGACCAGATCGTAATCGAGTATCGATTGCACGAGTTCATGATGGCGCGGCAACGTCGAGAGTACCTGCCGCGCCGGCCACGGGATGTGCAGAAAAAAGCCGATCCTGTTGCGCGCGCCCAATTTGCGCAGCTCGCTGGCGAGCGGGATCAGGTGATAGTCGTGGACCCATAATGTGTCGTCGGGCTGAAGGATCGGTGCCAGCGCCTCAGCAAAGCGCGCGTTGACGCGGACGTACGCCGTATTAAACGATCGCTCATAGGCCGTCAGGTCCATACGGTAATGGCAGAGCGGCCAAAGCGTCCGGTTCGCGAAGCCGTTATAATATTCCTCGACGTCCTGCGCGTTCAGATCGAGTGTTGCGACGTGGACGTCGCCATGTCGCTCTACCGCGGCGCCCCTCGAAGGCTGATCGGCTGTATTGCCGCTCCAGCCGAACCATAGTCCGCCATGTTCGCGCAGTGCGGCTGAAAGCGCCATTGCCAGCCCACCCTTGGAAGCGCCACCACGCGAGGCGAGTTCACCAACGCGGTTCGAGACAACGACCAGCCTTCCCATTTTGCGTCATGCTCCTGCTGCTTTGCTGAACAAACCGTTCACCAAAAACTCACAACGTCACAAAAAGTCTCGCAAACCTGGCTCGGAAAACCCTGCCGGCGGAATTACGGATGGAACGATGAATTGCAGCGGTGGTTGGAAAGACAGAATCCCAGGCCCTGATGGAGCTATCTGTTGCCCAGCACCCCTTTGTGCATCTTGACCACCCCTTCCCGGACGATCTTGTCCGATCAGTCGAGTGAATTGTTCGATACCGCCGCCAAGGCAGGAATTGATGGCTTGCTAATTGAGGCGGGCGCGGAACTGCCTAGCGACATAATAGAACGTTGCCGATCAAAGGCATTGCGAATTATCGTCACGCTTGACCTGACCGAATTTTCCATCGACGACGCGTTGGTTCAAAGCCATCCTGAAGCATTTGGAACGCGGCGTGGCAGCACATCGCGCGATACGATCGATCCTCGCATCGACGCGCCCGAAACAGGCCTCGCACGCGCTAGGCTGCGTTCTCCCGAAGTCTTGAAACTGCTTCGCGATCCGCTCCGAGACAGGATGGTCGATCAGTTGAAGCGAGGGATTTCCGGATTTCGCCTGACCCGGGCCGATCGCATTGAACCATCGTTTCTCAAGACACTGATCGACGACGTTCGAACGATCACATCCGATGCCATCTTTATTGCTGGCAGTCCCGATCTTTCCCGACCGCAGGCCAAAGAGATGAAGTCGGTCGGCCTAGATTACCTTGTGTCGTCTTTCGCCTGGTGGGATTTGAAAGCACCCTGGTTGATCGAGGAATATGAAGACCTGCGCATGATTGCGGCGCTTCTGTCCGAGGTTTCGCTCACGCGTCCCAACCAGGCCGATGATACAAGCGGTATTGCACGGCGCTTGTCGGCTGCAGCGGCGGTTGGCAATGGGATGATCATGCCTCCCGCGCTCCTGAAGTCCGGTGCCGATCTCGGCGGCGCTGTCTCACAGGCTATCGCCATCGCCGACCAAGTGGCTGACTGCAAGGGCGAGATGCGCCGGCTGTCAGAAACGTCCGCGCCCGTCACGGCGCTTCTGCGATGCGATGCTCCTGACGTGCGGGATGCAACGAAGGCCGTAATCGTCCTGATCAATACCAGTAGACAGCCACAGCCCGCACCGCCCGCGGCCACCTTGCTGCAGTCTGCCGGCACTGCTCTTCAGTTGCGAGAGGCTGACATGGCGACGCCCCTGAATGCCGGGGAGGTCCGCGTGCTGTCGGCAACGCGAACGCGATCAATCGAGTCCCCGAGACTCTCACAGCCCCGCATTGAGGAGGCGAGGCTCGTTATGGAAGCAGTTACGCCGAGGGTTGAGGGCGGCGCCTTTCCAGTCAAACGGGTCGTCGGTGACGTCGTTGCGGTTGGCGCCACCATCTACGCAGACGGGCACGAACAACTTGCAGCGGTGCTACAATGGCGCGCCATCGACGAAGACAAATGGCAAAGCGTCCGAATGAAGCAGTTGCCAAATGACGGATGGGAAGCGGCGTTCTCACTCGAACGGCTTGGTCGGTATGAGTTTGTTATAGAGGCGTGGCTCGACAGGTTCGGCGGTTTTCGACGCGATTTTGCAAAGAAGCTGGATGCCGGCGTCGCACAAACCGTCGATCATGCCGAGGGCCGGGCATTGGTTGATGAAGCAGCCGGGCGAGCCGGCAAGGGTCAAAAGACGAAGCTGAAGGACTGGTCGAAGCGGATCGCCGGAGCCAACGCGGCGGGGAGTGCGACGCTGCTCTTGTCAGCGGAACTGGCTGCATTGATGGATGTCTGTGATGACAGCCCTCATCTTTTGCGCTCTGCGGTGCAGTCTGTTGATGCCGAAAGGATGCAGGCGCGATATTCGAGCTGGTATGAGCTCTTCCCGCGCTCGCAAGGCGGTGATCGGAGCCGGCACGGAACATTCGCTGATGTAATCGAGCGGCTTCCTGCCGTTCGCGACATGGGATTTGATACGCTGTATTTCCCTCCGATCCACCCGATCGGCACGACAAACCGAAAGGGTCCGAACAACACATTGACGCCGGTCCCCGGCGATCCCGGAAGTCCCTATGCCATCGGTAGTGAGGACGGCGGGCATGATGCAATCCATCCGGAATTAGGGGGTTTCGAAGATTTCGCAAAACTTGTGCAAGCCGCGCACGGACATGGTCTGGAAATCGCGATCGACTTTGCCATCCAATGCTCGCCGGATCATCCGTGGTTAAAGGACCATCCCGGCTGGTTCGCATGGCGCCCCGATGGCTCCATAAAATACGCCGAAAACCCGCCCAAGAAATATCAGGATATCGTCAACGTCGATTTTTATGGTCCGGGTGCAGTCCCGGCGCTCTGGGAGGCGCTGCGCGACGTCGTACTACTGTGGATCGAGCATGGCGTTACGACATTCCGCGTCGACAATCCCCATACCAAGCCGCTTCCATTCTGGGAGTGGATGATCGGCGATGTGCGCGCCAAGCATCCTGAAGCCATCTTCCTTGCCGAGGCGTTCACGCGACCGGCGATGATGTACCGGTTGGCCAAGATCGGCTTCTCCCAATCCTATACCTATTTCACCTGGCGTGACGGCAAGGCCGAATTGACGAACTATGTTAACGAACTGACAAACACCGCGCCGAAGGAGTTCTATCGACCGCATCTTTTCGTCAACACGCCGGACATCAATCCTCTGTATCTCCAGACATCCGGTCGCCCGGGCTTTCGCATCCGCGCTGTCCTTGCCGCAACGCTTTCCGGGTTGTTCGGTGTCTATTCGGGATTTGAATTGTGTGAATCCACCCCTGTCCCGGGCAAGGAAGAGTATCTCGATTCCGAGAAATATGAATTGCGTCCGCGCGACTGGAATGCACCGGGTAACATCATCGCTGACATTACCCTCCTCAATCGCCTGCGCCGCGCGCACCCTGCGCTGCAGACCCACCTCAACACACGCTTCCTGGTCGCGCACAACGAGCAGATAATCTATTACGCGAAACCTTCGCCAAGCGGATGCGAGATGCTTCTGGTGATGGTCAATCTCGATCCGCACCAAGCGCAGGAAGCTGCATTCGAGGTTCCGCTGTGGGAATTCGGGCTACCGGATGAAGCTACCATTGCTGTTGAGGATCTGGTCGGCGGCAATCAATTCCGATGGCGCGGCAAGACGCAGCATATCCGCATTGACCCCAGCGAACCCTATCACATCTGGCGCATCGCCGCCGGAGGAGGTGTATGACGACACCAATGAAAGACCCGCTCTGGTATAAGGACGCGGTCATCTATCAACTGCATGTGAAGTCTTTCTTCGATGCCAACAATGACGGCATCGGCGACTTTGCCGGGTTGATGGAGAAACTGGACTATATCGCTGAATTGGGTGTGACTGCGATCTGGCTTCTCCCCTTCTATCCGTCGCCGCGGCGCGATGATGGGTACGACATCGGCGAATACCGCGACGTATCGCCGGATTATGGTGCGATGGATGATGCCAAAGCCTTCATTACGGCGGCGCATGACCGTGACATCCGTGTCATCACAGAACTCGTCATCAACCACACGTCGGACCAGCATCCCTGGTTTCAGGCGGCACGCAAAGCACCCCAGGGCAGCGCTGAGCGCAACTTCTACGTCTGGTCCGACAATGACAAATTATATTCGGGCACGCGGATCATCTTTCTCGATACCGAAAAGTCCAATTGGACGTGGGACGAAGAAGCGGGAGCCTATTTCTGGCACCGTTTCTATAGTCACCAGCCGGACCTGAACTTCGACAATCCGAAAGTTCTGGAAGAAGTGCTGTCGGTCATGCACTTCTGGCTCGACCTTGGCGTCGACGGATTGAGGCTAGATGCGATCCCCTATCTGATCGAGCGCGACGGCACATCGAACGAGAATCTGCCGGAGACGCACGACGTTCTCAAGAAGATACGCGCCAATCTCGACGCCCACTATCCCGACCGCATGCTGCTGGCCGAGGCCAATATGTGGCCCGAGGATACGCAGCAATATTTCGGAGAGAATGGCGCCGAATGTCACATGGCGTTCCATTTTCCGCTCATGCCGCGAATGTACATGGCGGTAGCGCAGGAAGATCGTTTCCCGATCACCGACATCATGCGTCAGACGCCGGAAATTCCGGAAGAGAATCAATGGGCGATTTTCCTGCGTAATCATGACGAACTGACGCTTGAAATGGTCACCGACGCCGAGCGTGATTACCTCTGGAACACCTACGCGTCGGACAAGCGCGCGCGCATAAATTTGGGTATTCGCCGTCGTCTCGCGCCATTGATGGAGAATGACCGGCGTCGCATCGAACTTATGAACGCGCTGCTGCTGACGATGCCCGGCACGCCTGTCCTTTATTATGGCGACGAGCTTGGCATGGGCGACAACATCTTCCTCGGTGACCGCGATGGCGTACGCACGCCGATGCAATGGTCACCTGACCGGAACGGAGGTTTCTCCAAAGCTGATCCCGCCGCACTAACGCTACCTGCAATCATGAGCCCGATGTATGGGTTTCAGGCGACCAACGTCGAGGCGCAGGAACGCGACCGTCATTCGCTGCTCAATTGGGTCAAGCGGATGCTGGCGGTCCGGCGCGATTATCAGGCGTTCGGCCGTGGCACGCAGCGTTTCCTCCGACCCGCCAACCGCAAGATCCTGGCATATTTGCGTGAACATGGTGAGGACACGATCCTTTGCGTCGCAAATCTGGGCCGTACCGCACAGGCGGTCGAATTGAACCTTGCAGAGTTTGAAGGGCGTGTGCCCGTCGAGCTGATTGGCAGCACCGCCTTCCCTCGGGTTGGCCAACTCCCCTATCTGCTGACACTGCCGCCATACGGTTTCCTATGGTTCCGCCTGTCCTGCGCTGAAGACGCGCCGGGCTGGTCGACGGAAGCACCCGCCGCCGAGATCGAGCGATACACCTTCGTACTTCGCCCCGACCTCAGCGACATAGCGGCAGGCTCCAATCGCGGCGTATTGGAGCGCGATGTGCTCCCCGCCTATGTGCCGCATCGCCGCTGGTTCGGAGGCAAGGACGAGACGATCCGGGAAACCCGCCTGCTACGCGGCACACCGCTTGGAGAAGACCTGCTGCTCGGTGAGATCGAGGTCGCGACGGACCGCGAGACCGCTACCTATACGTTACCTCTGGGCATCGCCTGGGAAGGTGAGAGCCACGGGCCCTTCGCGACCAACCTTGCGCTGGCCCGCGTGCGCCGCGGCCGCACGGTCGGGCTGCTGACGGACGGCTTCGCCTTGGCGGGCTTTCCCGAAGCGGTCGTGACGGCCCTGCGCGACAACCGGACCATTGCGATCGATGGCGGCGAGATCCGTTTCGAGGCGCTACCGGCTTTTGACATCGAACCCGATGCAAAGCCCGAATGGCTGGCGGCCGAACAGTCGAACAGCACGCTGGCACTGGGCGAGCGCGCCGTGCTCAAGCTGCTGCGCAAAGTCGCCTCCGGCGTTCATCCCGACGTTGAGATGGTCCGGTATCTGAGCGACCACGGTTTCGACAACGTACCGCCCATGCTGGGCACCGTGACGCGCGCCGAGGACGGCGAGGAGAGCCTGCTCATGCTCGCACAGCGCTTCGTCTATAATCAGGGCGATGGCTGGCAATGGACGATGGGCGTGCTCGACCGGCTTGCCGGTGAGCATGAGTGGACCTTTGCCAATTACGAGAACTTCGCGACGAACTTCGGTCGGAGGCTGTCCGAAATGCACGCCGTCCTCGCCCGCGCCACCGACGACGCCGCGTTCGCGCCCGAGGCGATGACGCTGCAACAGGCGGACAAGCTTGGTAGCCGCATCTCTGGTGAAGTTGAACGTGCACTCACGCTGTTACGCGATCGTCCGCTCGGCAGCGACGAAGCGGATGCGATCGTCCGCGATTTGGGCGGGCAGTGCCAGCCATTGATGGAACGCATTCGCAACGTCGCGCGCCTTGCGGTCGACCGTCCGCGCACGCGTATCCACGGCGACCTTCATCTAGGGCAGGTGCTCGTCACCGGTAGCGACGTGATGATCATCGACTTTGAAGGGGAACCGGCAAAGCCGATGGCAGAGCGCCGCACCAAGGATCTGCCGCTTCGCGACGTCGCCGGCGTGCTGCGCTCCTTCGACTATGCCGCCGCCGTTGCCGAGCATAGCCGACCTGCCGCGGCGGAGCGTGAAGAACAGCGGACCGAGGAACGCTATGCGCGTTTCGCGACCCAGGCCAAGGAGGCGTTTCTGACTGGCTATCAGGCGGAGAACCTCGCGGTAAACCCGCTGCTGCACCTCTTCGTCCTCGAAAAGGCTGCCTATGAAGTCGCTTACGAAGCCGCTAACCGACCCGACTGGATCGGCGTACCCGCCCTAGGGCTTGCGCGCGCCGCGATCCGACTGATGACCAGGGACAGTTCATGATCAAGCGCGCCAATACTTCGCTCGGGGAGCCCGCTTCCATCCTTGGCGACCTCGACCTGCATCTACTCACCGAAGGCCGCCATTGGGATCTGGCCCGCGTGTTCGGCGCGCAGCCGCGAACAATGTCGGGCATCGACGGCGTCGCCTTCTCGGTCTGGGCGCCGAACGCGCGGGCCGTATCGGTCATTGGCGACTTCAACGGCTGGGATGGCGGGCGTGATCCCATGCGGCACTGCGGCGGTGCCGGTGTCTGGGCGCTGTTCCTGCCAGCCGTAGCGATAGGGGCGCGCTACAAGTTTGAAGTGCACGGCGCCGACGGCAGCGTTGTTCAAAAAGCCGATCCCCTCGCCCGCGCCACCGAGCCACCTCCTGCGACGGCATCGGTCGTTGCCGCCCAACCCGATTATCGATGGACGGACGAGGATTGGATGGCGGAGCGCGAGCACCGCCAGCGTGCCGATGCGCCCATCTCGATCTACGAAGTCCATGCCGCTTCCTGGATGCGCCCCAACGGCGACGCGATGCAGACGCTGGACTGGAAGGCGCTGGCCGATCGGCTGATCCCCTATGTCGCCGATATGGGCTTCACCCATGTCGAGCTGCTGCCGATCATGGAACATCCCTTTGGCGGATCCTGGGGTTATCAGCCACTTTCGCAATTCGCGCCGTCCGCGCGTTTCGGGTCGCCGGAAGATTTTGCGCGCTTTGTCGACGCCTGTCACCGCGCGGGCATAGGTGTCATCCTCGACTGGGTACCGGCGCACTTCCCGACCGACCCGCACGGCCTGGCCAATTTTGACGGCACGCATCTTTACGAACATGCCGATCCGCGTGAAGGGTTTCATCAGGACTGGAATACGCTGATCTATAATCTGGGTCGGCGCGAGGTAGCGGGCATGCTGCTCGCCTCGGCGCTCTGGTGGCTGGAGACGTTCCATGTCGACGGGTTGCGTGTCGATGCCGTCGCCTCGATGCTTTACCGTGATTACAGTCGCAATGCCGGCGAGTGGGTGCCCAACGTCCATGGCGGTCGTGAGAACCTGGAGTCGGTCGAGTTCCTGAAGCGCATGAACATGCTCGTCGCCGAACGCTGCCCCGGTGCGATTACGCTGGCGGAAGAGTCGACGGCGTGGCCCGGCGTCACCACGCCCGTTTCCCAGGGAGGCCTTGGCTTCAACTACAAATGGAACATGGGGTGGATGCACGACACGCTACAATATGTCGAGCGTGATCCGATGTATCGCCGCTGGCATCACGGCGAGGCGACATTCGGACTGGTTTATGCTTTTTCCGAAAAGTTCGTCCTGCCGATCAGCCATGACGAGGTAGTCCACGGCAAGGGCTCGTTGCTAGGCAAGATGCCCGGCGATCGCTGGCGTAAGTTAGCGACCTTGCGCGCCTATCTGGGCTTCATGTGGACGCATCCGGGCAAGAAGCTGCTCTTCATGGGTTGCGAGCTTGGCCCGGATGCCGAATGGAACCATGATGCGCAGGTGCCGTGGGAGTTGCTTGACCGGCCCGAACATGCCGCCGTCCAGCGCCTGGTCCGCGACCTCAACCGCCTTTACGCCAGTGAGCCTGCACTGCACCAGCGTGACGCCGACCCGTCCGGCTTTGACTGGATCGTCAGCGATGATGCCGAAAACAGCGTCTTCGTCTATGCACGCTATGCCGCCGACGCACCGCCCTGTGTTGTGCTGCTCAACATGAGCCCGGAGCCGCGTAACCACTACCGTATCGGCCTGCCGATGGCGGGTAACTGGACGGAGATATTCAACAGCGACGCGGCTGGCTATGGTGGATCGAATACCGGCAATGGCGGATCGGTCGAGGCACTGGCCAATCCTGCACAGGGCCATTTGGCCACCGCTGAGGTCGTCTTCCCGCCACTCGCCGCCGTCATCCTGCGTTACGAAGGACAATAAGCGTTGAATCGATTGCCCGACCGGCTCGACGCCGGCTCGCCCTACCCGCTCGGCGCGACGTTTGACGGTCTGGGGATCAATTTTGCGGTCTTCTCCGCCAACGCCGAAAAGATCGAGCTATGTATCTTCGAGCCGACGGGCCGCCATGAGATCAAGCGGTACGAACTGCCCGAATGGACTGACGAGGTTTGGCACGGCTATCTGCCTGACGCGCGGCCGGGCTTGCTGTACGGCTACCGCGCTTACGGCCGGTATGAACCCGAGGAAGGGCATCGTTTCAACCCAAACAAGCTGTTGCTTGATCCCTATGCGCGCCGGTTGCACGGTGAGGTTCGCTGGACCGACGCGCTTCACGGATATCAGGTTCGCTCAAAACGAGCCGATCTCAGCTATGATCGCCGTGACAGCGCGCCCGCGATGCCGAAGGCGGTCGTGGTCAACGACGCGTTCGACTGGTCGCAAGACATACGCCCCAAAACACCCTGGTCGGAGACAATCATATATGAGGCGCATGCCAAGGGACTGACAAAGCTATTCGAGGAAGTAGCGCCGCCCGAACGCGGGACCTTTGCCGCACTCAGTCATCCTCGCGTGATCGATCACCTCAAGCGGCTCGGCGTCACTGCGATCGAATTGATGCCGATCCACGCGTTTGTGCAGGACCGGTTCCTTCAGGAAAAAAGCCTGAGAAACTATTGGGGCTATAATACCCTTGGCTTTTTCGCACCCGAACAGAGTTATTGCGCGGGTGAGAGCCATGACGAACTGCGTCTCGCGGTACGACGCCTGCATGCGGCAGGGCTCGAGGTGATCATGGACGTGGTTTACAATCACACGTGCGAGGGGTCGGAGCGCGGACCGACCATGTCCTGGCGCGGACTCGATAACGCCACTTATTACCGTCTCGTCCAAGGTCAGCCGCGCTATGCGGTCAATGACACCGGCACCGGTAACACGCTGAACCTCGAAAAGGCGCGCGTCATCCAGATGGTGACGGACTCGCTTCGTTACTGGGCGACGTCGTTCGGTATCGACGGTTTTCGCTTCGATCTGGGTCTGACACTGGGTCGCGAGGAGCATGGCTTCAACCCGGGTGCCGCTTTCTTCGATGTCCTGCGGCAGGATCCAGTCCTGGGTCAGTTGAAGCTGTCGACCGAACCGTGGGACATTGGCCCCGGCGGCTATGCCCTTGGCCAGTTTCCACCCGGTTTTGCTGAATGGAACGACAAGTACCGCGATGGCCTGCGTAAATATTGGCGCGGTGATTCCGGTATGCGCGGCGAGGTTGCGGCGCGCATTTCCGGCTCGGGGGATTTGTTCGACCGGCGTGCGCGGCGTCCCTGGGCCAGTGTCAACGCACTGGCGGTCCATGACGGCTTCACCTTGGCCGACACCGTCGCCTATGAGCAACGCCACAACGAGGCTAACAAGGAAGACAATCGCGACGGGCATAGCGAGAATTATTCGCGAAATTGGGGTGCCGAGGGGCCGACCGGTGATCCTGACATCTTGAACGCCCGCGCCCGCGTGATGCGGTCGATGTTGACTACGCTTTTCACTTCACTGGGAACGCCGCTGCTGCTGGCGGGCGACGAATTCGGGCGAACGCAGCATGGTAACAATAATGCCTATTGTCAGGATAACGAGATTGGCTGGGTAGACTGGTCTCGACTGAAAACTGAGGATGGGGCCGCATTGATGCGCTTTACGACCCGCCTGATCGCGCTTCGCAAGGCACATCCGGTGCTGCGCGCCGGCGCCTTCCTCTACGGTGCGGCAATGCCAGGAACCGACATCAACGACCTTGAGTGGTGGGACGAACGCGGCCAATCACTATCAGACGAAGACTGGAGCAATCCGGAGGGTCGTGCCTTGGTCATGCGCCGCGCCCGGCGGATCGACAGGCGGATCGAGGCGGTCAGCCTGTTGCTCAACGCGTCGGGCGACACGCTGACGTTCAGCCTTCCTGCGCCGGACGTCGACCGGACGCTCCTCATCGACAGCAATCGGCCGGATGATGACGAACAGATTGTCGGCAACAGTTACGAACTCGGACCGCAATCGGCGGCACTGCTGTGCTGGACGACGGCCGCAAGTGACCTTCGCGAAGACATGCCGGCATGAAATGGGGCGCGCAGCTCCTCGCACCGGCCCGGACACGCTTTCGGTTATGGGCACCCGACCAACGGACAGTCAATCTCGACCTGAAGGATCATTCGCCGCTCACGATGGATCCTGCCGAAGACGGCTGGTTTGAGGTCGAGGCGCCGGTCGGTCGAGGCACGCGTTACCGCTTTCGCCTCAGCGACACGTCGGCAGTCCCTGACCCGGCGTCACGGTGTCAGGATGGCGGCGTTCATGGCTGGAGCATCGTGGTCGATCCCGACTTCTACGCATGGCGCACAAGAAACTGGTTAGGTCGCCCCTGGGAAGAGGCTATTATCCAGGAACTGCATGTCGGTACATTAGGCGGATTTTCCGGTGTTACCGACAAACTTGCCGGCCTAGCCGATCTTGGCATCACTGCAGTCGAGCTGATGCCCGTCGGTGCCTTCAGCGGATCACGCAACTGGGGATATGACGGCGTCCTACCTTATGCACCGGCAGAGAGTTACGGTACGCCCGATGAGTTGAAGACGCTGATCGACCGCGCACACGAGCTCGGGTTGATGGTTTTGCTCGACGTCGTGTACAACCATTTCGGTCCCGATGGCAACTGCCTCGGCGCCTACGCCGGCGCGTTTTTCCACCCGGAGGTTGATACGCCGTGGGGCGGCGCGGTCGCTGTCGACAAACCTGCGGTGCACCGGTTCTTTGTCGACAACGCATTGATGTGGCTGGAAGAGTATCGCATTGATGGACTCCGCTTCGACGCTGTGCACGCCATCGATAACGACGGCTTCCTCGACATGATGGCCCGCGAGATACGTCAGCGAATTGACAGTGATCGCCATATCCACCTCATCCTGGAAAACGAGCGCAACGACGTGGATCGCCTGGCGCCGGGCTTGTACGATGCGCAGTGGAACGACGACTTCCATAACGTCCTCCACGTCCTGCTGACGGGTGAGACAACCGCCTATTATGCGGACTTTGCCGAAGCGCCGACGCAGCGACTGGCACGCTGCCTGTCCGAGGGGTTCGTCTATCAGGGGGAAGGGTCCACCAATCATGGCGGCCGGCCCAGAGGAAAATCCAGCGCGCATCTTTCCCCAACCGCGTTTGTCTCGTTTCTTCAAAACCATGACCAGATCGGCAACCGCGCACTCGGAGAGCGGCTTACATTGCTCGCCCCGCCGGACAAGCTGCGCGCGGCGACCGTTCTGTTGCTGCTGGCCCCGCAAATCCCTTTGTTGTTCATGGGTGACGAGAATGGCAGCACGACGCCATTCCTGTTCTTCACGGATTTTCACGATGACCTCGCGGATGCCGTGCGCGAAGGAAGGCGGCGCGAATTCGCCGGGTTTCCTGCGTTCGCTGATGCTGAGGCACGCGAACATATACCCGATCCCAATGCGCCGGGCACCTTCGCCGCATCGCGGGCCGAGCCGGGGTCCGACGCCGATCAATGGCGCAATCTCTACAAACGGCTGATCGCTCTGCGGCATGAAATGATTATTCCTCGGCTGAAGAATACTCATGCGGATGGTGCGCAGCTTTTGGGCGATGGTGCGGTCGTGGCACGGTGGCGGATGGGCGACGGCGCCCTGATGAGCATCGCGATCAATCTGGGCGATAAAGCAGCAACATTTCCCATTCACCCGTCTCCACCCGTCTTTTCACTCGGTAACGCTGGCGAACCCGCCTGCGTAGTCGTCCGGATGGAGTCATGAATTCGCTTCACGCCCTCGCTACAGCGGCAGGACTGCAGATCGACTGGAAGGACGCGGGCGGTAAAGCGCAGCGTGCCAGCGACACCTCTCTGATCGCGATCCTGAACGCGCTCGATCTCACCGCCGATAGCCAGGCCGCGATCGCCGACAGCAGGTGTCGGCTAGCCGAGCAGATGGCTGACCCGCAATTTGCGTCTGGTGATGTTGGCGAAGGCGTTCCCCTAGGCTGTGCAGCAGGACGAGCCGAGCTTGTGTTCGAAGACGGACACCGCCAGTTTGTCACCCTAAAGCGCGATCGCGGTGGTGCGATACTGCCGCCGATCGATCGACCCGGTTACCATACGCTCATCGTCGGCGCGCAGACGATACGCCTAGCCATAGCGCCGCCGCGATGCTTCACGATCGACGACGCAACACAGGGTCGTCGCATCTGGGGTCCCTCGGTTCAGATCGCTGCTTTGCGCGAAGGGAGCGATGGTGGGTTCGGCGACTTCGGGACGCTGACCAAGGCGGCGCAAGCTTTTGCCGAGCGCGGTGCCGATGCCGTTGCGATCAGTCCGGTACACGCACTCTTCCCCGCCGATGCGAGCCGTTACAGTCCTTATGCGCCGTCCAGTCGGCGGTTCCTAAACATCCTGTATGCCGATACGGCTGATCTTGGCGTGCTCGAACGAGGTGCGGGTGGGGATGTAACCGACCTGATTAACTGGAAGGAGGCAGCGCCTCGCCGTATTCAGCTGCTCCGGCGAGCGTTCGGCAACCTTCCTTCAGGACAGATCGAGCAGATCGAGCAGTTTCGTCGGCAAGGGAGCGAGGACCTGGAACACCACGCCCGGTTCGATGCCATCCACACGTGGTTTTTCGGGCAAAACGGAGCCAAGGGCTGGCAGCAATGGCCAACCGCCTTTCATGATCCTGGAAGCGAGGCGGTCAAGCGTTTCGCGATGGAACATGCCGACGACATCCGGTTCTTCGTCTTTGCCCAGTGGCTTGCAGCGCGCAGTCTAGCCGCGGCGAACCGCTCGGCGCGGACGGGAGGCATGGCGGTCGGGCTGATCGCGGATCTGGCAGTAGGTCTCGACGCGGGCGGCAGTCACGCCTGGAGCCGACCCGCCGACCTGTTGCAAGGTTTGTCAATCGGCGCCCCACCCGATCTGCTCGGTCCCGACGGCCAGGAATGGGGAATTACCGGCTTCTCGCCCCGGTCACTAGTGGCTAACGGGTTCGAGCCGCTGATCGCAACCTTGCGGTCCGCGCTCGGTCTTGCGCGCGGGATTCGTATCGATCATGCCCTGGGGCTGCAGCGCCTCTGGGTGGTGCCCCACGGTGCATCGGCGACGCAGGGCGCATATCTCACCATGCCGACGGAGCACATGATGCGCGTGATCGCCATCGAGTCCGACCGCGCCAAGGCAATTGTCGTCGGTGAGGATCTCGGAACGGTGCCGCCTGGGTTTCGAGGCAAGATGGACGAGCGCGGCATGCTCGGCATGCGGGTTCTGTGGTTTGAACGTGGTGACAAGGGCGCGTTCACGTCTCCACGATGTTGGTCACGCAACGCAGCGGCGATGACGGGAACGCATGATCTGCCGACCGTTGCCGGGTGGTGGTCGGAGCGCGACATCGATTGGACCTGGAGGCTGGGAAGAAAATCGCCCGCTGCTGACGAAACGGATGATCGCAAGCGCCGGGCCGTCGACCGCGAAAAGCTGTGGCAGTCGTTCAAGCAGGCCGAAGTTGTTGATGGTCAGCCGCAACCAGCGGCCGATCAGACCAAAGTCGTGGTGGATGCCGCGCTGTCCGCCGTCTCTGCTACACCCTGCGCGCTAGTGATTATTCCGATGGAGGATCTTCTCGGATCGGTTGAACAACCGAATCTGCCGGGGACAATTGACGAGCATCCGAACTGGCGCCGTCGGATGCCGGACACCACAGACGCATTGCTTAAAAAGCCGTCGATCTCGGCCCGGGTCGACCTTCTGAGCAAGGCGAGACCGCGATGATACCGCGGGCAACCTACCGGCTTCAATTGAACGCCGACTTTACGTTTTCCGACGCCGAAGCGATCGTGCCCTATCTGGACAGCTTGGGTATCAGCCATGTTTATGCGTCGCCGATCACAACGGCGAGGAGTGGATCGACGCATGGATATGACGTTGTCGATCCGACGCGAATTAATCCTGAACTTGGCGGGGAGCTGGCGTTCAGGAGCTTGGTCACCAAATTGCGCGATCATGACATGGGCATGATTATCGATATCGTGCCCAATCACATGGGCGTCGTGGGCGGCGAGAATGCTTGGTGGAATGATGTCTTGGCAAAGGGACAAGTCAGCGAATACGCACGGTACTTCGACATCGACTGGAGTACTCGGCTGATGTTACCGGTGCTTGGCGAGCCGCTTGAGGCGGTGCTGGCAAGCGGTTCGATCGAAGCATCGCAACATCACGGGCGCTATGTTCTGGTAGCGTATGGCGAGCATCACTTCTCAATACGTGACGAGGATCAGCATGTGGCGGCTGCGAGTACGACACCGGAGTCGCTGCGCGCGCTGCTGGACCGGCAGCATTACCGCCTTGCGTCCTGGCGCACCGCCAATGACGACCTCAATTGGCGCCGTTTCTTCGCGATCAATGAACTTGCAGGCTTACGGATCGAAGATTCGATCGTCTTCGAGAGGACGCACGCGCTGTACTTCAGGCTTTACAGCGAAGGATTGATCGACGGTGTACGGGTCGATCATATCGACGGCCTGACGGATCCCGCCAGTTATTGCCGGAACCTTCGTTCACGGCTCGACGCGATCACAAGACCCGCCACGGCGCCGCCAGGCCCGGCCTATATTGTCGTCGAAAAGATCCTAGCATGCGGTGAGCAGCTTGCCGCCGACTGGGGTGTCGACGGCACCAGCGGCTATGACTTCATGGAAGACGTATCTGCGCTGCTTCACTCTGAAGAAGGGGACGAAGCACTTGGCAAGCTCTGGACCGACTTGAGCAATCGGCCTGCGAAATTCGAGTTTGAAGAACTACAGGCGCGGCAGGATATGCTGGCCTGGCAGTTCGATGGTCAACTCACCCGGTGTGTCGCCGCGTTCGAGAGCTTGGCCGCATCCACGGAACAAGTTGACGGCGTGACGTCCGGCATGTTTCGCCGCGCCATCGAGCGACTACTCTGGGTCTGGCCGGTCTATCGAACCTATGGCGACGGGAGGTCCGCACCGGCCAGCGATGGCCGTGTGCGGATGTTGGCAAAGCAGCGGGTTGCGCGTTTCAATCCGCCGGGTGAGGCGTGGATCACCGACATGATCCTAGCCTGGCTTGCGGGCGGTGGTGCAGGAGATCTGGAGTTGGCGGGCGAGGCGGTTCGGCGGTTCCAGCAACTTTCGTCGCCAATCGCAGCGAAGTCGGTAGAGGACACTGCCTTCTATCGTCACGGTAAATTACTGTCGCGGATGGATGTCGGGTTCGATGCGCAGCGGCTTTCGATGCCCATCGCCGACTTTCACCGGATTGCAGTGGCACGGTGTGAGCAATTCCCGCACGCTATGCTGGCAACCGCCACTCACGATCATAAACGTGGCGAAGATATGCGGGCGCGCTTGGCTGTTCTCAGCGAATTGCCAGTTTCTTGGGGCGAATGCGTGGCGCGTTGGAACGAGCAGACGGCTGTTGTCGGTAATGGCATCGATCCGGCTGATCGCTACATCTTGTATCAGACACTGTACGGCGCGTGGCCGCAGGGGTTACCCGCCGACGACAAGGACGGACTGTCCGGCTATGCAACGCGCGTCGTCGCTTGGCAGCAAAAGGCACTGCGTGAAGCCAAGTTGCGGTCATCTTGGGAAGCACCGGACAATGGCTATGAGGCGCGGTGCAAGTATGTTGTGGAGACATTGCTCGATCCGGATCGATCACCAGAGTTTCTGAATGATCTTCGCGCGTTCGTCAGCTCGACCGACGCAGCTGCCCGCGTGAATATGCTAGTTCAGGTAGCACTTCGTCACACCATTCCCGGAATGCCCGATCTTTATCAAGGAACCGAATTATCCGACTTCAGCCTGGTTGACCCGGACAATAGGCGACCGGTCAATTTCGATCTTCGCCAGCAGATGCTTGGTGGGCGTGACGCCCCGGACGCAAGCAGTTGTCATGAAAAGCTGTCGATGATTGCGTTGATGCTGGACTTGCGACGCCGCCACGCTCAATTATTCGCCGATGGCGATTATCAGCCACTTGAAGTCGGCGGTCGGCGAGCGGCGCATGTTCTCGCTTTCCGCAGGACGTTAAGTCGCCAAAGCCTGACGTGCATCGTTGCGCTACGGTGTGCGAAGGTATTGACCGGACGGACCTCACTGATTCCACCTGCAAGCTGGTGGGCCGACACCGCATTACGTATTGAAGGCAATGCTGCATTGCCGGACGCATCGATGGCAACACTGCTAAAAACCGGCCCGGTATATGTGAACATTACGTCACGGTAGCAGACGCCGTTACGTGGAACAGCCAGGACCGGATCGCGCTCGCCAGGTTCGTCGGCTCGCGCGCTATTACTCGGACGGCGTCGATCTCGGCAACGAGAGCGTTCAAAGGGCAGTTGTAAGCGACAGCCGCCTGTTCCAGCGCAGCCCAGAATATAGGTTCGAGACTAAGCGATGTTTGGTGCCCGGCGATCGTAATTGAACGTTTGATCGGGGTTACGAAGCCGGTAGGCGGCGGTTCGATCATCGCATGTCGAACAGCGCGGCCAGTTGCTCGATGATCGTCCCACCAAGCTGGTCGGCATCCATGATCGTAACCGCTCGCTCGTAATAGCGTGTCACGTCGTGTCCGATACCGATCGCGACCAGCTCGACCGGAGACTTGGTCTCGATCCACCCGATGACTTGCCGCAGGTGGCGCTCCAGATAACTGCCCGAGTTGACCGACAAGGTTGAATCATCAACGGGAGCACCGTCGGAAATTACCATTAGAATGCGACGTTCTTCCGGCCGGGCGACCAACCGGGCATGCGCCCAGATCAACGCCTCGCCATCGATATTTTCCTTCAGCAGCCCTTCGCGCATCATCAGGCCCAAATTGGCCCGCGCACGCCGCCAAGGCTCGTCGGCCTTCTTATAGACGATGTGGCGCACGTCATTCAGTCGTCCGGGCTGCGGCGGTCGCCCGGCTGCCAGCCAGGTATCGCGAGCCTGCCCGCCTTTCCATGCACGTGTTGTGAACCCCAGTATCTCGGTCTTGACGCCGCACCGCTCCAGCGTTCGTGCAAGTATGTCCGCGCTGATTGCCGCAATCGAGATAGGGCGCCCGCGCATCGATCCGGAATTGTCCAGAAGGAGCGTGACAACCGTATTTCGGAACTCGGTTTCACGTTCGATCTTGTAACTGAGCGACTGCGTCGGATTGACGATCACTCGTGCCAGTCTTGCCGCATCGAGCAATCCCTCCTCTTGATCGAAATCCCATGATCGCGACTGTTGCGCCATTAGGCGACGTTGCAACCGGTTAGCCAGCTTTGACACGGCTGATTGCAAATGGATCAACTGCTGATCCAGATAGCCGCGCAGTCGAACGAGTTCGTCGGGATCGCACAACTCCGTCGCTCCCACCGTCTCGTCAAACCGATTAGTCCAGGCCTTGTAATCGAATTGAGCTAGCTGGTCGGCCAGCGGTCGGTTCGGGCGTATCGGCTGCATGCCCTCTTCGCCGTCGTCGCCAGCATCGCCGTCGATCTCGGAGTCGGCTTCATCGCCGTCCTGCTCCCCGTCGCCCACTTGGTCATCGGTCTCGCTAGTCTCGCCGCGCGCTTCTACCTCACCTTGTCCCTCGGCACCTTCGTCCTCACCTTCCTCGCCTTCGTCTTCCTGCTGCTCGTCAATTCCTTCTTCGTCCTGACCTTCTTCGTCCTGTTCTTCCGGTCTCGGGTCGCTCTCGATCAGTTCGAGATCCTCCAGCATCTTCGTCGCCAACACCTGAAATGCTCGCTGATCGTCCAGCGTCAGAGCTAGTGCATGGAGATCGACCCGCTCCTCCACCCAGTTCCGCACCAATGCCAGCCCCGGCTCAGCCGCCACGGGTGCGGCAATGCCGGTCATCTGTTCGCGGGCCAGCAGAGAGAGCGCGGTCGACAATGGCACCTCATCACGCGTCCGCGCCCGTGTGATGGGATCGGATCGCAAACGGACATCCAGCGCCATCGCCAGATTACTGGCAATGCCTTGATAACCACGGCTCCCCAATGCTTCGACCCGGGCCATCTCCACGGCATCGAAGACTGCACGCGCAACCGGATCAGCGGGGACAGCACGTAAATGCAAGGCAGTATCATGGTGGCGCAAGCGCAATGCAAAACCATCAGCAAACCCGCGTGCCTCCGCGACTTGATCGGGCGGCAATGCGCGCGCCGGCATCGGCACCTTCATATGCTTGCCCGACTGGACCGGCGTATCGGCGGTGAAAGCCAGCTCGACCTCCGGCTCCTGCGCCACCGCGCGGGCGGTGCTGCCAAGTACCGACTTGAACCGGTCGAGCGGAGTTTCCTGAGCCACTATGCCCGGTGACCCGCTTGATGGTAACGGGTCAACAAAAAAGCGCGCAGTGGCTGACATTGTATAACTGCTTGCCACAACGGTTCTTGCGGGTCGGGCGATGTGAGTCCGGACCACCCTCAGTCAGTCAACATAGCCAACCGGGATGAGTGAACGATAGAAAAGGACTAGCGTAAGATCGATTAAAGACAGGAAAACAAGATGATAGCCTGTACCTAATCAGGAACTACGGAACAGTTTTTATTACAAGTTCTTCGAAGTCTAAGAGTAGACGATTAACTGCCTATTAATCGCCTCATAATCTGCTAACTAGTGAACAGACTCGGCCGTTCACGCCGTGATTGCTATGTAGCGTGGATAGTTTGTGGACACTGGGTTTGAATTTCTACAGCCTTACCATCGGACTAACGCATTGATTTTCAGTGGGGAGATGTAAAATGAAAGTTGCAGTTAAACTTGCATTGTTGATGAGTGGGATCACTATTGCTGGTTCGGCTTCCGCCGATCCTGTGGCGTTGAGCAACAATTATATTTCTACCGCGGTCGGGAGCGCTGGTACGCTGGGAACGGGCGGCACTGCCAGTCCGGGCCTGATTCACGATCCAACCGGGACGGGAACATTCGATCCGGCCAACGACTATAACACACCGGGGTCGCCTCATCAGGGCTTTGCCGTCAGTTCGGATCAGTCCGGCTTTCTCGGTAATGAAAATGCTCTTGGCGGAGGGTCGTTCGGAACGAGTACCGCGACCGCACTGACCGGAGCCGCGCTTAATGGTTACACGTACGGCCTCAGCTGGACCGGCGGTAACAGCTTTCTGAGGATTACCAACAATTACTTCCTCAACGCGAATGAACAGCGCGTAGTCATCAATTCGACGATCACCGCACTACAGGATCTTACGGGCCTAGCTTTCGTCACCTCGGTCGATCCTGATCCGGATGTCGGAAGATTTGGCAACTTCGCTACTGTCAACCAGCGAGGAAATGACGTTTTCGGCGTGAATGACTTTGTTGGATCTGCCGGAGCGGTTAGTGGTCTTGTGCTTGCAATCCTAAACCTCAATGCGAACGGCTATGCGCACTCCACGCAGATCAATTCCAGTTGTTGCAGTACGCCAAATCCGTTCAGCGTTTTGAACCACACCGATGGCGATGTCGGCTTGTCCGGTACGGGCGACTTTGGACTGGGTCTTGCCTACAACATCGGCGATCTCATGAACGGCGGCAGCGCGAGTTTTACCTATGCCTATGCAGTCGGCGATCGAATCGGTGACACCGGTTCCAACCCCGACCCGGTAGGCGGCGTGCCGGAACCGGCAACCTGGGCGATGATGATGGTCGGCTTCGGACTGGTCGGCGGCACGCTGCGTCGCAGGCGGGTGCGCGCTTCGCTGCGCTACGCCTGAGCAGATCGGCCAGCGGCAAGGAAGGGGCGCTCCGCTGGGGCGCTCCTTTTTTTTAAAAAGGTCCTCGTAATCGTCAGCGTCGATAGTTTACTGTTTAATTCCCACTACGCTCTCCGGCAGGTCTTTCCCGAACACGCGCTGATAATATTCCGCTACCAGCGGGCGCTCCGCTTCGTCGCATTTATTGAGGAAGCTCAACCGGAATGCAAAGCCGATATCGCCAAAGATCAGCGCGTTCTGCGCCCAAGTGATGACGGTACGTGGGCTCATCACCGTTGAGATATCGCCTCCAACAAAGCCCTTTCTTGTCAGATCCGCTACGCGGACCATGTTGTCGACGACCTTCTTGCCGTCCGGCTTGTCATACTCGCCCGACTTGGCGAGAACGATCTGCGCTTCGGTCGCCGCTGGCAGGTAGTTCAGCGTGACGACGATGTTCCACCGGTCCATCTGCCCCTGATTGATCTGCTGCGTCCCGTGATACAGTCCGCTGGTATCGCCCAGCCCGACCGTATTGGCAGTGGCAAACATCCGAAACCAGGGGCTTGGGCGAATGACCCGGTTCTGGTCGAGCAGGGTCAGCTTGCCCTCGGTTTCAAGCACGCGCTGGATCACAAACATGACGTCGGGGCGCCCGGCATCATATTCGTCGAACACCAGCGCGGTCGGCGTTTGCAAAGCCCAGGGTAGCAGTCCTTCGCGAAACTCCGTGACCTGTTGACCGTCACGAAGCACGATCGCATCGCGTCCGACCAGATCGATCCGACTGATATGCGCGTCCAGGTTGATCCGGATGCAAGGCCATTTAAGCCGTGCCGCCACCTGTTCGATGTGCGTCGACTTGCCGGTACCGTGATATCCCTGAACCATTACACGGCGGTTATGTGCAAATCCGGCGAGCACCGCCAACGTCGTGTCGGGATCGAAGACATAGGCCGGATCGAGATCCGGCACCCGTTCGTCTGCCTCACTGAAGGCCGGCACCTCCATGTCGCGGTCCAGCCCGAACATCTCTCGAACTGAGATCATCTTGTCGGGCGCGTCCAGAATTGTTGTTTCGCGGCTGTCAGGCAGCGTGTTGGAAATGTCGGTCATGTCGTTCGCCTTAGGGTCCAATCAGTATCAAGCAAAGGCTGCGCACCCCTTCAGCCGCTGGTAAGCACTGATTACCTTTTGCAGCGCGGCTTCATGGCTGCGATCGCCGCCATTACGATCCGGATGATAACGGCGGACAAGTTCGCTGTAGCGCCGTCGAAGCGTGCCGCGATCCACATCGGTTCCCAGCCCCAACACTTTCAACGCCGCCCGTTCGGTGCCCGAGAACGCGCTTTCATCGCTACCTTGGGCACCATGCTGACGAAAGCGAGCGCTGATGGCATCGAGCGGGTCCGAGAAATCGGCCCATCGTGGTGGCTGGTCACCCCGCCCCGCTCTTGCAAAGGCGCGTGTCTCGCGCTCCCAGCCTGCCATCGGCCGTTGGGCGTGGTGAATTTCATCGACGCTCATGCCGTCGAAGAAATTGTATCGGCTGTTAAAGGCGCGGACATGATTCAGGCAAAGTAGGCGGAACGGGCGTGGACGGTCCTGATCGATCGGCTCGTCCAACGGCGCGCGAAACTCTCCGGGTTCATTGCAGCCCGGCACGGCGCACCGCGCGCCATTGCTGTCGATACGTCCGTGAAAACGCGCCTGGCGGCGAGTTCCGTCGTCTGAATGTTCGCGCCTCGACACCGGCTCTCCGTTTTTTTACAATCCGGCTATATGGGATCGATGACCACGCCCGCCACCACGTCCGTCAAGGACCAGATCATCACCCGGCTGACCAACGCGCTCGACCCTTTGATGCTCGCCGTCGAAAACGAAAGCGCCCACCACGCGGGGCATATGGGAGACGACGGTACTGGCGAGAGCCACTTCAGGGTCCAAATCACCGCCCGCGCGTTTGAGGGATTGTCGCGGGTCGCGCGTCAGCGACTGATCAATCAGGCGCTGGCCGATCTTCTCGCCGACCGTATTCATGCGCTGGCGATCAGGGCGCGGGCACCGGGAGAGGCATGATGGCGTATCATCTGTGGTATTGGCCGTCGATCCAGGGGCGCGGTGAATTCGTGCGTTTGGCGCTGGAGGCGGCCGGTATCGACTATCGCGACCGTGCGCGTGAAAACGGGGTGGACGCATTGCTGACCGACATGGCAGCCAGGGCGTACCGCGCACCGTTCGCGCCGCCCTATCTCGCAATGGACGACATGACGATCGCGCAGGTAGCCAATATCCTTATGTATCTCGGCGAACGGCATGACCTATTGCCTGCCGGCATGGCCGATCGTCTTTGGGTCCATCAGTTGCAGCTCACGGTCACTGATTTCGTGACCGAGATTCACAATGTCCATCATCCTGTCGGCAGCAGTGACTATTATGACGATCAGAAGCCGGAGGCGTCCCGGAGTGCCCTGCAGTTTCGCGAAGAGCGCCTGCCGAAATTCCTGGATTATTTTGAGGAGGTGGCCGTCGATAGCCCCAGCGAATGGATGGTTGATCATCGATGGACGCCCATCGACACGGCGATATTTCAGTTGATTGAGGGACTGAATTACATGTTTCCAAAGCGTATGGCGACGCTTGCGCACCGCTATCCCGCTCTGGCTCGCGTTCACGATAGTGTCAGTGCACTGCCCGGGATCGTCGCGTATATGAAAAGCGGTCGCCGTCTCCCGTTCAATGAGGATGGTATCTTTCGACGCTATCCCGAACTGGATGCAGCATGATGCAAGCAGCGCCTGATCAGTCAGCCGGTTCCGACTGGAAGATGCAGCGCGCGGTGCTTGGTGAAGGTATCGAGCTTGACGTTGCTGTTGCGGGCGATCCGACGGCGCCTCCAATCGTGCTGTTGCATGGATTCCCCGAATCTCATCGGACCTGGCGCGAAGTCATTCCCGAGCTTGCGCGCGACCATTTTGTTCTTGCACCGGATCAACGTGGCTATGTCCGTTCATCCAAGCCGGACGGCGTCGAGAATTACACACCCGACAAGATCGTCGGCGACCTCTTCGCGCTGGCCGACCATTTCTCCCTCGATCAATTCACGCTTGTCGGCCATGATTGGGGTGGCGCGATCGCCTGGATGGCAGCGATCGGCACACCGGACAGGGTCGCGAGGCTTGTCATCGTCAATGCGCCCCATCCATTGATCTTTCAGCGGTCCCTGTTCGACGACCGCGAACAGAGGCGTGCCAGCCAGTATATGAATCGCTTTCGCGATACGAGAATCGACAAGGGCCTGGTCGGTGCCGGGCTTGAGCAATTCTTTGGCAGCACCTTTGCGCAGGTTTTGACCACCATGATCGCCGGCAACGACAAGGCCGCCTATCTCGACGAATGGTCGCAGCCGGGAGCCATGACGGCGATGCTGAACTGGTACCGGGCCAGTAGCATTATCGTCCCACGCATGGACGACGATCCGCCTCGGCCTGCCTTTTTGGAAGCGCCGTTCCCGGCCACGCAGATGCCGGTCCTGGTCATCTGGGGCATGAAGGACAAGGCTCTATTGCCGGCCGCTCAGCTGGATGGGCTGGACGCTTACGTGCCTGATCTCACGATCGAGCACGTTGAAGCGGGACATTTCGTACCATGGGAAAATGCCCCTGCCGCGCTGGCCGCAATGCGGCGATGGAAGATTTAAAGGGTCACGGTCTGACGGTTCTCGCATCGCACAAACAATAAATGCAAAATCTCCGGCAAATGTTGCTACTCGTCAACGACCGTCAGCTGCACTCATTGCGCCGGTCTCGTCCCAACCGTAAAGCCCAGCCCGTGAGTGAAGGTCCAATCATCGTCGCGGTACCAAAGGGTCGCATTCTGGACGAGGCGCTGCCGCTTTTGGAGCGCGCAGGGATACGGCCGGAAGCAGCGTTTGCCGACGAGGCAAGCCGTGCGTTGCGCTTTGGCACTGACCGGCCCGGTATCGAACTGATCCGCGTTCGCGCGTTCGACGTTGCGACTTTTGTTGCGCACGGTGCGGCGCAGATCGGGATCGTAGGGTCCGACGTCTTGGCGGAGTTTCACTATTCAGAACTCTATGCGCCCGTCGACCTCGACATCGGCCATTGTCGCCTTTCAGTTGCGTTACCAACTGGCGCATTGAGCGATGCGCGCGGGCATAGCCATGTGCGTGTCGCCACCAAATATCCTCATGTCACACAAGCGCATTTTGCGGCACGAGATGTGCAGGCAGAGTGCGTTAAACTAAATGGCGCGATGGAGCTGGCGCCAATTCTGGGCTTGGCACCATGCATCGTCGACTTGGTCTCGTCGGGCCGTACATTAAAGGACAACGGTCTGGTCGAGGTCGAACATATCATGGATGTGACCAGCCGGCTGATTGTCAATCGTGCGGCGATGAAAACACGTGACGCGATCGTACCACTCGTCGAGAGTTTTCGGCGCGCGGTTGGCCAGCGAGCCGCGGCGTGATCTGGCTGGACGCATGTGCACCGGGCTTCGCAAGTGACTTCGATCATCTGGTCAGTTCGCGGCGGGAGACGGAGAGCGGCGTCGGACGTGACGTGGCCGCGATTATCGCGCGCGTACGCGAAGAAGGCGCGGTGGCTGTCGCCGATTATACGCGTCGGTTTGATCGGCATGATCTCGATCAGACGGGTTGGCGGATCGATGCGGATAGTTGCGCTGCCGCATTCGACGCGCTGCAGCCCGAGCTTCGTCAGGCGCTTGAAGTGGCGGCTGCGCGCATCACCGCCTATCACGAGAAACAGCGGCCTTCCGACAGTGATTATGTCGACGAGCAGGGCGTCCGTCTGGGCGCGCGCTGGCGACCGGTTGACGCAGCTGGATTGTACGTTCCTGGCGGTCGTGCGGCTTATCCGTCGTCACTGCTGATGAACGCCATTCCCGCCAGGGTTGCAGGTGTAAAGCGACTGGTTATCGCGACACCGACGCCCGATGGCGTTGTAAGTCCGCTGGTACTCGCCGCTGCGCATTTGGCAGGCATCGACGAACTTTGGCGCATCGGCGGTGCGCAAGCGATCGCCGCATTTGCGTACGGCGCCGGTCCTATCGCACCGGTCGATGTCGTAACTGGCCCGGGCAATGCATGGGTCGCAGAGGCAAAGCGGCAACTGTATGGCGTGGTCGGGATCGACATGGTCGCTGGCCCCAGTGAGATCGTCGTGGTCGCGGATCATGGATGTGATCCCGAATGGATTGCGGCCGACCTGCTGAGCCAGGCGGAACATGACGTCACGACGCAATCGATCCTGGTGACGGACCACGCTGGTCTAGCCGAAGCCGTTATCGCAGCCGTCAACCGTCAGATCTCCGAATTGGCGACCGCCGAGACTGCGAGAGCGGCATGGAATGCCAATGGAGCGGTCATTCTGGTAGCGACAATCGATGACGCCATACCGCTGGTCAACGCGCTCGCGCCCGAGCATCTTCAACTCGCGATCGAAAACCCTCAGCCGTTCTTTAACGAGGTTCGTCATGCAGGCTCGGTGTTTGTCGGCCGTCATACGCCTGAGGCGATCGGCGATTATGTGGCCGGACCCAATCATGTACTGCCAACAGGCCGCCGTGCGCGTTTTGCGTCGGGACTGACGGTGCTGGATTTCATGAAGCGAACCAGCTTCATCGAACTTGACGACGACGCCTTGGGCATGCTCGGTCCCGCCACCGTCGCGCTGGCTCAAGCAGAGGGATTGCCCGCGCATGCCCGATCGGTCTCGATACGGCTCGGGATGAATCACTAGAGCGTGAAGGTCCGGAGAAATACGTTAATCACGAGGTGACAGAATTGCGCGAGTAACTGGCGTATTGCAGCACGGTGGCGCGTCCCTGCGTATGTGTTATGGCGCAACAGCTAACCCGGTTCCACGACGACCCACGCTTAGCCGAACGTCGATCCTCATCCTGACCAAATCAAGGGCTTGTCAATGCAGCCGTCCAACGTGCAGCACGCAGCACCCGCAAATGATGGCGGCTGGCGGACAAGTGGTGGCATATCGTTGCCGGAGGTCTTTCGCTCGATCAGCGTACCTGCCGGAACGTCATGGTGGCGCAAGCTTGCGGCTTTCACCGGACCGGGATTTCTGGTGGCCGTTGGTTACATGGATCCGGGCAATTGGGCGACTGATCTCGCCGGTGGATCGGCGTTCGGTTATACGCTTCTCTCGGTCATCCTAATGTCCAACGTCATGGCGATCGTGCTGCAGGCGCTGTCGGTTCGGCTGGGGATCGCGACAGGTCGCGACCTCGCTTCCGCCTGCCGTGATGCGTACAACAAACCTGTCTCGATCATGTTGTGGTTCTTGTGCGAGATCGCGATCGTTGCTTGTGACCTGGCGGAAGTCATCGGTACTGCAATTGGCCTGAATCTGTTGTTCGGTATCCCGCTCGTCTGGGGTGTCTGCCTCACTGGATTGGACGTCCTCCTTATCCTCGCCCTGCAGAAGCGTGGCTTTCGTCGCCTGGAGGCATTCATCATCGCATTGATCGCGATTATCGCGCTGTGCTTTGTCTATGAACTGCTCGCCTCGCAACCTGTCATGAGCGAGATGCTCGCAGGCTTTATCCCGCGACACGAGATCGTGACAAATCCGATGATGCTGTACATTGCCATCGGGATTCTCGGCGCCACGGTAATGCCGCACAATCTCTACCTCCACTCGGCCGCTGTGCAGACGCGTGACTATCCGCGCACGGATGAGGGCAAGCGCGACGCAGCCAAATGGGCGACACTGGACAGCAGCATAGCGCTTATGCTTGCGTTGTTCGTCAATGCCGCGATCCTGATCCTCGCCGCATCCGCGTTTCACACGATCGGCCGTACCGATGTCGCGGAAATCCAGGACGCATATAAACTGCTCTCACCAACACTGGGAGCAGCGGCGGCAAGTACCTTGTTTGCGGTAGCCTTGTTGGCGTCAGGGCAGAACTCCACGATCACTGCCACGCTTGCGGGTCAGATCGTCATGGAAGGATTTCTGAGGCTGAGGCTGTCGCCGTGGCTGCGCCGGCTTTTTACCAGAGGACTCGCCATCGTGCCGACGGTGATTGTCGCCGCTGTTTATGGCGAAAGCGGGACGGCGCGGTTGCTGATCTTGAGCCAAGTCGTACTGTCCATGCAGCTTCCCTTTGCGATCGTCCCGCTGGTTCAATTCACCTCCGACAAGACGAAGATGGGCGGTCTGGTCAGCCCGCCCTGGCTGAAGATCACTGCATGGGTGATAGCGGCGGTGATCATTGTGCTGAACGTCAATCTTCTACTTGGGATCACAGGGTTTACCGGCGGACTGGCGTAGAAGCGACCGATCTCACTCTTCCTGATCAATTACCGATTGATATATTACATCATTACGTTTAGGCGACCCGGAGATCGATTAGGGAAACGTTATATCATGCGACTTATGGCTCTTCGCGGGATCGCGATATCCGCCGCCATCACCTCGCCAAGCGCGGCGCAGACCGTTCCGGCCTCGCCACCAGCCGTACCCGCTACAGCCCGATCAGCTGTCCCCACATCATCGCGATTACCAGTGACATCGGTGAAAGACATCATCGTGACCGGCGTTCTTGACCAGAGCGAGACGGACGTCCTGCAAGGTACGTCCGTATTGAAGGGTGAGGCGCTGACCCGGGATCTGCGCGCAACGATCGGCGAGACGCTATCGCGGTTGCCGGGCGTGTCGGCGACATCGTTCGGACCCAGTGCATCGCGCCCTATTCTTCGCGGGTTTCAGGGGCCACGTGTTCGTGTGTTGACCGACGGGATCGGCTCAATCGACGTGTCCAACACGTCCGTCGATCATGCGGTTGCGATCGATCCGCTGCTTGCGGAGCGGATCGAGGTCATTCGCGGGCCAGCCGCCCTTCTGTACGGATCATCGGCGGTCGGGGGTGTCGTCAACGTCATCGATACGCGGATCCCACGCACGGTTCCCGAAAATGGCTACCGTGTAAACGGGATCGCGACCTATGGTTCCGCAGCCGATGAGCGAGCTATCGAAAGCGCGGGCGATATCGCGGTTGGCCAGCATTTCGTGCTGCACGCCGACGGATCGTATCTGAAGTCCAACAATCTGCGGGTCGGCGGCTATGCATTGTCGCCCGCGCAACGAGCAGCCGCGCTAAGTCAGGTTGGACTGGCCCAGGACGTCGCTCCGGGCGAGGATTCGATCGATTTCGCCGCGACGGCCGTGATCAAGGGCAAGCTGCCCAATACGCAAGCCGAGACTTGGACAGCGGGTGCGGGTGCCTCGATCATCACGGATACCGGCAGTCTTGGCGTATCCTATAGCCATTATGACAGCCTGTACGGCGTGCCGATCCGCTATTCGACCGACGTCAAAGAGGGGCAGGAATCACCACGCCTTGATGTAGTTCAGAACCGCGTCGATCTGCGTGGCGAGGTCGAGACCGGTGGCGGGTTCTTCGACCGTGTCCGCATCCGCATGGGCCATGCCAACTACCGCCATTTCGAGCTGGAGCCATCGGGTGAGATCGGCACCGCCTTTTACAATAACGGCACCGAGGCACGTCTTGAAGTGCTCCAGGCAAGCCGTGGTGGATGGCAGGGCGCGTCGGGCGTTCAGTATTTCAACCGCCTTTTCAACGTCGTCGGGGACGAAGCCTTCCTGCCGCGCAATGAAACAAACCAGACGGGTCTTTTCACGCTCCAGCAATATGACGGCGGCGTGTTCAAGGCATCGGGCGGCGCGCGGTACGAGTTCACCGACCTGACCGCGAAAACGCCAAACGATGATTTGCGCTTCTTCGGCGGCAAACGAACCTATGATGCGTTCTCAGGATCGCTCGGTGCGTCGTACGGTTTGGGCGATCAGATCCGCTTCGGGCTAAACGGCTCCTACACCGAGCGCGCGCCATCGGCGGAGGAAGCATTCGCCAACGGCCCGCATGCCGGCACCCAGGCGTATGAACTCGGCAGCCCCGATTTCCGGCTGGAGCGCAGCTACGGACTGGAGGGTACACTTCACGTCCACGGTGAACGGTTCAATCTTGACGCGTCGGCCTATTACAATTGGTTCAAGAACTACATCTCGGAAAACCAGGTGGGCCAGAACGTCTGCGGAGCCGCCGCCGCGCCATCAGGCCGCAACGTCGACCTGCCCTGCTTCCAATTCCAGCAGGCGGATGCGCATTATTATGGGTTCGAGGCCGACGCGTCGGCGAAACTGTTCCAGATCGGCGGTACACAGATCAACGCGGACGCGCTGGGTGACTATGTCCATGCCTCGATCATCGATGCCGGCCCCGTGCCACGCATCCCACCACTACGCCTGCTGGGTGGCGTGGAAGCACAAGCCGACCTTTTCACCCTTCGCGGTGAAGTGGAGCATGTTTTCAAGCAGGACCGCGTCGCCCAGTTCGAGACAACAACGCCGGGCTATACGCTGACCAATGCGTCAGTCAGCTTCAAACCGTTCGGGGTGGACAGCAAAACCTATCTGCTCGTCAGCGCGAACAACATCTTCGACGTCAACGCCCGCCGTCATTCCAGCTTCCTGAAAGACTTCGCGCCGCTTTCCGGTCGCGATATTCGCGTATCGCTGAGGTTCGGAATTTGAGCATATTCGATGCCAAGAAAACCATGATTTGCAGCTTGACGGTTAATGAAAGGTAAAGGAAGGTTTATCCCGTCAGCTCGAGCATGGGCTGACGGGATCAAGACAGGGGACCGGTATGGCAATTACGAAAAGATTGTTGGCTGCAAGTGTGCTGGCGCTTGCAGCAGTTTCGACACCCGCCGCAGCATCGAATCTTGTTCAATCGGGTATGTTCAAGGGCCACAGCTGGACCGCTCAAAGCAGTATTGTCGGACAAACCTCTACCGCGACTCTTGCCGGTGGCGGTAGTCCCATCAATTTCGCGCAAGGCCCCAAATATCAGGGCGTCGTGTCTTTGATCATGGAGTACCAGAACGGAGACTCGTTCATCTGCTCTGGTTCGCTGCTTTCCGATCGTCGTTCGATACTCACCGCTGGTCACTGCGTCAGTGGCGGTGCTGGCACTGCAAATCCGTTCAAAACGACCGCCTACTTCAATGATCTGTCAGACCCTGACTCGATCACGTTTCTGGACAAGAAGTCTGTGGGGATCGATGTCAGCAAATATTTCGTCAATTCA
This sequence comes from Sphingomonas sp., assembly GCA_965217805.1. Taxonomy (GTDB): domain Bacteria; phylum Pseudomonadota; class Alphaproteobacteria; order Sphingomonadales; family Sphingomonadaceae; genus Sphingomonas. Next base: position 2,493,584 of record CBDCJJ010000008.1, on the reverse strand, counting down.
AAATACACAGGCGAAGTCATCGATCAAAACGACATCGCGGTGTTGCGGCTCGATCAGCTGGCACCGTCCTTTGCGACTGCCTACAGCGTTTATACCGGCCCTGACCTGGCGGGACAGCGCTACAATATTGCAGGGTATGGAGCACGTTCCGATGTGGGCGGACTGATCGGCGATGATCTTTCGCCAGGACGTCTTCGCCAGGGCGACAACCGTTATGACTTCCGGTTGGGTGATGCTGACTTTGACGGTTTTTTCACCGACGCTGACGCGGATGGTCAGAAGTTTTTCGGAACAGCCGACGTCAATTCGACATATCTTTCGGACTTCGATCCCGGCGTGGCGCAGTATGACGGATCGTGTCAGTTGGCGACGCTTGGCTTCGGTATCGACGCGTCAAGCAAATATTGCGATCTGGGTGTCGGTGCGCTGGAAGTCAGCTCGGCAGGTGGCGACTCCGGAGGACCGCAGTTCATTAACGGCAAGCTCGCATCCGTCACATCATTCGGGCTCACCTTTGGAAGCACGTTCGGCGATATCGACGATGATCTGAACAGCAGCTGGGGAGAATTTAACGGCTTCGTGCCGACCTCCATTCACAGCGATTTCATCGCGTTCGCGATGGGTGTTCCGGAACCATCGACCTGGATGCTGCTGACTTTTGGCTTCGGTATGATCGGCGGCGGACTGCGGACACGTCGTCGGCAGGAGGCGAAATCAGCGCCCGCTTGATCGACAGGGCAGCGGCGTATCGTGTGAGCGCCGCTGCCCCAGCTATCGTTATTTGCGAAGGGTCAGCCCGCCGCCGAAACGCTTGTTGAAGCGGGCGACCTGACCACCGGTGTCGAGCATTTGACCGCGGCCGCCGGTCCAGGCGGGATGTGCCAGCGGATCAATGTCGAGCTGCATCGTGTCGCCTTCCTTGCCCCAGGTAGAACGTGTCTCGAAAACGGTGCCGTCGGTCATCTGCACCTTGATGATGTGGTATTCGGGGTGCGTATCGGTTTTCATGATTGGCTCCATTGATCGACTGGTTCCGACCAGCCTGAACGAAGGAATGCCGCTACACGTGGCAAATTCGTAATTCAAGCTTGGGACGGAGGATCAGCGATCATCGCGGTGAAGCTGGCTTCCGCCGCCAGCTCGCCGTCAACGAGCGCGCGCCCTGCGAATTTGCAAACGGTTCGCCGTTTCTGGACGAAGGAAACATCGAGACGCAGCAGAACGCCGGGTTCCACGGGCTTGCGGAACTTGGCGGCCTCGATCGCCATGAAATAAACGAGCTTGCCGGAGCCAGCGAGCCCCAAGCTTTCCACGGCCAGAACCCCCGCCGCCTGCGCCATCGCCTCGATGATCAGCACGCCCGGCATGATTGGGCGGCCGGGGAAATGCCCCTGGAAGAAGCTCTCGTTAATCGTCACCGCCTTGATCGCGGTGATCGATGTGTCGAGGACCAGTTCCTCGACACGATCGACCAGCAGCATGGGATACCGATGGGGAAGCGCGGCCATCACGCTCGCGATATCAAGCACCCCCGCCAGACGATCCGTCATCGCCCCTGCCCTTTATCGGCCCTGCGGCTTCTTGCGCGATTGGACCGGCGCCGTGACCGGCGCGACGCCAGTGGCCGCAGCCTGCTGCCCCTGCTGACCGCCCGGCTGCCAATTGGCCGGGGGCGTCGCGTTGACACTGGGCACCAGACGGTCAAGCTCGGTCGTCACCGCTGGCGTGATGTCCGCCGATGGCTGCACGGAAAGTGCCGCGTCCGGGCGGACGACGACTACAGCGTTGCGCGCACGTGCGGCATTGTCGATCGCATCCTTCAACTTTGCCGAGATCTGCTCAAGCACATAGGACTGCGCACGTTGCGCTGGCGCGGTCAGTCGCTGTAGTTCCTGATTGGCACTGTTTTCGCGGGTCTGAATGTTTTGTGCTTGAGTGCGAAGCGCCGCCTCGTTGGCATTTGGAGCGTTAGCGGCCGCCTGATAGGCAGTAACCAGCGGCTGCAGTTCGGTCGAGATTGCCTTGCGTCGTGCCTCAGCCTGGTCGATCTGTGCCTTGTACGTGGTCTGGATCTGCGTTTTGGCGGTTGCCCAGGCCTTTGAGTTTGCGATCGCGGCCTCCGGATTGGCGACAGCAACCTGCGCCCGTGCCGCGCTGGGCAGAGCAAGCGCCGGAGCGGCGACCGTGGCCGCGAGGAGGAGAGTGTGGAGCGTCTTCATCAGAACTGTGTCCCTACGTTGAAAGTGATGAGTTTATCGTCGTCGCCCTTCTGCTTCAGTATCGCCTTGGCAATATCGATCCGCAGCGGCCCAAAGGGCGAATTCCAGTTCACGCCGATGCCAACAGTGAGGCGCGGACTTGCCGAGTTGCCCAGGAAGCGCTCGATGAACGGCGTCTGCGCGACAGTATACAACGGATTGGCCGTCGTTCCAACGCACGCCATATTCTCCCCCGTCGGCGCTCCGGTGGCACAAAGAGTTGGTGTTGCAACCGTCGTCGTGATCGGATTGCCGCTGGCATCGGTACCCGTCGTCGTGACCGGGTAAGTATAAAGCGGCTGGCCATTGGTACCAACCTGCGGAACATCACGGGCGCCGACATATTCCTTGCCTGTGGTAGGGTCGATCAGTGTCGGGAAAACCGTTGTTGGCAACGGGCGTGTAATGCCAAAGAGGCTGCCAAGTTGCGCATAGACAGATGGCCGAAGACCAAGCTCACGGGCGCCTGAACCCAGCGGGATCTCCAGTTCCGCGCGAGCAAGGTAGTAAGCCCGTCCGCCCAGCGCGTCATCAATGATCTGGTCACGGCCGTCCAGCAGCGTCTGCGCAGGTGTCGCATCGCTGTACTGGATACGCTGAATTCGCGGACCGACGCCGCGAATGTCGAAGCCCCGGAACTGCGGACTGCCAAGATAAAAGCGATCGGTGATCCTGATCTTGTCGATGCCGGGACCACGACTTCCCTCAAGCGAAAAGATATAACCACCCTCGGCCAGCGTCGAGAAGACAAAGCCCGAGCCCAGGCCATAATATTTAGCTAGATTCGCCCGCGTGCGAATGTACTTCACGTCGCCGCCAAGGCCGGCGAAGTCCTGGCTGAACGAAAAGCTGGTACCGGCGGTCGGGCGAAGCCGACTGTTCAAGCTATCATAGATGATCGAGTAACCGACCGATGAGGTCAGGCGATTGCCGATAGCATCGCACAGATACCGACCTGCCTTCAGCGGATCGCACACGCCATTCGTGAAGAATTGTCGATCGAGTGTCACATCGTCCTGTGACAAACCGTATCGACCCGATAGTGACCAGTATTCGGTTAGAGGAACACCGGTACGAAGCTGAAAGCCGGTCGATACTTGGCTGTAGGTTGTATTTCGCTGATTACCGTTGAAGTTGAACGAGTTATAATCGCGCCGGAAAATATCACCGCCCAGCGCAATATTCTTGTCGAAAAGATATGGCTCAGTGAAGCCCAGCTCGATCGATTTTGAATAGCTGCTGTAATTAACGCCGGCGCGTAATTCCTGCCCTTTGCCGCGGAAATTGCGCTGCGTGATGTTTGCCTGAATAATGAAACGTTCGAGGCTGGAATATCCGGCCGATAGCTGAAGCTCACCTGTCGACTTTTCCTCGACATTGGTCTCCAGCAGAACCCGGTCCGATGACGACCCCTGACTCTGCTTGATTTCGAGCTTGTCCTGAAAATATCCCAGACTGTTGATACGATCCTGTGATCGCTTGACCTGGAAGCTGTTGAATGCGTCGCCCTCGGCCAAGCGGATCTCGCGGCGGATCACCTTGTCCTGGGTCTGCGTGTTCCCGTTTATATCAATGCGCTCCACATAGGTTCGTTGAGCCTGCGCAATGTGGAAATTGATCGACATCGTCAGCGTGTCGGCATCACGCTGGAACTCGGGGCTGACATCTGTGAACGCATAACCGAACAGGCCGGCCGATTGGCTCAGCTGATCGACCGAGTCCTCGACGAGCTTGGCATTATACCAGTCACCCTTTTTGAGCGGGAGCGAGGACGCCAGCTTCTTGTTGTCGAAATCGCGGATCTCGCTGTCGACGGTCACGTCGCCGAACTTGTACCGTTTCCCTTCCTCGACGACATAGGTGATGATGAAATCACGCTTGTCCGGGGTCAGTTCGGCGACCGCCGATGTGACACGGAAGTCAGCATAGCCCTCGGTCAGATAGAACTGCCGCAGCTTCTGCTGGTCATAGGCCAAGCGGTCCTGATCGTAACTGGTATTGGACGACAACAGTCGAAAGAAGCGTGCCTGCTTCGTCGCCATCTGACCGCGAAGCTTGTCATCGGAAAAAACACTATTGCCGATAATGTTGATCTGTTGAACCTTCGATTTCGGCCCCTCGGTGATCTCGAAGATCACATCGACGCGGTTCTGGTCGAGGCTGACCATCATCGGTTCGACAACCGCGGCGAAGCGCCCCTGACGTCGATACAATTCGACAATCCGCGCAACATCCTGACGAACCGCGGTGCGGGTGAAGATTTGCCGCGGGGCAAGCTTCACCTCCTTCTTGATCTTGTCGTCCTTCAGCCGCTTGTTACCCTCAAAGATGACGCGGTTGATGATCGGGTTCTCGCGCACCCGGAGGATAATGTCGCCTGTATCGGCCCCCGAGATGCTGACATCGGCGAAGAGGTCGCTGGCGTAGAGATCCTTGATCGCCTGATCGAGGGACGCATTGTTATACGGTTGGCCTGTACGAAGACGGGTGTAGGAAAGTACCGTCTCGGGCTCGATACGTTGGGAGCCTTCGACGCGGAGCGTTTTGATCTTTAGCGCGTTGAGGTCGGATACAGAGACTGGTGCGCCAGGTTCGGTTGGCGGCGGAACTGGAACGGCCGCTGCTCTACGCTCACCTTGCGCGTCAGATTCCCCACGCTGTTGGGCGCTGGCATCGACGGGAACGCCATACAGCATCGTGCAGGTAAGCAACGTCATCGTGGCGCGTGCGCCGAAACCGGATACTCTAATTGCTGTCACCCAATCGCCTTTACGAAACGCGCCGTCAAAAATTGCGCGGTTGGCCCTGCCCTACATGGATCAATCGATCAACCCGGCCAGGCTTTTCCACAGTCCGAGTGAGCCGAGATCATTAATCGTCACCATCAGCATCAGTGCCAGAACCGCCGCCAGTCCACCGCGGAACGCCCACTCCTGCACCCACGGCTCGACCGGCCGTCTTCGTACCGTCTCGATCGCGTAAAAGAGCAGGTGGCCGCCATCAAGCATGGGAATTGGCAGCAGGTTGATGAACCCCAGATTGATGGAAACCAGCGCGATCAGAAAGATCAAAGCGCCGACCCCCAGCGTCATATACTCCCCCGCCGCTTTTGCCATCCCGACCGGACCACTCATCTCCTTCAGTGAGCGGCGGCCTGTCACGATCTGGCCAAGCGTATCGGTCATGAACCGCAGCAGCTCGCCGGTTTGGCGCACCGCCACTCTAGGGGCTTGTATCAATCCCACGGACACCGTCACCGGCGGTCCACTTTCAATTCCGATACGACCGACATCGAAGCGTCGCCCGAAGCGGTCCCCCTCCTCTATCGTACCGATTGTCATCCAGCTATGCCGGGGCTGGTCACCACGCCGATAGCCGATACTGACCACTTCGCCCGGTCGAATTTTTACATATCGGACCAAGTCGTCGAATATTTGAACCGATCGGCCGCCGATAGCCGTCACGATATCGCCCTGCCGGAGTCCAGCCGCCGCAGCCGGGCTTTCCGGCGACACTGACGCGACGACAGGTGGTGTTCTGCTGTCGCCATATGCCAGGGCAAATCCAGCAAGGATCAGCGCCGCCGCCAGAAAGTTAACCGCCGGACCTGCTGCTACGATGATCGCCCGCTGCCATACTGGCCGGGCCTGAAATGTCGCTTGCCGTTGTTCCGGCGGTAGCGCGAGCCATGCGGCATCGGGCTGGCTCGCCGGGTTCATGTCCCCAGCAAATTTTACGTAACCGCCAAGCGGCATCCACCCAAACTTCCAGCGTGTGCCACGCGCATCGGTGAAACCGGCAATTTCTCGTCCGAATCCGATCGAGAAAGCATCGGCTTTCACGCCGAAGAAACGACCAGCGAGATAATGGCCCATCTCGTGCACGAAGACGAGCGGGCCAATCACCAGTACAAAAGCGAGAACGGTCACGAACAGGCCAGGGCTAGCAATCACACGCGATGACCTTCTTTGCGATTGGAAATGAGCGATTGCGCGGTTGCTCGGGCCTCTCCATCGACAACCAGCACTGCATCGATGGTGTCGGGAGCATCGGGGTCATAGCGTTCGAGTGTATTCTCGACGATTGCGGCAATCTGAAGGAAGCCAATCTCGCCACCCAAAAAAGCCGCGACAGCGACTTCGTTCGCAGCGTTTAGGATACACGGCTTTGCCCCACCTGCAGTCAGCGCCTCTCGCGCTAATCGCAGAGCAGGAAAGCGGATCGGATCGGGTGCCTCAAAATCGAGCCGACCTATGGCAACGAGATCTAGCGGGATCATAGGTGTCGCCATCCGCTCTGGCCAAGCCAGCGTGTGGGCAATGGGGACGCGCATATCGGAAGGTCCAAGCTGCGCCAGCATCGAACCATCGACATAATCCACCATACTGTGGACTACTGATTGCGGGTGTATGACGATTTCTATCTGGTCCGGCCGGACAGGGAAAAGTCGCGCCGCCTCGATCAGTTCCAGCCCTTTGTTCATCATGGTCGCGCTGTCGACCGAGATTTTTGCACCCATGGACCAGTTCGGATGAGCGATTGCCTGAGCGGCAGTCACATGGCGCATCGCGTCAGTCGACCAATCGCGGAACGGCCCACCGCTGCACGTCAGGATGATCCGGCGAACCTGTCCCGTTTGCTCGCGGTCCAGACACTGGAAAATAGCATTATGTTCCGAATCCGCAGGCAGCAGTGTAGCGCCACTTTTGATCGCGGCGGCCTGAATGATATCACCTGCCGAGACCAGAGGCTCCTTGTTGGCCAGTACGACCGTCCCCCCTGCTTCGACGGCGGCCACCACCGGTTCGAGACCCACGCAGCCGACAATAGCAGCCATCGTCCAGTCGGCACCAGCCGCCGCTTCGATAATCGCCTTCCGGCCTCCGGCAGCCTCGACGTCACTGCCCCGCAACGCATCGCGCAGTGCAGGAAGGTAGCTGTCATCAGCGACGACTGCCTTCTTCGCCCGTGTGCGCCTTGCAGCGGCGGCAAGGCGGCCAACATCACAATTGGCGGTCAGGGCGTGCAGGCTGAATTGATCGGGCTCACGTTCCAGCAAATCGAGTGTCGATGTTCCCACCGAACCTGTCGCACCTAGTATCGTAACCGTTTTCACGCCGGAAAGCCCGCGCGGATGAATGGAAGCAGCAGAATGATTGCCGCCACCGGTGCTACCGGAACAACGCCATCGAGGCGATCGAGCACACCACCATGGCCAGGCAGGATATTACCGCTATCCTTGACCCCGGCACGGCGCTTGAGAGCGCTCTCGTAAAGGTCGCCAAGTTGTGCCAGCGTCGCCAGAGCAGGGGTCGCGAACATCGCACGCAGCGGCAAGCCGTATGTCGTGTGCAGCACTACGCCGAGAGCGCTAGCCAGCGCGACTCCGCCGCCCAGTCCCGCCCATGTCTTGGCAGGGCTGATCAATGGAGCAAGTCTCGGTCCGCCGATAGCCCGGCCGGCAAAGAACGCACCAATGTCGCACGCCCAGACCAGCGCCAGTGTCCATAAACATAACAGTATCCCGTCGTCCTGCCGACGGATCAGCGTCAAGGCCAATACCGGCAACCCGCAATAGATGGTGCCGAGAGCCAGTTCCCGCCGTCTGGTGACGATGACGGTAAAGAATGCGGCACCGACCAGTAGCCCTAACGCAAAGAAGTTCCGGTTCTCGATGATCAGGGATGGAGGTGCCATGACTGCCAGAGGTACGCAGAGCGCGAATTGCGAAATGCGCTTTTCCTTTGGTCCAGCGCGGTGCAAATCTGACCATTCCGCCATCATGAAAAGTGCGGCCACACACGCGAGCACCCAGAAGGTAATGCCGCCTAGCGACATGGCGATCACCGCAACGGCCATCATACCAAGCCCTGTGGCAACACGCAGGTTGAGGTCGGACGAGCGTTGGCCGGATACTTCGGTCACAGGCCTCCATATCGGCGCTTACGCGCGCCGAATGCCGTCAACGCCTCGCTGAGCACCTTGCCGTCAAAATCAGGCCACAACGTGCCTACGAACAGCAATTCCGCATAGGCTGCCTGCCACAACAGAAAATTGGATAGCCTCATCTCTCCCGACGTCCGTATCAGTAGATCGAGCGGAGGAAGGCGTGCGGTATCGAGTTCCGCCTCGATCATTGCCGCGTCGATCGCGCCGGCACTGATCTCGCCCCCTGCTGCCCGAGCAGCAAGGCGCCGTGTCACGTCGACCAGTTCGGCCTGCGAGCCATAATTGAGCGCAATGGCGAGCATCGGACCCGTGTTTCCGGCCGTGCGAGCGACGGCGTCCTCAACCATCGCGACAAGGTCGGGGGCGAAGCGCCGATAATCGCCGATGATCGATAGTTGGACATTTTCCTCAATCAACTCATCAAGATCGGAGCGGATAAACACCCTGAGTAATCCCATCAGGTCGCCGATTTCCGCTTCCGGTCGGCGCCAATTCTCCGAGGAGAAAGCATAGAGGGTGAGGGCCTCGATGCCCAATTCACGCGCCGCCCGGGTCACGCGACGGACTGCCTCAACGCCCGCGCGATGACCGGCAATGCGGGGGAGTAGCCGCTTTTTGGCCCAACGCCCATTACCATCCATGATGATGGCAACGTGGCGCGGCACTACACCCACCGAGGCGATCGCCGGGAGGCGATCGTCAGCTTCGGTGGCTTCTACCGGTAATGAGACCACCTGCGGCTTCACTTGCCGAGAATTTCCTTTTCCTTGCTAGCAGCCGCAGTGTCGATGTCGGCAATTGTCGTGTCGGTCAGCTTTTGAACCTCGGTTTCGTGCTTTTTGCGATCGTCCTCGCCGAACACACCCTTCTTCTCGTCCGTCTTCAGACTATCCATGCCGTCACGTCGCACATTGCGAGCGGCAATACGTGCCTTTTCAGCATATTGCCCGGCAATCTTGGCAAGCTCCTTGCGCCGTTCTTCCGTCAGGTCGGGAATTGGCAGTCGCAGCGTCTGCCCATCGACGATCGGGTTCAAACCAAGCCCGGCGGAGCGGATTGCCTTGTCGCACGGCCCGACATTGGTCTTGTCCCATACCTGTACCGACAGCATGCGCGGTTCCGGCGCGGATACGGTCGCCACCTGATTCAGCGGCATTTGTGAGCCATATACCTCCACTGTCACAGGATCGAGCAGTGTTGTCGAAGCACGACCGGTGCGCAGTCCACCCAGATCGTGGCGGAACGACTCGGTCGCGCCTGCCATGCGTCGTTCGAGATCGGTCTTGTCATATGCCGGCATTGTTTGTCTCCATCTCGTTCTGCACGATCGTCGAAACTCCGTGCCCGGCTAACACAGCGGCAAAATTGCCATGTTCGCGGATATTGAAGACGACGATTGGAATGTTGTTGTCACGACACAGCGCAATTGCGCTGGCATCCATGACTTTGAGATTGTCTGCCAAGACCCGGCCATAATCGACTGTTGCAAAGCGCTTTGCAGCTGCCACTATTTTTGGATCCGCGTCATAAACGCCGTCAACGCTCGTTCCCTTGAACAATGCGTCACATTTCATTTCGGCAGCGCGTAACGCTGCCCCGCTGTCGGTAGTGAAGTAGGGACTCCCAACGCCCGCGGCGAAGATCACGACGCGACCCTTTTCCAGGTGTCGTTCGGCGCGGCGGCGAATGAAAGGTTCGCAGACGCTCGCCATCGGGATAGCGGACTGGACCCGAGTATCGACACCGAGCTGTTCAAGCGCGTTCTGAACGGCAAGCGCGTTCATCACTGTTGCCAGCATGCCCATGTAGTCTGCCGTTGCGCGGTCGAAACCCTTTGCCGCGGCGGATATGCCGCGGAAGATATTGCCTCCTCCAACGACGACGCAAAGCTCGTAACCTGCCGTGCGCGCATCCGCGATTTCGCCCGCCGTCCGAGCGGTAACGACCGGGTCGATGGCGAGGCCATTCTCTCCCATCAACCCGGCCTCGCCCGAGAGTTTCAGCAATATGCGTTTGAAGCGCGGAGGAGTCATGGATCTCGATCGCTGGTCAGGAACGACACGCAGCTTAGGCGGGCCATGATGGAGGGGCAACCTCCACCATGGCGGCACGTCACACCGTCGGTTCTGCTTCCGGTTGCTTCACACCGGATGCGGCCGCTACCTCAGCGGCGAAGTCCGACTCCTCACGATCAATCCCTTCTCCCAACTGGAAGCGGACATAGTCCTTGAGCGTGATGGGCGCGCCCGCATCCTTGCCGGCCTTTGCAACCACATCGCTGATCTTCGTTTTGCCGTCCTTGACGAACAATTGGCTGACCAGCGCATGCTCCTTTCGATACTTGGCGATGGCACCGTCGACCATTTTGGCGACAATTTCCGCGGGCTTGCCAGATTCGCCTGCCTTTTCAGCGGCGATCGCGCGCTCGCGCTCAATCACTTCGGCATCGAGATCATCCTCGTTGAGCGCCTGCGGGAATGCCGCGGCGATATGCATGGCAAGATCCTTGCCCAGTGTTTGCAGCACATCATCCGCCGCTTCTGACTCCAACGCAACCAATACACCAATCTTGCCGAGACCCGACGCTGCGGCGTTGTGGACGTAGGAAACGACCGCACCCTTCGCCACTTCGAGGCGACGCGCACGACGCAGCGACTGGTTCTCGCCGATCGTTGCGATGTTATTCGTCAACACGTCAGCAACCGTCGTCCCGGACGGCATCTTCTCGTTCTTGAGTGCGTCGACGTCTCCACCCGTTGCAAGAGCGAGTTGCGTGACTTCGCTCACGAATTGCTGGAATTGTGCATTCTTGGCGACAAAGTCGGTTTCTGAATTTACCTCTACGACAGCACCCTTCGAGCCGCTGACCGCTACGCCAACCAGTCCTTCGGCGGCGGTCCGGCTGGACTTCTTCTGCGCGGCGGCAAGCCCTTTGGTCCGCAGCCAGTCCATCGCGGCATCCATGTCGCCGGCGGTTTCGTTTAGCGCCTTCTTGCAATCCATCATGCCCGCACCGCTCTTCTCGCGCAGGCTCTTGACCATCGCTGCCGTGATCTCGGCCATCATTCATTCCTCTTCGTGCTTGATATAGTTGCGGGCGGGGCAAGGCTGGTGCCGTACCCCGCCCGCATGACGGTTCAAAGGCTCAGCGTGTCAGGCGTCGATCTGACGTTCTGCCTCCGTAGCTCGTTCTGCCAGCACATTGCCCTCCAGATTGACGTCTGTATCAATTGCCGGGTCGGTACCCAGCGCCTCTTCTGCAGGCGGCTCTGCCATCGCGCCGACGTCGACACCGCGCCGTTGCTGCTGCTCCTGTCCGCCGCGCGTCGCCGCAATTGCAACCGCTTCTGTGTAAAGGCGTATCGCCCGGCTGGCGTCGTCATTGGCCGGAACCGGAAAGGCGATCCCGTCGGGTGATACATTGGAGTCAAGGACGGCCACGACAGGAATGCCAAGTGTGTTGGCTTCCTTGATCGCAAGCTCCTCCTTATTCGCATCGATCACGAACATGACATCGGGAACACCGCCCATGTCGCGAATCCCGCCCAAGCTCATTTCCAGCTTGTCGCGCTCGCGCGTCAACTGAAGCACTTCCTTCTTGGTCAGGCCGACCGTATCGCCCGACAGCTGCTCCTCCAGCGCCTTCATCCGCTTAATGGAGTTGCTAATTGTTTTCCAGTTGGTGAGCATCCCGCCCAACCAGCGATGATTGACGAAATGCTGCCCGGAACGACGCGCTGAGTCGGCAATCGGTTCTTGAGCCTGACGCTTTGTTCCAACGAAGAGAACCTTGCCGCCAGATGCAACCGTCTGACTGATGAACTCCAGAGCGCGCGCAAAAAGCGGTACGGTCTGCGAAAGGTCTAGGATGTGGACGCCGTTACGATCCCCGAAGATGTACGGCTTCATCTTAGGATTCCAGCGATGCGTCTGGTGCCCGAAATGCGCGCCGGTCTCGATCAATTGCTGCATGGTGACGACTGGTGCCGCCATAGGGATAACTCCTTCCGGTTGAGCCTCTGGGAAGCGGATGACGTACTGCGGCAAGGCCACAAAACGCACCGGTTTATGATGCTTCCCATGTGGGATAAGAATTTTTGCTTATCCCAGCATGAGCTTCGATGCAAGCTTGACACTGGGAACATGTAGTGAACATAGTATGTCTATGAAGCGAACTCGCTAATCCGTTCCAATGTCCAAGCCATGAGAACGGAACCGGGTCAACTTCATGTCGTTGCGTTCTGACAGGAATGTCGGACGTTGTCGTAGCAAGGAGTGCGGAGATGATCGCGATTATCGAGGGTCTTGTTTTCATTGGTGGATTTGCGATGGCGGTGATTGCCATAATCGCATCGATCGTGCCGCAGTGGCAACGTATCGTCGGGCTTGCAGGCGGTAATGTTCAAGCTGTCGCTTATCCCCCTCGGTTGCGCCGCTCACCCGAGTATCGAATGCTGGTCAGCTACCGGTCGATAATCGGCCTTCGTCTGCCGCCGATCCGACATTACGTTGCTGCCTGACACGTCCATAAGCGGCCATGCTAAACGGGATCGTCGCCAGGTAAATAACGCAAATTGCGGTCAGTGTGTGCCAAGGTGCTGACACCAGTGCCGCCCCAAGCAGAACGATGCCAGCAATCGCCTCGAACCGGACCGTTCGCCGAAGTCGCAGCGAGCGCCAGGAAAAGGTTGCTATGCTTGAGACCATCAACAGCGCGATGGTGGCGACCCATGGTGCAACAAGATAGGGAGAGCGAAAGATTGGTTCTTCCGTCCAGAGCCACAAATATAGCGGCAACATCGCAAGGCCCGCGCCAGCAGGTGCTGGAACTCCGGTCAGAAAACCGGCAGATTTATGCGGTTGTTCACTCTCGTCGATCGCCGCATTAAATCGGGCGAGGCGCAAGGCACAAAAAACCGCGAGCGTCAGCGCACTGATCCAGCCGATCCGTGGCAACACAGTCAGCGACCACAAATACATGATAAGAGCGGGAGCGACCCCGAAAGAGATGGCGTCAGAAAGCGAATCCAATTCGGCGCCGAACCGACTTTCACCGTGGAGCATGCGGGCGATGCGGCCGTCTATACCATCCAGAACGCCTGCAACCATGATCATCGCAGCCGCACTTTGCCACTCGCCGGCAATCGCAAACCGAACACCGCTAAGGCCCGAACACAATGCCAACGCCGTCACGGCATTGGGGGCGACGGCACGCAGCGGCAGCCCTCGCGGGGTACGGCGCATACGTCGGCGCTCCGGCGTCCTCATCGAGCCGACGCCATTATTGCGCAATTCCTGCTACCGGCACGCCGCCACGCCGGCCAATAATTGTCTCACCGGCAATGCTGCGCTGACCTAATGCGACCTGCGCCACGCAATCGTCGGGCAAGTAGACGTCGACACGGCTTCCAAAGCGGATCAGGCCAATTCGTTGCCCGGTTGCGATCATGTCCCCTGGTTTCACGAAACCGACGATGCGACGCGCGACCAGGCCTGCGATCTGAGTGAAGCCGACCCGCAGCCCGTTGCGGCTTTCAACGACGATATGCTGCCGCTCATTCTCCTCGCTCGCTTTGTCGAGATCGGCATTCAGGAATTTGCCGGAGATGTACACAACCTGCCGTACTGTCCCGGCGATCGGCGTGCGATTTATGTGGACATCGAATACAGACATGAAGATCGATACTCGTACGAGCGGTGCGTCGCCCAGCCCATTCGCGCCGGCAAGCTCTCGAGGCAGGGAAACCCGCTCGATCATCGTCACCAACCCGTCAGCGGGCGCCACGATCAGACCATCGCCAGCAGGTGTGGTTCGAACGGGATCGCGGAAGAACGTGGCGACCCAGATGGTCACCCCGATCATCGGCCAGAACAGCACTTTCGATACGATCGTCAGCAACAATGTAATCCCAAGCGCGATCGCAATGTATTTGTGGCCTTCGGGATGAACGGCGGGGAAGCGCCACTTCACGGTGGTCGTGGTCACCGGTGGCTTTTCAAGTGATGGCATGCCGCGGTCTAACCGGCCCGTCGCTGGCAAGCAACAACCCGCCGCTGCGGTTGATCCCCGGCCGTGCCTACCTTAGACGCTGGGCCAAATCGCACTCAAGGAAGCAGAATGGCAAAAATCAAGGTAAAGACGCCTGTCGTGGAAATCGATGGCGACGAAATGACGAGGATCATCTGGGAATGGATCCGTGAGCGCCTGATCAAGCCGTATCTCGACATCGATCTTGATTATTACGACCTGGGCATCGAGCATCGTGACGGAACCGATGACAAGGTAACGGTCGACAGCGCGCATGCGATCAAGAAATACGGTGTCGGTGTGAAGTGCGCGACAATCACGCCGGACGAGGCGCGGGTCGATGAGTTCGGCCTAAAGAAAATGTGGCGGTCACCCAACGGTACGATCCGCAACATCCTGGGCGGCGTGGTGTTCCGCGAGCCGATCGTCATGCGCAACGTGCCGCGGTTAATCCCCGGCTGGACCCACCCGATCGTGGTCGGACGACACGCCTTTGGTGATCAGTACAAAGCGACAGACTTTCTTGTACCCGGCGCCGGCAAGCTGACGATGAAGTGGGTCGGTGAGGACGGTCAGGAAATTGAACACGAAGTATTCGACTTCCCCGCATCAGGCGTTGCGATGGGAATGTATAACCTCGACGAGTCCATTCGCGACTTTGCGCGCGCGTCCATGCATTATGGCCTGAATCTTAAATGGCCGGTCTATCTCTCGACGAAAAACACGATTCTGAAAGCGTACGACGGCCGCTTCAAGGATATTTTCGCTGACGTTTTCGAGACAGAGTTCAAGCAACGTTTCGAGGAAGCCGGCATTGTTTATGAGCATCGCCTCATCGACGATATGGTTGCCTCGGCCCTGAAATGGCATGGAGAATTCGTTTGGGCCTGCAAGAATTATGACGGTGACGTTCAGTCCG
Organism: Sphingomonas sp.; assembly: GCA_965217805.1. Classification (GTDB taxonomy): domain Bacteria; phylum Pseudomonadota; class Alphaproteobacteria; order Sphingomonadales; family Sphingomonadaceae; genus Sphingomonas. The sequence continues at coordinate 2,478,430 of CBDCJJ010000008.1, read as the reverse complement.
ACCAGGTCGCGCAGGGGTTTGGCTCACTCGGCCTGATGACATCCGTGCTGCTGTCGCCGGACGGCAAGACGGTTGAGGCGGAGGCAGCGCACGGCACTGTGACCCGCCATTACCGCCAGCATCAACAGGGCAAAGCAACCTCGACCAACCCGATCGCATCGATCTTTGCATGGACGGGCGGACTGAAATATCGTGGCAAATTTGACGCGACACCAGACGTCACCCGCTTTGCGGAGACACTGGAACAAGTATGCGTGTCGACCGTCGAAAATGGTCATATGACGAAGGATTTGGCCATCCTCATCGGGCCGGAACAACCGTGGATGACGACCGAACAATTCTTCGAGCAAGTTCGCGTCAATCTCGAACAGGCGATGACCAACTGGTGAGGACGGGCTGACATTCGTCCCTTCCCCCGGCTAGGGATGGGACGATGGCGGTACATTTCGACAATTCGGGCGCCGGTGACGCGTTAGTCATTCTGGGCGCCGCTGGACTCGTCATTCCTGCTTTTGCGCGATTTCGGATCAGCCCGGTCATCGGGTTCATCCTGGTCGGGATGCTCGTCGGACCATCGGGCTTGGGAGCGCTCGTTGATCGGGCGCCCTGGCTGCGGCATCTGACGATCTCCGATCGTGAGGGAATCGAGCCGTATGCCGAGTTCGGCATCGTGCTGCTGCTCTTTTCGATCGGACTCGAACTGTCATTTCGTCGCTTGTGGACCATGCGCTCCCAGGTCTTCGTAACCGGGGCAGCGCAACTCGTCGGCGCGGGCCTGCTGATTGGCATCGCACTGCATCTTGTGGGCCAGCAATGGTCCGGGGCGTTCGGGCTGGGCTTTGCTTTGGCGTTGTCGTCGACCGCGCTCGTCCTGCCGCTGGTTGGGACGACGGGAGCCGTCGGACGCGGCGCCTTCGCGATGCTCCTGTTCGAGGACCTGGCGCTGGTGCCGATCGTCTTTGTGCTCGGGGCATTGGCCCCCGGCATCGCCAATGACGGCTGGAGCACCGTTGCGTCCGTTGCAATCGGCGGTGGGGCGACAGTCGTGGCGCTATTCATCGGCGGCAGGCTGGTCCTGCCTCGCTTGTTCGCGCAGGCGGCGCGCACGAAAAGCCCGGAGCTGTTCCTGGCCGCTTCTCTGCTGGTGGTCATTATCGCCAGCGGCGCGACAACGGCGGTCGGGCTCTCGCCAATCGTAGGTGCGTTGCTGGCCGGGTTGCTGATCGCCGAGACCGAATACCATCGCGAGGTCGAAGTGATGACGGCGCCGTTCAGGGGTCTTGCGCTCGGTGTCTTCCTGATCACGGTCGGTATGAGCGTCGACCCGGGTGCTATCCTGCAGAACTGGCGGTCACTGCTGGCCGCCGTCGCCGGCGTCGTTGTCGTCAAGGCGGTGGTCATCTTCCTGCTACTGCGCGTCGCCAATGTCAGCAAGGGCGTAGCCGCCGAGACCGGCGTATTGATGGGTAGCCCATCGGAGACGACGCTGATCGTGCTGGCCGCTGCTGCGCAGGCGGCGTTGATCCTCCCCTCGACGCTCGCCTTCTGGCAGACCGTGACCGCTATCGGCCTGACACTGACGCCATTGCTTGCGCGTCTCGGGCACGAAGCATCCCGTCGAATGGAACGCAACCGAAAGATGGTGGCGGATTTGGTCGTCGATAGCGGTGGTCCGGGCAGCGTCATTATCGGCTTTGGAAGGGTGGGGCGTCTCGTAGCGGACATGCTGACCATACACGACCGGCCCTTTATCGCAGTCGAGGCGGATATCGATGTTGTGCAGGAAGCGCGAAAAGACGGTTATCCGATGCTGTTCGGCGATGTCGTTCGCGCAGAACTGGTCGAGCGGCTGGACCTCGCGAATGCCAAGGCTCTCATTCTGACCATGGACGATCCGGTACTGACCGCACGCGTCGCACGGCAGGCACGGCGCCTTGCTCCCGACCTGCCGATCATCGCGCGCGCCCGCGACGCCGAGGATGCGGCCAGTCTTTACAAGGCGGGCGTGACCGATGCGGTTCCGGAAACGCTGGAGAGTTCCCTGCAGTTGTCGGAAGCAGTACTTGTCGATCTCGGCGTCGCAATGGGGCCGGTAATCGCGTCAATCCATGAAAAACGCGATGAGCTTCGACGCATGATCCGAGATAGCGCCGCGCTTGATCGCGAACCGAGGATCAGGCGTATCCGCCGCGTCGAAGAGGTCGCAACGCCTCCGCTTCAAACTAATGATTGACGGACGGCATCAACTGCCTGCTCGGCTCCGCTACCGTCTGGGCCGCCGCCCTGTGCCATGTCTGGCCGGCCTCCCCCGCCCTTGCCTCCTACCATGACCACCGCCGACCGTAACAGCTGAACGGCGTCATAGGATTTGACCAGGTCGTCGGTAACGCCAACCGCCACTGTTGCGCGTCCATCCTTGAGCGCCACCAAAGCGACAACACCGGATCCGATCCGTGCCTTTGCTTCATCAACAGCGCCGCGCAGTGCCTTCCCGTCAAAGTCATTGAGAACCTGTCCGATGAACGCGATGTCGGCGATTATCTCCGGGCCAAGCGCAGTACCCGCATTACTCATGGCCAGCGATTTCTTGGAATCAGCCAACTCTCGCTCAAGTCGTCGGCGCTCATCAATTAACATGGCGATGCGAATAGGCACCTCCTCGGGCGTTACTCGCAACAACGATGCCGCTTCTCGCAATTTCGCGTCGCGGGCCGACAGGTAGGTAACTGCCGCCTCTCCCGTCAGAGCTTCGATGCGCCTTACGCCGCTCGCGACTGCGGCTTCGCCAAGGATCGTGAACAGCCCGATATCCCCCAACGCGCCGACATGTGTCCCACCGCAAAGTTCAACTGAGTAGGTTTCATCGTTGTCGGCGCCCATCGATACGACGCGCACCTCGTCGCCATATTTTTCTCCGAACAATGCCATGGCGCCCATCTCGATCGCTGCCTCTGGTGTCATGAGTCGCGTCGTGACCTTGCCATTGCCCCGAACCTGTGTGTTCACTTGCGCCTCGACATGAGCGATGTCTTCGCCGGTCATTGCTACCGGTTGCGAGAAGTCGAATCGCAGGCGATCGGGCGCGACAAGGCTGCCTTTCTGGGCGACATGCATACCCAGCCGCTGGCGCAGCGCTTCGTGCAACAGATGCGTCGCGCTATGGTTGGCGCGGATCGCGGTCCGCCGGTCCCGGTCGATCGACAGGTGGACCGTGTCGCCAACAGCAATCGTACCGGACTCAATAATAATGTGGTGGACGAAGATGCGCCCCAGTTGCTTGGTCGAGTTTGATACTATCGCGCGCAGTCCGTTGTCGCCGGTAATTGTTCCGGTGTCGCCGACTTGCCCGCCGCTTTCGGCATAAAAGGGAGTCTGGTTGGTGACAATCGCTGCGGTTTCATCCTGATTGGCGTGTTCGACTTCGGCGCCGTCCTTGATGATAGCAACAACCTGACCGTCAGCCTGATCGCTGCTATAGCCCAGGAACTCGGTTCCTCCGTGCCTCTCTACTATATCGAACCACAGATCATCCGAAGCCGTGGCGCCTGATCCCTTCCATGCGGAGCGTGCGGCGCTGCGTTGCTCGGCCATCGCGGTGTCAAAACCGGTGCGATCGACCTGCAAGCCCTGCGCACGTAGTGCGTCTTCGGTCAGGTCGTAAGGGAAACCATAAGTGTCGTAGAGTCGAAAGGCGGTTTCGCCCGACAGCGTGCCGCCAGGGCAGAGTGCGGACGTCGCCTCGTCCAGCAGTCGCAACCCGCGCTCCAGGGTCTGGCGGAAGCGAGTCTCCTCCCCCTCAAGTGTCGCCTCGATCAGTGGCTGTGCACGGACCAGCTCGGGAAACGCGCCTCCCATCTCGGCGACCAGCGTCGGCACCAGCCGGTTCATCAGTGGCTCGCGCGTGCCCAGCAGGTGCGCGTGCCGCATTGCGCGGCGCATGATCCGGCGCAGCACATAGCCCCTGCCCTCGTTTGCCGGCAACACGCCGTCCGCCACCAGGAACCCCGATGCGCGGAGATGATCGGCGATCACGCGGTGACTGACCTTGTACTCGCCGGACGATGAGGTGTGCGACAGTGCCGATGAGGCTTCAATCAATGCGCGGAACGTATCTGTCTCATAATTGTCGTGAACGCCCTGCATGACCGCGGCGATCCGCTCCAGTCCCATGCCGGTGTCGATCGAAGGGCGCGGCAGGTTGCCGTTGATCTCCCCCGCGTCCTGCTCATACTGCATAAAGACCAGGTTCCAGATTTCCGTGAATCGGTCGCCATCCTCATCGGCACTACCTGGCGGTCCTCCAGGGACATGTTCACCGTGATCGTAGAAAATTTCGGAACATGGCCCACAAGGACCACTGTCGCCCATTGCCCAGAAATTATCCTTGGTCGCGATCCGGATAATCCGGTGCTCGGGCAATCGCCTGGTCCAGAGATCATAAGCTTCGTCATCCGTGTAATAAACCGTCGCGGTCAGTCGCTCGGCGGACAGGCCCCACTCCTTGGTCAGCAAGTTCCAGGCAAGATCGATCGCACGGTCCTTGAAATAGTCGCCAAATGAAAAATTGCCGAGCATCTCGAAGAAGGTATGATGGCGCGCGGTATAGCCGACATTGTCCAGGTCATTGTGCTTACCGCCAGCGCGCACGCATTTCTGGCTTGATGCCGCGGTCAAATAAGGACGCTTCTCCAGCCCGGTGAAAACGTTCTTGAAGGGCACCATTCCGGCATTGACGAACATCAGCGTCGGGTCAGTTTGCGGGACCAGCGGGGCGCTGGGCACGATCTGATGCGCCTCCTGCCCGAAATAATCGAGAAAGCCCCGGCGAATGTCATTAGTCGAAATCATGGCCACAACCTACGCGAGCGCGAAGCCGCTCTCAAGCGGCGTGGTGGTGCGTGACAGCCGCTCGAAAACGGCTGCGGACCGTAGCGGTTTTCGGCGAGCGCCTTACTGTGGCAAACAGCGATGTGATAGGTTGTTCTCTCGATTGGCACTTGCTTGTGATTATCAAGTGGGCCTGTTTTTAGAGACCCGCATTTTGGGAAGGTAATCTTATTGAAAAGCAATTCAGTGTCTGAATTGATCACCATAGCTCTAGTGTTCGGCCTCGGATCCATGTCTGCTGCCGTGGCTGCGGCTCCCGCCGGATCACCTGTTGCCGTACATGGCGCACTATCAGTCAAGAAGGGAAAGGTCGTCGACAAGAACGGCAACAGCGTCACGTTGCGCGGAATGAGCCTGTGGTGGTCCCAATGGCCTGAAGGTTCCTATTTCTACGATATCGCCTCGAATTCAGACAATCGTGCCGCAGCAACGGTGAATACGCTGCGTGACGACTGGAACATAGATGTCATCCGTGCTGCTATCGGTGTCGACCATCAGGACGGCAGTGACGCTGGCGGAATCCTGAGCAATTATGATCGCGAGCGGGATCGTGCCGTACGCGTGATCGACGCAGCTATCGCCAAAGGAATCTACGTTATTGTCGATTTTCATGCGCACAATCCGCACGAGCAGGTCGCCAAGCGGTTCTTCACCGAGATCGCGTCGAAATACCGCAACTCGCCCAACCTTATCTTCGAAACCTGGAACGAGCCACTCGAGAAATATGACTGGAAAAGTGTGATTCGGCCTTATCACAAGCACGTCATCAGCGAGATTCGTAAACACAGCTCAAACCTGATTATCGCTGGCAATCGTACTTTTGATCAGCATCCCGAAGAGGCAGCCGCCGCGCCGCTTGGCACTTATAATCTGGCTTATACGCTGCATTTCTATGCATGCTCTCACAAGGCAGACATTCGCGCGAACGGGCAGCTGGCCTTGGACAAGGGAGCGGCTCTATTTATCACAGATTACGGCGTGACGGACTATTCCGGGGACGCTGGCTTTTGCGATGCTGAGACGCGGACGTGGTGGGACTGGATGAATGAGCGCGGCATTGGCCACACGAACTGGTCAGTGACCCGCAAGGAGGAAGGGTCCGCCGTGGTACAGCCCTACGCGGACCCGGCAAACGGGTTAGACGCCAATGAGCGGACGCGCTCAGGTAATTTTGTCAGGGACTATCTTCGCAGCAGGGGATCGTGAAATTCAGCAGGGCATTGGAAGCATATAATGGTGCCCGGCATACTTTAATTCATCATCGGTGCATCGATTGAGCGAGACGGCTTACTGAACCAGCGTGGTCCGCTGTCAGTCAAGTGGAAACAGTCCTCCAACCGGATCCCGAATTTACCGGGCAGATAAAGGCCTGGCTCGTCAGAGAAGCACATGCCGGGCGCCAGCTTCGTCGTCTCTCCTCGAACGAGATTGATTGGTTCATGTCCGTCCATGCCAATGCCGTGGCCAGTGCGATGCGACAAACCGGGAAGCTTGTAGTCTGGGCCGTAGCCCAGCGACTCATAATAGCGGCGGACATCGTCATCAACATGCCCGGCAAGGACACCGACTTGCGCTGCCTCGTACGCGACTTGCTGTGCGTGGGCGACGTGGTTCCACACCATACGCTGTTCCTTCGTCGCATTGCCATGAACAAACGTGCGCGAAATGTCCGACTGATAATTGTGAACGGTGCAGCCGCAATCCATCAGGATGACGTCACCGTCGGCTACGATGTGCGGCATTCGGGTGCCGTGGGGATAAGCAGCGGCTTCGCCGATCAAGACGAGGCTGAACTCCGGCGATCCTCCCAATCGCCGTGTTGCGGCGTCCATCATCTGTGCGACGTCATCACTGCTCATGCCGATTTCGATGCGCGGATATACCCAGCGATACGCAGCGATCGTGACATCGGTTGCGGTTTGCATCAGCGCGATTTCCGCCGGAGTCTTGATCATGCGGCATCCGCGAACGACCGGATTCGCAGAGACGAAGCTCGTATCCGGCAACGCGCGGCGCAGGCCGTCGACGGCGAAGAAGCGGACGGTCTCCTCGATACCCACCCTGTGATCGACAAGCTTCCGGTCGCGCAGAAAGCCCGCGATGATGATGGCTGGAGCCTTGTCTTCCTGCCAGACCCGAATTTCTGCGGGGACGCCCAGCGTTTCACGAACCGAGGGTTGCTCGAAGAAGGGGGTGACGACGCACGGCTCGCCTTCGACGGGTAGTACCGCAGCGGTCAGCCGCTCGCTGCGACCCCACCGCACGCCAGTAAAGTAGGTAAGCGAGGAACCCGATTCCACCAACACCGCGCCAATGCCGTTTGCCTTCATAAGCGCCTGCGCCCGTACAAGGCGACCAGCACGCTCTGCGGTATCGATCGGTCTGGCATCCACCGTCAGGTTCTTCAGCGGCAATAGATCAGACCTGGCGGCGCTTAGGACCGAGGACAGTGGCAAAGCGGCACCAGTCGCGAGCAGGGAGCGGCGTGTCAGCATCGGCAACAGCGTTACGGTCCTTGACCAGGCCGCCGCAATCCCCTTTCCACGTCGGACAAGCGTATCGGGAGCATTCGATGGCCAAGCGGCTGACCTTCTGGATCATGATCGGGCTCATCGTTGGCCTTGTTGTCGGCTGGGGCCTGAACCTCTCGATCGACGACGGTACTCCGGCGAGTGCTGTAAAATTGCAGGAGATTGCCGGGTATTTCTCAATCCTGACGACGCTGTTTCTGCGCCTGATCAAGATGATCATCGCACCGCTGGTCTTCTCGACATTGGTGCTGGGCATCGCGCATATGGGTGACACACAGGCTCTGGGGCGGGTCGGTCTGCGCAGCCTGGCGTGGTTCATCAGCGCCAGTCTGCTGTCGCTGACGCTCGGGCTGATCCTGGTCAATCTGCTGCAGCCTGGCGTCGGACTGGCGCTGGCCATACCGCCGACCACTGCGAGCAGCGGCGTCGACAAGGCAGCATTCGACTTCGCGACCTTTGTCGCGCACATCGTACCGGCGTCGATGATCGAGGCGATGGCGACCAACGAAATTCTTCAGATCGTCGTCTTCTCGCTGTTCGTCGGCGTGGCGATCACCGCGGTTGGCGAGCCTGCCCGGCCACTGGTCCGCGCGGTAGAGGCACTGGTGGCGGTGATGCTTCAGATCACTAATTACGTCATGCGCTTCGCACCGGTCGCGGTATTCGCCGCGGTGGCGTCGACATTGGCGGAGCGAGGCCCCGGCATTCTGGGCGATCTCGCCTATTTCATGGGAACCTTCTATCTCGGGCTGCTGACGCTCTGGCTGCTGCTGATAGGCATTGCGTTTGCGCTAATCGGCAAGCGGACCAGATTGTTATTGCGTTATATTCGCGACCCTCTGATCCTGGCGTTTTCGACTGCGTCATCGGAAGCCGCTTACCCACGCACGCTAGAGGCGCTGGATCGGTTCGGTGTTCCGCCACGGATCGCAAGCTTCGTTCTACCGCTGGGTTATTCGTTCAATCTGGACGGGTCGATGATGTACATGACGTTTGCGTCGTTATTCATTGCGCAGGCATATGGCATCCACATGGCGCTGGGCGAGCAGATCACGATGCTGCTGGTATTGATGGTTACGTCCAAGGGCATTGCTGGCGTGCCGCGCGCCAGCCTGGTGGTGATCGCTGCCACGCTTTCGATGTTCCGCATTCCGGAGGCCGGACTGCTGCTGATCCTAGCGGTCGACCATTTTCTGGATATGGGCCGATCGGCCACGAACGTCATTGGCAATGCTGTTGCCGCGAGCGTCGTGGCCAAATGGGAGGGTGGGTTTGATCCCCCCGAGTCACCGGACATCGCAGTTGTCTCGGCGCCAAGCGGGCATGGACCCGACGTCGACGCCGACCATTTTCCTCAGGCCAAATTTCCTTAGGCGAAGGCGTAAGGACCGCCTTCCTCAAGCGCGCTTGAATAGGCAGGCAATGCATGGATCTTCTTCAGCCAGGCGATCGTGTGCGGCCGTGACGTATCCAGGCCGCCACGCGCCTGCGCCGCTTCGAGTGGAAAGCTCATCATGATGTCCGCGGCAGTCATCGTCTCACCGGCGAACCAAGAGCGCTTCGCCAGTTCGGACTCGACATAGTCGAGATGGACATCGACCATCGGCTGGAACCGCTTGATCCCGAACTTGCCGAGTAAGGGGATGCGGCTCAGCACCAGCAGGACGAATAGCGGCGGCATCAACGATCCCTCGGCGTAGTGAAGCCAGAAGCGATAGCGAAGCGCGTCGTCGCGTCGCGTCGGTGTGCCCAGCCGGCCGTCCGCCTTATCGACCAGATATTCGACGATCGCCCCGGTCTCGGCCACGACCCGCTTATCGTCGTCCATGTCCTCGATCACCGGCGATTTGCCGAGCGGATGGACGCGTTTGAGTTCTGGCGGCGCGAGCATGGTGACCTTGTTCCGCTCATAGCGTTTGATCTCGTAAGGCAGTCCCAGTTCCTCAAGCATCCACAAAATGCGCTGCGAACGCGAGTTTTCGAGGTGGTGGACGATGATGGTCATATGTGCGCTCTCCTATGGTGCCGTAGCCGACCATAGCCATGCCACAGCGGGAAAGGCCACTATATCGTCGGAGCGGCGTCAGTCGTCGAACGTCTACTCTCAGCCTCGGAAGTTCACAAAGTTCACACGAAAACGCCATCTGATTATCGAAATGCAAGCCGTGGCCGACCAATCAACTACATATCGTCCTCTGCGTCGGGACCGGTCATCATCTCTTCGGCGACCTTCTCGGTCCGCTGGCGAATGGCGCGTTCCAGGCGCTCGGCCATTTCCGGATTTTCCTTGAGATAGGTTTTGGCGTTTTCGCGTCCCTGACCGATACGAACCGAGTCGTAGCTGAACCAAGAGCCCGACTTCTCGACCAGTCCGGCCTTGACACCCAAATCAAGGATTTCGCCGATCTTCGATATACCTTCACCATACATGATGTCGAACTCGACTTGCTTGAACGGCGGCGCGACCTTGTTCTTGACGACCTTCACGCGGGTTGCGTTGCCGACGATATCGTCGCGGTCCTTGATCTGACCGGTGCGGCGAATATCGAGACGAACGGAGGCGTAGAATTTTAGCGCATTGCCACCCGTCGTCGTCTCCGGATTGCCGTACATAACACCAATCTTCATGCGCAGCTGGTTGATGAAGATCACCATGCACCGCGACCGGCTGATCGAACCGGTAAGCTTCCGGAGCGACTGTGACATGAGACGCGCCTGCAAGCCGACATGGCTGTCGCCCATTTCGCCCTCGATCTCCGCGCGCGGGACCAGTGCCGCGACGGAGTCGATGACCAGCACATCGATCGCATTGGAGCGCACCAGCGTATCCACGATCTCCAATGCCTGCTCGCCGGTATCGGGCTGCGATACGATCAATTCATCGATGTCAACGCCCAGCTTCTTGGCGTAAACGGGATCAAGGGCGTGTTCCGCGTCGACGAAGGCGGCGGTTCCTCCGGTCTTTTGCGCTTCGGCGATCACGTGGAGCGCCAACGTCGTCTTGCCTGACGATTCCGGGCCATAGACCTCAATGACGCGCCCACGCGGCAGGCCGCCGACGCCGAGCGCGATGTCCAGCCCCAGGCTGCCGGTCGAGATCGTCTCGACCTGCATCGTCTCCTTCGCGCCAAGCTTCATCGCCGAACCCTTGCCGAACGCGCGGTCGATCTGCGCGAGCGCAGCGTCCAGCGCCTTTTGTCTGTCATTGGTCGCAGTTGCTGTCGCCATGCCCGTATCGATCACTTTCAGATTTGCAGCCATCGTAAAGCATCCTCGCTAGAGTAACCGCGTAAACCGTTCAACGCGTGATTCGTAATGTATATGGTTTGTTCCTTGAGAACAAGACAGGAACAGTGTCTTTTATTGGGCGGATGCTGTGTGCTGCAGCAGTAGCATTCGACGTGAAAGGCCCTCACCCCCACTCGCTTGGCGAGCGGGCCCCTCCTCTCCCGTTAGGCGGGAGAAGGTTTAGGATAGAGACGTTGATAGTACCCACCAGCCTTTAGCTCGGGCTGTCTCGGCGATGGGAGTCAGGTCTGTCCCATGTTTGAACAGGGCGAAGCAGGTCGCGCCGGAGCCGGACATGCGGGACAGGACGATGTTTGCTTGTGCGTCAAGGAAGGCGCGGACGTCGGCGATAGCGGGGGCGAGTGTAATTGCAGGTGCTTCGAGGTCGTTGCGGCCCGCGCGTGCAATGCTGAGGGTGTCGCCCTGCCCGAGCGGACCAAGGTCGATGCCGTTCCAGTTGGCGAAGACCGCGGGGGTCGAGACGGCGCTGCGGGGATTTACGAGGAGCAGTGGAAGGCCGGTGGGTGCGTCGATGGGAATGAGCGTGTCGCCTTTTCCCGTGCCGCGCGTTGGCCGGCCGATCAGGCAGGCAGGTACGTCCGCGCCAAGCTGCGCGGCGATGGCGAGGAGTTCCGGACCGTCAATCGCGATGTCTTGCAGGATGGCGAGCGCCCGCAGGGTCGCGGCAGCGTCGGCGGAGCCGCCGCCGATCCCGGACGCGATGGGAAGGTTCTTTTTCAGTGTGATCGCGTACTTAGATTGGACAGCGAACGCTGTCGTGAAGGCGGCGGCGGCGCGGGTGACAAGGTTGTCGGCGTCGGTAGTGGTGGGAGGGTTCAAAGTCGCGGCGAAAGGCCCGGTGATAGTGAGGCTATCGCGCTCGCTTGGCTCGACGGTTACTAAGTCGCCATCGGTGGCGAAGGCATAGAGCGTTTCCAGGTCGTGATAGCCATCGGGGCGTTTTGCGCGAATGTGGAGGGCAAGGTTGATCTTTGCGGGGGCGCGTTCGGTTGGCATTGCGATCCGACGCATGCCCAGTTCGTGAGGTGGGAACAAGCGGGAGATCCACGAGCGAAGCCCATCTCGTCGGTCGGCGCTTTGGGCGCTGCCGGCCGGACGCGCCGCTGGTGCCTTGGCTTAGCTTCGCTACGCCTTGGGCGGCGCGTTACATATTCGGATAGTTCGGCCCTCCCCCACCTTCCGGCACCACCCAGTTGATGTTCTGCGTCGGATCTTTGATGTCGCACGTCTTGCAGTGGACGCAATTCTGCGCGTTGATCTGAAAACGCGGGCCGGCTTCTTCCTCGACGACTTCGTAGACGCCCGCTGGGCAGTAGCGCGTCGACGGGCAATCGAAGTTCGGCAGATTGTAGCTGATCGGAATGTCCGCATCGCGCAGTGTCAGGTGAACAGGCTGGTCCTCGGCGTGATTGGTGTTAGAGAGAAACACCGACGACAGCTTGTCGAAAGTCAGCACGCCATCGGGTTTGGGGTAGTCGATGGGTGTCACCAGATCCTTGCGCCACAGGCTGTCATGATCGGGCTTGTGCTTCATGGTAAAGGGCATCTTCATCTTGAAATGCTCAAGCCACATGTTCACGCCGGACAGACCCGATCCAATAAAGTCACCATATTTCTTGACCATCGGCACGACATTACGAACGACCGACAATTCCTTGTAAAGCCAGGATTTCTCGAACGCTTCGGGATAAGCCGTCAACTCGTCATGCTCGCGGCCCGCGGCGATCGCGTCGAATGCAGCTTCGGCGGCCATCATCGCCGACTTCATCGCCCCGTGCGTCCCCTTGATCCGGGGCACGTTTAGAAAGCCAGCCGAGCATCCGACCAGCACGCCACCGGGGAAAGTAAGCTTGGGGATCGACTGCAACCCGCCATCGTTGATTGCACGCGCGCCATAGCTAACCCGCTTGCCGCCCTCCAGAAGATCACGCATCGCCGGATGCGTCTTCCACCGCTGCATCTCATCGAACGGCGAAAGATATGGGTTGGAGTAATTCAGCCAGGTGACAAGGCCAAGGGACACCTGACCGTTAGCCTGATGATAAATCCAGCCGCCGCCATTCGTGCCGTTCGTCTCGGAGAGCGGCCAGCCTTGCGTATGCACGACCCGACCGGGCACGTGCTTGTCGGGCGCAAGATCCCAGAGTTCCTTGATACCGATGCCGTAAACCTGCGGCTGGCAATCCTTGGCAAGATCAAAGGTGCGGATCGCCTCCTTCGTCAGATGCCCGCGCGCGCCTTCTGCAAAAAAGGTGTATTTGGCGTGGATCTCCAGACCCGGCGTATAATCGGCCTTGTGCGTACCATCGCGTGCGACGCCCATGTCGCCGGTCGCGACGCCCTTTATCCGGCCATCATCGTCGAACAGGATCTCTGCCGCCGCAAAGCCGGGGAAGATCTCGACGCCCAGTGCTTCCGCGCGCCCGGCTAGCCAGCGGCAAAGGTTGGCAAGGCTGCAGGTATATGCGCCTTCGTTGTGCAGAAACGGGGGTGTCCAGACATGCGGCAGATTGTACTTTTTCTTCTTTGTCAGCACCCAATGGTAATTCTCGGTCACGGGCGTTTCGGCAAGGGGACAGTCGGTATCGCGCCATTCGGGTATCAGCTCGTCAATTGCACGGGGATCGACCACCGCACCGGACAAGATATGCGCGCCGACCTCCGACCCTTTTTCCAGGACGCAGACGGATACTTCGTGCTGGCGTTCTTCGGACAGTTGCTTCAGGCGGATCGCGGCCGACAGGCCCGCAGGCCCGGCACCCACGATCACCACGTCATAGGGCATGGATTCGCGTGTTTTCATTATTTTCTCCCGGGCCGCGAAACGTTCGCGCGGTACGACACGGCGCAGCACCGTCTGATCATTGTCCATCGATCACGCGAATTGACCATCACGTCAACCAATGAGCTAATATACTGTAATGAGGAATAACCGAACCCTCGACTGGGCTGCCACCGCTGTTAGCACGCTGGAGTGGTGGCAGGATGCCGGTGTCGATGTGTTGGTGGACGATGCACCACGCGATTGTATAAATCCGCCGGAGACGGTCATCTACGCTGCCGCCGCCACTCCCGCTCCAGCTTTCAGCCCGGCGATGTTGCCGGACACACTGGCGCAGTTTCTCGCCTGGCGAGGCGGACCCGATGCGCCAGAGGCCTCGTGGAACGGGGTTCATTTCTCGGCAAGCGGCCCGGACGATGCAGCGGTCATGGTTCTGGTCGACTGTCCTGACCGTGGCGGTGCTCAATCGGGATGTCTGGTTTCAGGGGGGGCGGGACAGTTATTGGATGGAATGTTGAGGGCGATCGGATTTTCACGCGAAAGCGTTCACCTGGCGTCCATCTGCGCCAAACGACCGTCATCCCGGCGTCTTGGCCGCGATGTCGAGGAGCGGTTGCACGAACTGGCGCGTCACCATGTCGCGCTGGTCAGGCCGCAACGGCTGCTGACGCTCGGCGATACCGCGACGCGTGCCGTCTTGTCGACCGACTTAGTCTCGGCGCGTGGATCTTCACACTTGCTTAACCATGCGGGTGGTGAAACGACGGTGGTGGCAAGTTTTCATCCACGCCTTTTGGTGGACAGACCGGGATTGAAAGGCGAAAGCTGGCGCGACCTGAGAATGCTGGTGAAGGGGATGGGCGAATGATCGCCAGACTGATGATCGGGGCAGCGGTGTTGGTGGCAGGCACACCGTCGCTCGCGGCTGACGGTGGAAGCGCCATGACGACGGTACCAGTGGCAGCCGGGCCGATCCCGACGCTGCTCGATGCAGAGCAGCAGGCCGGGTATCGCGCGGTGTTCGCGGCGATCCACGATCAGAAATGGATCGATGCACAGTTGCAGCTGGACGCCATGAAGCCCGGTCCGCTGCATGCCATCGCGCGCGCCGAACTGTTCACCGCCAAGGGGTCACCGCGTATTCCCGTGGATGCGCTGATCGCATTGCTGAACGAAGCACCGGAATTGCCGGAGGCGGATCAGATCGCACGGCTGGCGCGCGCACGTGGCGCGACCGACCTGCCGCCGCTGCCGGCCGGTCAGACGCTGATCTGGCGTGATGGCGCACCTCGTCGTGCGCGCGCGAAAAGTATCCGCAGTGATCAGGTCGCCGCCGATCTCGCCGTCAGGATTCAGCCGTTCGTCAAGGCAGATGACGGGCGCTCGGCCCAATCGCTGCTGGACGCGACCGATGGCCTCAGTCCCGAGGCGATGACCGAGTGGCAGGACAAGGTGGCTTGGATTTATTTCCTTCAAGGCGACGACGCGAATGCGCGGACGATGGCGGCCAAGGCGGCTGACGGCGTCGGCGACTGGGCGGTACAGGGGCGCTGGACAGGGGCATTGTCGGCCTGGCGTCAGGGCGATTGCCAAGCGGCGGAGGCCGGCTTTGAAGGGACGGCCGCTCGCGCTTCGGACACGGACTTGCGCGCCGCCGCGCTTTATTGGACGGCGCGCGCGGATATGGCATGCGGCCGGCCCGACAAGGTCGAGGCCCGGCTGAAAAATGCATCGCAATTTAGCGAAACCTTCTACGGGCAACTTGCGCGACAAGCGCTGGGCATGAAGGCACCGGCGGCCAAACTGGGCAGATTGGTGGCAACTGACTGGGCAATGATGGATCGGCGGCCCAATATCCGAGTCGCCGCCGCACTAGTCGAGATCGGTGAGACTGATCTGGCGGACGACGTCATTCGCCAGCAGGCGAGGATCGGCAACGCGCAGGAATTCAGCAGCCTGATCCGCATCGCGGGGACAATGGACTTGCCCGCCACGACGGTCTGGCTGGCGCATAATTGTCCGGTCGGCGTTACTACAACAGCGGAGGCGCGCTATCCGACGCCCAGCTGGAAGCCCGACAGCGGGTGGCGGATCGACAAGGCGCTGGTCTATGCCCACACCCTGCAGGAATCGGGCTTCCGCAACCGGGTCGTCAGCCAGGCAGGCGCCTATGGCCTGATGCAGATCATGCCCGCCGCCGCCACCGATTATGCCCGCGAGCGTGGCCTGTCGGTGTCGCGCGACGCGCTCTCCAGACCATCGACGAACATGGATATCGGCCAACGGCATCTGGAGCGGCTGCGCGACATGGGCCTGACGGGTGGGCTGCTGCCCAAGGTGATCGCGGCCTACAATGCCGGGCCCAAGCCCGTCGGCGAATGGAATGCCATCGTGCGCGATCATGGCGATCCCCTGCTTTATATCGAGTCGATCCCCTATTGGGAGACACGCGGCTATGTGACGACAGTGCTGCGCAATTACTGGATGTACGAAAGCCAGATGGGCGGCGCCAAGGGCAAGATCCCGATGCCAAGCCGTGCGGCATTGGCGCAGGGCATGTGGCCGCGCTTTCCCGGTCTGCCTGGCGCTTCGGCAGTGCGAATGACGGCGAAGGCCGACAACCGAGCGACGGCCAGCTTGGGCGCGCGCTCGCCGATCGGCACGAACTGATGCCGATTGACGAAGCGCTGCAATTCCGGCCGATCCGGATCGGGGTGCTGACGGTGTCAGATACGCGCGAGAGCAAGGATGACCGGTCGGGGGACACGCTGGTCGAGCGGCTGACCAGCGCCGGCCATCTGCTCGCCGCGCGGGCGATCGAGCCTGACGAGGTGGTGACGATCACCGCACGGCTGAATGGCTGGATCGACGACTCGTCGATCGACTGTATCATTACGACAGGTGGAACCGGTGTCACCGGGCGTGACGTGACGCCGGAGGTGATCGAGCGCATCGCCGACAAGATGATCCCCGGTTTCGGCGAAATGTTCCGCTGGCTGAGCTATGGCAAGATCGGCACGTCCACGGTCCAGTCGCGCGCTTGCGCCTGCGTCACGCGCGGAACATATATCTTCGCGTTACCCGGCTCGACGGGCGCGGTGAAGGACGGTTGGGACGGCATTCTATGCGACCAGCTCGACAGTCGCCATCGTCCTTGCAACTTCGTCGAGTTGATGCCGCGTTTGCGGGAGCGTTAGACTAACGAACACTGTTTTCGCGGGTCGGGTCACCATCCGCTCGACTTGCCCCTGTTCTGCTCGTCCAGCCATTTCCTGAGCGGCGCGAAATAGGCGACCATGGCCCGTCCTGACATTTCGCGGCTGCCCGTGAATACCTGCAATGCATCTGGCCACGGTTTCGACTGACCAAGCTTCAGCATCGCATTCAGCTTCGTGCCGACATCCTTGTTACCGTAATAGCTGCAGCGATGCAGCGGCCCTTTCCATCCCACCTGTCGGCATGCCGCTTCATAAAACTGAAATTGCAGAACTCTCGCCAGGAAGTACCGCGTATAGGGCACGGTCGCCGGGATATGATATTTCGCGCCGGGATCGAACCGGGTCTCGTCACGCGTTACGGGCGGCATTACGCCCTGATATTGCAGGCGCAACTTGTCCCATCCGGACTGATACTGGCTGGTCGGGATTGCGCCTGAAAAGACGCCCCAGCGCCATTTATCGACCATCAGGCCAAATGGCAGGAACGCTACCTTGTCCATCGCCTGCCTGAGTAGCAGTCCGATGTCCTTGTCTGGACCCGGCACCTTCGACTGGTCGAGCAACTCGATCTTCACCAGATAATCAGGCGTGATCGACAAGGCAATCGTGTCGCCGATCGCTTCGTGAAAACCGTCATTCGCACCATTCTTGTACAAATACGGCTGCTGATTATAAGCACGCTGATAATAATTATGGCCTAGCTCGTGGTGGATCGTCACGAAGTCGTCGGCATTGACCTTGGTGCACATCTTGATGCGCAGGTCATCGACATTGTCGACGTCCCAGGCGGATGCGTGACAGATAACCTCGCGATCCGCCGGCTTTACGATCTGCGATCGCTTCCAAAATGTCTCGGGCAAGGCAGGAAAGCCCAGTGAGGAATAGAACCCCTCCCCCTGCCGAACCATCTTCACGGGGTCATACTGCTTGGCCTTCAACAACTCGCCCGTGTCGTATCCGACGTCGCCCGCGCCCGCAGGCGCCACCAAGTCATAAATATTGCCCCACTCCTGCGCCCACATATTGCCCAGCAGATCGGCACGGATCGGCCCGGTTTTCGACTGGACGGCGTCGCCGTATTTCTCGTTCAGTTTCCAGCGCACATACGTATGCAGTGACTTGTATAGTGGTTCGACCTCGGCCCAGATCTTGTCGGTCAGCGCCGCGAAGTCATCGGCCGGCATGTCATAACCCGAGCGCCACAGCGCGCCTACGTCCTTGAACCCGAGCTCTCGCGCACCCTCGTTCGAGATTGCGGTCATCTCCGCATAATTGCCGCGCATCGGCGCGCCGACATTGTCATGCCAACTGACCCACATCTCCTTCAATTTTGTTGGATCGCGCACCGTGCCCATCGCCGCCTCGATATCGGACCCGTTGATTGGTTTGCCGTCCAGCGTCCCCTTACCCTTGCCATAAGATGACGACATCGTCGTGGTCAGTGTCGACAGTTCGGTCGACGCGCCGGCTCTGGTTGGTGCGGGCAGCGTCAGCCCGCCGCGCAGCAGATCGAGCTTGCGCCGGGTGTCATAGGATAATCCACGGACGTCGTTGAACCGCGCCGCACCCAAGGCATATTTTACGGCCAAATCAGTGGTTTCCGCGCCGGACTTCGCGGCAATCGCATCCGTATCGTCGGTTATGTAGGTTGCATTGACCCAGGCGACCCGCTGCGCATCGACGGACGCATTAGCCAGCGTTTTCTCCGCATCGGTGATGAACGCAACGGCTTCGGCGATAGTGGGAGCAGGACCAGGAGTCGTTGCCGACTGCGCTGGTTGACCGCCCGCGGGCGCGCCAGTGGGGGCCGTGGATTGGGCAGCCACTGGAGAAGCTACGCTCAACGCAAGCAACGAAACGCTCAGATATCTCATGCGACCCCTTCGACTCTTCCTGATGGCGTTCAGGGTGACGCCGTGCGGCCAAACGGTCAACCGGCAAGAAACTCCGCCATCGCCAACCCCAATTCAGGCTTCACGACCGCGCTCATATGGCCTCCGGGCGTCGCCACATAACGCCCATCCGGCAGCGCCTGCGCCAGCGCCATCGCAGATCCATTGTTATCATCTTCCTCGCCGCTTACGACCAGGCTTGGTTGCTCGAAACTCTCTACGGTGGCGCGCGGAGTATCGACGAAGGTATCCAGTACGTTCAACAGCGCGACCGGATCGCCCTTCGTCGTCTTCAGGAACGCCTCGACCATCCAGGCCGCACTGCCGCGCTCATGCTCCCCGATATGCGTCAGGATAGTCCGGAAATGCTCACTGCGCCGCCCGGTGTCGAGCAGTCCCTCCAGCCCCATTCCTGCAAAAATCACCCTTCGAGGGCTGGCCCCTGTCGCCATCATCCGCGATGCCGTTCGTGCGCCCAGCGAATATCCCCCCAGGTCGTACTCGGTGAGATTCAGATGCGCGATCAGCCTATGCCCATCGTTCGTCAGCGCATCGGGCGGATAGGCTGCAGGATCATGCGGCCGATCGCTTTCCCCATGCCCCCGCAGATCCGCCATGATCACGCGCAAACCCTTTGCGGCGATTGCGGCGGCGTGGCCGTAACGGACCCAGTTGGTGTAGGCATCCGACAGGTAGCCGTGCAGCAGAATGACCGGCCGTCCCTTTCCCATTTCTCGCCAAGCCAGCCGAACGCCGTCGAAACTGGTGAAGAACTGCGCTGGTTCGGCCGATTCAACCGCTGCCACTGGCTCAAGCCGCTTTCTGCAGATACCGCCGTCCGAGAAGCTCAGCGATCTGAACCGCGTTCAGCGCCGCGCCCTTTCGCAGATTGTCGGAAACGCACCACAGCGACAATCCATTGTCGACCGTCGGATCATCGCGCACCCGACTGACATAGGTCGCAAAATCGCCCACGCATTCGACCGGTGTCACATATCCGCCGTCCTCACGCTTATCGACCAGCATGACGCCCGGCGCCTCACGCAAAATCTTCTGCGCGTCCTCGGCAGACAGTTCATTCTCGAACTCGATGTTGATGGCCTCCGAATGACCGACGAAGACCGGCACGCGCACACATGTCGCAGAGACCTTGATCCTGCGGTCGAGAATCTTCTTGGTCTCGACGACCATCTTCCATTCTTCCTTAGTCGAACCATCCTCCAGGAAGTCGTCGATGTGCGGGATGACGTTGAAGGCGATCTGCTTGGTGAATTTGTTCGGCTCGGCTGAATCGCCCACAAAGATGTTACGGCTCTGCTCGAAAAGTTCGTCCATTCCAGCCTTTCCGGCACCGGAAACCGACTGATACGTCGCAACGACCACCCGCTTGATCCGCGCCGCGTCATGGAGCGGCTTCAGCGCGACGACCATCTGCGCGGT
Organism: Sphingomonas sp.; assembly: GCA_965217805.1. Classification (GTDB taxonomy): domain Bacteria; phylum Pseudomonadota; class Alphaproteobacteria; order Sphingomonadales; family Sphingomonadaceae; genus Sphingomonas. The sequence continues at coordinate 2,458,371 of CBDCJJ010000008.1, read as the reverse complement.
CGAACAATTCGGATTGGCGATAATATTCTTAGCGCGATAGCCGTCGATCGCTTCCGGGTTTACCTCGGGCACGATCAGCGGCACATCCGGGTCCATGCGGTAAAGCGACGAATTATCTATCACCGTACATCCCGCCTGCGCGAAACGCGGTGCATGCACCTTCGTCGCTTCCGACCCTATCGCAAACAGTGCCATGTCGAAACCGGCCGGTTCGAAATGCTCGATATTGCGCACCTTCAACATGCGCCCGGTATCGCCATATTCGATCTCGTCACCTTGGCTGCGCGAGGATGCAAGCACGGCGATCTCGTCAGCGGGAAACTCGCGCTCAGCCAGAATATTGACCATTTCGCGACCCACGCTGCCCGTGGCGCCTGCGATAGCGATGCGATAACTCATGCTATTTCTCCTGACCCATCCTGGTCACGCTCTCGGGCCTGTTCTTCACCTTGTCATCTAGGAAATCGAGGATCGTGCCCCACAGATGCTCACTGATGCCCGGTCCGCTGACCCGGTGCGTGTAGCCGGGATAGAACATCATCTCGAACGGCGTATCGGTCGCCTGCATCCGAGCCGCGACCTTCAGCGAATTGTCGAGAAAGACATTGTCGTCGGACATGCCATGGATCAGCAATAGCGGATCCTTGATGGCGTTTGCCGCTTCAAATGCCTGTGACGTCTTGTAACTTTGCGGATCTATGCCTGGATCGCCCAAATAGCGCTCTGTATAATGCGTGTCGTACAACTGCCAATCCGTGACGGGCGCACCCGACACGGCAGCGGCATAGACGCCTGGCGTCTTCTCCAGCATCTTCAGCGACATATAGCCGCCATAGGACCAGCCATAGGTAGCGATCTTTGTCGGATCGACGAAGGGAAGCGATTTCAGATACTCCGCCCCCTTTAATTGATCGGCGACCTCGACGGTCCCCATCGCATGATAGATCTGGTCCTCGAACGACTTGCCGCGATTGTATGAACCGCGATTGTCGATCTGGAAGAAGATCCAGCCGCGATCGACCAGATATTGGGGCAGCGCACCCGTCCAGGCCCGCGTGACCTGCTGGCCCGTCCCCGGCCCGCCATAATGCTGAAAGAACACTGGATACCGCTTCCCCGGCTCCAGCTTCGGCGTGATCATTTCCCAATAGAGCGTTGAGCCATCCTCGGCCTTCAACGACCCGAATTGCGTGTCCCGGTGGCTGGCGAGATATGGATAGTAAGGATGCCCCGCCTTTATCGCATTCTCGTTGATCCATTCCAGCCGCTTGCCCGTCGCGTCCGCAAGATACACCTGCGTCGGCTGGGTCGGGCTGGAGCGCGAGATGATGAAGCGCTGCGCGCCCTCATCTGCGGTCGCGCTGTTCCAATAGCCCAATTCGGTCAGTCGCGTGATGACATCGGGCCTGGCAACGTCGACCGTATAGAGCTGCTGCGCCAGCACGTCGTCCTTGTTGCCGGTGAAGTACACCCGCCCCTTCGTCTCATCTACGCCGACCAGTCCCGTGACCACCCAGTCTCCTCGCGTCAATTGCGTCCACTTGCCCTCGCGCCAAAGGTAGAGCTGACCATAACCGCTGCGCTCCGAACGCCAGACGATCCCGCCGTTTTTCAACGGCCGGTAAACATCCGACAAATTAATCCAGCTTCGCTTCCCAGACCGTTCGGTAAAAAGAACACTCGACTTACCAGTTGCCGGATCGACCCGCAGCATGTCCAGCGTCTTCTGATCGCGGCTTTCACGCTGTACCAGCAGCGCCGAGCCGTCGGAAAGCCAGTCGACACGGGCCAGATAGATATCGGGATCACTGCCAAGATCGACCTTCACGCGCCCGGATCCATCGGGCTTCATCACATAAAGATCGACCAGCACGTTCGGCGTGCCTGCCGCCGGATAGCGTTGCTGGTACGTGCTTGTTCCCGTCGCACCGATAGCGGCGCGTGTCTTGATTTCGACCGGCGCCTCATCAAACCGCTCGACCGCGATGAAGCGTTCGTCGGGTGACCACCAGTAACCGGTCCTGCGATCCATTTCTTCCTGCGCGACAAACTCCGCCTCACCGAAATGGACGGTCCCCTTTCCCTCCGTTGTCACTGCCGTCGCCTTGCCTCCGCTCAGCGGTTGGACGAACAGGTTCTGATCGCGCACGAAACTGACATATCGGCCTTGCGGACTGACTACGGGATTTAGTTCGCCGCCCGGCGTATTCGTCAACCGCCGCGACGTCCCATCCACACCGGCCAGGTATAGGTTCCCGTCCAGCGGCACCAGAATCGATCGTCCGTCCGGCGCCCAGTCATAGGCGACGATGCCCTTCTGACCGCCGATCCGTGCGCGCTCCCGCTGCATTTTCTCGGCCTCGGACAATGCTGCGCCGGAACCTGCTTTGACGCTGTCGACCAGCATCCGCTCGGCACCGTTACGCGTGTCACGCGCCCACAGATCGTAACGCTCTTTCTCGTCCGGACGCGGTCGGAGAGAGGTTAGCATGGTGCCATCCGGTGACAGCTTCAGCCCTCTTGGCTGCGGACCGGAAAGATCGGGACTGCCGAAGACGCGCCCCATCGTCAGATCACCTGTTTTCACCGGCTCGTCAGCGGCCATTGCACAAGTCCCGGGCAGCGTTCCTGCAGACGCCAGAGCCAGTCCCAGCAACCATGTGCGCATCCCGTCTTCTCCGTGGTGGTGCGGATCGCGATCCGCAATCCGGTACGCCTTATCGCGGCGCTGTTGACTTGCGTAAAGTCCGCACTTCTCACTGCCATGGCACCTTAAGTCGTATCAACCGTTGCAACGCGGAAGGCCGTGCCAATGGAGGAACGGTCAATCTGAAAGGGAAATCATGAATTCCACCACGCTTGAAGGCCAAGGCAACGACCTAACGGGCAGCGTTAAGGAAGGCGTTGGCAGCATCACCGGCGACAAATCGCTGGAGTCAGAAGGCCAGGCACAGCAGCTGACCGGAAATGTTCAAAAGGGCGTTGGCAAAGCGAAGGATTTTGCCAAGAAGCGACCATTTGCCGCTGCCGCTCTTTTTGGTGTCGTCGGACTCGCCGTCCTTAACACCTTACGCGGCAAATGATACATCGTGGGGCGCGGCTAATTGCTGCGCCCCAACAGCTTTTCGTTCAGGCGTTCGGTGTCGAACCCTTTGCAGGACGCGGGTCGCGGCGCTCTGCAATACGAGCCGATTTGCCGGTGCGGCCACGCAGATAATAGAGCTTCGCCCTGCGTACCGCGCCTCGACGAACGACCTCGATGGAATCGATGTTGGGTGAATAGAGCGGGAAAACTCGCTCGACGCCCTCGCCAAAGCTGATCTTGCGAACAGTGAACGACGAACCCATGCCGCGGTTTGCGCGAGCGATGCACACGCCCTCGTAGTTCTGGACGCGGGTACGCTCGCCCTCGACGACACGTACGCCGACCTTCAGCGTGTCACCGGCGCGGAATTCAGGCACCGCTCGCTTCTCCGTCAGCTTGGCGATCTGCTCCGCCTCGATCTGCTGGATGATGTTCATATCATTCGTCCTCGTAATGCCGCGCGTCAGAGGGCGGCTGGACCCGAGCACCGACATGGCGCTCCCACAGGTCCGGTCGCCGTAACCGTGTATCGATCTCGGCGCGTTGCTTGCGCCAGGCCGCGATCCGCGCATGATCCCCCGATCGCAGCACTTCGGGGATCGTGCGCCCTTCCCACACAGGTGGTCGGGTGTAGTGCGGATATTCGAGCAGTCCCGTCTCGAAGCTCTCATCATCCCCACTTGAAGCCGCGCCCATTACTCCGGGCAGCAGCCGCACGCAAGCATCCAGCAGCACCATGGCCGCGACTTCACCGCCCGACAGGATGTAATCACCGATCGATATCTCTTCGATCGGGCGCCCCTCGAACAATCGCTCGTCGAAACCTTCGAAGCGACCGCACAGAATGATAGCGCCGGTACCGTTCGCCATTCGACGCACCCTATCCTGCGTAAGCGGCACCCCACGCGGCGTCATCGCCAGCAACGGTCGGTCGCTGCCCTGCGCATCGATCGCCGCTGCGACGACATCAGCGCGAAGGACCATCCCCGCGCCGCCACCCGCGGGTGTGTCGTCGACGGATCGATGCCGATCCAATGTGAAGTCCCGGATATTAATGGCATCTAGTGACCAGCTTTCCGCCGCCAATGCCCGTCCTGCCAATGAAAACCCAAGCGGACCGGGGAACATCGCGGGATACAGCGTGAGGACCGTCGCGGCGAACAGCGTTAAGTCCCGTTCTCAAAGCATAACCGTAGCGCCGTGAAAAAGCAGGATCTTTCAATCCAACAAACGTCGGCGCCATGCAGAAACGGCAAATTCCCCGGCAGCTTCAACAAATCCAAATCGCTACACACAAACGGCCGCCTATAAATTTTGAAATTACAACAAAATTCTCGGTGTAAGCGTCAGCCAAGTCAAATCACCGAAAGCGCGTCAACGATAAGCCGTTCTGCCGACCACTCCGCGACAGCAGCGATTGGCACCATAAATCGACTGCCGCCCTCTCGCTCGATCTCGATTACGTCGCCCGCTCCGAAGTCCTCCACGGCGACGACATGGCCGAGCGTGTCGCCAGTTGTCGATACGGCAAGCAGTCCAATCAGATCCGCATGATAATACTCGCCGTCGGCCAGCGGCGGCAATGTGGAGCGCAGTACAGTCAATTCAGTACCGCGCATCGCCTCCGCGTCATTGCGATCGCGCACTTCAACAAAGCGCGCGATCAAGCCATTGCCGCCTGTCCTCAGCGATGTGAGCGTCAGTGCACCGTCGTTGAAAGATCGGTACGGCGTCAGGTCTTTGGTAAAGACCTTCAGCCGTACTTCGCCCTGCACGCCGTGTGCACCAATCACCGCCGCCAGCGTGACCGACCGTTCGGCCACCATTCAGGCCTTATTGCTCGGATGTCGCTTCAGCGACCTGCTCGGCTTCGGGTGTTGGTTCTTCGGTCGACGCTTCGACGTCGTTCACGACCACAGTTTCTGCCTCTTCGTCTGTATTCGCTGCCGGAGGGGCGGCCGCCTCAGCCTCGGCTTCCTGCTGCGCTTTCAGCTTCTCGGCCCGCTCTTCCGCACGCTCGGTCGCTTTCTCGCCAGGCTTGCCCTTGTTCGGGTTGTTACGATCAGCCCTCTCCCGAATACCGACGACATCGAGGAAGCGGGCAACGCGGTCCGTTGGCTGCGCGCCGACCGACAGCCAGTGCCGTGCGCGATCGCTGTCCAGGACAACGCGGCTCTCATCATCCTTCTCCAGCAAAGGGTTGTAATTGCCGATCTTCTCAATGAATCGTCCATCACGCGGGCTGCGAGCGTCTGCCACAACAATCCGGTAATAAGGACGCTTCTTGGAGCCGCCACGCGACAGCCGAATGCTGAGTGCCATAAGTTATTCCTTCTTTCTTTGTTGGTTATCGGGCTATTAGCCGTCACTTCTTCACGAAATTCTCAAACCCCGGAGGTAACGAAAGTGACCCTTTTGGACCGCCTAGTCCGGACAATCCGCCCCCTGCCTTACCCATCATATTGCCAAGGTCCGCGCCGCCCAATGCGTTGCCCAGCCCTTCCATGCCGCCGCCCGGACCGCCCTTGCCAAGCATCGCCATCATACCCTTGATGCCCCCCATCTTCTTGAGCTTCTTCATGGCCGTCGACATTTCAAGATGCATCTTTAGCAGCTTGTTTACCTCCTGAACGGTCGTGCCTGATCCCTTGGCGATCCGGATCTTGCGTCTGGCGTTGATGAGCGTGGGGCTAGCTCGTTCCTTTGTCGTCATCGAACCGATCATTGCATCCATGCGGACCAGCACCTTGTCACCACCGACAGCGGCGACCGCGTTCTGCGCCTTTTTCATGCCCGGAATCATGCCGGCCAGCGCACCCAGCCCGCCCATGCGTTGCATCTGCGCCAGTTGCCCGCGCAGATCGTTCATGTCGAACTGACCCTTGGCGAGCCGGGTCGCCATGCGCTCGGCATCTTCCTGCTTGACCGATTCCGCCGCCCGCTCGACCAGGCTGACGACGTCGCCCATGCCGAGAATGCGCCCGGCAACGCGCTCGGGATGAAACTCCTCCAGCGCGTCCAGCTTCTCGCCCGTGCCGGCAAACTTGATCGGTTTGCCCGTCACGCTGCGCATCGACAGTGCGGCACCGCCCCGCGCGTCACCATCCATTCGAGTCAGCACAACGCCCGTGAGCGGCACCTGATCGGAAAAATTCTGTGCGACGTTGACGGCGTCCTGCCCGGTCAATGCGTCGACGACCAGCAAAATCTCGGCCGGTCTGGACACCTCGGCGACCGCGCGCATCTCGTCCATTAGCGCCTGGTCGACGTGCAGCCGCCCGGCTGTGTCGAGCATCAGCACATCATAGCCCTGCAGCTTGGCCGCCTGAAGCGCGCGCCGGGCGATGTCGACGGGCTGCTGCCCCTCGACGATCGGCAACGTCGCGACCTCTGTCTGCGTACCTAGCGTCGCCAGCTGCTCCTGCGCGTTCGGGCGATTGACGTCCAGGGACGCCATCAGAATTTTCTTGCCGCCACGCGCCTTCAATCGCTTGGCGATCTTGGCGGTCGTCGTTGTCTTGCCCGACCCTTGCAGTCCGACCATCATCACAACCGCCGGGGGCGTGACATCGATCGCCAATTCAGAGGCGTCCGCACCGAGCATCTCGATCAGCGCGTCGTGAACGATCTTTACGACCTGCTGCCCCGGTGTGACCGAGCGAAGAACCTGCTGACCGATCGCCTTCTCGGTGATCCCTTCCACGAAGGAGCGTGCGACAGGGAGAGCGACATCTGCTTCCAGCAGCGCCACTCGCACCTCGCGGAGGGCGCCGCGTACGTCGACCTCCGTTAGCGCGCCACGTCCACGCAGTCGGTCGAAAACGCCGCCAAGCCGGTCGCTCAGGCTCTCGAACATGGGTTCATCCTCAATCCAGTTACTGCCAAACGCAAAATCGCCGGCGGGCGAAACCTCGCCGGCCAGCGTCCACCCGTAGGCGATGCGTCGCGTTTCACAGTAGAAACGAGGCTTCGCTAACGGCATTTGCGTGAACAAGCAAGCCGCAAGCTATTAACAGCTTCTACACCATTTTGGCGCAATCGTCCGGTATGGAAATCCGGGCCGGACGTACTGAAAATCGCGACGATGGCGGCGAGTTCGTTACCGGCGCCATCACTGGCGCTGCTCTGTTGCTGCTGGTTCTGGTGAGCGCGATGTTCACGATCAGCACGCTTAGGATTGAAGGCTCCATCGCCGACCTGACATTGTTTCCGGCGCTGATCCTGAACATTGCGCTGGTCCTGTTCTGCTGGAGCCGGCATCGCACGCTGGCGCGTAGGGTCGTCGTGCTGGCCGATGTGGCTGATCGCATTTCCAACGATCCGCTGACGGGCTTCCTCAATCGCCGAGGCGTGTCCGAGGAGTGCTCCAAGATGCTCGTTCGTGCGCAGCGACGGCACAAAGCGATGGCGGTACTGCTGCTGGACGTCGATCACTTCAAAACGGTCAACGACATGCACGGCAATGTCGTCGGCGATGCGTTACTGTGTCAGGTGGCCGCGCTGATCGATGATGCGATGCCGTCGACCGCGCTGACCGCGCGTCTGGGTAGCGATGAATTTGCCTGCGCGTTTCTCTTTGATCCCAGTCATCCCGACATCGTCGATCGCATCGCCCAGCAACTGGTTGCCAGACTTGCCCAACCGATGCAGGTCAACGACCTGTCGCTTCATGTGAGTTGCTCCATCGGCGTCGCCCGATCAGATTTTGACGGAGCATCGTCCGATGCATTAATGCGTTCCGCGGATATTGCCATGAACGCCGCCAAGACGAGCGGGCGAAACCGCTATGCCTGGTTCGAACGGTCGATGGAGACCGACCTGCTGCAGCGCGGCGAGATGGAACGCAGCCTTCGTGAAGCGGTCCCGCGGCGTGAAATCGTTCCCTTTTTTGAACAGCAGATCGATCTCGCCACCGGTCGCCTCGCAGGCTTTGAGGTTCTCGCGCGCTGGCAGCACCCGCAGCGCGGTCTTGTGCCGCCGGACCTGTTCATCCCCATTGCCGAACAAACCGGCCTGATAGGGGATCTCTCGCTGTCGATCATGCGCCAGGCGTTTACCGCCGCGCGCGACTGGGACGTGTCGCTTAGCCTTTCGGTCAACATATCACCGTGGCAGCTGAAAGATCCCTGGCTCGCCCAAAAGATCATCAAGGTACTGACCGAGACGGGCTTTGCTGCTCACCGCCTTGAGGTCGAGATCACCGAAAGCTCACTGTTCGAAAACATGGCGCTGGCTCAGTCGATCATCGGCAGCCTGAAGAACCAGGGCATCCGATTGGCGCTCGATGATTTCGGGACTGGCTATTCGAGCCTATCGACACTCCGTGCACTTCCGTTCGACCGTATCAAGATCGACAAGAGCTTCGTCGGTTCGATGAACGAGAAGCCGGACAGTGTTGCCATCGTCAATGCTATTCTCAAACTGGGCGAAAGCCTCAATCTTCCGGTCACCGCGGAAGGAATAGAAGACAATGTAACCGAGGACCGTCTTCGTTCTTCGGGGTGCGGCAAAGCACAAGGTTACCTCTACGGCCGCCCCCTCGACATCGCGCATGCCAGACGCCTACTGGCGGAAAAGCGGCTACTCGAACATTCCCCGCGCGACACGACGAACATCATTTCGATCAACCGCAATGCCGGCTGATCCAAACGGGGACTGATCCAGCAGCGATGACCACTGCGGCATGGACTTGGATAGGGGCAGCGCCTAGATCGCCGCCATGCTATCTAGTACTGCGCCCGAGGTTATTTCCCTCGGCTGCCGCCTGAACATCGCGGAAAGCGAAACCATCAAGACCTTGATCGCCGGGCGCGATACGGTCGTTATCAATAGTTGCGCTGTAACCAATGCCGCCGTCAAGCAGAGCCGCGCCGCCATCCGTCGTGCCAGACGTGACCGACCCGGCGCACAGATTGTCGTCACGGGTTGCGCTGCGCAACTCGACCCGCAACAATTTTCAGCCATGCCCGAAGTCGACCGGGTCATGGGTAACCAGGAAAAACTCCTGCCGGAAAGCTGGGCTACGTCCGATCGCGTAATGGTCGGCGACATCATGGCGGTTTGCGATGCGACGATTGCACCATCTTTTGAGAACACGAGTCACGCCCGGGCCTTTGTAGAAATTCAGAACGGCTGCGACCACCGGTGTACCTTTTGCGCTATCCCGTTCGCGCGCGGGCCTAGCCGCTCGATCCCTGCCGGGGCGGTCATCGACCGTATCACCAGACTGACTGATGCCGGCCATCTGGAGGTCGTGCTGACCGGCGTCGATTTGACCAGCTACGGCGGCGACCTACCCGGACTTCCCACCTTGGGGCACCTCGTCGAGCGCATCCTACGTCATGTTCCTCGGCTCCCGCGGCTACGCCTTTCCTCGCTGGATGGGATTGAGATCGACGACCGCCTTTTCGCGTTACTGACTCAGGAACGTCGCGTGATGCCGCACGTCCATCTCTCGCTTCAGTCCGGCAGCGATCTGATCCTCAAGCGTATGAAAAGGCGGCATTCGCGGCGAGATGCGGTCACGCTGATCGCGCGGATCAAGGCGGCCCGGCCGGACATCGCCATCGGTGCCGATCTGATTGCGGGATTCCCCACCGAGGACGACAAGGCGTTCGCCGACACGCTCGCGATCATCGATGATTGCGATATCGTACACGGCCATATCTTTCCCTATTCCCCGCGTCAGGGAACACCGGCGGCGCGCATGCCGCGTGTTGACCGTGCGGTTGTGACGTCGCGCGGCAGTGCCTTGCGACAGAAGGCGCAGGATTGTCGAACCCGGTGGCTCCGCTCACTGGTCGGAACAATGCAGGACGTGCTGGTCGAACGGCCCGGCACGCGCGGCCATGCGCCAGGCTTTGCCGACGTGCGAATGACCCATCGGGAGCCAGGGACGATCCACCGCGTCCACATCATGGGCGCAACCGATACCTATCTCGAAGGCTTGTCTGCGTGAATGCAACCCCTGTCTGGCACGAGAAACTGCTCGGCGGATTTCGCCGCACATCCGATCGCCTGGTCGGCAATCTTGCTGGCTTGGGCGGCGCTCGGCTGGATGAAGACACGCTCGAAGAGATCGAGGAAGCGCTGATCGCATCCGACCTAGGACCGGAAACTGCGGGTCATATCAAACGCCGGCTGGCTGAAGGTAATTTCGAGCGCAACATGGAAGATCTTGGCATCCGCCTTGTGGTGGCGGAAGAGGTCGAGCGAGCGCTCGCCCGCGTCGCGACGCCGATTGAAATCGACGCCTTTCCACGCCCTCAGGTCATCCTGGTCATAGGGGTGAACGGGTCGGGCAAGACGACAACCATCGCCAAGCTGGCACACCTATTTCTGGAGCAGGATTACGGTGTGATGCTGGCCGCCGGAGACACATTCCGTGCAGCAGCCATCGGGCAACTCAAAACCTGGGCCGCCCGCGTCGGGGTGCCGATCGTGACCGGACCTGAAGGGGGCGACGCCGCCGGAGTCGTCTATGAAGCTGTGAAACAGGCTACCGCGACCGGTATCGACGTGCTGATCGTCGATACGGCGGGCCGCCTGCAGAACAAGCGCGAATTGATGGATGAGCTGGCCAAGATCCGCCGTGTCCTCGGGCGGCTCAACCCGGAAGCGCCCCATGATGTCGTCCTGGTGCTGGATGCAACGACGGGCCAGAATACACTTTCACAGATCGAGGTCTTTCGGGATGTCGCAGGCGTCACCGGGCTTGTAATGACCAAGCTGGACGGCACGGCCCGCGGCGGCGTGCTGGTCGCCGCGGCAGAGCGTTATGGTCTTCCGATCCATGCGATCGGCATCGGCGAAGGTATGACCGACCTGCGCCCCTTCGACGCCAATGAGGTCAGCCGTATCATCGCCGGCGTCGACCGGGGGATCGCAAAGTGAGCGAACGGCCACTTACCTCGCCGGCATTCCGATTGGCGCTCGATTACGGACCGCTGGTCGTGTTCTTCGCTGTTAATTTTCTTGCGCCCGGCCCGGCGATCGCGCGTGTCACCGCTGCTACCATCGCATTCATGGTCGCGATGGCGACCGCGCTGCTGGTTTCCTGGTTCCGGACACGTCATATCTCGCCGATGCTATGGATTACGGGCGCGCTAGTCCTGGTGTTCGGTGGGCTGACCATTTATTTTCACGACGATCGCTTCATTAAGATGAAGCCTACCTTTGTATATGCGATCTTCGCGGCCGTGCTGGGATTTGGACTGGCAACAGGCCGCCCGCTGCTGCAATCGCTGCTTGAGACTGCCTATCCCGGTCTGACGCGGCTTGGCTGGTCAAGGCTGACCCGCAACTGGACGATCTTCTTTGTCTTCATGGCCGTTCTCAACGAGACGGTATGGCGAACCCAGTCGACGGATTTCTGGGTCGGTTTCAAACTATGGGGCGCGATCCCGCTAACCCTGATCTTCGCTGCCGCCAACATTCCCATGCTGCTTCGCCACGGACTTACCCTGGCGGAGGATGCCGTCACCGACATCCCCCCCGAAGGCTGATTTATGCTACGGCGTCGTAACGCTTGCCGACCGCATCCCAGTCGACGACATCCCACCAGGCCTTCAGATAACCCGGCCGATCGTTCTTGTACGTCAGATAATAAGCATGCTCCCAAACATCGTTGCCGAGGAGCGGAGTGCCCCTTTCAGTCGCAAGGTCCATCAGCGGATTGTCTTGGTTCGGCGTACTCGTCACCTTGAGCTTGCCGGAGTCATCGGAAATCAACCAAGCCCAGCCCGATCCGAACTGACCGGCGCCCTTCGTGTTGAACTCTTCCTTCATCTTGTCGACCGACCCGAAGTCGCGCGTGATCGCCTCGGCCAGCTTACCGGACGGTGTGCCCCCGCCCTTCTTCATCGACTTCCAGAAAAAGTCGTGGTTCCAATACCCGCCGCCATTGTTGCGAATGGCAGCAGGCTGCGACGACATCAACCCCATGATGTCCGCGATACTCTTGCCCTGCAGCTTGGGATCTTTCTCGACCGCTTCGTTCAACTTGTCGGTATAGGCCTTGTGATGCTTGTCATGATGAAAAGTCATCGTATCCTTGGAGATGACCGGCTCTAATGCGTCATAGTCATAAGGCAGCGGCGGTAGTTCGAAAGCCATGTGGCTTCTCCTCTTTTTGGTTAGGTTCATCCAATCAACGCCCACATGCTCCGAATGCTCCCGATCAGGCCCCGACGAGATCGTGCCGTTTGAGGGCATGACGCAACTGATCATAGCTTAACCCAAGCGCTTCTGCGGTCGCGCGCTGGTTGAAACGGTGCTCCGCCAGTGCATTCTCCAGCAACTCACGCTCGAACGCCGCAACCCGCGATTTGAAGTCCGATGGCCCGGTCTCGCATGCAACAATAGGATCGTCTGCCATTGCCGACCGATCAGGCGACCCGGCAGGCGCGGCACGCGCGCCCGGCCGATGCGGTGAATCGAAAGGGTTGATCTCGATCGCATCGATCGCGCCATCATCCTCCCAACGATATACGGCTCGTTCGACGACATTGCGCAATTCGCGCACATTACCCGGCCAGTCATATGTCGTCAGCGCATGGACCGCCTGCGGACCAAAGCCCGGCCAGCCATCGCGTCCCAGCTCAGCCACCATCCGCCGCCCGAAATGATCCGCCAGCACCATGATATCTTCCTGGCGCGCGCGGAGTGGAGGTAGTGTTACAACCTCGAATGAAAGCCTGTCGAGCAGATCGGCGCGAAACGCATTGGCCGCGACTCGGTCCGGCAAATGCTCGTTCGTCGCCGCCACGATCCGCACATCGACCCGCGTCGGGCGCGACGAGCCGATCCGTGTCAGTTCGCCATATTCGACCGCGCGCAGCAGCCGTTCCTGCGCCCCCATCGACAGCGTCCCCAATTCGTCGAGGAACAACGTGCCCCCATCCGCTTCCTCGAAGCGCCCTGTCCTGGCCTTGGTCGCCCCCGTAAACGCGCCAGCCTCATGCCCGAACAACTCCGCCTCGATCAGTGTCTCAGGGAGCGCCGCACAGTTCATGATGACCAGCGGATGGTCCCAGCGCGGCGACAGCCGATGCAGGCGCTCGGCAACCAGTTCCTTGCCCGTCCCGCGCTCACCGATCACCAGCACAGGCCGGTCGAGCGCGGCGGCGCGGCTGGCACGTTCCAGCGCGTCGAGAAAGGGCGCGGATTGACCGATGACCTGGCTGGCACGTTCCATAAACCGAAACTTGGCGTAAATTGCTAACTGCTGGCAAGTCAGGATTGACGATATGACGCTGGTAGTTGGCTAACGCACTGAGAAGCCGGCTTTATTAAAATTGGCACGCCCTATGCAACGCAACTGACGTACCGCGTTGAACCAAACTAATAGGGAGACATTCAGTGACCAACGACCTCAGCCGCCGCTTCGCCTCGATCGCCCTCACCGCCGTCTTCAGCTCGCTGTGCCTGTTCGGCGCCCTTGCGCCATCGACGGTACCGCAACAGGCGACGACGGCCCAGACCGTTCAGATCGCCTGAACAAAATTACCGGAGTAAACCAATGGGTATATTTTCCCGAACTCGTGACATCGTCGCTGCCAATATGGCGGACCTTCTCGAAAAGGCCGAAGATCCCGCCAAGATGATCCGCATGATCATCCTGGAAATGGAGGAAACCCTGGTCGAGGTACGCGCGTCAGCCGCGCGTACCATCGCTGATCAGAAGGAAATACGCCGCCACGTCGTCAAGCTCGACCAGCTTCAGGACAGCTGGACCGAAAAGGCGGAGCTGGCGCTCAGCAAGGACCGTGAGGATCTGGCGAAAGCCGCTCTCGTCGAGCGGCAGAAGGCCGCCGACATGGCCGACCAGCTCAAGATCGAGGTCAATGTTCTCGACGACGCGCTGCGCGCTAGCGAAGAAGACATCGCCAAGCTGCAGGCCAAGTTGCGCGAGGCGCGGACCAAGCAGAACAACGTCGCGACCCGGCTGGAAAGTGCCAACAATCGCGTTCGCCTGCGTGAGATGTACGCCGGGCCAAAGACGCACGAAGCATTTAGCCGCTTCGACCAGCTCGAACGCCGCGTCGATGATGCGGAAGGACGTGCGGAGGCAATGGGCCTGGGTGTCGTCAAGACGCTGGAAGACGAGATTGCCGAGCTTCGCCAGAGTGACCGCGTTGACGAGGAACTCGCCGCGCTCAAGCGCCGCCTGAATAAGGAGGGTTGAGATGGAAGATATCCTCGTACCCATCGTTGCCGTCGTCAGCATCTTCATCGGTGCGCCCTGGATCCTCTTTCACTACGTAACGAAATGGAAGCAGGCCCCAAAGATCACTGAAGAGGACGAAAAGCTGCTCGACGAGATGTATAATCTCGCACGTCGGCTGGAGGACCGCCTCAATACCGTCGAGCGGATCGTCGCCGCCGACAATCCCGACTGGAAGACCGGCCTGACGCCGCTCCAGCCCAATTATCAGATCGACAGGAGGAACTGACATGGCCGCCCGTACGCAATTCTATCTCGACAAGCAGCATGCCAAGATAAAGGGCGTCTGCGCCGGCATCGCCGACTATACCGGCATCGATGTCACCGCCGTTCGCGTCGCCGCCGTCGTGCTGGCATTCGTGACCAACGGCTTGCTTGTGCTGGCCTATATCGTGGCTGCGATGGTCGCGCCGGCCAAGCCGATTGGACTCTATCAGGACGCAGATGACGCGAAATTCTGGCAAGGCGTCAGGACCAACACCAAACGATCGACGACCGAGGTCCGCAGCAAATTCCGCGACGTCGACCGTCGCCTGGCTGATATTGAACTACACTACACTGCTCGAAACAGCCGCTTGGCCGACGAGATAGATCAGCTTCGCTAAGACAAGTCACGGGGAGAAAAAGAATGAACTGGGGTATTCTGGTGCCAATCATCGGCATGATGATCCCAATTGTGGCGATCCTGTCTGGGGTCATGAACAAGTGGCTGCAAATCAAGGAAAAGCAACTTACGATCATGAGCGGCGATGCAGCTGAAAAGGCCGCGCAATATGCCGCGAAGACCGAGCGGCTTGAACAGCGGATGCGCGTACTCGAACGCATCGTCACCGATCGCGGCATCGATGTCGCCGACGAGATCGAGCGGCTACGCGAACAGCCTCTGAACTGAAACCGACGAAACTAAGGGAGCACTAACATGGGTCCGTTTTCGATCGTCGTTATGATCATCCTGATCGTTGTAATCGGAAAGGTCGTGGGCGAACGCTACCGCGCGATGGAGCGGGTCGGCCGCCAGGAGATCGAAAGCATCGACAGCATAATGGTCCGCGACGAGATGCGCCAGATGAAGGAACGCATCGCCGTCCTGGAGCGAATCATCACGAATAATCATGGCAGCATCGACCTCGACCGTGAGATCGAGCGGTTGCGCGACCGGTGATGGAGGGGATGATGAACGATCCGCACTTCTATCTGGCGATGGCGACGGCGGCCCTTGCCGGGCTGGCGATGTTGACGGCGGCAACGCTGGCGGGGTGGCGCGGATGGTTAGAGCTCAAGCATGAACAGATTGCCTCGCGCCGCCAGTTACTGCCTAACGGCGCGGGCGCCAGGATCGAGATCGCCGACCTCAAGGAACGCATTCGCAAGCTTGAGGCAATCGCCTCCGGGGTGGACCTCTAGGACCCATTTGGCTAGCCCCCCCGCCATGCCGACACTCAGCGAAATCCACGATGAATACGACTTTCTCGAAGGCGATGATCGCTATCGGCTACTCATCGACCTGGGCCGCATGCTCGAACCGATGCCTGACGCACTCAAGACTGATACCACGCTGGTCCGCGGATGTTCGGCCTCCGTATGGGTCTATCCCCAAGTAACCGAGGACGGCCGCCTGCACTTCCTCGCGGACTCGAACGCCGCGATCACGAAGGGGATTATTGCGCTAGTCCTGCTCGCGGTGCAGGATCGAACGCCGGACGAGATCATCGCAACCGACGTACCGGCGGAACTCGCGCCCTTCGACCTGCAGCGTCAGCTAAGCTCGAACCGTACGCAAGGCATTCCGAACATGATCGCACTGATCGATGAGACGGCGCGACGTTACGCCTCCTAACCGACAAGTTCCGCCGCCAATTCACCCATATCGTCTCCCGGGCGAACCAGCCGCCACTTGCCGGGCTCTCGCGTGTCGACCAGCATCACCGCGCTCTTTGGACAAACGCCGAGGCATTTCGTCTCGACGACACCCAACACGGCCCGCCGATTCTTGCCCATTCCGGGCAGCTTGCGCAAAATCTTGGCCAGCGGCGTTTTGCCCTCCTCGCCAAACCCGCCGCCCAGCTTCTTCGAACATTTACTGCAAACGATGATCGCTCCCGACCAGTCACTGAGCACGCTTCGCTTCATGACGGTCGCCCTGCCCGCACCTCCTCCGTGGAACGCAGAACCTCGTACGCCGCCTGAACCGCCTGGAAGCGGGTAGCGGCATCGGTATCGCCTGGACGCCGATCGGGATGATTGTCCTTCGCCATGCTGCGCCACGCCGACTTCACGTCATCGAAACTGGCATCAACTTCCAGTCCGAGTACGTCCAACGCGCGCAATTCGTCGCGCGAGCGTGAACCATCGCCGGGGCCGCCCCAAGCATAATGCGAAGCCTCGCGGTAGCCGCCCGTATCACGTCGCTCATCAGCTTCGCGCTCGGCGGCATCTTCCGCGCTCAGGCCCTCGAAGTAATTCCATCCCCTGTTGTACTCGGCCGCATGATCGACGCAGAAATACCAGCGATCCGGGCTGTTCGGTGATTTGGGCGCCGGGCATTTGCCTGGTTCGGAACAGCCGTGCCGATCACACAACCTTACCTGCGTCGCATCACGCGCCGATTCATATCCGCGCCACCGCGGGAAGCCCCAGTCATTTGATCGCGTCGGACTTCTTGCCATGGCGCTGACATAGGCCCGAAAGCCGATCACGCAACTGACCGAAGCCCTCTTGCGACCCGCTTTTAACCGGGCTAGACGCTGGCCACGAACATGACACTCTTGTCATCTTTGTCATTTCGACATCCATCGAGCCCAAGGAGCCCCTGGTGCCGAACCTATCATTATCAACGTGGCGGGCGGATCTGCCCGCGTCTATCGTCGTTGGGCTTGTCGCGCTCCCCTTGTGCCTCGGCATTGCGCTCGCCTCCGGCGCCCCACTTTTCGCCGGTCTGATTGCCGGGATCGTCGGCGGCATTATCGTTGGCTTCATCTCGAAGTCGCCGCTCTCTGTCGCTGGCCCCGCCGCCGGCCTGACCGTGATCGTGCTGGAAGCGATTCAGTCAATGCCCAGCTATCAGGTCTTTTTGACGGCCGTGGTGCTTGCCGGCATTCTCCAGATCGGCTTTTCACTGTCACGCGGCGGCGTGTTGGCCGAATTCATTCCCTCCTCGGTCATTACCGGGATGCTGACCGCGATCGGCATCATTCTGATCCTGAAGCAGATACCCCACGCAATCGGCTATGATGGTGATTTTGAGGGCAGCTATGAATTTGCCACGGCGGACGGCGGCAACACCTTCTCGACACTGATCAAGGCCGTTCGTCAGGTGTTGACCCCCGGCGCCCTCATCATCGGGGGATTGAGCCTGGCATTCCTGTTCTGGTGGGACAAAGCCCGTCCCAAACAGGGGCCGCTGCGCTTTTTGCCCGGCCCGCTTGTGGTTGTGATCCTCGGCGTCGTGCTCAACGCCGTATTCGGCGCGCTCCGTCCTGCATGGCAACTCCAATCCTCCCATCTCGTACAGGTGCCGATTGCAGAAAGCCTGTCCGGGTTCACCGATCTCTTCATGCTTCCCGACTTTGCGGCGATCAGCTCGGGTGTCGTATGGGTGACGGCGCTAACGCTTGCCATCGTCGCTAGTCTGGAATCTCTGCTCAGCGTGAAAGCAGTTGACGAACTCGATCCGCAGCGTCGAACCACAGACAAGAATCGCGAATTGTTGGCGCAGGGCACCGGCAATATCGTCTCCGGTCTTATCGGCGGCCTCCCGGTGACGGCGGTGATCGTACGATCATCGGCGAACGTCGATGCCAAGGCGCAGAGCAAATTGTCGGCGATCCTGCACGGCGGATGGCTGCTGCTGTCCGTGGCGCTTATTCCGGCCATCCTGAACCTGATCCCGCTGGCCGCACTCGCCGCAGTGCTGATCTCGGTCGGCTACAAGCTGGCAAAACCGGCGCTGTTCATCGAACGATGGCAGCAGGGCTACACGCAGTTTGTCCCTTTCGTCGTCACGATCATCGCCATTCTCCTGACGGACCTGCTGATCGGGATCGTCATCGGCCTTGTAGTCGGATTCGTTTTCGTCATCGCGCGCAACTTCCGGACGGCAATCACCTTTGCCTGCGACGATGGAGATTGTCTGGTCCGCGCACGCCGGAACTTATATTTCATCCACAAATACGAGCTCCAACAAGCGCTTGCCAGGGTTCCCGATGGAAGCAACGTCCTCATCGACCTGTCATCGACCAGCTATGTCGATCTGGACAATATCGACATCATCAACGCCTTCATCCAGGGCGCGGATTACCGCAACATCACCGTCATCATGCGCGGTGACATATCGGAACGCACTGCGTCCATGATCCATGCCCCATCGACCGAGGTTCGCTTCGCATGAGACAATACAAACAGCTCCTGCTCGCCAACAAGGCTTGGGCGACCGAGCTCACTGAGGAGCGCGCCGACTTTTTCAGTCGGCAAACCGCGGGACAGAAACCCAATTTCCTGTGGATCGGCTGTTCCGACAGCCGGGTCAGCCCCGAGCAGATGACGATGACGCCCCCCGGCGGCATGTTCATCCACCGCAACGTCGCCAATCTGGTCAACCACGACGACCTGAACCTCATGTCCGTGCTGCAATATGCGGTCGACGTGCTGCAGATCCGCCACATCATTGTCTGCGGCCATCATAGCTGCGGCGGTATCAAGGCGGCTCTGTCAGGCGGTACCGAGGGCCCGATCGACCACTGGCTCGCCAACGCCCGCGCGGTCCGTGAAGCGCATGCCGATGAGATCGGTGCGCAGGTCAGTGAGGAAGAACAGATCAATCGCTTTGTCGAGGTCAACGTGCGTGACCAGCTCGTCCACCTGGCGCGGACGAGAACGGTGCAGGATGCCTTCGCGCGCAACCAGCCGCTGTTCCTCCACGGCTGGGTTTATGACATCCGTGACGGCCACATCAAACCGATGATGGAGATCGATGCCACCACCGTGCTCGACCAAGTCGGCCGCCCCGAAAGCGTCCTGATGGCATCGTAGAACCGTGCCAGAGGGTCTGTAAGCCGGGTTCTGTCCTCCCCTCATGGGGATGGGCGACCATTCCTCTAGGACGGCGTTTGCACGTCGCCTCAAGCAACCAACCCGGATGGCGGGCGGGAACACGCCCCGGGACTTTCGTCCCATGCCATCCCTATTCGGTCTTGCTCCCGGTGGGGTTTGCCATGCCATCCCCGTCGCCGGGCACGCGGTGCGCTCTTACCGCACCCTTTCACCATGACGAGGCCGAAGCCCGCGCCGTCTGCTCTCTGTGGCACTTTCCCTGAGGTTACCCCCGCCGGGCGTTACCCGGCACCGTTGTTCCGCGGAGCCCGGACTTTCCTCGCCACCGCCTTGCAGGCGGAGCCGCGGTCGCCCGACCCTCTGGCGCACCCGCCTTAGTCGTCGCCTTCAGGTTTGGGAAGCAGAAGAGCGAGCAGGATCATCCGACATTCCGCGTCAAGTTCTCCGTCGATCAACTCCGGTCGGAAGCGCCGCTGGAACGCCATTATCGCGGCCATCGGCGCACTGACATCATAGCCAAATCGCTCCAGCGCAAGCAGAAAGCCGCCCTCGGTCCAGCCCGGATCCATCAGTTTCCTCGTCGGTCGCGGCAACGCCAGCCTGAGCCGCGCCAATTTACCCCAGGGGAAATATTCGCCGGGATCACGCTTTCGCGTCGGCGCAATATCGGAGTGACCAACGATATTGCCGCGCGTCACGTTGTGGCGCTCCTTGACGGCGGCGACCAGCGGGATGAGCGCCGCAATCTGCTCATCGGGAAACGGCCGGTAACCGAACTCATGGCCGGGATTGACGATTTCCACCCCGATGCTTGCCGAATTGATGTCGGTCACCCCGCGCCAGTGTGAGCGGCCGGCGTGCCAAGCCCGCTTGTCCTCCTCTACCATCCGCAGAATCTGCCCATCCTCGGCGACCAGATAATGCGCGGACACCTTTGCTTCGGCATCACGCAGCCGGGCAATGGCTGCCTCGGCATCGCACATGCCGGTATAGTGCAGCACAATCATCGAAACGGGCAGCGCACGCTCGTCAAAATTTGGCGAAGGAGTGTCGATGATCGTCATGGCACATCTCGCGTTGCCGCCCACACGCCAGCCATAGCGCGACAACCACGCCGGGCCAACATTCCGACCGTATGCTATTCGCGTTCGTAAAAGCCGGGCATTTGCCGGCTGGGCCTCAGCAATCGAGTATGGCCGATGACCGTCTCTCCCGCACCCAATAACAACAGTCCGCCGGGCCGCAACGCGCTGGCGATGCGATCGAAAACCTGCGCCTTCAATTCCGGCGACAGATAGAGCAGCACGTTGCGGCACAGGATCAGGTCAAACCCGCCTGCCGGTGGCGGGGTGCTGACGAGGTTCTGATGACGAAATGCGATGGTTCGGACCAGCTCGGGCTTCGCCTCCCACTCGCCGTCCCGTTCGTCGAACCATTTCAGCATTCGGTGCACCGAGAGACCGCGCTGGATCTCAAACTGTGAATAACGCCCGCAACGCGCCTGCCGCAGCGCGGTTTGCGACAGATCGGTCGCGATCAGTTCGGGTGAGCGCGTCCCGATATTCACGCTGCGTTCGGCAAACATCATTGCCAGTGACAGCGACTCCTGGCCGGTCGAGCACCCCGCGCACCAGATCCGTGCACGCCGACCCTGATTTTCGACCGCATCGACTAGCGGCATTAGGCTGTCAAACACGGCCGGGTCTCTGAAAAACGAGGTCTCGTTATTCAATAACGCGTCAACGACGTCGTCCGTAAGGCCCGGCCGTCGCATCATGTCACGCGCAAGCTCGTCCAGATTGTGCATATTGTGCGTCTGCAGAACCGGCCGAAGCGCCGTGTCGATCCGCCATGCCCGGTGTGTCGCGATACGCTGACCCGAACGTGCCTCCAGCAATCCGATCAGCAGGGCCAGTGTCTTTTCGGAACAGGACATGCCGGCCTGATCGGTATCAGGAACCTTGATCGCAAGGTTATGCATCAAGCCGCCTTCCCGATGTGATCAGTTGACCGATGACCTCGGGCGGCAGGATCGCATGCGCGAGTCCGGCGGTGGCCGCCGATCCAGGCATTCCCCATACGACCGAACTGGCCTTGTCCTGTACCGCAACGAAGCCGCCGGCGTCCTTTACTGCCGCTGCTCCCAACGTACCATCACGTCCCATCCCGCTAAGTAGGATGGCCAATGTACGGCTGCCGCAGGCGAAGGCTGCCGACTGGAACATTGGATCGACCGAAGGCATGCATCCGCTAGGTGACGCTTCCCGCGACAAACGCACTCCATAGCCACCGCCGCCCAAACTGACGCACCGCAAATGGGCATCGCCAGGTGCAAGGATGAGGCGCCCAGGTACTATACGCGCCCGTTCGTGCGCGACATAACATGGACGTCCGGCCAATGCTGAAAGCTGGTCCGCAAAATAAGGCATGAAGGATATCGGGAGATGCTGCGTCACTAGAATTGGCGTGGTCATCGTCGGCGGTACGGAAGAAAGGACGCTGGCAAGCGCATCCAGCCCCCCGGTCGACGCGCCGATCGCGATCAGGTCGAAATCTGCATGCTCCGTGCTCGCACTTGCGAACGAAATTAGCCGCTCGACCAGCATTTGTCCAAAGCGCGCGGCAGTACCCCCGGACGCACTCTTGGCAATCGTTCCAACCGCGCCCAATACCTTTGCTTCGACGGCCAATGTGCCCTCTGGTGAGAGCGAACCAGACATCACGACGATCTTGGCGCCTTCACCAATTGAGACAAGCGTTGGTAGCAGCGTCATTCCATTGACGTCGGGCAAGGCAAGATCGAGCAGAATCAGATCGAAACGTTCCCTGCCCAGCAACTCCAACGCCATTGCCGCTGTCGAAGCAGTGCCGGCCAATATGAAGCGGTCATCGCCTTGAATGGCCTGCGCCACAACGGCCCGCGTCACCGCCGAATCGTCGATGACTAACAGTCTGATCGGGTCAGGCCCGTCGGCACAGCAGACCGCAGATAAGGGCATGACCTGTAGCCGGTTCAGATCAATGGAAACCGACGATTTGCAATTTGCTGGCCAGCGTATCGCGATCAAACGGTTTCATCACATACTCATCGGCGCCGGCGTTGATAGCCGCGCGGATATAAGCCATCCCGTTTTCCGTCGTGCAGAAGATGACCTTGGGTTTTCGTGGAAGCTCCGTTTCCTTCAACGCGCGCAGGAAATCCATCCCGCTCATCACCGGCATGTTCCAGTCGAGCAGGACGACGTCCGGTGCTGATGCCTTGCAGCTCGCCAGCGCCTCCTTTCCATCTCCGGCTTCTGCCACACTGAATTCCAGTGTCTCCAGAATATGCCGGGCTACCTTGCGGATCACTTTTGAATCATCGACGATCAGACAGGTGTTCATAGGAACCTCTCGGTGGGACTGTGCTTGGCGCATGATGAACCGGACAATCTCAAGATCGCGTTAAGCGGCGAGGGCAGCTCGGGGCAGCAGCGAAGCCAGCCGCACAACGAGCATCAGACCCTGATCGCTGTCGATCATCCCGGTTGCGCAGTATGACCAGGAGCGGTCCAGTGAGAGTCCCGGTGTCAACGGCTGCGGCGCGCAAGGGACGACATCCCTCACCTCATCGACCAGTACCGCGTAGGAGTGCCCATCGACAGTAGTTACGATCGCCCGACTGCCATCGGTGGCTGGCGCGCTTTCAAGAACGATGGTCGGATCGATCACGGTCACGACGCGGCTGCGAAGCGCCGCCAGGCCCCGGACCGACGGTGACACGCGCGGGGTCGCGACCACGTCTCCCAGATTGACGACCGATTCGACCTCGGAAGCTTCGATCGCGACGTCGCGCCCGGCAATGCGCGCGATCAGAAACAGCTGGGTCATGCCGCGACCTTTCCGACGCGCTGGTTCAGCTGCGCGATCAACGTCTCACGATCATAGCGGTAGATCGTGTTCGCGGTAGAATGGCACTCGGCTGTTCGGCGAAGGCGAATGACGTCGCCCTCTGCCTGATCATCGTCATCGAACGCCAAGGTGATCACGTAAGATGCGTCCGCCGGCGCTTTTGCAGAGCACCGATAACCGCGTGCCTCCAGAGTTGGCCGCAGGAAATTTTCCATCCACTGCGATCCGTCTCCGCGCAGAACGCAGAGCGGGGCCGTGACGCTTTGTTGTTCACCTGCGAACAGAGCGTGCGTGTCGATGACTTCGACGGGAGCGTTGTCGATGATTGCAACACCGAGCAGTATGGGATCGCCACTGGCCGGCGCCAGCGTTAGCGGCATCTGCACAATGTCGATCGCCTCATCGATCGCATAGGCAATGGTCGTGGCGCCATCGGTCAAGCGAATGATCCGCCCCGCCTCATTCGTTGGCCAAGCCCCGTCTGGTTTTAGTGCCAGTAATTCTCCATCGATCAACAGCCGTGAACGTCCGCCGCTGTGTTGCAGGCAATGCGACGGAACAAGATCGATCCTGTCGATAGCGGCCAGCGCGATCGCCTGGCGCCGTCCATCAAGTGTATCGAACAGCAGGGCGGGGATCGTTTCGTCACGCGGCGCCTCAGGTTCCGCTATGGCCGTTGAAACCGTAGATAATCTCAGGCCCGCACTCGTGGCGATGCCGGCCGGATCAAGCAGCAGCATCGGTAATCCACTGTCGGGCAGCGTCTGGCCGGCGTAAATGCCGGCGGCCATCACGGCGGGAGACGCAGGCTTGACGACCAGTTCCTCCACGTCGCGTACCCCGTCGATCGCCAGCGCATATCTGCCGTCGCGCGTCGTGATGACGGCCAGCAACTCTGCAGGGCCTTGCTCAATCCCGAGAATAGCGTTGAGGCGTACCAGCGGCAGGCGGTCACCGCGAATGTCGACGATCATCGAACCGCCGATCTCCACCACCGCAACAGCCCCGTCCTTGATTCGCACAATCTCTTCGATAGCTGATCGGGCAAAGGCATAATTGTGACTGCCGGCACCGACGATGATTGTCGGAATGATGGATAGGGTCAGCGGTACCTGGATCGTAATGGTCAGTCCTTGGCCGACACGATTTGTCAGTAAGATTCGCCCGCCGATCTGCTCGACATTGGTGCGCACAACATCCATCCCCACGCCGCGCCCGGACAGGTCTGTGATCTCGTCGCGGCTCGACAGCCCGGGTTCGAAGATCAGCTCGATGCAGGATTCCTCCGACATGGCCGAAATCTCCTGCTCTGACCGCAAACCCGCCAGCAATGCTTTAGCTTTCAGTCGTCTGATTTCGATGCCATGGCCATCGTCGGCGATTTCAACGATGATCTGGTTGCCGGATTGCCGGGCACTGACACGCAGACGGCCGGTCTCGCGCTTGCCGGCCGCGCGTCTGACCGCCGGCAATTCAATTCCGTGGTCGAGCGCATTGCGAATGATGTGCATCAGGGGATCGCGCAATACCTCGATCATCTCACGGTCCAGTTCGACCTCGGAGCCATCGAGTTCCAGCGTCACTGCCTTGCCCACCCCGGCCGCTGTATCGCGCACCAGACGCGGCAATGCCGCAAACAGCGCGTCAATCTTTTGCATACGTGTCCGCGTCACCGTGTCACGCATCTCTGCGACGCTGGCGGACAATCGCTCTAGCGCCGCTGCGACTGGCGGCGGTAATTCAGTGTCGCGCAAGCGACGCGCGAGTTCATTGCGGGCCAAAACCATGTCGGAAACGCCGACCATCATCCGGTCGATCATCTCGATGCTCAGCCGAACACTGCGCATCGTGCTGCGTGACGATCGTACGGGTTCGACCAGTTGAGCAGGCTGCGCATCTTCCGCCAGCGCGGCGATCAGCAAATCCTCGCTTGTGTCCTCCAGCGAAACGCCGGTATCGATGGCCTCGACCAATTGGCCGATCCGATCGACCACCGCCAGTACGGCGCTTACCAATTGCATGTCAGGCGAACGACTTCCCGAACGTACGTTCGCCAATACATCTTCAGCCGCGTGACTCAGCCGAGCCAGCCGTGGAAGATCCAGAAACCCGCAACTGCCCTTGACGGTATGGACGAAACGAAAGATCGCATCCAGCCGCGCCCGATCGTCGGGTCTGGCCTCCCACGCGACTATTTCACCCGCAAGAGCATCCAGCGTCTCGCGTGTTTCGGCAACAAATTCTTGCAGCAGATCGTCCATAGGTTCCCGACACACCGAACGTGCCGTGAAACTATGCAGGCAAAAGACTTAACGTGAAGTTCACTCAACGGTGAAAGAAGCACCAAAGACCATAACGCCCTCTGCCGGTTCGGAAATCTGAACCTTTCCCGTACCCTCTGACACCAGCGAGTAAACGACATAGGCGGGCGCCGCACGCGGCGGGATGTGTGCTTCGCTCGGTCCCACGGTCAGCATGAGTGAAACCTGCGGATCGAGTATTGGACGCGGCCCTTCCATTTTCAACGCAACCTCAACATGACCGCCGTGCCTCTCACCGCCGACCGACAGATTACCGCCGCGGGCAAGTGCCTCTGTCGCCAGCAGCGCTAGGTTGAGCAGCACTTTGACGACCGCTTTGGGAAGTTCCGCATCTTCGACGAGCCAAGTGAGTGTGAGACGTTTGTTGCCCGCGACTAGGCCTTCCACCGCGCTTCGCGCTTCGCGAACATCAACCATCTCACCGAAACCGCCGGCCGAGCCGAAAGCAAGCCGAAAGAATTTCAGCTTGTTCGCCGACGTTCGTGCGCTGTCGCCAAGCAATTCTATGCATCGATCGCGCATTGCCGGATCGGTTTCATCCGCCAGCAATTCCAGCCCGTTATTGACCGATCCAACCGGTGACAAAAGGTCGTGGCAAAGGCGTGACGCAATCACACTTGCAAAGTCCACCGCGTCAACCGCCATCAAGTCACCTCCTGAATTACGTGCCGGCTTTTGGCGGAGCGTCCTGCTCCGCGCAAGACAACAAGATTAGAGGGACGGGTTCGAACCTCCCATGAACGGCGCCCTCGTCGACAGCTTTCCATAACCGCGCTGAACCCTGCGCGATGACAAGCCACAGTTCACCATCTGCATTTGCTGCCTGCGCGTCATGGATGGACGGCGTTGTATTTCCGGATGGATGGGAATGATAATGACCAATGACCGCCAGTCCGCCATGCCGTGCATTACGATACGCTGCAATCAATCTCGCTGGCTCCAGCTCGAACCATCGCGACCGGTCGGTTGCAACATTGTCGCAAGGCTCAACATGCCAGATGTTGCGCGCGTCGCCGAACAAAAGGCCGCACACTTCCTCACCAGGCTTGCTGGCGGCATGATCCAGAACCTGACTCAGCACGGTGCTTGATATGACGGTGCTCAGCACCAGATGACCTTTAGCATGAAGCAGCGGGATTCTGTCATCGACGTGAAGATCCTGCCGAACGCAGGTGGCATGCGGATTGATCGCGCGCTGGTCTTATCATTGCCGACTCTGTCGCGCGAGCGGATCAAGTCATTGATCAAAAACGGCGCGGTAGTTGTCGACGGGATCACCGTTTACAGCCCAGCCCAAAAGGCAAATATCGGTGAGCAATTTGTCATCACCGTGCCGGCGTCCAGGCCATTGCTCAACATACCGCAGGACATTCCGCTTAACATCGCCTTTGAGGATGAGCATCTGGTTGTCGTCGACAAGCCCGCCGGGCTGGTTGTTCATCCGGCAGCCGGCAATGCGGATGGCACACTGGTCAACGCGCTTCTGCACCACTGCGCGGGCCAGCTTTCCGGTATCGGCGGCGTAATACGGCCGGGAATCGTTCATCGGATCGACAAGCACACGTCCGGGCTGTTGGTCGCTGCCAAGACGGACCGAGCGCATGAGGGGCTAGCGCGGCAGTTCGCCGATCATTCGATCGACAGGCGATATCGCGCGATCGTTGCGCGAGTACCGAGATTGCTGTCAGGAACGGTCGATGCTCCGCTGGCCCGTTCGCCATCCGATCGCAAGAAAATCGCGATCGTCGCCGGCGGCAAGCGGGCAGTGACTCACTATCGAACAGTAAAAAGGCTGCGCAATGCGGCCTTGATGGAATGTCGGTTGGAGACCGGCCGAACGCATCAGGTCCGCGTTCACATGTCCTCAATCGGCCACCCATTGCTCGGTGATCGTACCTATGCCGGCGCGAAGAACAGCCATCATGACGTCCTGCGGAAGCTTGAATTTCGACGTCAGGCACTGCATGCTGCACGACTTGGCTTTGCGCATCCGGTTTCCGGTAACCTGGTTGTCCTTGACAGCGAAATGCCAAAGGACATGCAGGAACTGTTCAGTCATCTTGACGTATGAGTTACAGGGTCACGCTCCCGACGGAATTGCGTGACCATGTGAAGGGAGATATCATCCGTGCCAGCCCGCAGCAATGTTCCAGCAACGATTCCCGCGCTTGGTGGCGAGCAAAGTCTCAACCGCTATCTCTCTGAGATTAAGAAATTTCCGCTGCTTCAGCCGGAGCAGGAATATATGCTCGCTAAGCGTTTTCAGGAACATGGCGATACTGAAGCCGCTGCACAGCTTGTGACGTCGCATCTTCGCCTCGTGGCAAAAATTGCAATGGGCTATCGGGGCTATGGCTTGCCGACATCGGAGCTGATTTCGGAAGGCAATATTGGCCTGATGCAGGGCGTAAAGAAGTTTGAACCTGACCGTGGGTTCCGATTGGCAACCTATGCGATGTGGTGGATCCGCGCATCAATTCAGGAATATATTTTGCGCTCATGGAGCCTGGTCAAAATGGGCACGACGGCTGCCCAGAAGAAACTGTTCTTCAATCTGCGTCGCATGAAATCAAAGCTGGACGCTTTTGAGGACGGCGATCTGAAGCCCGCCGACGTAACGAAGATCGCCACAGACCTCGGCGTTGCAGAGACTGACGTGGTCAGCATGAACAGACGCATGGCAATGGGCGGCGATACTTCGCTGAACGTTCCCATGCGAGAAGATGGTGAGGGTCAGTGGCAGGACTGGTTGGCCGACGATGCGCCGCTGCAGGACAAGATCGTCGCGGATCAGCAGGAGGCAGACGTTCGTCACGACATGCTCACATCAGCGATGGATGACCTGAATGAGCGGGAGCGTCATATTCTGACCGAGCGTAGATTGACCGACGATCCAAAGACGCTGGAAGAGCTAAGCCAGGTTTACGGGGTCAGTCGCGAAAGAGTGCGACAGATCGAGGTTCGAGCATTCGAGAAGTTGCAGAAAGCGATGATGCGTATCGCCGGAGATAAGCGCCTTCTTGCTGCTGCATGAAGGTGGCGATAATATTGCGTTAAATTTACTGCATGCTCCGCGGCTGAGTGGGTTGCTTTAATCACCCGCTTCTGTGGTCATCGCTGCCAGTTCGTTACCGTCAGTATCCTGGAAGTGGAAGCGGTGACCTCCGGGAAATCCGAAGATTGGGGCGGTGACGGTGCCGCCCGCGGCCTTGACAGCAGCAAGGGTTGCTTGCAGGTCATCTACCTCGATAACTGCAAGCGGCGCGACAGTCTTTTGCGCGTCATCGGCTTGTAGACCGATGTTGGCGTCGCCGCTGGTCGTAGCGGCATAGGTCGGGCCAAAGTCGGCGAAGGTCCAGCCGAACGCTTGGCTGTAAAAGTCACTCGCGCGTGCACTGTCGGCAACCGATAGTTCGAGGTAGTTCAGCCTTGCCATCCCGGCCTCCTATTTGTTCCTTGTCTGTTCTTGCATAGCTGCTACGATCGCGCAATGGCAAGGCGGGCTATCCGGGGAGCGACGCTAAACGCGGTGAGTGCGCGGTTTTCGTTGCCCTCCAAGGAGGCGGATGGCGACTGGCTCGATGCGCAGAACGATGTGGATGGTACACCGCCACCGCTGCGCACGACAGTCACGGTCGAGCGGCCGAGGACGATCTTGACCCGCAATACTTCACCCGATGTACCGTTCGATCGCTCGATCAACGCCTATCGCGGCTGTGAACATGGATGCATCTATTGTTTCGCGCGGCCGAGCCATGCGTTTCATGACCTGTCGCCGGGGCTGGATTTCGAGTCGCGGCTGTTCGCAAAACCGGACGCGCCCGACCTTCTGCGGACGGAACTCGGAAAGCGAGGCTATATCTGCGCGCCGATCGCGATGGGAACCAACACCGATCCCTACCAGCCGATCGAGGAGCATTGGCGGATCACGCACGGCCTGATCGAGGTGCTGGCCGAGCATAACCACCCGCTGTCCATCACGACCAAGTCGGACCGAGTGCTTCGCGACATCGACCTGCTGGCGCCGATGGCAGAGAAGGGACTGGTCGTCGTCGTCCTGTCGGTCACCTCGCTTGATCCGCGCATCGCGATGACCATTGAGCCGCGCGCGCCGACCCCGACTCGGCGCCTGAAGGCGGTCGAGCGATTGAGCGGAGCGGGGATCCCGACCTATGTCTCGATCGCGCCGGTCATTCCGGCGATTACCGATCACGAGATGGAGCATATCATCGAGCGCGCGGCGGAGGCGGGAGCGAAAGGTGCGTTCTTCATTCCGGTCCGGCTGCCCTGGGAAGTGGCGCCGCTGTTCCGGGCATGGCTCGATACGCATTTTCCCGACCGTGCGGCCAAGGTGATGGCGACGATCCGGTACATTCGTGGCGGCGGGCGGGACAATGATCCGGGCTTTTTCACGCGAATGAAGGGCAGCGGGCCTTGGGCGGACCTTCTGGCAACCCGCTTCGCGGTTGCTTGCCAGCGGCACGGATTGGTCAATGAACGGATCGTGCTGCGACGTGATCTTTTTCGCCCAGGCGACGAACCGCAGGGGTCTCTGTTCTAGCCGCTCGCCAAGTCGTTTTCTGCTTATTCTAGGAGGACCGGCGCGTCACCATAGCGCGCGAGTGCCTCGACCGGCTGGATGCCCTCAATCTCCCGGGCACCGGTTTCGATATTCAGTTCTTTGAATTTTCGTCCGGTACTCAATACATTGCGCTCGAAACTTCCGACGAACTTGTTATAGTTATTGACCGCTGTAGTCAGGCCAGAACCGACCGTGCGGAGGTGTCCTTCGGCGACGGCGAGGCGATCGTAGAGTTCCTTGCCGAGCGCGCCGATCTGCTTTGCCTCGTTGGCGAGCTTCTCCTGCCGCCATACGGCGGCGACAGTGCGCGCGATGGCGATCAGGTTCGTCGGGGTCGCCAGAAGCACGCGCTTGTCGAACGCGAAGTCCCACAATGTCGGATCATGCTCCAGCGCGGCGGACAGGAAATGCTCGCCGGGCACGAACATGATGACATAGTCGGGCGCGTCCTCGAATTGCGCCCAATACGCCTTAGCACCCAAGCCACTGACATGGGCACGCATCGATTGTGCGTGAGCGGCGAGCCCAAGGCTGCGCTCCGCATCGTCGACGGCAGCGAAGGCATCCTGATAGGCATTCAGCGACACCTTGGCATCGATCACCAGCGAGTTGCCGTTGCCGGGTACGCGGATGATCGCGTCGGGACGCAGCCGTGCGCCCTCCTCACCCGCGACGCTGACCTCGGTCCGGAAGTCGGTGTGTTCACTCAGCCCGCAGGTTTCCAGCACGTTCTTCAACTGCTGCTCGCCCCAGCGACCCCGCGATTTCGGCGCGTTGCGGAGCGAATTGACGAGCTTCGCGGCTTCGCTCGAAACCTTCTCCTGTCCAAGCCGCATCTGCTCTATCTGGCCTTTCAGGTCGCCAAACGCATCGCGGCGTTCCGCCTCGACCTTGGCGACGCCTTCCTCATAGCGCTGAAGACGTTCGTTGACGGGAAGCAGCAGCGACTTGAGGTTCTGCCCAGAGGTTTCCTCCGACTGGCGGAAGCGCGCGTCGGCGCGTTCGAGGAAGCGAGCCTCGGCCACTTCCAGCGCCTTGCCCGCGGCGGCATCGAACTGCGCGACCATCGCGGCCTGCGCGTCCTTAAGCTGCTGTACCGTCTCACGGTGCGCCGCCTCGCGCTCCTTCGTTTCCGCTCGTAGCGCCGCCAGGTCGCGCTGCGCGTCGTTGCGCTCACGCTCGACGGCCTCCTTGGTCTGCCGGACTAGTTCGGCATCGGCGGCCCGGCTTTGCGCGACCGCAAGGTCGGCGGCCGCGCCCTGCCCTCCTCGCGCGCCAAGAAGCCAGCCGATCAGCATCCCGACCGCAAGTCCGACCAATGTAACGATCAAGATCTCCGTCATACCGCGCGCCGCTGCTTGGCTAGTTTTTTCAGCAACATGTCGCGCTTCAGCCGTGAGACATGATCGATGAAGAGCGTGCCGTTCAGATGGTCGATCTCGTGCTGCATGCAGGTCGAGAGCAGACCCTCCATCTCCTCCTCGTGCAGTGCCCCTCCACCGTCGAGCCAGCGCACCCGGCAGCGCGCAGGGCGGGTCACCTCCGCATATTGTTCCGGGATCGAAAGGCAGCCTTCGTTATACGTCGCAAGCTCTTCGCTCACCTCGACGAGTTCGGGATTGATGAAGGCGCGCGGAGCGGGGATCGCCTTTCCTTCCTTATCGTCTTCTTCCTGCAAGTCGATGACGATCACGCGGCGCAGCATGCCGACCTGGATGGCGGCAAGCCCGATACCCTTGGCCGCATACATCGTCTCGGTCATGTCGGCGATGAGCGTACGCACGCCGTCGTCGACGGTCTCGACGGGTTCGCAGGTCAGGCGGAGGCGCGGGTCGGGGACTTCCAAGATCGGCAGAACGGGCATCGCGCGGGGCTAGTTTCTGGTCTGTTCCACGTCAAGCGGCGGCCGATGTCACGAGACGGGACGACGCGCCCTCAGCGCCTGCGCCAGGGTGCCCTCATCCAGATAGTCCAGCTCGCCGCCGACCGGAAGGCCATGCGCGAGCTGCGTCACGCGGACGGGGAAACGCTCGATACGCTCGGCGACATAATGCGCGGTCGTCTGCCCCTCCAGCGTGGCGTTCATGGCCAGCACGACCTCGTCGATACCGCCCTTCTCGATACGGCCGACGAGGCGGTCGATCGTCAGGTCCTCGGGTCGCACACCTTCAAGCGCGGACAAGCGGCCGCCAAGGACGTGGAACCTGCCCGGGAAGAGTCGCGAGCGTTCCAGCGCCCAAAGATCGGCGACCTCCTCGACGACGCAGAGCGAGCGCCGGTCGCGGCGCGTGTCCGCGCAGATTGCGCACGGGTCGGCGGTATCGACGTTGCCGCAGGTCGCGCAGGTTTCCAGCCGTTCGTTGACCGCGGTCAGTGCCGCGAGCAGCGGTCCGAGCGCAGCCTCGCGTTTTTTCAGCAGATGCAGCACCGCGCGCCGGGCCGAGCGCGGACCAAAGCCCGGCAGACGCGACAGCGCGGTCGTCAGCGCCTCGATCTCGAGAGATGCCATGCGTGATCAGATAGGGGGTTGCGCATGGCGACGCCAGCGAGGACACGGCGCGCCATGCGGATCGTCTTCATGGGAACGCCCGACTTCGCGGTGCCGACGCTGGACGCGCTGGCGGCGGCAGGGCACGAGATTGCCGCTGTCTATACGCAGCCCCCAAGGCCCGGCGGACGGCGTGGTCGCGAGCTGGTCGCCTCGCCAGTCCAGCGGCGGGCGGAGGACATGGGTGTCGAGGTTCGCTCACCCACACGCCTGCGCGACACGAAGGAGCAGTTGGCGTTCGCAGCGCTGAGCGCCGATATCGGCGTCGTTGCCGCCTATGGGTTGATCCTGCCGCAGCCGGTGTTGGATGCGCCGCGGCTAGGGTGCCTGAACGTCCACGGGTCGCTGCTGCCGCGCTGGCGCGGCGCGGCGCCGGTGCAGCGCGCGATCATGGCGGGCGATGCCGAGACGGGGGTCGGCATCATGCAGATGGAGCTGGGACTAGATACGGGGCCGGTCCGTCTGGAGGGACGCGTCACGATCGGGCGGCAGACGGCGGGGCAGTTGACGCAGGCGCTCGCGATAAAGGGCGCAGGGCTGATGGTCGACGTGCTCGCCGACATCGACGCGCATCCGCCGATCGCGCAAGCGGCCGAGGGCGTGACCTATGCGGCCAAGATCGACAAAGCCGAGGCAAGACTGGATTTCGAGCAACCGGCGGTCGTCCTCGAGCAGCAGGTCCGGGCGCTGAATCCGGCGCCCGGCGCATGGCTGGAGTTGGCGGCTGAACGCGTGAAGGTGCTGGCGGCGGACCGGGTCGCGGCCGGCGGACGGCCGGGCGTCGTGCTAGACGACGAGCTGACGATCGCCTGCGGGGTCGCCGCGATCCGCCCGAGAATGGTGCAGCGAGCCGGGCGCGGCATGACGAGCGCGGCCGAGATGCTGCGGGGTTTTCCGATCGCGGCTGGCACGCAGCTTTGACGCGTTTCGCACTGACGATCGAGTATGATGGGCGCCCCTTCATGGGCTGGCAGCGGCAGGCGCACGGACCAAGCGTGCAGGCAGCGCTGGAAGACGCCGTATTCGCGGTGACGGGCGAACGAGCCTCCGTCCAGGCGGCGGGACGGACCGACGCCGCCGTACATGCGCTGGGGATGCGGGCGCACGTCGACATCGAACGGACCATCGAGCCTTTCCGATTGATGGAGGCGCTGAATGCCCGTGTGCGGCCCTCACCGGTCGCAGTGATGGCCTGCGAAATAGTACCCGACGACTGGCATGCACGATTCTCCTGCATCGGCCGCGCCTATGAGTACCGGATCGTCAACCGACGCGCGCCGCTGACGTGGGAGAAGGGGCTGGCGTGGCAGGTGCCGCAGTGGCTCGACGCCGACGCAATGGCGGCGGCGGCCGTGGTGCTGGTCGGGCGGCATGATTTCACGACCTTCCGATCGGCGCATTGTCAGGCGAACAGCCCGGTTCGGACGCTGGACACGCTGGTTGTCGCGCGAAAGGATGAGCAGATCGCGATTCGTACGGCTGCAAGATCTTTTCTGCATCACCAGGTGCGCTCGATGGTCGGGTGTCTGGCTCTGGTAGGAATGGGCAGGTGGTCGGTTGCGACCATGCGTGATGCGCTTAAGGCTCGCGATCGAGCGCGGCTGGGACTGAACGCGCCGCCCGACGGCCTGTTCTTCGTGCGCGCTACCTACTGAAGCGGGCGGCGAGTTCGACATGGGTGGACCAGAGAAACTGGCCGACCGGGCAAACCCAGTCGAGTTGCCAGCCACCCTCGACCAGCATGCGAGCATCTCGCGCGAAACTGCTCGGGTTGCACGAGACATAGGCGATCGCCTTCGCTTGGCAGGCGGCAAGCGCGGCGGCCTGTTCGCGGGCGCCGGCGCGTGGAGGATCGATGACGACCGCGTCGAAGCGGTTCAGTTCGGTGACCGTGAGCGGGCGGCGATAGAGGTCCCGGTGCTCACCAAAAACCGCACGGCCGCCAGTGCTCGCAGCCGCTTTCAACGCCAGTAGCTCATCGCGCGCGCCTTCGGCGGCGTAAACGCGGCCGGGTAGCGCAAGCGCAAAGGTGCCGAGGCCCGCGAACAGGTCTGCGGTGATACCGGCATCGCCCATCGCCTCACGAACGGCGGCAACCAGCGCAGCTTCCCCTTCGCGCGTCGCCTGCAGGAAGGCGGTAGGCGGATAGGATACGGGCAGCCCGCCCAGAGTCACGCTGACCGGATCGGGTTCCCAGCGGGTCTCGACGCTCATGCCGCGGTGGAAAGAGAAACGAGCGATGCCGTTCTCCTTCGCAAACGCGGTCACGGCCTCCGCCGCCTCCAGGCTTTCGGGCGAGAAGCTGGTGACGAGGCAGTCGACACCCTGGTCTATCAGCGCCAGGTGGATGTCGCCTCGCCCGCGAAAGCGCAGCCGCTGCAGCAGCTTTCGCAGAGGCGCTATAAGTGCGAAGAGCTCTGGTGCCAGGATATGGCACTCCGCGATGTCGACAATGTCATGCGACCTTGCGGACGCGAAGCCCAGCCGGACACGGTCACCCTTACCCTCGGCGTGCAGCGTCGCACGCCGCCGGGTGCGCGGCGGAGACAAGATGGGCGCGCGGATCTTGGTGGTTAGGTCCTGCGCATCGAGCGCACTGGTGATGCGGTTGACAATGAAAGCGGAATAGCTTTCATCATCAAGATGTTGAAGCTGACATCCGCCACAGAGCGGGAAGTGTCTGCACGGCGGTTCGCGGCGATGCCGGCCTGCACCGAGCGTACCATCCGCGTGCAGCGTGTCGCCCGGCGCGGCTAAGGGAACGTGACGGCCGTCGGCGGTGACGCCGTCGCCGCGCGCCGCCACCCGGACGATCATATTACTCACAGGGCCGCGCGAACGGCGGAGAGCGAGACGGCAAGCTCATCGGCGATGAACGCTGCACCCAGCCGTCGCGCCGCCTGCCCGTGCATCCACACGCCCGCCGATGCCGCGGCGAACGGATCGAGTAGCGCCGCCAGCGATGCGGCGATGGCTCCGGTCAGCGCATCACCCGATCCGGCGGTCGACAGCCAGTCGTTCGCATCCTCCGCCAGCGCTACCCGACCATCGGGCGCGGCGATCACCGTGTCCGGGCCCTTGTGCACGACGATGGCGCCCGCACGATCCGCAGCGGCGCGGGTACGCTGGATCTTGCTCCCCTCGCCCTGCCCGAACAATGCGGCAAACTCGCCCGCATGCGGGGTCAGGATCACCGGACGTGAGCACGCTGCCAGTTTCGGCAGTCGATCGATGAGCAGATGCAGCGCATCACCGTCGATGATGAGGGGATGCCTGCTATCCAATACCCGCTCTAGGTAATTCCTTGCGGCATCGTCGCGGCCCAGGCCGGGTCCGATGACCATCGCACCGATGCGCTCGTCGTCAAGCGACTGGTCGGTAAACTCGCGGTGGACGAGCGCATGGGGGCCGCCACCCGAGCCGCCGATCAGGATGACATATCCGGCGCCCGCGTGCATCGCCGCGGTTGCCGAGAGGAGCGACGCACCCGCCATCGCGCCCGAGACAACCGCAACCATCCCGCGATTGAACTTATGCGACGCGGAGCTGGGTTCGGGCAGCGCGGGTGGCTCGAGGACGTGCATGTCGCCACCAACGTCCAGCCCGATGTCAAGTAGGCGGACAGCGCCGCAATAGCGCGCAGCCGGTTGCAGCAGATGCGCGGGCTTGGCGGCGCCGAGCGCCAGCGTGACGTCCATGCGGGGCGGCGTGCTGAAGACGCGGCCATCATCGGTCCCCAGCCCGCTAGGCAGATCGATGGCGATCTTGAACCGGGCATCGCCGGCGAGCTGATGCCATGACGCCATGATCCTATCGTCGATCGGCCGGCACAGGCCGATCCCGAACAGCGCGTCGACGACGACCGGCGCGGGACCGGTCTGGACCAGTGATTCGACCGCGCCGCCCCATTGCTCCTTCGCCCACCGTGCGGTTTCAGAGGCCGGAGCCGCCATCGCCGCGACGCGTACATGGGCACCCCGATCACGCAGCGTGCCGGCGGCGATATAGCCGTCACCACCGTTGTTTCCGGGTCCGCAAACTACCAGTATTTCGGACGTGCCCACGAGCCGTTCGATTGCCTCTCCGACCATGTTCCCCGCCTTCGCCATCAGCGCTTCGGCGCCGATACGCGAAATCGCCGGGGCTTCCGCCTCGCGCATGGCGGCAGCAGTTAGTACCGTTCGGCCGTCGAGACGGTTCATGAGAAGCGTCTGTTTTTTTGGTCATCAATCGGCAGAATGTATCGCTCACCGCCAATGGTGACATCGCGTGAACGACCCTGCTGCCGGACCGTCGCCTGCTCCCCGCCGTCGGCGGCGGCGAGATACCCCTCATCGCTCAGCAGCATCCGGCGAAACCCACCGTCCCGATGGCGCAGTATCAGCAGCGTTGCACCACTTAATTGTTCGCGCTCGACGACGCAGTCTTTCGCAATCGAGGCGCCCGGATAAGCGCATGCAACGCGATCACTCTCCGGCAGAGCGGTCGCCTGTTCGTTCACGGCAGAATGATTACAGGCGGTCAGGGTCAGAATGAGCGCGATGCTAGATATCCGCATACATGTGGTTCTCAGCCTTGGCGCCGGGATGCGTGACGGCACCCTGCCATGCAGGCCCGACCGTCGTCGCATACCGCCACAACGCGCCAGAGCGATAGTCGTTTTGCCGGGCCGTCCACCCCTTGCGCCGCTCCGCCAGCAGATCGTCGGCGACCAGCAGGTCGATCGTGCCGTTGGCTGCGTCGATCCGTATCGGATCGCCGTCCTCGACCAGCGCGATCGGGCCACCGTCGGCGGCTTCCGGGCCTACATGCCCGATACAGAACCCTCGCGTCGCTCCCGAAAAACGGCCATCGGTGATGAGCGCGACCTTCTCGCCCAAGCCCTGCCCGTACAGCGCCGCCGTGGTTGACAGCATCTCGCGCATGCCTGGACCGCCCTTGGGGCCTTCATACCGAATAACTATCACTGCCCCTTTGGCGATAGAACGCGCCTTGACTGCTGCAAAACAGTCCTCCTCGCAATCGAACACGCGTGCAGGTCCCTCAAACTCCAACCTGTGCATCCCGGCGACCTTCACGATCGCACCATCGGGCGCAAGACTGCCGCGCAGCCCTATCACGCCGCCGGTGGGGCTTAGGGGGGATTGGACGTCGTATATGACCTTCTGGTCGGCGTTCCAGGTTACGCGGTCGATATTTTCCCTTAGAGTCCGGCCGGTTACGGTCATGCAGTCACCATGCAGATAACCGCCCTGCATGAGCGTCTTCATCAGCATATAGACGCCGCCGGCCTCATACATGTCCTTTGCGACGTAGCGGCCACCGGGTTTGAGGTCCGCGATGTAAGGCGTCGATTTGAAAATCTGGGCGACGTCGAACAGGTCGAACGTGATGCCGGCTTCATTCGCCATCGCCGGCAGATGAAGCGCGGCATTGGTCGAGCCGCCGGTCGCCGCCACAACCCGCGCGGCGTTCTCGAATGCGTCGCGCGTGCAGATGTCACGCGGTCGCAGGTTCGCGGCCAGAATCGCCATCACCTGCTCGCCCGCCGCGACGGCGATTTCATCGCGGGCACGATACGGCGCCGGCATCATGTTGGAATTGGGCAGGCTGAGGCCGATCGCCTCTCCCACGCATGCCATCGTGTTGGCGGTGAATTGTCCACCGCACGCGCCGTGCCCCGGACAGGCGACCTTTTCCAGAGCGACAAGCTCATGAAGCGGGCAATTGCCGGCCGCGTGTTGGCCCACCGCCTCAAACACGTCGACGACGGTCACGTCGCGATCCCGATAGGTGCCGGGCAGGATCGACCCGCCATAAACGAAGATGCTGGGCACGTTCAGCCGCAGCATCGCCATCATCATGCCGGGAAGTGACTTGTCGCAACCGGCGAACCCGACAATCGCGTCGTAGCAATGACCGCGCACCGACAATTCAACTGAATCGGCAATGACTTCACGGCTGACGAGCGAGGACTTCATGCCCTGATGCCCCATCGCGATACCATCGGTGACGGTGATCGTGTTAAAACGCCTTGGCATTCCCCCGCCCGCGACAACGCCCGCCTGTGCCGCATCCGCTTGCGCGTCCAGTGTCGTGTTGCAGGGCGCCGAGTTGTTGCCCGCGCTCGCAAGCGCGACGAAGGGTTTCTGAATATCCTGCTCGGTGATCCCCATCGCATAGTAATAACTTCGATGCGGCGCGCGTTCGGGACCAACAGAAACGTGGCGGCTCGGCAGGCGCGATTTGTCAAATTGCTGAGTCATGACAATGTCATGGCGCGGGACGGTAGTGCCGCGCAAGAACGATCTAGGAAAGACCTTCCAAAGCCCGTGAAACGCCGTCCATCGTATAGGGTTTTTGAAGTCGCGGGCGATCACGGAAGCGAGGATCGACGCCTTCGTCATGGCCGCCCGTTGCAAAGACGAACGGAACGCCCTGCTCCGCCAGCGCTTCTGCCACGGCCATACTTTTTTCGCCGCCACGCAGATTAACGTCGAGGATCGCAGCATCAATGCCGCCCCCGGCGATATGCTCCAGTGCAGAACCGACGCTATCGGCAATGGCGACCAGTTGATGGTCGAGCACATCGAGGAAATCCTCGAGCATCATCGCGATAAGCGGTTCGTCCTCAACGACCAGGACATTCTTGGACGCATTCATCACATCAGGGCTTACGCCAAGCGACTGTCCATGCGCAACTATTGTCCGATCAGTGCGTCGCGAGCAGCCTCCGCCAGTTGCTGGACCGAGAATGGCTTTGGCAGAAAAGAGACATTGTCCAAGTCGATCGAGCGCCGAAGCTGTTCCTCGGCGTAACCCGACATGAAGATGATCGGCAGGTCCGAATAGCGATCCCGGACCCTCCGTACCAAGGTCGGCCCGTCCATCGTGGGCATGACCACATCGGAAATCAGGAGGTCGGGGCGCCCACTGCCGTCCAGCACCTCCAGCGCGGCCTCTCCATTCTCGGCGGTGAGGACGCTGTATCCCTGGCGAACCAGGGCACGCTCGGCAACCGCACGAACCATGTCCTCATCCTCGACCAGCAGGATGGTACCGGTGCCCCATAGCGCCTCCGGCTTGGATGCAAGACGTGTCGTCGTCGTCCTGATCGCGGATGTGGAAGCATGAACAGGAAGATAGATTGAAAAGATTGCTCCCTGTCCCGGCTTGCTATCGGCGAAAATATATCCGCCTGATTGCTTGACGATTCCATACACTGTCGACAAGCCCAAGCCGGTACCACGACCGACCTCCTTGGTCGTGAAGAAGGGCTCAAAGATCTTGGGCAGAACCTCGGGTGCGATCCCGGTCCCGGTGTCCGAGATGACAAGAACGGTATAGTCTGCCACGGGTAGGACGTCGAGGCCCATGCGCTGAACCTGAGCGGCCGATATGGCACGCGTATGAATCGATAACTTCCCGCCCCCGCGTGCATTGTGGCTCAGCATCGCATCGCGGGCATTGACCGCCAGATTGACGACCACCTGCTCCAACTGGCCGGGGTCAGCGCGTACCTGTCCCTGGTCGCGGCCATGCGTCACCTCCAGCGTGACGGTTTCACCCATGAGCCTTTTGAGAAGGTTGGACACTTCCGAGACGACATCGGGAAGCAGCAGGATCTGAGGGCGAAGCGTCTGCTGGCGGCTGAAAGCAAGAAGCTGGCGCGTCAGCCCGGCGGCGCGGTTGGAGTTGGTCCGAATCTGCTGAATATCGTCATAGTCGCTATCGCCCGGCGAATGCCGCATCAT
Organism: Sphingomonas sp.; assembly: GCA_965217805.1. Classification (GTDB taxonomy): domain Bacteria; phylum Pseudomonadota; class Alphaproteobacteria; order Sphingomonadales; family Sphingomonadaceae; genus Sphingomonas. The sequence goes on along the minus strand of CBDCJJ010000008.1, from coordinate 2,417,917 downwards.
CATGAGGTCGCAGTGACCAATGATGGCCGTCAATATGTTGTTGAAGTCGTGCGCCACGCCACCAGCCAGCTGCCCCACCGCCTGCATCTTTGTCGCCTGTGCCACTTCGCGCTTCAAACGGCTTTCTTCGCCATTATCCTTCAGACTAAGGAGGACCGCGGCGTCTCCCAGCCCACGTGCACCACCGATTGTCAGCGCTACGGGTTCTTCGGGATGGCCCTTTAGACGGACGGCCATATCAGCCGAATGCGTGGCACCCCCCGCAAAACGTCGAATGGCGTCGGCGACTGCGGTCTTGTCCTCGCGCACGACCAGATCGCCGGGATAGAGCGGCATTGCGTCATTATCGACGCCGGCCGCCCGCTTGAACGCGCTGTTCATCTGAATGAACCGGCCATCGCGATCGACCAACGCCATGCCAAACGGCATCAGACCAACCAGACTGCTGATGGGTGCGGAACCATCGGTGCCAAGCGAGGGGCGGAGTTCTTCCTCGTCCAGCAATGCAACCAGCATTGGCGCGCTCTCGCCGTCGAGAAAGGGTATCTGAACAATCCTGAGCGGCGCTGCCTCCGCTCCCTCACGCACAAAGCGCACCAGGCCGCGGCTGTCAGTAGATAGTAATTTGGCGAAGTCATGCTCCACGATCGAGGCGTCGGCGAAACCGGTGGAGCGAGCGCGTAACACACGGTTCGCCGATCGAACCCGACCGTCCTGGGACAGAAGCGTGACCATGATACCACCCGCGCCCAACCGCTCACCCAGCGGACCGGCGATCAAGTGTTCGACCTGCTCCGCCATGTCGTGAGCAGCTGCCACCTTCAGCCGCCAGATCAGCGTATCGCCCTCAATGCCGGCGCGCGATACCATCAGCGACAGTTTGAAGTCGGCGGCGTTCAACTGATCGACATCTGCACTGCCATCCCGCCACGCAGCCCGGCCTGCCTCAACCACGCGGTGCAGGTCGTTTTCATTTAGCGGCAAATCCGGAGGCGTCGGGTACCCCGGAAAAAGTGTCGCGTAATGATCGTTTGCGCAGACCAGCCGGCCGATCCGATCTGTGACCGCGATCGCATCGTCACTCGCCTGTGTAACCGCGTGGATGACGTCGAGGTCCACAACCGCGGTCTGGACAGCGGTGTCCGAACCGAATGATCTCCATGCCGCGATCGCGCCGCCGCTGACGATCGACGCTGCCAGAAAACCAGCGGCGGCAACGGCGCTGCCTGCCAGCATGAATATGATGACCGCGGCCGCGATACCCGCAATGCCCGTCACGATCAGGGCATTGCGGATTGATACCGTGCCGGTGGAGGCAGATGCAGGACCGGAAGCGGGAAGCGATGCCATATCTTCGCTTTTCCCGTAGCCGGGCATCAGGTCAAGCGACTTACCAGACGCGCACGCGGTTCTCCGGGGCGAGATAAAGCGCCTGGCCGGGTTTGACGTCAAAGGCCTTGTACCAGGCATCGATGTTGCGGACTTCATTGGTCCGATACGGCCCCGGAGAATGCGGATCGGACAGCAACTGGGACCGCAATTGCGGCTCCCGATACTTGACGCGCCAGACCTGCGAATAGCCCAGATAGAAACGCTGGTCCCCGGTCATCCCATCGACGACAGGCGCGGTGTTGCCGTTCAGTGATCGTTCGTACGCGTCATGGGAAACCGCCAAGCCGGCAAGGTCGGCCATATTCTCACCCAGCGTCAGGCCACCCTGGATATGCTGCCCCGGGATCGGTTGATAGGCGTCATACTGCTTGACCAGCTTTTCCGTCAGGGCGTTGAAGCGGGACACATCCTGCGGAGTCCACCAGTCGGTCAGCTTGCCGGTCTTGTCGAACTTGCGCCCCTGATCATCGAAATGGTGGCTAAGTTCGTGCCCGATCACGACACCGATGCCGCCATAATTGACTGCCGCATCGGCATTCGGATCGAAGAACGGTGGCTGCAGGATAGCGGCGGGAAAGACGATCTCGTTCATCGTCGGATTGGCGTAGGCGTTGACCGTCATCGGGGTCATCCCCCATTCCGTTCGGTCGATCGGCTTGCCCAGCTTGTTCAGATCATACTGATAATCAAACTGATTGGCCGCGGCGACATTCTTCACCAGGTCTCCGCGATCGATGGTGAGCGCGGAATAATCCCGCCATTTGGAGGGATACCCGATCTTGGGCATGAAGGACGCCAGCTTCTCATGCGCGCGAACCTTTGTCTGCGGCGCCATCCACGTCAGCTTGTCGATCCGTGCGCCCATTGCGGCGATGATGTTCTTGACCAACTGGTCCGCGGTCGCCTTGGCTTCAGGCGGAAAATATTTGGCGACATATTGCTGGCCAACGAGCTCACCGACGCCGCCATTGACCGTGGTCACCGCGCGCTTCCAGCGTGGCAGCTGCTCCGGCGTTCCCGACAGGTCGGTGCCGTAGAATTTGAAATAAGCGTCATAAATCGGTTGGGCGAGGTAAGGCGCGTTGGCACGCATCACCTTCAACGCCATGAAATCCTTCAAGACCGGTAGCGGTGTCGCGGCAAATACCTTTGCTTCGCCGGCCACCGCCGTCGGCTGTGCCACCAGATAGGCGGATTGTCCGGCAACGCCCGCAGCCGGCAAATACTCAGACCATGGGAAGCCCGGCGCCTTGGCTGCAAAGTCGGCGGGCATCCACTTATTATACGTCTTGTCCGCATCGCGCGATTCGATACGTGTCCAATGTGCCTGCGCCAGTGCCTTCTCAAAGGTGAATACCGCAGCCGCGCGCTGCTGCGCATTGTCCGCGCCCGTCATGCCCAGCATTGTGGTCAGATATGCCTGATACTGCGTCCGCGCCTCGGCGAGCTTGGCGTCATCCTTCAGATAATAATCGCGGTCGGGGAGCCCGAGGCCCGACTGATAAAAGCCGACGATGTAGTCGGTCGGCTGCTTATCGTCCTGCCCCACGCCGACGCCAAACAGGTCTCCGACGCCTTGGCGCTGAAGCTTCGCCATCTCGCTCGCCAGCGCGGGCTTGTCGGTCGCCGCGTTGATCGCGTCCAGCATCGGCTGGACCGGCTTGATCCCTTTGGCATTGACCGCCGCCTCGTCCATGAAGCTGGCGTAGAAATCACCGGCCTTGTTGCCGGGGGTTTTCGCATCGGCCTCAAGAATGCCTTTGGTACGCTCGAGAGACAGATCGTTCAGGACGTTGAACATGCTGTAGGAGGACTTGTCCTGCGGGATCGTCGTCTCCTTGAACCAGTCGCCCCCTGCATATTCGACGAAATCGTTGCCGGGCTTCACGCTACGGTCCATGCCGGCCACGTCGAAGCCGAAATCGCCAATTTGCGGCTTGTCGGACTTCGCCGACGTCACGGGGCCGGCGGCGGCCTTCGCCACCGTTTGTGTCTGCTTCGCCGTCTGTTTCGTGGTCTGGGCCATTGTCATGCCGGACAGAGCGACCGACCCGAGCAGAACGGTTGTAAGCAGCGACTGACGCATGGGCATTTCCTTGGCTAAGCGGATGATATGATGTGACACTGGATGTGTTGTAACCGTATGACGGGCCGCGTCAAATCCGGGCGGAATCACACTTAGCCGCGTTCGCGCATGATGCGGGCGGCGTCTCGCTTCCAGTCGCGTTCCTTCAGATGCTCGCGCTTGTCGTGTGCCTTGCGGCCTCTCGCCAGCGCGATTTCCACCTTGGCGCGGCCGCGGGCGTTGAAATAGACGGTGAGCGGAACCAGCGTCATGCCGTCACGCGCCACTGCGCCGTGCAGCTTTCGGATCTCACGCTCGTGCAGCAGCAATTTACGCGGTCGTTTCGGCTCATGGTTGAAGCGGTTGCCATGGGCGAATTCGGGGACGTTGGAGTTGATGAGCCACACCTCATCGCCCTTCACCTCGGCATAGGATTCCGCAATCGATCCTTCACCGAAGCGCAGCGACTTCACTTCGGTCCCGGTCAGCGCGATACCGGCCTCGTACACCGTGTCGATCTCGTAATCGAACCGCGCGCGGCGATTGTCGGCAACGACCTTGGTCTTGTCGAAGGTTGCGGGTTTGGGGCGGGCCATGGTCGCCAGATGTAGGACCGCGCACGCTCCGGATCAAATGACGCCGGATTGGCTCAGCGCATCGTCGACCATCCGGCGTGCCTCGGCCGATGGCCAGGTCATGGGCAAGCGCAGGCGGGCGGGAAATCCGCCACGCACCTGTGTCATGGCGTATTTGACGGGTCCGGGGGAGGCGTCGCTGAACATCGCGTCGTGGAGCGGATACAGGCGGTCATGCAGATCGAGCGCCCTCGCATGCTCGCCCGCCGTGCACGCATCCTGGAATGCGGCGCACAGGCCGGGTGCGACATTGGCGCTGACCGAGACGCATCCCACACCGCCCATCGCATTGAAGGCGAGTGCCAAATCGTCGTTGCCAGACAATTGCGCGAATTCTTTGCCACAATCGCGGCGGTGCTGGGTCACGCGGGTCAGCACGCCACTGGCATCCTTGATCGCGACGAAGATCCGGGGAAACGCCTCGACGATCCGCGCGATGGTCGCTGGCAGGATGTCCGTCACGGTGCGCGCGGGGACGTTGTAGAGGACGATGGGAATCGGCGCGTCACGGCCCAGCGCCTCGAAATGGCGAAAGATGCCCTCCTGCCCGGGACGGTTGTAATAGGGCGGCACCATCAGCGCGGCGTCGGCGCCCGCGTCGCGCGCGGCCCGCAGATTGGCGGCGGCGACACGCGTGTCGTTGGAGCCGGCGCCGGCGATGACCGAAACGCGGCCCCGCGCCTGCTCTACACAGACGCGCACGATCGAAAACTGCTCATCGATCGTGAGCGTCGCCGCCTCCCCGGTGGTGCCGCAGGGGACGAGCGCGGAGGATCCTTGCGCGATCTGCCACTCGATCAGGTCGCGATAGGCCTGTTCGGCGAAACGACCGCTATCGTCAAAGGGTGTGACGAGCGCGGGGATGGAGCCTGAAAACATGCAGCAATGCTCGTGTTGGCGGATTTAGTTCAGGACAGATACGGGTTGGCCCGGTATCGTGTCCACATGGTAGCAGCGATATTCAAGACTTCCCTGATGATGGCGACGATCGCGGTCACGGGGTCTCCCGGCATCGTGCAGAACGCATCGCCCGCCTATCAGTCGCAGGCATCGGCGCAGGCATCGAACGCGGCTTTAGCGTCGGCGCTGGCGCAGTGGCGCGCGCTTCAACAGACCGATGCGCTGCCCTTTGACAGCTATGCAGGCTTCGTCATGGCGCATCCCGGCTGGCCGAACGAGCTGGCGAACCGGCGTGCAGCAGAACGAAAGGCAGCCGGGGGTGACGGATCGGCCGGCAGCATCGTGGCGTTCTTCCGGCATTTCCCGCCGCTGACGAGCGCGGGCCATGTCGCGCAGGCACGGGCATTGCAGGGCGTGGGACTGCGCGCCGAGGCGAACGAAGCGGCACGAACGGCCTGGCGGCGCGGTGGCCTGTCCGGTCAGGACGAAGCGTTCGTGCTGACGAACTTCGGCAGTGCGCTCGCCCCCGCGGATCAGGATGCGCGGATGGATGCGCTGCTGTGGCAGGGCCAGACGACGACCGCCGCGCGCCAGCTGACCCTGGTGAGCCCGGTGAAACAGGCACTTTTCGCGGCGCGGCTGGCCATGCGGATGCGAAGCGGCGACGCGGCGCAGGCGGCCGACAACAGCAATCCACAATTCGTTACCGATCCCGGCTATATCGCGGACAAGGCGATGTACCTGCGCAATACAGGCGCGGAACTGAGCGCGCGTGCCCTGCTGGCCCGGCCGCACAATTTGGCCAGTCGCGCGGGCGATGTCGGCAAATGGTACGCGGTGCTGAGCCTGTTCGCGCGCGGTGCCGCTGCCGATAATCAGTGGCAGACCGCCTATGACATCGCGCGGCAGGTCGACGACGCCTATCCGGCCGGCACCGACGTCTCGTCCAAATCCTATGCCGAGCGCGATGAATACACCAATCTGACCTGGCTTGGTGGCCAGGCGGCGATGAAACATCTGGGGCGCCCCGCCGACGCCATGACGCTGTTCGAGCGTTATGCGGGTGGATCGCAGGGCGTATCTGTGACGACGCGGGGCCTGTACTGGGCCGGGCGCGCGGCGGAGGCTGCCGGCAAAAAGGCCGAGGCAGCGGCATTCTACGACAGGACCACAGGCTTTCGCGACCAGTTCTATGGTCAACTCGCCGCCGAGCGCACCGGCAAGACGCTTGGCCCTCCGCCGCCAATCTCCGCGATCGCGGTATCGCCGTCAGAACGACGCGCCTTCGACGCGCGTGAAACCGTCCGTGCGGCGAAGTTTCTGGGTCAGATCGCCGACCGTCAGGACCAGACCGCGTTCATCCGGCAGATCGCAAGCGATGCGACGACTGACAGCGATCACCTGCTGGCGGCCGAATTATCACGAACGATCGGCCGCCCCGACCTGGGCGTGATGGTTGGGCGCAGCGCGCTGCGCAACGGCTTGACCGATTATTCCGCTGCCGGCTTCCCGACGATCACGGTGCCGCCGGGGTTCGAGCCGAACTGGACGATCATCCATGCGATCAGCCGCCAGGAAAGTCAGTTCGACCGGACCGCCGTCAGTCATGCGGGCGCGCGAGGACTGATGCAGTTGATGCCTGCCACCGCGCGCGAACAATCGGGCAAGATCGGGCTTTCCTATTCGACCGATGCGCTGGCGAACGATCCGACCTATTCGATCCGTCTGGGATCAAGCTACTTCGATCGGATCTTCGCTAATTACGGCAGTTATCCGCTGGCGATCGCCGCCTACAACGCGGGCGGCGGCAACGTGAACAAATGGCTGCGCGCAAACGGCGATCCCCGCACCGGCGCAGTGGACATGGTCGACTGGATCGAGATGATCCCGTTTCAGGAGACGCGAAACTATGTGCAGCGCGTGCTGGAAAATGCGGTCGTCTACGACCTGATGAACCCGCCCCGCGCCCGGAGCCGCAGCAAGACGCCGTTATCCTGGTATCTGGGCAAAACAGCACGCCCCGGTTGACGATCGCTCGCCTTGGAGCGTCCCAATTACATAACGCCGGCCGGATACACCGCACTGCGCAAGGAATATGACGCTCTGTTCGGTGGTGAGCGACCCCGACTGGTCGAGACGATCGCGTGGGCGGCGGGCAATGGCGATCGGTCGGAAAACGGCGACTATATTTATGGACGTAAAAGACTGCGCGAGATCGACCGGCGCCTTGGCTGGCTGTCGCGGCGCATGAAGGCCGCCAAGGTCATCGATCCGGGAGCACAAACGGACCATACACGCATCTGGTTCGGCGCGAGCGTGACCATCGTCGGTGAAGATGACGCAGAGCGACAAATAACACTGGTCGGTGACGACGAGGCCGATGCCGGAGCGGGACGGATCGGCTGGAGCGCGCCGCTTGCGCGCGCGCTGCGTGGGGCCGCGGTCGGTGATCTGCGGCGTGTCATCCTACCGGCAGGTGAGCGTGACTATGAGGTTCTCACCATTATGTATCCCGACACATCAGGGAACGTCCGCCCGCCTCCTGCGCTTGATCTTCATAAGGAGATTTAACGATGGCAGAGAATGATCGTACCGAAACCGCACGGGACCATGACGACAGCAAGATCATCGACGCCGCGACCGGATCGCCCGGCGACGTGATGCGCAGCGGTGGCGGGCTGGGCCGCGATGTCGGAACGCAGGACGAAATGAAGCGCGCGGTCGACGATCCCGATGGCCATACTCGGGTGAAGAAGCAGGACGACATCAACAATGACGTGGCACGTCCGAATGATCGGGTGCGCGACTGAACAGCGGCTCTGACGTGGCCGTCCGCAATGTCGCGTTGCTGATCGATGCCGATAACGCGTCGTGGACGACGATCGACCCGGTGCTGACGGTGCTGGCCGAACTCGGCACGGTCAACGTGCGACGTGTTTACGGCAACTGGACGAAGCCAGCCCTGAAGGGTTGGCGTGACATGACGGTCAAGCACGGCATTGAGCCGCAGCAACAGTTCGATTTGACCAAAGGCAAGAATGCCACCGACATGAAGATGACGATCGACGCGATGGACCTGCTGTTCGCCGGTCGTGTCGAGGCGTTCGGGATCATGTCGTCCGACAGCGATTTCATGCCGCTCGCCATGCGCATCCGGCAGGACGGATTGCCAGTCTATGGGTTTGGCAGCGCCAAGGCGCCCGAGGCGTTCAAGCGTGCCTGTACTCGCTTCATCGATGTCGACGCGCTGCTGGTGGACAGCGAGGAAGATGCGCCGTCCGTTCCGTCCGCCAAGAAGCCCGACAATGGCGACACGCCACTCGACACCGTCCTGCCGCCGTCGATCACGAAAAAGCGAACGATCGATGAGGAACTCGTCAAGCTCCTGATCGATGTCTATGATTCGGTGAAGCGCGATCAACGCGGCTATGTCAGCCTGTCCGCGATGGGCCAATTGGCGGACAATCGTTCCAGCTTCGATGCGCGTAATTACGGATTTCGTCGCCTTTCCGACCTGATCGCGGCGGTGCCCAATTTCCAGTCCGAACGGCGAGAGGACGGCAGGTTGTTCGTGAAGCGGGTCCGTTAGGTTGATCGTCTCGTCGTAGCGATTGCAACGAAGCAATCCATAGCGGTGCATGCGGACCTGCAGTGCTTCGTCACTTCGCTCCTCGCAACGACGCCGCGTTCTGTCATTACATTGCAGGAGTGGTGTCCGAGCCTGATCGCTCGGACGCCCCTGTTCATGTCATACGAGTCTGCTTTGTCGCATGGCCGCTGCGATGAAGCTGGCGAAGAGTGGGTGTGGGTCGAAGGGTTTGCTTTTCAGCTCAGGATGAAACTGGACGCCGACGAACCAGGGATGGTCAGGGCGCTCGACGATTTCCGGTAGCATGCCGTCGGGTGACATGCCGGAGAAGACCAGTCCGCCGGCCTCCAGTGCTTCACGATAGTGGGTGTTGACCTCATATCGGTGGCGGTGCCGCTCAGAGATATCGGTGGTTCCATAAATCGAGGCGACAACGCTGTTGCCCGACAACGTTGCGTCATAGGCGCCCAGTCGCATGGTCCCGCCCAGATCACCCTCGGCTTCGCGCTTTTCCAGTCCTTCGCGTCCCATCCATTCGGTGATCAACCCGACAACCGGCTCATCGGTCGGGCCGAACTCGCTCGAGGAGGCATCGGCGATCCCGGCGGTGTCCCGCGCGGCCTCGACACAGGCCATCTGCATGCCAAAGCAGATTCCGAAATATGGAATGTCGCGTTCGCGAGCGAAGCGGATCGCGGCAATCTTGCCGTCGGCGCCGCGCTCACCAAAAGCACCCGGAACCAGGATTGCGTCGCACGGCTCCAACTCACCCGCGACACTGTCGTTATCCTCGAACAATTCGGCGTCGATCCAGCGGACGTTGACCCGCACCTTGTTGGCGATCCCGCCATGAACCAGCGCTTCGTTGAGCGACTTGTACGCATCCTGTAGCCCGACATATTTGCCGACCACGCCGATCGTTACCGTCCCTTCCGGATTGGTCAGCCGCTCGACGATTTCGGTCCAGCGCGACAGGTCCGGCGGTGACGACGGCGTGATCGCGAAGGCGCGTAATACCTCTGCATCCAGGCCCTCGCCATGATATTGCAGCGGCACCGCATAGATGCTGTGCGCGTCGAGCGCCGGGATTACAGCCGTTTCCGGGACGTTGCAGAACAGCGCGATCTTGGCGCGCTCGGATGGCGGCAGCGGATGCTCGCAGCGGCATACCAGTACGTCAGGCTGTACGCCTAATGCCGCCAGTTCGCGCACCGAATGCTGTGTCGGCTTGGTTTTCAGTTCACCCGCGGCGGCGATGTAGGGAACCAAGGTGACGTGGACCGAGATGGCGCTGCCGCGCCCGACCTCGTTCTTCAGCTGACGGATCGCCTCGATAAACGGCAGCGATTCGATGTCGCCGACGGTGCCGCCGATTTCGCACAACACGAAATCGAGATCGTCCGTCTCTGCCCGCGCGAACGCCTTGATCGCGTCGGTGACGTGGGGGATCACCTGTACCGTCGCGCCCAGATAGTCACCGCGCCGTTCACGCTGAATGATCTGGCTGTAGATGCGCCCCGATGTAACATTGTCGGACTGGCGTGAAGGAACGCCCGTAAAGCGTTCATAATGGCCGAGATCCAGATCCGTCTCAGCCCCGTCATCCGTGACATACACTTCCCCGTGCTGATACGGGCTCATCGTGCCGGGATCGACGTTGAGATACGGGTCGAACTTGCGGATACGCACACGGTACCCGCGCGCCTGCAAAAGAGCGGCAAGCGATGCCGCCATGAGGCCTTTGCCGAGCGACGATACCACGCCGCCGGTAATGAAGATGTACCGCGCCATGGGAAAAGATGCCTAGCGTCTAATGGTGCCAAGCGCCAACCGCTTTGCGCCGGCGCATGGATCGGATGTCAGGAATTGCAGCGCGCGAAACGGATCAGCGTGCGAACGGTACCGCCGAATTGTCGACGGTATTTCCACGCACGGCCGCCTGCTCCGCAGCGATCGCGGCAGCGCTTGGGGCCGTATCGGTGGGTGGGGCCTGCGTCTCCAAAGGCACGCCCTGCGTCGCCGGGGCTGGCGACCGTGCCCGCGACGTATCGATCGTGGCCGTGCGATGATTGGCGGCGATCACCGCCAGCGTGATGGAGAATAGAACGAACAGCGCAGCCAAAACCGCGGTCGCGCGGGTCAGGAAATTGGCCGCGCCGCGCGCCGACATCAACCCGGAAGGGCTGCCACCCATTCCCAGGCCACCACCCTCTGAGCGTTGCATCAGGATCACGGTGACGAGGGCCGCCGCGATGATCGCGTGGACGACGAGCAGGATGGCGAACATAATGGAATGGGTATCCGGACAAGCGCTGGAAGAAACCGCGCCCATAGGCCAGTGGACGGCACCGATCAACCGGAACGCCGGGGCTTGCCGCCACCGCATTGCCATCGAGCGGTCAATAATTCCGTTACACTGAGGGAAACTCGCAAGGTTTGCGGGCGTTATGGCATGAAACAGGATCGTAACCGACCTGCATCGATTGGATGGGCAACCGAATTCCATGGCTTCTATCTTGGCAGAACCCCTGACGAACTGGATGACGACGTTGGTCGACTATGTTCGCTCGGGCGAGCCGGACCTCACCAACCGACAGATGGCGCTTTTGCTCGTTGTTTATCTCCGGCCGGGTCCGCATACCGTGCGTGGACTTGCGCGCGGCCTGAATGTTTCAAAGCCAGTTGTGACGCGCGCCTTGAACAGGTTGGGTACGCTCGGCTATCTGCGCCGCCAGCGTGACGACCGCGACAAGCGCAACGTCTTTGTCGCGCGAACAGATGAAGGGGCGGACTTTCTTGAAGAATTCGGGCAGTTCATCGGCGAAAACGACGAACACGCCTCTGTCGACGGTAGCGCAACCGGAAGACCGCGCGTCACCGCTTAAGAGCTTTGCGCTGATCGGGCCGTCAGTCGTTCTTGATCCACTGCATTATGCGGTACGGCGAGACATCGCTGATGTCAGGCTAGCCGACCGGGTATTCGCGCCGCATTATGCCGAGGCGTTGCCGACGGTCGTAACGACGGCAACACAGCTTAGGGAAGGCAAGGCGACCGACACAAACGCTCTGGCGGTACTTGCGGCCGGGGAGTTGTTCGAGGTTCTGGAGTTGGCCGGGCACGACGCATGGGGAATTGCCGTGGCGCGCCAGCTTGTTGGCTATCTCGACCGGTATTCCCTGGCGGAGCGGTGAGCGTCTCGGTTTTTATCGATGGGGCAGAGGGGACGACCGGACTCGATATTCGGGAGCGCTTGTCGGGTCGTGAAGACGTTGTGCTGATTACGCTCGATGCGGCGCGGCGCAAGGATCGCTCCGCGCGTCGCGAGGCATTGAACGACGCTGACATAGCGATCCTTTGTCTGCCCGACGACGCCGCGCGTGAGGCCGTCGCGCTTACCGGCAATCGCACACGAATTATCGACGCGTCATCCGCACACCGGACGACCGAAGGCTGGACATACGGCTTTGCCGAACTGGAGGCCGAGCAGCAGCACCGTATCGCGGAAGCCCGCCTTGTCGCCAACCCCGGTTGTTATCCCACCGCCTTTCTTGCGCTCGTCCGCCCGCTGGTCCGGCAGGACATCATTCCGACCGACTGGTCGCTGAGTTTTCATGCCACGTCGGGTTATTCGGGAGGGGGCAAGGCGATGATCGCACAATATGAGGGGAACGTGACGGTGACGGCGTATCGAGCTTATGCACTTACGCTGTCGCACAAACATCTACCCGAAATGCAGGTGCATGCGGGTATCGAGCACCCACCGGTTTTTGCACCATCGGTCGCCAGCGTCCGAAGTGGCATGCTGGGCGAGGTGCCGCTGTCGCTGGCGGCGCTTCCCGGGGCAAGGACGGTTGCACAGGTCGACGACATTTTACGCGATGCTTATCGGGGATCGGCGCTTGTTTCGGTCCAGTCGTGCGATGATACGGTGATCGGAATCGAGGAGAATACCGGCACCGATCTGCTAACAATCCGGGTGTGTGGAAACGCCGGCACGGGGCAGGTTCGCCTGATCGCGACCCTGGACAATCTGGGCAAGGGCGCGGCGGGCGCCGCTGTACAGAATTTGAATATCATGGCCGGCCTCGATGCGCTCGCCGGTCTTCGACTACACAAATTATCGCACGACGGAGCGTAAGACGATGGAACGCAAACCGGTTGGCAAGATGCTGTTGTTCGGAGCGACGGGCGACCTGGCACAGCGCATGCTGCTGCCTTCGTTATACAATCTTCATGCCGACGGGCTGCTGCCAGACGGTCTGACAATCACCGGTTCGGCGCGGACCGAGCATGATGACAAGGATTATCAGGACTTCGCGCGCGACGCACTGGAACAGTATCTGCCGGATGATCGCAAGGATGCCGAGCAGATCGACAGGTTCATCAAGATATTGGGGTATCAACCGGCGGATCTGTCGGACGAATCGAGCTTTGGTCCACTGGCCGAAAAGCTGGGGGATGTCAGTGGTGGTCTGGCCATCTATTTGTCCACCGCACCGTCACTGTTCGAGGACGCGATACAGGGTCTGGACAAGGTCGGTCTGGCCGGCGAGACTGTCAGAATTGGACTGGAAAAGCCGCTTGGCTATGATCTGGCATCAAGTGTCGAGATCAACAATGCGGTAGCCAGGGTCTTTCCTGAAAGCCGCACGTTCCGGATCGATCATTATCTGGGCAAGGAGACGGTCCAGAATATTCTGGCCCTGCGCTTCGGCAATTCGTTTTTCGAGCCGATCTGGAATGCGCAGGGCATCGACAACGTCCAGATTACCATTGCGGAAACCGTGGGTCTTGAGGAGCGCGCGGCATATTATAATGGTGCGGGCGCACTGCGCGACATGGTCGCGAATCACATCCTTCAGCTTCTGGCTCTGGTTGCGATGGAGCCACCCGCATTATACGACGGCACAGCCATTCGTGACGAAAAGGCGAAGGTTTTCCGGTGCCTGCGACACATATCTCCCGAAGAGTCTCAAGCCAACACGGTGACAGGCCAATATGTGGCGGGGGTTTCCTCCGGCAAGATCGTAAAGAGCTATACCGACGAACTGGACAAGCCTTCGACGACCGAGACCTTTGTCGCGATCAAGGCGCATGTCGATAATTGGCGATGGCAGGGTGTGCCCTTCTATTTGCGCACCGGCAAGCGGATGGCGACCCGACGCAGCGAGATCGCGATCCAGTTCAAACCGGTCCCTCATTCGATGTTTCGCGGACGCGGCGGGCTACTGCAACCCAATGTGCTGGTTATCCGACTGCAACCCGAGGAATATGTCCAGATGCTGGTAATGGCCAAGGAGCCTGGTCTGGACCGGGACGGGTTTCGGTTGCGGGAATTGCCCCTCAATCTCAATCTGGACGCGGAATTTGCAGGGCAGCGGCGACGTATCGCCTACGAACGCCTGCTGCTTGACCTGATCGAGGGCGACCAGACACTGTTCGTCCGGCGAGACGAGGTGGAAGCGCAGTGGCGATGGGTCGACGCGATCCGCGAGGGCTGGACGGCGAACGATACCAAGCCCAAAAGCTATGCCAGCGGCACCTGGGGCCCGTCGAGCGCGATTGCGCTGACTGAACGGGACGGCGTGACCTGGCAGGACGACTGAAAGCCACCACGTCGCTATCGGCAACAAGGTGGCAAGCGTTGCACAACACAAGAATTAGGGTTTGGTGATGACCGAGATTGAATGGTGGGATTATGAAGACACGGCCGAAATGGCGGATGCGCTGGCGGGCGACATTCAGTTCATCATCGAAAGCGCGATTGACGCGCGTGGCGCCGCCGTCGTCGCACTAGCGGGAGGTACTACGCCGCGCCTGGCCTATGAAAAGCTGTCGACGGCAAAGCTCGACTGGAAGCGCGTGACGATCGTACCAACCGATGAGCGGGTCGTGCCGTTGGGCGACCCACTCTCCAACGTGACGATGATTGGCCGGGCGTTCATACCGAAGGGCGCGCGCGTCATGCCGGTCGTGCCGAACGCAACCGCCGACTACAAGGCGGCGGGCCGCTCGGCGGACGCACTGATGCAGGATCTGCACTGGCCGCTGGATCTCTGCCTGTTAGGCATGGGCGGCGATGGTCATACCGCCTCGATCTTTCCCGGACCGGATTTCGACGAGGCGTTGAACGGGCCGAAGGAGCGGCGCGCACTGGGCGTCATGCCCGACCCCTTGCCTCCCGAGGCGCCAGTCGGCCGCGTGACGTTGAGCCGTGAGGGGATCGTGACGGCACGTGCACTCATCATCGCGATTACCGGACAGGCGAAGCGTGACGTCCTCGAGGCCGCGATCGAGCAAGGCCCATCCTCGCACTATCCCATCGGGCGCGTGCTGGCCGACGTGGAACTGCCCGTCGACATTCACTGGAGTGCCGCGTGAACCTGGAGGTTGCCGCCGTCACCGACCGCGTCATCGAACGGTCGAGGGCCAGCCGGGCCGCCTATCTTTCATTGGTCGAGCGGGAGGGCGAGCATGGGTTGCGCCGCCCCAACCTTGGCTGCGCAAACCTGGCGCACGCCTATGCCGGAACACCCGAGGATCGCGACGCGATGCGCGCCGACGGCGGCATGAACATTGGTATCGTCACCGCCTATAACGACATGCTGTCGGCGCACGCGGTCTATTATCGGTATCCGGAGCAGATGAAGGTCTGGGCGCGTGAGGTTGGCGCGACGGCGCAAGTTGCCGGTGGTGTACCCGCAATGTGTGATGGCGTTACGCAAGGCTATCCCGGTATGGAATTATCGTTGTTCAGCCGTGACACGATCGCGCTGTCGACCGCGATCGCGCTCAGTCACGGAACATTCGAGGGCGCCGCGCTTCTCGGCATCTGCGACAAGATCGTCCCGGGGCTGCTGATGGGTGCGCTGCGGTTCGGGCATCTGCCAATGGTGCTAATACCCGGTGGGCCGATGCCGTCCGGCCTGCCCAACAAGGCCAAGGCGGCGGTGCGAGAGCAGTTTGCCGAGGGTAAGGTCGGGCGTGACGAATTGCTCGAAGCAGAGATCGGCGCCTATCACGGACAGGGCACCTGCACCTTTTATGGCACGGCCAACACGAACCAGATGATGATGGAGGTGATGGGCCTTCACATGCCCGGTGCCGCCTTCGTCAATCCCGGCACAAAGTTGCGCCAGGCCCTGACGCGTGCCGCTGTGCATCGGCTCGCGGCAATCGGCCCGAGTGGCAATGACTATCGCCCGTTGGGGATCTGTGTCGACGAACGCGCGATCGTCAATGCAGCGATCGGACTGCTCGCGACCGGCGGATCGACCAATCATCTGCTCCATGTACCGGCCATTGCGCGCGCTGCTGGTATCATCATCGACTGGGAGGATTTTGACCGCCTGTCCTGCGCGGTGCCGTTGATCGCGCGGGTGTATCCCAACGGCTCGGCGGACGTGAACGCCTTTGAGGCGGCGGGAGGTATCGCTTATGTCATTCGCGAATTGCTGCGTGAAGGGATGCTGCACAACGACATCCGCACGATCGGTGGCGGCGACCTGTCTGCCTATGCAATGAAGCCCGTCCTGAAGGATGAGGCGCTGGCATGGCAACCGCCCGGTCAAAGCAGCGATGACACAATCCTGCGTCCCGCAAAATCGCCGTTCTCACGCGATGGCGGCATGCGTATCCTGGCGGGCAATCTGGGGCGTGCCTGTATCAAGGTCAGCGCGGTCGAGCGTGACCGCTGGATCGTCGAGGCGCCGGCCCGCGTGTTCGAGGACCAACTGCACGTGATCGAGGCGTTCAATGCGGGAGAACTGGACCGCGATGTTGTCGTGGTCGTACGCTTTCAGGGACCGCGCGCCAACGGCATGCCGGAGCTGCACAAGCTGACACCTTTGCTGGGCGTCTTGCAGAACCGTGGGTACCGCGTCGCGCTTGTCACCGACGGACGCATGTCGGGCGCCAGCGGCAAGGTGCCATGCGCCATTCACTGCTCGCCCGAGGCGCTGGGCGATGGACCATTGTCGCGCGTCCTTGACGGTGATGTCATCCGCGTCGATGCGGTCGCGGGGTTGCTGAACATACTGGTACCGGCGGACCAATGGGCCGCTCGCCCATCCGCCGCCGCCCCGCCCCCGGCAAGCGGCATGGGGCGGGAATTGTTCGGTCTGTTCCGCGGAATGGCCGACGAGGCCGAGCGGGGAGCGTCTGCCGTACTCACTGGCGCTGGACTTTAGGAAATGCTCATGGAAGTTGTCGCAGCAGATATCGGCGGCACCCACGCGCGCTTTGCGCTGGCAGAGGTGGAGGATGGCCGCGTCGTCTCGCTCGGCGAGCCGATGACGCTCAAGGCCGCCGAGCATGCGTCGTTGCAGACCGCGTGGCAGGCGTTTGGAAAGAGCCTGAACAGGCCGCTGCCGCGCGCCGCTGCGATCGCCGTTGCGTCACCGATCGTTGGTGACGTCATCCGCATGACGAACAACCCGTGGATCATTCGACCCTCTCTGATGAGCGAGCGGCTCGGCGCGGACACGTTCGTTCTAATCAACGACTTCGGCGCGGTAGCACACGCCGTCGCTCAAGTGCCCGACAGCGCCTTCGTGCATCTTTGCGGGCCGGATGGTCCGTTGTCGCTGCACGGCGTGACGACCGTCTGCGGCCCCGGCACCGGGTTGGGAGTCGCGCAGCTCGTGCGTCGCGGTAAAATCTACCAGATCCTGGAGACAGAAGGCGGGCATGTCGATTTTGCGCCGTTGGACGAGATCGAGGATGCACTGGTCCGCCGTCTGCGCCGCAGTTTCACCCGCGTCTCGACAGAGCGCGTCGTCGCTGGGCCCGGCATCGTCGCCATCTATGAGACGCTCGCCGAGCTTGACGGTCGCGCGGTACCCAGTCGTGACGATCGCACGATATGGACCGAGGCGCTGGCTGGGACCGACCCGATCGCGCTCGCGGCACTCGACCGATTCTGCCTCTCGCTCGGCGCGGTTGCCGGCGACCTGGCGCTCGCGCACGGCGCACACAGTGTGGTCATCGCCGGCGGACTGGGTCTCAGGATCAAGGACCGGCTGCTGCAATCCGGGTTCGACCAGCGCTTTCAGGCAAAGGGCCGTTTTCAGGGTCTGATGTCACGCATTCCCGTCAAGCTCATCACCCATCCGCAGCCCGGCCTTTTTGGGGCCGCCGCCGCCTTTGCGCAGAAGCACACCGCATGACCGATATTGCAACCATCATGTCGACCAGCCCCGTCATCCCGGTGCTGGTCATCGACGACGCCGCCACCGCCGCGCCGCTGGCGCAGGCACTGGTCGCCGGCGGTCTGCGCGTGCTGGAAGTGACGCTGCGCACTCCTGCCGCACTCGAGGCAATGGCGGAAATGAAACGCGTACCCGGCGCCATCGTCGGCGCGGGCACGGTCGTCAATACCGACCAGCTGCGCCAGGTCGCCGACGCCGGTGTGGAGTTCATCGTCTCGCCTGGCCTGACCGAACGGCTCGGTCAGGCAATCGCGGAGCACGATATACCCTTTCTGCCTGGTGTCGCGACGGCCGGTGATCTGATGCGCGGGCTCGACATGGGACTGACGCACTTCAAGTTCTTTCCGGCAGAAGCGTCGGGAGGACTGACGGCATTGAAGGCACTGGCCGCTCCCTTTCATCAATGCCGTTTTTGCCCGACGGGTGGGATCACCGAAGCAAGCGCGCCCGACTGGCTCGCGTTCAGACCCGTGCTGTGCGTCGGCGGAAGCTGGGTGACTGGGGGCACGATGGCCGAAGTCGAGATGAAGGCAAGGTCGGCAAGCGCCCTGCGCGCCTGAGGCGCTACCGGCGCCCGAACAGTTTTTCGATGTCGCCATGCGCCAGCTTGACCCAGGTCGGCCGGCCGTGATTGCACTGACCGGAACGCGGCGTCGCCTCCATTTCCCGCAGCAGCGCGTTCATCTCCGCGACTGACAGCAAGCGCCCTGCCCGCACCGACCCGTGGCACGCGATCGTCGCGGCGACATAACCCAATCGCTCGGTCAGGCTGAGCGCCTCGTCATGCGCGGCCAGTTCATCGGCCAGATCCTTGACCAGTTCACCGACATCGCCCGCGCCTAGCAGCGCGGGGGTCGCGCGGATCAGCACGGCGCAGCGTCCGAAGCGCTCGACCTCAAGTCCGAAGGTCGCCAATTCGTCGGCGCGCGCCTCCAGCCGGTCGCAGGCCGCTTCATCCAGATCGACCACTTCAGGCAACAACAACGTCTGCGCCGCGATCCGATCGCCCGATGCGGCCGCGCGCATTCGCTCCAGCACCAATCGCTCATGCGCGGCGTGCTGGTCGACCAGCACCAACCCGTCCTCGGCTTCCGCAACGATATAGGTCGCCGCAACCTGCCCCCGCGCGACACCCAGCGGGAAATCACCGGACGGCGGTGGCGACGTTGCGGGCTCAGCGCGGGCCTGTGGCGGTGCCGCCAGGAAGGTGCTGCGACGCTCCTGAACGAAGGCTGGTGTCGGCATTGGACCCGCTGCCGCGACCGGTTCGAACGATGGCTCCGCCCGCCACATCGTCATGGCGTCAGCGACGGGACGCTGGACACTGCGATGCCCTCCCTCATCCAGCGCGCGCCTGAGGCCGGAGACGATCAATCCGCGCACCGCGGCGGCATCGCGAAAACGAACTTCGGTCTTGGCGGGGTGAACATTTACATCGACGTCCTGTGGCGGCATGTCGAGGAACAGCGCCGCAACGGCGTGACGATCGCGGGGCAGCATCTCCGTATAAGCGCCGCGTATCGCTCCCATCAGTAGCCGATCCTTGACCGGCCGGCCGTTAACGAACAGATATTGATGATCGGCAACGCCGCGATTGAAGGTCGGCAGGCTGGCAACCCCGCCGAGCAGCATGTCACCACGGATCAGGTCGATCGGGACGCTGTTCTCGATAAGCGCCCGGTCGGTCAGCGCAGCGACGCGATCAGGACGGTCCTGCGCGGCCGGTGCAGTCAGTGTCCGACGGCCTTCATGATCAACGGTAAAGGCGATGTCGGGCCGCGCCATCGCCAGTCGCCGGACGACATCCAGACACGCGGCATATTCGGAGCGGACGGAACGCAGGAACTTGCGCCGTGCGGGCACGCGCGCGAAAAGATCCTCAACCATAACGCGCGTGCCCGGCGGCATTGCGGCGGGCCCTTCGCGTATCAGCGCGCCGTTGTCGACGATCCGCGCCCAGCCCTCGTTGCCCGCAACCCGGCTTTCGATCGTGAATCGCGAAACGCTGGCGATCGAGGGCAGCGCTTCGCCTCGAAAGCCCAGTGTCATCACCGCTTCCAGTCCGCCATCGACCAAGATGCTTTCAGGCAGTTTTGATGTCGCGTGACGCTCCAGCGCAAGCGCCATATCGGGCGCATTCATCCCGCAGCCGTCATCCGCCACCTCGATACGCGAAGTGCCTCCCTGCGCCAGGACGACCGAAATGTGCGTCGCCTTGGCGTCGATCGCGTTCTCGACAATTTCCTTCAACGCACTGGCGGGTCTTTCGACCACTTCACCCGCCGCGATGCGGTTGACCAGATGTTCGGGCAAGCGCCGTATTGACATGAGTTGGCGTCTAGCCCAAGCGGCGGCATCCCGCGACCCGCAAACGCATCGGACGCCGAGACCAGCTTATCCAGGCTACTCGGGCGGGTCCGCGAGATGATGTGCGAGACGCCGCTCTCACAGGCGGCCAGACGGGATCTAGGGCTGAATGTCGTTCTTTTCGCGTTTCTTCAAGTTCATGTCACACGACATGGCAATCGACCTCGGTACCGCCAATACCGTCGTCTATGTGCGCGGACGCGGCATCGTGCTGAACGAACCCTCCGTGGTCGCCATCGAGACGACGAACGGGGTCAAGCGGGTGAAGGCCGTCGGCGACGACGCCAAGCTGATGATGGGCAAGACGCCGGGCTCGATCGAGGCGATCCGGCCGCTACGCGACGGTGTAATCGCTGACATCGACGTCGCCGAGCAGATGATCAAATATTTTATCCACAAGGTCCACGGCGGAAAAGCCAAGCCCTGGCGCTTCCCCGAGATCGTGATTTGCGTTCCCTCCGGCTCAACCAAGGTCGAGCGGCGCGCGATCCGCGACGCGGCGTCGAATGCCGGTGCGTCCGCCGTGTGGCTGATCGAGGAGCCGATGGCGGCGGCGATCGGCGCCGATATGCCGGTGACCGAGCCGATCGGGTCAATGGTGGTGGACATCGGCGGCGGTACTACGGAGGTCGCTGTCCTGTCGCTGCGCGGCCTGGCGTACACGACCTCCGTGCGCGTGGGCGGTGACAAGATGGATGAGGCCATCGTCAGCTATGTGCGCCGCAATCACAATTTGCTGATCGGGGAGGCGACGGCGGAACGCATCAAGCATGAGGTCGGCATTGCGCGGCCTCCGGCGGACGGCGTCGGCAAGATCATCCATGTAAAGGGCCGCGATTTAGTCAACGGCGTCCCCAAGGAGATCCAGATCAGCCAGGGCCAGATCGCCGAAGCATTGTCAGAACCCGTCGCGACGATCGTCGAGGGCGTGCGCGTGGCCCTTGAAAATACCGCACCCGAACTGGCCGCCGACATCGTCGACCAGGGGATTGTGCTGACCGGCGGCGGGGCGTTGCTTGAGGGGCTGGACGAGATTCTACGTGACGAGACGGGCCTGCCGGTGACAGTGGCGGAAGACCCGCTGACATGCGTTGCACTGGGAACGGGCCGTGCGCTTGAAGATCCGCTTTTTCGCGGCGTACTGATGAACGGCTGACCGCATTGGCCTAAGACGGTCGGCAGGTGATACTCGAATTTGGGGGACCGGCGCATGGCGCCAGCCCGGGATCGGCGGACGGGGTTTTCGCGTCGGCGGCAATATAGCGTTTTTCTGGGCTATGTCTTCGCGGTGGCCGGGGCAGTCGTGGGCGCCGTTCTGCTCGTCGTCTCCCGCTTCAATCCGCCAGCCTTTGCCACGCTCAGGATGACGACGGCCAGTGTGACCGCGCCTGTATCGTCCGTTCTTGTCAGCGCGGTCGATGTCGTCGAATCGATCCCCCGCACGGTCAGCACGTATTTCTTCGTGCATCAGGAAAACAAGGGGCTGCATCTGCAGCTAGACCAGACACGGGCGGTGCTGCGACGCGCGCAGACGATCATGCATGACAATCGTCGGCTGCGGACCTTGCTGGCGATCCGTGATCGCTCGCCCGACACGGTCGTGACGGCACGACTGGTCAGTTCATCAGGTAGCAGCGGTCGGCGCTTTGCCGTCTTGAATGCCGGCGCCTTCCAGGGTGTTCGGCCGGGCATGCCGGTACGCGGACCCGATGGCCTGGTCGGGCGCATCATCGAGACGGGGCCGGTCGCAGCCCGCGTCCTGCTCCTCAGCGACGCCGAAAGTGTCGTACCTGTCCAACGGACACGCGATGGAATGCCCGCGATTGCTGCCGGGCGCGGCGACGGCCATGTCGATATCCGTTCAGTCGATCAGACAAACGTCCGCTTCAACATCGGTGACCTGTTCGTCACATCCGGCATCGGAGGCCTTTATGCGCCTGGCATCCCTGTGGCCAGGATTGCCAAAGCCGGCCGCGATACGGTTGCGGCCAGCACCTTCGCCAATCCCGACACGCTGGATTTTGCGATCGTCTCTCAACCGTTCCTGCCCATGCCCGCGCCGTTCCCTGCCCCCGGGACCGACGCACCGTGAGTTCGCGCGACGAAAGTGCCTTCGTCACGCCGCTCCCACCGGGACGGGCGCGTGCTCTCCCCTGGAGCACCGTCCTGGCGGCGTCGACGCTGACGATCGCACCGATCATCGTGACCGTACCAGTATTCCCGCCGACCGGGTTGCTGATGCTGCTGGCGTGGCGCTTGCTGGCACGCTTCGCACTGCGCCCATGGGCAGCCGCTCCACTTGGTCTGTACGACGATCTGGTCAGTGGCCAGCCGTTGGGAAGTGCGGTTTTGCTATGGTCGCTGTGCTTTCTGGCAATTGATCTTGTCGAGCAACGCATGGTCTTTCGGGACTTCTGGCAGGACTGGCTGATCGCGTCCGGCGCAATTTCTTTCTGTCTGATTGGCGGGCGGTTGATCGCGGTACCGATCGGCGCCCATATCGATCAGGTGCTGATTGCCCAGATTCTCGCTTCCATCCTGCTGTTTCCGGTCGCTGCGCGCCTCGTTGCGTGGATCGATCGCAAACGTGGTCCGCAACCATGAAGCGACCGACCCAGATCGTGACCAGTGCAAGTCAGGTCCACAGCTTTTCGCGCCGGGCATGGATGCTGGGTGTTGGGCAGGGTACGATCGGCCTCGTCCTTGCCAGCCGGATGGCATGGCTCTCGATTGCCGAAAATGAACACTATAGCAGCCTGTCTGAAAGCAACCGCGTCAACCTGACACTGATGCCGCCGCGACGTGGATGGCTGATCGATCGGCACGGACTTCCCATTGCCAATAATCGCACCGACTTTCGCGTCGATATCATTCCCGATCGACTGCAGGACGAGGATCGCGTGCTCGGACTGCTGCAGCGCCTGCTCGCCCTGACGCCCGAGGATCTGGAGCGGGTGCGGATCGACCTGAAACAAGCTGCCGGCTTCCAGCCGGTGCAGGTTGCAGAGAAGCTGGACTGGGAACGGTTCGCCGCCGTCAGCGTACGCCTGCCGGAGCTGCCCGGCGTCGCTCCGACACGCGGATTCGCGCGAAACTATCCTGCTGGTGCTGCCGTCGCGCATTTGACGGGGTATGTCGGAATACCAACCGCGGAACAGTATAAGGAAACCCGCGATCCGCTTCTGGTGACACCGGGATTCAAGGTCGGCAAGGACGGACTGGAAAAGACACTTGAAAAGGAATTGCGCGGTGCGGCGGGCGCCAAGCGGGTCGAGGTGACCGCACGTGGCAAACTGGTCGCTGAACTCGCGACGCGCCCCGATACGCCGGGGCAGAATCAGCGACTGACGATCGACGTGGGCCTTCAGGAATATGCCGCGCGCAGGTTGGGCACCAATTCTGGCTCCACGGTCGTCATGGACTGTCAGACGGGCGAGATTCTGGCCTTCGTGTCGATGCCTGCCTATGATCCGAACAGTTTTTCCGACGGGATCAGCCATCTTGAATGGAATATGCTGTCCGACAACGACCACGTGCCGTTGATGAACAAGGTGACGCAGGGTCTCTACCCCCCCGGCTCGACGGTGAAGCCAATGAACGCGCTGGCGTTGCTGGAGGCAGGCGTTGATCCGAACGCGCATGTTAATTGTTCAGGTGCGATGAGGGTTGGGACCGGCGTTTTTCATTGTTGGAAGCGTGGTGGTCACGGCGCGATCAACATGCACCGCGCTGTAGCGCAAAGCTGCGACATCTATTTTTACGAAATGATACGCCGCGTAGGATATGACGCGATCGCGCCGATTGCCAAACGAGTCGGGCTTGGCCAGAAATTCGACCTGCCCTTTCAATCTCAGCGCTATGGGACGGTTCCCGACAGCGCCTGGAAATTGCGCAAGTACAAGACTGCATGGACTGTGGCCGATGGTCTTAACGCCTCAATCGGTCAGGGTTATGTACTGGCCAACCCGCTGCAGCTTGCGGTGATGGCAACTCGTATCGCATCGGGTCGTATGCTGCAGCCGACGTTGCTCGCCCGGCACGCCCGCCCTGCCGGTGCAGCAGCCGTTGCCAGCCCCGAGAACCTGGCGATCGTTCGGGACGCAATGTACGCGGTCGTCAACGGCGGCGGCACGGGCGGAGCAGCGCGATTGCAGGTGCCCGGCGTTGCGCTTGCGGCAAAAACCGGGACTGCACAGGTCCGGCGCATCACGATGGCCGAACGTCGTGGCGGCGTATTGAGTAACGGTGCGCTGCCCTTCAAGTTGCGCGACCATGCATTATTCATGTGCTTCGCGCCGGCTGACAAACCGCGTTATGCTGCATCCGTTGTGCTTGAGCATAACGGGCATACCATTCGTAATCTCGACACTCCCGCCATCGGCCGCGATATCATGACGTTTCTGTTCGACCGGGAACGCGCGGTAGCGTCGCTGAACGCGGTCGAGCCGACATGGGGGGGTGATATCGCCACGCGGATGGCCGCAAGTCAGGCCGCCTATAAAACTGCGCATGCGCCGTCAGTCCAGGCGGTAGCAACGCGGACGGATGGTGCAGTGCCGTCAGATTCGGAGCCCGTCGAAGCGGAAAGCGCAGCCGTCAATGCCGCTCAGGCCGCGCTTGCAACGGACGCTGATATCACGACGGTGGCCGAAGATCCCATGCCGGAACGACGTCAATGAACCGCGCGCGCTTTGTCCCGGAGCCGTTGTTACAATTGCCCTGGCGGATCATTCTCCTTGTTCTCGCAATCGGCTGTTTTGGCCTTGTAGTACTTTATTCCGCCGCTGGCGGGGCTTTGCGACCGTGGGCGTTTTCGCAAGGGTTACGGTTCTTCGTCTTCGTCGGTGCTGCAATCGTCGCGTCCTATGTGCCTGAGCGCATCTGGAAAGCAGGTGCTCTGCCCGTCTACGCCCTGCTGACGATCGCGCTCATCCTCGTTGAACTGCTCGGTGCGGTCCGCGGCGGCAGCCAGCGATGGCTTGATTTCGGAGTTATCCGGTTGCAGCCGTCCGAACTGATGAAGCCGGCGATCGTATTGGCCTGCGCCAAATTCTACGACATGCTCCCGCCCAGCGAAACACGGCGGTTTGGCGCTGTCTGGCCGGCTGCCCTGCTAATCGGCATTCCGGCGGGGCTTGTCATGCTTCAACCAGATCTCGGGACCGCGCTGATGATTTGCGCAGGTGGCGCGACGGTCATGTTTCTGGCTGGAATACCGCTGCGCCTGTTCGTCGGGGGTGCGCTTGGTCTGGCGGTCGCGGCACCGCTTGCCGTCAATTTTCTGCTGCACGGCTATCAGCGTAATCGCGTTCTCATCTTCCTCGATCCCGAGAGCGATCCGCTGGGCACCGGTTATCACATCAGCCAGTCGAAAATCGCGATTGGCTCGGGCGGCATCTGGGGCAAGGGCTTCTTGCAAGGGACGCAGAGCCATCTCGACTATCTGCCTGAGGGACATACCGACTTTGTGTTCGCGACCATGGCGGAAGAGTGGGGTCTGGTGGGTGGCTGCCTGTTAATTCTCGCTTTTCTGCTGGTTATCCGCTGGGGCGTGAATGTGGGCGTACGGGCGCCGACGCGCTTTGCGAAATTGACGGCGGCGGGGCTGGCAACCACGATCTTCTTCTATGTCGCGATCAACCTGTCGATGGTCATGGGTCTGGCCCCCGTCGTCGGCATCCCGCTTCCGCTTGTCAGTTTTGGCGGGTCAGCACAGATGACGGTACTCTTGTGCCTCGGCATCATGATGGCCATCGACCGAGAGAGCCGACGTCAGGTCCGCTGGTGAGCTGCACCGCGAAAAAAGGGGTTTGCACAACGACACCGCGATGCTAACCGCAAGCCTGCGATCGTTGGCCTGCGCCCTTGATGATCGATGGACGCATAGCTCAGTTGGTAGAGCAGCTGACTCTTAATCAGCGGGTCCTTGGTTCGAGCCCAAGTGCGTCCACCATATAAAACAACGACTTAGCGGGTTTTCAGGGCGGTGACTGATCCCGCTGACCGGCTCTAGCAATCCAATAGCAAGCCAGAGAAGCAATTTCGCGGTTTCGTTACCGCCTTTCGGCTGGCGTTGTCGCTGGTCGCCATCGCGCGCGCAATCGTGCCTCTTTTTATAGCTACGGAAATCAGGGTGCAGGGTCGCGCGCGCGCGCGTAGTTGTACGGAAACCCCTTTTCGCGCTACCCGGTCGGAAGCGGTGCACATCGCGCGCGCGCGTAGTTTTCTGAATACGCGGCCTAGCGCTGTGTGCCGTGAAGCGAATTCAAATGGTCGTTATAATGCTCTTTCAAACTTTCATGCTCGGCCACTATGGCATTGGACAGGTCCAAATTGGCGTCGAGCCGACGATCTTGTTGAACGTCAGTCGCCTCAGACTGGCTCATACGCTCTTCCAGCTTATCGAGACGCTCTATCATGGCACCGTCGCCTTGCCTTGAGGCCCCAACAATATCGTCAACCTCGTCTTGTTGACGGCTACTCAGTGGTATGCTGCCACAAGCCGTCAGCACCAAAAAACTAGCAACGATCGCAGCCTTCACTTGCCCTTCTCCCACCGGTTACTCTTTATCTGCCACAGAAACACCCGTTCGCCATAGTCGCGCGGCTGGGTGTAGAACATGAAGCGGTCGTCATGCCGGATGATTGCCGTGCGTTCGTCCAGCGCAACGATCCGCCGCCCGTCCAGCCACACCGCCAAGCCGTCGCGACGGTGATCGGCCGCGTCGTCGTCGCTACCAGGCCAGCACCCCCACAGGTCCAAGGGATGCCAGCCCCTCGCCAGCGCCTCACCTGCCCATAGCTGAATTATCAGCCGCCGCGCGTCGTCGACGATCAAAGGCCAGACCTTGGGATTTACCAGCATTGGCGTTGGCATGGCCTCCAGGCGGGCAAGCCCGGCCGTGACGTGCGGGGGGATACCTTCCGCCCCTTCGATCGACGCGGCGGCAATGTTAAGTTTTGTTGAGTTCCCCGGTGGCACCGCCCCCGCCGGATTGGGTGCGAGGACGGGTGGCGACGGGATAGCGTCATGGGAAGAGGTTTCCCCAATATGCGCTAAAGGGGCACTGACAAAACTGTCAAAAGGGGGTGATAAGGGGCTTCTGGCAGTTTTGGCAGTGGGGGTTAGGGGCGTATTGGGGGAAACAGCCCCCGCCGCCGCCTCGCTCTGCATTGCTTTTAACCGGGCCAGGTAGTTCATGCCCACGCCCTTGGATTGATGACATAGTGCGACGTAGGACGCCCGCCGGTTTCGACGTTCTCAATCGCCAGCCAATCCCTTTCGACCAACAATTGCAGTCCGGCCTTCACCGCCGTTTTGTCTTTCAGCCCGGACCAATTCGGCCGATACACGTCACGCTCGCTAAAGCCCTCTGCCAAGTCGCCTTTGACGATCTTGCACCAAATAGACCGTGCCGTTGCGGCGTTAGCACTTTCGATCGATCCATAGGCACGGACCGCATGCGCCTCCAGATAACCGGCAAGGGTAAGCGCCTGCATTGTAGGTTCTAGTGCCACCGGCCCCGTTCCACTGCCTGCCAGGTGGCAAATCAGGGCAAGGCGGGGGACCAGCCCGCGATACTTGGCGAGGTGGTCGCGCAAATGTCCGGTCATGTCCGGGTCACGCACCCGCGCTTCAAGTTTGGCTCGCCAAGGCGCAAACTCGGCTAGGGCGTCGTCGGCAAAGCGAAGGTAGGCAATGCCGCCATAGGGGTCGCGCTGAGCGCCTACCGCGTTGGGATCCAGCGCCGCCAACCGATTGTAACAGGCGTTGGCCAGCTGGCGCGCCTCTGCGTCCGGGTAGCGGTCGGCCGACTGCCATCTGCCCTTGAAATCCGGCCATGCGAGCAATTGGATCCGCTGCACCATTCCGTCGTCATGCGAGCGTAGCGTATCAGCCAGATAGGCGCTTATGCGCGTCGGCTGCGTCGTGCCCAGGACAGACAGGTTGACCGCTTGAACGCGGATTACGCCCCGCCCGATACGATCGAAGGTGTAGCTTTCCTGCCCATTCCAGCCGGTAAGCAGGAAGCCGCGATAGCCTTCGTTATCGGGCCGGTCCAAATCGCGGAACATCGTCAGTAGTTCGTCACGGTGGATAAGCACGCCGTCCGGGTTCTCTTGGCATAGCTTGCCCAGTGACGCCTCGTTGGCGTTGGTAGTCATGTAGCGCCGGGGCGTCGGTTCGTCCGGCTCGGCTATCGTCATGGCGTCCTTGGCGGCGGCGCGGTTCCCTTCGTTCAAACGCTTGCGCGCGGTTTTCTCGCCTTTTTCCTGCTCCAGCTTGAATAGCGCCTTGGTAATTTTCCACTCGTCCAGCTCGGCTTCATGCGCGGCGGCGGCTTCCGCCTCCAGTCGTCGCATAGGGGTGAGGGCTTCACTGACAGCGGGACTTTTAAGCGCCCCCGGTGGACCGACAACGCACCCCCATAGATTGCCCGTCTCTGTCCAGGACGTGCGGGCCTCAGGCCGGATACCGATACGCCGCCCTATCAGCGACCCCGCCGCCACGATTGCCGGGATCGCCACAAAATCGAGCGGGCATTGCATGCGGTCCGCAATGTCGCACGCCCATGCCTGTAATTCTCGGGGTAGCATGGCGGAATCGAATGGCGGGACGGCTGGCAAGGCGTCGGGAAGCGGAATGGGATCGTCCCACACTCGCTTGCCGCCGCCGATAGGAACAATCTCAGCGGCATCGAGCCGCGCCTTCATGGCGAGCGTCATGCCATCACCGTCCCGAACGCCAGTGCGGCGATCGTTCCTGCCAGGTGCGGCGGCACGGCATGCGCCCACACAAGGAATTGTGCCTGTAGCCCGGCGGGTGTAGGGATTCGGGGCGCTAGAGCCTCACAGCTTGCGTTCCCCCCGGCCCCGCCCTGCACGGCGGGGCCACTCTCTTCCGGCCGGGTCAAAACGAGCACTCGTCAGGTGAAACCTGTTGGCGCGCCAGCTTCATTTTGTTGCCGAGTTCCACTGGGTCGCCATGCTCGCTTGCAACAGCGGCGGGGTTATGCAGCCCGTTCATGCCGCTACCTGCCCAGCAAGCGCCTTCACGCTGGCGACAGTGACAAGCCGCCGCCGCCCGATGGTGACGGTTTCAAGCCGCCCCTCGCCTATCAGATCATAGGTTTTCGATCGGCCCAGCCCTAACGCCTTTCCCGCGTCGGGAATGGAAATAAGTATCGCTTCCATAATTGCCTCCAGTCCACCGTTCGCACCGATTCGCGTAACGGATGCTGGAAACTAAGGCCGGTCGCTGGCGCCCTTTAAGATACGCCTAATCAATCAAAGATTGACTAGTTGTCGTCGTTCAAGCGGCTGATAAAGCTGCAATATTCTTTCCAGCACTCCTTTATCGCTGAGTGGGACACTTGCTGGCTAAACCGATCCGACGCCCACGTGGCGACCGATTCGATAATCGCGGCCTTTTGCGCATATGGGCGGGGAGTTAAGGGCCGAAACACGGTGGGTGCTTCGCCTTCGTCATTCTCGTTCATATCCGCCATCGACCGACAAGCTTCTTCAACGTCACTCGCGTGATACTCATACTCATACGACGCCAGGTAAGCGGCCCGGTCGGCAACCGGTATCGCCTGAACCTCTGCGATCCGGTCGTTATATTCGCCAATGCTCAGCAGCTTTGCGCGTTCGGCCTTGGCACGTTCATCGCGAAGCGTCTCCCAACGGCTTTCGCATTCCAGTCCAATGTCAAAGCGCACGTCAAAGCTAAGTACCGATCCCGGCTTGCGCCCCGCGCCCGCTCTCTTGCCCCCTCTAGGCATTTCTCCCGCCTGCCCTACGCCGCCGCCAACCGCACGACGTTGCCGCCCGCGCCGTCACAATAGCCGCCCCATGCGTCCATCAACCCGCGCCGCTTCTCCAGTAGATCGCCGCGCCGGTATGCCGCGTCGGTTTTGTTCTCGATCGCATGGGCAAGCGCCGCCTCCCGGGTTTCACGACTGAATTGCGTGGTTTCGGATACCCAATCGCTAAACGACGATCGAAAGCCATGCGCCGTGCACCCCGCCTTCATGTCGCGAAGCACCTTGATAAGCGTCATATCCGACATGGGCTTGTCCCCACGCGCGCCTGAAAAGACGAATTGCATGCCGACCGTTCGCAGCGCCGCCGCCCGGCGGAACACCGCTAAAGCACCCTTATTCAATGGCACAACGTGCGGCTTGCCGGCCTTCATGCGATCGGCCGGGATCGTCCACAGACCCGCCTCCAGGTCGACCTCTGCCCAGGTAGCGCCGCGTATCTCTCCCGACCGTGCCGCCGTCAGGATCGTCGCCTCTAGTGCGAGGCGTCCCCAAGTCTCTTTTTCCCGCAACCGCGCCATGAACGCGGGAACGTCGGCATAAAGCATGGCGGCATGGTGCCCGTCATTGCGGGGCTGACGAGGCAAGCCCTTCTTGATCGTCCGCATGGGCGCTTCCGCGTCCCGGTATCCCTTGGAATAGCCCCAATCGAGTACCGCGCCGATCCGCTGCAATACCCGCCGCGCGGTTTCCGGCTTCTCCAGCCATATCGCCGCCGCCGCATCATGCACCTGCCCGGCCGTCACCTCGCTCAGCCGCACGTCCCCGATTGTGGGAAAGGCGAACATCTCCAGCGTTCGCAGCCACTGCCATTGATGCTTGGCATTGCCCCATGTTTTGCGGTTGGCGGCATAGACCTTGGCGGCGGCTTCCCGAAACGTCGGGATGCCATCGGCCTTCATGCGCTCGGCTATAGGATCAAGCCCGGCCTCGACTTGTGACCGCACGGTGGCGGCGCGGTCGCGCGCAATGGCGAGCGTCACCTTGCTCGCACTGCCCAGCCCTATGTCCCGGCGCTTGCCCGCCTTCTGTACCCGCACAACCCATGAAGCCGATCCGCCGGACGTCACAGACAGGAAAAGCCCGTCGCCATCGCCATACTTGCCCGGTTGCTTTGCCGCCTTCACCGCAACCGCCGTCAGCTTCCCCATCGAATCTTCCCCACATTTTATCCCACACTTATGCGCGGCTAGACGGGGTTATCAGCGGACGACGATGGACGCAAGCGGGACTGTAACCCGCACAACTCTGCGGTTTCTTGGACGTTGGCGAATGTCAGAAAATAGGGCGATGGTGGACAGGGCTGGATTCGAACCAGCGTACGCTTGCACGGGCAGATTTACAGTCTGCTGCCTTTAACCACTCGGCCACCTGTCCATCGGGCCGCTGCTTTTGAGCGAGGCGGCCTCTTGCCCAAGCATGTGCGCACTGTCAACGCGGTGGATGACGGTTGCGCCAGTCCATTGTCGAGAATAGCAACGCGCGACAAAGGCTTTAAGGGATTATCATGGCGCGCCGCGGACATCGCCCGAGTACCGGCACAGCCGGCCGTCCCCGCTTGTGGGGCCGTCATGCTGTCACCGCGGCGCTGGCCAATCCGAACCGGCAAGTACGCAAGTTGTGGGGCACGCGAGAGGCACTGGCGCCGCTCGCTCTCCCGTCGATCCTTCCCGTCATCTTTGCCGATGTCGCCGATCTGGGCCGCATGGTGCCGGCCGACGCCCCGCATCAGGGGCTGGTGGCGGAGGTCGATCCGCTGGAAGATATCTGGCTCGGTGATTTGTTGCATGAAGGGCGCGATCACGGGCGACCGCTGATCGTCCTCGACCAGGTGACGGATCCGCACAATGTTGGCGCGATCCTGCGCTCGGCGGCGGCGTTCGACGCGCTGGGCATCGTCACTCAGGATCGCCATGCGCCGCCGGAATCGGGAACGGTCGCCCGCGCGGCATCCGGAGCGCTCGAGGCCGTGCCCTGGGTCCGCGTGGTCAATCTGGCGCGGGCGCTGGAAGAAATTGCGGAGGCCGGTTTCTGGAGAATTGGACTGACGGGGCAAGCAACACAGACGCTGGGCGAGGCGATGGGGACGCAGCGTATTGCAATCGTGCTGGGCGCCGAAGGAGACGGCATGCGTCAGAACACCGAGGTGCATTGCGATGAACTTGCACGATTGCCGATCTCGGCAAAGGTCGAAAGCCTCAATGTCTCCAATGCCGCCGCCATCGCGCTCTACGCCGTGACAACGCGGCACTGACGCGCTTGATCATACCGATTGCCGGAGGTCGGTCTGCTCCGGCGCTCCTTCTGTTTCTCATCGCGCTCGCGTTGCGCGCGGCTGATTTCGGCAATCCCGTCATCCATGTCGATGAGCAATATTATCTGCTCGTCGGCGATCGGTTGCTGCACGGCGCGGTGCCATATCTGACGATCTGGGATCGCAAGCCGATCGGCCTGTTCCTCCTTTTTTCGGGAATTCGGCTGCTGCCCGGCGATGGCATTATCGCTTATCAGCTTGTCGCGACGTGCTTTGCCTGGGCGACGGCGGCCACGATCGCGGTTGCAGCCGGCACCTTGGGAGCAAATCGTCGAGGGCGCATCGCGGCCGGTGCGCTATACCTGCTCATGCTCTCATTGCTCGGCGGGCGAGGAGGCCAGTCGCCGGTCTTTTACAATCTGGCCATGGCAATCGGCGGCGCATTGACGCTGCGCCTGCCGATCCTCGCTGCTCGGCGGGAACGCTGGCGGATCATGCTGAGCGCCTGCTTTGCTTGTAGTCTGGCCGGCGCCGCGATTCAGATGAAATACACCCCCGCAATCGAGGGCGCATTTTTCGGGCTCACGCATCTATGGTTCCTGCGCCGTGCCGGCGGATCCTGGCTGCACGTCGTTACGGCGTCGCTCCTGCTGGCGGGCATCGGGTTGCTCCCGACGCTCGCCGCTGCAGCATGGTATGCGACGCTGGGGCCGGCCGCACTCGCCGCCTTCTGGTTCGCCAATTTTACGTCGATCGGCCTGCGTCAGGGATATCCTGCTGCGGAACTTGCGATGCGCCTGCTCGGCATCGCGGCACAGCTGGCGCCGCTCACGGTTTGCGCCGTACTGACATGGCGGTCACGCCGTGTGCTCCCGTCGGCCGCCTTGGTCGCCTTGGGCTGGATGGCAGCAGCGCTGGCCGGTTTCCTCGCGATCGGCACGTTCTTTGATCATTATGCACTGCCGCTGCTCGTCCCCCTGACCATCGTGGCGGCGCCAACGCTCGGGCGCTCTGCCCGGTTGCTGACCGCCAGTGCTGGGCTCGCGTTGTTGCTGTTTGCGGTGGAACGCGCCGGCCTCCCTGACGATGCCCCCGGCGCACGGCAGGTCGCACGCGTCGTGCGCGCCAATAGCGGCAACGAATGTCCCTATGTTTTCATCGGTGACACGATCACGTATCTGCTGGCACGGACGTGCCTGCCGACAGACTATGCTTTTCCAAATCTGCTCGCCTATCGTACCGAGCAGGGCGCGACCGGCATTGACGAGGCGGCGGAAGTCGCACGCATCCTGGCGGGCCGCCCGCCGGTCATCGTGACGTCGACCCGGCGATTATCGATCTGGAACCTTGAAAGCGTTCGCCTCGTCAAGTCCGCCCTGGCCCGTGACTATCGCCCGGTTTTCGCCACGGCGCGCAGTAAATGGCGAACCGTGGTCTATCTCCGCCGCGACCGTACGGTCCGGCGGTGAACATTCAGGAACTCAGCTTGTCGACCTTGTCCCGCAAGCGTGTGAGTTCCTCCCGCAACGCCGCAATCTCGTCATCCTTCGACGCCGGTTCCGACGCGGGCACCGGCGCGGGCGCTGGCGCGGCGGGCTTGAACGCGCTGGCGGCCGCATCGAACATTTCCAGGTTGCGCTTGGCCATATCGGCGAACGGCGTCTGCGAGAACGCCCCTTCGACCGCCGACTTGAACTGCTCCTGGTTGCGCCGAAAACTGTCCATCGATGCGTCAAGATAACCCGGTACCACCGCCTGCATCGAATCGCCGTACATCGCGATCAGCTGCCGCAAGAAGCTGACCGGCAGCATCGTCTGCCCGCGACTTTCCTCATCCATGATGATCTGCGTCAGTACGCTATGAGTGATATCCTCCTCGGTGCGCGCATCCACGACCTTGAAGTCCCGCCCCTCCCGCGTCATTGCCGCCAGATGCTCCAGCGTGATGTAGGACGAGCTCTCGGTATTATAGAGCCGCCGGTTCGCATACTTCTTGACGATGACGGTGCCATCGCCCTTGTCGTGCTTCTTCATCGCCCGGCCCCTTTGCTTTGAGATACGCCGGATCATGACGCAGTGCAAAAAAAAAGGCGAGGTGTCTCGGCCGGAACTCGCCATGTTGCAACAATGTCAGTGATTTTTAGAAACGGACCGAGGCACCAAATTTAAGGCTTCGTCCAAAAATTTCGTCAAAATACGCGATTGTGCCACCGCCCGCGGGCAAAGGAAATGGTGACTTTTGATCGACAATGTTATGGACGATAAGACACAAATCCATGCGTTCTGCGACCTTCAGAGTCAGCCCTGTGTTCAGGAAAACGACGTCATTGAGGTAAGGAAATTCGTACGTCGTCTTCGGCTGATTCCGATCGATTTGTGTAGGACCAAATACTGGGCCTGCAGCAGAAACGACATCTAAGGATTGCTGTACGTCGCGTTCGCGGTCCCCTTGTGCTTCGAGTAGCCGATACCGTCGCGAAGCAAGGTCAGATCGCCGACACCAACCTCTTGCTGCAGTCGATCAATATACTGGTAATTGACGCCAAGATTGACCGATGATTCCGCCCCCAGAAACGGCGTCCGGATGTTCCAGGCGACACTGGAAATGATCCCGCGGAACTCGTAGGAAGCGGCGTTGAAATATCCGGAAAATCGATGCGGTGTTTGAACTGACAAATTGACGGCTGTTAATTAGCGTCAATGTCCGCTGCGATCCCAGGCCAAAGAAGTTGAAGAAATTCTGACCGGCGCCAAAACTGCCGGCCTGCGTTCCTGCGCGGGTCGAGCCAGGTACGCCAAACGCGGGCAGTTCCGCCAATGCATCGGCAACATTGGTATAGCCGCGATTGGCGATTTGCGCGCTGTCGATCACGAGCGCGGGTTGCGGCGTATCGAAGCCGGCGCGTCGAATGCGCGAACCGGTCCCGACGATGTCGCCAGCCGGCGATCCACTTCTCGGTGTCTGTTCGTCGCTTTGCTCGTTAAGCGCCTGATCAGCGGCGACAGTTGCCGGCGGCGATTGCTCGACCTTGGCCACAGGCGTGGTTGCAGGCGGAGTATTCTGCGCGAATGCAGGGCTGAGAGTAATGTTGCTGGCCAACGCCAAAATCGAAGCACGGCTGAGAGAACGTGTCATAAACCCCGACGGTAAATACGATAAGCTTTTGTTTCGCACGCCAGCGGGATCGAACCTGAACCACCGGTCTTCGGCGAAGCCAGCATCGTTCTCTTGAGAGCTGGCAATTTTTACAAGGCGGTAGAAACAAATTCCGCAGCATTGTTGCTAGAATGCAACTAGATGCGGCAATAACGGCCCATCGTCATGAGCAATGCCTACGCCCAAACCCGCTCCGCGCGCACGCCCAATCCCGTCAGCAACTCATACTGTGACATGCCTGACATCGCCGCCGCTTCGGGCAGCGCATAGTTTAGCGTGATCCAGTCGCCTTCCTGCAATTCCGGGGCGGCGCCGACGTCCAGTGCGACCAGGTCCATCGAAACGCGGCCGATCACCGGCAGCACCGCGTCCCCTGCCCTTGCCATCCCGCTGCTTGAGAAGCCACGCCAATAACCGTCGGCGTAACCGATGTTGACGATCGCAACCTCGGTCTCCGCATATGCCGTCCAGGTCGCGTTATAGCCGACCGTACCGCCCGTGGGTACACGTCGCCGTTGCAGAATCGCCGCCTGCGGCGTCACGACCTGACGGATCAACGGCGCCAGCTCGGCCCGCGGCACACCGCCATACAGCGCAAGGCCGGGGCGCGTGACGTCAAAGGCATAGGCTGGTCCCAGCGCGATCCCCGCCGAATTGGCCAGACTGCGCCGCTCGGCCCGTATCTTTGCGCCGATGGCGATGAAGGCGTCACGCTGGCGCCCGTTCATCGCATGATCCTGGTCGGCGCACGCCAGATGGCTCATCACCGTGTCGACGGTGAGGTCATCGCATGCGCCATCTGCCACCTCGTCCTCGGAAAGCCCCAGCCGGTTCATGCCGGTGTCGAGCATCACATCGCACACACCGCCCCCCGCCGCGCGCCACCGCGCCACCTGTGCCACGCTATTGAGCACCGGGCGTGCCTGGCTTGCCAGCGCCGCCGGCATATCCTCCGCCCTCACCCCGTGCAGCACGCTGACCGACAGCCCCAATGGCGCCAGCGCCTCCGCTTCCGCCCA
Organism: Sphingomonas sp.; assembly: GCA_965217805.1. Lineage (GTDB taxonomy): Bacteria > Pseudomonadota > Alphaproteobacteria > Sphingomonadales > Sphingomonadaceae > Sphingomonas. The sequence continues at coordinate 2,381,505 of CBDCJJ010000008.1, read as the reverse complement.
TGTCGCGACGAAGAAGTCACGCGTACCGGCGGCCGCCAGTCGCCGTGCCACCTCCCCGGCACCTAGCCCATAGCCATCGGCCTTGATCGCCGCGCCGCACGCCGCCGCGCCGCTCAACCGGTCGAGCGTGCACCAGTTCGCGGCCAGCGCATCGCCATCGAGCAGCAGTCGAGTAGGGCGTGCGACGCTCAAATTGGATGCCGCTCGTCGCGTAGCCCGAAGAGCGTCACGATCAGCGCCATCGCGACGACCGCCATCGTATACCAGAGGCCGGCATAGGGATCGCCGGTCCGCGCGACGATATACTGGCTGATAAACGGCAGGAATCCACCGAAATAGCCGGTCCCGATATGATAGGGGATAGACAGCGAACTGTAGCGGATGGCGGGCGGAAACATCTCCGACAACAATGCCGCGACCGGCCCATAGGTGACCCCCGACAACGCCCCCAGCATCAGGATGCAGATCAGGATGACAACGATATTGCCGACAGAGGGCCTTACCGGCGTCGCGTCATACCCCCCGTTCGCCAATGCAGCGTCGAGCGCACCCGCGCTCAGATCTTCCTGCGGAACGCCACCGATCGAAACCACGGTCGCGGGTGTACGGCGCTTCGTATAGGCAATGCCCTTCTTCGAGAAATAATCCAGCAATCGTCCGCACGCATCGGCCTGCGTGCCGGCGAACGGACTGTAGCGGCAATCAGGGCCGGAGACGATGACCGGCGCACGGCGTGCCGCCCTCGCCAGACCCGGATTGGCGGCGGCTCCGATGGTCCAGAAAATCGGGAACAGCAGAACCAGCGTCAGTCCGTAACCGACCACGATCGGCATCTTGCGACCCAGACGATCGGACAACCAGCCGAACAGGACAAACCAGCCAAGCCCCGCCAGCGCCCCTGCCCCGACGATCAACTGCGCCGTCAGTTGCTCGACATGCATCGTACTCTGCAAAAACGACAGCACGCTGAACATCGCGGTATACCAGATAACGGTCAGCCCGGCGGCGATGCCGAACATGGCGACCAGCATCCGCCGAAAATTACCGGGATAGGTGAAGCTCGCCGTCAACGGATTGCTGACACGCTCACCCGCCGCGCGCATTGCCTTGAAAACGGGACTTTCGGACAGTTTAAGCCGCATCCACAGCGATACCGCCAGCAGCAGCAACGAAAACAGGAACGGCAGACGCCATCCCCAGCTATCCCATGTGCCGGCGGGCAAGAGCGCCTTGGTCGTCAGCACAACCGCGATGCTTAACACAAATCCACCGGCAACACCTGCCTGGATGAAGCTCGTGTAGAAACCACTGCGCCCGGGCGGCGAATGCTCGGCGACATAAATCGCTGCTCCGCCATATTCACCGCCCAGTGCAAGCCCTTGTGCGATGCGCAGCAGCAGGACTAGCGCCGGTGCCACAAGCCCGATGCTGGCGGCCGATGGAACCAGGCCGACGCCGGCGGTGGCGACCCCCATCAGTGCGATCGTTACCAGAAAGGTATATTTGCGCCCCATCCGATCGCCCAGATACCCGAACAGGATGGCACCCAGCGGCCTAAAGCCGAACCCGACCGCAAAGCCCGCCCATGCAAGCAGGGTCTGCACCAGTTCATTGCCTGCCGGGAAAAACGTCCTCCCGATTATCCCGCTGGCTGCCAGTGTTCCGTAGATGAAGAAATCATACCACTCAAAAATCGTCCCGAGCATCGAAGCGCCGATCACCAGCCTGATTCCCTCAGGCGTCGTTCCCGCCGCCTCGGCCTCTATGCTAGTCGCCATGATCACCCTCCTGAGCGGCCGATTAGCGTCCGGCGGTTCACAAGCCCAGCCTTGGCGTTGGCTTCCACCAGAACTTCGTTCATAAGCCCGCGTCCACCCTGCCCCGCTTTCATTGAATTAGCGCGGATTTAACGGGCTGATGCTAGTGGGCCACTCATGTCCTCTCCTCGCGTCCTCGTCATCTTCGGTACCCGGCCGGAGGCGATCAAACTTTTTCCCGTGGTTCGCGCATTGGCGCAGCACGATCTGCAACCACGACTCTGCGTGACTGCACAGCATCGCGGTCTCCTGGATCAAGTGCTGTCGATCGCGGATCTGCAACCCGACCATGATCTCGACATCATGCGCCCCGATCAGTCGCTCGATCAGTTGACCGCCCGTCTTCTCACTGGTCTGGGCGAGGTCATCGATACGGAACGACCGAATATGGTGATCGTACAAGGCGATACCGCAACCGCAATGGCGGGGGCGCTTGCCGCTTACTATCGCCGCGTGCCCGTCGCCCATGTCGAAGCGGGCTTGCGCTCTGGCAACATCTACCATCCCTGGCCGGAAGAGGTGAATCGCCGTATCGTCGCGCCGATCGCCGCGCTTCATTTCGCGCCGACGCAAACCGCGGCTCAGGCATTGCTGAACGAAGCGATCGATCCGCAACGCGTTCACATCACAGGCAACACCGTGATTGACGCACTACACTGGACCCGCGACCGGATCGCTGGCGACCAGTCACTCGTCGCGGGGCTCGATCACCTCGCTACGCGGTTCCGGGGCCAACGGATCGTCCTGGTTACGACCCACCGGCGCGAGAACTTTGGAGAGGGCCTCCGATCAATCGCTCGCGCGGTCAGCAGGATCGCGGCGCGTGACGACGTTGCGATCATCATGCCGACGCATCCCAACCCGCACGTTGGCGCCGCGATGGATCAGGTACTGGGCGATCAGCCGGGCATCGCGCGGATCATGCCGCTCGACTATCCTCACTTCGTCCGGGCATTGTCGATGGCCCATCTCGTCCTGACTGACTCAGGTGGCGTACAGGAGGAGGCGCCGGCGCTCGGCAAGCCTGTCCTTGTCATGCGAGAGACGACCGAGCGGCCCGAAGGAGTCGCCGCAGGGACCGCCAGGCTGATCGGGACCGACGAAGACCGCATCGTCGACGAGGTCTCGGCATTGCTTGATGATGAAGAACGCTATCTTTCGATGGCGCGTGCGCATAATCCCTTCGGCGATGGACGGTCCGCCCCTCGGATCGCAGCAATCGTGGCCGGTACCCTTGGACGCTGAGCTCTCCGTCACCGTTTTGGGTTTGGGCTATATCGGCCTGCCGACCGCGGCCGTCATCGCCCGATCCGGCGCACGGGTCGTCGGAGTCGACGTTCGTCCCGGTGTCGTCGACACCGTCAATTCCGGTCGCATCCACATTGAAGAGGTCGACTTGGATGGCCTGGTATCGGGCGTTGTGGCGCGCGGTACGCTGCGTGCTTCGATGGACGTCGCGCCCGCGGATGTCTTCGTGATCGCGGTCCCGACGCCCTTTGACGACGCCCACCGCCCGGACGTGACTTATGTCCTCGAAGCCGCACGAAGCATCGCGCCGGTCTTGAAAAAGGGCGATACCGTCATTCTGGAATCAACCTCCCCGGTTGGGACTACGGAACAGGTACGCGATCTGCTGGCAGATGCCCGGGGCGACCTGCGAATGCCGGAGCGCGCGGGAGCGCCGGCCGATGTCGCGATCGCTTATTGTCCGGAGCGCGTTTTGCCGGGTCGCATTTTGGTGGAATTGATCGACAACGATCGTGTGATCGGCGGGATAACGCCGCGCTGCGCCAGAAAGGCACTCACTTTCTACCGGCGCTTCGTGCGCGGTGCATGCGTCGCGACCCAGGCGCGTGCGGCCGAGATGACGAAGCTGACCGAAAACGCCTTTCGTGATGTCAACATCGCCTTCGCCAACGAACTGGGCCAGATAGCCGAACGACTGGGCGTCGATGTGTGGGAGGTCATCCGCCTCGCCAACCGCCATCCCAGGGTCAACATCCTGTCACCCGGCCCCGGCGTTGGAGGGCATTGCATTGCGGTCGATCCCTGGTTCCTGGTCCATGCGGCCCCGGACCACACGCCGCTGATCCGTACCGCGCGCCTGATCAACGATGCCAAACCCGATCATGTCATCGAACAAGCCACAGCGATGATCGCAGCGACGCCCGATGCGTCGGTCGCCTGTCTCGGGCTGGCGTTCAAGGCCAACATCGATGATTTCCGCGAAAGCCCGGCGATGAGGGTCGCGCTTGCACTTGCTCGGCAATTTGGTGAACGCATACGCGTCGTCGAACCCTACGCCTCCGCGTTACCCGATGCCTTTGGTAATACAGGTGCTGCTTTGATCGATCTTGACACAGCACTCAGCGACTGTGCGTTGATGATCGTTCTGGTGGATCACGATATTTTTCGCGCCGTGCCCTGGGAGGAACGCCGCGACAAGACGGTGCTCGACACGCGCGGTATTTGGCCGGAACAGCCGCACCCCGACAGGTGACGTCCGCTTGTCCGGCTTGTAGCGACGCAACGCCGTTCGTATTTCAGGGATACACAGCGTAAGTGATCCTTCCATGCTCGCCAGATTGCTCAAACCGCGACGACCTTTGATCGCAGGGGCTGCCATCCCGCACGGTCAGCGCGTCTATGCTGTCGGAGACATTCACGGCAGACTTGACCTGCTCGATCCGCTGATCGCCAGGATCGATGCAGACGGCGCTGACCGGACAAAGGCCGACACAACTATTGTTTTTCTTGGCGATCTGATCGACCGCGGTCCGGATTCGGCCGGGGTAGTCGAGCGTTTGCGCACCCTCGACGCTGTCCGATCAGATTTTCGGTTCCTCATGGGTAATCATGAGGAAGTTTTTTTGTCGGCGTTGAACGGTGATGAACGCGCGCTGCGCTTATTCTGCCGTATTGGTGGTCGAGAGACGATCCTGAGCTATGGAATCGACGAGATGGCTTATGAGCGGATGGACTACGCCGAGCTCGGCACGGCTTTGACATCGGTCGTTCCCCGATCACATCAGGATTTCATCTCGGCGTTTGAGGATAGGGTCATCATCGGCGATTACGCCTTCGTGCACGCCGGCGTCCGTGGGGATCTCACGGTCGAAGATCAGGTGACAACCGATCTGCGCTGGATTCGCGAACCGTTTTTGCGAGGACACGGGCATTATGACAAGCGGATAGTGCATGGTCACACTATCTCCGACATCGTGGAGTTCCGTCCACACCGGATCGGCATCGATACCGGTGCCTACGCCACGGGCACGCTGACCGCGCTTGGCCTCGAAGGCGCAGAATCATGGCTTTTGCAAACCTGAGATCGTCCCCCCTGTTGCATTGCCGCAATAGTGTGGAACGTATTGAGCAGGCACCTCGTTAATTCATTTGCAAACGGCATGAAGGCATGTCAGAGCCACCAGCGACGGACAAAAGGGAGTTCGAGATGCGTCTAGGAAAGTTTTTCGCCGCGGTTGCGGCAGCCTCCATGGCATTTGCCCCGGCAATGGCTGCTCCGACCAACCCGGCCGCCAGCCTGTCGGTGTCGAAGTCGGTTCGCGCCGGCGCTTCGAAGGGCAAGGGTGACAGTCTGCTCGGTGCCACGGGCGGTGGTGCGATCGTTGCGGTGCTCGCCGCTGCTGCGGTAATTGCGGGTATCGTTGTTGTCGCTACCGACAACAACAACGATGGTGTTGACAATATTCCTGTCAGCAACTGATCGGTTTTCGACCAGTCAAGGTTTTGAAATAGCGGTCTTCGGGCCGCTATTTTTTTGCGTGGTAATCACGCTCGGACGTAAGCTGGCCGGCGTTCTCGACGGGTTTGCAAATCGGACAAGCTCGGCAGCCTGCTCGCGAAGCTTGTGACAGGGCGCTGTCGCGGTGGCCTTTGCGTCATCCTTTCGGTATGGCTGCCGAATGTTGATGAAAGGCCTGAAGATGCGAACAGCGGCGACCACGATCCTGGCTCTGGCAATGCCCGCAGCGGTCTTTGCCGCCCCGGCCGCTCCGTCACCGTCGCTGATGGCCGCCGTCAAGGCGCCGAGCCGGACCGCGACGAATGTCGAGCGTGACCGATATCGCCATCCCGCCCAGACCCTGGCCTTCTTCAACGTCAAGCCCACGGACACCGTGGTGGAAATCTGGCCTTCCGGCGGATGGTACACGGAAATCCTGGCACCCTATCTTAAGGCGAAGGGCACGCTCTACGCCGCCGCTCCCAATGAAAAGGGTTTGTCCGGCATCAAGGCTTTACAGACCGCCAAGCCAGGTGTTTACGGCGGTCTCAAGGATGCCATCTTCCCCGCCAGCACCGGTCAACAGCGCGTTCCGGATGGCTCGGCCGACGTCGTCCTTACATTCCGTAACGTCCATAACTGGCGATTCGGCGCTGCCGATCAGACCCAGACAGCGTTCAATCAGATGTTTGCCATGCTCAAGCCGGGCGGCACGCTGGGACTGGTCGAGCATCACCTGCCGGAAGGCATGAGCAGCGATGTCGAGGGCAAGAGCGGCTACGTGAAACGCTCCTCGGTCATCGCCTTCGCGCAAAAGGCAGGGTTTAAGCTTGCCGGGGAAAGCGCTGTCAACGCCAATGCGAAGGACAAGCATGATTATCCGAAGGGTGTCTGGACCCTGCCGCCCAACTATGCCGAAAAGGACATGGATCGTGCACGTTATGCCGCGATCGGGGAGAGCGACCGGATGACGCTCAAATTCGTCAAGCCGAACTAGGCGCGGACGTGCCAGAGGGCATTAATTGGAGCCGCGCTGGCGAAGAAATCCTCGCCGATACCATCGATCTGCGCCGCGCGATCCACGCCGACCCGGAAATCGGACTGCACTGTCCGCGCACGACTGACAAGATAAAGGCCGCGCTCGCGGGACTGCCGCTCGAAATCCGGGAAGGGCCGTCCACGACCGGCTTCGTCGCCATCCTGCGCGGCCACACCGACCAACCGTTGAGTAATACGCGCACCGTGCTTCTACGCGGCGACATGGACGCCCTTCCGATGACGGAGGAAACCGGCCTCCCCTTCGCTTCTCGCAACGCCGGCATGATGCATGCCTGCGGCCACGATTCACATACCGCGATGCTCGTCGGCGCTGCCCGTACGCTGTCAGCACAGCGAGACTCGCTGCCGGGAACCGTCGTTTTCCTGTTCCAGCCCGGTGAAGAAGGGCATCACGGCGCGCGCCACATGATTGCGGACGGGTTGCTTGACAACCCGGCGCCCGACGCGGCGTTTGCGCTCCATATCCTGCCCAATCTGGCGGCGGGCAGCGTCGCGGCACGAGCGGGGCCGATGCTCGCGTCAACCGATACGCTGCATGCGACCATTCACGGTCGCGGCGGTCACGCAGCCATGCCGCACGAGGCACTTGACCCCATCCCGGTGCTTTGTGAGATCGTCGGCGCATTGCAGACACTGGTCACGCGTCAGGTTTCGGTTGTCGATCCGGCCGTCCTGACGGTCACGCAGGTCGCCGCCGGCAGTTCGCACAACATCATCCCGTCTTCGGCAACGCTGCTCGGCACGCTGCGCACCTTGTCCGAATCAACGCGCGAGCATTTGCGCGCCGCTTTCGTTCGTGCGGTCGAACACATCGCCGCTGCCCACGGGATGACGGCCGATGCCTCGATCGAGGAGGGCTATCCGGCGACGATCAACGACGGATCGGCGCTGTCGGTGATGCAGGATTGCGCCACCGGGCTAGGAAATACATGGCTCGAAATGCCTGCGCCAATGATGGGCGGCGAAGATTTCGCCTATGTGCTGCGCCGGATACCGGGAGCCATGGCGTTTCTGGGTGCCGCGCCGGAGGGGAGTGATCCCACAACCAATCCACCGCTGCACAACACGCGCATGACCATCGAAGAACATGCGATGGCCCGCGGCATCGCAATCCACTGTGCCGTCGCGCACCGCTTCCTTGAAACCGGCTTCGACTGATTGATCGACGAAGGTGGTGCGGGTGGTCGGAATCGAACCGACACTCCTTTCGGAACCGGATTTTGAGTCCGGCGCGTCTACCAATTCCACCACACCCGCAACAGGGTCCGGCTAGCGCAGCAGAAGGCGAATCGCAAGAGATGTCAGTTGACCGGTCCCCGGCGCTATCAGTTGACCGGTCCCCGGCGCTATCAGTTGACCGGTCCCCGGCGGCGATAGCTGAGCGCCTCGGCGATTTGTACCCGCCCGACGGTCTCGATACCGGCGAGATCGGCAATCGTGCGTGCAACCCGCAGAATGCGCGTATAGCCGCGCGCGGTCAGCCGCATCGCCTCCGCCGCCTGCGCCAGCAGTTTTCGTCCGGCCTCGTCGGGCGTGGCGGCTGACTCCAGCACCGGGCCATCCGCCTCCGCGTTGGTACGCGTGTCCACCGCAGCATAGCGATTGGCCTGGACCAGCCGCGCGGCCGCGACCCGCGCGGCAACCTGCGCTGACCCTTCGGTTGGCGGCGGCAGGACGAGATCGGCCGCCGACACTGCTTGCACCTCAACGTGAAGGTCGATCCGATCAAGCAGCGGCCCCGAGACCTTGCCCTGATAATCTGCGGCGCAGCGTGGTGCGCGGGCGCACGCAAGACCGGCATCTCCCAAATGGCCGCACCGACACGGGTTCATTGCCGCGATCAATTGAACGCGGGCCGGATAGGTCACATGGGCATTCGCTCGCGCGACGCTGATCGTTCCCGTTTCCAGCGGTTGGCGCAACGAGTCGAGCACGGCGCGCTGGAACTCAGGCAGCTCGTCCAGAAACAGCACGCCCAGATGCGCCATGCTGACCTCACCCGGCTTCACCTTCAACCCGCCGCCCGTCAACGCTGCCATCGAGGCAGAATGATGAGGACTTCGAAAAGGACGTGTCCGCGTAAGCCGCCCACCAGTGAGCGTACCGGCAACAGACTGCACCATCGATACCTCCAGCGCCTCACTTGCATCGAGCGGCGGGAGGATCCCCGGCAGGCAGGACGCCATCAGCGACTTGCCAGCGCCAGGCGGCCCGCAAAACAGCAAATTATGCCCACCGGCCGCAGCAATCTCCAATGCGCGTTTGGCCGTCTCCTGCCCTTTTACCTGTCGCAGATCGGGGCCGCTGACCGGCTCGTCAATTTCGCCGGCAGCAGGAGCAGACAATAATCCATGCCCCTTGAAGTGGTTGATCAGGCTCAGCAGGTCGGGTCCGGCAACAACCTCGATCGACCCGGCCCAGGCCGCTTCCGGCCCCTGCACCGCCGGACAGATCAGCCCCTTTTCCTCTTCCGAAGCGTGTAGAGCGGCCAGCAGCACGCCGGGCGATGGCGCGATCCGCCCGTCAAGTCCCAATTCGCCGACAATCACATAATCGCCCAGTGTCTCGACATCGACCACACCCATCGCCCCCAGCAACGCCAGCGCGATCGGCAGGTCGAAATGCGATCCTTCCTTGGGCAGATCGGCGGGAGAAAGGTTGACCGCGATCCGCTTGGGCGGCAGCGCCAGCCCCATGGCGGCGATGGCACCGCGTACCCGTTCGCGGCTCTCGCCGACCGCCTTGTCGCCCAGGCCGACAACGTTGAACGCGGGCAAGCCCGGGATCAGCTGCACCTGCACCTCGACGCGGCGTGCCTCCAGCCCCAGATATGCTACCGTCGACACGATTGCCGCCACCCGCGATCCCCCTTAGATTGCGCTTCCCCCGAAGCCATGCGTTTCATAACGCGTTCAACGGTCAACGAAAGTGACGACCGCGCGCCCCTGTTTCCACTATCGGGATTTTGATGTCCTCAACCAACCGCCATCCCGTCGCTCGCTGGGTCCAGCTAGTTCTGGGCGTTTTACTGATTATCGGCGCTGGCGTGATCGGGCCGCTGCCCGGACCCGGCGGCATCTTTTTCTTTGCCGGTGGCATGATCCTGATCCTGCGCAATTCGCTTTGGGCGCGCTGGCGCTGGGCGAAGCTGAAACGACGTTGGCCAAAGGTCGGCGGACTGGTTGACCGCGTGATGCGTCGCCCGAGTGCACTGCGTCGTCACGCCAGAGACAAGGCCGTGCCGATGGACCAGCAGAATTGACTCATCGCCTCCCGTCGCTTATGCGCCGGATCAACCAGGGCCGTCCATTCGTGGCGGCCGTTTTCTATTATACGATCAGGAACGACCGATGAAGCGCACTTTTCAGCCGAGCAATCTGGTTCGCGCCCGGCGTCACGGCTTTCGCGCCCGTATGGCGACGGTCGGTGGTCGGTCGGTGATCCGCGCCCGCCGCGCACGCGGTCGCAATAAGCTGTCAGCCTGACCGACCCTGAACGCGGCGCTCAGATCAAAGCGCTGACCCGCCGCCGCGACTTCCTGGCGGCCAATGGCGGGCGCCGGGCGCCGATGCCGGGTTTCGTGCTCCTGATGCGCGATCGTGCTGACGGCGATTCGACGATACGGATCGGCTTCACCGTGACGAAGAAGATCGGCAATGCGGTCATTCGCAACCGCCTGAAGCGCCGCCTGCGCGCTGTCGCGCGGGACTTGCTGCCCATCAATGGCGTTCCCGGCGCCGATCATGTTTTGATCGGGCGAAGCAATGGGGTCGAACGTGACTTCGCTCACCTTCGTACAGAGCTTCAAAAGGCCCTCGCGAAAGTCGCCCGAAAAAAGGACGGCGGGGCGTGATAACACGCGCCGTGATCCTGCTCGTACGCCTGTGGCAACTGGGGCCCTCGCTCATCCTGCCCGCCTCTTGCCGCTACCAGCCATCCTGTTCGGCCTATGCAATCGAGGCGTTGAGCCGCTATGGCGCGCTGAAAGGTAGCTGGCTTGCGATGCGTCGCATCGTCAGATGCCATCCCTGGGGCGGTTTTGGCCCCGATCCCGTGCCCTGATGATGCGCACGGGCTGAACACACAGGTAAGGCCGTCACGGTGAAAGACGATCAACGCAATTTCGTGCTGTTCGCGGTGCTGGCAGCACTCATTCTGTTCGGCTGGCCGCTCATCCAGAACCGCGTCTTTCCGACCGCCAATCCGCCGGTGACCCGTATCGAGGACGGCAAGACAAAGGTGGTCGCCAATACCAGCGCTGATCCAACCGCCGACAGCCCCGCCGCGACCCGCGACCGTGCAGCTGTCCTCGTCGACACGCCTCGGGTGCGGATCGAGACGCCGAAGCTGAAGGGCTCGATCAACCTACGCGGCGCGCGCATCGATGATCTCGTGCTGTCTGCCTATGACGAGACGATCGCAAGGAATTCGCCGCCTATTCGGCTGCTCTCTCCCGCCGGTGCATCCGAGGCGTATTTCGCCGGCTTTAGCTGGCGGGCTGACGGGCTCAAACCGCCAGCGGCCGACACCGTCTGGACGGCGTCGTCGGACGTCCTCACACCGGATCGTCCGCTCACGCTGGACGCGCCCGCAAATGCCGATGGTCAGCGTTTCCGGCTGCAGATCTCCGTCGATGACGACTATATGTTTACCGTCCGCCAGACGGTGCTCAATGCCGGGGCGGCGGCGGTGTCCGTCACACCTTATGGCTATGTCAATCGCACCGGGGTGTCGAAAGACCCATCGAGCATGACGATCCATGTCGGGCCGATGTCGGTCGATGGCGGCGCGGCGCATTACAAACCCGATTTTAAGGATCTGAAGGACGGCGCGGCGAAATTCACGACGACAGGCGGCTGGTTGGGATTCACCGACAAATATTGGCTGACCGCATTGATACCCGACCAGAGCGCGCGCTTCGACGGCGAGTTTCGCAGTGGCCCCAACGACACCTATCAGGCGGACTATCAGTTTCAGCCGCGCATTCTCCCCCCCGGTCGGAGCCTGACGCAAACGACGCGTTTCTTTGCCGGCGCAAAGGAAGTTCGGACGCTCCAGCATTATCAGGATCAGGAGGGGGTGACGAAACTGGACAAGGCTATTGACTGGGGCTGGTTCGAGATCGTCGAGAAGCCAATTTTTACCTATCTTGACTGGCTGTTCCGAATGGTCGGCAATTTCGGCGTTGCGATCATCCTGCTGACGCTCACGATCCGTGGCCTGATGTTCCCGATTGCGCAGCGTCAGTTCCGCTCAATGGCCGCTATGAAGGCCATTCAGCCGAAGATGAAATCGCTTCAGGAGCGGCACAAGGACGACAAGGTCCGCATGCAGCAGGAAGTGATGGCGCTGTACAAGACCGAGGGCGTCAATCCGCTTGCCGGCTGCCTTCCTACCTTGTTGCAGATCCCTATCTTCTACGCGCTGTACAAGGTTCTGATGCTGACCATCGAGATGCGGCACCAGCCATTCGTACTGTGGATCAAGGATCTCTCCGCCCCCGATCCGCTGACACCGGTCAATCTTTTCGGCTTCCTCAACTTCGTGCCGCCGCACTTCATCGCGATCGGGATCGTGCCGATCATCCTGGGCATATCGATGTACTTCCAGTTCAAACTGAACCCGGCACCAATGGACGATACGCAAAAGCAGGTCTTCGCGCTTCTTCCCTGGGTGCTGATGTTCGTGATGGCGCCGTTTGCGGTCGGATTGCAGGTCTATTGGATCACGACCAATTGCGTGACGATCGCGCAGCAGAAGTGGCTCTACAGCAAGCATCCCGTGCTGAAGACGGCGTCGGCGAAATAATGACGTTCGACGAGGACCGGGTGGAGGCGGCGCGTAAGATCTTCGCCGGGCCGATCTCGTTCCTGAAATCAGCGCCGACGCTTGACCATATCCCCGACGCCGACGTGCCTGAGGTGGCCTTCGCCGGTCGCTCTAACGTCGGCAAGTCCACGCTTCTGAACGCGCTCACCAACCGGAACAGCCTGGCCCGCACGTCCAATACGCCGGGGCGCACGCAAGAGTTGAACTTCTTTGAGGTGGGCGATCCGCTCATCTTTCGCCTGGTCGATATGCCGGGGTACGGCTTTGCCAAGGCACCGAAGGATGTCGTGCGCAAATGGCGGTATCTGGTGAACGACTTTCTGCGGGGGCGCCAAATGCTGAAACGCGCACTCGTCCTCATCGACGCGCGCCACGGCATCAAGCCGGTCGACCGCGAAATTCTCGACATGCTCGACAAGGCAGCCGTTAGCTACCGCATGATTCTGACCAAAGCCGACAAGGTGAAGGCGACCGATCTGGCCGCTGTCAGGGAAGCTACCGCGAAAGAGGCGCGGACACGCCCTGCTGCGCATCCGGAGATCATCGCAACGTCTAGCGAAGGTGGCATGGGGCTGGCCGAACTGCGCGCCGCCGTCATTGAGGCGATCGGCTAGGCCGGTACTATCCCTTGCATGAGCGAAACGATTGCTTACATCGGCTGTGCTACAGTCGCATATCGACGGTCTATGGCGCTTTGCGGCTCCTTCTTCCTTCCTTCCCTGCTGCCAAGGCACGGGCGGTCGTATCTCGATCGCTATTGAAGGAAGGAAAACATCCATGACTATCGGTACCGTCAAATTCTTCAACGCTGACAAGGGATATGGCTTTATCGCTCCCGATGGTGGCGGGAACGACGCTTTTGTCCACATCACCGCCGTCGAGCGGGCGGGCATGGCGACGCTTAACCAGAACCAGCGTGTCCAGTATGATTTGGAAGAGGATCGCCGGGGCAAGGTGTCCGCGGTCAATCTTCAGCCTTCGGAATAGCTCTTTCCTGCGGCGGCTCCTGACCGGGCCGCCGTTTTCACGTCAACCAGCAGGAGCGCCCCATGGCCGATACCGCTGCCTTCTACCGCGAACGAGCCGAGACGGAGCGCGCCAATGCCGAGCGGGCCACGCTCGACAATGTGAAGGAACGTTGCGACCGCGCGGCAAAGAGCTGGCAGGCAATGGCAAATCGCGCCGAGCGCACCCAGACACTGCGGGCCGCGCGCGAGGGTCCAAAGTCGGACGAGGCTGACGACGTTTAACGACCGGTTGCCGCATCCGGCGGTGTCGCCTAGTCCGCTCTCATGAAGCTGATCATCGGCAACAAGGCGTATTCCTCCTGGTCGCTGCGCGGCTGGCTGGCATGCAAGCAATCCGGCCTCGTCTTCGAAGAGGTCGTGGTGCCACTCTACGATGCCGAATGGGACAAGCGGCGTCAGGGTGACGAATTCGCTCCGTCGCAGGGCAAGGTGCCGATCTTGTGGGACGGCGACGCGGTCGTCTGGGACAGCCTGGCGATCATCGACTATCTCGCTGACAAGGTCGGGCGAGACCGTTTCTGGCCTGTCGATGAAGCAGCGCGAGCGATGGCCAGGTCGATGGCCGCGGAAATGCATTCCAGCTTCCCCAATCTGCGCCGCAAGCACAGCATGAACATCCGCCAGACGTTTCCCCAGACTAAGCCGGACGACGACGTCTTGGTCGAGCTTCGCCGGATCATGGAATTATGGGCGCAGGCTCGCGCACGATTTGGTGGCACCGGCCCGTTCCTGTTCGGTGACTTTGGCGCGGTGGACATGATGTTCGCGCCCGTCGTCACCCGGATCGTGACCTATCGCCTGCCGATCGCCCGCTTTGCCCCCGCCTATATGGATTCGGTGCTGCAGCATCCCTTCATGCAGGAATGGATCGCGGGCGCGCAGGAGGAGGAATGGGTCATCCAGCAATATGAACCGCCCGTCTGAATTCGTCCACGCCGATGGATCGCAACCAGGCTGATGTCGTAACGCTCGCCAGGGCGCTTATCGCATGCAACAGTATTACTCCGGCGCGCGGGCAGGTGTTCGACGTACTTGACGACGCGCTGCAGTCGATCGGCTTCACCGTTGATCGCTTTGTGGCGGGTGACGATCGGGTCGAGAACCTGTTCGCGATCCGCGGAGACGGCGGTCGGCACCTCGCCTTCGCCGGGCATCTGGACGTCGTACCCCCCGGTGCGGACTGGTCGGCCGACCCCTGGTCCGGTGATGTTCGTGGAGGAATGATATACGGGCGCGGCGCAGTCGACATGAAGGGCGCAGTCGCCGCGTTTGTCGCTGCCGCGGCCTGCGTCGAGCCAAAGGGCACGCTCAGCTTCATCGTCACCGGCGATGAGGAAGGCCCTGCGATCCACGGTACCCGTTCCCTGATCGAGCGGATGCAGGCGCGCGGCGTGAAGCCGGACGTCTGTCTGGTCGGCGAACCGACGTCACAAGAACGACTGGGCGACATGGTGAAGATCGGCCGTCGCGGTTCGGTCAACATCTGGATCGATGTTCGCGGGCGCCAGGGGCATGTCGCCTACCCGAATCTTGCAGACAATCCCATCCCGCGTCTGATCGCCATCCTGTCGGCAATCGACCGGATCACACTCGATGAGGGAAATAACTGGTTTCAGCCTTCGAATATCGAGGTCACGGATCTGACCGTCGGCAATCTCGCGCATAATGTGATCCCCGCCCGCGCCGGATGCCGGCTGAGCATCCGTTTCAACAACGAACAGACCGGGTCGGCGCTGATAGAGCGGATCGAGCATATCGCGAAAACCCTTGCCCCCGATGTCATCGTGACAGGCCAGATATCCGGCGAGGCGTTTCTGACCCCGCCCGGCGCTTGGTCCTCTATAATATCGGCGGCAATTACCCAGGCAACGGGATTGACGGCTACCCTGTCCACAACGGGCGGTACATCGGACGCACGGTTTCTCTCGACGCTGTGCCCCACGGTCGAATTCGGACTGGTCAACGCAACGATGCACAAGGTCGATGAAGCGGTGGCGATCGCCGACCTTCACATGCTGACCGATATCTACGCCGGAATCATCAACCGCGCGCTCGCCTGAGGATCAGATACAGCGCGCCCGCGCCGCCGTGGCGGGGATGCGCGCCTCTGACAGCGGCAATATGACCCGCATGGCGTGATACCGTCAGCCAGTCAGCGATCGCGGCTCGGATCGCGCCGCGCGCATGCGGTCGCTCGCTTTCGGGTCGCGGCGGCTTGCCCGTCACGAGCAGGACAACGCGGTCACCTGCACGAATCGCACGGTCCAGCGCGCTGTCCAGCAGCGCATGAGCCGATGCAAGCGTATGGCCGTGAAGATCGATCGATCGGTCAGGCATGACGGCACCACGCAACAGCCGCCGGTCCCATCCGCCGTCGAGCGTCTGGCCAGGTGCGCTCTTTTTCACCGGCGACGACGCTTCACGCTTGCTGCTGACGCCCTTGCCCCGAATATCCTTCCCCCGGACATCCGCCGCCGGTGGAGTCGCCGATCGAACGGGCGTCACCGGCATGGCCCGGAGCGGGCGAACCGTCCGCATCACCTCGGCCCAGAGTATGGATTCGTCAGGGTAGAGCGGACGACCCGTCACCCGATCCTCCTGCCCCTAATCGCGCAATGCTTCCAATCGGCAACAGGACAAAGGCTGTGCCACGCGCCGCCATACCGCCGGCGGTTGTGCGGGCATAGGGCCCGGCACCCCAGAACGTATCGAACCGGTTGGCTCCCTTGATCGCACCGCCGGTGTCCTGTGCCACCCACAGATGGCTCGCGTCCTGTCGATCCATCGACAGCAGGACCGGCGCACCAAGCGGTACGAATTTGGGGTCGGCCGCCACGGTGACCTGCGGAGTGACCACGACCCCCATCGCGCCAACCGGCGGCGTGCCGATCTCCCGAAAGAACACGAAGCTCTTGTTTTCGTCCATGATCCGCCGGCCCTCGGCGGGATGGGTATGCAGCCAGGCAACGATGCCCTGCATCGACCGCTCACCTGGACCCAGAAGCCCCCTAGCACTCATCAGCGCACCGATGCCGGTATAATCGCGCCCGTTTTGTGTATCATATCCGATACGCATGATCGAACCATCGGGAAGTCGCAGCCGGCCCGAACCCTGAACCTGTAGGAAAAAGAATTCGACCGGGTCGGCCGCCCAGGCCAGGATCGGCGCACGACTGTTCAGCGCACCGCTCTCGATCTGCGCGCGCTCATAATAGGGGACGAATGCCGTGCCATCGACACGACCACGGATCTTGCGTCCTTTCAGACTGTCCGAGAAGGATCCCAGATTGACATCGATCAGATCCTTCGGACGCCCATAGATTGGAACGTCAAACCCCGCATTCCTCGTGCGGGACGCCGCGATCTCCGGTTCATAATATCCCGTTGCAAACGCTTTTCCGTCCCCAATCTGAACCGCTTCAAACCGATGGGCAAGGAAGTTCCGGAAACCTCCGGCTCGAACCGATGTCGCAGCGGCGCACGCATCGCGCCAGTCACCGCTTTGTGTGAGCCCCGACGAGTCCGTCCGGCGCACGAGACCGGAACAGGATTGGATGAACGCCGCAACTGCCGACTCCGCCGCCGCTTCCCCGATCGGCAGGTCCACGACCGACGGGCCTCGTGCAATTCCCGCAGCCTTTGCATTGACCGCGCCTTTCGCCGCGGTCGCGGGGACAGGCGCGATCGGCATCGCAGGTCGGATCGAGAATTGTTCGGTTGTTGATGGCGCGGAGATTGGAGCAGTCGGCGGTTTGACCGGCCCCACGCAAGCGGACAGCGCAAGGACGGCGATGCTGCTCGCGATCGCCCTCACATGAACCGTCACGCCTCGTCGGTATCTGCAAGCATCCAGTTCGGATCAGTGCTCTTGAGCGTCCGGGAAAATGTCCAGACATCATGTGTTTGAACCGCATCGGTCAGCGACCCTGCAATGACCTGCCCTTCGGCGTCACGCGTGACGGCCGCAATATCGGCGTCGAACTGCACCGTGATCCGGGCATCACGACCGGTCAGCGCGGCATCGACGATCTTCGTCTTCTCGATGGAAACCAGCCTGTTCTGCAATACGTGCCCCGATTCGGTGCGAACGACGATCGCATCGACGAAACTGGCACGAACGTCATCCTCACACAGCTCGGCAAGTTCGGCCTCATCGGCACGCCAGAACGCCTCCAGAACCATACGATAGGCCGATCGCGCGCCTTCCTGGAATTGATTGACGTCGAAACCCGGCTCCGCTGCCACAATCGCGCGCAGACCCTGCTCTGCCGATGGTTCAATATTACGAGTCGCGAGATCAGGAGTCTCTGCCTGCATCTCAACCGTCCGCGGAAGGGTGACAGGCTTCGTGCGTTCCTCCGCGGCACGGGGAAGCGGCTGTTCATGACCCGTGCGTTTCCCAAGCACGCTATAAAGTCGCAGCCCAAGGAAACAGGCAACCATCGCGAGAAGAATGACGTAGAACACCGAGCCTCCTTGTTCAGATGGGTACATAGGCTCAACCTGTGGATGTTACAAACCGACACCGTTGAATCGGCCCGGAGGCGCTGCTAGGCGCTACGCCACTTTCGGGGATGAGCGATGGACGAGAACAACGACATGACGATGACTGACGGAGGCGGAAACGGCGAGGACAACGCGCCTGCGGTTGGGCTGCTGTCACAATATGTGAAAGACCTGTCGTTCGAAAATCCGAACTCGCCGGCGGTTTATCAGAGCCAGACAGCACCCAGCATCGATGTCCAGTTCAATATCGGGACGAACCAGGTCAATGACGACGTCCATGAAGTGACGCTGAAGATCGACGTTCGCGCTGAAGTGGAGAACCAGGTCGCGTTTATCGTCGACCTTTCCTATTCCGGCATTTTCGGGCTGCGCAACGTACCGGAGGAGCATATGCAACCCTTCCTGCTTGGCGAGGCGCCGCGCCTGCTGTTCCCTTTCGCACGGCGCGTGCTGGCCGATACGGTACGCGATGGCGGCTTCCCGCCGCTGCTGCTGGAGCCGATCGACTTTGGTCAGCTTTATCTGCAGCAGGCCGAGGCGCAGGCCGGGCAGCAACCTAATGTGGGTGACGTCGGTCAGGCCTGATATCGGCCACAGGTCAATCTTGCCGTGAATCTTGCCAAGTCCCTGGGATCGGTCGGCGGGTTGACACTCGCCAGCCGCATCCTGGCGCTTGTGCGAGACACTTTGCAGGCCACTTATGTTGGTGCGGGCTTTGCCTCCGATGCCTTCTTCGTTGCATTTCGCCTGCCCAACATGTTCCGCGCGCTCTTCGCGGAGGGCGCTTTCTCGGCCGCGTTCATTCCGATGTTCAACCGCAAGGTTGGGGAGAATGGCGACGATTTATCGTTCGGCCTCGACTTTGCCGAACGCGCGCTGGCGGTGCTGTTCCCGTTCCTCGCGATCTTCACCGCCGTGATGCTCATTGCCGCATGGCCGATTACCTGGGGCTTGTCGGGTGGATTCAAGCACCCGACCACGGAACAGTTCGCGTTCGCGGTCACGCTTTCGCGCTTCACCATTCCCTATCTGATGCTCATCAGCCTGGCCTCACTTCTGGGCGGCATCCTCAATTCGCTCGATCGGTTCTGGGTGAACGCCGCCGCACCGATTCTGCTCAACATCGCGATGGTCTCCGCACTCTGGTTCTTCCATGGCGGAGATCCCTATGCGACGGCTCGGGCGCAGGCGATTTCGGTCACGGCCGGCGGTATTCTGCAACTTGGTTGGCTCGCCTGGGCTTGTCACAGCGCGGGTGCGAGCCTGAAGCTTCGCCGCCCCAGACTTGACGCCGACGTCCGTACGATGCTGAAGCTGATCGTACCGGCAGCGGCGGGCGCCGGGGCTGCACAGATCAATCTCGCCATCTCCACTGCGCTCGCCGGCGGCCTTCTGCCTTCGGGGTCGATTTCATACATTTATTACGCCGACCGTCTGAATCAGCTGCCGCTTGGCATGATCGGGATCGGGCTGGGCACGATATTGCTACCCGTCGTATCGCGGCTGCTGGGGGCGGGCCGGGACGGTGAGGCAATGGAATTGCAGAACAGGGGCATGGAACTGGCGCTGTTCCTGACATTGCCGGCGACGGCGGCGTTCGTCTTCGCCTCTGAACCGATCATCCGCGGTCTGTTCCAGCACGGCGCCTTTCAGGCCGATGCCACGGCCAAATGCGCCTGGGCGCTCAGCGCCTTCTCGATCGGATTGCCATCCTACGTGCTGGTCAAGGTTCTGACCCCCGGCTTCTATGCGCGTTCCGATACCAAGACACCGGTTCGACTCGCCCTGTGGTCGGTAGCGATCAATCTGATCGGCAATCTGACATTCATTCCGCTGTTCGGATATTTTGGCTTTGGTCACGTTGGTCCACCATTGGCGACGGCGATCGCGTCCAGCGTAAATGTCGCGATGCTGTATCTGACGCTGCGGAAGCGCGGGCATTTCACGATCGACGCGCAACTCAGGCGTCGCGTTCCCCGGCTTGCGGGGGCGGCGCTGATGATGGGTGCGGCGCTTTACCTGCTTGACCCTTACGCCGACCCTTATCTGACGCGTTCAATGGTGGAACGCGGATTGGCGCTGACAATACTGGTCGGCGGCGGGGTGCTGGTTTATGCCGTGGCCTGTCTCGTCACCGGCGCCTTCGCGCTGGACGACATCCGGTTCCTCCTCAAGCGCAGATCGCAGCAGTCATGACCGTCTCACCCCCGATGCGGATCGTCTCGGGCATTCAGCCCACGGGCGACCTTCACCTCGGCAATTACCTGGGCGCGATCCGGCAGTGGGTGACGATGCAGGACGCGATGCGCCCGGAGGATACGTGCCTGTTCTTCCTCGCCGATCTCCACGCGCTCAGTCAGCCAGTGGTCCCGTCGCAACTGGCGGCGAACACGATCGAGATGGCGGCGGCCTTGATCGCCTGCGGTATCGACCCGAACCGATCGATTCTCTTCAACCAGGCGCGGGTTCCCGCGCACAGTGAACTCGCATGGATCTTGGGCGGTACGGCGCGGATGGGCTGGCTGCGACGCATGACCCAGTGGAAGGACAAAGCGGGCAAAAGCGGCGACAGCCAGAGCGCCGGGCTGTTCAACTATCCCGTGCTTCAAACCGCCGACGTCCTCCTATACCGCGCCACCCACGTTCCAGTCGGCGACGACCAGAAGCAACATCTGGAACTTGCGCGGGATATCGCGGCCAAGTTTAATGCCGACTTTCAAATCGATCTGTTTCCGTTGCCCGATCCGTTCATTTCGCAGGCAGCACCACGTATCATGTCGCTTCGTGATGGCCGCATCAAGATGTCGAAATCCGATCCGTCTGATATGAGCCGCATCAATCTGACGGATTCTGATGACACCATCGTGCAGAAGCTGCGTAAGGCCCGGACCGATACCGAACTACTGCCCGATAATGCCGCGGCAATCGCCGACAGGACGGAAGCCCACAACCTGATTACACTGTATGCGGCTCTATCCAAAAGCAGCGTCGATGCCGTGTTGGCGCAATTCGCCGGGCAAGGTTTTGGCGTGTTCAAGCCAGCCCTGGCGGATCTGGCGGTTTCGCGACTGGCACCGATCCGGCAAAGTCTTGTACGTCTTCTCGAAGATCGGGGCGCTGTCGCCGATGTGCTGGCAAAGGGCGCCTCGAAGGCGGACTCGATAGGGTTGCCGACCCTTCGTGCCGCCCAGCAAGCGGTTGGTCTTCAGTTGTGAATTTCATGGTCGAGAGGTCAGCCTGGATATTTAATCTTTAGGCTATTCAACATCGCATCGACCGTTCGATCCGCTTTATCGCCATTGATCGCGAGCTATGATGGGTTCGATGCCACCGAGGGTCGGAACAGACTCCGTCCAACCATCAATGACGAGGCAGGCATGTAGAACCGCGCGAAGGTCGGTTGCGTTCATCTGATGGCCGTCTCCGCGTCATCATTGCGATAGTCGGCGAACATTACGCCATCTATCATATGATCGTGAAGCTTACGCCCGTCGCAAGACCAGGTCAGTGCTGATTGTAAATCGCTCCAACTAGGTCTGGTCGCTCTTACCGTCAGCGACTGGCAAGGGTTGCGCAAAGCACGTCTCTATATCGTTACCCGTGGTGACCGTCAGAGCGCTTCTATCGAGCTGATAACGGATATCGCCAACCGTTACTCCCTGCTTGGCCTGATTGATGTTGAGCGTCGTGCTTTGCTTGCCGCCCTTTGACAATCTGACGATGCCTTGCTGTGCATCGACCTGCGTTTGATAGTCGTCACCATTGGGACAGTGGAAGATGGCTCCCCTGTCAGTCTTGACAGGCTGCCGAATGACAAGAGCCGGATCAGCGACGGGTGCCGGGGTAACCGTCGGAGCGGGTGCAGGTGTTTCCTTGCTGCCGCAAGCGGCAAGCGGGACGAGCAGCAACCATGCGTATTTCATTTCCCCAGAACCTCCAAGATGCGGACCGTGTTCCCTTGAGCGCTGCCAACTTGATCTGTTGATTGGCCGATCATTCTTCACCCATCCTCAGCGCCGCAATAAACGCTTCCTGCGGGATCGAGACCGATCCATACTCACGCATGCGCTTCTTGCCCTCTTTCTGCTTGTCCAGTAATTTGCGTTTGCGGCTGGCGTCTCCGCCATAGCATTTGGCGGTGACGTCCTTGCGCAGCGCGGCGATGGTTTCGCGAGCGATGACCTTGCCGCCGATTGCCGCCTGGATCGGAATCTTGAACAGATGGCGGGGGATCAGATCCTTCAGCCGCTCGCACATGCCCCTACCCCGACTCTCCGCAGTTGCGCGGTGAACGATCATGCTGAGCGCATCAACTGCCTCGTTATTTACGAGGATGCTCATTTTGACGAGGTCGCCTTCGCGAACGCCGATTTGATGATAATCGAAGCTGGCGTAACCGCGACTGATGCTCTTTAATCGGTCATAGAAATCAAAGACGACCTCGTTGAGCGGCAGTTCATAGGTCGCCTGCGCGCGTCCGCCGACATATGTAAGATTCTTCTGAATACCGCGCCTGTCCTGGCAGAGTTTGAGTATGCTGCCCAGATATTCGTCCGGGACATAGATCGTTGCCTCGATCCACGGCTCCGCGATGCTGGCGATACTGTTGGCGTCTGGCATGTCGGCTGGATTATGCAATTCGATCTGACCACTTCCGTGCGTTAACTCGATCTCATACACGACACTTGGTGCCGTCGTGATAAGGTCGAGGTCGTATTCCCGTGTCAGTCGCTCCTGAATGATTTCCAGGTGAAGAAGACCCAGAAACCCGCAGCGAAAACCAAATCCCAGTGCCGCCGACGTCTCCATCTCGAAGGTGAAGCTTGCATCGTTGAGCCTGAGCTTAGAGATCGATTCCCGTAACTTTTCGAAGTCATTGGCATCGACCGGGAAAAGACCACAAAAGACGACCGGCTGAACCTCCTTGAACCCTGGCAATGCCTGTGCGGTCGGACGCTTGGAATCGGTCAGCGTGTCACCAACACGGGCTTGCGCCACGTCCTTGATCTGCGCGGTGATGAAGCCGATCTCGCCGGAGCCAAGTTCGTTCAGTTGCTCGATCTTCGGCCGGAAACAGCCAACCCGGTCGACCAGATGCGTCGTGCCGGCCTGCATGAAACGGATCTGCGCGCCCTTCTTGAGCACGCCGTCGAGTACACGTACCAGGATGACTACGCCCAGATACGGGTCGTACCAGCTGTCGACCAACATCGCCTTGAGCGGCGCATCGACGTCACCCTTCGGTGATGGGATTTTTGCGACGATCGCGTCCAGAATGTCCGTAATCCCGATGCCGGTCTTGGCGCTTGCGAGCACCGCTTGCGACGCATCAATGCCGATCACGTCCTCGATCTCCGCGCGGACCTTTTCAGGCTCGGCGGCGGGAAGATCGATTTTGTTGATGACCGGCACAATTTCATGATCATGTTCGATCGATTGATAGACGTTGGCCAGTGTCTGCGCCTCGACACCCTGCGCTGCGTCCACGACCAGCAATGCCCCCTCGCATGCGGCCAGGCTACGGCTGACCTCATAGGCGAAGTCGACATGACCGGGCGTATCCATGAGGTTCAGCTCATAACCATTATACTCCAGACGAACGGTCTGCGCCTTGATCGTGATGCCGCGTTCGCGCTCGATATCCATGTTGTCGAGAACCTGTTCGCTCATCTCACGTTCGGTCAGTCCGCCGGTTTCTTGGATCAGTCGATCAGCGAGCGTCGATTTGCCATGATCGATATGCGCGATGATTGAGAAATTGCGAATACGGTCTAGCGGAGTGGACATGGTCCGCTGCTAGTCTAGCGCGCCCGACGATGCTAGACTAACACGTTGGCATATTGAATGAAGCAAGAGGCGACTGAACGTACCCATTGCCGCATGGCATGGGCCGGAATAGGGGGAACGAAGCAATGCGCGTCAAGGGTATTACCGTGCTGGCCGCTGCAGGCATTATTGCCACGCCTGTAGTTGCTCAGAAAAAGAGTTCATCTGGGTATCAAGCGCAGCAAAAAGGCGAGGCACAGATCCCGCGATGCGCCCGCAAGCTGGGGACAGTGGCCATTGTAGAACCGGACAATCAGTGGTGGCGTGAACTGAGCCTTGGCAGCCCTGAGGCAATTATCAAGATTTTTGTCCAGCAATCCGGCTGCTTCACCATCGTCAATCGCGGGCGCAGCATGCAGAACCGGGCGTTAGAACGCGCGATGGCTGATCAGGGCGAATTACAGGGCGGCTCCAATCTGGGGCGAGGACAGGTGAAGGCGGCCGACTATTTCCTGCAACCGGACATCGTGACCAGTAACAACAATTCTGGTGGCGGCGGGCTGGGCGGCGCAGTTGGCGGCTTTCTGGGACGCACTATGGGCGGCTTTGGGCGGACCTTCGGCTCGGCTGTGGCTGGAATTAACGTCAAGAAGGGTGAGGCTACCGTCACTCTGTCGGCTGTGAATGCGCGCACGACCGAGGAAGAGGCTCTGACGCAAGGCTATGCACGCAAGTCCGATGTGAGCTTCAACGGCAGCGGAGGCGCGGGCAGCTGGTGGGGCGGTTTCGCGTCGGCCGGTGCGTCGGGCTATCAGAATACCGCGATCGGTCAGGTAATCGTACTCGCCTATCTGGATGCGTACACCAAATTAGTGTCGCAACTAGGCGGATTACCATCGAACGCGTCAACGGCTGCGCCGCAGGCAACGAACGGTGACGGCTACCGCCCCGCCTCGGCGAGTGAAAGCCGATCAGCAGTCTCTTCCGGGCAGGCGCTTGGCGTCACGTTAGCAGGGTATAACGCGATCAAAACCGGAATGACAAAAAGTCAGGTCGATGCCATTCTAGGCCAGAGCGGAGATGAGAGTAGTTCCACGTCCTCGACCGCCAGCTACATCTATCGCGGCAGCGGCTCCGGTTTTATCGGCTTAACCTTCGTTCAAGGAAAGCTGGAGGGCAAGGGCAAGGGCGGCTTGTAGGCCACCACGATGCGCCACGTCGCCGTCATTGGATCGGGTCCTGCGGGTTATTACACAGCGGAGGCGTGCGTAAAACAGTTTGGCGACGCGGTGCGCGTAGACATTATTGATCGCCTGCCCGTTCCCTATGGCCTAATTCGTTCTGGCGTGGCGCCGGATCACCAGCCGATCAAGAGCGTCAGTCGCCGTTACGAGGCTACTGCGCTGGGCAACGCAGTGCGCTTCATGGGCAATGTCAGCGTTGGTCGCGATGTCAGTATCATAGAACTGCGCGAACTGTATGATGCTGTCATCATCGCGACGGGTGCGCCCGCGGACCGACCGCTCGCCGTGCCGGGGGCAGACTTACCCGGCGTGATTGGCTCGGCGGCATTCGTCGGCTGGTATAACGGTCATCCGGACTACGCCATGCTTTCTCCGAACCTTCATGGACCTGGCCCGGTCATCGTCGGTGCCGGCAACGTCGCCCTTGACGTGGCGCGGATCCTCACCAAGACCATCGGGGAGTTCGCTGGCTCTGACATTGCCGGGCATGCACTCGATCATCTGCAAGATGCGCAAACGGAGCGGGTCACAATCCTGGCGCGTCGCGGGCCGCATGCGGTCGCGATGACGCCCAAGGAACTGGGAGAACTCGCGAATCTGGAGCGTGCGACACCGATCGTCCAGCAGGCGGATCTGCCTCCCGAAGAAACAGACGCGGTGTTGGAGCCGGGACAACGCAAATCGGTCACACTGCTCAGAAGTTTCGCGCTAGGCACCCCCTGGAAACAGATCATAATCGACTTCGATTTCTTTGCGCAGCCCGCCTCTATCGAGGGTGAAGGGTTGGTCGAGCGCGTGATCGTCGAGCGGACACGGCTTGACTCGAGCGGCCGCGCAATTGGTACAGGTGAAACCTATCCGGTCCCCGCAAGCATGGTCGTCAGCTGCATCGGCTATCTGACGCCGCCCATCCCCAGCATACCCTATGATGAGCGATTGGGCAGGTTCGCCAACGATGACGGCCGGGTCGCGACTGGTTTATACGTAGTCGGCTGGGCACGACGTGGGCCGACGGGAACAATTGGGACTAATCGCCCCGACGGTTTTCTGATCGCGAAGCATATTTTGGCAGACTGCGTGGGAACGTCCGGCAAGCAAGGCCGGGCCGGACTGGACGCTATACTGAAAGCGCGATGCGTCGATGTCGTCACGTTTCGCGATTGGCAAGGGATCGACCGGGCAGAAATATCGCGCGCGCGCGACGGCGCACCGAGAGAAAAGTTCGTGACTGTCGACGACATGATGAATGCGCGAACCGACTGACCAGCTTGCGCCAATGTCAGAGCATTTGTATAGGCACGACGCTGGAAACGGCATACTGTTTGTGATCGTCCCGCAATCTTACTCCGTCGGGGAGTAGCTCAGCCTGGTAGAGCACTGCCTTCGGGAGGCAGGGGCCGGAGGTTCGAATCCTCTCTTCCCGACCATTTGGCCTTTTCGTGGCGGTCACAATGACTCAGGTTGCCTTGATCGTTACAGAATATACGATAAAATATGCAATCTGGGCGTGGCAATGCTCCTCACCCTGACCCACTCGCTTGTGTACGGCACGCTATTTCCGCCGCTTTCTCATCGCGGATCAAGTACAACCTCATTCTGACCTTGACCCGTGAGATCATTTGCAGGGAACATAGGGCGAACAATTGAGTCGCCCTTTTTCGATGTCTACCAAAATACCAGGTCTAAAATCGTATGGCTCCTGCGCGAGAGCGTCGCCGACAGCGGTCCTCGGAAGGTGCCGGCTCTGCTATTTGACATTCGTGCCATGGACGATCGGTTGGCCGAGACAGGGCTTGATGGCGCTGCGCTGCACGAAGTGGCACCGGCCGCCACGTTTATAAGCGATGGCGCGGCCGCAACTCTGTTCGTTACCGGAATCGCGGCCTCCTTCGCAAGTAACGCTGATGCCGGTGAACTCTGGGTCGTAAGCCGCTTCGATCTCTACGCGCCGGGCCTCGAACAGGCGGGGCTTGCACCAAGTCGGATCATCTTTGCCAAGGTGCGCGAAGACAAGGAAGTCCTTGCTTTGATGGAGGATGCCCTGCGGCATGGCGGGCTCGCCGCCGTCGTCGACGAGGTCAAGCGTGCCGACATGACCGCAGCCCGGCGCCTGCAGCTTGCCGCCGGCACGGGCAAGACACCCGCTCTTCTGGCAAGGTGCTGGCGGCGCCAAGGCTATTCCCCGCTGAGCGATATCTCCGCGGTGACCACGCGCTGGCGGATTGCCTGTGCCCCGTCAGAACGACTCCCCGCACCAGGCGGCCGCATGCCGCACTGGGTGGCAGAGCTGGTGCGGCAGCGCGACGACCATCCCTTTTCTCTTGTGGTGGAGGCTTGCGATGATACGGGTCGCCTCACTCTACCTGCCGGCGCTCGCGATCGAGCAGATCCAGGGCTAAAGCGACCGCGCGTAGCCTGAGCCGCGCCTGCCTGCCTTGGTGGTCGAAGACTACCCCGGCTCCCGCGCGGCGCCGAGTGGAGGGGGCTCGGCTACGGGTGCCCGCTGGGTTCGAGATGCAAGCGCTGCCCGCACTTCGGTTGAGGTGAAGGTAGCGCTGCCATGCTGCCCGCAACCAGCGATGCGCAAACTAGGTCGTCGTTTCGAAACAGCGGACCATCCGTTCAGGAGTCAGCGGACAAAATCGGCTGTTTCAGCCATCGAACGGCGCGGTCTGCTAGAACCAATGGCGGACCACGCGTGGTTCGAAGATGGCGCGACATGCTTCACGCCATTGGACCCCCACGACCGCCGTCAGCGATGCCGATGGGCTCTGGCCAGATCTGACGGCCTCACTCAGCTGGTCAGCGGCGGGGAGCATCTCTGCCGCCACGTGCTGCGCATGCGCTGGCTTGTTTTAGTGCGCAGCCGCTTGACCGCATCGGGAATGGGAGCGAGGCTGAGGCGATGGGCGCGCTGCCGCTGGCCGCTCTGCGGCTCACACCCAAAGCGCTCGCCACCGCCGGCCGCTTCGGGCTGGAGCGGGTGGGCGACCTCTTGCCGCTACCGCGTGGACCGCTGGCGCGAAGACTGGGCATGACGAGCGTTCGACGGCTCGACGAGGCGTTGGGCCGGGTCGCTGTCGACCATCGCCACCGCGAACACACGATTGGTTCCTCGCTGCTCCGCGAGGCTATGCAGCGTACGCTCGACACATCGCGGTTGACTGGCGCGCGGATGCTGATGGTTCACGCGATCGACGACGACGCAGTGGCTTTCTGTCTGCGTTACGGCTTCCATATCTTCCCGGCAGCGAGCCGCACCATGTTTCTCCCGATCGAAACGATCGCCGCGGCGCTATAATTTCCTCGTTGCCACTGTTCCTCTGTTCACTGTGACGGTTATACCTTCGAATGCGTGATCTCGAACATCGTAACCGAGCGCGTTGCGAATCATCTGCCTGACCGAGCCTCATTGCATACCGCGAAGACCGCCGCCTCGATCGCGGGGATTTCAATGCTTTGTCGCACAACCAACTTCGCTCGGCTCCTGTGGGCGTCGGACGCCAGCCTACGCGAAGACGCCGCCGATCGTCATCGCGGCAATGCCCTGACGATGCGAGACGAATGTCTGAAGGGCCTGGCCTTGTTCGCATCCGCCGACGACAGAATGACAACCCTGCCCACGCGCCAGTCCCTCCTGCTATCCCGGACACCATGTTCCGAGCGAGCAATTGTTGGCGATCGCGAGATGACGACCGCGGGTTGGGCTTGGCCCCAAGCAGAACAGCCTGATCAACTGTTTGAGCTCACCTTGATCGGCCTCGATAAAACTTTTGGTTGACACCTCAGCTTGTACCAACTTTAATACAATCACATAAGCAAGGAGAGGAGTAGCGTGCGCTGCCTATTCGATAAGGTGTGGGACGAACACGAAATCGCTGATCTAGGCGACGACGTAAAGCTGCTAGGAGTCGACCGGCACATGATCCACGACCTTGTTGCTGGCCCCGCACTCGATGAACTCGCCCGCCGAAGGCTGCCGGTGCGCTCGCCTATGCGCGCCTTTGCTATGCCGGATCACGGCGTGACCAGCAGAATGGATCGCCCGGCTGGTCTCAACCGTCCGGCCTTACTTCTCCTAGATGCCATGCGGCAGCGGACACGTGAGGCGGGTATCCGCATGTTCGACATTGGTCACGATAATCAAGGGATCGTGCATGTCGTAGGGCCCGAGATGGGCCTAACGCTGCCCGGAAGCCTTATCGTGTGCGGCGACAGCCATACCTGTACGCATGGCGGCCTCGGCGCCCTGTCTTTCGGCATCGGTACGAGCGAAGTCGTCCATGTCCTGGCTACTCAGACGATTCGCCAGCGCAAGCCCAACTGCATGCGTATCATCCTGACAGGTACGCCGCGCGCCACGACGAGTGTTAAGGATCTTATCCTCTACACAATAGGACGCCTGGGAACGAAGACGGGTCAAGGTTATGCTGTCGAGTTTGCCGGACCAGTCGTTCGTCGTCTCGAGATAGAGGAGCGTTTAACGCTCTGCAATCTTTCGATTGAGCTTGGGGCTAAGATCGGCATGATCGCGCCGGACGAACGGACCTTCGAATATCTGGTCGACCGCCCTTTCACGCCGCGCGGCCTGCTCTTCAAGCAGGCCGTCGATTATTGGCGGACCCTGCCGAGCGACGACGACGCCGTTTTCGACGCTGAGCACGAGATCGACATAACCGGGGTCGGTCCGCAAATCAGCTGGGGCACCAGCCCACAAGACGTGGTTAGCATCGACCAGCCAATCCCGGACGTTGCTGCAGACAGTGACGCTGGCAGCCGACGCCGCCACGGCGATGCGCTGGCCTATATGGATTTACGTCCCGGACAACCCGTCCGCGGTGTGCCAATCACTCATGTCTTCATTGGATCCTGCGCAAACGGACGGCTTTCCGACCTTCGCTCGGCGGCAGCTATCGCCGCGCGTGGCAAGGTCGCGGCTCATGTCCGGGCTTGGGTTGTGCCGGGTTCCGCTCAAGTCAAGCGCGCCGCCGAGGCCGAAGGCCTCCATCACATCTTCCGGGATGCCGGTTTCGAGTGGCGCGAGCCCGGCTGTTCGCTGTGTTTGGCGACCGCCAACGAGCAACTTTCGGCAAATGATAGATGCGTCTCCACGACCAACCGCAATTTCGTCGGTCGCCAGGGACCAGGCGCGCGCACGCATTTGGCGAGCCCCGCGACGGCCGCGGCGTCGGCGCTCGCCGGTTGTATCTCCGATGCGCCGTCGATCTTGAGCGCGGTGGCATGACCCCGCTGCGCACGGTCACCGGGATCGCGGCGGTAATGCCCACGCCGAACATCGACACCGAAGTGATGGTGCGCGTCTCCCGGTTGATGGAATTCTCGAAGGGCGCGCTTGGTCCTTATGCTTTCGAAGCGCTGCGGTATCGCCTCAACGGCACCGAGCAGCCGGATTTCGTTCTCAACCGCGAGGCCTTCCGCGCAAGCCGCATTATCATCGCGGGCGAGAATTTCGGTTGCGGCAGCTCGCGCGAAGCCGCGGTCTGGGCGCTGGCGGACTTCGGTATCAAGTGCGTGATCGCGCCTAGCTTCGGCGATATCTTCGCAGCGAATTGCCTCCAGAACGGTGTTCTGACGATCACCCTACCCAAAGCCGAGATCGACCGGATCGCTGCCGAGGTCGATCCGGTCGATCCAAAGCCGATGACGATCGATCTGGAACTACAGCGTATTGTGACGGCTAGCGGACGAAACGTCGCATTCACGATCGAGTCCCAGCGCAGGGACATTCTGCTCGAAGGGCTCGACGACATTGAGCGTACCGGAGAGCTTTCCGACATTATCGATAAGCATGACGCGGACCGGGCCCAATCGCGTCCTTGGGCAAATTCGACCGTAGAGCGAGATACACCCCGCATCCTGGTGATGGCCGGCGACGGAGTCGGTTCCGAGATCATGATCGAGGTGCGGCGCGTTATCGATTGGTTCGTCGCCAGGCGCGCGCTCCAAGTCGAACTTATCGAGGAGCCTTACGGAATTAAGGCGTGGGAGCGCTATCGGGCCGTGGTCCGGCCAGAGGCCTGGAAGCTAATCGACGAGGTGGATGCCATCCTGTTCGGCGCCAGCGGCTCTCCCGTCTATGCCGACCTCCCGCGCGAGGATTGGCTTCCGGACCGGTTGCTGCAGATCCGCGAACGGCTTGATTTGTTCGAAAATCAGCGTCCGATCCGCACTTTCGCGGGACTGGAAAGCATGTCGACGCTCCAGCCCGACGTCATTCGGGGAGCGGACATTCTGATCCTTCGTGAATTGACAGCAGGCGTCTATTTTAGCGAACCGCGCGGCATCGAGACGCTTCCCGACGGCCGACGCCGCGGGACTAACAGTATGACTTACACGAGTGATCATATCGAACGCATCGCCCGCTCGGCGTTCAAAATGGCGCGACTTCGCGACAAGCGCTTATGCTCGGTTGACAAGGCAAACGTGCTCGAGGTCAGCATGCTATGGCGCGAAGAGGTCGAGCGGGTGGCGAGCGACTATCCCGATGTCGAACTCAGCCATATGTACGTCGACAATTGCGCGATGCAGCTGGTGCGCAATCCGCGTCAGTTCGACGTCATCGTCACTGAAAATCTGTTCGGCGACATTCTTTCCGATTGCGCGGCGATGGTAGCCGGCTCGATCGGCATGCTCCCCTCGGCATCGATCGGACCCATGCGGGCCAATGGCCGGCGCCAGGCCTTGTACGAGCCTATTCATGGAAGCGCACCGGACATTGCGGGCCAGGGCATCGCTAATCCATTAGGCGCGATCCTGAGCTTCGGGCTCTGCCTAAAGCTCAGCCTAGGTCTGTCTGAGGAGGCTGCCATGCTCGATCGCGCAGTTCAAGCAGCGCTCGACTCGGGGGCGCGGACCGCAGACATGGGCGATGGCCCATCATCGATCGGAACGCGCGAAATGGGGTGCGCGGTTATTGCCGCACTCGATCGGCTCGATACGGGATGCGATGGTATCGGTGCCTAGCAGGACAATCAGACGACAATTGAGAGGAGAGTTTCATGAACATAATCATTAAGCAGGCGCGCAAGATCTGCGACACCGTGCTCGATCACGCTGAACGGTACAGCTTAAACGTCTCGGTAGTTGTCGTCGACAATGGCGGGCATCTCATCGCCATGTACCGGACCGACCGTGCGTCTTACACCAGCATCGAAGCTGCTCGCCGTAAGGCGGTGACGTCGAGCGCGTTGCAGATGCCGACCTCCGCGCTCGTTCATATGTTCGAGAATGATCCGCTCGTCGTCACCGCGCTCACCGCCGGCGGTGAAATGCTAGTCGTGCCCGGCGGCTTTCCGCTCGTCGTCGACGGCAATTGCCGTGGCGGCTTTGGCATTGCCGGCGGTCATTACAGCGAAGATGAAATGCTGGGCAGTCGGACGCTGGATGCGCTGGCCCCTGAGACCGAGGCAGTGGCATGATCGACGACGTCTTCGTGGTGGATGCAACCGTTCA
Organism: Sphingomonas sp.; assembly: GCA_965217805.1. Taxonomy (GTDB): domain Bacteria; phylum Pseudomonadota; class Alphaproteobacteria; order Sphingomonadales; family Sphingomonadaceae; genus Sphingomonas. The sequence goes on along the minus strand of CBDCJJ010000008.1, from coordinate 2,349,038 downwards.
TGGCGGCCACTTCCATCCAAGCAATCTGCTCAACCCGCATCTGTCGGAACTGACCAAATTACTTTACCACTGGGGCAACAACCACCTCCAGCCGTTCGGCAACGAGGCCTATAAGGTCACCTACGAAGAATTCATCGACCGATTTGAACTTCAGCCTGATCTTCTTGAGGTTCTTCTATTCGGCGAAAGCGACATCGACGCGGCCTTGTACCAGGGCGTGCCGCTTTACGGCATGTACCGCGACGGAAGCTCTCCATTATGGGTCGCAGAGGCGATTGCGAAGCGCTTCCCGCATCGAATGTTCCTCTACGGGGACCTTACGCCACGGATGGACGACGCGATCGCGCACATCGATCATCTGGTCGACGACCTCGGCGTCATCGGGGTGAAGATGTATCCGCTCGACATGGTCGAGGGCCAGCTGGTCGAAAACCGGTTCGACGACGAAGCCCTGATGTTTCCGCTATTCGAGCATATGCAAAAGCGAGGCATTAAGGTGGTAGCGGTCCACAAGGCGGTGCCCTTGCTGCCAACGCTCGTCGACCGCTACCATCTGGACGACATGGCGCCTGCTATCGCGGCGTTTCCGGACCTGACGTTCGAGATCGTGCACGGCGGTTTTGCCTTCACCGAAGAGACCGCGCATCTGCTCGACCGATATGCCAACGTCACTGTCAACCTTGAGTCAACACCCTGCTATTCGCTCAATCTCAAGGAAAAGTTCGCCGAGATGATCGCGCCTCTACTCGCGACTGGCGCCGATCGTCTGTTCTTCTCGACCGGCGCCCCGATCATGCATCCCGATCCGTTCGTGCGCTCCTTCTGGGAGTTCGAGATGCCGGCGGGTTACCCGATCCTGACTGAGGAAACCAAACGCGGCATCCTTGGCAAGAATTTTGCGCGCGTGCACGGCTGGGACATCGAGGCAATGAAGGCGCGCTGTCGTTCCGACAAATACGGGTTGGAAAACAAGGCCAAGCGGCGCCCCTGGTCGCTACTTCGCGAGCGGATATCGGAGGTGGCGGCATGACCCGGGAAACCGACATTCAGCGCGAAGCACTCGAGACTGCGGTACGCGACTGTCTGAACACCATCGTCGATCCCTGCAGCATCGCGGCGTCCGCACCGGCAGGTCTAGTCGACATGGGTATGGTAAGCGCGCTGACGATCGAGGACCTGCGGGGCGGGGCGCATCGGGCGGTCATTCAGATCGGCATCACGCACCCCTTTTGCATGATGGCCGGCGTCTTCCTGAACGAGGTCCGCCAGCGTGTTCCGCAAATCGCTGGCATCGCGGAGGTGGAGGTGAGCCTCGACAACGAGACGTTGTGGACGCCCGACCGCATGACGCCGGCCTACCGCGACCGTCTCGCCGCGGTGCGATCGCCCAAGAAGGATTTAGCCACGCTCAAGGAGAAATAGACATGATCGAAGGTAATCTCGTCATCGACGCCACCATCCACGGTTTCAACTTCAGGCCGGACAATCTGCTCCAGCCCTTCGTCCCCGAAGTGGTCAAGGGACTTTACCACTGGGTGTTCAGCCAGCTCGGTCCTCGTGAGGATCCACGGTACCGCATCACCTTCGAACAGTTTCAATATCTCTTCGACTTTCAACCGGGGTTGATCGAGGAAGTGCTCTTTAGCGAGAGCGATGTCGATGTCGGCGCCTATCATGGCGTTCCCATGTACGGCTTTTTTGGCGACGGGTCCTCACCTATCCACATCGCCGAGGCCATTCGGGAGCGTCATCCTCACCGCATGATGATCTACGGCGGCATCAGCCCCTGGGAACCGGATCCCGAGAGCCGGATGCTGTCCCTCATCAGGGATCACAAAGTCACGGGCCTAAAACTTTATCCGGCCGACATCGTAGAAGGCGAACTCAAGCGGATCCGGCTCGACGATGAGAAGCGGCTCTACCCGTTGTTCGAGAAGGCACGTCAAGAAGGCCTCAAGGTGATTGCTATGCATAAGGCGCTGCCGCTCGGACCGATCGGCATCGACAATTATGATCTCGACGACGTCGAGGCAGCACTGACGACATTTCCGGACATCACCTTCGAGATCGTGCACGGCGGCCTTGCATATCTTGACGAGACGGCCCGCCTGCTCGAACGCTACTCGAACATTTCGGTCAACCTTGAGGCGGCGCCCTGCTACGCGCTGAACCAGCAGGACCGCTTTGCCGAGATGATGGCGCCGCTCATCAGTTCGGGTGCGACCGACCGCATCTTTTTTTCAACGGGCGCAACGGGCGTTCATCCTCAGCCATTTCTTGAGGCGTTCTGGCGCTTCGAGATGCCGCGTGGCTTTCCGCCGCTCACGCCTGAAATCAAGGTTGGCATTCTCGGCGAAAATTTCGCCCGCCAGCACGGTCTTGATGTCGAACACCTAAAGGTCAAGTGCCGCGAAGACGTTTACGGGCGCCGCAACGGACGCTCGGAGCCTTGGGCATGGCTACGCTCGCAATGGGATGCGCGCATTGCCGCCTGACACGATCTTACAGGAGTGATCGAATGGGAATGCTGGACGGCAAGGTGGCGATCGTCACCGGGGGTGCTGGGGGAATCGGCAGCGCGACTGCGCGTAGGCTTGCGTCAGGAGGGGCGAGCGTGGTCGTTGCCGATCGCGACGGACCGGGCGCGCAAACTGTCGCCGATGCGATCGGCAACGGTGCCATCGCGATCGATTTCGACGCCGCCGATCCTGCGTCCGTCACAGCGATGGTGGAGCGCACGATCGGCCATTTTGGAAGGCTCGACGTGCTGCACAACAATGCCGGCGTGACGCGCGAGGCCTTCGGCGTCGATAACACCGTCATCGATACCGATCTCGAAGTCTGGGACCGTACGATGGCGATCAACGTGCGCAGTATGTTCGTCGCCTGCAAGGCAGCCGTGCCGCAGATGCTCTCGCAGGGCGGTGGCTCGATCATTAACACTGCATCGGCCGGCGGCGTAAGCGCGGTGCCCGCCCTCATTGCCTACGGCACCTCCAAGGGTGCGGTCATCACCTTCACTCGCTACTTGGCGGTCCAGCACGGCCGTGAAAACGTGCGTAGCAACGCGATCCTTCCCGGGCTGATCCTGACCGCGATGATTACCGACAATGTTCCTGACCCTGTCGCGACATTCGCGCCCAATCTTCCGTTTCATCGGGGGGGGAGAGCCGAGGATGTGGCAGGCATGGTTGCCTATCTGGCGTCGGACGAAGCTCAGTTCATCAACGGCGCCACGTTGATGTGCGACGGCGGAAATTCCGCTGGCGTTGCACCACCGGTGACCGCGAATTCATAAAACGAGCCGGCGCCAACCGGCATGCCAAGGAGGGGAAGACATGACTCACAGGTTCGATTTTTTATGCGTCGCGTCAGTGATTACGCTCGCGGTCGCAAGTCCGGCTGCGGCGCAGGAAGCACCGGTGGACGTTGAGGGTTCAGCCTCGGGTAGCGACGCCATCTCGGCCCCTGCGCCGGACGAGATCATCGTCACGGCGCAGAAGCGCTCCGAGCGGCTAGCCGACGTTCCGATGTCGATCACGGCGGCCAACGGTGCCCAGCTTCTGTCACGTGGCGTGACGAGCACCGATGACTTGGGCAAGCTGGTGCCGGGATTTTCATTCCAAAAGAGCAATTATGGCCTGCCGGTCTATTTCATCCGTGGCGTCGGCTTCTTCGACACGACGCTCGGCGTGAGTCCGGCGGTCACCGTCTATACCGACCAGATTCCTCTCCCCTTTTCGCCGATGTCGCGCGGCGCAGTGCTGGATCTCGAACGCGTCGAAGTTCTGAAAGGCCCACAAGGCACGTTGTTCGGCCAGAACTCGACGGGCGGCGCGATCAACTACATCGCGGCTAAGCCGACCCGCCAGTTGGAAATGGGGACGACGCTTACCATCGGTCGTTTCAATGAAGTGGACGCGGAAGCCTATGTCAGTGGTCCGCTGAGTGACACCCTGTCGTTCCGGATTGCTGGGCGCCATGAATATCAAGATCCTTGGCAGCGCAACTATCAAAATGGTGATCGGATTGGCCAAAAGGACTTCAGCAACGGCCGCCTGATCGTCGATTTCAGACCCGCGGACACTATGCGCTTCGAAATCATGGTCTCGGGCTGGAAGGATCGTTCGGACACGCAGCAGCAGCAGCTCGTCCGTTATCTAGCCTATAGTCTGGATCCCCGCCCGCCATCCTTCCCGACGCCGACCTTTCCGACGGCACCGAACGATCCGCGCGCAGCGGCGTGGGATCCGGGTCGGGATTTCCGTCGCGACGACAGTTTCTATCAGGTATCGCTGCGCGGCGATATTGACATCACTGACAGTATGACGCTGACCTCGCTCTCGTCTTACGAGCGTTTCAAGACCAACCTGCCGCAGGACTTGGACGCCACATCCTATCCGGCTGACGTGAGCAACGTGCTCGGCACGATCAACTCGGTTGGGCAAGAACTGCGACTCGCCGGATCGTTTGGGTCGGGGTTCAAATGGATGATTGGGGGCAACTATCAGCACGACAAGGTCGACGAGTCCTTCTTCCAGGATCCCTCGACCAATACCGGCGCCCATATTGGACCGTTCGATTTTGCGGCTTACTATATCGACAATCTTCAGAAGATCGACACGAAGAGTGCATTCGCAAGCCTCGATGCGAAGATGACAGAGACGCTCACGCTGCAAGGCTCGGTCCGCTATACCGACCAGAATAGGGATTTTGCGGGATGTGCGCGCGACGGCGGGAACGGCACGCTGGCGGCCGGGTTCAGCTTCCTCTCGACGTTGCTCACGGGCATACCCCAGACGATCGCGCCCGGCGCCTGCTCGACGCTCTCGGATGCAGGCTTTCCGCTTCCAATCGTCACCGGCAAGCTCGACCAGAACAATGTCGCCTGGCGCGGAAGCCTAAACTACAAGCCGTTGGCCAGCACCCTGCTCTACATGAATATAACAAAAGGCTATAAAGCGGGAAGCTTCCCAACTCTGCCAGCAGCTGTCGCCAGCCAATTTACGCCTGTGCCGCAAGAGTCCGTGCTCGCCTATGAGATCGGTGCCAAGCTCGACTTACTAGATCACAAGCTGCAGATAAACGGGGCTGGCTTCTACTACGACTATCGCAAGAAGCAGCTACTTGGATATAAGGTCGTTCAGCCGTTCGGTTCGATCCCATCGCTTGTCAGCATCCCCAAGTCGCGTATCTGGGGAGCGGAATTTGATGTCACCTTGCGGCCGTTCTCCGGCTTTCGCCTATCGGGCGGAGGCAGCTACTTGAACACTAAAATCCTGCGCGACCCGATCAATCCGACCGGACCTTTAGGTGACACCGGCAGCTTTGTCGGAGAATCCTTCCCCTTCACCCCGAAGTGGCAGGGCGTCGTCGATGCTGAGTATCGTATGCCCGTCGCAGGGGGCTACGACATCTATGTGGGTGGTAGCGTGACCGCACGCACTGGCACCCAGGGCACGCTCTTCGTCGGCAATCCGCTCGAGTCCGATTTCCTTATTCCAGGCTATGCGCTGCTCGACCTCAGAGCAGGTATTGCGGGCTTTGACGATCGTTGGCGCATCGAGATCTGGGGCCGCAACGTCACGAATAAATTCTATATCCTAAACGCGACGCGAGTCGCCGATTACAACACACGCTTCGCCGGCAACCCGGCCACGTTTGGCCTGACAGTGAGCTACAACTTCCACCAATAAGATTGGGAGCCACAATTCGTCATGACCAGTCAGGCCGACATCGTCCTCCCGTTGCTGCATCGCTATGCCATGGCGATCGACATGCAGCGCTGGAACATTCTTGACAGCGTCTTCACACCCGACGTGACGGTCGATATTGGTCCGGTCTGGACGGGACTTCCGCTGGTGAGGCAAGCCTATGAAGGCTTCCACGCCTGCCTGGACGCGTCATGTCATACTGTCGGCAACCCGGTCTGGGTCTTCGACGGCGACCGTGCGACCGTGTTGAGTTCGGTACACGCCATTCTCGTTCGCGCCGACGCGCCGGGTGGCAACACGCTCCAAAATTGGGGCTGGTTCGAAGACATGCTGTCGCTGCAGCCGTCCGGCAGCTGGCGCATCGCGCACCGTCGTGGAAGGATCTGGCGTATCGAGGGAAATCGCGGCTTGTTCAGTGCGGATGGCGGTACGGAGCTCCCATTCGAGCCGCTGTCTCTGAAGACGGCGGCCTCGACCGGGCAGATCGGGCTTCCGGATCTCCTCTGACCGCGCGCATCGGCCGGCAGGCGTCATACCTGCCGGCCCGCGAGGGCATGAACGAAGTACAGACGCGTTTACTGGAGTCGAGGCAACGGCAGGACGAGTTCATGCTCCTGGCCCGCCCAGACGATGACGTTGCTGTCGGTGATCTTGGCTTCATCCTCGGCCAGGAGCTGCCCGGCGCGCTGCCCCTCCTCGCTCTGCATTGCTTCGAGCATGTCGAGTTCGCTGCGCCACCAAATCTCGGTCATTTCCGAATAGGGATTGGCCGACCAGCCTCGCTGAGCAACCATGCCGTCGATGGCGACCGACGGAATGCGGTGGGTTTGCACGTAACGCTGCACCCGTAAGGCCGGCGCGACGGACGCAACGAGCGAAGCATGAACCTCGAGCAGATGCTGGCGGAAGTGATCGGCGTCGATTTGCGCCGGACATGGGAGCAGGCAGGTGAATTTGAACGCGTCGTAGCGCCGCAGGACGGCGGTCCCCTGGTGATTGGGATCGGCATCATGCCGCTCAGCGCCGCTCGCGCGCGCCGCGGCGGCGAGATATCCCCACGCCGACGGAACGGAGATGGCGCCCATGGGCAGCGCCGGAGCGTTCGAGCAGGCTGGCGGATCCGGCATAATTACGCTCCTCATGCGGCCTCTGGAGACAGAGCGGCTTCGATCGCGCCGAACCTGTCCTGGATGAAGCGGAAGAATTCGCGGTTGGTCGTCGCGTAGAGGTCGCCGCGCACGATTGCATCGACGGCGATCCGGCCCGCTTCGCGGGGCAGCGTCGGTTTAATGTCACCGATCGGGCCGCCGGTATCTTCTGGCGAACCGTCTCGAAGATTGCCGCCGCCGAGCGCGGTCGGCCGGTTGCGCGATCCCGTCGCGAGATTGCTTTGGACGGTTCCAGGGCAAAAAGCGGTCGCGCCGACCGGCGACCCCGCCATCTGGAGCTCTTGTGCGAGCGCCTCGGTAAGACCGACAACCGCATATTTGGAGGTGCAATAGGCGCCTACCATCGGCGCCACGAACAGGCCGCCCATCGATGCAGTGTTGAGCACGTGGCCGCCGTCGGCATTGGCCTTGAGGATCGGCAGAAACTGGTCGACGCCGTGCACAACGCCCCAGAAATTGACGTTCATGATCCATTGCCAATCGCCGATCGTCATGTCCGCGATCGGCGCGATCGGGCTGATACCGGCGTTGTTGCAAAGAATGTGGACGGCCCCGAACTGATCGACGACGCGCTTGCGCAAAGCCTCCATCGACGCCAAGCTGGATACGTCGGCCTGGATACCGACGGCGCCAATCTCCGCGGCTGTTTTATCAAGCGGCGTCTGCTCGATATCCGCGATCACCACTCGCGCGCCACGCGACAAAAGTTCTTCGGCGATCCCGCGTCCGATACCGGACGCGCCTCCCGTCACGACCGCGACCTTGTCCTGAAAATTCTTGAAACCGAGCATGATCATCTCTCCTCGTATCTTTTAGCTGCCGAACCGATAGCTCAGCGTCACACCGTAGGTCGCCGGCATGCCGGTGAAACGATAGACGAAATCCGCGCCGTGGGTGGCGTTGGTGGCATAGAAAGTGTTGAAGATGTTCCGTCCCCAAAGCTCGGCCCTGATCTTGCCATCGCGAGTGTCGAACCCGGCGCGAAGGTCGACGAGCGTATATCCAAGGATGCGCAACAGAGCCTCGTCAGTGGCGTCGGTCGCCAAGCCGCTGAATAGGGCCCCCTTGGTGGCGCTTCGCGCCGTGACGGTTCCACCGAAATAAAGCCATCCCGCGTCCGCAAGCGGGAAGCGGTAACGGCCATCCGCCACGCCCTGCCAGCGCGGCGTGTATGGAAAGCTCTGGCCGACGAAGCTCCCCACCCCGCCGAATGGTCCAGTCGGATTTGGCGGATCGCGTCGAACCTTGGTGTCGACATACGTTCCGCCGAGCGACAGCTGGATCCGTTCGGTCTGGACGATCGCGCTGAGTTCCGCGCCGAGCACACGCGATTTGGGAATGTTGACGAGCGAGGGAAGCGCGCCGAACGGCGCTATGTCGCGGTAGCCGAAGAGCTGCTTGTTCTTATAGTCGTAGTAGAAGGCGGCGCCGTCGAGCTGAAGGTGGTGCTCCAGCGCTGCAAGCTTGAATCCCGCCTCATATGCGGTCACCGACTCCTGGGTGACGCCGATATACTGATCGGCCGTCGCCGCGCCGATGGTTGGGAAACTGCCGGCCTTATAGCCGCGGGTCGCATTCAGATATACGAGGTCGGACGCGGCAAATTTCCAGTTGAGGCTGGCCCGCCACGACAGGTTGTTCTGGTTCAAATGCTTGGTGATGATCGGCGCCGGCAGATCGTCCTCGCCGAGCGTCGTGCATTGGCCTGGCGCAATCAACTGGGGCGTGCCGGTCAGAAGGCCCGACAGGAAGCTGAAGGCGGCTGCGATCTCGCCATTACCGTTGTCGCGCGTGCACCCGTCGAAGCGTCGATTCTGATCGGTATAGCGCGCCGAACCCTGCGCAGTCAGACGTGAGGTAATCGGCACGTCGAGGCTTGCGAAGCCGCTCTTGGTGGTCACCCGCTGGAGGTTGTCGATGAGAAAGCTGTTCCAGTTGTACGGTCCGATATGATCCCCGGAATTGCCGGATGGGTCGAACGCAAAGCGCTCGAAGACGACGTCGCGCTGGTAGTTGCCGCCGACCATCCAACGCATGCCACCGTTGAGGCGGCCCGACAGACGCAGTTCCTGCGAGAAGGATCGTATCCTTCCATGGATCGTGGATCGATCGATCGGGAAGATGGTGGCGTCGAAGTCCTGAGGAAGCAACGTGCGGAAGTCGGCGTAGGAAGTCAGCGGCGAAAGCGTGAGGGCATCGGACAGGTCGACATCGCCGTGAAGACCGATCTGATAGAAGCGGTCGTTGCGACGAAAGTCCTCGCTCGGGTCCCAGGCGGCCGCACGCGGATCGTGCGGAGCGGCGGGAAAGCTCGCGATTGGAAACGCGGGAGGGCGACCGCCTTCGTCGGGTGTAGCCAAGGGAATATAGGCGATGAACTGCGGCTGCTGCGTCTGCGATCGATCCCGCCACGCGTTGCCGACGAGTTCGAAGCGCACGATCTCGAACGGTTTCCAGTCGACGATGGCCCGGCCATTGGTGAAACGCTTCTCGCCAATCTGTTCGTCCGCGGCATAGCCCTTCTGCCAGGCACCGCCATATTCTTTGCGGACGGCCACCCGGGCGGACAGCGTGTTGCTAATTGGACCGCTGACGTATGCCTCAGCATCGATCTGGTCAAACCTCCCATAGTCCAGACGGATTCCCGCTTCAAAATCGCGGGTCGGTTTGGCCGCGATGAAGTTGACGGCTCCGCCCGTCGAATTCTGGCCGAACAAAGTGCCTTGGGGGCCTTTCAGAACCTCGACGCATTCGAGATCGAAGACTGCGCCGCGCGACATGGGAGAGTAAGGCAACGGAAGTTGGTCCAAATAAACGGTAACCGCGGGACTCACGCCCAAACTCGTATCGAAGAATCCAATGCCACGAATAAAATAGATAGGAAGACCGTAATTGCTCTTCTGGAATGAAATCCCGACACCAGCTCGCCGAACTGATAGGCATTCGTCACGCCCAGCGATTGCAACTGGTTCGCGTTGGCGGCGGTGATCGACAGCGGAACATCCGACAGTCGCTCCGAGCGCTTTTGCGCTGTGACGACGATTTCGCCTTGATCGGTTGAGGACGTTTGCGCCTCGCTACCTGCGCTCGCCGGCTTGTCCTGCGCCAACGCCCCGCTCACGCCGAGCCCGATTATGGATACGGTTGCGAAAATCCACGCTATCCGTCGGCGCCTCATCATCTTCCCCTCTCGGCATTATTATGCTCTAATTCGTATTATTGACGGAACGACCAAAGGAGTCAACAAGACTGCAAGACAAGGAGATCAGCCCGTGCGGGCGGTCGATGCAACGGCGTAGGCCCGCATGATCGACTGTGACGACCGGGCCATAATGGGGGAGAGGCGATGACCCATCTACGCAATGGCTGGTATGCGGCAGCGTGGGCCGACGAGCTGCCGGCGGACGGGCCGTTGGTCAGGACGATCATGGAGGAAAATGTCGTCTTTTACAGGAGCAGCGAAGTTCGCGTGGTCGCGGCGGCCAACCGCTGCCCACACCGCTTTTCTTCCTTCGACGGCGGCCGTGTGGTCGATGGGACGCTCGAATGCTCGTATCACGGCCTTCGCTATGACCGGTCGGGACAATGCATCTTCAACCCCGACGGCAACGGACGTAGGCCGGCATCGGCGAGGCTGAAGCTGTATCCGCTCGTCGAGCGCTGGGGCTGCGTCTTTCTCTGGATGGGCGAGGCCGACGCGGCGGATGCGGATCTGCTGCCGGACCTGCCGTTCCTCGAGGATGCCTAACATTTCCGCCCGGTCCACGGGATGACGCACCTAGATGCAATTATCTCTACGTCCTCGACAATTCGATGGACACCGCTCATATGATCGTCGTCCACAAGGATTCGGTGTCCAGCCAGGCGGTGGCCCGTGACCCAGGGATCGTCAGGCAAGAGGGCGATTGGCTTTGGGATCGCCGGATCGGGCGCGGCACCGCACCCCCGAGGGCATTTTTCTCAGACGGCGTGGCCACGCTCGGCGGCGCGGATCTGAGCGAAAAGGCGTCACGCCCCCGGACGGCCTTCGCGATACTAGCATCAATCTGAAGGTCGCATTCTTCGTGACGCCCAAAACGGCATAGAGCACTCAATATTGTTTGGGCTGTGGCCCCCGATTACGATCTCGATGACGACGAGGCGGACGAAGCGATGCGGGCGTCGGCCGGTGCGCTGCTTGAAACCGAAGACGGGCCGATCGTTCGCAATATCCAGCAGTCTCTCGGCAACGCAGATTTCTTTGCGCAAAAGCCCGTTCTGCTTCCGGCCGACGAGGCACTGGTCCGGGTCAGACGTACATTGACCAAGCTAATCGCCGAGGAGCAGGTGGCCGGCGTGTACCAGGCCGAAGTCGCCGCCTGATCGCCAGAGGCAGCCCGGCGGATCCAAGCCGGCACCCTGCCCCTTGGCCTTTTGAGGCCGAGGACCGCGCGTCAAAGAGACGGCATTCGACAATGCGGGCGGATCGCGTCCCGCGTCTTCGTCTCAGCGAGGGATGCTTTCCGCGTCCAATGTCATGTTCAGTTCGAAGACGGAAGGTGAGGACAGCATCTCGAAATACTCGATCAGACGCTCTTGCTCGTCATAATGCTGTCGCCGGATCTGAAGCAGCGCCGAGCCAACCGATACGTTGAGCATTTCCGCGACCGCAGGGTCCGCGAGTTGCGCACTGACGACCTGGTGGCCGGAATGCAGCTGGATGCCGCTTCGCAGCAGCAGGCGGTAAATGGATGTCATTCTGAGCTCTTCGCGCGTAAACTCCTTGGAGATATTTTGCGGAAGATAAGTGGTGATGTGAAACACCGGCTGGCTGCCGATCGAACGCAGTCTGACAGCTCGTTGAAATACGGCACTAGCGTCACAATCGAACATCGTCTGGATGTAAAAGGGGACTTTCACATAGTCGAACTCGATAAGCTTCAATTCCGTCTTGCGATCGACATCCATGATGTGCTCGAGAACGCCCGAGACCGGCGTATGAAGACGTGTTGCCTGGATAGTTTTGGCGACCGAAGTTCCAAACCCTTGCTTGCGCTCGATCAGCCCTTCCGCCTCCAGCAGCGCCATCGCCGAACGAACGGTTACCCGGGACACCGAAAACACGCGGGCAAGTTCCTCTTCGCTAGGAAGAAGGCTGGCAGGCTCATAGCGGCCGCTCATGATGCGATCGCGCAGCACCAGATACACCTGGTGGCTAAGCGACGTACCCTGCCTGCGTTCAATGCGCCCCTTGATCTGAGTGGTATTCAGCTTTCTTCCGTTCTCTGCCGTCGTGCTCGCGGAGGATATCGCAAGATCAGTCTGCTCGTTCACGTCCGCCATTGCGCCTCACCAAATGGGAAAGGCTGTTTATCCAATGCCGGGTGGCTTGTCACCTTGAGGTGATGGCGGATTAATGGGAAGGCCCTTTCAGCCGGTCTCGTCCTGCAGTTCGCGGAGGGCAATGAACTCGATCAAATAGCCCAGCACCAGCGGAAGCCCATCGTGCAACCCGGAAGCAACTGAACGCTTGTAAGAAGGCTCTGTTGCAAACTCTGGACTTGCCCTGCAAAAGTGGAGAGGCATTGGCTCAGTTCGCGGTCTGTCTTTCGGACTGGGCAGGGCTCAGATAAGTGAGCGCAGGACGGCGCCTGACGGAATTGTAGAAGCCTTCGATATGTTGGGCAATGGGTGTTGAGGCTTCTGCGCGGGCTCCCGCCCGTTCGCCACCCGCGACTATCCGTCGCTACATCCTCCGCCTGGGTCGCCATCGCCTCGCCAAGATCTCGCCGGCTATCGCGTGCTCATCCAGGTTGAGCACGATCCGTGCCGCCTTGTGGTAGGTCGTCAGTTCGTACGCGGTGAGGTTCGCCCTGTCCTTCTTAGCGAACCCGAAAACGAACATCGCACGTGCGCCCGTCAAGATTAGCGAGCGAGATCCGATGTCAGCACTTTGTCCGGCATGCCGCTGCTAGGCTCAGGACTCGTTGATCAGCCAGAAGATGACGGTGGCGGTGAGAGCGATAGCGGAGAAGAAGACCGTTGGGCATCGATAGTAGCGGGTAGCGACGCGGCGCCAGTCCTTCAGGCGGCCGAACATAATCTCGATGCGGCTGCGGCTTGTGTAGCGGCGTTTGTTATATTTGACGGTGATGAGACGCGATTTTCGCCCGGAGATGCATGGAATGATGCCCTTCGCCTGCAGTGCGTCCCTGTACCAGTCCGCATCGTAGCCGCGGTCGGCGAGCATCCACTGTGCCTTGGGCAGATCGTCGAGCAGCGCTGCAGCGCCGGTGTAGTCGCTGACCTGACCAGCGGTCATGAAGAAGCTGAGCGGTCGACCGTCTGCATCGATGACGGCGTGCAGCTTGGTATTCATGCCCCCTTTGGTGCGACTGATCAGCCGCCCAAGACCCCCTGATGGATGACCCGCCCCTTAACTGAACCGTTGTTGTCCCACGACAGCGGGTCGTTTGAGGAAGGAGCAAAGGTTATGGACGCATCGGTTCTCGAGATTGATCTCGGGAAGAACAGCTGCAGCGTGGTCGGGCTGGATGCGACCGGTAAGATAGTCGTGCGCCGGCGGATGCGGCGCGAGACGGTTATTACCTTCGCGGGCAGGCTGCCGGTATGTGTCGTGGCGATAAAGGCGTGCTGCGGCGCGCATCACATGGGCCGGGCGCTGGCGGCGCAGGGGCACACTGTGCGCTTGACGTCGCCCGAGTATGTCCGCCCCTACGTCAAGGCGCAGAAAAACGATGACCGCGATGCCGAGGCGATCGCCGAGGCAGCGACACGGCCGACCATGCTTTTGTCGAGTTGAAGACCGAGGAGCAGCTCGACATGCAGACGCTGCATCGCATCCGCGACCAGTTCGTCGGCGAGCGCACCTCGTTGATGAACCAGATCAGGAGCCTGCTGCTCGAGCGCGGTCACATTGTGCCGCAAGGACGGGCCAAGCTCGCGGCCCGACTTGGTGAGATGCTTGAAGCCGAAGACCGCATCCTTGGTTCTCGCATGCATCGATTGATCGGCGATATGCGCGCCCGCTGGTTGGCGCTCGTCGAGCGGATCAAGGAACTCGACGCGCAGTTTGCGGACGCAGCGCAGACCGACGAGCGGACGCGACGCCTAGTGACGATTCCCGATATGGGCGCGCTCAACGCGACTGCGCTGGTCGCAGCCGTCGGAGATGCCCGCACGTTTGGGCGCGGCCGCGATCTTGCCGCCTGGCTTGGCTTGGTTCCGCGTCAAGCGACAATCGGAGGCAAGCCGCGGCTGCTTGGCATCACCAAATGCGGAAGCCGCTATCTGCGCAAAAACCTGATCCAAGGTGCCCATGCAGCGCTGCCTACGATGAGCAAAAGCGATACGCGACTAGGCGCCTGGCTGCGCGGCCTTCTATCGCGCTCCCATCTCAATATCGTCGTCGTAGCGTTGGCGGCAAAAATGGCGCGCATCGTCTGGGCGCCGTTGCGTCACGAGCGCAACTACGAACCGGTTGCGCAAGCGGCTTGAACAAGATCGGCCGGTGCGCCTTGTACCGGCTGGATGATGTCTGCGGGAGGTTGAGTCGAAGATGGCCTGACAGTCGACCAATGTCCTGGAACCCTATGGCTCAAAATAGCACTCGATGCCGACCCCTTTTTGAGAACCAGGACGCGCGGATCTCCATCGTGGCCAACGGCGCTATGCCGAAACGCCGGACACGTTTTCACAGACTGCTCAGATCGTCAGACACAAACCGCTTGCCGACGGGGCGGGCCATACGTTTTATCAGCAGACTCAATGCCGTGCGGTGTGCCTTTAAATAGGTTGCGTCGATCATGATCGTCTTGGACGTGGCGCTCGCAGCGGCCAGTCCCTCCATCATTCGGAGGAACACGCCCCACTCGCCGCAACGCTTCCACCGGTTGTATAGCGTCTTGTGGGGACCATACGCTCGGGGCGCATCGCACCAGCGCATGCCGTTGCGGTTTACGAAGACAATGCCGCTCAACACCCGCCGATCATCGACCCGCGGCTTGCCGTGGCTCTTCGAGAAATACGGCTCAAGCCGCGCCATCTGCTCCTCGGTCAACCAGTATAGGTCACTCATCATCAGTCTCCTTGTGGAGCTTGAATCAAATCGTGACGCTCAGATCAGTGCGTCCTGACCCTAGGCGGCGGTCCAGCCGCCGTCCATTGAGAGGTTTGCGCCGGTAATCGACTCGGCCTCTTCGCGGCACAGGTACAGCGCGAACCCCGCGACCTGTTCGGGCGTTACGAAGCTCTTGGTCGGCTGCGCGGCGAGCAGTACATCGTTCATGACTTCCTCTCGCGTCATCCCGCGCGCTTCCATCGTGTCGGGGATCTGCGCCTCGACCAGCGAGGTCCAGACATAGCCCGGCGAGATGCAGTTGACGGTGATCCCATCGCGCGCGCATTCCAGCGCGACCGTCTTGGTGAGGCCGGCCAGCCCGTGCTTGGCCGCGACATAGGCGGACTTGTTCGGGCTGGCGACCAGCGAATGCGCCGACGCGGTGGAGATGATCCTGCCCCAGCCCTTTTTCCGCATCACCGGGATCGCCGCGCGCATCAGATGGAACGCGGACGAGAGGTTGATCGCGATGATCGCATCCCATTTGTCCGGCGGAAAGCGATCAACGGGCGCAACATGCTGGATGCCGGCATTGTTAACGACAATGTCGCACGAACCCGTCGCGGCGACGGCGCGCTCGACAAGGCGCGCAATCTGTTCGGGATCGCGCATGTCGGCTGGATCATACAGCGCGGCTGTGCCGCTCGCCTGTGCCAGCGCCGCGCGCTCATCCTCGATCACATCCGCGTCACCAAAGCCATTGAGCACGACCGCGGCACCGGCGCCGGCGAAGGCGCGCGCATAGGCAAGGCCGATGCCGGAGGTCGACCCCGTCACCACCGCTGTTCGACCCTGAAGGAACATCGCGCATTCTCTCCACTTGCAATTGCCAGCCTGTGTCGCGCATTCACCGGGGACAGGCAACCATCAGGCGACGCTCATGCGGCTCGACGATTTCGATCCTAATATCAATGTCGAGGACCAGCGCGGGCGCGGTGGCGGCGGCTTTGGCGGAGGGGGCGGCGGAATGCTGCTCGGCCTGCTGCCGATGATCGGCAGTCGCTTTGGCTGCGGCGGCATCGTCATCGCGCTGATCGTGCTGGCGGTAGTCGGCGGGGGTGGCGGCAGCTTCCTGACCGGCATATTGGGCACCAGCCAGCAGGCAACAGCCCCGGCCGGCGGTACCGATACCAATACATCCTGCAATCTGAACGCTCAGAGCAAGGCGGCATGCAATGCCTTCTCGTCGACCGACACTACATGGGATGCGATCTTCTCACGCGCGGGCCAGAAGTTCGAGGCGCCCAAGCTGGTGTTCTACAGCGGCAACGGCCAGTCCGGCTGCGGCGCGGCGCAATCGGCGATGGGTCCATTCTACTGCCCGAGCGACGCAGGCATCTATCTGGACACCAGCTTCTTCGATGAGCTCGCCAACAAATATGGTGCGAAGGGCGATTTTGCGCAGGATTATGTCATCGCCCATGAATTCGGACACCATATCCAGCATCTGCTCGGTACGTCCGAACAGGTGCAGAGCCGACAGTCGCAGGTGGGACGCACGGCGGGCAACGCGCTGTCGGTCCGGCTGGAATTGCAGGCGGACTGCTATGCCGGGGTGTGGGCGGCCAAGAACCGCGACCGCATGGAACCGGGCGATCTGCAGGAAGGCATGACCGCCGCCCAGTCGATCGGCGACGACACGCTGCAACGCGAAGCTGGCGGACGCGTGGCGCCCGACAGCTTCACCCACGGCACCTCCGCAGAACGCCAGGCCTGGCTCAACCGCGGCCTGACCACCGGTGACCCGGACAAGTGCGATACGTTCAACGGGCCGATCGACATCTGAGTTTGTGACATAGCCGCTATTGCGACACACTCTCAAATCCGTTATCGGGCGCAATAATGAGAGTGAGTTGCAAAGGGGTGCGAATGAATCGTCGCTGTGGGCTGCTATGAGTGCAGGCCTGTTGGCATCGCCCGCTGTCGCCCAGGTGGCGCAGCTGACGCCGGCGTCCGACATTATCGTCACCGGTACGCGTGGGCAGGATGATTACGTGCCCAAGGACACGAACGCTGCCAAGGTGGCGGCTCCATTGCGCGATATCCCGCAGTCGATCGCGGTGGTGCCCGCCGAGTTACTGCGTGACCAACGTGCCCTGTCCTTGCAGGACGCACTGCAGAACGTGCCCGGTGTCACCTTGTCATCAGGCGATGGCCAGCGCGATCAGGTCTCGATCCGGGGCTTCTCAGCCATCGGCGATCAGTATGTCGACGGGTTTCGCGACGATGGCCTGTATTTTCGTGACCTGTCGAACGTTCAGCGGGTCGAGGTTATCAAGGGACCCGCCGCAGTCCTTTATGGCCGTGGTTCGTCGGGCGGCATCGTCAACCGGGTCACGAAAAAGCCTGATGCGAACGTATCATCGGCGACCATCTCGGGCGGCTCCTATGATCATTATCGGGGCGAGTTTGATATCGGCCGATACGACGACCAGTCCTATGTCGGCTTTCGACTGACTGGTGCCGGCGAAGACGATGGCAGCTTTCGCGATCAGCAATTTCTCAAGCGCGTTGCGCTCGCTCCGTCGATCCTGCTCGGCGGGCAAGCAGATACGTCGCTCCTCATTCAAGCAGACTACCTGAAGGACCGCCGCCTGACCGACTTCGGTATTCCTGCGATTGACGGCCGGCCGGTCGATGTTCCGCGCTCGACTTATTACGGTGCGGCCAATGCGCGTGATGCCGACGTCGCCCGCTCTGAAGTATTCTCTCAGACCGTGACGCTTGCGCACCGTTTTTCTGACAGCCTGTCGTTTCGCAACGGCTTCCGGCACTACCGCGACACGCTGAACCGCCACAACACGACATCGAGCGCGGTCGATCCGGCCACGCGGGTCGTGACACTCAATCACGGCGGTATCATCCGCGACGAGGACGGATGGTCCAATCAGGCCGAACTGACGCAAAAGCTCACCGTTGCCGGGACGCGGCATACGATTCTCTACGGTCTGGAAGTCTCCCACCAGTCGAAGGACGGCGTCATCCTCGCTTCCCGCGTGGTGGCGCGGACGCCGATCGATGCCCCGGTCCTGCCGGTGATCGACAACGCCGACTTCACGACGCCGTCGTCAAGCTCGCTCAACAGCTTCAACACGCTCGCTTTCTACATCCAGGATCTTGTCGATGTCGGTCACGGCTTCAAAGCGCTGGTCGGGGTGCGACATGACCGATTCCGGCAAAAGACGGACAATCGTCTGCCGGGACAGCCCGACCTTGCCCGCACCGACAATGTCTGGAGCCCGCGCGCCGGACTTGTTTTCCAGCCGTATACGAGACAATCCTATTATGTCTCTTATAGTCGCAGTTTCCAGCCATCGGCCGAGACATTTCCGCTGGCGCTCAGCAATGTCGATATCGCGCCTGAACAATCGACCAATTACGAAGTGGGCGCGAAGTACACATTGCTGGGCGGGCGGCTCGCCATCCAGGCGGCCGGGTTCATCCTGCGCCGCACCGGCATCAAGGCCAGCGATCCGGTGACCCAGCGCGTGATCCCGATCGGGACGCAGCGCACACGCGGCGCGGAGCTTTCCGGGCAACTCGATCTGGCCACCGGGCTGAAGGCGATCATCGGCTATGCCTATCTCGACACCGAAATCACAAGGTCTGCGGTGCCCGCGCTGGTTGGTAATCGCGCGACGATCACGCCGAAAAGCTCGGCGAACATGTTCTTCACCAAGACGATCGCAAAACGCTTCGGCATTGGCGGCGGCGGTAATTATGTCGGCGACCGTTTCGCCGATCCGGGCAATACGACCGTCCTGCCGCATTACATCACAGCCAATGCACTGGCATGGGCCGATTTCGGCCCGGCCCGCATGCAGATCAACGCTTATAACCTGTTCGACAAGAAGTATATTATAGCCGGGCATGGATCGTCGCCGCTACTCAATCTCCCCGGCGGGCCAAGGACGGTCCTGGCCACGTTGAGCGTCGGATTTTAGTGGTCATGCGGCCGTCGATCCTCTTGCGCAACCGGGCTTTCGGCTCAGCGACACTTGCTCGAAACACGGTTCTTCGACGGCGCGGGGGGCCACTGCTGTTCGTGCCCGCACATTGGCAGCGCCCGGCGATGCTGATGACGCTCAAGCGCGTGCACGCCTGGACAGGATTTTGGGGCGCGGCGCTGTTCCTGTTGCTGGGGACCAGTGGCGTGCTGCTCAATCACCGCTCGGTCCTGCCGATCGATGTCGGAGGGTCGGTGGAGGTGAGTACAATCCTATTATCCGTTAAACCCGGCATCATTACGACTGAGGCCGCGCTTGGTAGCTGGGCGCAGCATGAACTGCGTCTATCCACACCGCCACGCGCGCCCGCTCCCGATCCCAAGGCGGCGAAGCCGCTGCGTTTCCTCGGACGTGATATGGTGGCGGCGGCAAGCTGGAGCCGCATCTTCTATCTGCCGAACCAGAAGGTGACTGTCGATTATATTCCCGGATCGACCGGGGTCTCGGCCAAGGTGGAGACATTGGGCGTTCTCGCCATCATCAAGAACCTGCACAAGGGAACCGGGCTTGGCGTAATGTGGGTGTTATTCATAGACACGATCGCCGGCGCGCTGGTCGCGATGAGCATCACCGGCTTCCTGCTCTGGTCGCGCCTGCACGGGCCACGCCTGCTTGCCGGCGCGCTGGCAAGCGGTGCGATAGGTTGGGCACTGATCGGCAGCCTACCGCTGTTTGGATGAACGTAACCGGTATTAATGCCGCGCGTCTGTTACCCGGTACTCATACGCCTTTGGCAGCGCGCCTTCGGTCGGGGTCATGTAGCGGTCGCGCAGGTCGGTCTGGCGGGAGCGCATGGGCTGGGGCTGGCCGTCGATGAAGATGGCGGTCGGCGCGGAGGACAGCTCGAGCGGGTCGCCGTCCCATACCACCACGTCCGCGCGGCGGCCGGGGCGCAGCGAGCCGATCTCTGCATCCAGCCCCAGCGCATGCGCGGGTTCGGACGTGATCGTGGCGAAAGCGTGGCCCCAGTCCAGGCCCGTCGCGCCGGGCACGCGTGTGATCGCCACGAGATTGCCCGCATATTGCTTCAGCACATGCTCGCCGGGCGCGGTATTGGCGCCGACCGTCGAGATCGCAACCGGGATGCCCGCCGCGGCCATGCGCCCGACATTGGATTCTGTCGCCGCCAGCTTCTCGAACGCCGATGGCAGATCGGCCAGCGCCGCGGCGATGACGGGCACGCGCGCGGCGGCGATCTGCGGCGCGACGCGCCAGCCTTCGCTGGCACCGACCAGCACCAGCTTCATCTTCGGATAGTCGCGCGGCAGGGCGAGCACCGCCAGGATGTCGCTCGCGCGCTCGACATGGAGCAACAGCGGCATCTGCCCATCCAGCACTGCCAGTAACGCGTCGGCATCACCGCGCTTGATCAGCGAATCGCGCTCGCGCCCGCCGAAGCTCGCAGGGGCGCGGCGATAGTCCGCCGCCTGCGCCAGCGCGTCGCGGAACATCGCGAAGGCGGCCGGGCGGCTGCCGCCCGCCAGCGCGCCGCCATCCTCACCCAGTTCGACATACTGGAAAGCGCGCGCCTTGGTCAGCGGCGCCGCGTCGACGCCAAGATCGATCACCGCGCCCTGCCCGGCGAAGATCGAACCCCCCGCGCCCGGCGCCACGATGGCGCGCGTGATGCCGCCCAGCCGCTCATTGCCGATCGCGTCGGCCGACGGATTGATCCACGGCGCGATGTCGATCGACGCGGCGAAGGGCGATTTGCTCGCCCGCGTATCGTTGCTTTCCTCGACGCCGTTCGCATCGACCAGCCCCAGGTCGCTGAAGCCCGCGATCATGCCGGCCGCGACCCATTTACCCGTCGCATCGACTATTTGCGCGCCCGCGGGGACGGCGATGCCCTTGCCTGCCGCGACGATGCGACCGTCGCGAAAGACGACCGTGCCGCCCTCGATCGGCTGCGACCCGTCACCGATCGCGACGGTGCCGCCGGTAATCGCGACGATCTGCGCGGTAGCGGGAGCCGCGATCAGCGCGGCGGCGGCGAGCAGGAGCGCCTTCACTTCACGTCTCCCATGCCCGGCTGTCCCAACTCGAAGTCGGAGCGCGGCCGACGCGCCGGATCGTTCGCATCGTAGAGCAGCGCGCCGTCGACCCATACCTTTTCCGGCCGGGTATAGACGCTGTACGGGTTGCCGTTCCACAGCACGACATCGGCCATCTTGCCGGGCTTCAGGCTCCCTGTCCGGTCGGCAATGCCCAGCGCCTTGGCCGGATTGTAGGACAGCCATTCCCACGCAACCTCGTCGGGAATGACGATGCCGGCATGCCGCCCGGCGGACAGCGCCTTGGCGACCTCCTGGTTCAGCCGCTGAATGCCGTTCTCGTCATCGGAATGGATCATCGCGCAGGTGCCCGCCTTCTGCAGCAGCGCAAGATTCTCCGGGATCGCGTCGAAGCTTTCCATCTTGAACCCGTACCAGTCGGCCCAGACCGCCGCGCACACGCCGTTCTGCTTCAGCAGGTCGGCGATCTTGTAACTCTCGACCGCGTGATGAAAGGCGGTGACCTTGTACCCGAACTCCCTGGCCATATCCATGACGACCGCCATCTCGTCTGCGCGGTAGCAATGGTTCTGGACGAGGATCTCGCCCTCCAGCACGCCGCGCAGCGTGTCGAGCGCGATGTCGCAGTCGGGCGCGCTGTCTTCGCCGTCCTTCTCATACTTGTCCCATTTGCGCTTGTATTCGACCGCCTTCGCCCAGGTCGCGCGGTCGACCGCGATGTTGCCCATCCGGGTCGAGGGCTTCGTGTTGCGGCCGCCATAGACGCGCTTCGGGTTCTCACCGCACGCCATCTTCAGGCCGTAGGGGGCGCCCGGAAACTTCATCGCCTGAACGGTGCGCGCGGCGACGTTCTTCAGCACCACCGATCGCCCGCCGAACAGATTGGCGGAGCCGGGCAGGATCTCCAGCGTCGTCACGCCGCCATTGGCCAGCGCGCGGCCGAATCCCGGATCCTGCGGCCAGACGCTGTGCTCGGCCCAGACATCGGCTGTGACGGGCGCGGTGGCCTCGTTCCCGTCGGCATGCGCGGCCACCGCCGGAGAAGCATAGTCGCCCAGATGGCTGTGCACATCGACCACGCCGGGTGTTACCCATTTGCCGGTTCCGTCGATGATGGTCGCCTCTGCTGGGACAGACAGGTCCTTGCCGACCGAGACGATCTTGCCGTCAGCGAACAGCACCGCGCCATCATCGACGCGCCCGCCCTCTCCATCGAAGACGGTGACATGCTGCACCAGCGTCGGGACCCCCGGATAGGCCTTGTACGTCGAGGGATAGGGGTCATGGTTGTAGCCCCGCGCGCTTGTCTCACCCGCGCTGTTGGGCTTGGCGGTCGTGGCCGCGCACGCACCGAGCAGCGACGCCGCGGCCAACAAAGCGCCGATACGCGACCGCCGTAATCCGGGTAATGTCATCACCTAAGCCCCCATAGCGCCCGCCGCCTGCATAGGCAGCGGAGTCGTCATTGCGCAACCACGTTTCTGACGCGCGGCCAGCCACATCGCGCCCAGTTCGGCGTCCAGCCCGACGGGATCGAACGGGTCCAGGCCGGAGCCGGGATAGAAGGTCATCCCCCCGAACAACGGACGCCCCCGCACTTCGTAGAAATCAACCCGCATGAAATCGAACCCGTCCGCCAGTGCATGCGCGGCGGCGATCATGGCGGGGAGTGAGCGCGGTCGCGCTGCGTCTGCTACGCGCGACATCGGCTGCCAGTCGGGATCGAACAGCATCCATCGATGGCGATGCTCACGGTGCAGATGGACCTGCACCGCCGCCACCTCTCCGCCAAATACATAGAGCTTATAGTCGATCGGAAGTACGCCGCCCTCACCCACGAACGGCTCGACCAGCAGCCCGCGCGGGACGGCGCGGTAGAGCCATTCATCCAGCCAAACGCCGTAGGGTCGACGCATCCAGCGCCGCGTTGCCTCCCCCACGGCCGGCCAGTCATGCGCTTCGTCACGCACGAAGACATGCTGTCTGCAGCCGTGGCGCGACTTGACGACGAAGGGCAACGGCCAGACCGCACGAGGCGGCAACATCGGTCCGGTCCACAAAGTCGGGATGACCCACTGCGCGCCCAATCGGTCGGCGACGATCTGTTTGGCGCGCACCTTGTCCGCCATCAGCGGCAGGCGCGGATCGCGGTCGACCAGCTTGCTGACCTGGACCAGTTCGGTGAACAGCCGTGGATCATCGAGATCAGGCAGCCGCCCGTGCCGCCACCAATATGCGAGCATGATCCGCTGACGGGCCGCCGGAACCAGCGCCGGGGGCTGAGGTAACTCGGATGTCTCGACAGATAGCACGCCGTTCGTCATGGCGGTGGCTTAGGGACGGGAACACACAATGCGCAACTTCGACCGGCTGAGCGAACAGGAAGTGCTGGCCCTCGCCATCAGCAATGAGGAGGAGGACGGCCGCATCTATGCCGACTACGCCCATTGGCTGCGTGAACATTACCCGCACAGCGCCGGCGTCTTCGACGACATGGCCGGCGAGGAGGATGAGCATCGCCGCGCGCTGATCGACCTCTACGTCCGCCGGTTCGGCAACCATATCCCCTATGTACATCGGCGCGATGTGCGCGGCGCACCCGTTCCCTCCAGCGTTGCCTCCGTCACGCTTCGCGGCGTCGATGCGGTCCGCAAACAGGCAACGAAGATGGAGGCCGACGCCGCGCGCTTCTACGCGCAGGCTGCTGCAAGGACCGAGGACGCCGACACCCGGCTCCTGCTCGGCGATCTGGCCGCCGCAGAGCGCGAGCATATGGACGCCGCCGCGAGCAGTGAGGCGATCCGCCTGCCCGGTGAACACCGTGAGGGTGAGGACGAGGACGCGCGCCGACGCTTTATCCTTCAAATCGTGCAGCCCGGCCTGGTGGGCTTGATGGACGGCTCGGTCTCCACCCTCGCCCCGGTCTTCGCCGCCGCCTTCGCCACACGCGACACGCACGACGCGCTGCTGGTCGGTCTTGCCGCGAGCCTGGGCGCCGGGATCAGCATGGGCTTTGCCGAGGCGCTGGCAGATGATGGGCGGCTGTCGGGACGCGGCACGCCCTGGCTACGTGGCCTGGTCTGCGGCGCGATGACGGTCGCCGGCGGCATCGGCCACACCCTGCCCTTCCTGATCAGCGACTTCACCGCCGCGACGATCCTCGCGGCAATCGTCGTCGTCATTGAACTGGGCATCATCGCCTGGATCCAATGGCGTTACATGGACACGCCGCCGGTATCGGCTGCAGCGAAGGTCGTGCTCGGCGGCGCGCTGGTCATCGCGGCGGGTATCATGATCGGCAGTGCGTAGGAGACTAGAGTCAGCCCTTTCCCGCTTGCGGGAGAGGGCTAAGACCAGCTTGCCAGCAACATTGCCGCCGCCGCCGTCTCCGCTTCCTGCTTGCTGCCGCCGGTGGCGGTCGCGTCGCTTTGCCCGACGGTCACGCGCACGGTGAATTGCGGCGCGTGGCCGGGACCGGCACGGTCGAGCACCTCATAGGCCGGCGCGCGGCGGTTGTTCGCCGCAGCCCATTCCTGCAATTGCGATTTGGGGTGCTGCGGCGCGGTGGCGTGGCGTTGTACCCGGTCCCCCCAGGCCCTCCGGATGAACGCGCTTGCTTCGTCCAGCCCCGCCTCCAGGAACCACGCGCCGATCAGTGCCTCCATCACGTCCCCCAGCACATTGTCACTGTCCAGAGCGCCATCATCGCGCGCCTGCTTACCCAGCCGCAGATGCGCGGGCACACCGATCGCGCGCGCCACGTCCGCACACACCGCACCCGTCACCAGCGCATTGAGCCGTTTCGACAACTGGCCCTCCGCCTCCGCCGGAAAGCGGTCATACAGCCACTCGGCCATCACCAGCCCGAGCACGCGGTCGCCCAGGAATTCCAGCCGTTCGTAGTTCGCGACCGCGTGGCTGCCATGCGTCAGCGCGCGCTCGAACGGCGCCATGTCCTTCGGCGCACGGCCCAAGGTAGCGATCAGCCAGTCCGTCTGGTCACTCATTCAAGGCCCTGGCCGATCCTGCTCCAGCGCGCCGCGGAGAACCACGTCCAGGGCTTGAGCCATTCGGCACTGCCATCCGTTGAGAAGAACAGGATGATCGCCCGTCCCTCAAGGTTTTCCATCGGCACATATCCCATGCCCCCCGGCGGCGGGAACCGGCTGTCACCGCTGTCATCGCGATTGTCGCCCATCACGAACACATGGCCCGCCGGCACCGTATAGAGCGACGTATCATCCCGGTCCGGCATCTCGCCCTGATCCAGTACGTCATAGCTGCGCCCGCCCGGCAGTGTCTCACGGTAGCGCTGGTAGCGGCAGACCTGCTGCTCCCCGATCGTGTCGACAAAAGCCGCGCCGCATTTCTCCGCGCTAAAATTGGCGGTGAGCGGCAGAATGAAGTCGGCAACCCGGTTCTTGGCAATCGGCTTGCCGTTCAGGATAACCTGCCCCCGCTCGACCTGCACCGTATCGCCGGGCAGCCCGATGACGCGCTTGACGACGTCATGGTCCAGCACCTCGGGCGCGCGAAACACGACGACGTCGCCGCGTGTCGGAACATGCGCGAAGACATGGCCGGGGATCAGCGGGATGCCGCCGGGCAGCGACCAGCGCGAATAGCCGTAATTCCACTTCGTCACGAACAGATAATCGCCGATCAGCAGCCGTGGCAGCATCGATTCGCTGGGGATGCTGAATGGTGCGAAGACAAAGCTGCGGAGCACCAGAATGATGAGCGCTAGCTTCAGCAGAAAGCGCACGGTGTCGCCGGTTTCGGACTTGCTGGTTTTCGTTGCCATATCGGACGCCGCGTTTGCCCAACGGCCCGCGCACGTCAAGCGGCGGGAACAATCCGCCCGGTCCGCGTGCTTTCGATCCTGACACTTGCAAGCGATGGAGAACCACATGGCCGCCGACTGGACCGCGATCGAGGCGTTGCCCGCAACCCGGTTGACCCAATTGTTCGAGGGCGATGCCGAGCGGCTGGACCGTTTCACGCTCGACGTGGCGGGCATCCATTTCGACTGGTCGAAGACGCATCTGACGCCCGACGCGATGACCGCGTTTCAGGACCTGGCGAAGGCGCAGGGCTTCGCGGCGAAGCGCGAGGCCATGTTCTCCGGCGAGCACGTCAATACGACCGAGGACCGCCCCGTCGAGCACACCGCCGAGCGCGGCGAGGGAAGCGACGAGAGCGTCGCGCGCGCCGGAAACTATCATGCCCGGATGCGCGCCATGATCGACGCGATCGAGGGCGGCGCGTTCGGGCCGATCCGAAACGTCCTGCACGTCGGGATCGGCGGCTCCGCGCTCGGGCCGCATCTGCTGGTCGATGCGCTGGGGCGCGGACACGACCGTTATGACGTCGCAATCGTATCCAATGTCGACGGCATGGCGCTGGAGGACGTGTTCCAGCGCTTCGACCCGCACACGACGCTGCTCGTGGTCGCCTCCAAGACATTCACCACGACCGAGACGATGCTGAACGCGGAGTCCGTCATCGGCTGGATGACCGAACACGGCGTTGAGGATCCCTATGGGCGCGTCGTGGCGCTGACCGCCTCGCCCGACAAGGCGGTTGAATGGGGCGTCGACGAGACCCGCGTACTGCCCTTTTCCGAAGGGGTCGGCGGGCGCTATTCGCTGTGGTCGTCGATCGGCTTTCCGGCGGCCATCGCGCTCGGATGGGACGAGTTCGAGCAACTCCTGGAAGGCGCGGCCGAGATGGACCGGCATTTCCGCCTGTCGGCGCTCCATGAGAACGCCCCCGCCATCGCCGCCTTTGCCGACCTTTATTACACACAGGTACGTGGCGCGGAGACGCGCGCGCCCTTCGCCTATGACGAAAGGTTGCGGCTTCTGCCCTCCTATCTCCAGCAACTGGAGATGGAATCAAACGGCAAGCGCATCACCAAGGCGGGCGAGGATGTCGGGCGTCCGACGGCGGCGATCACTTGGGGCGGCGTCGGCACGGATGCGCAACATGCCGTGTTCCAGCTTCTCCATCAGGGTACGCATCTGGTCCCCGTCGAATTCATCGCGGTCATTGAGCAGGGCGACACCCAGTCCGAGGAACATCACAAGCAGCTTTTGCTAAACGCCTTCGCGCAAGGCGCTGCCCTTATGAAGGGCAAGCAGGCCGATGATCCCGCACGCAGCTACCCCGGCGACCGCCCCTCCTCCACCCTGCTGCTTGACGTCATGGACGCCCGCACGTTGGGCGCGATGATCGCATTTTACGAACACCGCGTCTTCGTGAACGGCGTTCTGCTCGACATCAATTCCTTCGATCAGTTCGGCGTGGAACTGGGCAAGGAAATGGCCAAGGAAGCAGTGAAGGGCGGTGGCGATTTCGACGTCTCGACCAAGGACCTGATCCACCGCGCCGGGTTTGATTGAGGGGCCTTTTTTTTCTCGAAAACGGCCCTCACCTCCCACCGCTTGCGCGGCGGGCCCCTCCTCTCCCGCTTGCAGGAGAGGGTCTAGAATAATATGATCACTCCGTCGCGCGTCCGGCGAAGCTGATCAGACTTTCGGTGCCGTCCGCCGACAAAGCGGACACGCCGACGAAATGGTCATCGACCGGCATGTTCTTCAGCACCGTCTGAGTTCCGCTCACGTCGCGCTGATCGCTCCAGTCCTGTGTGTCGTTGCGCCGCCAATGTATGCGGTACTTCGCCGCACCCGGTACGACCTTCCATTTGACGGTCGTGTCGCGTGACAATGCACCCGACATGCCGACGTCGCCCGGGGCAGAGGGCGCGGCGGCCACGCGGGCGATGATTGCGATGTTGATCGCGGTCACCTTCGCCAGATAATCGAAGTCCATCGCCGCAACCGTGTCGCCATAGACAGTGCCACCTTCGGTCCTCAGATCCTGATGCTGCGCGTCCCAGTTCTCGGCATCGACCGAGAAGCGCACCGCGGGATAACCCTCGACCAGAAAGGGCGTATGATCGCCGCCACGACCAAAGCGGTCCGGTCGGCGATCGACGAAGACGTCAAGTCCGCCCGGGATCGTTGCAGCAACCCCGTCGATCGCCTTGGCCAGCGCCCGGCTGGGGCCGTCATCCTCGCCGCCGATGGAGCGGCGCGCCTGTTGCTGGTCCATGTCCTCCGATGCGCGGATTCCTTCTGAAAACACGCGCACGCGCCTGTCGGCGCGAACGCCGCCCTGCCCGATCGAGTTGCCGACAATGTCGTTGTTGAGCATGGCGTCGACCTGCCAGTTCCGCTTCTTCGCCGTCTCAGCCAGCAGCGTCCCGCCATACAGTCCCTGTTCCTCGCCTGAGAACACCGCATAGACGATCGTCGCGTCGAATTTGTGCTTGGACAAAAGGCGCGCCGCCTCCAGCACCAGTGCCACGCCGGACGCGTCATCATTGGCGCCGGGCGCATCGGCGGTCGCGTTCATCACGTCGGTGACGCGGCTGTCGATATGCGCGCCGACGATCACATAGCGATTGGGGTCGCGACCACGCTGGATGCCCAGCACGTCCTGGATATTGACGCCGTCAGGCGCGCGCGGACCGGTAACGCGACGATCCAGCCGCTCCACCGTGATACACCCGCCACAGGCTTGTCCGATCGACTTGAACTGCGCGGCCGTCCAGTCCCGCGCGGCACCGATGCCGCGTTTCGGGTCGGTCGTCGTCGACAGGGTATGGCGCGTGCGGAACGCGACCAGCGTCTCGACACTCGTGCGCAACTTCGCGGGCGACGGCGGCGGCGTCGCGGGCGCGGCGGCGCTGGTTGTGGCGGTGGCGAGAAGGAGCGGCAGGATCAGCATGGACATGAGAGCACCGTGAGCGCAACCGCTCCCCAACTCAAGCGCCTTACGCCCACCCCTCCAGAACCTGATCGGGCGGGCGGTGTCCGTCCGCCCACATGCGGATGTTGGCGATCACCCGTTCGCCGGTGGCGATACGGCCCTCGATCGTGGCCGATCCCATGTGCGGCGTCATCACGACGTTGGGCAGCGCCAGCAGTCGCGGGTCGATCCGCGGCTCATGCTTCCACACGTCCAGCCCTGCCCCCGCCAGCCGCCCCGCCTCCAGCGCCTCGACCAGCGCATCTTCATCGACGATGCCCCCGCGCGACGTATTGATGACGAAAACATGCGGTTGCATCAGGGCGATGCGCCTCGCGTCCAGCAACCCCTCGCTGTCGGGATTGCGTGGGGTGTGGATCGTCAGGATATCGATGTCGCGCAGCATCGCGTCCAGATCGGCGTGCCAGGTCGCGCCCGTCTCCGCCTCGACGATCGCCGGCAACCGATGGCGATTGTGATAGTGAACGGACAGGCCGAAGGCACGTGCCCGCCGCGCAACCGCTTGACCTATGCGGCCCATGCCGACGATGCCCAGCGCCTTGCCGCCGATCCGGCGACCCAGCATGCCGCCCGGACTCCAGCCATGCCATTCGCCTGAACGGACCAGCCTCTCACCTTCGGGCAGGCGGCGCGTGACCGTGATGATCAGCGCGATGGTCATGTCGGCGGTATCCTCGGTCAGGACACCGGGCGTGTTCGTGACGATGATCCGCCGTCGTCGCGCCGCCGCCAGATCGATGTGATTCACACCCGCGCCGTAATTGGCGATCAGCCGCAGCCGCTCTCCCGCTCCATCGATCAGTTCCGCGTCGATCGTGTCGGTGACCGTCGGCACCAATACGTCGCACTCGGCCATCATTACTGCGAGTGCGCCGCGATCCATCGGCGCGTCACCCCGGTTGATGGCAGCGTCGAACAGCGCCTCCAGTCGATCCATGACGGGACCGGCCAGTTCACGCGTTACGATCACTCTCGGATTGGGACAAGGTGTCGGCGCGACCATAACGCATGGCTTGGCGAAACGGCCGGGATGCGTCAACGCAGTTGATCGATCGCCTCGCTGCTTGATACAGGCGATCGACCGGGGGGAGATCCATGCAAAGACGCGCTGTCCTGCTCGCCCTGGCGGGGGCAACGATCATGGCGGCAGTGCCATTGGCTGCTGCACCGCGCGAGCTGCCCTATTGGGCGTCGATCGGTGCGAGCCGCGCACGGATGCGCACCGGCCCCGCACGTACCTACCCCGCGACCTGGCTTTATCGCCGGCCCGATCTTCCCGTGCGCGTGATCGCCGTGTTCAAGGACTGGCGGCGTATCGAGGATCCCGATGGGGAAACCGGCTGGATGCAGGGAACACTGCTGCGCTACACACGCACGGTATTGGTCCGTGGGACAGAGCCGGTGGCGATGCGGGATGCGCCGGACGAACAATCGCGGCTGCTGTGGCGCGTGGCACCCGGCGTCGTCGGACGAGTCAGCCAGTGCGCGAACGGCTGGTGCCGCCTTGACGTCCACGGCAAGGAAGGCTTTGTCAGCACCGCCGGATTATGGGGCGTCGAACCCGACGAGAATTTACCCTGACGCCCGTTGCTCCCGTCCCGTAAAGCGTGTCAGGTCTGCGTTCGATGTCCGTCTCACCCACCGCCCAACGCCGACGTCTCAGCCCGGAGGAATCACGCGAAGCAGCACTTGACGCCGCGCGTGCGCTGCTGCTGGAACAGGGTCCGCACCGCCTGACACTGAAAGCGGTCGCCGGCCGCATCGGCCGCACCCATGCAACCCTCCTCCACCATTTCGGATCAGCACAAGGCCTGCAGAAAGCGCTTATCGCCCGAATGGCGACCGACATCACGAGTACTATTCGCACGGCCGTTCTTCGCACCCGGGCGGAGGGACGCGATCTGGAGGAAGTGGTCGACCTGACCTTCGATGCCTTCGGAGCAGGAGGCGCAGGGGCGCTGGCGAGCTGGATGATCCTGTCGGGCAATCAGGACGCGCTCGATCCGATCCTCGCCGCCGTTCACGATCTGGTCGATGAACTGGCGGAGGAGCATAGCGCGGATCAGCGACCGATCCATGAGGTGACGCTGCAACTGGTGCTGATGGCGCTCGGCGATGCGCTGATGGGCGGGCCGATGGCGCGCGCACTGGAGCTGCCGCGCGGCCGGGCGCGGGACATCGCGCGAGAGGCCGTGCTGGCGAAACGCCCGGCGACCGTTACATAGACGCATGCACTTTCTCGATCAGGCCAAGATTTTCGTCCGTTCCGGCGCAGGCGGTCCTGGCGCCGTCAGCTTCCGGCGTGAAAAGTTCATCGAATATGGCGGCCCCGATGGCGGCAATGGCGGCAAGGGCGGGGATATTGTGGTGGAGGCCGTCGCCGGACTGAATACGCTCATCGACTTTCGCTACACCCAGCATTTCCGTGCGCCACGTGGGATGGGAGGGTCAGGCTCGAACCGCACCGGCGCGGGCGGCGACGATTTGATCGTCAGGGTGCCGGTCGGGACACAGATCATGTCCGAGGACAAGGAGGATGTGCTGCTCGATTTCACGCGCGTCGGTCAGCGGGAGGTCTTTCTGCGTGGTGGCGACGGCGGACGCGGCAACGCCAGCTACAAGACATCGACCAATCGTGCGCCGCGCCAGCACGGCAGCGGCTGGCCAAGCGAGGAAAGCTGGATCTGGCTAAGGCTGAAGCTGCTGGCGGATGCCGGGCTGGTCGGCCTGCCCAATGCCGGCAAATCTACCTTCATCAACGCGGCCACCAACGCACAGGCTAAGGTTGGCGAATACGCCTTCACCACCACCCGTCCTCAGCTGGGGGTTGTCCGCCACAGGGGCCGGGAGTTCGTGCTCGCCGATATTCCCGGTCTGATCGAAGGCGCCGCCGATGGGGCCGGGATCGGCGATCGGTTCTTGGGCCATATCGAGCGTTGCCGGGTTCTGCTGCATCTGGTCGACGCGAATGATGCCGATGTCGCCGAGAGCTACCGCGTCGTGCGCGACGAACTGGCGGCTTACGGCGCTGGGCTTGCCGAGAAGTCGCACGTCGTTGCGCTCAACAAGATCGATATGCTGGACGATGAACTCATCGAAGCGCTGTCCGCCGAACTGGAGGAGGCCAGCGGCGCCGAAGTCATTCCCCTGTCGGCCGCAAGCGGCGCGGGCGTCGACTGGACGCTCGATCGGTTGCTGGACGCGATCGGCCTGACCGGCGACGCCGTGGCGGCAAACGACGAAGGTGAGGACGCGATCGAATGGTCGCCTATTTGAGCGCTATCGTCGCTCTGCTATAAAGCGGAAATGGCGACGCGACCGGACTATTTCCTGCTGAGCGCGGAGGAGTTTCTCGACATCGATTTCGGCGAGCGCAAGGCCGAACTCGACAATGGCGTGATCCACATGATTGCCGGGGGGCGCGACATGCGCGCGTGGCGGGGAATATACTGACTATATTGTCGTTCCAACTTCGAGGCACGGGCCGCACGCCCTATGGCTCGGACATGGCCGCCAGGACGCATGATCGGTCCGTGCGCTATCCCGATATTGCTGTTTATGGCGGTCGCGACGATCCCGCCGATGACGACGGAAAGGCTTTCGACGATCCGCGCGTTTTGTTCGAGATCCTGTCCTCCGGAACCGCGCGGACCGACCTGCGCGTCAAGCTACCCGAGTATAAGGCATTGCCCAGCGTCGACACGATCGTCTTTGTCGATATCGCGACCGAGCGGGTCCACATCGTGCAGCGGACGGGCGCAAGCAGCTGGAATGAGACCATCCATCACGAACCCGCGACGATCGCGCTTCCCTCGTTGAACGTCGAACTGGCGCATGACGCGGTGTTCGCGCGCGACTGACGCGCATTGTCGCGGGTGCGGATAGCAGGCTAACGCGACCGCATGACGCTGTTTGCGCCCACCGATTGTCTCCGCCTGATCGTCAAGATCGGCTCGGCGCTGCTCGTCGAGCACGATGGCACGGTGCGGACGGACTGGGTTACAGGACTGGTCGGCGACATCGCCGCGCGCGTCGCCGCCGGTCAGCAGATTGCGATCGTTTCGTCCGGTGCGATCGCGCTCGGTGCACGCCGCCTGAACTTGGCGAGGGGTGGCCGGGCGAGTCTTGAGGATGCCCAGGCCGCCGCCGCCGTAGGCCAGATCGAGCTTAGCCGGACGTGGGCGGCGCTGCTCGGGATGCAGGAACTGACCGCGGCGCAGATGCTGGTGACGCTGGGCGATCTTGAGGACCGCCGACGCTATCTCAACGCGGCGGCGACCTTGTCACGGCTTCTCGGTCTCGGCGTCGTACCCGTCATCAACGAGAATGACAGTGTCGCGACCGAAGAGATCCGCTTTGGCGACAATGATCGTCTGGCCGCCCGCGTCGCACAGGCGGCCGGTGCGAACGGCGTGATCCTGCTGTCCGATGTCGACGGATTGTACGACCGAAACCCGGCGATGCCGGGCGCGCGGCTGATCAACCATGTCAAGAACATCGATGATGTGGCCGGCATGGCCGACGCCGGCTCGGCTTCCGGCATGGGTTCGGGGGGGATGGTGTCGAAGATCGCGGCGGCCCGCGTCGCGGTGGCGGCAGGGATTCCGCTGATCATCGCATCGGGCAGGGTTGCGCACCCGCTTCGCGATACAATGCGGCGCACCCTGTTCGCCGCTGACAAAGCGGCTTCCGCCCGCAAAGCGTGGTTGGCCGGGGGACTGACCGCGCGAGGCGCAATCACCATCGACGCCGGTGCGGCCAAGGCGCTGATCGGCGGGAACAGCCTCCTCGCGGCCGGTGTCAGCGCGATCGACGGCGACTTCGCGCGCGGTGACCTGATCAGGATCGAGCATGACCGGCGGGTGATCGGTCGCGGGTTGTCCGAATATGACGCAGGCGATGCACGCAAGCTGATCGGGCTTCGCAGTGAGGAACAGGCCGCGATCCTCGGCCATGCCCCGCGAGCTGCGCTCGTCCACCGCAGCCATATGGCACTGCTGTGATCCTCGCGGTCACAGGCGGCACGGGCTTTGTCGGCGGATGCCTGATCGAGACGGCGCTGAACGATGGCCACCGGGTCCGTGCCCTGACGCGACGCCCGCAACAGGTGCGCGAAGGCGTGACGTGGATTGACGGCGCGCTGGACGATCCCGCATCGCTTGACCGATTGGTCGATGGCGCAGCAGCGGTCATCCACGTCGCCGGTGTCGTCAACGCTCCGGACCGCGCCGGCTTCGCCTCGGGAAACATCGATGGAACAACGGCAATCCTTCGGGCGACCGGCAATCGACGCTATATTCACGTCTCGTCGCTTGCGGCGCGCGAGCCGCAGCTTTCGGATTATGGCTGGTCGAAGGCGGAGGCCGAAAGGCGGGTTGAAGACAGCACCAGCCATTGGACGATCGTGCGTCCCCCTGCGATCTATGGCCCCGGCGACCTCGATCAACTCGACCTGTTTCGCATGGCAAGATTCAGGGTCATGGTGCTACCACCGTCGGGCCGTCTTTCGGTCGTCGCCGTCGATGACCTGGCGAGACTTCTGCTGGCGCTTGCCATCGGCGACCGCCACTCCTCGGCGATCGTTGAAGCCGATGACGGAACCGAAGGCTACACGCATGTCGACTACGCAAGGATGATCGGACGCGCCGTTGGACGACCGATCCTGCCCCTTCCCCTTCCGCGAGCACTGCTGTCGGCGGTAGCAAAGCTGGATCGCGCGATCCGTGGCGACCGCGCCAGGCTGACCCCCGACCGCGTCGCGGTGTTCAGTCATCCGGACTGGACAATCGATCCCGACAGGCGGGCGGTCCCCGCCCTGTGGAGTCCGCAAATAGCTACCGCGCAGGGCCTGGCCCGGACCGCGCAGTGGTATCGCGCCCAAGGCCTGTTATAGCCGAACATCCGCCGCATTCGTCTGACACGGTGCGCGACACGTAGAATGCAATCAGGAATTTCGATGACCGACCGCCAGCAGATTTTCGACACAGTCAGACAGCAGATCGAACCCTTCAATGAAAAGGGCGTCTCGTTGACAGAGGCGACGACCTTCCAGGGCGATCTGGAATGGGACAGCCTGACCGTCATGGACTTTGTCGCGGCGATCGAGGACGAATTCGATATCGTTATCACGATGAACATGCAGGCCGAGATCGAGACGATCGGGCAATTGATCGACGCGGTCGCGACGCTGAAGGACGCGGCGTGACAGAAACCGGATTACAGGCCGAAGTTCTTCCCGCTGAGCCGCCGACGGCGCCCGGTGCAATGCCGGGCAATGATCTGATGTCGAAATTCGATCCCCTGATCCGGGAACGCGAGACGCTGTTGGCATCGGGTGTCCGCGATCCTTTTTCGATCGTGATGGAAGAAGTCCGCTCGCCGACGCAGGCGGTCATCAAGGGGCGTGAGACGATCCTGCTCGGCACCTATAATTACATGGGCATGACGTTCGACCCCGATGTGATCCAGGCCGGCAAGGACGCGCTGCAACGGTTCGGATCGGGCACCAATGGCAGCCGGATGTTGAACGGTACGTTTCACGATCATGTCGACGTCGAAGAGGCACTGAGGGATTTTTACGCCATGTCAGGCGCGATTGTCTTTTCAACAGGATACATGGCCAATCTTGGCATCATCTCCACACTGGCCGGCAAGGGTGAATATGTCATCCTCGATGCGGACAGCCACGCATCGATCTATGACGGTTGCGCACAGGGCAATGCCGAGATCGTTCGCTTCCGCCACAATTGCGTCGAGGACCTCGACAAGCGCCTTGGTCGCCTGCCCCCGGAACCCGCCAAGCTGGTGGTGCTGGAAGGTGTCTATTCCATGCTGGGCGATGTTGCGCCGCTGAAGGACCTGGTTGCGGTGGCGAAAAAACACGGCGCGATGGTGCTGGTCGATGAGGCTCATTCGATGGGCTTCTTCGGCGATCATGGCCGCGGCGTGTATGAGGATCAGGGGCTGGACGTTCAGGTCGATTTCGTTATCGGCACCTTTTCCAAATCGGTTGGTACCGTCGGCGGGTTTTGCGTTTCCAATCACCCGAAATTCGAGGCCATTCGGCTGGCCTGCCGTCCCTATATCTTCACGGCCAGTCTGCCGCCGTCCGTCGTTGCGACCGCCGCGACGTCGATCCGCAAGCTCGCTTATGCGCACAACAAGCGCCAGCACCTGTGGGAAAACGCCCGCACCCTGCACGCAGGCCTGACCCGCATGGGTTTCCGGCTCGGCACCGCGACGCCCCAATCCGCGATCGTTGCGATCATCCTGGACGATCAGGATCAGGCGGTGGCAATGTGGCAGGCGATGCTGGACGGCGGCGTCTATGTGAACATGGCGCGTCCGCCGGCCACGCCCGCCGGCACTTATCTGCTGCGATGTTCGCTATGCGCCGAGCACAGCGCGGAGCAGATCGAGACGGTATTGACGCTGTTTCACAAGGCGGGACGTTCTGTAGGTGCGGTCAACTAAAAAATACTTCCCACTTTGATACAGATGCGATACGTCTTCGTGAGTGAGTGACGACGCAACGGGGGACGCGGGGGGGACACCGCGGACGAGAGCGGCAATTTGGCGCACCATGACGCTGGTCGTGCTGGCCTGTGCCGGCACCGCCATCATGGTTGCGCTGATATTTATCCTGGGTACCGCAAACAGGCAGCGCGATCGGGCGCTGGAACTGCAAGCCCATAGCTATGATCTCATGGTTCTCGCTCGAACGCTTTCAGGAACAATCGCGCGCTCCGAAGCATCGCTGGGTCGTTATGTCATCAGCGGCGATAATGAACAGGGCCAGTTGTATTTCGACGAATGGACGCTGGCAAATGCACAGATCAATCGTCTCGATCAACTGACCGAAGACAAGTCCAGGCAAGGACTGGCGCTGCGCCGGCTTCGCAAAGCATATACCGATCGCGGCGAAGAATTATCGCTGATTGCGCTCAGCACCCGATACGGCAAGAACAACCAGGCACTGTCGCGCTATTATCAGTCGCGGCGCGGTCCCGCTCTGGCTCAGATCGACAAGACGCTGGACAGGATGATTGCACGCGAGAAGAGGCTGCTTGACAGTCGCACCGGTCTGGCGATGCGGACCGTGGAGCGATCGAACCAATGGGCCGGTATTCTTGCCGTCTTCGGCATTCTGATCGTGCTGGGCGCGATCGTCCTCGGATGGTTCATCGTCAAGACGGTGAATGAACGTGCAATGGCGCTTGCCGAGGCAGATCAGGCATATGAGCGCGCCGCGGAACTGTCAGCCGCCGTTACCGACGCGACAGATGCCCTGCGCGAGCAGGAAGCCAAGCTTCGCCAGGTGCAAAAAATGGAAGCGGTCGGGCAACTCACAGGAGGGATAGCGCATGATTTCAACAACATGCTGTCCGTCGTTTTGGGGGGACTGGAACTTGCGAAAAGAGCCATGCCCTCCGAGCTGGGGAACGCTCGTCGCCATGTCGACAGCGCGATGGAAGGCGCCAATCGCGCCGCCGCGCTAACCCGTCGGCTTTTGGCCTTTAGCCGGGAAGACTCGCTTCGACCCGAACTGATCGTGGTCGCTTCGATGGTGGACGGCATGTCCGAGCTTCTCGACCGGACGCTTGGCGACGGAATCACACTGGACGCGCATGACGAGGCCCGGGGCTGGCAGGTCCGCGCGGACCGGGTTCAGTTGGAAAATGCGCTGCTGAACCTGGCGGTCAACGCTCGCGATGCGATGGACGGTCGCGGTGTGCTGCGGGTCGTGACCAATCGCAAACGCCTGCGCCAGAACGAGATCGGTCACTGCCAATCGGGTGACTATGTGACGATCGCAGTGACAGACACCGGCTGCGGCATGTCACCCGAAATTGCCGAACGGGTATTCGAGCCGTTCTTCACGACGAAGCCGGTCGGCAAGGGAACCGGTCTGGGCCTTAGTCAGTCATTTGCGTTCGTCCGCCAGCTTGACGGAGAGATCGGCATTGATACTGCGCTCGGCAAAGGCACCACCGTCACCTTGTACCTGCCACGAAACGCCAGTGCTCCAGTGGATCGAACGCTGACAATAGTTGACGAAATGCGAGCCGTGAAATCGGCGGCGCTGCGCATCATGATCGTTGAGGATGATCCGCGTGTGCTCGCGGCGACCAACGAGGCTTTGGAGGAACTGGGTCACCACGTCGTCGCTTGCGACGATCCGCTTGTCGCCCCTTCGGTGCTGGCACGCGAAAGTCCGATCGACCTGCTGATCTCCGACGTCCTGATGCCGCGGCAAAGCGGTCCGGAAATGGTTGCCGAACTGGTCCGGCAATTCCCGTATCTTGCGGTCCTGTTCGTGACCGGGTTTGCCGGGGAAGCAAGTACGAGCGAGTTCGGCGACCGGCCGGTGCTGCGCAAGCCGTTCACGATCGCGGCGCTGGAACGCGCGATTGCTATCGCGCTCGACAGTGCACCGATACCCGGCGCACAAGTCGCGGCGGAGTAGCGCGGCGGTAGCTTCGTCGCTAGAGCCGCCTGATAACACACCTCCTCCGGCGCTCATCCGGACCAGCCGAGTTCACTCGACGACCATGAAATTGATTGATCGATACATGGCACGATTGATCGCGGTGCCGCTGTTTTCCACGCTCGTCATCTTCGCGATGCTTCTGGTGCTCGACCGCATCCGGCGCCTCTTCGACTTCGTGGCGACCGAAGGCGGGCCGGTCAGCATCGTGTGGCGGATGCTGATCAATCTGCTTCCCGAATATCTCGGGCTCGGCATACCGGTCGGACTGTTGCTGGGGGTGCTTCTGGCCTTCCGGCGTCTGGCGACAAGCTCTGAACTGGACGTGATGCGGGGCGTCGGCATGAGCTATACGCGCCTGCTTCGTGTCCCGTACGCATATGCAATCGTGCTCGCGGTCGTGAATCTGGGGATCGTGAGCTATGTCCAGCCTATTGCGCGCTATTATTACGAAGGCCTGCGCTTTGAATTGCGTACCGGCGCGCTTGGCGCATCGATCAAGGTGGGGGAGTTCACCAAGCTGGGCGACCACATGACGCTCAGGATCGAGGAGAGCCGGGACAAGGGACGCGATCTGACCGGCATCTTTGTCCATGCCCAGACCGCCAAGGGCGATTGGCTCGGCGTCACGGCCCAGGGTGGACGATTCCTGGCGACTGACGATCCCAACGTCATCATCCTGCGCCTGACTAACGGGACGCTGATCCACAATCGGGCCGGTTATAAAACGCCGCGCGTATTGCGCTTCAGCGGCCATGACCTTCCTATCGATCTGCCAAAGTTCGAAAGCTTCCGGCAGCGAGGGGGGCGCAACCTCGAATACACACTCCCCGAACTCGCGCGGCAGGGACGCAGGGCCGAGACCAATATCGAGCGCGCCGGCAGTCGGTCCGAGTTCCACTTCCGTCTGGCAGAAGTAGCTTCAATCTTTCTGTTGCCGATGCTGGGGCTGGCGCTTGGCGTTCCCCCAAAGCGATCGTCATCTCCCTTGGGTGTATTCCTGGCGATCGTGATGATCGTCACCTACCACAAGGTAAATCAATACGCCGCTTCGATAGGGGAACTGGGACGGGTCGACCCGATCATAGCCCTGTGGGGACCTTTCATGGTTTTCGCAGGGCTGGTCTGCTGGATGTACTACACAATCGCTTATATTCCCGGCGGACAGCCAATTTCAGCGGTTGAACGCGCGTTTTCAAACCTGGCCAAGGTGGTCACTTCACGTCTGCCGGGCCGGCGGCGACGCGAGTTGACGACTTGAAGCCAACGTCGTTCTTCCCGTCGTCGACGGTCGCACTGTACATGGGACGGCTGTTCCTCGCGCGTACCTTTGGGATCCTGGCGATCCTGGTGATTGTCCTGCAAACGCTGGATCTGCTCAGCAATACCGGTCACATCCTTGCCTATTCCGGCAACGGCCAGGCTCAGGTGCTGCGCTATATCTCGCTGCGCGCGCCGCAGATCATCGCCACCTTCCTGCCCTTCTCGGTTTTGCTCGGCACGATCATCACCTTTGTACAGATGAACAGCAACAGCGAGATTATCGCGCTGAAGGCTGCCGGACTCTCCGCGCATCAGGTGCTGGCACCGTTGATCCTGGCAAGCATCGGCGTTGCCGTCATTTCCTTCGCCTTCAACGACCGCGTGGTCGCTCGCGCCACCGCGACGCTGAACCAATGGGAAAAAGTGGATTACGGCCCGCTTCCGATCGACCGGGGCGATCGTTCCAACGTCTGGGTGCGCGATGGTGATGACCTGATCGAGGTCGCACAGATCAAAGGACGCGGCACTGCCGCCTTGCTCGGCAATGTCACGCTGTATGATCGGCAAGGAGGCAATCTGATCGCGATTGTGCGGGCGCCTGGTGGTAAGCATGTGAAAGGCGGCGGGTGGCAGATTGGCCCCGCCAGCCGTTTCGACGTCGCGACGGGCAAGGTCCAATATCTTGGTCAAATCGTCATCGGTCGCAATGTGACGCCCGATCAATTCACGCTGGTCGATGTCGACGCCGACGGATTGTCATTCGGTGCGTTGAAAGCAGCAATCAATGATCTGCGCGGCGCAGGTCGCCCCACAAAGGCACTTGAGGGCTCTCTGTGGCACAAGCTCTCCGGACCATTATCGTCCATGCTGATGCCGCTCCTGG
This sequence comes from Sphingomonas sp., assembly GCA_965217805.1. Taxonomy (GTDB): domain Bacteria; phylum Pseudomonadota; class Alphaproteobacteria; order Sphingomonadales; family Sphingomonadaceae; genus Sphingomonas. Next base: position 2,308,545 of record CBDCJJ010000008.1, on the reverse strand, counting down.
GCGCCGTCGCGGCGTTTGGGCTTGCACGCTCCGGCACGCTGTTCATTCGTGCCATCATTGGCATGATGCTCGGTTTTGCTTATTTCGTCTCCGACAATTTCGCGCTGGCGATGGGCAATCTCGGCGCTTATCCGCCATTCCTCGCGGCATGGGCGCCGTTCCTGCTGTTCCTGCTGATCGGGGAAGCGGTACTCGTCAGAACAGAAGAGTAGCGAACGCCGACCCTATCTACCGCTCAAGTCGCATGGTGCTCCGCGCGATGCGGTTTACCAGCGTCGGCAATCCCGAATGACTGGCCTTGTGATAGGGCGAGTCCGACTCCAGCGCCGCAGTGATGCGGCGATGCGCCGCGCCAAGCGCATGATAGGGCAATCCCGGCAGCAGATGGTGTAGCGCGTGATAGCGCAACCCGACCGGCGCCCATAAAGCCGGCAGCAACGTTGGCGGGGGGACGTTGACGGAATCGAGATACTGGGCAGTGACGCTCATCGCCTCCCCCTCATTCTCCCATAGATGCGCGACCAGCGTGCGCACCTGATTAACGACCGCGACCGACGAGGCGACACAGAGCGCGATCAGGAACGCGCGAAGCGGAATAATGCCCGTCGCGACGAGCGCGACGATCGCGATCGCCCAGATGCTGGCGGCCGTCTCTACCCGGTTCCACTGCCGGCGCGCCTCTCCTTCGGGCGCGCGGCGGCGAAAACCGGGATTGATCGCGAGCGCGGAGTAGCGCTCCACGATCACACGCCGGATCGACGGCACGACTACCGACAATGGCGACAGCACAGCATAGCGAAACAGCAACGCCAGGGGGGCGAGCGCGGCGACAACGATGAAGGCGGGCAGTGTCCACGGCTTCATCAGCGCGAGCGGCAGATATTCTGGATCGTCGGCGGTACCATATCGCGTCTTGGCGTGATGAAGATTGTGAACGCCCTCATACATGAAGGACGGGGTAAGCATCGGCACACCCACAAGCACGTTCCAGCCCGAGCGGAAATACGGCACGGCCGATGACTTCAGATGGCTGATCTCATGAATGAAACTGATCGCGCGGTACAGCGCCAGCGCCGCGACGATCGCCGCGATCACCATGATGGCCGTCGACGACGTACCGATCGCGACGCCCAGCGCGCCGTAGCCGACCGTGACGGACGCGAGCATATCGCTCCAATAGATCGCCGGTCGCGCCGCGACAAGATCACGCGTCAGGTCGGCGGCGGTCCTCAGCATGGCCTTGTCATCGGCAATACGGTGCGTCGGCTGGCGCGACGCGCCCGGCACGACGGTGCTCCGATCGAGGGCGAGACTATGGTTCATTGCTTGGTCCATTGACGGTAGATAGTGGCGACAGCGTGGCATTGACAGGAGGGGGCGGAGCGGGAACGCACAGGCGTTGACTTCGCAACCAAGGCTGTAACCGATAGTGGCCCCTCTCTCCATCCGCCCCGTCACCACAAAACGCGACCGACGCGCCTTCATCGACCTGCCCTTTCGGCTGTATGCCGACGACCCGGCATGGGTGCCACCGCTGAAGTCGGAAGCGCTGGGGCTGATCACGCCGGAAAAGAACGGCTGGTTCAGCCATGCGAAAGCGCAATTGTTTCTGGCCGAGCGCGAGGGCCGGATCGTCGGGCGCATCTCCGCACACATCGACACCCTGGCGCTGACCATGCCGGCCGAACAGGGCTTTGGTCCGGGCACCGGTCAATGGGGGCTGATGGAGGCCGAAGACAAAGGTGTCTTTCGCGCCCTTCTGGCACGTGCCGAGGACTGGCTGCGCGCTGAGGGCATGACGCGCGTGCTGGGGCCGATCAGCATGTCGGTCTGGGAAGATCCGGGGCTGCTGATCGAGGGATATGATCAGTCGCCAACCGTGATGATGGGTCATGCCAGCCCCGCCTATCGCGGCTGGATCGAGACGGCCGGGTATGTGCCCGTCAAGCAACTGATGACCTATGAACTGGACATCACGCAGGAATTCCCGCCGATAGTCAAAAGGATCATTCAGTCTGGCGAGCGCAACCCGCGCATCCGCGTGCGCGAGGTGGACAAGAGCCGCTTCGAGGAAGAGGCTCAGATCATCCTAGGCATTCTCAACGACGCATGGTCCGATAATTGGGGATTCATTCCGCTGACACCGCCGGAGATGAAGGACGTCGGCGTCAAGCTGAAACCGATCGTCTTCAACGACCTGATTCGTATCGCCGAACTGGATGGCCGACCCGTCGCGTTCATGATCACGCTGCCCGACCTCAACGAGGCGATCAAACCGTTGAAGGGGAAGCTGCTGCCCTTCGGCTGGGCCAGATTGCTGTTGTGGCTGCGGCGTCCTCGCGTGCGCACGATGCGCGTGCCATTGATGGGCGTGGTCAGGGATCTGCAGTCGTCGCGCATGGCCAGCCAGCTTGCCTTCATGATGATCGAATATATCCGCGAGGCGTCGGTGCGCCGCTACGGCGCGAGCCGCGGGGAGATCGGCTGGATTCTCGACGATAATCAGGGGATGCGCTCCATCGCCGAGACGATCCAGAGCCGGGTCAACAAGGTGTACCAGATCTATGAACGCTCGCTGTAGCGGATGCGATTTCCTTGAGTATCGAGACGATCATCGCGCACTATGGGTTGCCGGCACTATTCGTGGGAGCAGGCATCGAAGGCGAGACGGTGGTCGTGACCGGCGGAATCTTCGTGCGGCACGGCCTGTTGCCGCTGGGCGGCGCGATGGTGGCGGCAGCGACAGGATCTTTTGTGGCGGATCAATTGCTGTTTACATTGGGACGGCGGTTCCGCGACCATCCGCGCGTCCAGCGGATCACGGCGCGACCGGGCTTCGCGCGGGCGATCCGGATGCTGGAGCGTCACCCGACGGGCTTTATCTTCGCATTCCGGTTCATCTATGGCCTGCGCACCGTCAGTCCGATCGCCATCGGTACGTCGCATATCGATCGTTACCGGTTCGTCCTTCTCAATGCCGTCGCAGCAGCAATCTGGGGCACGGTGTTCACCACCGCCGGTTACCTGTTCGGCGAAGCCATTGAGCGCGCCTTTGGCCGGGTCCGATCGATCACGCATCTGTGGCCGGCGATCCTCGCCATCGTCGCGGTGGCAGCGTTCGCGGCACTGATCGTTCACCGGCGACGGAGCATTACACGCCCGTCAACGTCAACGCCCGAAGAACAACCCGGCGACCCTCCGGCTCATCGGTGATCGCGACGACGAGCAGGTCGGCAACGACATGCTCACGAAAGCTGAATTCTGCTTCGCCCAGGGTTTTCAGCCATGACATGAAGTCCGGTGTTTTCGGGCCGATCAGAATAATTGTCTGGGCAAGACCGGTGAAGGTCGCGCTCCACCAGTCGCGTGCCGCCACCTCGGCAATCCTTACCGGGAAGCCAGCGTGTCTGGCCAGCCGCCGGATGGCGCGCGACAGCAGCACCGCCGCGTCATATTGAACAGGAACAGACGCGCTCATGCCCGATCCTCGCGCTGTCCAGCAATGAAGCATTCGATGCGCAGGACGACCGAGCGCCCGAGGGTTCGCCCTTTTCTCAGGTCCTGCACCAGCCGCGGGTCATTCACCGCCAGCCTGCCGAAGCGTGAGGGCGACATACCGGTCGCCCGCAAATACCGATCGATCTCGACCAACATCGTCATTCCATAAGCTCCCGACTCATCACTGTTCCCGATCTGTTCCGCATTCTCCAACTTGTCTAGGATTTTTCCTGCGCTAATATATCTGGCATGACGGATGCCGGTCCCCATTCGACCCTGAGGGGTATCGCCGCCGAGCGCGGTGAAAGCCTGGCGGCGTTGTCGGCGATGATCGGGCGCAATGCCGCTTATCTTCACCAGTTCGTCACGCGTGGATCGCCGCGTCGCCTGGCAGAGCATGACCGTCGGTTGCTGGCGGATTATCTTGGCGTGAGCGAACGAGCACTGGGCGCACCAGCGGAACCGCGTGCCATACAGATCAGGCGGCTCGATCTGGCGGCGTCAGCGGGACCGGGAACTGCCGCCGACGACGACATCGTGTTGGCGATGGAGCAACTCGATCCTGCCCTTGCCCGCGGCCTGCGGCTGGATCCCGATCATGCCCATATCCTCACCGTCCGCGGCAATTCGATGGAGCCTTCGCTGATGGAGGGTGACCAGATCTATGTTGACACGCGCGACCGAACGTCACCGCGCGGCGGGGCGATTTTCGTCATCCGTCTGGACGAACTGCTGATGGTCAAGCGAGTCACCCGGGCTGGTGGCGATCTGTTGATCACCAGTGACAATCCGCAGGCAGCCCCGATAACCGAAGGGCGATGCGACATTATTGGCCGCGTCGTCTGGCAGACACGTCGATTGCGCTAAATGGCTCGACAGCATCGGCGCTGACGGGGTATCTGGCGAAAGAGAACGTTCTCAAAAGAAAGTCACAGGGGAAGAGGATTGACGCACAATCATCTGAGAATCGCAGGATCGCTGCTGGTCGCCGCCGGATGTCCGACCCCTGCCCTGTCTGCCCAGACCCCTGCCCAGACCGCTGCCCCGTCTGCTGCCCAAGCCGGTGGCGGCACCGCCCATCCCGCCACATGGCCCGAACTGAGATCATCGGTCCCGCGCGATGCGGGAATTGAGCGCCGCATCGATCAGCTACTGACGCGGATGTCCACGGAACAGAAGGTGGGGCAGGTTATCCAGGGGGATATTGCCAGCATCACGCCCGACGATGTGCGCAAATATCATCTAGGGTCGGTATTCAACGGTGGTAACTCCGATCCCGGCGGCAAGTATAACGCGCCCGCCAGCGACTGGCTGAAACTGGCCGATGCCTTTTGGGAGGCATCCACCAGTGACGACCCGAAATTGCCGCGCATCCCCTCGATCTGGGGGATCGACGCGGTGCATGGTCATTCCAACATCGTCGGCGCGACGTTGTTTCCGCATAACGTGGCGCTGGGCGCGATGCGTGATCCCGCGCTGATGCAGCAGATCGGCAAAGTGACTGCGCTGGAGATGCGGGTGACCGGGATCGACTGGACCTTTGCTCCGACGATCGCGGTCGTGCGCGATGATCGCTGGGGTCGCACCTATGAAGGCTTTGGCGAACGGCCGGAGATCGCGGCGAGCTATGCCGGGCCGCTGGTCGAGGGTTTGCAGGGACAGGTCGGCGCAAAGGACTGGTTGAAGCGCGAGCATGTGATCGCGACCGCCAAGCATTTTCTGGGCGATGGCGGCACGAAGGGCGGCAAGGATCAGGGCGATGCCCAGATGAGCGAGGCCGAGCTGCGCGACCTTTTCGCCCCACCCTATGAGGCGGCGCTGAAGGCCGGCGTGCAGTCGGTCATGGCGAGCTTTTCGAGCTGGAACGACACGAAGATGACCGGCAACCGCAGCTTGCTGACCGGCGTACTCAAAGACCGATGGGGCTTTGACGGATTCGTCGTCGGCGACTGGAACGCGCATGGTCAGGTGCCGGGGTGCACCGTAACCGATTGCCCGCAGGCGATCGATGCCGGGCTGGACATCTATATGGCGCCGGATAGCTGGAAGGGCCTGTGGGATAGCACGCTTGCCGAGGTGAAATCGGGCAAGATCCCGATGGCAAGGCTGGACGATGCGGTCCGCCGCGTGCTGAGGGTGAAGTTCCGGGCCGGGATTTTCGATGCGCCCAAGCCGTCGGCACGGCCCTATGCCGGCCAATATGACCTGCTGGGGAACGCCGAGCACCGCACGGTCGCGCGGCAGGCAGTGCAGGAATCACTGGTGCTGCTGAAGAATGCGGGTTCCGTCCTGCCGTTGAAGCCAGGCGCGCGCATTCTGGTCGCGGGCGACGGTGCCGACAATATCGCCAAGCAGGCGGGGGGCTGGACGCTGTCATGGCAGGGAACCGGGACGACACCCGCGGACTTTCCGCACGCAACCTCGATCTGGCAAGGTATCGATGAGCAGGTGCGCGCCGCCGGCGGAACCGCGACCCTGTCCGTCCAAGGGCAATACACCGCCAAGCCCGACGCGGCGATCGTGGTGTTCGGCGAGAACCCTTATGCCGAGTTTCAGGGTGACAAGACCGACGTCGCCTTCGACGACCCTGCCGATACGCTGGCAACGATGAAGCGGCTGAAAGCGGCGGGCGTGCCGGTGGTCGCGGTGTTCCTGTCGGGGCGCCCGTTATGGGTGAACCCATATCTCAACGCGTCAGACGCGTTCGTCGCCGCATGGCTGCCGGGGTCTGAGGGTGAAGGCGTCGCCGACATGGTGTTCGGGCGTCAGCAGTTTCGCGGTAAATTGCCCTATAGCTGGCCGAAGCGTGCCGACCAGACGCCGCTCAATGTCGGCGACAGGAATTATGATCCGCTATTCGCTTATGGCTTTGGCTTGACGACGAAGGACGATGGGTCGCTCGCCCAACTGTCCGAGGCGCGACCCGATACGGGTGGCGATCGCAACATTCTGTTCAACGGCGGCAAGGTAACCGGCGGGCGTCGCCTGCTGCTGGGTACCGGCGACACGCTATCGGCCAATCCCGGGCCGGACATGATTGGTCGTCGCCCTGCCGACCGGACCGCACAGGAAGACTCGGTGCAATTGACCTGGACCGGCCAGGGACCGGCCACCGCTGCACTTGTCGGCGATCCCGTCGACCTGACACGTGAGGCGAATGGCGATGTTGCAGTGATCGTCGACCTGCGCGTCGAGACGCCGCCGGCGGCACCGGTAACACTGGACAGTGTTGACGTGACGGCGCGGCTAAAGGCGCTTGCGAGCAGTGGCGGCTGGGGAGAGGTCGCGGTGCCGCTACGCTGCTACCAATCCGCCGATCTGGCCAAGATCGCACGCCCCTTCGCCATGACCACGGCCGGCAAGCTGGACGTCACCATCTCCCGCATCCGCTTCGGCAGCGCGGCCCAGGGACTGGTCGATTGCCGGTGATACGCGGCTAGCCGTCCGACTCAGTCGAGCCGCGTTCCGATCGCTGAGAAGTCGAGGGCGCCCTGCCCCTCGGCGGCAAAGCGTTCGTATAGCTCGGACGCGCGCATTCCCATGGGCGTCGCCGCATCGGCCGTTTGAGCTGCGGCCATTGCGAGCCGCAGATCCTTGAGCATCAGCGCGGTCGCGAATCCGCCCTGATAATCATGGTCGGCGGGCGTGTCGGGACCGACTCCGGCAACCGGGCAGTAGCTGGTCATCGACCAGCTCTGCCCGGACGAGACGCTGGCGATGTCGTAGAAACGCTGTGCGTCCAGCCCCAGCTTCTCGGCCAACCCGAATGCTTCGCACGTCGCAATCATCGTAGCGCCGAGCAGCATGTTGTTGCAGATCTTTGCCGCCTGCCCCGCGCCATTCGCACCGGCATGAATCACGGCCTTGCCCATATCGGCGAGGATAGGCTGCGCGCGGCTGAATGCGTCGTCGTCTCCCCCGACCATGAAGGTCAGCGTTCCCGCCGCAGCCGCCGCGATCCCGCCCGAGACCGGCGCATCGACGGCCGCCAGCCCCTTTCCTGCCGCCGCCTGCGCGACCCGCTTTGCAGTCGCGACGTCGATGGTGGAACAGTCGATCAGGATCGGGTTTGTGTCGGCCGCGCCGAAGACCGCGCTGGCATAGACCTGCTCGACATGGCTCCCCGCGGGCAGCATCGTCACGACCGCCTCGGCCCCGCGTACCGCCTCGCCTGCGTCGGATGCGATCTTGCACCCGACACCCTGCGCCTTGGCCAGCGCGTCTTGGGAAAGATCGAACGCACGGACTTCATGGCCCTTCGCGGCAAGGTTCGCGGCCATGCCGCCGCCCATATTGCCAAGCCCGATAAAGGCGATCACTGACATCCTACTTCCCCGTCCAATTGCCCGCGCGCTTTTCAATGAACGCGCTCATCCCCTCGCTCTGGTCGGCGGTTGCGAACAGGCCGTGGAACAGGCGACGCTCAAATCGGATGCCCTGCGTCAGGCCGTTCTCGTACGCGGCGTTGACCATCTCCTTGTTGGCGATCACCGCCAGCGGAGCCATGCCGGCGATCGTCTGCGCCGTCTTCATCGCTTCATCGATCAGCGTTTCAGCGGGGACAATACGCGCGACCAGGCCCGCGCGCTCGGCCTCTTGCGCATCGATCATCCGGCCGGTCAGACACATCTCCATCGCCTTTGCCTTGCCGACCGCATGGGTCAGCCGCTGCGAGCCGCCCATGCCGGGAGAGACGCCCAGCTTGATCTCGGGCTGACCGAATTTTGCCGTATCGGCGGCCAGGATGAAGTCGCACATCATCGCCAGCTCGCATCCACCGCCAAGCGCGAAGCCCGCGACCGCGGCAATAACCGGCTTACGAGTGGCCGTGAACCGCTCCCACCCGCTGAAATAGTCTTCCGCGTACATGTCGGCAAAGCCCTGACGCTGCATCTCCTTGATATCGGCACCGGCCGCGAACGCCTTGGCCGAACCGGTCAGCACCGCGCATCCCTGCCCGTCATCGGCGTCAAAGGCGGCCATCGCAGCGTTCAGGTCGGCCAGCACCTGCGCATTCAGGGCATTGAGCGCCTGCGGCCGGTTGAGCGTGACCAGCGTGACGCGCTCGCGCTGCTCGACGGTGATGGTCTCGTAATCCATGCCGGCTCCTATCGCGGTGTCCACGCCTGATCGTCGGGCAGAGGCGCGAAGATCTGGTCGATCAGATGATCGCTGACACCTTCGGGCGTCGACGGGTTCCAGCGCGGGGCATTATCCTTGTCGATCAGCACCGCGCGGACGCCCTCGGCAAAGTCGGCGCGCTGCACGACATGGGTGGCAACCTTATATTCCTGTCGCATTTCGTCCTCGAACGTCGCCATGCTCGCCCCGTCGAGCAGCAATTTCAGGCTGACTTTCATCGACTGCGGCGATTTGGCGCGAAGTGTAGCCGATTGCTGCAATGCCCATTCCCCGCCGTCCTGCTCAAGCGCATCGAGCACCTCCTCCAGCCGGTCGGACGCGAACAGTCGATCGATGGCGTTGCCGTGCGCGGTAATCCGCGCATCAGGCGGCGGGGCTGCAAGCTCATCAAGAACTACCTCGATCGTCTGCGGGTCGGTGCCGATCCGACGTTTCGCCTCGTCAAGCGTCTCGGCGTGCAGGTAATGCGTCGCCAGACCCAGCGCCAGACATTCCGCGCCGTCGAGGCGATGCCCGGTCAGCGCCAGATACTGTCCCATCCGCCCTGGCAGTCGCGACAGATACCAGCCGCCTCCCACATCGGGGAACAGCCCGATCGCGGTTTCCGGCATCGCAAACTTGGTGTTCTCGGTGGCGACGCGGTAGCGGCATGGCAGCGCGATGCCGACCCCGCCGCCCATGGTCACGCCATCCATGAAGGCGATGGTCGGTTTGGAATAAGTGAAGAGCCGGTGGTTCATCCGGTACTCGGCCGCGAAGAACGCACGCGCCGCCGCGCCGTCCGCCGCGCCGCTGTCGGCCAGCATGCGGATATCGCCGCCGGCACAAAATCCGCGCCCCTCCACATGGTCGATCTGAACAACCTCGACTGTGTCGTCGATGCGCCAGTTGTCCAGTGCCGCGATCATGCCTTCGCACATCGCCTGATTGAGTGCGTTGAGCGCCTTCGGACGGTTCAGGCGGATACGGCCCACACCCGCATTCGCATCGACGATCAGGTCACTCACTGCCGCGTCAATTCCCGGCCGATGATCATGCGCATGACCTGGTTCGTCCCCTCAAGGATCGAATGAACGCGCAGATCGCGCCAGAAGCGCTCAATCGGATAATCCATCAGATAGCCATAGCCGCCATGCAGCTGCAGCGCACGATCGACCACTGCGGAGCCGGTATCGGTCGACAACCGCTTGGCCATTGCCGCGAACCGCGTCTTGTCGGGTGCGTTCTCGGTGACCTTGACCGCCGCCATATACAAAAGCGCGCGTGCCGCCTCCAGCTCGGTCGCCATGTCGGCCAGGGTGAACTGCGTATTCTGGAACTCCGCGATCGGTTGCCCGAACTGCTTGCGATCCCTGGTATAGGTGATTGCCTCGTCCAGACAGCGTTGCGCGCCGCCCAGCGAGCACGCGCCGATGTTGAGCCGCCCGCCGTCAAGGCCCATCATCGCGATGCGGAACCCCTCACCCTCGCCGCCGACCATGTTCTCGGCAGGCACACGCACACCATCCATGATCAGCTGCGCCGTCGGTTGCGAGTGCCAACCCAGCTTGCGCTCGTTCGCGCCAAAGCTGACGCCGGGCATGTCGCGCTCGATGACCATCGCCGATATACCGCGCGCGCCGTCCTCACCCGTCCTGACCATCGCGACGTAGACTTCGTTTTCGCCGCCGCCCGAGATGAACTGTTTCGAGCCGCTGACGATCCAGTCGTCACCGTCGCGCACCGCACGCGTCTTCAGCGCCGCCGCGTCCGATCCCGATCCCGGCTCGGTCAAGGCATAGGACGCCATCCGGTCCATCGTGACCAGGCTGGGCAGATACTTGTCCTTGACCGCCTGTGACCCGAAGCGGTCGATCATCCATGCCGCCATGTTGTGAATCGAAATGAATGCCGATGTGGACGGACAGCCATAGGCCATCGCCTCCATGATCAGCGCAGCCTCCAGCCGGCCCAGATTGATGCCGCCCGATTCCTCGCTGACATAAATTGCCGCGAAGCCGAGGTCGGCCGCTTCCTTGATGACGTCACGCGGGAAGATATGCTTTTCGTCCCATTCCGCCGCATTCGGCGTAATGCGGTCGGCGGTGAAGCGCGCGGCGAGCGCCTGGATCTCGTGCTGGTCGGGGGTCAGGTCGAACTGGGTCATGGGCACCGGAAATATTGTGTTGTTGAGGATGGCTCTTGCTCAATCTCTTGCTCGCTGCGGACAAGCGTACGACCGTCCTGCATCAGGCTGAGCGTGGTCTGCTGTTTCCACTGCTGCCCCTCGCCCGTAAACACAAGCGCAGCGTCGAGGCTGGTCGGTGAGTTCAGGGCCATCGCGCTTGCCGTCGCCCGCGATTCGTAAAAGCGCAGCGTGTTGTCGTCGATCGTCAGCAGACCCTTGTTGTCGCCACGCGTCGAGGTGCAATCGTCAGTTACCATTCCCCAGCGACCACGAAAGTCGGCCGGGATCTGCTGTACGCTGCGCGGTGTGGCAAATGTCGTCGGCTCGACCTGGCTCGCATTTTGCGGTGCCGGCGGTTCCTGCACCGGCATCGTGGACGTGTTCATGCTCACCGATGGTTCTTGCTGGGCATTACCCGCGTCGGAGCCGTCCGATCCGCACGCCGACAGGGCCAGCGCCAATGATATGGCAAGCAGTGCCGGCGACATGATCGGTAGTTTCATGCAGTACCTAACGCGAGCGCGACATGTCGGGTCCGCGTTGCCGCGACTCAACGGAACGGGTCAATGATGGTCAACTTGTCCTCGACGACCAATCCATGTTGCATATCTTCGCTGTAGAAGGTTGTCGCTCCACCCTGAACCGCGGCCGCCAGCATCAGGGAGTCGTAGAAGGAGAGTTGGTGACGCTGGCATATCAACCTGGCTCGGCCATGGACTGGACGAGTGATGGGAAGAATGGCGGTCACCTGACGCTCGATCATCTCGAGCGCTCGATCAAGTCTAGGCCAATCGTAACGCAATTTGCGCCTGGCCACGTTCACGAACTCATTGAGCAATTGAACGCTGACGATTGGCCCGGACCTCAGCAGCGCTCCTGCTGCGTCAGCGCGGCGATCATCTCCGAATGCAAAAACAACGATGTTGGTGTCGATCGACGAAAACACGCTCACCGCGCATTCGCTTCCTCACGATCGAATTTATAGTCCGCCGGCAATGGCAGTCGCATTTCCCGTATACGCGCTGCTGCCTCATCGCGGCGGCGCTCCCGGTCGACGGAGAACGCTTCGACCAGAACGTCAGAGTCAATTTCGCTGCCTTCTTCCAGGCGAAACTTCTCGGCAACGTCCTTCGGCAGGCGCACGGCCAGACTATTTCCCCAGCGACCAACCATCACCTTCATGTCCGCCTCCATACAATATTGCAGTATTGGATATACATTTTTGCCCGGATAGACAAATTATCCCATCGTTGGAATGACAAATGCGTCCTGCACGCGACTCGGGCCACCGTCTTCGCTACCACGTGCTAAATCGGCGCTGCCATCGGGCCAGCGTTGCGTGACCGTCTTCACCTTGGTCCAGAAGCGCACGCCCTCCATGCCGTGCTGGTTGGTGTCGCCGAACGCCGAGCGCTTCCACCCGCCGAAGCTGTGATAGGCGACAGGCACCGGGATCGGCACGTTCACGCCGACCATGCCGACATCGACACGCTGCGCGAATTCGCGCGCGGCATGGCCGTTGCGCGTGAAGATGGCGACACCGTTCCCATATTGGTGCGCGCTGGGCAGACGGACAGCCTCGTCGAAATCCTTTGCGCGAACGATCTGGAGGACGGGGCCGAAAATCTCTTCCTTGTACGCCTGCATCTCGGGCGTGACGTGATCGAACAGGCTGGGGCCGATGAAAAAGCCTTCCTCATGTCCCTGCAATTTGAACCCGCGACCATCGACGACTAGCTCCGCACCCTCATCGACACCGGTCTGTATCCAGTCCTCGACCCGCTTCTTGTGCGCGGCATTGACGACCGGGCCGTAATGCGCGTCGTCATCCGTCGAAACGCCGACCCGCAACGCGTCAATCGCCGGGATCAGCTTTTCACGCAGCGCATCCGCTGTCCTGTCGCCGACCGGTACGACGACCGGCAATGCCATGCAGCGTTCACCCGCGGAGCCGAACGCGGCGCCCGACAGGTCGGCGACGACCTGATCGAGATCGGCGTCGGGCATGACGATGCCGTGGTTCTTGGCGCCGCCCATCGCCTGCACGCGTTTGCCCGCCGCCACACCGCGACGATAGATATGATGCGCGATATCGGACGAGCCGACGAAGCTGACCGCGGCAATGGCAGGATGGTCGAGGATCGCGTCGACCATTTCCTTGTCGCCATTCACGACCTGCAGGATACCCTCCGGCGCGCCGGCCTCCAGCATCAGCTCGGCCAGGCGCATGGGCACCGATGGATCGCGTTCGGAGGGCTTCAGGATGAACGCATTGCCGACCGCGATCGACACTCCGAACATCCACATCGGGATCATCGCGGGAAAGTTGAACGGGGTAATGCCCGCGCCGATGCCCAGCGGCTGGCGCATCGAATAGACATCGATGCCCGGCCCTGCACCTTGCGTGTATTCACCTTTCAGCACGTGCGGGATGCCGCAGGCGAACTCGATCACCTCGAGCCCGCGCTGCACATCGCCACGCGAATCCGCGATCACCTTGCCATGCTCGCTCGACAACAGGCGGGCGAGCCGATCCATGTTCTGCTCGACCAGCCGTTTATAGTTGAACATCACCCGCGCCCGGCGCTGCGGATTGGTCGCTGCCCAGCCCGGCTGCGCTGCCCGCGCGGCTGCTATCGCACGGTCCAATTCCGCCCGCCCGCCCAGATTGACGGTCGCCTGCACCTGCCCCGTATTTGGATCGAACACCTCGCTGGTCCGCGCGGCACCGCCACCTGCATGGTCTTCTGTTTGGCCGACGATATGGTGGTCGATGGTGCGCATGTTATTCTCCTGAAGCTACGGAACTAGCGGATCAGCCGAACTTAACGCGGTCGCACCATCCCGTCGATGCGATCACGGAAGCGGCTCTCCACGTGCCGCGATCAGCACCTGATACCATTCCTCCCGAGTCCAGCGTAGCTTGAACACATCGCTAAGCTCGGCGATCCGGGCGGGGTTCTGCGTGCCCGCAATCGGAATTGCGCGCACCGGATGCGCCATGATCCACGCATAGGCAGCGGTTGTCCTGCCGACGCCGGCCTGCGCTGCCTTGCGATCGAGTGCGTCGGCGACCGCATGCTCGATCGGGGTGCCCGGATCGGCAATCCTGCCTCCTCCGAGTGGTGACCAGGCAAGTACAGCAATGTCCTGCCTCATCGCTTGATCGAACAGACCATTCGACAAACAATCCGTCGCGAGTGCGGAGAATTCCGGCTGGGTCGATACTAACGGCGCCGACAGGAAAGACTGAAGCGTGTGCGTCTGGTCGACCGAGTAATTGGATACGCCGATTGCTGCCACCTTGCCACTGGAGACCATATCATCCAGCGCGCGGGCAACCTCATGCGGATGCGTGAGGATATCGGGGCGGTGAATCTGATATAATTCGACACGCTCGACGCGCATGCGCCGCAATGAAGCGTCAAGCGCGCCGGTCAGATACGAATGGCTGGAATCATACGGCACCGTCGGCGTGATCCCGCCCTTCGTCGCCAGCACCATGCGATCACGCAGCGCCGGCGATCCGGCCAGCACCCTGCCCAACAGCAACTCGGCCTCTCCGAAGCCGGGTCCATCGAACCCATAGATGTCGGCGGTATCGAACAGCGTGATACCGGCATTCAGTGCCGCCTCCACCAGCGCCTGCGCTTCCATCTCAGTGCGGCCGGCGTAGCGCCACATGCCCCAGGCAATCGGGCTGACGGTCAATCCGCTCTTTCCCAGCGGGCGCGGACCATCTTCGATATTTTTTTCTGTCATGGTCGGCGAATAGGTGCGGTTACAGCAACGATGCAAGGTCATCATCGACCTCGCTTGCTGATCAGTGCATCTAGCTTGCTACAGCTGTTTGAGGCCGGTAATACACTTGTCATGGCCGACCGCCACGATCTTCGCCAGGCCTATGCCTATGATCCGTTCGAACCGGAGGAAATCTCGGGCGCTGACGAGGTTTATACGTCCGCACCACCTCCGCCGCCGCATCGCCCGCCCGATGTTGGCGGACCGCGCCGGCCGTCGGCGATGCGATGGATCACGCGCGGACTGGGCATCGCAATCATCCTGCTGGTCATCGCGATCACCTGGCTGGCAATCACCGCGCCTCTGTCGAAATCGCTCGAACCGCCGGTCCCCCCCTCAATCACCCTGACGTCCGATGATGGTATACCGATCGCCAGACGGGGCGCGATCATCGGCCGACCGGTCGATGCCGCGAAGCTGCCGCCTCGGGTAACCAATGCCTTTCTGGCCATCGAGGACCGGCGCTTTCGCTCACATTGGGGTATCGACCCCCGCGGGATCGTGCGGGCGGCCTGGCATAACCTTGGGTCCGGCGGTGTGCGCGAGGGCGGGAGCACCATCACGCAGCAGCTGGCGAAGAACGCCTTTCTCGATTCCGACCGTACCGCCGCACGCAAGTTCCGCGAGCTGCTGATCGCGTTCTGGCTGGAGGCGTGGCTGTCGAAGGATCAGATCCTGTCACGCTACCTGTCGAACGTCTATTTCGGCGACAACGTCTATGGCCTGAGCGCGGCCGCCAAACATTATTTCGGTCGTACGCCCGCCAATCTGTCGATCGGACAGGCGGCGATGCTGGCCGGGCTGGTCAAGGCGCCTTCACGCCTTGCGCCCACCTCCAACCTGGAAGGAGCAAGACAGCGCGAGAAGCTGGTCGTCGGCGCAATGGTGGACGCCGGCTTTATCACCAGGTCTGAGGCGGATGCCGTCAAGCCCGCCAGCGTGCGCGCCGGCCGCGCACAGACTCTTCCCAGTGGTACTTATTTTGCCGACTGGGTGCTTCCCGATGCGCGCGACCAAGCAGGTGCCGTCTCGACCGAGGCGACGGTCAGGACCACGCTCGACCGCCGGTTGCAGCGCGCCGCCGAACGCGCGGTCCGCAGCGCGGGCCTGCGGCAAGCTCAGGTCGCGCTGGTCGCGATGCGTCCCGACGGCCGGGTCGTCGCGATGGTCGGCGGCAAGAACTACGCCGACAGTCCCTTCAACCGCGCGACACAGGCCAGGCGGCAACCCGGCTCGGCGTTCAAGCTGTTCGTCTATCTGGCGGCGATGCGCAGCGGACTGACGCCTCAGTCCATCGTGAACGACGAGCCTGTCGACATCGGCGGGTGGAAACCGAAAAACAGCGACGGGCAATATCTGGGGCCGATCACGCTAAGGGAAGCCTTTGCCCGCTCCTCGAATGTCGCGGCGGCGCGACTCACTCAGCAGATCGGCGTGAAGGCGGTCATTCGTGCGGCGCGCGATCTGGGCATCACGACGCCGCTGCCGAACGAGGCAACGATCGCGCTGGGTACCGGCAATGTTTCACTGCTGGAACTGACGGCAGCTTATGCGGCCGTTGCCAATGATCGCTATCCCGTGGAAGCGCGCGGACTGGCGGGAGAGCGCAGCAAGGCCTGGTACAAATCGCTGACCGATGGCCCGCATGATTTCGGCGGCAATATTCGCGCCGAAATGCTGGACCTGCTCCATGCGTCTGTCGAGGGCGGCACCAGCAGGCGCGCGGGGCTGAGCATTGACGCATTTGGAAAGACGGGTACGACGCAGGACAACCGCGATGCGATTTTCGTCGGCTTTGCCCGCGATCTGGTCGTCGGCGTGTGGGTCGGCAATGACGACAACACACCCAATCCCGGTCTCTCCGGTGGCGGTATTCCGGCGCGGATCTGGCACAATTTCATGGAATCCGCGCTCGATCTGGCTCCGCCGCCACAGGAGATCGCTCCGCCGGTGGAGGAGGTCGATCCTGACGCACTGCCCACCGGTCAAGATGATTCAGCATTCACCTCCCCTTTCGCGGGTGAGATGGAGGGAATGGGCCTCAATATGCGAATGGACCCGGACGGCACGATCACGATCGGCCCGTCGCGGCGCCGCGAACTGCCGCCACCCCGGCCGGACGATGCCGATCCGGAAGACCCTCAGGGGTACGAGCAATAGGCGACCCGGTCATCTGATCGGTTGACGACCGAGCCGCGCTGACGTCAAGGCGCCGGTCATGCGCTTCTTTTCCGACAATGCCGCCGCGGTGCATCCGCAGGTCATGCAGGCGATGGCCGATGCCAACGCACTCGACACCGCCTATGATGGTGACCGCTTGAGCCAGAGCCTGGATGAGCGGATGTCGGCGTTGTTCGAGCATCCGGTCAGCGCGCTGTGGGTGCCGAGCGGGACTTCAGCGAATTGCCTGGCGCTTGCGGCGCTGTGCCCTCCGCATGGCGGGATCGTCTGCCACCGCGACGCGCACATCCAGAATGACGAGGGCGGTGCGCCGGAGTTCTATACGCATGGCGCGAAGCTGTTCCTGGCTGGTGGAGAGGGTGCGAAACTGACTCCGGATACGATCGCGGCTGTGCTGGACGCGATCCCGAATGATGTTCACCGCGTCCAGCCGCATGCGGTCTCGATCACCAATGCAACCGAATATGGCCGCGTCTATTACCCGGATGACGTGGCGGCGATCGGCGCACTAGCGACGGATCGCGGCCTGGGTTTTCATATGGATGGCGCACGGTTTGCCAACGCCGTTGCGCATCTCGGCTGCTCCCCCGCCGACGTGACGTGGCGCGCGGGCGTCGATGCGCTCAGTTTCGGCTTTGTGAAGAACGGCGCGATGAGCGCGGAGTGCCTGGTGTTCTTCCGACCCGAGCTTGCCGACGCAACACTGTATCGGCGAAAGCGTGCCGGACTGCTCCTGTCGAAGGGCCGCTATCTGGCGGCACAGATCATCGCCTTGCTTGAGGATGGGCTTTGGCTGGATTGCGCCCGTCGCGCGAATGGCCACGCCCGGATACTTGCCGAGGCGGCAGTGGACCGTCAGATCCATGCCGTCGAGGCGAACGAGGTGTTCCTGCGCGCGAGCCCGGACGAAGCGGCGGCGCTCCGGCACGCGGGCTTCGACTTTTACGATTGGGCGGCAGGTGAAATCCGGTTGGTCACCGCATGGGACAGCGACGCCAATGATGTCGCCCGACTGGCCGACGCGATCCGGAACCTGTGAGCCGAGGTTCGATCGAGACGCCGCCGGCCGAAACGCGGCTGTCCGTGCTCATCCCCTTTGCCATCGTCACGCTGGTCTGGGGATCGACCTGGCTGGTGATCCGCGACCAGATCGCGGTCGTGCCGCCGTCATGGTCGGTCACCTATCGCTTCATCGTCGCGGCGATCACGCTCGGCGCCTACGCGCTGGCTCGCGGCGAATCGCTGCGCTTCGATGCAAAGGGGTATGGCTTTGCGGCTGCTCTCGGCCTCAGCCAGTTCTGCATGAATTTCAATTTCGTCTACCGGGCGGAAGGCTACATCACTTCCGGCCTGGTGGCGGTAGTCTTCGCGATGCTGGTGGTGCCCAACACATTGCTGGCGCGTGTCTTTGTCGGACAGCGCGTCACGTCTCGCTTCCTGATCGGATCGGCTGTCGCGATCGGTGGGGTGGCGCTCCTGTTCCTGCACGAAGCGCGTGTCGATCCGGCGGGTCCGGCCAATACCCTGACCGGAATCGGCTTCACGATCTGCGGTATTCTGTCCGCGTCGACCGCCAATGTGATGCAGGCCGGCAAGACCGCGAAACATTATCCCATGGCGGCGATGCTGACCGTCGCGATGCTGATCGGCGCAGTCCTTGACGCCGGGCTTGCCTATGCCCTGACCGGCCCCCCGCGGTTTGACCCCAGGCTCGGCTACATTGCCGGGATCGTCTATCTCGGCGTGTTTGCATCGGCACTGGCGTTCACGCTCTACTTTCGGGTCATTCGCGCGATCGGCCCTGCCAAGGCGGCTTATTCCAGCATGATCGTCCCCGTGATCGCCATGGGGCTGTCGACCGTGTTCGAGGGTTATCGCTGGACAATGCTGGCGGTTGTAGGCGCGGTGCTGACCGGCATCGGACTGGTCATCGCTCTCAGGGCGCGAAGCCCGGACCGATAATCCGGGTGCTGCGGGGTCCAGCCGAGGATGCGCTTCGCCTTGCCCGCCGCGACCCGCCGATTCTCCTTGTAAAAGCCGCGCGCCATCGGCGACAGGGTGTCGAGCGCTACGAACGCTGGCGGCGGCATGTTCAGCAGCATTGCTGCATATGCCACCACGTCGTTCTGTGAAGCCGGCTCGTCATCGGCCAGATTATAGGCACCCGCCGGCGCGTCGATGGCTGCCACGACGCCGCTGACAATGTCGTCGACATGCACCCTGCTGAAGACCTGTCCGGGCATGTCGATACGGTGCGCCTTTCCCTCGGCCACCCGTTCCAGCGGCGAGCGCGCGGGACCGTAGATTCCGGGCAGACGAAATACGCACGCACTCATTGTCAGCCAGTCGGCATCGGCGCGTGTCCGTGCAGGGCGTCGTCCGCCCGTCGGCATGGTCTCATCGACCCATGCGCCGCCAGCATCGCCGTAAACCCCGGTTGAGGAGAGATAGCCAAGCCAGACTCCCCTGCGCGCCACTGTCGCGCCATAGGTCGCCAGCACCGGGTCCGACGCGTCGGTAGGCGGAACGGACGAAAGGATATGCGTCGCGGCGGCAATCGCGGGCACGACCGCGTCGGCATCGTCAAACGCCAGCGTGTCGTCACGCCCGTCCCTAGTCGTGCCGGTCACCGACCATCCCTGATCGCGCAGTCGGTCGGCCAGGCGGGTGGCGGTATAACCCAGCCCGAAGATCAGCATGGCGCTCACTTGGCAAAGGTCATTCGGGGGTGGACGATCCGCGCGCCGGGCACGTGATCCTTCTTCCACTGCATTGCCGCCCTGACGCGGGTCGCCCCCGATGGGTGATCGAAGAACAGCGCTTCCTCGACCGGCCCCGGTTCGATCTTGCGATATTCCGACAAGCGCATCGCCACCTTGGCGAACCCGTCTGGCTCGCGCGCGGCATTCAGACCGAATGCGTCCGCCTCGGCTTCATTGATGCGGATGATCGTGTTCTGGACCGGTGTCAGTATCAGCCCCGCGACCGATGCGAGCAGCAGCAGGACCGGTGCCGCCGCCGGATCCGCGAGATCACGTACCTGCCAATCTGGATGGCGCATGATCATCGCCGGCGCAATGCGGCTGATGGCGAGGAAGATTATCAGAAACACCAGCCCGAACGCGGTGATCAGCCTGAAGATGTGGCCCAGGACATAATGCCCCATCTCATGTCCCATGACGGCGGCGACCTCATCGGGGCCGGTCCTGCGCAACAGATTGTCGTTCAGCGTGATCCTGACCGTCGGGCCCAGCCCCGACACGTTCGCTGAAATCCGCTTTGACTGACGCGACGCGTCGGAGACGTAAATATGCTGGGCCGGGATGTCGTTAGCGTTGGCCAAGGCGACGATACGGTCGCGCAGCGGGCCTGCCGGCATTTCGGTATAGGTGTTGAACATCGGTGCCAGAAAGACGGGCGCGATCAGTGCGCCGAACGCAATGAAGATCGTCATGACGCCCGCGCCGACCAGCCACCATGTCCGGGGCAACCGGCGGATAAGCGCGAACAGGATGACAAACAGGATCGCATTGATGACGAGGCCGATCCCCGCATTCTTCAGCGCATCGACCAGCCACGCCCCAAACTTCTGGTTCATCAGGTCGTACTGACGCTCCCGCACGAAATCGGTGTAGATTGACCAGGGCGCCAGCAGCAGCGTGCTGACGATCGTGAGTGGCAGCGAATAGACCGCCGGGACCAGCCATCGCCACTTGACCAACCGCTCTGCCCAACTGCGAAAACGCGCCGACCAGCCGGTTCGCAGCAACAGCCAATAGACGATTATTCCGGCAAGCGCGTTCCACAGGATCAACCAGTAGCCACCCTCGAAATAAGCATCCGACTTCGCGCGCGCCGGACCCTGAAGCAGGTCGAGATAGGCATGCGTCGCCTGATCGACGTCGAACCCCTGACCATGCGCGACCAGCGGCATAAGCCCGATCGCCAATGCCAGGAACGCCATCGCTGTCCGCTTCATCACCGTCTCCTCGCCAGTCTGTATTACTTGAGTAGCACACTCCTGATCGAACGCAAGCGGTGGCTGGCGATGCGATCCACAAACCCTATAATTGGGCGATGGATATTCAGAAGACCGTCGCTCAGCCCACCGTCACACGCCGCGACGACTATCGGCCACCGGCCTGGCTGGTGCCGGAGACGCATCTCGACGTCGATCTCGACGCCACCAGAACGCGCGTCAACGCAGCGTTGCAGGTCGAGCGCAACGGCGGTCACGACGAACCGCTCAGACTGGATGGTGCAGGACAGCAGCCGCTTGGCGTACGGGTCGACGGCGTTGCGATCAATGACTGGCGGATCGAGCAGGACCAGCTTGTCATCCCGCTCTCCGGCACCGCGCACCGCGTCGAGACCGAGGTTGTGATCGCGCCCGATCGCAACACGCAACTGATGGGACTCTATTCGTCGGGAGGCAATCTTTGCACTCAGTGCGAGGCGGAAGGGTTCCGGCGCATCACCTGGTTCCCCGATCGCCCGGACGTGCTGAGCCGTTACACGGTGCGCATGACCGCGGACGCCGCGACCTATCCGGTGCTGCTCTCAAATGGCGATCCGGTGGCGCAGGGGCAGGAGAGCGACGGCCGCCATTTTGCCGAATGGCATGATCCCTACCCCAAGCCGTCCTATCTCTTTGCACTGGTCGCCGGTGACCTGGCGGTCGCGCGGTCAACGTTCACGACCATGTCGGGTCGCGAGGTACAGCTTGGCATCTGGGTACGCGAGGCCGACCTGCCCAAAACCGACCATGCGATGCAGGCGCTCAAACTCTCGATGGCATGGGACGAGCGCGTGTACGGCCGCGAATACGACCTGGACGTGTTCAACATCGTGGCGGTCGACGATTTCAACTTCGGCGCGATGGAGAACAAGGGGCTGAATATCTTCAACAGCCGCTACATCTTGGCCGACCCGGACACCGCCACCGATTACGACTATGACGCGATCGCCACGGTCGTCGCGCATGAATATTTCCACAACTGGTCTGGCGACCGGATCACCTGTCGTGACTGGTTTCAACTGTCGCTGAAAGAAGGCTTCACCGTTTATCGCGATCAGGGTTTCTCCGCTGATCAGGGTTCGGCGGCGGTGAAGCGGATCGAGGACGTCCGGGCACTGCGCTCAGGACAGTTCCCCGAGGATCAGGGGCCGCTCGCCCATCCGGTTCGACCCGAATCCTATATGGAGATTTCCAACTTCTACACCGCCACCATCTACAACAAGGGTGCAGAACTCATCCGGATGATGGCGACCATCCTCGGTCCGACCGGGTTCCGCGCCGCGACCGACCTTTATTTCAAACGGTATGACGGGACTGCCGCGACATGCGAGGATTTCGTCAGCTGCATGGAGGAAGCCGGACAGGTCGACCTCACCCAGTTTCGCCTGTGGTACTCACAGGCCGGCACGCCACGCATCTCCGCCAGCCTGACCAGCGATCCGCAAGGCGCGCGCGCGACGCTCAGGCTCGCTCAACAAGTGCCGGAAACACCGGGACAATCGGACAAGGCGGCGATGGTCCTGCCGCTGAAGCTGCGGCTGTTCGGAGCAGAGACGGGCATGCCGCTGATCGACGAGCGACTTGTCCTGCTCGATACGCAGGAGGATACGATCGTCTTTGAGGGGCTTGCCGAACGGCCCGTATTATCGATCAATCGCAGCTTCTCGGCACCCGTCATCATCGAAAGCGACCGTACCTCCGCCGACCTAGCCTTCCTCAGCGCGCACGACGACGACCCGTTCGCCCGCTATGAAGCGATGCAGCAATTGATGCTGGACGCGCTGGTGGCCGGCGCGATCAACGGCGCTGTGGATGACGACGCGGTCGTGGCGGCGGTCAGTGCGACGCTTGCCGATCCCGACCTTGACCCGGCGTTCGTCGCGGAGGCAGTGCTGCTGCCGTCCGAAAGTTTCATCGGCGACCAGCTCGCGGTGGTTGATCCCGAGGCTATTTTCGCCGCGCGCGAGGGGCTTCGCCGCGCGCTTGCTGAGCGCCTGCAACCGCAATGGCATCAGGCGTATGAGACGGGACGCGCTCCCTATTCGTACACGCCCGCCGCCAAGGGTCGCCGGCGCCTGCGCAACGTAGCGCTGGGATACCTTGCCGCGGGCGGCGGAGCGCGGGCGGCGTCGCTTGCCTATAATCAGTTTCGTGACGCCGACAACATGACCGATCGGCAGGCCGCGCTCGCGACGCTGACGAACGGGACATCGCGCGAACGCGAACGGGCACTTGACGAATTCCATGCGCGATACGCCGACAATGCGCTGGTACTGGACAAATGGTTCCAGACCCAGGCGCTCTCCACGCGGGATGATACGGCCGAACAGGTCGAGCGGCTGGTCGAGCATCCTGCCTTTACGCTGAGCAACCCCAACCGGGCGCGTGCCGTGCTGGGGGCGTTCGGTGCCAATCTGCGCGCGTTCAATCGCGCCGACGGGCGTGGCTACCGGTTCCTGACGGATCAGTTGATGGCGCTGGACAAGCTCAATCCGCAGACCGCCGCCAAGCTTCTTCCGCCACTGTGCCGCTGGCGGCGCTTCGACGTCGTAAGGGCCGAACTGATGCGCAGTGAACTGGAGCGGCTGGTAGTCAAGCCCGGCCTGTCAAAGGATTTATACGAGCAGGCTTATAAGAGCATGAAATAAAAGCCTGAGGCGAACTGACGATCAGAAGTCGACGTTGTCGTAATGCGCCGGGGGTCCGACCATCTCCATGCGCTCGCTGAGCAGGGGGCGAAAACTCGGCCGGCTCTTGAGGCCGCGATACCAGCGCGCCGTCTGTTCATGTCCTTTCCAGTCCAGCCCGCCGAGATAGTCGGCGACCGAAATCTGCGCCGCCGCCGCCAGATCGGCCAGGCTGAGCGTTGATCCCGCCATCCACGTCCGGTGGTCGAGCAGGTAATCGGCATAATCCAGATATTCGACCGCCGCTTTCATCGCGCCGCGCAGCGCCTGGGCGTCTGGGGGGCTTTTGCGTGCGATCCGCTTGACCATGCGCTCGTGTAGGAGCGGGCCGGTCACGTCCCGGTAGAAATGGGCGTCGAACCATATCACCAGCCTGCGAATCTCCGCGCGGTTGGCGGCAGTACCGTTTATCATCGCCGCCTTGTCGACCGTCTCCTCGAAATACTCGCAGATCGCCATCGAATCGATCAGCGGTTGTCCGCCGCGATCCGCCTCGACCATCACCGGCGTCTGTCCCGTCGGGTTCATGTCGAGAAATTCATCGCGCAGCAGCCAGGGCGACTCGCGCACCAATTCATATCCCACGCCCTTTTCGCCCAGCAGCAAACGGACCTTGCGTGAAAAGGGACACAGGGGAAATTGAAAGAGCTGCCACATGCCGCTCTCGTTACGGTTCAAAAGCGGGGACGCCAATGGGCGGAATTGTCACTGGCCGCGTGGCGTCAGTCGCAGCAATCGTCCACCATCCTCCAGCAACCAGATGGCACCATCGCCGGCCTCGGCAATATCGCGTATCCGGGCGCCCATGTCCCATTGGTCGGCCGGCTTCGCGTCCGTGCCGTTCAATGTAACCCTGACCAGCGCCTGTCCCGACAAAGCACCGAGCAATGCCGAGCCGCGATAGGCGGGAAACATGTCACCTGAATAGATAATCATTCCCGAAGGGGAAATTGACGGGTTCCACCACAATATGGGTGGTTGATATTTGGGATCGCTGGGATGATCGGGGATCGGCGTTCCGTCGTAATTGTCGCCGTTCGAGACAACGGGCCATCCGTAATTCTTGCCCGGCTCGATCAGGTTCAGCTCATCGCCGCCCTTCGGCCCCATTTCATGCTCCCACAATCGACCGTCTGCGGCAAACACAAGGCCATAGGGATTGCGGTGTCCGGTCGTCCATGTCTGCGCGCGCACTCCGCCGGTCTGATAGTCGGGGTTGCCGGACCACGCCTTGCCGTCCAGCGTCAGATGCAAGATCTTGCCGAGTGCCTGCTCTGGATCTTGCGCCGGTGTGAACCGCTGACGCTCGCCCGACGCAAGGAACAGCGAGCGACCATCGGGCGCGAAGGTGATGATCGCGCCAAACTGCCCGCCCTGCCCGGACGACCCCGATCGCCAGATGACGTCGACGCCCTGAAGTTGCGCGGTATCAGCAGCCAGCATACCGCGCGCCAGTGCGAGTTGACTTCCGCCGGGGCCAGGCTCTGCATAGGACAAATAGATGACGCGGCTTCTGGCAAAGTCGGGCGCCACCGCAACATCCAGCAACCCTCCCTGACCGCCCTGCGCCACGGTCGGTATCCCGCCGATATCGATGACCTTGCCATCGGGACTGCGCAGCTTGAGCATGCCCGCCTTCTCCGTCACCAGCAGCGCACCATCCGGCAAGAACGCCATGGCAAAGGGTGTATCGAACTGTCCCATGGTCGCTGTGGCAAAGGGAGGCTTCGTCTCTGTCAGATTGGCCCGCCCGGTCGTCGCTGGCACGTTCTTCAGCGGAGTATTTGGCGCGTTGTCGGGTAACGATGTGGTCGGCGTTGGCGTCGCAGCCTCCGGCTTTGCGACGGTCTGCGCCGCTCCCGGGTCGTTCGATGCCGAACAGGCGCTGCTCGCCAGCGCAGCGGAAAGGGCAATAAATGATCGCTTCATCCGTCCATAACGCACTGGGACCGGCCGGGTTTCCCGGACCGCTTGTCGTGGTCAATCGTTGCGGCTATAGAGGTGATGCGCTCTCTACATCGCCAGGTGAAGGGGTCGGGCCAGACCGGTCCGGCGGCGCACCGACGCATGTTTGTGTGGAGAGACAGTGACCGATATCGACGCACTGACCCGGCTGATCGAACCCGAAGCGACCGCGCTCGGGCTCTCGCTGGTGCGCGTCAGGATGCAGGGGGGCCAGTCCGATCCCACGCTGCAGATCATGGCGGAGCGGCCGGACACCCGCCAACTGACGATCGAGGATTGCTCGGCGCTGTCGCACCGTGTGTCGGACGTGCTGGATACCGCTGATCCGATCGAGGATGCGTACCGTCTGGAGGTCTCGTCGCCCGGCATCGACCGGCCGCTCACGCGGCTGACCGACTATGCCGACTGGCAAGGGCATGAGGCGCGCATCCGCCTGACCGAGCCACTCGACGGCCGCAAGCAACTGACCGGCGATCTGGCCGGCGTGGATGGTACGGTGATCGCGGTCGACATGAAGCAGCACGGGGTCATGAAGATAGACCTGGCGCAGATCGACAATGCCAAGCTGGTGATGACCGATCGGCTGATCAGCGCTACAGCGCCGCTTTCGAGCGAAGGCGCGGACGAATTCGAGGATGAAGGCGTGGAAGACGCCGAGCAAGAGGAACTGAACTGATGGCCAGCGTTGCCACCGCTAATCGCGCGGAACTGATCGCGATCGCCAACTCTGTCGCGTCCGAAAAGATGATCGACAAGGGCATCGTCATCGAGGCGATGGAGGATGCGATCCAGCGCGCCGCCAAGGCGCGCTATGGCGCGGAAAATGACATTCGCGCCAAGCTGGACCCCCAATCCGGCGATCTTCGCCTGTGGCGGGTCGTCGAGGTGGTCGAGGGCGTCGACGATTATTTCAAACAGGTCTCGGTGAAAGACGCACAGAAACTGCAGGCGGGGGCCGTCATTGGCGATTATATTGTCGATCCATTGCCCCCCATCGAATTCGGCCGGATCGCCGCCCAGGCCGCCAAGCAGGTCATCTTTCAGAAGGTTCGCGACGCCGAGCGAGAGCGCCAGTACGAAGAGTTCAAGGACCGTCAGAATGAGATCATCACCGGCGTCGTCAAGCGGGTGGAGTTCGGTCATATTGTCGTCGATCTCGGCCGCGCCGAAGGCGTCATCCGCCGCGACCAGCAGATCCCGCGCGAGATGGTCCGCGTCGGCGACCGCATCCGCAGCCTGATCATGAAGGTGGCACGTGAAATCCGCGGGCCGCAAATCCTGCTGAGCCGCGCGCATCCCGACTTCATGCGAAAGCTGTTCGCGCAGGAAGTCCCCGAAATCTATGACGGCATCATCGAGATCAAGGCAGCCGCGCGCGATCCCGGCAGCCGCGCGAAGATCGGCGTCATCAGCCACGATTCCGGCATCGACCCTGTCGGCGCGTGCGTCGGCATGAAGGGCAGCCGCGTGCAGGCGGTGGTGCAGGAAATGCAGGGCGAAAAGATCGATATCATCCCCTGGTCGGAGGATACCGCCACCTTCGTCGTCAATGCGCTGCAGCCGGCATCGGTCAGTCGCGTCGTCATCGACGAGGAAGAGGACCGGATCGAGGTCGTCGTCCCCGACGACCAGCTGAGTCTCGCGATTGGTCGCCGGGGTCAGAATGTCCGTCTCGCCAGTCAGTTGACCGCGAAGGCGATCGACATTCTCACCGAGCAGGACGCGAGCGACAAGCGCCAGAAGGAATTTGTCGAACGTTCGGAGATGTTCCAGAACGAGCTGGACGTCGATGAGACGCTAGCACAATTGCTGGTCGCCGAAGGCTTCGGCGCGCTGGAGGAAGTTGCCTATGTCGAGCTGGACGAGCTCGCTGGGATTGAGGGATTTGACGAGGATCTTGGCCAGGAACTCCAGAGCCGCGCTCAAGAGGCGCTTGATCGCCGCGAGGGCGCGAACCGCGAGGAGCGGACGGCGATGGGTGTCGAGGACTCGCTGGCGGAATTGCCCTATCTGAACGAGGCCATGCTGGTAACGCTGGGCAAGGCAGGTATCCTGACGCTCGACGACCTCGCCGATCTCGCAACCGACGAGCTGGTCGAGAAGAAGCGGATCGAACCGCGTCGCCGCAACGATGATGCGCCCAAACGGCCCGAGCCCAAGGGTGGCATCCTGTCCGACTATGGCCTGAGCGACGAGCAGGGCAACGAGATCATCATGGCCGCCCGCGCCCACTGGTTCGAGGATGAACCGGCCGCCGATGCCGCGGAGGACGCCCATGCGGACTCCTCTCAATGACACCGCGTCGGTAGATATCATCGATGACGGCGACGGGCCTGTCCGTCGCTGCATCCTGACCGGTGAACGCGGCGAGCGCGATCATCTCTTTCGGCTGGCGCTTGCGCCCGGCGGATGCGTTCTGCCCGATGTGCGCGCCAAGGCACCCGGACGTGGCGCGTGGATCGGCGTCGACCGCCCGGCACTTGAGGTTGCGCTGACCAAAGGAAGGTTGCGCGGTGCGCTCGCGCGCGCGTTCCGGACGGGCGATCTGACGATTGCCGATGACCTGCCCGAACAGATCGAAGCGGCGCTGCGCCGCGCTGCGCTCGACCGGTTGGGGCTTGAGGCTCGCGCGGGCACCATCGCGACGGGTGGCGAACGCATTGAACAGAGCGCGCGTGCGGGAAAGATCCACGCACTCTATCACGCTGCCGATGCGGGTGAGGATGGGTGCCGCAAGCTGGCCCAGGCATGGCGCGTCGGTCAGGACCGGGAGGGAAGCGATCTCCGGGGGTTGGCACTGCCCGTTCCACGTTCCATATTGTCGTTGGCGCTGGGTCGCGAGAATGTGGTACATATCGCCGTGACCGACCGCGCTGCGGCGAAGCGGGTGGGCGATGCGCTCGCCCGCTGGCTGCACTTCATCGGACCCAATCCTGCCCCGACACTTTGCGGAACGGCCCCGCAAGCGTCATCGACGCCCATCATTCGGGCAGCTACGGCCGCGACGACACACGAGGAATTTGAGTGAGCGACACCGATAACGAAAAGCCGAAACTCGGAATGCGTGCGCCGCTGGGCGTAAAGCGGACGGTCGAGACCGGCAAGGTGAAGCAGAGCTTTAGCCATGGCCGGTCGAATACGGTCGTGGTCGAGGTGAAGCGGCGTCGCGTGCTCGGCGGTCGCCCCGGAGAGGCCGAGGCAGCCGTTCAGGAAGCACCGGCCCCAGCCCCGGCGCCCACCCCCGCGCCGCCGCCGGCACCGAAACCCGCGCCGGCCGCTTTGTCGCCGCAGGAAAGGCAGGCCAAGTTGCTGCGTGAGGCCGAGGAACAGCGCATGCATGCGCTGGAGGACGCGCGGCGCCGCGAAGATGTCGAGCGTCAGCGCGCCGCCGAGGAAGCGCTGGAGCTGGCGACGCGACCTGCCCCGGTCGAGACCGATGCCGTGCCGCAGCCGGTCGAACCGGCAACCGCTGAACCCGTCGCGGCGGAGCCTGAAGCTGCGGCCGATGTCGAACCAGCTCAGCCGACCGTCGCGCCCGGCGCGAAGGGCTTCCGCCCCGTCGTCCGCGTCGTGCCGGAAGGTGAGTCCGAAGAGCCGGCGCCGATCGAACTCGAGCCGTTGCCCGGCCCCAGGATCGTCGAGCAGGCTCCTCCTCAAACCCCCGAACCAGCGGGAATCACGCGCGATCCCTCGATGCCGGCCCCGCGCCGTTTCTCGCCGGTTCCGCGGCCCGAGCGACCCGTTCCGCCGCCGCCGCCACCTGCCGCGCCAAAGCCCTCCGAGACTCAGGCACCGGCCGCACGGGCAGCGGTGCCCGGCACCGCCGCTCCGGCTCGCCGGGAAGGACCGCCGAGTCGTCCGACCCAGCGTGACCGCAAGGGCGACGATCGTCGTCAATCGGGCAAGCTGACCGTCACGCGCGCGCTGGGCGATGGCGATGGTGCGCGCGCTCGTTCGCTCGCCGCACTGAAGCGTGCGCGCGACAAGGAGCGTCGCGGCACCGGCGGCCCGCGTGAACCGCAGGCAAAGCAGGTTCGCGACGTCGTCGTGCCGGAAGCGATCACCGTTCAGGAACTCGCCAATCGCATGGCCGAAAAGGGCGCCGATCTGGTGAAGGCATTGTTCAAGATGGGCATGCCTGTGACGGTCAATCAGACGATCGATCAGGACACCGCTGAATTGCTGGTGACAGAGTTCGGCCATAACCTGACACGCGTATCCGCGTCGGATACTGATCTGGCGGTCGATCTGGGCGAGGATGCGCCCGAGACGATGAAGCCGCGCGCACCGGTCGTGACCATCATGGGCCATGTCGACCACGGTAAGACCAGCTTGCTGGACGCGCTGCGCGGCACCGATGTGGTCCGCGGTGAAGCAGGTGGCATCACGCAGCATATCGGCGCCTATCAGGTGACGCTCAAGGACAAGTCGAAGGTCACCTTCCTCGACACGCCCGGCCATGAAGCGTTCACGCAGATGCGTGCGCGTGGTGCCGACGTGACCGATATCGTCGTACTGGTCGTTGCCGCCGATGACGGATTGATGCCGCAGACCATCGAGGCGATCAACCATAGCAAGGCTGCCGGCGTCCCGATGATCGTCGCGATCAACAAGGTCGATCGCGAATCCGCGAATCCGCAAAAGGTTCGCGAACGCCTGCTCGAGCATGAGATCATCGTCGAGCAACTGGGTGGCGACACGCAGGACGTCGAAGTGTCCGCCCTCAAGAAAACCGGGCTCGACGAACTTGTCGGCAAGATCCAGCTCCAGGCCGAACTGCTTGAGCTCGCCGCCAATCCCGATCGCGACGCAGTTGGCACGGTGATCGAGGCCAAGCTGGACAAGGGGCGTGGCCCGGTGGCTACCGTGCTCGTCACTCGTGGCACTTTGCGGGTCGGCGACGTCTTCGTCATTGGCGCGGAGAGCGGCAAGGTCCGCGCGCTGGTCGATGACAAGGGCCGTCAGGTGAAGGAAGCCGGCCCGGCGATGCCGGTCGAAATCCTCGGGCTTTCGGGCGTGCCGTCCGCGGGCGATCCTATGCAGGTTGTCGAGAACGAGGCACGGGCGCGTGAAGTGGCCGAATATCGCCAGGGCGTCCTCAACGAGGCACGCACCGCCGCGGTCCCCGCCAGCCTGGAGACGATGTTCTCCGCGCTGAAGGACAAACAGGCGATTGAATATCCGCTGGTCGTCAAGGCCGATACGCAAGGAACGGTCGAAGCGATCGTCGGCGCGATCAACAAGATCTCGACCGATCTGATCAGAGCGCGAGTGCTGCACTCCGGCGTTGGCGGCATCACCGAGTCCGATGTGACGCTGGCAGCAGCAAGCGGCGCCCCAATCATCGGCTTTAACGTCCGTCCCAATGCGAAGGCGCGTGAGGTTGCCGAGCGTCAGCACGTCGCCTTCAAATATTATGACGTCATCTATGACCTGATCGATGAGATCAGGGCTGGCATGGCGGGCGAACTGGGACCGGAGGCGTTCGAGACGGTGGTCGGCCGTGCGGAAATCCGCGAGGTCTTCTCCGCGGGCAAGCATGGCAAGGCTGCCGGTCTGCTCGTGACCGAAGGCGTCATCCGCAAATCGCTCAAGGCGCGCATCACGCGAGAGGATGTCATCATCTATCAAGGCGAAATCGCCTCGCTCAGACGGTTCAAGGACGATGTGCCGGAGGTGCGCGCCGGGTTGGAATGCGGTGTCACGTTCACGCAGAACTTCACCGATATCAAGGCCGGCGACTATCTCGAAACATACGATGTCGAGATGCGCGAGCGAACGCTTTAACAGACGGGCGGATGGCGATGCGCGCTGTGGAGACATCGGAAACCCGCTCTGTTCGCCTGCTTCGTGTGGGCGAACAGGTGCGGCACATCCTGTCCGATATCCTGATGCGCGGCGACGTGCATGACGACATGCTGGCGAGCCATCTGGTGACGATCACCGAGGTCCGCATGTCGCCCGATCTGCGTCATGCGACGGTATTCGCAAAGCCATTACTCGGCGCGAACAAAGAAGCGGTGTTGAAGGCGCTCAGGACCAACACCGCCTATCTGCAACGCGAGGTCGCAGCCCGCGTGCGAATGAAATATGCGGCCAGGCTGAAGTTTCTGGCCGATGAAAGCTTCGACGAAGGCAGCAATATAGACGCGCTGCTGCGCAAGCCGGAGGTCGCCCGCGACCTTGAACAGTGAGCGGTCCCGCATGCTAAATGCCGTGTTTATTTCAGCGAGGCACCTTGCTACCGAATAGTCCTTGGGAGTGATCGGTGAACAAGCAAGCTCACTCGACCCGCATGTCGACGCGTGGCAGAATAACGCTTCCCGCACCTTTGCGCCGATCGCTCGGCATCCGCGGGGGCGGACGGCTATGCTCGAAGGCTCATGCCGACGGCAGCCTCCAACTGATCATCCCGCCGCCTGAAGGCTGAATGGCCAAGCTCTATTTCTACTACGCGTCGATGAATGCGGGGAAGTCGACGAACCTGTTGCAGGCCGACTTCAACTACCGCGAACGCGGGATGCGCACGATGTTGTTCACCGCTGCGATCGACGACAGGTTCGCCGCCGGCGCGATCACCTCCCGGATCGGCTTGTCGGCGCCGGCCACGATGTTCGACGCGCAGACTGACATCACCGCGCTGGTGCTGGCGAATGAACCTCCCGCCTGCGTGCTTGTCGATGAAGCGCAATTCCTGACGCCGCAACAGGTGGACCAGATCGCGTTTCTGGCCGACCGACACGACATCCCCATCCTCGCTTACGGCCTGCGGACGGATTTCAGTGGCGCGCTGTTCCCCGGCTCCGCGCGCTTGCTGGCGCTCGCCGATGCGCTGGTCGAGATCAAATCGGTCTGCGACTGCGGGCGCAAGGCCACGATGAACCTGCGGATCGACGCCGAGGGTCAGGCGATCCGTGAAGGCGCGCAGACGGCGATCGGCGGTGACGATCTGTACGTCGCGCTATGCCGCCGCCATTTCAACGAGGCACTGGGCCGCTGACCTTGCTCCACGGATGGCTGATCCTCGACAAGCCGCTCGGGCTCGGCTCGACGCAAGGCGTCTCCGCGGTCAAGCGCGCATTGCGGGACGGTGGCTATGCAAAGTCCAAGGTCGGACACGGCGGCACTCTGGACCCGCTGGCGACGGGCGTCCTGCCCATTGCGATCGGCGAAGCGACAAAGCTGGCCGGGCGCATGCTCGACAGCGACAAGATATATGACTTCACCATCCGCTTCGGTGAGCAGACCGACACGCTGGATGCCGAAGGGGCCGTCGTCGCGACCAGCGACATGCGACCGGCGCTGAGTGCCGTCACAACTGCCCTAGCACGTTTCACAGGTTCAATCGCGCAGATGCCACCAGCCTATTCCGCGCTGAAGGTCGACGGCCAACGCGCCTATGCCTTGGCGCGCGCCGGAAAGGATGTCGACCTGGCACCCCGCGACGTTACCATCCATGCTCTCCGCGTCTTCGCATCTCCGCGCGAACCCGCAATGGAATGGATCACCTTGAGCGCGCAGGTGTCAAAGGGCACCTATATCCGCAGCCTCGCGCGCGACATTGCGCTGGCGGTCGGAAGTGTCGGTCACGTCTCTCATCTCCGGCGCACCAAAGCCGGGCCGTTCGACCTCGCCCAGACGATAACGGTGGACAAACTGGCAGAACACGCTAGTGCAAGGTCGCTTGAAGAACTACTCCTGCCGCTGAGGGCGGGGCTGGACGACATCCCGGCTCTTTCCCTCACGCCCGACCAGGCAGGGGCGCTCCGTCAGGGGCGCGTGCTGGCGGGACAAGCCGAAGATGACGGCCTATATTTTGCGACGCTGGCCGATATGCCGGTAGCGCTGGTGGAGGTCAGGGACCATGAGGTTCGTGTCGTGCGCGGTTTCAACCTGTAACATGATGTCGAAGGAAGACGAATGACGATTACCGCAGAGCGCCGCCAGGAAGTCATCAAGGAACATTCGCGCGCCGACAGTGATACCGGCTCCCCCGAAGTTCAGGTCGCGATCCTGACGGAGCGCATCAAGAACCTGACCGAGCATTTCAAGGACCACAAGAAGGACAATCATTCGCGCCGTGGGCTGCTGATGATGGTCAATAAGCGTCGGTCGTTGCTGGATTACCTCCGCCACAAGGATGGTCAGCGCTATCTCGATCTCATCGCGAAGCTGGGTCTTCGCAAGTAACCGGAACGGCGCCCTCGCGGCGCCGTTTCCTTATCATCGACTAAATTCGCGCAACCGCGGGTTTCGATGATCGCCAGAACACAATCCGGTGAACTGGCACGGAGCGACAACGCGCTCCACACCGCCGCGGACCGGCTTAGTCCGCAGACAGGCCCCGGCGAGATCGGCTTGCCGGAGTGAAGGAAACGATATGTTTGATACCAAGAAAGTGGAAACCCAGTGGGGCGGCAAGACGCTGACGCTGGAGACGGGCCGCGTCGCGCGGCAAGCCGACGGCGCGGTCCTCGCGACGCTGGGCGAGACGGTGGTTCTGTGCGCGGTAACCGCCGCCCGCTCGGTCAAGGAGGGACAGGACTTCTTCCCGCTGACCGTGCATTACCAGGAAAAATTCTCGAGCGCCGGTCGTATCCCAGGCGGCTTCTTCAAGCGTGAACGCGGGGCGACCGAAAAGGAAACGCTGACCAGTCGCCTGATCGACCGCCCGATCCGCCCGCTCTTTCCCGAAGGTTTCCTGAACGAGATCAACGTGATCGCGCAGGTGTTGAGCTATGACGGTGAGAACGAACCCGATGTACTGGCGATGGTCGCAGCGTCGGCCGCGCTAACCATCTCAGGCGTCCCCTTCATGGGTCCGATCGGCGCGGCGCGCGTCGGCTATGTCGACGGCGAATACATCCTCAACCCGACGCTGGAGCAGGTGAAGGAAGGTGAACTCGACCTCGTCGTCGCCGCCACGCAGGATGCGGTGATGATGGTCGAGTCCGAAGCGAAGGAACTGTCTGAGGACGTGATGCTCGGCGCGGTCATGTTCGCGCACAAGGCCAGCGGCGAGGTGATCGACGCGATCATCAAGCTGGCCGAGCAGGCAGCGAAGGAGCCTTGGGAACTCAAGACCGAGATCGACTCGTCGGCTGTCAAGGCCAAGCTGAAGTCGCTGATCGGCGACGACCTGACGGCCGCCTACAAGCTGACCGACAAGCAGGCTCGCCAGACCGCGATCAATGACGCACGCACCAAGGTGCGCGAGGCGATGGAGTCGACCAGGCACGACAATCCGGCCGAGTATCTGGCGTCCCTGAAACTGGTGAAGAAGCTGGAAGCCGACATCGTGCGCGGCGCCATCCTGAAGGACGGCAAGCGCATCGACGGGCGTAATACCAAACAGATCCGTCCGATCGAGGCAATGGTCCACTTCCTGCCGCGCACCCATGGTTCGGCCCTGTTCACGCGCGGTGAGACGCAGGCGATCTGCACCACCACGCTGGGAACACGCGACGCGGAGCAGATGATCGACGGACTCGGTGGGCTGACCTACGAGAACTTCATGCTGCACTACAACTTCCCGCCCTATTCAGTCGGGGAAGTCGGTCGCTTCGGTGCGCCTGGGCGTCGTGAGGTCGGTCACGGCAAGCTCGCCTGGCGCGCGCTGCACCCGGTCCTGCCCTCGAAGGAGGATTTCCCCTACACGATCCGCGTGCTCTCCGACATCACCGAATCCAACGGTTCGTCGTCGATGGCGACGGTGTGCGGCGGGTCGCTGTCGATGATGGATGCGGGCGTGCCGCTGAAGCGCCCGGTCTCCGGAATCGCGATGGGCCTGATCCTGGAGGGCAAGGACTTCGCCGTCCTGTCCGACATATTGGGTGACGAGGATCATCTGGGCGACATGGACTTCAAGGTCGCAGGCACCAGCGAAGGCATCACCTCGCTGCAGATGGACATCAAGATCGCCGGGATCACCGAGGAGATCATGCGTGCCGCGCTTGCGCAGGCGAACGAAGGCCGCGCGCATATCCTGGACGAAATGGCGAAGGCGCTCGACCATACGCGTGAGGAACTGTCCGCACATGCACCGCGCATCGAAAGCTTCACGATCGACAAGTCCAAGATCCGCGAAGTTATCGGCACGGGCGGCAAGGTCATCCGCGAGATCGTGGCGACCACCGGCGCCAAGGTCGATATCGACGACGAGGGCGTGATCAAGGTGTCCTCGTCCGATCAGAGCCAGATCGAGGCTGCGATCAAATGGATCAAGGGTCTGGTCGAGGAAGCCGAGGTCGGCAAGATCTATGACGGCAAGGTCGTCAACATGGTCGATTTCGGTGCGTTCGTAAACTTCATGGGCGGCAAGGACGGGCTGGTCCATGTGTCCGAGATCAGGAACGAGCGCGTCGAGAAGGTCTCCGATGCGCTGTCGGAGGGCCAGGAGGTCAAGGTCAAGGTGCTGGAGATCGATCCTCGCGGCAAGGTTCGCCTGTCGATGCGTGTCGTCGATCAGGAAACCGGCGAGGAACTGGAGGACACGCGACCGGCACGCGAACCGCGCAGCGATCGCGGTCCCCGACGCGATGGTGGTGGTCGTGGTGAAGGCGGCGGACGTGATCGCGGCCCCCGTCGCGATGGCGGCCGTGATGGTGGCCGCGATGGCGGACGTGATGGTGGCCGTCGCGATGACCGAGGTCCTCGCCGCGAGCGCGCCGAATCGACCACGAACGGCAGCCAGGACGAGGGCCCCGCGCCCGAATTCGCCCCCGCCTTCCTGACGGGCGACCGCGACTGATCGGTTCACCGATTGAACTGAAAAGGGGGCTCGGGAAACCGGGCCCCTTTTTTTGTCGGAGCTTTACTTGACCACCCCGTCGTCGCGGTATTTCATTTCCAGATACCGGCCGCGGGTCGCGAAGCTGTCGAGGTCGCCCTGCGCCAGTTGCGCGGTCATGTCGGCGATTTCCTGCTCGATCAATTTCAACCCGTCGATCAGTTCGGCGTCCGGCGTGCGGCCATTACGGGGCGTACTGCGCAGCGATTTTGGCACGCGCTCATAATCGCCGATAAAGGCGGGTAGCTGCTCGCCGACCAGCTTGCGGATATCGCCTGCCGCCGGCGTGTCCTCACCGACGCGGGCCAGTTGCGGCGACAGCGCATCGAGCCGCGCGCCGATGCGATCCGCCAGTGTCACCGCCGGTGCGGGAAGTCGCGGACGCTGTGACGCCAGCCACCGTTCGGTCTGCGCCGGCAGTGCCTTCAAATCGACCTGTGTCAACCGCTCGGGCGTCGGAGGACGCTCCGGTGGCCAGATCGCCAGCGTCACTGTCGCCGCGATCAGCAATGCCATCACCAGCAGCGCGCCGAACAGGCCTATCGGGGCAATCATCCCGATCACGATCGCGGCAACCAGAATGGCGACATCGGCGATGGCGATTCGTGCCAGCCGCTTGCTGAGCGACGCCCGCCCGGCGGCACTGCCCACATTGCTGCGATAGCCGTCGGAGATACGCTCCATCGCCGCGGTCGCGCGGGCGATCTGGTCGTCGACCTCGCTCATCACATCGCCGACAGCTTGAATTGATCATTCGGCCCGGTGACCCGGCCCTGCGCGGCGCCCTCCGCGCGCGCGATATAGCCGCGCGACTTCTCGACCTCGTTCCCGAGCGTCGTGACCGTGATCTTCATCGAATCGAGCGCCTTCAGCTTGAACGTGTCGATCGCGTCCATCGTGTCATAGATGTTCTGGAACGCGCGCTGCAATGTCTCGACCGGAATCGTCGAGGCGGCGGCCTGCTCATGGATCTGCGCGGTCTGCGATTTCAGCAGCTTGCCGGTCGAATCGATGATGTTGGCGGTCGTCGTGTTCAGCTGCGTGATCTGCTCCAGCACCAGCTTCTGGTTCGTCAGCGCCTGCGCGACCGTAACCGCCGTACGAAGCGCAGATACGGTGGTGGTGGAGGCGCGGTCGACGCCCTTCACCAGCTCGACATTGTTCTTCTTGACCAGATCGAGCGCCAGATAGCCCTGCACAGTCACCGCCATCTGCGTCAGCAGATCCTGGCTACGCTGCCGCGTATAGAATAGCGCGGTCTCGCGGATCGCCTTCGCCTTGGCGGGATCGGTCGCGTCCAGCTCGTTCGCCTTGTCCTCCAGCGCGGCATCCATCTGTTTGGACAGGTGAATCATCTGCTCCAGCCGCCCCATCGCGGTCCACAGGTTCGCGCGTTCTGTATCGATCGCTGCATTGTCCATCAGCAGCTCGTCCTTGCCCGACGCCAACGCCTTCAGGATCGATGCGATATGCGTCTGCGAAGTTTTATAGCTGTCGAAATAGTTGCGCATCTTCGACCCGAACGGGATTAGCCCGAACAGCTTTTTGGGCGCGGTCAGATTGCCACGACGGCCTGGATCCAGATCCTCGATCACCCGGCGAAGCTGCGCCAGATCGGCACCGACGCCGGAGTCCTTGTCCATCGCGCGCACTGGTCGATCAAGAAACCTGTTGGACTGGCCGGCGGCGTCCCTGATCTCCTTGCCGCCCATCGCGGTGATCGCATCGACCCGGCGGCCGAACTCGGGCGAGTTGACGTCCTGCGCGACCAGATCGGTCACGAAGCCGTCGACGCGCTCGTCGAGTGCGCTTTTGGTCTTGTCGTCTACGGGAACCAGTCCGGCGGCTTTCTCCGCCTTCACCGTGGGCACGGGGTCGGGCGGGGTGAGCACCAGATCGGTCGCGGTATCGGTCTGCGTCGCCATCAAATCCTCCGTGTTCGCACCCAGCCTGCCCCGCTTCGCGCCCCCGTTCAACTACTGGCGTTCAACTACTGGCGTTCAACTACTGGCGTTCAACTACTGGCGTCCAGCTGTATTGCCTTCATAATACGCCCTTGGCGCGTTGCAAAGGTGGCGCATCGCCGCGATAGCCATGCTCGAAGGAGATTATGATGCAAATTATCGGTGTTATCGGGGCGGGGCAGATGGGCGCCGGCATTGCTCAGGTGTCGGCGGCGGCCGGCTATCACGTCCTGCTCGCCGATGTATCGCTGGACCGCGCCGAGGCGGGGCGCGGCGCCATCGGAAAGGCGCTCGATCGTCTGGTCGCCAAGGAAAAGATCGCCGCCACAGCGCGGGACGAAACCCTGGCACGCATTGAGCCGGTGGGATCGCTGGATGCGATGGCACCGGCCACGCTCGTTATCGAGGCAGCGACCGAGCGCGAGGCGATCAAGCGGACCATCTTCGCCGAAGTCGGCGCCGTTCTGGGTGAGGATGCGATCCTGGCGTCCAACACCTCGTCGATCCCGATCACCCGGCTTGCGCAGGCCGCGCCCGACCCGGCCCGGTTTATGGGCGTCCATTTCTTCAACCCGGTCCCCGTCATGGGACTGATCGAGCTGATCCGGGGACTGGCGACATCCGACGCGACGGTCGACGCGGTAGAGGCCTATGCCCAAAGTCTGGGCAAGCAGGTCGTGCGCGCCAATGACGCGCCGGGCTTCATCGTCAATCGCGTCCTGATGCCGATGCTGAACGAAGCGTGCTTCGCGCTGGGCGAGGGCGTGGCGACGGTGCCCGACATCGATCTGGGCTGTCAGCTGGGCCTGAACCACCCGATGGGGCCGCTGACACTGGCGGACTTTATCGGACTGGACACCTGCCTGGAGATCACCCGCGTCCTGTTCGAAGGCACCGGCGACCCCAAATTCCGCCCCGCCCCTTTGCTCGTCAAATATGTCGAGGCGGGCTGGTTCGGCCGGAAGACCGGACGGGGTTTCTATGATTATTCGGGCGACACTCCCGTCCCGACGCGGTGAGGAACAGGCGCAAGGTTGGCTGGCATTCCCTTTCCGTGGCGGCCAGCTTTGACTTCATTTCAATGGATTGATTGATGTCCTTGCGTCGTACCGTGTGCGTCCGGATGGCCCCCCCGAATCATTCCCACTCGATCGTGCCGGGGGGCTTTGACGTAT
Source organism: Sphingomonas sp. (assembly GCA_965217805.1). Taxonomy (GTDB): domain Bacteria; phylum Pseudomonadota; class Alphaproteobacteria; order Sphingomonadales; family Sphingomonadaceae; genus Sphingomonas. The sequence continues at coordinate 2,269,158 of CBDCJJ010000008.1, read as the reverse complement.
AGTCATAGGTCACGCGGTTGATCCCGCGCACCTCGTTGACGATCCGGGTTGCGACGCGCGGCAGGAAGTCGCCGGGAAAGGCAAAGGCCTCCGCCGTCATCCCGTCGGTCGATGTCACCGCGCGGAGTGCCAGAACGTAGTCATAGGTCCGCGCGTCGCCCATTACGCCGACGCTGCGCACCGGAAGCAGTACCGCAAACGCCTGCCAGATCGCATCGTACAGCCCGGCCGCGCGGATCTCGTCCAGATAGATCGCGTCCGCCCGGCGCAGAATGTCGCACCGCTCGCTGGTCACCTCGCCCGGAATACGGATGGCAAGGCCTGGCCCCGGAAAGGGATGCCGCCCGACGAAATGCTCCGGCAGACCCAGTTCGCGCCCCAGCACGCGAACCTCGTCCTTGAACAATTCGCGCAACGGCTCGACGAGTTGCATGTTCATCCGTTCAGGAAGCCCGCCGACGTTGTGATGGCTCTTGATCGTCACTGACGGCCCACCGGTGAAGCTGACGCTTTCGATCACGTCGGGATACAGCGTCCCCTGCGCCAGGAACGTCGCCCCCCCGATGCCCCTTGCCTCCTCCTCGAACACATTGATGAAGGTCGCGCCGATGAACTTGCGCTTCGCCTCGGGGTCAATGATCCCCGCCAGCCCATCCAGGAACCGATCCTGCGCGTGCACATGCACCAGCGGGATGTTGTACGCGCCGCGAAACAGCGACACCACCTGTTCCGCTTCGCCTTCACGCAACAGCCCATGATCGACGAACACACAGGTCAGCTGCTCGCCAATGGCCTCATGGATCAGGACCGCCGCCACCGCTGAGTCGACGCCGCCCGACAGGCCGCAAATAACTCGTTCGCCGCCCACTTGCGCGCGAATGTCGGCGATTTTCGCCTCGCGGAACTCCGCCATCGTCCAGCCACCCGCCAGCCCGCAGACATGCCGCGCGAAATTGGCGATCAGCTTGCCGCCATCGGGCGTGTGCACAACCTCGGGATGAAACTGCACCCCGTAGAAGCGCCGCGCTTCGTCGGCCACGATCGCGAACGGCGCACCGGTCGACGTGGCGACGGGCACGAAGCCCGGCGGGATCGTGTCGACCTTGTCGCCGTGGCTCATCCAGACCTGATGCCTCTCGCCCGGCGCCCACAGGCCGTCGAACAGCTTGCACGAGTGCCTGATGTCGATAAAGGCGCTGCCGAACTCGCCGCCATCGCCCGACACGATCACCGCGCCGCCCAACTGCGCGGACATCACCTGCTGACCATAACAGATGCCCAGCACCGGCACGCCCGCCTCGAACAAGGCTTGCGGCGCGCGCGGGCTGGTCTCCAGCGTGACCGACGCCGGCCCTCCCGACAGGATGATCCCCGCCGGCTTCAGACGCTCCAGCGCATCTTCGGCCGACTGGAAGGGAACGACCTCGCTGTACACACCTGCCTCGCGAACCCGCCGCGCGATCAATTGCGTCACCTGGCTCCCGAAATCGACGATCAGGATCGAGTCTTGCTGCTCCATCCTTGCGCGATACCGATGCGCCCTTCGACCGTCCAGTTAGGCCGCCTCGTCGTAATCCTCGTCGGCAATCACAGGTCCGGAGTCCTGACCCTTGGCCGAGATATCGCGGTCGACGAACTCGATCACCGCCATCGGCGATGCATCCGACGCACGGATGCCGGCCTTGATGACGCGGGTATATCCACCGTTACGATCGGCGTAGCGCGCCGCCAGCACGTCGAACAGTTTCACCAGCTGCGCATCGTCCAGCAACCGCGCATGCGCCAGCCGACGGTTCGACAATCCGCCCTTCTTGGCGAGCGTGATCAGCTTTTCGATGTACGGGCGAATTTCCTTCGCCTTGGCCAGCGTGGTCGTGATCTGCTCATGCTTGATCAGCGCCGCTGACATGTTGCGGAACAGGGCCTGCCGATGAGCAGAGGTACGCTGCAGCTTCCGGCCGCCGACGCGATGACGCATATCTCATTCCTTCGTTCGTTAGGGAGCCGTATCAGGTACTCCAAACCAGGTCGGGACGGTAAAGGACCGACCAATAATCCGTCACCTCGACCTTGAGCCGGGGTTCACCGTATCAAACGCTTGTACCAACGGACCGTTGGCCGAACTTGCGCCATCTCGGGACTGGCCTCGCCAATCCCGCGTGGCTCAGCCCATGATTTCCTGTTCCAGCTTCTTTGCCATGTCCTCGATATTCTCGGGCGGCCAGCCGGGAATTTCCATTCCCAGCCTCAACCCCATCGACGACAGCACTTCCTTGATCTCATTGAGCGACTTGCGCCCGAAATTCGGCGTCCGCAGCATCTCCGCCTCGGTCTTGCCGACCAGATCACCGATGTAGATGATATTGTCGTTCTTCAGGCAATTCGCGGAACGGACGGACAATTCCAGCTCATCGACCTTCTTGAGCAGATAACGGTTGATCTGTTGTGTATCGCCGATCGGCTCGCCTGCCGCGGGCATTGCCGGCACACCCATGGTCGGCACGCTTACCGGCATCGGCGAGTCGTCGAAATGCACGAACAAGGCCAACTGGTCCTGCAAGATCCGGCCCGCATAGGCGATCGCGTCATCAGGGCTCAGCGTCCCGTCCGTCTCGACGGTCAGCGTCAGCTTGTCATAGTCCAGATCCTGGCCGACGCGTGTCGGGTCCACCTTGTATGAAACCTGCCGGACCGGTGAGTAAAGCGCATCGACCGGGATCAACCCGATCGGCGCGTCGGCCGGGCGATTGACCGCGGCCGCGGCATAGCCTTTCCCGATATCGGCGGTCAGCTCCATGTTGAGCGTCGCGCCTTCATCAAGGTGACACAGCACCAGCTTCGGGTTCATGATCTCAATATCACCCGATACCGCGATGTCGCCCGCCGTGACCGTCGCCGGCCCCGTAGCCGAGAGTTGCAGCCGCTTCGGCCCATCGCCCTGCATGCGGATCGCGATCAGCTTCACGTTCAGCACGATGTCGGTCACATCCTCGCGGACACCGGCCAGACTCGAGAACTCATGCAGCACATTCTCGATCTTGATCGAGGTGACGGCGGCACCCTGAAGCGAGGACAACAATACCCGGCGAAGGGCATTGCCCAGCGTCAGGCCGAACCCGCGCTCCAACGGTTCAGCGACAAACGTCGCCTTGCGCTTGGCATCACTGCCCACACGACGATCGAGGCCGCTGGGCTTCTTCAGTTCCTGCCAGTTTTTTGCATTGACAGCCACGGGATTCCCCTAGTTTGGGGGCCGGCGCGGAGAGCGACGGCCATGAACGAACAGGCCCGCGACGCAACCAGAGGAAGGCGCGGGCAGAAAAATCAGACGCGGCGCCGTTTGGACGGACGCACGCCATTATGCGGAATCGACGTCACATCGCGGATCGACGTGATCTGGAACCCGACGGTCTGCAACGCACGAAGCGCCGACTCACGCCCCGAACCCGGACCCTTCACTTCAACTTCCAGCGTCCGGACGCCGTGCTCGGCGGCCTTCTTACCCGCATCCTCGGCTGCAACCTGCGCCGCATAGGGCGTCGACTTGCGCGAACCCTTGAAGCCCATCATGCCCGCCGATGACCAGCTGATTGCATTGCCTTGCGCATCGGTGATCGTGATCATGGTGTTGTTGAAGCTGGCGTTCACATGCGCGACGCCGGCGGTGATGTTCTTGCGCTCGCGCCGCTTAACGCGCTGAGGTTCACGTGCCATTGAAAATCCTGACTTGAACTGGCTGAACCGAAGACCCTGTTGTCAACAGTCTCCGGCGGAGAAGAAATAATGCTGGTCGCCTGTACCAGCGCCGCTACTTCTTCTTGCCTGCGATCGGCTTGGCCTTGCCCTTGCGCGTGCGCGCATTCGTATGCGTGCGCTGGCCGCGAACCGGCAGACCACGACGATGCCTGAGGCCGCGGTAACAAGCCAGGTCCATCAGCCGCTTGATACTCATCGCGGTCTGACGCCGCAAATCGCCCTCGACCGAATAGCTCGCGTCGATCGCCTCGCGAATCTGCAGGACCTCCTGGTCCGACAGATCCTGCACACGGCGGTCGGGCGTGATGCCCAGCTTTTCGGTAATTGCCTCGGCGCTCGTCTGGCCGATACCGTGAATATAGGTCAGCGCGATCGCCACGCGCTTGTTGGTCGGGATGTTGACACCCGCGATGCGTGCCATGAAAATGTTTCTCCTGCTCCACAAGACCCGCATGGCAGCCAGCCTCATCTCGACGCGATGATCCCTCACGCACAAACGCGGCGTGCGCTTCAGCGCCGCCGGGCATGCCTGTCGGGTGGTCATCGATTAAGGACATCGTAACACGCTGTCAAGCACGCGCTCCCCTCAACGCGGAATGATGATCCGCGCAATCAGGCCCGGCGCATTATCGGCCAGCTCGAACCGCCCGCCATGCAGCCGCGCGACCGCCTCGACCAGCGCCATGCCAAGCCCCGCACCCGGCTGCGACCGCGCATGATCCAGCCTGCCGAAGCGTTTCATCGCTGTCGCATGATCCGCCTCGGCGATGCCCGGCCCGCAATCCTCGACCTGAATCGCAACGCCGGCGTCATGATCGGCCAGCCGCAGAACCATCTGCCCGCCCGCCGCCCCATGTCGTAGCGCGTTGTCGATCAGGTTCGTGATCGCCTGGCTCAGCAGGTCGCGGTGCAGCCGCATCGGTGCCGGCCGCGACTCGATCGCCACCTCGAACGTCAACCCAAGATCCTCCGCCACCGGCCCGTAAAGCTCCCCCACCTCCTCCACCAGTTCCGCCGGTGCGACCGATACGAACCGGTCTCGCGACACCTGTTCCGACCTGCTGATCTCGGTCACCATCGTCAGCATCCGCATGACCAGATCGGTTTCCGTGAGCAGGCCGTTCAGCGCCGCGTCGCGCTCCACCGTGTCCTCGATCATCACCGCCTGCTCGGCTTTCGTGCGCAGCCGCGCCAGCGGGGAGCGAAGATCGTGCGCCAGGCTGTCGGTCACGATCCGAAGCTCGGCCATCACCCGTTCGAGCTTTTCCAGCATCACGTTCAGTCGCGCCGCCAGCCGGTCGAACGCGTCACCACCGCCTCCGGTCACCGACACCCGGCGCGACAGGTCGCCCTCGCGCGCCGCCTCCACCACACCGACGATATCCTCCAGCCGCCGCGTCACATATCGCGTCAGCACCAGCCCTGCGAATACGCCGAGCGCCAGCGACAGGAACACCGCCAGCGCAAGCGCCCGTTCGATCGCGTGCTGCTCCGCTGCGATCCGATTGAGCTTGCGCCCCGTCAGCAACCAGACATCACCCAGCCGGACCAGCGAATAGCCCGCCGCGTGATCCGCCCACGCACCCGTCCTTCCCAGCATCGCGACACGAAACCCCGTCGGCTGCAACGGTACGACCAGATGGCGCGGTACCGCCCCGATCAGCCCCTCGCGGGTCGGAGACACCAATCCAAGGACCAGTGAAACGTCGCTCGGCAACTGCGCCGACCGCACCGCCTGTATCAGCGCGCGCCTGCCGCCGACGCGGTAGATGCCCGTCAGCGCATCCGCCTGTTCGGCGGTGTCATGCCGGATCGCCGCCACCACATCGCTGCGCGTCTGCCGCCACACAAAGCCGACCAGCGCCAGGTTGGACACCAGCGCCAGCCCGATCGACAGCAATGCGATGCGCGCCGTGACGGAAAGCCGGATCACGCGTCGGCGGACAACCGGTATCCCGCCCCGCGCACCGTATGCAGGATCGGCGACGCGAACCCGTCCTCCAGCTTGCGGCGCAATCGCCCGATATGCACATCGACAACATTCGATCCGGGGTCGAAGTGATAGTTCCAGATCTTCTCCAGCATCATCGTACGCGTGACCACCTGCCCGGCATGGCGCACCAGATATTCGAGCAGGTTGAACTCACGCGCGCCCAGCGCGATCGCCCGCCCCGCGCGCACCACCGTCCGCGCCAGCAGATCCATCTCCAGGTCGCCGACCGCCAGCTTCGTTCGCTGTGGCTCGGCGGTCGCGCGGTCGGCGCGGCGCACCAGCGCATCGACCCGCGCCGACAGCTCGGCAAAGGAGAACGGCTTGCACAGATAATCATCGCCCCCCGCGCGCAGCCCGTCGACCCGGTCATCGACCGACGCCAGCGCGGAGAGGATCAGCGCCGGCGTCTCGATCCCCGCCGCCCGGATCGCGCCCAGCATCGCCAGCCCGTCCAGACCCGGCAGCATCCGGTCAGCGATGATCAGATCGAAGATGCCCTCGCTCGCCAGGAACAGCCCATCACGGCCATCGGCGCAGCACTGCGTCACATACCCCGCCTCGCCCAGCCCCTTGGCCAGATAGCCGGCGGTCGCATCGTCATCCTCGACAATCAGGATTTTGCGGCTCAAACAACGACTCCGGTGCGCATGCCGATCACCTACAGAAAAAGGCCGGCGGATACGATATCCGCCGGCCTCACGGCACCCGCCGGGAGTGTCGGGTACCGATAGGGGAAAGTCACCGGCAAACTGCGGCTATCCGCCGGCAGAACCCCCATGCACCAACCCGCCCGCATCCGCCGTGACGCCGCGATGACAAACATGTCACCCCACTTCCATCTAAGCCCTCTCCCGCAAGCGGGAGCATAGGGTGAGGGTCTTCTTCTTTTGCAACCGCCTCCGCTCCCCGCGGGCTTGATCCTGAATGAAGACAGGAGCAGCATGCCCTTGAAAAAAAACATCCGCCGATCAGTTTAAGATCGGAAAAACCGTTGCGAGGAGAGAGTTTGATGGACCGACACGAGGACGCCCGACGCCTCAACAGCGAAGTGGGCCTGGTAGGACTGCGCGCGCACGCGACCGCCGTCGGCCTCCTGCAACTGTGCACCGAACTCCTCGACGCCGGTGTCCTCGACAACGCGGCGATCACCCGCATCAAATCGGCGATCGCCGATCAGATCACCGTCTCCTACACCCCCCACCGCGGCCGCGAAGCCTTTGAGGCATCGCTCCACCGCCGCCTCGACAATCTGTTCCCCACCGCCGGCCCATGCGATCACCCCGCTGGCACCGTAGGCACATCGCGCGAAATGGGCGAAGGCCTCAACTTCGAAGACGCCGATTAGGTCGCAAGCGGCGCACGCGACGTGGTCTATTCAGGCGCGTGTGTGAAATGTGTCCTTTACCAAAGTGGGACGTAAAGATCGGTATCAAGGGCGGGCCAGCGAGAATTGAGCAAGCCCATCGACGTAGATCCGGGCAAGCTGGTCCTTCAGATCCTGCACGAGCCGGTCAACTCGACGCCAGCGTAAGGTTGATCAGAACGACGTCGCCGAAAACATCTCACTATGCAACCGCGCCAAACCGGAATTTCGATCCAACGTACGAGCGAACCACCTTCTGCGGCATAAGTCGCAGAGCTTCTGCCATGAAGACCTCACCTGTGCAGTGCATAGGGATCAGATAAGCCGGGTCGATAAGCGCGAATTCCGCGACCGTACGGCGTGCTTCGTCCTCGGTGCGCGGGCGGACGAGGTGGAAACCGCCGATGACCGCATGCACTTTTTTGATGCCGGACACGGCCTGGGCGCGACGGACCGAATTGCCATGTCGCGGGTCGCTCTATCGCCGGTGCTGAACGGCAAGGCCGCGATCAGCCCCGATTTGGCGTTGCGGCTCGAACAGGCCGGCACGAGCACGGCGCGCGCCTGGCTCGCCATGCAGGTGAACTATGATCTTTGGTGCGCGCGTCAGCATGCGCAGCCCCCGGTGCGCCCGTTGCAGGACGCCGCCTGATCAGATTGGCGGCTGACGGCGGGATGCGCGCATTTTGGGCGTCCGATCGATCTGCGCGCAATCCCGAGATCGACCGCACATCCCATTCCCGTTTCTCCATGTCTGATCCGCCGTTTCGGGAAAAGGCAATCGGGAACAGGGTTTGGGAAAGCGAAGCCCGCTGCGGCGGGGCAGTCCGATCTGAGCGCATATGTCCCGCTCCAGGTTCGTTTGTGGGAAGGCAGGATCGGAAGGAGCGCCCATTACGGGCGGGCCGCTTAACTGCTATCCAGTCGGTATGTATCGTCCTCCAGCTTTCCGCGAAGACCGCTCCGAGGTGCTGCATGAGGCAATCCGCGCGCATCCGCTTGCTACCCTTATTACCTGCGGTGAATCGGGCCTCGTCGCGAATGTTATCCCATTCACCCTCCGGGTGAGTCGTGAAGGCGAAGTGCTGCGCGCTCACTTGGCGAAGGCGAACGAGCAAATCGCGGACCTCATAGCGGGCGCTCAAGCCCTCGTGATGTTCCAAGGACCCCAAGCTTACATTACCCCCTCATGGTATCCGACGAAGCTGGAGCACGGGAAAGTGGTTCCGACTTGGAACTACGTGATTGTGCAGGTTTGGGGCAGTCCCCGCATCATCGATAATGTCGCCTGGCTCCGCGATCAACTCACCGAGTTGACCGACGCGCATGAGCGCGACCGTGAGCAGCCATGGAGCATGAACGATGCACCCGCCGACTTCATCACCGGACAAATGAAGGGGATCGTCGGCTTGGAAGTTCCGATCGAGCGGATAGAGGGTAAGTGGAAGGTGAGCCAGAACCAGCCCGCGACTAACCGCCAAGGTGTTGAGCAAGGACTGCGTGCAGAGGGGTTTATTGATCTTGCCGACGAGGTGGGTGGCTACCAACGGTAGCTAACCAACAGTCTCGATGATTCCCAAAAATCGATCGTTTGCGGGACTGCATGCCGCGCTGGGCGTGACATTCAACGCTGACAGAGCGTGCCAATCAGCGCTGATATCTACAGCTAGCTCTACCGAATTCGCGGATTCTCGATATTCGATCCTTTTCGAGAAAATTGGCAATGTCGGCTATCACCACCAGCCTCCTTGAAGCTTTCCGTCCGTTGACCGCCGTGAGACGGAATCAGCGGGCAAATCCCGACCCGTTTCATGGCGCGGAAACGGTAGTCCGGTTGCTGAAGCCCCGCCCCGCTACCCCTCCAGCAACGCCGCGATCGCCGCGTGTACCGTGTCGATGTCCTGCATCCCGTCCACTCGCCGCACCAGCCCGCGTGCGTCATAGATCGGTAGGATCGGCGCGGTCTTCGCGCGGTATTCGGCCATGCGCGTGCGGACCGTCTCGGCATTGTCGTCGGGACGCCGCGTGAATTCGGTCGATCCGCACACATCGCATACGCCCGCGACGCGCGGTTGCTTGTAGCGGTCGTGATACCCCTCGCCGCATTTCGCGCAGGTATAGCGACCGACGACCCGGTCGATCAGCGCCGCCTCGTCAACCATCAGTTCGATGACCAGGTCGAGCGCCCGGTCGCGCTTGGCCAGCAGCAGGTCCAGCGCATCGGCCTGCGCCGCCGTGCGGGGATAGCCGTCGAAGATCACACCGGTGCCGTGGTCCAGCACGTCCAGCTTCTCGGCGATCAGCGCGGAGACGATCGCGTCGGAAACCAGCGCGCCCGACGCCATCACCGCCTTAACCTGCAACCCGACCGGCGTCCCGGCGTCCTTCGCGGCGCGAAGCATGTCCCCGGTCGACAGCTGCACCATGCCGCGCTCGGCGACCAGCCGGCCTGCCTGCGTGCCCTTGCCCGCCCCCGGTGGGCCCAGAAGGATGATATTCATGGCCCGCCTGTTCTCCTGTCAGGTCATGTCCGGCTCAGCGGAGCCGTCCGCCCTTCAACTTCGCTTTCTTGATCAGATCGCCATATTGCTGCGCGTACAGATAGCTCTGAATCTGCGTCACCGTATCCATCGTGACGTTGACGACAATCAGTAGCGACGTCCCGCCCAGATAAAAGGGTATCTGGAGCGCCGACACCAGATATTCCGGCAACAGGCAGATCAGCGTCAGATACGCCGCACCGATCACCGTGATTCGGGTCAGCACGTAATCGAAATAGCGCTCGGTGTTCTTGCCTGGCCGGATGCCCGGAATAAAGCCGCCATAGCGCTTCAGATTGTCTGCCGTCTCCTCGGGATTGAACACGACAGCGGTGTAGAAGAACGAGAAGAAGATGATCCCCGCGCCGTACAACAGCATGTACAGCGGCGCGCCGTGCTGCAGATACTGGTTCAGCGTGATGATGAAATCACCCCACGCACTTTCGCCCGCGACCCGCTGGCCTGCGAACTGAGAGATGGTCAGCGGCATCAGCAACAGTGATGAGGCGAAGATCGGCGGGATGACGCCCGCGGTGTTGATCTTCAGCGGCAAATGGCTGCGATCCGCCTGCATCCCGCGCTGCGTCTGGCGCTTGGGATACTGGATCAGGATACGGCGCTGCGCGCGCTCCATGAAACAGATAAACAGGACCAGCACGATGACCGCGATGATGATGCCAATGATCCGGATACCGTCGACCGAACCCTCGCGCCCACCTTCCAGCAGGTTGAACAGCGTCGTCGGCAGGTTCGCGACGATCCCGGCCATGATGATCAGCGACACGCCGTTGCCGATCCCCCGGCTGGTGATCTGCTCGCCCAGCCACATCAGGAACATCGTACCCCCGACCAGGCTGACGACCGCCGCCACGCGGAACAGCAGGCCTGGATCGACCACCGCCTGCACGCCCTGGTTCGCGCCCAGCGTCTCCAGCCCAACGGCGATGAAATAGCCCTGCACGGCGGTCAGCGCGACCGTTCCGTAGCGCGTATATTGGTTGAGTTTCTTGCGTCCGCTCTCGCCGTCCTTCTTGATCGCGGCCAGCGTCGGCGACAGCGATGTCGCCAGCTGCACCACGATCGACGCGGTGATATAGGGCATGACGCCCAGTGCGATCAGGCTCATTCGCTTTAGCGAACCGCCCGAAAAGGTGTTGAAGAAATCCAGCACACCGCCGCTGGTCCGCTCGCTCAGCAGACCCAGCGCGGTCGGGTCAATGCCCGGCAGCGGAACATAGGACAGCAACCGGAATATGATCAGCGCACCGATCGTGAACCAGAGCCGTTTTTTAAGGTCAGTCGCCTTGGCGAACTTCGCCAGGCTTAGGTTGGGCGCCATCTGGGCTGCGGATGCCATGCGTCTTCCTGGTAACGAGGTCGGCGGGGTGCGGCTTGTCCGCCCCCGCCGCTCATATAGTCACAGCGGGGTGCTTGTCTAACATCCCGCCGATGGATCAGGGCTTCAGGCGGTGCGCTTCGCCAGCCGCGCCTCGCGTGCCTTGCCCTTCTTGGCGGCGGCCTTTTCGGCGGCCGGCACGACATGCAGCACCTCGACCGACCCGCCCGCCTTTTCCACCGCCTCGATCGCGCCCTTCGACGCGCCGGCGACCGAGAAGCTCAGCTTCGCTGTCAATTCACCCTTGCCCAGCAGGCGCACGCCATCCTTGCCGCCGCGCGCCAGACCCGCCGCCTTCAGCGCCGCATGGTCCAGCGTCGCATCGCCGCTAAGCGTGCCCGCATCCACCAGCCGCTGGATCGCGCCCAGATTTACCTCGGCGAAATCCTTGGCAAAGATGTTGTTGAAGCCGCGCTTCGGCAACCGCATGTGCAGCGGCATCTGACCGCCCTCGAAGCCGGCGATCGACACGCCCTCACGGCTCTTCTGGCCCTTCTGGCCACGCCCGGCGGTCTTGCCCTTGCCAGAGCCGATCCCGCGTCCGACGCGCATCTTGCCCTTGCGGGCACCGTCATTGTCTCGCAGTTCGTTCAGTTTCATTGCACTCGCTTTCGCTCTGTTCGCACAAGCCACCGGAGGGTCGTACTACGCTCCGGAACACCTCTTTACCGGCAGGCGCATCCCCTGCCGCGGCGGCGATATCGTCCTTAGCGTTAGTCCTGGTTGACTTCCACCATATGCTGCACTTTGCGGATCATGCCGCGCACCTCGGGGCTGTCCTCCAGCTCCGACGTACGGTGCATCTTGTTCAGCCCCAGCCCGACCAGCGTCGCGCGCTGGCTCTTGTCGCGGCGGATGGGGGAGCCCGTCTGCGTGATCTTGATTGTCGCCATCTCGCTCACTCCACCAGTGCCGCGGCGTCGGCTTCGGCAACATCCTTGTCGGCGCCGCCACGCCCCATCAGGTCAGCGATCTTCTTGCCGCGCCGCTGCGCCACCGCCTTCGGGCTGGTCTGGTCACCCAGCGCCTCGAACGTCGCGCGGATCATGTTGTACGGGTTCGACGTCCCGACCGACTTGGTCACGACATCGGCCACGCCCAGCGATTCAAAGATCGCCCGCATTGGACCGCCGGCGATGATGCCCGTCCCCTGCGGCGCCGCACGCAGCGTCACACGGCCCGCACCGAAATGCCCGTTCGCGTCGTGATGCAGCGTGCGCCCTTCACGAAGCGGCACGCGAACCATGCCCTTTTTGGCTGCCGCTGTCGCTTTCGAGATTGCCTCGGGCACTTCACGCGCCTTGCCATGGCCGAAGCCGACCCGGCCCTTTCCATCGCCGACGATGACCAGTGCCGCAAAGCCGAAGCGCTTGCCGCCCTTCACCGTCTTCGACACGCGGTTGATATGGACCAGCTTCTCGATCAGCTCGTCGCCATTGTCGTCCAGACCGGCACGTCCGCCATCGCGCCGTCCACCCGGACCGCCACGACCGCCGCGGTTACCGCCGGGGCCTCCGCGTCCGCGACCACCGCCGCCGCCCGGACCGCCGCGCCCGCGCCCACCACCGGGGCCGCCGCCGCCATATCCGCCGCCGGGACCACCCGAACCGGGACCACCGCCACCTGGAGCACCGCCACCTGGAGCACCAGACGCAGGACCGCCGCTATTACCGGTCGGCGTCGTCGCCGCCTCGGGGGCGGGCGTCTGCTGATTATTTTCGTCAGCCATCAATCAGAACTCCAATCCGGCGTCACGCGCGGCATCCGCCAGCGCCTTGACCCGGCCATGATACAGGAAACCGCCACGGTCGAACACGACCTGAGTGACGCCCGCCGCCTTGGCCTTTTCGGCGACCCGCTTGCCGACCCCACCGGCCGCCTCGACATTCGCGCCCGATGTGTCACGCACATCCTTCTCCAGCGTCGAGGCCGACGCGACCGTGCGGCCATCCGCATCGTCGATCACCTGCGCGTAGATATGCTTGCCGGAGCGATGGACCGACAGACGCGGACGTGCACCAGCCCGCGCACGAAGAGCGGTACGATTGCGGCGGCGCCGCTTGTCGAACAGGGAGAGACCCTTGGTCATTACTTCTTCTTCCCTTCCTTGCGGAAGATGAACTCGCCATCATATTTGATGCCCTTGCCCTTATAGGGTTCCGGCTTCCTCCAGCGGCGGATCTCCGCGGCGAGTTGCCCCACCTTCTGCTTGTCCGATCCACTGATCTCGACCGTTGTGGCATCGGGCGTCTTCACGTCCAGCCCTTCCGGCACATCGATGTTCACATCGTGGCTATAGCCCAGCTGCAGCCTCAGGTTCCGGCCCTGCGCCGCGGCGCGGTAACCGACGCCGGTGATCAGCAGCTTCTTGGTAAAGCCATCGGTCACACCCGTCACCAGGTTCTGCACCAGAGTACGCTGCATTCCCCAGAACGCCCGCGCCCGCTTCGTGTCGTTCGCCGGCTTCACCGAGATGCCGTCACCCTCGACCGCATAGGCGATATCGTCCGCCAGCGTCAGCGTCAGAGTGCCCTTGGGGCCCTTCACGCTCAGCATGCCGTCATTGATGTTGGCGGTGACGCCGGCCGGAACCGGAACCGCCTTCTTGCCGATGCGGCTCATCAGAATACCTCCGCCAACACTTCGCCACCGACATTCTGCTCGCGCGCTTCCGCGTCGGACAGGACACCACGCGGCGTCGAGACGATGGTGATGCCCAGGCCGTTCATCACGCGGGGCAGCGACTGCGACCCCGAATAGACACGCCGCCCGGGCTTGGACACGCGCGCGACGTGCTTGATCGCGGGCTGGCCCTCAAAATATTTCAGCTCGATGCGCAGGCCCGCCGCCGGGCCCATCTGCTCGTCGGTATAGCCGCGGATGAAGCCCTCGCGCTGCAGCACGTCCAGCACGCGGACACGCAGCTTCGACGCCGGCGACAGGACGGAGTCCTTCTTCGCGCGCTGGCCGTTACGGATACGGGTGAGCAAGTCACCCAGGGGATCGGACAATGCCATGATCGCTTCCTTACCAGCTCGACTTCACGACGCCCGGGATCAGGCCCTTGTTGGCCAGATCGCGCAGCATCACACGCGCCAGGCGGAACTTGCGGTAGTAACCGCGCGGCCGCCCCGTCAGTTCGCACCGATTGCGGATCCGCGTCGGATTGCCGTTGCGCGGCAGCTCCGCCATCTGCAGGCGCGCGATCAGGCGCTCGCCCTCGTCCAGCGACTTGTCGTTCGCGGTCGCCTTCAGCGCCGCATATTTCGGCGCGTACTTCTTCACCATCTCACGACGGCGGTTGTTCTTGTTGACCGAACTCTGTTTAGCCATGAGTCGCGTTCTCTTCCTTGTTCCGTCCGTTCAGCACTCGGCTGCGGCGACGGGTTAACAGTTCAGGCTGCCTTCTTTTCCTCGGCTGCCTCTTCGTGCGGGAACGGGAAACCGAACAGGCGCAGCAGCTCGCGTGCCTCCTCATCGGTTTTCGCCGTCGTCGTCACGATCACATCCATGCCGCGAACCTTGTCGATCCGGTCATAGTTGATCTCGGGAAACACGATCTGCTCCTTCAGGCCGCAGGCATAATTGCCTCGCCCGTCAAAGCTCTTCGGGTTCAGTCCACGAAAGTCACGTACGCGCGGCAGCGCAATAGTGATGAAGCGGTCCAGGAACTCATACATCCGATCGCGGCGCAGCGTCACCTTGACACCGATCGGCATGCCCTCGCGCAACTTGAACTGCGCGATTGACTTCTTCGCCTTGGTGATCACCGGCTTCTGCCCGGCGATCAGCTCCATCTCGGACGCGGCCTGATCGACGCGCTTCTTGTCCTGCGTCGCCTCGCCCACACCCATGTTGAGCACGATCTTGTCCAGCCGCGGAACTTCCAGCACGTTCTTGTATCCGAATTTCTCGATCATCGCCTTGGCGATGCTGTCGGCGTACATCGCCTTCATGCGGGGCGTATAGGTATCAGCCATCAATCTTGTCCCCCGTCTTCACGGCCACGCGGACCTTCTTGCCATCCTGCATCTCATACCGGACACGCGTCGGCTTGCCGTCGGCGGTCACATGCGCGACCTTGGAGACATGCATCGGCGCCTCGATGCGCTTCAGGCCACCTTCGGGATCGCCCTGGCTCGGCTTGGTATGACGCACGGCCACGTTGACGCCACCGACGATCACCTTGCCGTCTTTCGGCATGGCTTGCGTCACGGTGCCGGTCTTGCCCTTGTCACGACCTGACAGGACGATGACCTGATCGCCCTTCTTGATCCGCATCTTCTGCTTCGCCGCGACGCTCATCACAGCACCTCCGGCGCAAGGCTGATGATCTTCATGTGCTTGCGACCACGCAGTTCGCGAACCACCGGGCCGAAGATACGCGTGCCGATCGGCTCCTCGTTCTTGTTGACCAGTACCGCCGCGTTCGAATCGAACCGGATCGTCGAGCCATCGGCGCGGTGAATGTCCTTGGCGGTGCGTACGATGACCGCGCGGTGCACGTCACCCTTCTTCACCTTGCCACGGGGCTGCGCTTCCTTGATCGACACGACGATGATGTCGCCGACGCCGGCAAACCGGCGCTTCGATCCGCCCAGCACCTTGATGCACTGGACACGCTTCGCGCCGCTGTTGTCGGCGACCTCTAGATTGGACTGCATCTGGATCATCGATCCAACTTCCTTCTTTCCTGGGGCCGATTGCTGACCGGCACCCGCCTGATCTTAACCTTCGGCTGACGCCCGCTCCGGCGTCGCGTGCGTATTGACGCTCTCGACAACCTTCCACGTCTTCAGCTTTGAAATCGGTGCGGTCTCCTCGATCCGTACCGTCTCACCCGTCTTGAACGTGTTGTCCGCGTCATGAGCATGATATTTCTTCGACCGGCGGATGATCTTGCCATAGAGCGGGTGCTTCACCTTGCGCTCCACGTTCACCACCACCGTCTTGTCGGTCTTGTCCGAGACGATCACCCCGGTCAGCACGCGCTTCGGCATGTCCGCTATTCCTTACTTGGCCGACCCAGCGGATACCCGCTGCGTCTGCGCTGGGTCGGATGCTGCCGACCGTTGATGTTGCAATGTCTTGATCCGCGCAATGTCGCGGCGAACTTCCTTGACCCGGCTCGGCTTTTCCAGCTGGTTGGTCGCCGCCTGAAAGCGCAGGTTGAACTGCTCGCGCTTCAACTGACCCAGCTCCTCGCCCAGCTGGTCGTCGCTCTTGGTCTTCATGTCGTCGATACGGGCCATGTCACTCGCCCCCCAGATGGCTGGTGTCGCCCAGGCGGGCCACGACCTTGGTTTTGATCGGCAGCTTCATCGCCGCGCGCTCGAACGCTTCCGCGGCGATCTTGCCCTCGACCCCGTCAAGCTCGAACAATATACGGCCCGGCTTCACCCGCGCGGCCCAGAATTCCGGCGAACCCTTGCCCGATCCCATGCGGACCTCGGCCGGCTTCGACGAAACGGGTACATCCGGGAAGATACGGATCCACAGACGCCCCTGGCGCTTGATATGGCGGGTGATCGCGCGGCGTGCCGCTTCGATCTGGCGTGCGGTGATCCGGTCCGGCTCCATCGCCTTCAGCCCATAAGAGCCGAAATTGAGCGCGGTGCCGCCCTTGGCATCACCGTGAATGCGACCCTTGAAGGCCTTACGAAATTTGGTGCGTTTGGGTTGCAGCATCGTCTTCTACCTCAACGCCGGTCGTCGCGCGCCGGGCGCACGCCGGAGGTCTGGGCCTCCATCATCAACCGGTCGGTCGCCATCGGGTCGTGGCCCAGGATCTCGCCCTTGAACACCCAGACCTTCACGCCGCACACCCCGTAAGAGGTATGCGCTTCCGCCTCGGCGTAATCGATGTTCGCGCGCAGCGTATGCAATGGCACACGGCCCTCACGATACCCCTCGGTCCGCGCGATCTCCGCACCACCGAGACGACCACCGCACGACACGCGAATGCCCTCGGCACCCAGGCGAAGTGCTGACTGCACCGCGCGCTTCATGGCGCGGCGGAACGCAATCCGGCGCTCCAGCTGGTCGGCGATCCCCTGCGCAACAAGCCGCGCATCGACTTCGGGCTTGCGGATCTCGACGATGTTCAGCGACACGTCGGACTTGGTCATCGATCCGATCTTCTTGCGAAGCCGCTCGATGTCGGTGCCCTTCTTGCCGATGATCACGCCGGGACGCGCCGCATAGATTGAGATACGCGCCAGCTTCGCCGGGCGCTCGATCACTACCTTGCTGATCGCCGCCTGTGGCAGTGTCTTCATGATGTACTGCCGGATCTTCAAATCCTCCAGCAGCAGCTGTCCGTACTCGGCACCTTCCGCATACCAGCGGCTGTCCCATGTCCGGTTGATCTGCAGCCGAAGCCCGATCGGGTTGCTTTTCTGACCCATTATGCTTCTTCCTGCTCGCGCACCACGATGCGCACTCGGCTGAACGGCTTCAGGATGCGCGTGGATTTACCGCGCCCGCGCGTGGCGAACCGCTTCATCACGATGCCCTTGCCGACGCTTGCTTCCTTCACCACCAGCGCGTCGACATCCAGATTATGGTTGTTCTCCGCATTGGCAATCGCCGACGCCAGCACCTTGCGGACATCGATCGCCATCGCCTTGGTCGAGAACTGAAGGATATTCAGCGCATCGCCCGCCTTGCGACCACGGATCAGCCCCGCGACCAGGTTCAGCTTCTGCGCCGACCCACGGATGTTGATCCCGACCGACAGCGCTTCCTTCTCGTCCACGCGGCGCGGATTGACCTGCTTGCCCATCAGCGCTTGCCCTTCTTATCGGCAGCGTGGCCGGGGAAGTACCGCGTGGGTGCGAATTCGCCCAGCTTCATGCCAACCATGTCCTCATTGACCGACACCGGCACGAACTTGCGACCATTATAGACGTTGAACGTCAGGCCCACGAACTGTGGCAGGATCGTCGAGCGCCGCGACCAGGTCTTGATCGGTGTGCGTCCACCGGAATCCTGCGCGGTTTCGGCCTTCTTGAGCAGATGAAGGTCCACGAACGGACCCTTCCAGACTGAGCGAGCCATTTAGCCCTTCCTCTTCGTCGAGTGACGCGACCGGATGATCATCTTGTCGGTCGACTTGTTGTGACGGGTGCGCGCACCCTTGGTCGGCTTGCCCCACGGCGTCACCGGATGGCGACCGCCCGAGGTCCGGCCTTCACCACCGCCATGCGGATGGTCGACCGGATTCTTCGCGACACCGCGCGTCAGCGGGCGCTTGCCCATCCAGCGCGAACGCCCCGCCTTGCCGAAATTCTGGTTCTGATTGTCGGGGTTCGACACCGCTCCCACCGTCGCCATACAATCGCCGTGGATATAGCGCTGTTCGCCTGAATTCAGCCGCACGATCACCATCCCGCGATCGCGACCGACGACCTGCACATAGGTCCCCGCTGACCGAGCGATCTGGCCGCCCTTTCCGGGCTTCATCTCGACATTGTGGACGATCGTGCCGACCGGCATCTGGCCCAGCTCCATCGCGTTGCCCGGCTTCACGTCGGTCCGCTTGGCCGCCAGCACCTTGTCGCCGACGTTCAGCCGCTGCGGCGCCAGGATATAGGCCACCTCGTCGTCGGTGTATTTCACCAGCGCGATGAAGGCGGTGCGGTTGGGATCATATTCAATCCGCTCGACCGTGCCGTCCATATCCCACTTCCGGCGCTTGAAATCGACGAAGCGATAGCGCTGCTTGTGCCCGCCCGCGATGCCGCGGCTGGTCACATGGCCCTTGTTATTTCGCCCGCCGGTCTTGCGCTTGCCCTCGGTCAGCGCCTTGACCGGGCTGCCCTTGTAGAGCTGCGACTTGTCGACCAGCACCAGGCCGCGGCGGGCCGGACTGGTCGGGTTATAATGCTTGAGTGCCATATCCTCAGACCCCTGTCGTCACATCGATGGAGTCGCCGCTCTTCAGCCGGACGATCGCCTTCTTCATGTCGGAACGCTTGTACTTCTCGCCTTTCCAGCGCTTCGTCTTGCCCTTCTGGACGATCGTGTTGACGCTCTGGACGCTCACATCGAACAATGCCTCGACCGCCGCCTTGATCTGCGGCTTGGTCGCGTCGTTCGCCACCTTGAACACGACGCCGTCATGCTCGGTCAGCATCGTCGCCTTCTCGGTGATGTGGGGAGCGACGATCACGTCGTAATGGCGATTGTCGATCGCCTTGGTCTGCTTAGCCATTGAAGCGCGCCTCCAGCTTCTCGACCGCCGCGCGCGTCAGCACCAGCGTCTCATGCTTCAGAATATCGTACACATTCGCGCCCATCGCCGGCATCACGTCGATCCCGAAAAGGTTACCCGCGGCATGCGCGAAGCTCGTCTCGACCGTATCACCGTCGATCACCAGCGCCGATTTGCCGAAGCCCAGCGATGCCAGGCTACCCGCCAGCGCTTTCGTCTTGCCGCCCTCGACGGTCAGCGAGTCCATCACCACCAACGAGCCGTTCTTCGCATGGCTCGACAGCGCCATCTTCAGCCCCAGTGCGCGCACTTTCTTGTTGAGCGAAGGATTGAAATCACGAACACGCGCACCGTGCGCCTTGCCGCCGCCGACGAAGATCGGTGCGCGACGATCGCCGTGACGCGCCGTACCGCCACCCTTCTGGCGACCGAACTTCTTGCCGGTGCGCGCCACATCGGCCCGCTCCCGCGTCCCGCGTGCGGTGCCCCGGCGCTTTTCCAGCTGCCATGTCACCACCCGGTGAAGGATATCGGCGCGCGGATCCAGCCCGAACACGTCATCGCTCAGCTCGATAGCGACGCCCTCACCACCCTCGAAGGATTGAACCTTGATCTGCATGGTCAGCCCTCCTGGCCGGTGGTGGGACCGCCATCGGCGGGGGGCACGCTGCCCGGATCGACGTCGCCCGCACCGGCTGCATCGGCAGCGGCGACACCGGCGGTTACTTCTTCTGCGCTCGGATCGGCGGGCAGCTCATGGACCGCACCTTCCTCGACGGCGATATCCGCTGGCTCCTCGTCATGCTCTGGCGTACGCAGCCCGGCAGGGAACGGCGCTTCAGCATGGCGCGGCACCTTGACCGCATCCTTGATGAACAGCCAACCGCCTTTCGATCCCGGGACCGATCCCTTGACGAAGATCAGCCCGCGGGCCGCGTCCGTCGAGACGACCTCCAAATTCTGCTGCGTGCGATATTTGTCGCCCATATGCCCGGCCATCTTCTTGTTCTTGAAGACCTTGCCCGGATCCTGACGCTGACCGGTCGAGCCCAGCGAGCGGTGCGACACCGACACGCCATGCGAAGCGCGAAGCCCACCGAAATTCCACCGCTTCATGCCGCCGGCAAAGCCCTTGCCCTGCGTACGGCCCTGAATATCGACCATCTGCCCAGCGACGAAGTGATCCGCCGACAATTCTGCGCCCACATCCAGCAGGCCGTCCTCATCGACGCGGAATTCATGCACCACCGCTTTGGGTTCCACTTCGGCCTTGCCGAAATGCCCGCGTTGCGGCTTGGCGACATTCTTTACCTTGGCGCTTCCTGCACCAAGCTGGACGGCGGTATAGCCGTCGGTATCCATCTCGCGGCGGGAGATCACCTGTACGCCGTCCAGATGCAGCACGGTAACCGGCACATGCCGACCGTCGTCCTGGAACAGGCGGGTCATCCCCATCTTCTTCGCGATCACGCCAGTGCGCATGATCCATACTCCTCAACAGAGGCACGTCAGGACAATCCCGACGTGCGTGTCAGCCCGAAAATGCGAAGCGAGCCCCCGTCCCGGGCTGGTCGTTCCAAAGGGAACATGACGGGAGACGCTGTCCCGGCGGCAAGCCACCGGCGGTATCTCAAATGTCGTGGCGCACGGGACGTTACCGTCGACCGCGCGCTGCAGCCATTAGGCTAGTTTGATCTCCACGTCCACCCCTGCCGCCAGGTCGAGTTTCATCAGCGCGTCGACCGTCTGCGGCGTCGGCTGGACGATATCGAGCAGCCGCTTGTAAGTGCGCGTCTCGAACTGCTCTCGGCTCTTCTTGTCGATATGCGGGCCGCGATTGACCGTGAACTTGTCGATATGCGTCGGCAGCGGGATGGGCCCACGGATCAGCGCACCGGTCCGACGCGCGGTTTCGGCAATGTCGCCGGCGGCCTGGTCGAGCACGCGATGATCGAACGCCTTCAGGCGAATACGGATGTTGTTGTCCATGGTCCCTACCGATGCGAAAGAGCAGGCCGCTTCGTCAGCGACTCTTGATCGTTGAATTTACGCTTACACTGAAAACAAACGGCCGACCCCGAATGCACGGGACCGGCCGTTGCTGGAACTTCTATATTACTTGGCAATCGCGCTGACAACCCCCGCGCCGACGGTCCGGCCGCCCTCGCGAATCGTGAAGCGCTGGCCGACGTCCATTGCGATCGGCGCGATCAGCTTGATGCCCAGTGCGACATTGTCACCCGGCATCACCATCTCCGTGCCCTCGGGCAGCTCGACGGTACCCGTCACGTCGGTCGTGCGGAAATAGAATTGCGGACGATAATTGGCGAAGAACGGCGTGTGACGGCCCCCTTCGTCCTTCGACAGCACATAGACCTCCGACGAGAAATCGGTATGCGGCTTGATCGTGCCGGGCTTGCAGAGCACCTGCCCACGCTCGACCTCGTCGCGCGCCACGCCGCGGATCAGCGCGCCGACATTGTCGCCGGCCTGGCCCTGATCGAGCAGCTTGCGGAACATCTCGACGCCCGTGACGGTCGTCTTGCGCACATCGGGGTGAATACCGACGATCTCGACTTCCTCGCCGACCTTGACGATGCCCGTCTCGACGCGCCCCGTGACGACCGTGCCGCGACCCGAAATCGAGAACACGTCCTCGATCGGCATCATGAACGGCTTGTCCAGCGGACGCTCCGGCTGCGGGATATACTCGTCAACCGCCTTCATCAGCTCCAGCACGGCTTCCTTGCCGAACGTGTCGTTCGAACCGGACAGCGCGCAGGTCGCCGAACCCTTGATGATCGGAATGTCATCGCCGGGGAACTCATAGCTCGACAGCAACTCGCGGATTTCCAGCTCGACCAGCTCGAGGATTTCCTCGTCATCGACCAGATCGACCTTGTTCATGAACACGACCATCGCCGGCACGCCGACCTGACGGGCCAGCAGGATGTGCTCGCGGGTCTGCGGCATCGGGCCGTCGGTCGCCGACACGACCAGGATCGCGCCGTCCATCTGCGCGGCGCCCGTGATCATGTTTTTCACATAATCGGCATGGCCCGGGCAATCGACATGCGCATAATGGCGGTTGGCGGTCTCATACTCGACATGCGCGGTCGAGATGGTGATGCCGCGCTCACGCTCCTCGGGCGCCTTGTCGATGTTCGCGAAGTCAACCGCGGTCCCGCCGGTCGTCTCGGCCAGTACCTTGGTGATCGCCGCCGTCAGCGACGTCTTGCCATGGTCGACGTGACCGATGGTGCCGATGTTGAGATGCGGCTTGTT
Source organism: Sphingomonas sp. (assembly GCA_965217805.1). GTDB lineage: Bacteria > Pseudomonadota > Alphaproteobacteria > Sphingomonadales > Sphingomonadaceae > Sphingomonas. The sequence goes on along the minus strand of CBDCJJ010000008.1, from coordinate 2,246,610 downwards.
CCGCTCAAATTTTGCCTTGGCCATTATTTCCTACCTTCTTGGTCCGATTGTTGGTGCCGCTGTCGGGCCACGCGAACGCGGCCCTTTAACGACTGATTTTTGTTCGCGCCAGCCCCGCACTCCCCGGGGCCACTTACCACTTCCGTTCGTGCTGAGCGAGGTCGAAGCACCTCAAGACAGGTGCCCTTCGACTAAGCTCAGGGCGAACGGAAATTACATGCGCCTCAGGCCAGCTTCGCCTTCACCTCGTCAGCGACGTTGGCCGGCACCTCGTCATAATGTGAAAACTGCATGCTGTACTGCGCGCGACCCTGTGTGAAAGAGCGTAGCTGATTCACATAGCCGAACATGTTGGCCAGCGGCACGATCGCCTCCACCGTCTGCGCGTTGCCGCGACTGTCGGTGCCCTGGATCTGCCCGCGCCGTGAGTTCATGTCGCCGATCACGTCGCCCAGATAATCCTCGGGCGTCACGACCTCGACCTTCATCATCGGCTCCAGCAGCTTGATGCCGGCCTTCTGCGCCGCCTCGCGCATCGCGCCGCGCGCACAGATTTCGAACGCCAGCGCGCTGGAGTCGACATCATGATACGCGCCGTCGGTCAGATGCACCTCGAAATCGATAATCGGGAAGCCGATCATCGACCCCGACAACGCCGTCTCACGCATACCCTTCTCGACCGAGGGGATATATTCCTTCGGCACGTTGCCGCCCTTGATCTCGTCGAAGAACTGATATCCCGACCCACGCTCACCGGGAATGACCGTCACCTTGATGCGGCCGAACTGGCCGGAGCCACCCGACTGCTTCTTGTGGGTGTAGTCGATGTCCACCGGCTTGCCGAGATATTCGCGGTACGCGACCTGCGGCGCGCCAACATTGGCCTCCACCTTGAACTCGCGCTTCATGCGATCGACCAGAATTTCCAGATGAAGCTCACCCATTCCCTTGATGATCGTCTGACCCGACTCGGCGTCCGATGACACCCGGAATGACGGATCTTCACGCGCAAGCCGATTGAGCGCGACGCCCATCTTTTCCTGATCGGCCTTGGTCTTCGGCTCCACCGACAATTCGATGACCGGATCGGGAAACTCCATCCGCTCCAGGATGATCGGTGCCGACTGCGCACATAGCGTGTCACCCGTCGTTGTGTCCTTCAGGCCCGCCAACGCAACAATATCGCCCGCAAAGGCTTCCTGAATGTCCTCACGGCTGTTCGCATGCATCAGCAGCATGCGTCCGACCTTTTCCTTTTTGTCCTTGACCGAATTCTGCACGGTCGACGCGGCATCCAGCTTGCCCGAATAGATGCGCGCGAACGTCAGGGTGCCGACGAACGGATCGTTCATGATCTTGAACGCCAGCGCGGAGAACGGAGCCTCGTCCGACGAGGGACGCTCATCGGGCGTCTCGCCGTCCAGCTTCAGGCCCTGAATGGCGGGCACATCCAGCGGGCTGGGCAGATAATCGACCACCGCGTCCAGCAACGGCTGCACGCCCTTGTTCTTGAACGCGGAGCCGCAGAGCACCGGCACGAACGAGAAATTCAGCGTTCCCTTGCGGATCAGCTTCTTCAACGTTGCACTGTCGGGCTCGTTACCCTCCAGATACGCCTCCATCACGTTGTCGTCCTGCTCGACCGCCATCTCGATCAGCTCGCTACGCGCGGTCGCGGCGGCATCGGCCAGTTCCGCGGGAATATCCTGATATTCGAACTTCGCGCCCAGGCTTTCTTCCAGCCAGATGATCGCGCGATTCTCAACGAGATCAACCAGCCCCTTGAAGCCGCCCTCGATGCCGATCGGCAGATACAGGACCGCAGGACGCGCGCCCAGCCGGTCCTTGATCATGTCAACGCACATCTCGAAATTGGCGCCTGTGCGGTCCAGCTTGTTGACGAAGCACATCCGCGGCACGTGATACTTCTCGGCCTGACGCCACACCGTCTCCGACTGAGGCTCGACACCCGCGACACCGTCGAAGCATGCAACCGCACCGTCCAGCACACGCAGCGAACGCTCGACCTCGATCGTGAAATCGACGTGGCCCGGTGTGTCGATGATGTTAATCCGATGATCGTTCCAGAAACACGTCGTTGCCGCCGACGTGATCGTGATCCCGCGCTCCTGCTCCTGCTCCATCCAGTCCATCGTCGCGGTGCCTTCATGCACTTCGCCGATCTTGTAGGATTTGCCGGTATAATACAGGATGCGCTCGGTCGTCGTCGTCTTGCCGGCGTCGATATGCGCCATGATGCCGATGTTGCGGTACATGTCGAGCGGATGGCTGCGGGCCATGATAATGCGTCCTTACGTGTCAGTGTGTTGAAAAAGCGAAGCCGGCGCCCCGCTCAGGAAAAGAACAACTTGGCGATTGCGGCTCCCACGCCCAGCAAGGCGGCGGCTGCCAGCACTGCCTGAAAGATCATCGAACGCGGCATCAGATCCGTCTCGACACCGGCCTTCAGTTTTTCAGCTTCAATCCGTAATCGCTTGGCTTCCAGCTTTAGGCGTTCCGCTTGAAGCTTTTGACCTGCCAATTGCAGCTTTTCGCTGTTGTTGATGATCTCACGCAATCGCGCCAACCGCTCATCAGTGTCGAACTGATCACTGCCGAGGTAAGTCGCCATCGTTTTCCCTCCGCGACCTATATAATCGCCTACCAGCGATAATGCGAGAAGGCGCGATTGGCTTCGGCCATGCGGTGCGTGTCCTCACGCTTCTTGACCGCATTGCCCCGGTTGTTGGCGGCGTCCATCAGTTCGCCCGACAGCCGCGCGGCCATCGTGTTCTCGCTGCGAGAGCGCGCCGCCGAAATCAGCCAGCGAATCGCCAGTGCCTGCGCGCGCTCGGGCCGCACCTCGACCGGCACCTGATACGTCGCACCACCGACGCGGCGGCTACGGACCTCGATGCCCGGCTTGATGTTGTTCAGCGCATCATGGAACACGCCCAGCGGCTCGCGCTTGGCGCGGGTCTCGACGGTTTCCATCGCACCATAGACAATCAGTTCGGCGACCGACTTCTTCCCGTCATACATGACGGAGTTCATGAACTTGGACAGCACCTCATCCCCGAATCGGGGATCAGGCAGGATTTCCCGCTTTTCGGGACGACGACGACGAGCCATTGCAGCTACCTTTCAAAAGCTTGAATAAAATACGGGACGCGGCTTACTTCGGCCGCTTCGCACCGTATTTGGAACGGCTCTGGCGCCGGTCCTTCACCCCCTGCGTGTCGAGCACTCCGCGCAGCACATGGTAGCGCACACCGGGCAGGTCGCGAACGCGGCCGCCACGGATCAGCACGACCGAATGCTCCTGCAGGTTATGCCCTTCGCCCGGGATGTAGCTGATGACTTCGCGCTGGTTGGTCAGGCGGACCTTGGCCACCTTCCTCAGCGCCGAATTCGGCTTCTTCGGCGTCGTCGTATAGACGCGGGTGCAGACACCGCGCTTCTGCGGGTTCTGCTCCATCGCAGGAACCTTTGACTTGGCCTTTTGCGGGTCGCGGCCCTTGCGGACCAACTGGTTGATCGTCGGCATTGAAGCCTTCACCTTTCACATGGTTACTTTGCCGGAGCAGAAAGCCCGATAATACAAAAAGGACCAGGAGATCGGTTGTGCCGCTCCCAGGTCCGCAAATGCACCCAGCAATGTTCAATCGTCCAGGCGAAGCGTATAAACCCCTGCCGGACGCGAGAGTCTTTAGCTTCGGACGCGGCTGCGGTCAACTGTGTCACAAGACATCTTGCCTCTCCCGCGCACGCACGATAATCGCGGTAACCGCACAGGGGCATAGCTCAGCTGGTTAGAGCGTCGGTCTCCAAAACCGAAGGCCCTCGGTTCGAATCCGAGTGCCCCTGCCATGATCGTCAAGCCGCCGCGACAGGGGGTCTTGTGCACCGCCGCCCCGCACGCTACACCACCGGTTCTTTCTGACATCGGAAAATCATGCGGGTCGGACTTCACGGTCCCTGACACCGCATGTTCCACAAGCAGGACCATCCCGTGGCGAAGACGACACCGGCAGAATTCGTGAACCAGGTCAGGGCTGAGACCGCGAAGGTCAGCTGGCCCACCCGGCGGGAGACGGTGACGACCGCGATCATGGTGGTCATCATGACGACGATCCTGGCGCTGTTCTTCTTCGCGGTCGACACGGTCTTTGAACAGATCGTCGCCCTGCTCCTCAAATTCGCCGCATAGCATAAGGATTCGCCACCCATGGCGCGCTGGTACATCATTCACGCCTATTCGGGATTCGAGGGCAAGGTCCGCGATTCGATCATGGCGGAGGCGACCCGCATGGGCCTGGACCAGCTGGTCGAGCAGATCGAGGTTCCGACCGAGACGGTGACCGAGGCTCGCCGCGGCAAGAAGGTCGCGGTCGAGCGCAAGTTCATGCCCGGCTATGTCCTCGCCAAGCTCAGCCTGAACGACGACGTCTATCACCTGGTCAAGAACACGCCCAAGGTCACCGGCTTCCTGGGTTCCTCTGGCAAGCCTCAGGCGATCAGCGAGACCGAGGCCACGCGCATGCTCAACTCCAAGGAGGAAGCCGCCGCTCAGCCCAAGCAGAAGATCAAGGTCGATTACGAGATCGGCGATCAGGTCAAGGTCCTCGACGGCCCCTTCGCCACCTTCAACGGCACCGTGGAGGAACTCGATTTCGACAAGGCCCGCGTAAAGGTGTCGGTCAGCATCTTCGGTCGTGCGACGCCGGTTGAACTGGAGTTCGAGCAGGTCGAGCGGTCGAAGTGATTAGCGAAAGCTAATAACAACAGACCGCCCGACCGGCCGGCCTCGTGCAACGAGGACCGACGACGCGGCTTGGCCGCGGCGCTAGTGGCACCTGCTGGCTTTGCCGCGGCGCTACCCCAGCCCCACCGTCCGTAATCAACCCAAAGCACCGACGCCGCCGCCGACCGGCTGGGCATCGCCGCATGGGAAAGCTGAGGCCGCGTCAAATCGGACCACCCTTCCTCGGGCGACAACCCCACGACCACATCGTCATCGCCCCCATCTTGCGACCGGCCGACGCCGCTCTATGAGAGTGCCGATGCCCCTCCCTTCGCCAGCCCGCCGCCACCCATGACGCCTGAAGCCTTTGTCGAGAAATGGCATAATTGCCCGGGCAGTGAACGCGCCAATTATGCCGTCTTCCTGACCGAACTGACGCAGATGCTGGAGGTGCCCGCACCGGGGCCGCAGCCCGACTACCGCATCGACGCGCCGGTGCCTCAGGGGTCGGCCGCCGGCAGCACCGGCTATGCCGATCTCTACAAGCGCGACTGCTTCGTGCTGGAGGCCAAACAGTCGGCGAAGCGCATGGCGGGCGCCGCTCAGGGCCATTTGTTCGACCCCGCCGCCGACGCCCCCGCCCCCCGATCCGGCGCAAAGTACGACGCGCTCATGCGCGGCGCCCGCTTGCAGGCTCAGCGTTATGCCGGCGCCCTCCCCGCGCACGAACCCAGCCCGCCCTTCCTGATCGTGCTCGACGTCGGCCGCGCGTTCGAGCTGTATTTCGATACCGCCGGCAACGGGCGCGGATACGATTACTTCCCCGACCGCGAATCCTATCGCATCCCCGTCGATCGGCTGTTGCAGGCGGACACCCGCGCTCTCCTCGCCACCATCTGGACGAACCCGCGCTCGCTCGATCCGGCGCTCCGCACCGCCGCTGTGACCCGCGCGGTAGCCCACGACCTATCCTATGTCAGCGGCTGGCTGGAAGAATCCAACCGTGCGCGCGCCCGCGAAGGCGCCGATCCCTCCGCGCTCATCGAGGAGACCAGCCTGTTCCTCATGCGCATCCTGTTCTGCATGTTCGCCGAGGACGCGAAGCTGCTCAGCGATGATGAGGAAAAGCGCCCGTTCAAGGCGTTCCTGCGCCGCACGCTCGACCATGAGGAAACCTTCGAACGTCAGTTGAAGAAGCTGTGGCAGGCGATGGGCCAGGCCAATCTCGACGATCGCTGGAACGACGCCTTCGAGGATCAGGTCCGCTATTTCAACGGCTCGCTGTTCCGCGACACAACCGTCTTCAAACTGCCACGCGGAGAGCGTGAACGGTTGCTGCGCGCCGCCGAGCATGAGTGGAAGGATGTCGAACCCGCGATCTTCGGTACGCTCCTCGAAAAGGCGCTGACAAAGGATCAGCGTGGCCAGCTCGGCGCGCACTACACGCCCCGCGCCTATGTCGAGCGCCTCGTCGAGGCCACCATGACAGAGGTGCTGCGCGCCGAATGGGAGGTGCTGGAGGCGGCACTGTCGGATCTCGCCCCGGCCGACGCGCTCGTCCGGCTCGCGGGCTTCCACGACCGGCTGGCCGGCGTCACCGTGCTCGATCCCGCCTGCGGCACCGGCAATTTCCTCTATGTCGCGATGGAGGCGCTGCTGGCGCTGGAGGCGCGGCTGATCGAGACGATCGAGGCGCTTGGCGGCACCGCCGAGAGCCGCGTCGGCCCCGCGCAATTCTATGGTCTGGAAAAGAACCCGCGCGCTGCCAAGATCGCCGAGCTGGTGCTGTGGATCGGCTGGCTGCGCTGGACCCTGAAACAGGGCACCGCCGCGATCCACGATCCCGTCCTCGACCAGCGCGCGAACATTAACTTCGGCCGGCCCGGCGGATACGACGCGGTGCTGGCGCAGGACGATATCGGCCAGGTCGATCTCGCATACCCCCGCCGCCCGGTCTGGCCGGATGCGGAGTTCATCGTCGGCAACCCGCCCTTCATCGGCGGCAAGGATATTCGCGGCGAACTGGGCAGCGACTATGCGACCGCGCTCTGGGCCGCCAACCCTCGCGTCCCCGCATCCGCCGATTTCGTCATGCACTGGTGGGACCGCGCCGCCGACCTGCTGACCCGGCCCAAGGATCAGGAGCGCACCATGCTCCGCCGCTTCGGCTTCGTCACCACCAACTCGATCACCCAGGTGTTCAGCCGCCGCGTGATCGAGGCGCATCTCGCCGCGGACGAAGGCGCCGGCCTCCACCTCCACCTCGCCATCCCGGATCATCCGTGGACCAAGGCATCGAAGGACGCCGCCGCCGTCCGTATTGCCATGACCGTCGCCGCGCCGGGGCCGGGCGACGGGCGGCTGATGGAGGTCGCCGGCGAAGCCGCGCTCGACACCGACGCCCCAGTCATCACCTTCGAGCCGCAGGTGACCGGGCGGGTCAACGCCAATCTGGGTGTCGGACCGGATCCTTCGGAGGCGGTGCCGCTTCGGGCGAACGAGAACTTGTCCTCGCGAGGCGTGCCTCTGCACGGCGCAGGTTTTCTCGTGACTCCTGACAAAGCGACCGAGTTAGGGCTCAATCAACGCGAAGGGCTCAAACGGCACATCCGGCACTATCGCAATGGACGCGACCTCATGGGCAATGCGCGCGGCGTCATGGCGATAGACCTGCATACGCTCTCCGAAGCGGAAGTACGAAGCCGGTTTCCCGAAGTTTATCAGCACCTGCTGAAAAACGTAAAGCCAGAGCGCGATAAGAACAGGGAGGCTTATCGCCGAGATAATTGGTGGCTGTTCGGAAGGAAGAACGAGATCATGCGCGGCGCCCTCGCCGGCCTGCCCCGCTACATCGCCACGGTGGAGACCGCCAAGCACCGCGTCTTCCAGTTCCTGGATGCCGCCATCCTGCCCGACAACATGCTGGTCGCGATCGGCAGCGACGACGCCTTCCATCTTGGCGTGCTCTCGTCGCGGGCTCACGTTGAATGGTCGCTGCGCGCGGGCGGCTGGCTCGGCGTCGGCAACGACCCGCGCTACTCCAAGTCCAAGGTCTTCGACCCCTTCCCCTTCCCCGACGCCACCCCCGATCAGCGCGCGGGGATCGCCGCGCTGGCCGGGGAGCTGGATGCGACCCGCGCCGCCGCGCTGGCGGAGGTGCCGAAGCTGACGATGACCGAACTCTACAACTGGCGCGCGCGCATCGCCGCCGGTGACACGCTCACCCGCGACGACGAACGCCGCGCCACCGCCGCCCGCGCCTGGATCGTCCACGATCTCCACACCCGCCTCGACGAAGCCGTCGCCGCCGCCTACGCCTGGCCCGCCGACCTCGCCCCCGCCGACCTCGTCGCGCGCCTGGTCGCCCTCAACGCCGACCGCGCCGCCGAGGAAGCCACCGGCCAAACCCGCTGGCTCCGCCCCGACTTTCAACGCACCCGCATCGGTAAAACCGCAAATCAGGACGACACCTCCACCTGACCAGCGCCCAACAAGGGGATTTGCGCAGGCGCGACTTATGCGCTAATGCCCGCCGCTTCCGACATCCGGAGCTATCCGCGGGAGGGCGTTCGCGTCCGCTGGCACCGCTAAACTTGGAACAGAGCGATACATGGCTAAGAAAATTACAGGCTATATCAACCTTCAGGTGCCGGCTGGCGATGCCAAGCCCGCGCCGCCGATCGGCCCTGCGCTGGGTCAGCGCGGCGTCAACATCATGGAGTTCTGCAAGGCGTTTAACGCGCAGACGACCGACATGGAAAAGGGCACGCCGCTCCCCACGCGGATCACCGTCTATGCCGATCGCAGCTTCTCGTTCGAGACCAAGACGCCGCCGGCGACCTATCTCATCAAGAAGGCGCTGGGGCTGAAATCCGGCTCCAAGGAGCCGGGCAAGGCGTCGGCGGGCACCATCAGGCGCTCGCAATTGTCGGAAATCGCGACCGCCAAGATGAAGGATCTGAACGCCAACGACCTGGACGCCGCGACCCGCATCATTGAGGGTTCGGCCCGCGCGATGGGCCTTTCGGTGGTGGAGGGCTGATGATGGACAAGCTGCACGGCATCGACGAGGCGCTCTCGCTCGCCAAAACCAACGCAACCGCGAAGTTCGACGAGACCATCGAAGTGGCCATGAACCTGGGCGTAGACCCCCGCCACGCCGACCAGATGGTCCGCGGCGTAGTAACCCTCCCCGCAGGCACCGGCAAAACCATCCGCGTCGGCGTCTTCGCCAAAGGCGCGAAGGCGGACGAGGCGCGGGAGGCCGGGGCCGATGTCGTGGGCGCCGAAGATCTGATGGAAACAATTCAGGGGGGCACGATCGACTTCGACCGCTGTATCGCAACACCGGATATGATGGGTGTCGTCGGTCGTCTTGGCAAGGTCTTGGGCCCTAAGGGTATCATGCCCAATCCCAAGCTCGGCACGGTGACAATGAACGTGGCCGAGGCCGTCAAGGCTGCAAAGGGCGGACAGATCGAGTACCGCGTCGAGAAAGCCGGCATCATTCACTCAGGTATCGGCAAGGCTAGCTTCTCTTCTGAAGATCTGCGCCGCAACTTCGACGCGCTGATGGACGCTATCGTCAAGGCCAAGCCGTCAGGCGCCAAGGGCAAATACGTAAAAAAGATTGCCGTATCCTCAACGATGGGTGCAGGGATCAAGGTCGACACTACCGAAATCGCTGGAGCATGACAGCTTGACTTAATCACTGTCGTGTTTATGGCGGCGCTGTAACTCGGCGGTGCTATCGTCGAGTTCTCGTCCTAGACAGCAGGGGCCCCGGGCAATGGGGCTTAATAACCTGCCGAGACGGGGAAAAGGTCAGCCGTTAAGTCGGCGCTCATCTCGTGCGCAAGCACGGTGTCTTTCCCCATCGCTGGACTTTGCCGGGCGCGCATTTGCGCGTCCAGATGAGGAGAATGGCATGGATCGTGAACAGAAGACCCAGGCCGTCGCAGAATTGAGCCGTACTTTTTCGGAAGTGGGCGTAGTGGTCGTCACACGCAATCTTGGCATGACGGTCACGCAATCGACCGACCTGCGCAACAAGATGCGTGAGGCCGGTGCGGCGTACAAGGTGTCGAAGAATCGCTTGGCGCGCATCGCGCTGGACGGCACCGATTACAATTTGCTCGGTGATATGCTGACGGGGCCGGTGGCGCTCGCAACCTCGGTCGATCCGGTGGCGGCGGCCAAAGTAGCGGTGGACTTTGCCAAAACTAACGACAAGTTTGAGATCGTCGGCGGCGCAATGGGCGCGATCACGCTCGACATTGACGGTATTAAAGCACTGGCGACCTTGCCGTCGCTGGATGAATTGCGTGCAAAAATTGTCGGACTTATCGCGGCACCGGCCACCAAACTGGCGACGATTACTCAGGCCCCCGCCGCACAATTGGCGCGCGTCCTGTCGGCATATGCCGAAAAAGAAGCAGCCTAATTTTTTTGAATGGAGACCATCATGGCAGACCTGAATACCCTCGTTGATCAACTAAGTGAACTGACTGTGCTGGAAGCCGCTGAGCTGTCCAAGATGCTGGAAGAAAAGTGGGGCGTGTCTGCCGCCGCAGCAGTGGCTGCGGCGCCTGCGGGCGGCGGCGGCGCAGCTGCGCCGGCGGCCGAGGAGCAGACCGAATTCGACGTGATCCTGACTGGCGACGGCGGAAAGAAGATCAACGTCATCAAGGAAGTCCGTGCCATTACCGCACTGGGCCTGACCGAAGCGAAGGCTCTTGTTGAAGGCGCACCGAAGGCTGTCAAGGAGGGCGTGTCGAAGGACGAGGCTGCGAAGCTGAAAGCGCAACTCGAGGCAGCCGGCGCTACCGTTGAGGTCAAGTAGTTTTGCTTAACTAACTATAGCTGCTGGAGAATGAGGCGGTACCAATTTTGGTACCGCCCACAATCATGCCGATGACTGGGAACTGGATGTCTGGGCCGTTCTTAAGGAACATGCGCCGGCTGGAACTGCGCAAGAGCTGTACGGCGTTAATTGGCAGGAAATAGAGCCTGTCTCGCTTCACAGCAGCTACACACAATCACGCCCTGCAATCGCCAAAACTCCGAGCAAGCGAAGAAAGTATCGAACTCGGCGGAACTGGACGGAAAGCGCCCGAAGCTGGGCCGGCTCAGCTAGCCGCCAATCGATCTGGTCTTTGGATTTTGAGCTGGCGAAGCACTTCCTGTCGTGTTTTCAGCCCGTTTTCTTTCTCAGCGTTCCCACGCTCGGCCCGCCCCCCGACAAGTCATTGAAAAGCTGGTGCACCCGACTGGATTCGAACCAGTGGCCTCTGCCTTCGGAGGGCATACCTAGAACCCCGCCGATCCTCCACCACAATATCCGACATTGCGATAAAACCATGATTTAGCTAGCGTTATTGCGCCCGATCACTCTCCCTGATACGATCCTGTTCGCCACGGTTTTCGATTTTCTGGTGAGTTTTTGGTGAGTTTTTTCGGAGCGCACTCATGACGAAGTTGACCAAGACGATCGTTGATCGTGCCGAGCCGCAGGCAAAGCAGACGACGATTTGGTGCGGCGAGTTGAAAGGCTTCGGCGTCTTCATCCAACCCAGTGGGACACGAACTTATTTTGTCGACTACCGAAACGCTGAGGATGTCCGCCGCCGAATGACGATCGGCCGGCACGGGACAGTGACGTGTGAAGAAGCGCGCAAGCTTGCGATCGCGGCTCTAGGTGCTGTGGTCAAAGGCGAGGATCCGGCTGGCGAACGCATCACGCGCCGGCAATCGCTAACCGTCCGCGAGCTTTGCGAGAGATACCTTGCCGCTTGCGAGGCAGGGCTAATCCTGGGCAAGGGGAACAGACCGAAGAAAGCGAGCACGCTCTACACCGATACAGGACGGATCAACGGTCATATTATTCCGCTCCTCGGATCGCGACGGGTCATCGACCTGAAGCCGGTCGACATCAAGCGGTTCGTCAAGGACGTGGCGAGCGGGAAAACCGCCAAAGTTCGAAAAACTGGAAAGGTTCGCGGGAAGTCGATCGTACGTGGCGGCAATGGCACCGCGACGCGAACGACTGGGCTGCTCGGCGGCATTCTCTCCTACGCCTATGACGAAGGCATCATTGAGCGGAGCCCTGCTGAGAACGTTAAGCGGCCAGCCGGCAGGAAGAAGACCAGGCGCCTCTCCCCGACCGAGTACCGAAAACTCGGGGCCGCGCTCGCGGCGGCGACCATGGATGGCGAAACGCAACAGCTGCTTGACGGGATCCGGCTCCTCGCTCTCACGGGCTGCCGCTTGGGCGAGATCATCAATCTGAAATGGACCGAAGTCGATGAAGCGGGCGGTGCCCTGCGTTTTGACGACAGCAAAGAAGGCGCGTCGGTTCGGCCGGCGGGCCGTGCGGTGTTTGAAGCCCTCTCGACAATCGAGCGAGAGAGTGACTGTCAGACAGTGCTGACTCCCGCCCGACAAGGACAGCACTTCGGCGGAATGTCAAAGGGCTGGAAGCGTATCGCAAAACGTGCGGGTTTAGAGGACGTGACGCTTCATACCCTGCGTCATTCGTTCGCCTCGGTGGCAGGCGATCTCCATTATACGGAACCTACCATCGCCGCGATGCTAGGTCATGCAGCTGGCTCAGTCACGGGTCGTTACATCCACCAGCTAGATAGCGTTCTGATCGCAGCAGCAGACAAGGTGGCCGTCGCCATCGCCGGATTCATGAGCGAGGAAGCTCCATTCATTGAGCAGCACGGCAACGAAAATGTCGAGCGAGACGCTCGCGCGGCCTCCGCGTTCGAGGAGGCGGCATGACCTGGGGATCGCGTGCCAACAACCGAATATCATCGCTCAATGCAATTGCCCGCACCTCGGCAGCAGGTTAACAAGCGCACACGCACACGCACCCGTAGCTCAGCTGGATAGAGCGCCACCCTCCGAAGGTGGAGGCCACACGTTCGAATCGTGTCGGGTGCGCCATTTTCCGATCGCGGCATGCCATTTTTGTCCGACCTACTCACCGAGTGGAATGCGGGCGATAACCTTGATTTCGAAGTCGAAGCCGGCGAGCCAAGTCACCCCGATCGCAGTCCAGTTGGGATAGGGTGCTTCCGTGAATATTTCGCTCTTCACCTCCAACATCGTTTCGAATTGGCTCTTGGGGTCGGTTTGAAAGGTGGTTACATCGACGATATCGTCAAAGCCGCATCCGGCCGCGCTAAGCGTCGCTTTCAGATTGGCGAACGCGAGTCGAACTTGCTCGCGAAATTTAGGTTCGGGCGAACCATCGTCACGGCTACCGACCTGGCCGGACACGAAGAGCAGGTTGTCCGACCGGATGGCAGCCGAGTACCCGCATATCGAGGTCGAGGTAATTGCCGAGGATGGGTTTGTCGATGTTGTCGGTGCAGGTTTCGACGCCGGCATTCGCTACGCTGAAGCCTTGAGCAAGGACGTCATAGCGATCAGCCTTGGCGCTCCCCATCGCTTTGTCCTTGTTGCGGCGCCGGGCTATCTTGCCAGGCATGGCACCCCGCAAAGCCCGAGGATCTGATCGATCAAAACTGTCTGGCGCAGTTATTCCCGTCTGGAGCGCGGTTACCTTGGGAATTCGAGCGCGACTGCGAGGCGAAAACGATCGTGCCAACCGGCTCGCTGGCGACATCGGAACCATCGGTGCAACTGGCGGGGGCGATCGGCGGGTTGAGGCTTGCCTATCTGTTTGCCGACCACTGCCGTGAGGCAATCGAAGAGGAAGAGGTCGTCCCGCTACTCGACGACTGGCTTCAGCCCTTTCCAGCGGCCTATCGCTATTACTCCGAACGCAGGTTGATGCCGCCGGCGTTGCGCACGTTGGTGGACTTCATCAAGGCTCGTCGGGACGGGTGAGCCCGGCCGGGTCCCCAGCTAGGCGTGACTTCGCCGCGCCCGCGACGAGTGCGTCGATGAAAACGCGGACCTTCGCGGACAGACTGCGATGGCTAGGATAGAGCGCGTGGACGTCAACCGATTGATGCTCATAGTCGGGCAGGACGCGAACCAACTCGCCTGATGCGACAGCTTCGACGGCGTGAAAATCCGGAAGGACGCCGATGCCGGAGTGGGCGAGCAGTAACGTTCGGACCACGTCGGGTTCGGGCGCGACCGTCTGCGTTTCAATCTCGACGTCATGCTTCGCGCCGCCCCGGGAGCGGAAGGGCCAGGTCTCCTTCGTCGAACGGTGCCCTATTATGGTGTGCGCCGTCAGGTCGGCAGGTGTCGCGACCGGTGGATGCTGCTCGAGGTAACGGGGGGCTCGCGCAGGGCCATAATTCAAGGGTCGTAATGCGCCTGGCGATCAACTCGGAATCCGCAAGCGGACCTATCCTGATCGCGACGTCGAAATCCTCGTTGAGCAGATCGACGATGCGGTTTTGAACCGACAACAGCACGCGAACTTCAGGATAATTGGCCAGGAAAGCGGGAAGCGCGTGGGCTAGCGGACCCGTCGCGAATGTGAACGGAACGCTGACGCGCAAATCTCCACGGGGCCGGCCGACGAGACCGCCGATCGCGTTTTCGGCTTCCCCGACGTCGTCAAGAATGCGCCGGGCGTGTCGTTGCAGGAGAAGGCCGGCATCGGTCATCCGCAAATGCCTTGTCGAGCGCTCGATCAGCACAGCGCCGATTGCCTCTTCAAGACGAACAAGACCGCGGCTGGCAGACGACTTCGGCATACGCAGCGACCGCGCGGCGCCGGATATGCTGCCCAGCTCGGCGATGCGAGCGAATACCCTCAGGTCGGTCAGATCGAACATTTAACGATCGTTCCAGAAGTGGAACGCGCTGTCCAGCCTTAGGTGGCTAATCAACCGATGTGAAACGCTTAGACTGGACCCAACAGCAAAGGAACAATCAATGACTGACACAATCCTTCTCGCCGGTGCCACCGGCATGTTCGGCAGCCGCATCGCGCACCACTTGCTGGCGCGTTCCGATGCCCGCCTCCGGCTGCTCGTGCGGGATATCACCGCCAACAAGGAAAAGCTCGAGCCGTTGGCAAAGGGCGGCGCAGAGCTGATCGAAGGCGATCTTGCAGATGCGGCCTCGCTCGAACGCGCTACCCACGGCATCGACGTGATCGTCTCCGCTGTGCAAGGCGGGCCTAACGTGATCATCGACGGCCAGGTGGCGCTGGCGAAAGCCGGCAAGGCCAATGGCGCTCGGCGCATCCTGCCTTCGGACTACGCGCTCGATCTCTTCAAGGCGACGCCGGGCGAGCACTCCATGTTCGACATGCGCGCCGAGGCTGACAAGCGCATCGCTGCGCTCGGGTTGGAGCAAGTCAATGTCCTGCAAGGCGGTTTCATGGACATGTTCCTGCCCGGTCACGGAGCCATCGATCTCGACGCCGGAACCATCACCTTCTTTGGCGACGGCAATCTCAAGGTCGAGGTGACCAGCGTCGAGGACACAGCGCGAATGGTGGCGCGGGTTGCCCTCGACCGCTCGGTCCCCAGCGGCAAGTTCGCGTTTGCCGGCGACCGCATCTCGTTCCGCGAAGCGGGCGCGATCGTGGCTGAGGCGACCGGCCAGCCCATCAAGCCGGTATCGATGGGGTCGGAGGACGACCTGCGCGCGATGATGGCCAAGGCCGACCCGGAAAAGCAGGTCATGCTCGCATACCTCCTCTACATGACCAACGGCCAGACCGCGCTCAGCGATCTCCAGAACACGCGCTACCCTGACCTGCATCTCGAAGACTTTGGCGCCTTCGCCGCGTGCAGCCTTCCTGTTGCGGCCTGACGTAACCCTCTGACCGATAACAGGAGAAATCCGATGGCCGACAATACACCCGACCTGCCCGCACTTTCCGGTTCCATGCCGTTCGTCCACAACGTCGACACCGCGCCCGCCTATTGGTGGCTTAACATTCTATGGGTTGTTCTCGTCAATGGAGAGGACACCGGTGGGCGTTATTCATTAATGCATGAAACGCTCCCCAAGGGGGCGGGAGCACCGCCGCACAAGCATACCTGGTCGGACGAGCATTTCTACATGCTCGAGGGCGAATGTACGTTCCTGGTCGGCGAAGAGATCAAGGTCGGGCGCAAGGGCGACTTCATCTTCGTGCCGCGCAACACCCGGCATGCGTTTCGCGTCGACAGCGACACTGCGGTGTTCCTCAACGGCTACACGCCGGCGGGGCTCGAACTGGCCGTCATCGAAAACGCGATGCCCGCTCCCGAACGCGTCATTCCGCCTAAGGGCGCCACCCCGATCCCCAACCTGACCCCGGACCAATACCGGCGCTACGGCATGGATAATGCACCGGGTCCCAACCCGCTCGCCGAAACTAGCTGAGGACCGGCGATGTTGCGGCTCTTTAAGACAGGGACCTACTGGCTCTGCCACATCACGGTAGCGATCAGCTTGGCGTTCCTCCTGACCGGTAATTGGCACGCGGCGCTGGCGATCGGGTTTTTGGAACCCACCATTCAGGCGCTGGTCTTTTACCTTCACGAGCTTGCCTGGGAACGCGCGCGATCCGTTTCGGGCGCAACCGGAACATCTTCTAGGGCCCACCAAACTTCCGCAGGTGTCGGGCACCCGGTGACTCGACCTCATCAAGGACTAGCGACATGAACGACCAAGCCCAATACGAGCAACGCACGCCTGCATCAGGGTTGGTAGCTCCCTTTACCCTCGCTATCCCGCAGGTCGACCTCGACGATCTTGCTCAGCGCCTCGCGCGAACCCGTTGGCCCGATCCCGAAACGGTGGACGACACCAGCCAGGGCCCGCCGCTAGCCAAGCTGCAAGCGCTCGTGGCGCGGTGGCGCGAAGGGTATGACTGGCGGCGGTGCGAGGCCGAGCTGAACGGCTTTGGTCAGCACCGCACCGAGATCGACGAGCTCAACATCCACTTCCTGCACATTCGCTCGGCCGAGCCCGACGCGCTGCCGCTCCTGATGACGCACGGCTGGCCGGGATCGGTGCTGGAATTCCGAGACGTGATCGGGCCGCTTTCCGACCCCGTCGCACATGGCGGCGAAGCGCATGACGCCTTTGATCTGGTGATCCCGTCGCTGCCGGGGTTCGGTTTCTCGGACAAACCGACTGCGACGGGTTGGAACATCGGACGCGTCGCGAGCGCCTGGACAACGCTGATGGAGCGCCTCGGCTATTCACGCTGGGCGGCGCAAGGCGGCGATTGGGGTGCGGGAGTCACGACGGCGCTCGGCTACATGGCGTCGCCCGGGCTCGTTGGCATCCATCTCAACATGGCGATGTTCCAGCCGAGCGACGAAGAGCGCGAAGAGGCCACGCCGGAAGAGCAAGCGATGCTCGACGACGCCCAGCGCTACGACCAGCAGTTCTCAGGGTACTATAAGCTCCAGAATACACGGCCCCAATCGATTGGGTTTAGTTTAGCGGACTCGCCGGTCGGTCTGGCCGCTTGGATCTACGCGCTGTTCCAGGATGTATCCGACAGCGGCGGCGAACCCGAGCGCGTGTTCACGCTCGACCAGATGCTCGACGACATCATGCTCTACTGGTTGCCCAACACCGGTGCCAGTTCCGCTCGCCTCTATTGGGAGGGGATGCAGGAGATGATGTCGGGGGGCATGCCATCCTCGCCCATGCAGACGCCGACCGGCATCAGCATGTTTCCCGGCGAGCAAATCCGCCTGTCGCGCCGGTGGGCGGAGAGCCGGTTCGACAGTCTCGTCCATTTCAACGAGCTGGATCGAGGTGGCCATTTCGCCGCCATGGAGCAGCCCGCGGCGTTCGTCGACGAGCTCAGAACGACTTTCCGATCCTTGCGATGACGCAACCAAGACTTGACCTCACTAATCAAGGATAAAGGACATGACCGACCACGCTCAGTATCTCGAACAGCTCACGCCCGACAACGCGGCCGTGCTCTTCATCGACAACCAGACAACGCTGACGCTCGGCGTGCAGTCGATCGACCTGACGGTGCTCAAGACCAACACGGAGGGGTTGGCTCAGCTTGCCAAAATGTTTGGCCTGCCAGTGGCCCTCACCACCACGGGCGGAGGCGCGGGTGGCGCATCGGGTGGCCTGCTCAAAGGCATCACCGATGCATTCCCCGACATAGAACCGGTCAATCGCATGGGCAATCTAGACGCGATGGACGATCCCCGCTTCGCCGCGGCGGTCAAGGCGACCGGTCGACGTAAACTGATCCTCTCAGGTATCACCACCGATTTCTGCCTGGTCTATCCAGCGTTGTCGCTGATCGCTGCCGGCTATCACGTCTTTATCGCCGTCGATGCTTCGGGCTCGTGGACGAAGGAGATCAACGTCTGGGCGCTCCAGCGGCTAATCCAGGCCGGGGCCACGCCGACCAACGTCCAATCGATCTTCGGCGAGTTGCAAAATGCTGCGTTCAACAAGGATGCCGAGGCCACGAAAGCACGCATGCCGCAGGTGATGGAATGGCTCGACGCCTACACTCCTGCGCCGTCCCTAATCGGCGAAAACTTCGCCGCCGCTCAAGGCGCATGAGCTCGACCAAACCAATGATCGTTCTCGCGGGCGCGTCAGGCGACCTGGGGTTCAGGATCGCCAGCGCCCTGGTTGTTCGCGGCGCGCAGGTCCGGGCGCTCATCCGCCCGGAAACGTCGCCAGCCGAACGTGTGCGCCTTGAAGCGCTGGGGCTTGAACTCGCAGTTGCGGACCCTTCGGACAAGTCTGCGGTTGCGGGGGCGTGCGCCGGCGCGATGTGCATCGTGTCCGCCCTTAACGGCCTGCACGAGGTGATGATCGAGCGCCAAGGAGTTCTGCTCGACGCCGCGGTTGAAGCAGGCGTGACAAGGTTCATCTCCTCGGATTATTCGTCCGACTTCACCAAGACGCCCCCAGGCTACAACCGCAATTTCGATCTGCGACGCAAGTTCATGGCGCTCGCGGACACGGCGCCGATCAAGGTGACTTCGGTTCTCAACGGCGCGTTCCTTGACATGCTGGGCTCGGAAATGCCGATTATCCAGCCGCGCATCCACCGCGTCATCTACTGGCACGATGCGGACCAGCTGCTCGACTTCACCACCAAGGACGACGTGGCCGCCTACACTGCCGCCGCGGCGATGGACAGCACCACACCACGCATCCTACGCATCGCTGGCGACAGTGTTAGCGCGCGCGAAATCGCGTCCATCATGAGTGACGTAACTCGTGCTCGTTATCGACCGCTGTGGGTCGGCACACTCGGCGTCCTCAGCGCGATGATCGGTCTCGTCACACGCGTCGCGCCGCAGCCCGGCGCGCCGTTCCCGCCGTGGCAGGGCATGCAATACATGCGCGACATGTTCAGCGGCCGCGGGAAGCTCAGTCCGCTCGATAACGATCGATATCCAGACCTCGAATGGACTTCGGTTCGTGACCATCTCGCCGGTCTTGAGGCTCAAGCTCAACAACAGCCGAGGGCGAACACATGACTGCGATGATAATGAAAGACTGGCGAAGGCGATGGTATCAAGCCAAGCGGTATCACCCCAGGCCATATCGATTTCCTATCGTCTCGACAACGTAAGGAGATCAAAAACTGCTGATATCCCTCAACTCCTTTTCGCTCAGGCTCTAGGGCAATGGCATGCGTATACCTGCATCGCGATACCAACAACCTTCTAATTTACGGGCCCGCAATAGTATCAACCAGCTTTATCTGTAATCCTAACAAATATTCTGAACAGAAAAGTTCTACTTTTTGGGAGATACTAGCCTATTGAGTGCTCACGCGTCGCATCATAGCCGAGCTGCGCTTGCGCTATCGCGTCGCCATTGGAAAGTGCCCAACTATATAGCGCGGCGAAGGGGTCGCGCAGTGAAGCGCCCAACGGCGTAATCCTGTACTCTACCCCGATCGGCCGCGTCGCCAAGACTGTGCGGCGAATCAGGCCGTTCCGCTCCAGGCGCTTCAGTGCGTCTGCCAGCGCCTTGTGTGTGATACCGTCGAGCCTGCGCTTGATCTCATTAAAGCGCGACGGCTGAGCGCACAGGACGGTCAGGATTAGTACTGTCCATTTATTGGCAATCTGTTCGAGAACAGGCCGCGTTGCGCGCGCATCGATAAGCGCTTCGTCCATCGTTCTTCTGGCGACCACGCCTGCCCCGCTATGCTCGACATGCACCTCCTCAATTTGCGTCATCAGTATGCTCCACCCTATCTACGATAGTGCCAGTGCGTAATTGATAGCAGGTTTCTATTGGTTATCTAGTGTCCATCGTCATCAATGAGGTGTTCACATGGGCAGACTTGCAGGAAAGATCACGGTCGTCGTCGGAGGCCGCGACGGTATCGGCGGCGCAATTGCCGAGAGGTTTGCTGCCGAGGGCGCAACAGTCTACGCGACCAGCCGCCGCGCTGCTCAACCAGTTGAGCTATATGGCGGTAGCGCTGTTCATGCACGTCAAGTGAACGCGTCTGACCTAGCGGCACTGGAAAGATTTTTCACTACAGTCGGCGGGGAGGAGGGGCGGATCGATATTTTGGTCGTTAATGCCGGCCTGTCGGAGCCCGCTAGTCTGGACGCGGTTAACGAGGATCACTTCGACCGCACCTTCGGCCTCAATGTTCGCGCGCTTGTGTTTGCTACCAAGGCGGCCGTCGCCATGATGCGTGATGGTGGATCCGTGGTGTTGGTGGGTTCAATTGCCGACTCGATCGGCACCAAAAGCTACGGAGCCTATGGGGCCAGCAAAGCTGCCGTACGATCCTTCGCGCGCACTTGGGCCAACGAGCTCGCACCGCGCGGCATTCGCGTCAACGTTGTGGCCCCTGGCCCGACCGACACTGCCATGTTCGCCGCTGCATCTGATGAAGTATGCGAGACCCTGACCGCACTCATTCCGCTTGGCCGCATGGGTCGCCCCGAGGACGTGGCCGCTGCCGCGCTCTTCCTGGCCAGCGAGCAAAGCAGCTTCATCACGGGTGTCTCTCTGCCGGTTGATGGGGGCATGGCCCAGATCTGAACTATTCCAACAGGAGCATGATACCGTGACACAAACCAAATTGCAGCGGAACCGTCGCATCTTTACGCCGCCCCGATCGCCGCCTTAGTCGCTTTCGCAAGCACGGCGGCGGTTCAGGCGGTCAGCTGCGAGCAGCTAAAACGATAGTAGAAGGACTGGACCAAGCACCGACCGCTTTCATTGGCCGGTTCAACGGTAAAAACATTGGCAAATCACTGGTGAACGAAGCGAACTGACTTACTGGACTTTTTATCCAGGTGTTAGAATCGCCTTAGTTTTTCACAGGAGTCCGACGCGGGCTGCCATTTTTCAATTACATCTGCGCTCAGCTCAGGCGTAGTCCGGCTTTGCTTCGACCAGCGTCATTTTGAACGTGCCTTCGCCCCGCAGGGGTGAGCCACATGGTCCCCAATTGTGAAGGCTATACCATGCGTGCCAATGCCCCGGCGAAGAGCATCGTTGCAACGAGACCAAGGCCGCTCCGGAAATTGTGGAGCTTACCCCACTTGAGGAGCAGCTTGCGGGTCATCGGCCCCGCCTCATGGGGAGGCACGGCTTTGAGCTGTTTGTTGGTCGGCATGATCACCACTAGCGTGAACGGCCAATTTGCAAGCAGCACCGCGCTGCCGAAAGCCCAGACCCATCCGCCGGACATAAACCAAACGATAAGCCCGGCCACTCCTCCCAGAATTGCCAACGCTGACTGGATCGGTAGCGCCAGAGCATAGCTCGGCTGCCATTGTGCGAGGAGCGGGCCGTCATCAAGACGCAGTCGGGCCGGATGCTCAACAAGGCTTATGTAACCCGCGGCGCCTGCGAACAGAGCCGCAAAAACAAGGGCGGAAATGGCGATCATTGTCATTGAGTGTCCTCGGCATTAGCCGGGAAGACGCCAAACCCACAAACAGCGTCTTCCCAAGCTTGTTGGGTCAACGCCGGGGCTGAGAAGAACCCGCTTGCGGGCGCAGGAGCTACCGACCTGCAACTCTATTTTCGGCTCAAATACTATGAAGACCCGCTTCGCTGTTGACAAGCCTGCACTCCGATCAGTGCCTGCGTTATGGGCTTTACCCTCGGAAGCCGAGCGCCTCTTTGACGAAAGCAATCGGAGAGGGATGACCCGATCGGGTGATCACCTCGATCGTCGATTGAGGATACTGCGGATCGGTCGCCTCGTCGAGCAAGGCTTTAGCGAGATCTGCACGAGAGGTGAACCGTCCTCGCAGATGCCTCGTGGATAGCTCATAATCGTCGGTCGGCGTGGTGGTATTGAACAGCCCGGCTGGACGCACGATGGTCCAATCTAGGCCGCTGCTCCGAACGATGGCTTCCATACGTTCCATGTCGTCATAGAGTGTCCGTCCAAGGACGTCGCGCAAGAACGGGACAACAGCCTTGCGCCAGAACAGCGTCTCGCCGGGCGCTTCCTTCGATGACACGGTCGTCGAGCTGACGCACACCAATCGACGAATGCGCCGCCCGGTCATCGCTTGGGTGATGTTGGCGATCCCGTCCGAGTACACCGTTATTGGACGTCGACTATAGGGGACGCCGAAGGTCGATATGATCGCCTCCGATCCCGAGACGGCGCGGGAAACACCCTCGAGATCGGTTACATCGGCGGCAGCGACCGCAAGCTGCGGCGCGTGAAGCGGATAATCGTCGGGGTGGCGCGTCACCGCCGTCACGGCATGGCCCGCAGCGAGGGCCTGCCGGACGACCTGAAGCCCTGTCGGGCCGCTAGCTCCGAACACCGTCAAGTTCATGATCAGCGCGCTTCAACGAGCATCATCAAAGATCGACGGTCTTGTTATCGACATCGTAGCTCTCGCCCGCGACCTTCGCCTTTACGAACGACAGGAGCGATGCCACTCCAGCACCCGGTGTATCCCAATATTCGGCGCTGTGGGCGCTCACTTTGACGAGCACGATGTTCGGATCTTCCGGGCCTTCCGGAAACCATGCCGACACACCGGAACTCCACAGCTCTTTGGTCTTCGCAACGTCACGCATGATCTCAGCGTCCCCGGCAACGGATACCCACGAATCTCTGGACGAAAACGCGACATTGACGTGCGCCTGGTTGCGAACTTGAGCAACCTTGCGTGATTCCTCGCTCGAGATGAACCAGAGGTCGCCGTCGAATTCGATCTGCTGGACGGCCATTGGCCTGCTGACCATCCCGCCGACAGTGTCCGTGGTGACGAGCATACACACTTGGGTGTCGGCGATAAGGTCAGCGAGCTTGGCGATATGCTCGTCGCGAGCATGGTTGGGCTTGTCGGGGAAGTTGCTCATGAGGAATCCTTCGGCTGGCGTTTTTGGTGGGCTGCCGGGGCAATGCCACATTCCCACTCCGAGCAGCGGAAACCCTCAGCATATTATCAGACGCATTGGTCTGCTAATTGTTCCATGATGAGGCCGTCTGTCAATCGCGCAGCTCGTAGGCCCGGAGGAAAAAGTCGACTGCGTGCCTGGAACGTTGCCGCAATTCCTGCTCGTCCGGCGTCGAGCGTTGACCGTACATGAGCTCCGTACGCCAACAGCCCTGCCAAAGCCCAATCAGATCATTAACCGCCAAGGCGGGTTCGACATCGGCCAGTTCACCCCTTTTTTGCCCAGCGACGATGATGCGCTCCAGGATAGTCCAGACCCGACGTGGGCCGGCGGCAAAGAAGCTAGTTGCCAACTCCGGCTGAGATTGCCGTGCATGGAGGATCAGGGGGTCAAGTCTCATGGTATCGGGATCGGCCAAGAAAATCATGAAGGCATCGCCGTAGCTCGTCAGCGCCTCGCGCAGGTTTGCAGCCTCGTACGCGGTCGCGGCATCGTCGGTGACGATCCGCTCGGATTCTTGCCCTATAACAGCCGCTAAAAGCTCGCGGCGGTCGGCGAAATTACTGTAATAGGTTGATCGGGAAACCTTCGCACCGGCAATGACCTGATCGACCGTGACGGCCTCAACTCCTCGCTCAAGGAAGAGCTCGCGAGCCGCGGCGAGCAATGCCGTCCGCTTGCTGGGATCTCGGGGGCGTCCTGCACGTCGTTTAAGGGATGCAGTTGTCATCTCGGCAGTTCGATCTCGTCCCGTCGCGGTGTTGGTGTGCCACGTGGTACACCGTCTCTTAGATCGACAATCCGATCTTCCGAACTGCCTGCGGCACTCACGTAGCGCGAGCCGAACGGCCGTCGCTACCGAGCGCCGTCATGGCGCAATCGGCTGCGAGGTGCCAAAGCTTCGATTTGCTGATCTAGCAGCGTCTAGGTAAGCATTGCACATCACCAAGAGCTGCCCTCGGATGGCCTGTTCCTCGCGCGTAGGTAGACTCCGCTCAAACACGTTTCGGACCGTACCAAACACGGCGGCGAGCAGAGTCAAGCTGACGGTCGGAAGATCGGGAAAGGTGGCGTCCGATGCGCTCGCCAACATCGTAACCGTCGCAGCGTCGACGCGGGATGCAAACGCCCCGATCAGCGCCTCATTGTCGATCTCTGCGACGGATCGATAGAGCGCGCGGGTCACTTCCGGCCGCTCCGTTTTGGCGTGCCAGTAGGTGGTCACGAGCGCCTCGACCATCTGCTGGAGGGTGGCGCCATGCTGCGCTAAACACGCGGCCTCAATCTTGTCCGCCAGCGCGTTCAAGTAGAGTTCGTTCAAGGCGTAGAACAGCGCCATTTTATGCGGAAAATACTGGTACAGGCTGCCCACCGATACGCCCGCTCGATCCGCGACGCGCGTGGTTGTGAGACTATTTGGTCCGTCGAGCACCAAAACCTGAATGGTCGCCTCGAAGATCGCATCCAAAGTCGCCGTCGCACGCGCCTGACGCGGTATTTTCCGCGGGGTTAAGTGTGCTGGTCGGGCCGAAGCCATAAGCGAATCCTCAAACCGAATGATCCTTCATATCTTAAGGGGAGCCCAAACCAAATTTCTAAGGAAATAGATATGACGGACACTGCCCGCACCGCGCTTGTGACCGGCGCCAACAAAGGCATAGGATTGGAGATCGCCCGGCAACTCGCGCAGGCCGGCGTTTCCGTCATCATCGGAGCGCGCGATCCCAGCCGTGGTAGCGCGGCAGTCAGAGAGCTATCGTCCGCCGGCATCGAGGTCCAAACCGTCACGCTCGATCTGAATGATCACGCCAGCATCGCTGCCGCCGCCGAGACCATTCGCGCCGAACATGGCCGGCTCGACATTCTTGTGAACAACGCGGGCATCGTCGATGCCGAGGATGGCCCGCCAACGAGCGGCTTACCAGAGGCAGCCCGCCGCATTCTGGACACCAACTTCATCGGCACCTTGGCAGTGACTCAGGCGTTTTTGCCGCTTCTGCGGCAATCTCCCGCCGCTCGCATTGTCAACCTTTCGAGCTCGCTGGGCTCCCTCGCGCTCAACGGTGATCCCGCTTCGCCCTATTATTCGGCAAGGTTGATTGGCTACAATGCGTCGAAGGCGGCACTGAACATGCTAACTGTCCAGCTTGCCGAGGAACTGCGCGGCACACCACATGCCGTCAACTCAGTGAGTCCCGGTTTTGTGAAGACAGATCTGACCGGGCACAGCGGCTTTATCACGGCTGCCGAAGGAGCAAAGCTTCCCGTCCAATATGCGCTGCTCGGACAAGACGCTGTGTCGGGCCGCTTCGTTGAAGCGAACGGTGAGACGCCCTGGTGATTTCGCCTTGCGAGTCGACCCTGTCGTACTTGCCCTTAGTGTCCGCTTGCGCCAATCGCCCACAGAAAGGCATCTTTGCATTCGGCCTGGTACTCGCATGCGAGAAGGGACCATGGCCAGAAGCGCGCGTTGCGACCATTTCGAGCACCCAAGAGCAGCGCGAAGAGACCCCGATGAACTCGCCTCCCTCGACCACTGGGAGAGCAAATCGTCGAGCACGTCACGGAAGACGGCTGAGGCCAGAAGTGATTGAAGCATCGCAAGCTAAAACGCTCGCTCGATCCAGAACCAGGAGGTGCGCTGGGCGGGATGTGTAAGCGTGTCCGGTGTGCTTCCATTAGTTCAGGGGTGGCGACGCGGCCAAGCCTGCAAAGCCGTCTCGACAATCTCCAGTAACTCCGCGCGTCCGACACCGTCCCGGGCTAACACCGACATGCCCTGCGTAACGGCGACGATCAAACCCGCGAGCGCTTCTGGCTCTGTCTTCACTGAAAGCACGCCGTCGCGGATATCGCGCGCGATCCGCGCTGAGAATTGCTCCATCACACCGCGCCGAATCTCGGCGATGCTTGCCTGCACCTCGGCTGCTGCGGGTGAGCCGCTCGCGGCCGCGCTGGCCAGCAGGCACCCTTGCGGAGTTTCATCTCCCGTGAATGCCTTTGCCGATCCGTTGAGAAAGTCGCGCGCTGCGTCGAAGGAGGTTGGCGCCTCGTCGATCGCTCGGGCGAGCGCTTCGGTGTCGCCCAGGTAAAGACGCACGGCTTCCCGGAAAAGCTGCTCCTTGCTGCCGAACGCGCTGTAGAGACTTGGCGGGGTCACGCCCATTGCCGCGGTCAGGTCGGCGATCGAGGTCGTCTCATATCCGTGGCGCCAGAAGGCCAGCATGGCCTGGTGCAGCGCGGTTGCGCGATCGAACGAAAGCGGTCGACCGGTTTTACGAGCAGGAACGGCAGGAGACATTTTCATAGCGATCACTCGGAAACTCGTTGACGTAGCCGATCAAACGTAGCAGATAGTTACATAACGACCACTATGAAAGCTCTTCCATGTTGCTGACCAATTATCGCACCCTAGGCCGGTCGGGCCTCGTCGTCAGCCCATTGGCTCTCGGCACTATGACTTTCGGCCAAGACCGGTGGGGGGTAAGCGAGACGGAAGCGCGCGCGATCTTCGACGCCTACCGAAACGCCGGCGGAAATTTCCTCGACACGGCCGATGTCTATGCAGGCGGCATCAGCGAAGAAATGCTGGGACGCTTCGTCGCCGATACCTCGTCGCGCGACGAGGTCGTGATCGCGACCAAGTTCGGCTTCAACGCCTCGTCGAGCCCGTTACAGGCGACGCAAGGCGGCGGCGGACATCCGCATACCGGAGGTGCGGGTGCCAAAAACATTCACCGCGCACTTGACGCCTCGCTGCGACGGCTCGGCACCGACTATGTTGATCTCTACTGGATGCACGTCTGGGATCAGGTGACCCCGGTCGAGGAAATCGTGCAGACGCTCGGCGACTTGGTGCGCGCAGGCAAGATCCGCTATTTCGGGCTTTCCGACATGCCCGCGTGGGTCGCGATGAAGGCCGCGACGATTGCGACCGAACGGCGTGTCCCTGGCCCTGTTGCGATCCAGGTGAGCTATTCGCTCGTCGCCCGCGATATTGAAGCAGAGCACGTGCCGGTCGCGCGGGAAGGCGGGATGAGTGTGGTCCCATGGAGCCCGCTGGCCGGCGGCTTTTTAACCGGCAAATATCGTCGCGAGGATACCAGCGGCAGCGGGCGCCTCAGCGGCCCCAATCCGTTCGGCGACACGATGTTCGCCGAGCGCAACTGGGCGATCCTGGATGCGCTGAAGGCGGTCGCCGCCGAGTTGGAGCGGACGCCAGCGGAAGTGGCCTTGGCTTGGGTCATAGCTCAGCCTGGGGTAGCGTCCACCATCATTGGAGCAAGCAGCGCGGCGCAGCTTGCCGGCAACATCGCCGCAGTCGAGGTGCGTCTGACGGCAGAGCAGATCGGTGGCTTGAACGCCGCCAGCGCTCCGGCGCCCGGATTTACCTCGTCCTTGGGCATTCCGGCGATCCGGCGCGCGATCTTCGGTGGCCATGACGTCGCCGGATGGAGCGAGTAGCAGCCTTACTAAGGTGGCGAACGCCATTCAGTTGGCGTTCGTTACGCTGCTACGTGGGGCAGCAACCATGGAACTGAAAGATCTTCGCTACTTCTCCGCAGTCGTTCAATCCGGCGGATTCCGACGCGCTGCCGATTACCTTGAGGTTCAGCAATCTGTTCTCAGCAGACGCATCCGCTCGCTTGAAGATGGCATCGGAGTATCACTCTTGGAACGTCATTGGGGCGGCGTGCGGCTAACTAATGCCGGTCGGGTATTCGCGCGCGACATTGAGCTGCTTCTCGAAGCCCTTGAAGTCACGATCGCCCACGCGATGCGTGCTGGAGAAGGCGCGAACGGTTTTTTGAAGATTGGGCTCGGCGCTTCGCTTTTCGGAGGGCCGTTCCGCGATCTACTCTTGGCTTGGCGCGAACGTGAGCCAGCGGTTGAGCTCACCTTCGTGGAGGCCTCGCCTCGCGAACTCCTCCGAGAACTTCAGGAACGCACCCTCGACGTCGCGGTCGTCGCCGGAACGGAATGGGCACGCGGATGCGAGACTGAGGTAATCTTCAGAGAGCAAGTCTATGCTGTCCTACCCAGGAATGCGGCGGCTGATCTGCCTTCCCCTCTCGAACCGGACGCTATCGGCGACTGGCCATTTAAGGTATGCCGTTCTGGCTTCGGACCTCAGATACGGGACTGGATATTCAGACGAATTTCGAACTTAAGCCAGAGCCCGAAGGTTGAGTTGGTAGATGTATCTCGTGGTGTCCTTATGTCTATGGTAAGTCTCGGACTCGGGGTGACGTTTGCGACGCATGCGGAGACTAATGCTATCTACCCCGACATTGTGTATTTGCCGGTTCGGGACGAAACTATCGACTACAGTGCTCTTTGGCTGTCGCGAAACGATAATCCTGCTCTTAGGCGGTTTCTGAGTCTTGCGCGCATCTACGCGGCTCGCGCACAAGGCTGCGCCATGCGCTAAAGAACGCGCGGCAGAATCTTGCAGATCGGCTCGACACTATTCGTGGACACACAGAGTAACGACAGGATAAACGTCGAGCGCGATCAGCTTGGATTTTTCTCGCTACGCCTCGCTTTGGCAAAACCTCGATCCGTCGCAATAAATCGTTGGATCATCGGCACAATGAGCCTCGATGGGTTCCCCACGGACTTTCCGGTTTCGCGAGCCAGCACTTCGGCATAGGTGGCAAGGTCCCGATGCACCGACGCCGGAACTTCTAACGAAACCTTCACCGGCTTGTCGTCGTCGAGCGCGCCAAGCTTTAGCTTCGCCATGGGTCAACCTCCATAGGGTTCGAGGACGAGGTCGCGCGTGACGATGACGCGCACCGGAAAGCCCGGCCGAATCGTCAATGTCGGCGCGACATTGAGCTGCCGCCGGACGATCTGTTGGCCGGCGTCGTTGATCGTCGACTGCCCGCCGTCACGGATGGCCTGCACCAGACGATTACCGTCGTCGGTGGCCAGTTCCGCTCCGACACCGAGCAGGGTGGAAAGTGCCGCGGCCTTGGCGAGATCCCACCAATGATAATCGACGCGGTCCTCCAGGCCGGCATAGCCTTCGGCATCAGCGCCAGGCTGACGCTCGAGGACGAGCGAGCGACCGTTCGGCAGGAGGAGCCGGTTCCAGACGAGAAGCACCCGGCGCTGACCGAACCCAACCCCATTGTCGTACTGGCCGATCAGGCGCGTGCCCTGTGGCACGAGGAGGACGCGACCGGTCGGGCTGTCATAGATGTTCTCCGTCACCTGCGCGGTGATCTGTCCGGGCAGATCGGATCGGATGCCGGTGATCAGTGCTGCGGCGATCACAGCGCCAGCCTGCAGGACATTCGGCGACGCGGGCGCGGCGACGCGGTCGGGGGCGACGGTACGCCGATCGGCAGCGGCGTTGAGAAAAGCGAGCTGGCGATCCTGGGCGGACGGCGTCGCAGGCGCAGGCGCGAGGCCGAGGCCGGTGAGATTGGGCAGCGGTGGCGGCGCGGCGCCATCCGCTGCGGTTCCAGTTGCGGTTGTCGTGCGCGCTTCAGTTCCGGCGAACATCTTACTTGTTCGCGCCGCCTCGATCTCCTGAAGCCGACGCTGCTCCTCGGCGCTGATCGCAGGAGGAGCCGATGCCATGCCAAGGGCAGGCACCGGTTGACCGCGATTTTGGGCATCGAGCATTGGGCGGCCGAGATCGCCAGGGAGCGGCGGTCCCAACCGGGGCACGCCGGCATAGTCGCGGGGTAGACCCGCCAGACCGTCGGCTGTCGAGCGGTTCTCGGTAGAATAGAGCTCCTTCCTTGCTCCGTCGCCCTCACGCGTCTGAAGCCCATAGACCAGCGCGCCGCCGAGGCCGAGGCTCGCGACCAAGCCGATGCCCGCCAGCGCCTTGCGCGACAACCGGGTGACGCCGGGCACCTCACCACGGAGCCGCATCGGGGCTGCCGCAACAGCGGCCGCCCCCGAGAGCGGCGCGTCTTCTCCCTCCTTTGGGATTTCGGGTTCGCTCACGACGTCGGCCTCCCGTCGGTGCGCACGATGCGGACGCGACGCTGGTCGTTGCCGCTCCCCAACCGCAGCTCGGCGGCGGCAAACAGCCGGTCGACGATCATGTAATGACCGCGCACGCGGTAGTTCACCAGTTCCGAGCTATTGCCTGCGGGCCCGACCACGAACAGCGGCGGCATCTCGCCCTGGGCAATGCCGCGCGGGAATTCGATGAACACTTGGCGGCCATCGTCATAGGCGCGCAAGGGCCGCCATGGCGCGCGGTCGCCCTCAATCGCATAGCGGAAGTTGATGTTGGCTAGATCGATGCCGCTGGCGACCGGCCGGGCCGCTTCCGATTGGGCGTTCTGCCGACGCAGCGCGATCAGTTGGTCCTGCGGATATTGCCAGGAGACAGACGCCATATAGGTCCGCTCGGTCGAGCGAAGCTCTATGTGATAGGTCCGCAGATTGGTGTTGATGACGAGGTTGGTCATCAGGTCGGCGCGGGACGGCTTTACCAGGATGTGGACCTGCCGGGTCGCGCCGGAACCGCTCTCCGTATCGCCGATGATCCAGCGCACGGTGTCGCCGGCGGCGACAGGCCCGGCGCCCACGAGTTGCTCGCCGGGCTGCAGCGCGATGTCGGTGATCTGGCCGACTGCGGCGTAGACCTGATAGAGCGCGCCGCCCGTATAGGGATAGACTTGCATAGCGTTGATGAAGCCGTCGCGGACGGGCTGGACGCGCGCGGCGGCATTGGCCTGGTTCACCCGGGAAGCCGGGTCGGCGGCCTCGGGCGAGCGACGCGAGGGCTCGACCGGCTTCAACTGGCCGGGCAGCGGCAACGGACGGGGAAGCTCGACCACGGTCACGGGCGCTGGCGGATCGACCGCGATCGCCGCGGGGACGGCGTCGTCGTACGATATCTCGGGCGGCTTTGGCGTCGTAGCGCAACCGGCCAGCGCGGTCGCCGCGAGCAGGGCAAGCGGCAAGGCGGATTTGCGGAACGGCAGATATGCGACTGCAAGTAAGGCCGGGTTTCCGGCGATCGGATGAAACGGTTTCATTGCCCAAGCTCCCGTGACCAGTTGATGGCGTTGACGAAGATGCCGAGCGGATTTTTCCGCAGGCGTTCGGCGTCGCGCGGCGCCTGCACGACGACGGTGAGGATGGCGGTCCAGCGGGAGGTCTCGGCGAGCGAACCGTCCTGATAGCGGCGCTCGGTCCAAGCGACCCGGAAACTGTCGGGCGAGGCGCGGATGACGCTGGAAACATCGACGGCGATCTGCTGCGTGCCGACCTTGGTGAAGGGGTCGTTCGAGCGCGCATAGTCGTTCAATGCCATCGCGCCGCGATCGGTGGTGAAATCATAGGCGCTCAGCCAGTTCTGCCGGACGATGATCGCGTCGGCGGGGATCGAACGGACCTGCTCGGTGAACCGCGCCAGGTGCCAGGCGATCTGCGGATCGGTCGGCCGATAGTCGGCGACCGCCGGAGCGACGGCCTGGGACTGGCCGAGCCGATCGACCTGCACCACCCAGGGAACGACGGTGCCGCGCGCCGACTGCCAGACCAGCGCCGACGCGAAACCGGCCGACAGGATCAGCGAGCCGAACGCCATAAAGCGCCAGTTCTTCGCCTGGACGCGGGCCGAGCCGATGCGGTCGTCCCAGACCTGGGCGGCGCGTTGATAGGGCGTCTCCGGCTCGGGCGCTTTGCCGTAATGGGTGGAGGGTCGTTTGAACATCAGCTGTCACTTTCGGAGAGGTTGACGGAAGAGCCGCCGCCATGAGCGTCGCCGGAGCGGACGGCGTGGGCGGCCGCCTGGACGCCGTGCGTCAAGGACTGGGAGCGCTTCATTCGCCGGGCCCAGGCGGGCGCACCGTCCGACGCGGCGGACGACGACGACGCGGCGTCGGCGGCGTCGCCGCCGACCGTGCCCTTGGTCGAGGATCCGTCGGTCGCTTCGAACGCTGCCATCCCGCCTTTGTTGAAGCTCGACCGCATGCTTTCAGAAGCGCGTGACGCCGCGCGGCGCAGCGGCGAGGTGGCGGCGCTGGCCCCAGCGCGGGCGACGCCGCCGAGGCCGGACGCGACTCCCGATGCGCCCGACTGCCCGGCGGCACCCAGGCTGTAGGCGGTCGAGGCACCGCCCGCCATCGCGGCGCCGCCACGCGCGGCAGCGGCAGCGCCACCCGCGAGCGCACCGACCCCGCCAGCAGCCGCACCAAGCGCGGCACCGCCCGCCGCGACCATACCGCCCGCGGCAAGCCCCGTGCCGATCGCCGCGCCAGCGCCGAGCTGCGGTCCGCCCGATACGAGACCGTTGGCGATGCCGGGACCGAAGATGCCGAGGCCGAGCAGGGATAGCGCCGCGAGCACGATCGCCATCGCCTCGTCGATGGTCGGCGTCTGGCCGCCGAAGCCCGCGGTAAACTGAGAGAACAGGGTCGAGCCGATGCCGATGATGACGGCGAGCACCAGAACCTTGATGCCCGAGGAGATGACATTGCCGAGCACCCGCTCAGCCATGAAGGCGGACTTGCCGAACAGGCCGAACGGGATCAGCACGAACCCCGCGAGCGTGGTCAGCTTGAACTCGATCAGGGTGATGAAGAGCTGCACGGCGAGGATGAAGAAGGCGAGCAGGATCAGCGCCCAGGCGAACAACAGACAGGCGATCTGGATGAAGTTCTCGAAAAACGAGACCCACCCCATCAGGCTAGAGATGGATTCGAGCAGCGGGCGCCCGGCGTCGAGCCCGGTCTGCGCGACGCGCCCCGGACGCATGAGATCGGCGACGGTGAAGCCCGTACCCGACGCCTTCAGGCCGAGGCCGGCGAAGCTCTCGAAGATGATGCGGGCGAGATTGTTCCAGTTACCAATGATGTAGGCGAAGACACCGATGAACAGCGTCTTCTTGATCAGCCGCGCCAGGATGTCGTCGTCGGCACCCCAGCTCCAGAAAAGAGCAGCGAGCGTCACGTCGATCACAATCAACGTGGTCGCAATGAATGCGACCTCGCCGCTCAGCAGGCCGAACCCGCTGTCGATGTAGCGGGTGAAGACCTCGAGGAACTGGTCGATGACGCCGGTGCCGCCCATCGCTCAACGCTCCTCGGAAGGCTGCGGCGCCGATCGCGAGGACGCCGTGTCGAGGAAGCGGTCGCGGGTCTCGGCCCAGACCCGCAGGCATTCGGTGTCACGCGCGGCGGCCTCGCCGAGCAGCTGGCAACGGCGCTGGCCCGCGCGCAGCGGATCGGTCGGCGTACCCGCGACTGGCCGCAACACTGCGCCGGAAGGGGCTTCCTCTTTCCGGGTCATCTCGATCGCGGTCGCGGTGATTGCCACCGCGACGAACACGATCGCGCCGATCCGGGCGAACAGCTTGCCGTCCATCGGCCCCGCCTCAGTTGCCGTTCGGGAACATGCGGGCATTGCCCGGCCGGTAGCCGACGCCGGGGGCAAGGAACCGTCGGCGCTGTTCGCGACCCTGTTCAGCGGCGGCGGCGCGTTCGGCGTCGGTGAGCGCCTGGGCGCGCCCGTTGGCGGCGACGACGGCGGTGAGGTCCGCGAGTTGCTGCGCCTGGAGCGCGAGAAGCTGGTTGCCGGCCTGGGTCGCCTGCAGCGCACCCGTCGCGCCCTGGCTCTGGCCGACCAGCGCCGACATCTGCGAACGGTTGGTGTCAATGTTGCCGACGACGCCAGCCTGGACGCGCATGGCGTCCTGCAAGCCGCCAACGGTGTTTTGCCAGCGCTCGCGCGCGCCGGCAACGAGCTGTTGGTCCGAGGCGGACAATGAGGCGTTGCCGTAGGTCGTCCGGAACGCCTGGTCGATGTTCTGCACGTTGTAGGCGATGCGCTGCGCTTCGCTGAGGAGCTGCTGGGTCCGCTGCACCGATTGTTGAAGCTGCTGCAGCGACGAATAGGGCAGGCTCGTGAGATTACGCGCCTGGTTGATCAGCCCCTGCGCTTCGTTCTGCAGTGAGGTAATCTGGTTGTTGATCTGCTGCAGAGCGCGTGCCGCGGAGAGGACGTTTTGCGTGTAGTTGCTCGGATCCCAGACGGTGATCTGTGCGACGGCGGGCTGGACAAGCAGCGGCGAGAATGTGGCCGGCAGGGCGAGAATGGATGCGGCAAGAAGCGCCGCGCGCGAACGAGCGAAGATCATGATGAAGTCTCCAGGTTGGTGAGGTCGGGAATAAGGTCGGCGGCCCACGCGACGTCGCGGTGGCGCAGCCAGGCGGACAGGAAGTCGCCTTGGCCATGTTCGGCCATGATCCGGGCGATGGCGGTCTGGTCGGTCTTTGCCGACGCGGCGCAAAGTGCCAGTGCGACTTGACCGAGGCCAAGTTCGAATAGCCGGTTGCCGCAGCGCGACTGGCAATAATAGTCGCGCTTCGGCATAGCGCGGGCGAGGATCTCAATCTGCCGGTCGTTGAGCCCGAACCGCCGATAGATCGCGGTGATCTGCGGCTCGATCGCCCGCTCGTTGGGCAGCAAGAGCCGCGTCTGGCAGCTCTCGATGATCGCCGGGGCGATCGCAGAACCGTCGATGTCGGACAGCGACTGGGTGGCGAAGACGACGGATGCGTTCTTCTTGCGCAGCGTCTTCAGCCATTCGCGCAACTGCCCGGCGAAGCCTTCGTCGTCGAGTGCGAGCCAGCCCTCGTCGACGATCAACAGGGTCGGCCTGCCGTCGAGCCGGTCCTCGATGCGGTGAAAGAGATAGGCGAGCACGGCGGCGGCCGCGCCGGTGCCTATCAGGCCCTCGGTCTCGAACGCCTGGACCTCGGCCTCGCCGAGCCGCTCGCTCTCGGCGTCGAGCAGGCGGCCATACGGCCCGCCGACGCAATAGGGTTGCAGCGCGCGCTTGAGCGTCTGCGATTGAAGCAGGACTGACAGGCCCGTCAGGGTGCGCTCGGTGACCGGAGCCGAGGCGAGCGAGCTCAGCGAGGACCAGAGATGTTCCTTGACCTCAGGTGTGATGGCGATGCCTTCGCGCATCAGGATCGCGACGATCCAGTCGGCGGCCCAGGCGCGCTCATAGGTGTCGTCGATCCGCGCGAGCGGCTGTAGCGAGACGGAGGCGTCCGCGCCCTCAGTCAGGCCGCCGCCGAGATCGTGCCAGTCGCCGCCCATGGCGAGCGCGGCGGCGCGGATCGAGCCGCCGAAATCGAACGCGAACACCTGGGATTGGGCGTAGCGTCGGAACTGCAGCGCCATCAGCGCCAGCAGCACCGACTTGCCCGCGCCGGTCGGCCCGACCACCAGGGTGTGGCCGACGTCGCCGACGTGGAGGGATAACCGGAACGGGGTCGAGCCTTCGGTCTTGCCGAAGAGCAGAGGGGGCGCTGCAAAA
Source organism: Sphingomonas sp. (assembly GCA_965217805.1). Classification (GTDB taxonomy): domain Bacteria; phylum Pseudomonadota; class Alphaproteobacteria; order Sphingomonadales; family Sphingomonadaceae; genus Sphingomonas. The sequence continues at coordinate 2,211,271 of CBDCJJ010000008.1, read as the reverse complement.
TGCTCGTCCCGTTCCGGCCCCGCCCACACCGCCGAAAGCGGGATCATGTGGGCGAGATTGAGCGTGGAGACCGGCGGCTGCCGGACATTGGCGTAGACATGGCCGGGCAGCGAGCCAAGCCAGGCGTCGGCGGCATTGATGGTCTCGGCCATCGCGGTGAAGTCGCGGCCCTGGATGACCTTCTCGACCAGCCGCAGCTTCTCGGCGGCGATGCGTGGATCGGCGTCCCAGACGGTGACGGTCGCGGTGAAATAGGCCTGACCGGCATAGTCGGCGCCGAGTTCCTGCAGCGCCATGTCGGCATCGGCCGCCTTGTTCGCCGCGTCGGTATCGACCAGTGCCGACGCCTCGTTGGTCATGATCTCCTTGAGGATGGCGGCGATCGACTTGCGCTTGGCGAACCATTGCCGTCGGATCTTGCTGAGCAATTTGGTGGCGTCGGTCTTGTCGAGCAGGATGGCGCGGGTTGACCAGCGATACGGGAAGGCCAGCCGATTCAGATCGTCGAGCAGGCCGGGCGTGGTCGCGGTCGGGAAGCCGACGATGGTCAGTACGCGCAGATGGGCATTGCCGAGGCGCGGCTCGAGGCCGCCGGTCAGCGGCTGATCGGCCAGAAGCGCGTCGAGGTACATCGGCGTCTCGGGGACGCGCACGCGCTGACGTTTGGTCGAGACGCACGAATGCAGATACGTCAGCGTCTCGCCGTCATCGAGCCAGCGGCACTCCGGCATGAACCCTTCGACCAGCTGGAGGACGCGGTCGGTGCGATCCAAGAACCCGCGCAGGATCTCGTGCGGATCGACGCCCTTTTCGGCCTTGCCCTCGTAGAGCCAGGTCTCTGCGCGCGCCGCGTCTTCGGCGGGCGGCAGATAGACGAAGGTCAGGAAATAGCGCGATTCATAGTGCGAGGCCTCTTCCTCGAAGTCGGCCTTGCGCTCGGCATCGACCAGCGCGGAGGCGGCGTCGGGAAACTGGCTGAGTGGATAGGCATCGACGCCGTGGCGCTGCGCCTCGACGAAGATCGCCCAGCCCGAGCCCAAGCGGCGGAAGGCGTTGTTGAGCCGACCGGCGACCGCGACCAGTTCGGCGGCGACCGCGGAATCTAGGTCCGGCCCGCGAAACCGCGCGGTGCGCTGGAAGCTGCCATCCTTGTTGAGCACGACGCCGTCGCCGACGAGCGCGGCCCAGGGCAGAAAGTCGGCGAGCCGGGTTGCGGTGCGGCGATATTCGGCGAGGTTGAGCATGGCCGTCTCAGACGCTCAAATGGCCGGGGATGCGCAGATGACGGCGCACGACCTCGACGAACATCGGGTCGCGCTTGGCCGCCCAGACCGCCGCGACATGGCCGACCGCCCATAGCCCCAGCCCGACCAGCCAGAGCCGCAGCCCGAGGCCAAGCGCTGCGGCGAGTGTGCCGTTGAGGATGGCGATCGAGCGCGGTGCGCCGCCGAGCAGGATATGCTCGGTCAGCGCACGGTGGACCGGCACGGTGAAGCCGGGAACGCTGTCCATCAGACCAGCGCCCCGCCGCCGAACGAGAAGAAGCTCAGGAAGAACGAGCTGGCCGCGAACGCGATCGACAGGCCGAATACGATCTGGATGAGCCTGCGCGCACCGCCCGACGTGTCGCCGAAGGCGAGCGTCAAACCGGTGATGATGATGATCATCACCGCGATGATCTTGGCGACCGGGCCTTCGATCGACTGCAGGATCGACTGCAGCGGGGCTTCCCACGGCATCGACGATCCCGAGGCATGGGCGGCGGGCGCAAGGACCATGCTGAGGACGGTGGCGGATACGGCCGTCGCGAGACGACGACGGATGCTTTGCACATGATGGATCATGAAGGGTCTCCTGAGGGAACGAGGGTTGCGGGGGTGACGCAGTAGTCGCCGTCGGGTCCGACGCCCTCGATGCGGGCTAGCTCGGTGAGGCGGCGCTGCGCGCCGCGGCCGGACAGCACTGCGACCAGGTCGATGGTCTCGGCAATCAGCGCGCGCGGGACGGTGACGACGGCCTCCTGGATCAGCTGCTCCATCCGGCGCAGCGCGCCGATCGCCGATCCTGAATGGATCGTGCCAATGCCGCCGGGATGACCGGTGCCCCAGGCCTTGAGCAGATCGAGCGCCTCAGCGCCGCGGACCTCGCCGATGGGGATGCGGTCGGGCCGCAGCCGCAGCGAGGAGCGCACCAGATCCGATAGCGAGGCGACGCCGTCCTTGGTGCGCATAGCGACCAGGTTGGGCGCGGCGCATTGGAGCTCGCGCGTGTCCTCGATCAGCACCACGCGGTCCTCGGTTCTGGCGACTTCGGCCAGCAGCGCGTTGGTGAGCGTGGTCTTTCCGGTCGAGGTGCCGCCGGCGACGAGGATGTTGCGCCGCTCGGCGACCGCGAGGCGCAGCGTCTCGGCCTGATCGGCGGTCATGATGCCGGCGGCGACATAGTCGCCTAATGAGAACACCGCGACCGCAGGCTTGCGGACGGCGAAGGTCGGGGCGGTCACGACCGGCGGCAAAAGCCCTTCGAACCGCTCCCCCGTCTCGGGCAGCTCGGCAGAGACGCGAGGGTTACCGGAATGGACTTCGGCGCCGACATGGTGGGCGACGAGTCGGACGATGCGCTCGCCGTCGGCCGACGAAAGACGCTCGCCCGTATCCGAGAGACCTTCGGAGAGGCGGTCGATCCAGAGTCGGCCATCGGGGTTGAGCATCACCTCGACGACGCCGGGGTCCTCGAGGAATTTGGCGATAGCGGGACCGAGTGCGGTGCGCAGCATGCGCGCGCCCCGGATCGTCGCCTCGGATTGCTCGTGAGATGCCGCCATGTTGTCCCCTTGCAGTCAGGGACCGTTCGGCCGGCCCTGGATCGGGGATCAGTAGAAGAGGCAGAAAATCGGGCGGTTCAACAAGATTTGGGGTGCCGTAGTGGTGTGGCGTGGAAAGACAGGTGGGCGGCGGGATCGGCGGGGCCTTGGTTGGCGACGCACCTTCGCCAAGCTTCCGGCAGCGATGGTCGGAATTCGGAAGCGATCCGATACGACGAGGATCATGGAGGATTTCGCTTGAGGAAGCCGTCGAAACGCTTTCGGGACACGAGGGTGCCGAAGCAGTCATAACACCCCGCTGTTGTTGATCGATTTATGTTTGAGTTAAGCCGCGCTAGCGAAACTGCTTAAGCGCGTATGCTGGCGAGCATAGGTTGTGGGCGCAACACCTACCTGCCGCCCGAAGGCGACGCTGAACGCGCTTGCGGAACTGTAGCCGATACGGTGCGCAACCTCGCCAACGGTGACGTCTTCGAAACGCAATAAATCCTTTGCGATCGCCATGCGCCATCCAAGGAGGTACGCCATTGGCGCCACCCCAATTTCGCGGCGGAACCGGTCGAAGAAGATCGACCGCGAGAGCGCGGCTTCCTTTGCCAGTTCCCCGATGGTCCAGGAGCGGGCCGGTTCAGCGTGCATTTTTCGGAGAGCGACCGCGAGCCGCTCATCGGCAAGCCCCCGCAGCAATCCAGGCGCAGCGTTTGGCTTCGTCGTCGTGCGAAATGCCTCGATCAGTAGCACTTCCAGCAGGTGCGAAAGCACTGCTTCGCGGCCCGGTCTACCACCGCTCGCTTCTTCACTCAGAAGTTCGACCAGCGTGGTGAGCCGCCGCTCGCCGCGCACGACCACCAGGTCCGGCAACAACGAAACCAGCAGATCCGCATCGTTCGAGCGAAATGAACAGTATCCGATCAACATGCGCACGTCGGGCGTATTCGAAGAACCGAGATGGTATTCGCCCGGACGAAGTTCCACCGGTTCGTTTAACCATCCAACAGGCGGTGGTCCCAGACTGGTCATCGTGAAATCATGGGCAGCCGGAATCAGGATGAAATCGCCCTTACCGAGCCGCATCGGCGGACGCCCGGTTAAATGCAGCGTGCAGGCGCCATCGAGTATGGCACCATAATAAGGCTCGGCTCCCGGTGGGCGAACGGCCCAACGGCCGGCTGCAGTGACCAGCTTGGAAAAGGATGCCCTGGGCCGGAGCATGCCAATCATCTGTGCAAGCGGATCTGTCATGCCGGACTATCTCGAATGATATACAGAGTTTGGAACATAGCACGTCCGTGGGTGGCAACCCATCTCTTTGCCATCACCCCTCAAAGGAGCCGATTGCTATGAAAACTGTTCTCATTACCGGATGTTCGACCGGTTTCGGGCGCGAAACTGCCGCGTATTTCCTCGGGCATGGATGGAATGTCGTTGCGACAATGCGTGATCCCTCGGCAAACACCCTCCCGACCTCGGACCGCCTGCGCGTCTTGCGGCTCGACGTGACCGACGCGGACACCATCGCCGCAGCAGTGGCCGAGGCTGGCGCGATTGACGTGCTCGTCAATAATGCCGGCATCGGGTGGCTCAACGCCGTAGAGGGCACCTCGATGGAGACCCTGCGCCAGATTTTCGAGACGAATACCTTCTCGACGGTGGCAATGATGCGGGCGGTACTACCCGGCATGCGCGATCAACAGTCAGGCGTGATCGTGAACGTCAGTTCGAGCACGACGATCAAGCCGCTGCCGCTGCTTTCGATCTACCGCGCCAGTAAGGCTGCAGTGAACGCACTGACCGAGGCCGCGGGGCTGGAGCTGGCGCAGTTCGGCATTCGCGCGCGCGTGGTGCTGCCGGGTTCGGCGCCTACGACCAGCTTCGGCACCACCGCCCGGGAACAAATCGCGGCGAATGGCGGCTTTCCCGAAGCCTATGCCGACTTCGTCGATGGGACGATGGCGGCGATGCAGGAGCACCACGAGGGCGGTGAGGTGACGACGGCGCAAGACGTCGCAGAGGCGGTGTTTCGTGCAGCGACCGATAGAGACTGCCCGATGATCCTGCCGGCCGGCGCCGACGCGATCGCTTGGTCCGAAGAGCGCTAAACGAATGCGTCCGGGCGCGCTCCATCCGCGCCCGGATGGCCATAAGAGGCCCCATCAAGTCATTTCCAACGATTGCTGAGCCTCAACTATCCTTTGCGACATCGCCGTGACGTTTTGGCATGACATCATCCGGAATTTCCCGCAGAAAGCTTTGCCCCTTCTGGAGCCTCTTGCCGAGCGTCTCGATAAAGCCTTCGAAGCGTTCACGTCCCTTGATCTGTGCGGCAGTCTGAGCGCCCCCCGGTAATGGCGGGGTAATCGTCAGCCAGAAGCGGACGAACAGCGCTAGTGTCTCGGCTGTTACGCCGAGATCACGCTCGATCCTTTGGGCTTGTCGGGAGAGCCGGTCCATCCGGCGGGTGAAGGCGGCTTCGCGCCGATCCGCGGCATCGGGCGACAGGAATGACGCAACTGCGGCCTCGACGATGGCCGATCGCGAGATCTTCTTGCGCTCCGATAATTCGTTGATCTGGCCGAGCATTTCGACCGGCAAGGTGAGGTTCAATCGGTCGCGCATTGCCAGCTCCTAAAGGTCCATTCCGTCATTGGGATCTAGCGAGACCTGACGAGCGACGTCTGTCAGCTGGCGGCGTAGCACCTGACGCTGGCGGGCGATGTGTTCCGGCTCCTCGTCAAGTAACACCGCGAACTCCTCGGCCGGCTTCGGCTCGGTCGTTTCCTTGGCGATTGCGACATGGTCGGGCAGCTCGGGCTCGCGGCGCAGGCCGCTGTTCGCCTTGTCGCCCTCCGCCTTCTCCATCTCGGCGAGCAGCGCCGCGTCCGGCAACTGGGGGCAACGCGCTGACCAGCCATCGGCGCGCACAGTGTGTTCTGATTTCTGCGGATCGGGCGGCGGCAGGACGCGTTCCTTCAACCGGGCATCCTCATAATAGCGCGCCTTCTTCGCCCGGATCGGCGGTGTGCCGGCGAGCATGACGATCTCGTCGGCGGGCGGGAGCTGCATCACCTCGCCGGGCGTGAGCAGCGGGCGGGCGGTCTCGGAGCGCGACACCATCAGGTGGCCGAGCCAGGGCGACAGGCGATGCCCGGCATAGTTCTTCATCGCCTTCATCTCGGTCGCGGTGCCGAGCGCATCGGAAACGCGCTTTGCCGTTCGCTCGTCATTGGTCGCGAAACTGACGCGGACATGGCAGTTGTCGAGGATCGAGTTGTTGGCGCCGTAAGCTTTCTCGATCTGATTCAGCGACTGTGTGATCAGGAAGCTCTTGATGCCGTAGCCCGCCATGAACGCGAGCGCCGACTCGAAGAAGTCGAGGCGGCCGAGCGCCGGGAATTCGTCGAGCATCATCAGTACGCGGTGCCGGCGCTCCTTGGCGTGCAGATCCTCGGTCAGACGGCGGCCGATCTGATTGAGCACCAAGCGGATCAGCGGCTTGGTGCGCGAGATGTCGGACGGCGGCACCACGAGATAGAGCGTCGCGGGACGCGTGTCGGCGACCAGGTCGACGATCCGCCAATCGCAGCGCCGCGTCACCCGGGCGACGACGGGATCACGATACAGGCCGAGAAACGACATGGCGGTCGAGAGCACGCCCGAGCGCTCGTTGTCGGATTTGTTCAGCAGCTCGCGCGCGGTGGAGGCGACGACGGGATGCGGCCCGACTTCGCCCAGATGCGGGGTCGTCATCATCGCCTTTAGCGTCGCTTCAATGGGCTGCTTCGGATCCGAGAGGAAACCAGCGACCCCGGCGAGCGTCTTGTCCGCCTCGGCATAAAGAACGTGGAGGATCGCACCGACCAGCAACGAGTGGCTGGTCTTTTCCCAGTGATTGCGCTTGTCGAGCGAGCCTTCGGGATCGACCAGCACGTCGGCGACGTTCTGGACGTCTCGAACTTCCCAATCGCCGCGGCGCACTTCTAGCAGCGGATTATAGGCGGAGGATTTCGGGTTGGTCGGATCGAACAGCAGGACGCGGCCATGCTTCGAACGAAAACCGGCGGTTAGCTGCCAGTTCTCGCCCTTGATGTCGTGGACGATGGCCGAACCCGGCCAAGTCAGCAGCGACGGCACCACCAGGCCGACACCCTTGCCGCTGCGGGTCGGCGCGAAGCACAGCACATGCTCGGGTCCGTCATGTCGCAGATAGTCGCGCTCCAGTTTGCCGAGCACCACCCCGTCCGCACCGAGCAGGCCAGCCGCCTTTACCTCTCGCTTCTCGGCCCAGCGCGCCGAGCCATAGGTCTCGGCGTTCTTAGCTTCGCGGGCGCGCCATACCGACATGAGAATCGCGACCGCGATCGAGACGAACCCGCCCGACGCGGCGATGTAGGCGCCCTCGACGAAGACGGACGGTGCATAGGCGTCGTAGGCATACCACCACCAGAAGAAGGAGGGCGGATAGTAGATCGGCCACCCCACCAGTTCGAACCATGGGCTTCCCAACTGAGGCTGAAAGCCGAGCTGCCACGCCGTCCACTGCGTCGCTCCCCAGGTCGTGAACAGCACGATCAGGAAGACGATGGTGATCTGACCCCAAAGGATTTTGGTCGCGGACATCGGCAAAGCCCCTTTCGAAAGAGGAGTCGATGGTGGCGAGGGTTGCTTTCAAGGGGAGTAGCAGCAATTCGCGCCACATCGCGCAAACGTCGAGGCTCGAAGTAATCGGCGCTTACGGTGTGACCCGTAATTGGTGCTGAATTTGTTCTGCTAGGGGTATCGGCAGACTGCCGGGACCCGACAGGTCTACCGTACGAGAGCGTCTACGGTGACTGCCAATTCACGGTCTGGCAGACAAGGCTGGTGGATAGATCTTACGCCAGAACTGGGCCTGTCGGGTAATGAACGCCCTGCTTTGATTTGCTGCTCACCCTCGACACCGGACATAGGTTCGCGACGGTTCCGACTTTCCAGGCCGATAGCGCACGGTTCCATCGCGGTTGAGCGCCAGATAGATCGCACGCGTGAACTCCCCGTCTCCGACGGTTTCACGCAGCGTGATGACCACCATGTCGCCTTGAATACTGACGTTGGTGACCGGGCCGCCGGTTTCGAAAAAGCTCACGCTTCGCGCACCTATTGTCACATTCTGAAAGGCGGGGTTGTAGCTATAATCTTCCGCACAGGCTTTCCGGTCGACGGCGAACAAACCCCGGAAACGTACCGGCACGATCACGTTGTCGACCGCAGCCCCATTGCTGGGTTCGCGCGACGGCGAGTTCGGTTGTTTGGCGGAAGCCTGGCTACCGCGATTTTGGGCAGGCTCGGAATCGGGCGCGTATTTCCGCATCGCCGGATCGAGTTGACCGACAGGGCAGTAATTGTAGGTCCCACTCTCCCCGTCGCTCAGGGTAAAGCGGCCGGAACCGGAAACCCTGACCGTGAATTGGTCCGTGCTGCGCTTATCGTCGTATGTCGCCGCGCAATCGTTCGATACCTTGTACGTCTGTCCTCTGCGCGACACGACTTTGGTTCGACAGTTTTTGGTTGCCGAGCCGCTCAGGCCCACACCGTCGTAAATCCGCAATCCGGCATTTGCGATCGACCCGCAGTCGCCGCCGGATGTATAAACCCCCTTGATAAGGCCGAGGGTTCCCGCCGCGCCATCGGCGGCGCGCTGTGCGGCAGCTGCTGGGCCAACCTGCGCCGAGCGATCGGGTGTGTCGCCGGTAAACCCCGAGATTGTCAGGTCTTCGATTGTCGGGTAATCCCGCGCCATGATGTTGCCTGCGGCATCGACCTGATTGCCCGTTCCGAACCGCGCTGTGGCGCGCTTGCCTTTAAGCGTCGGAGGCAAGGCTTGCCTGTCGGCCCACTCGCTGCATTGTGATGCGCGGCAAAGCGCGGTCTTCGGCTCACCGCCGTCCGTGAATTCGAGATAACAGCTGTCACCACAGTTGAAGCCGGTGAGCGTGATCGTCCGTGATCCGTTCGCCTCCATTTTTGTGCTGGCGGCTCCGCGCGTCCCGTTTGCGTCTGCCTGCGATGGCGTATCGCTCGCAGCGACTGCATCGTTGCTTTGTGCGCCGGACGAGTCACCGCTCTGCTTGGAACAAGCCGCGGCGGCGATGGCCAAGGGAAGCGCACAAATCAGAACAGTTTTCATCGGGACGAGCCTACTTCAAAAAATCAATCAGTTAGCCAGCTTTTGTGACAGCCGAAAGTTTCCCACAAAGGCGTGGACGCGGAATCGTTCGGATAACGGCTTCTGGCATTTCGAGAGACAGCCGAATGGGCGATCGCGGCTGGTCAATGGTCAGACCAACTACGGGCTCGTGAGCGTTCGATGTCGCCGAAGCGGCTCCATCGCCAAGGTGATGATTGCACCGTCACTCGGGATCCACCTTCTGGTGCAGAGGCTCGTCGCGTCGCCCCAGCCCCAAGACCTCTTCAGCCGTTGTCGGATGGAGCGCCATCGTATGGTGTAGCTGCGTCTCGGAAAGCCCGGCGGCAAGCGCGATCGCGCCCATCTGCGATGCCTCGGAAGCATGCGGCCCGAAGAAATGGAACCCCAGCATCCGTCCGGTCTCGCGCTCGACGAGCGCCTTCATGAAGACGCTTTGGCCCTCGTCGCCCAGCAGATTCGCCAACGGCTGAAAGCGGGTGCGCCGAATATCGTATGCCAACCCAGCCTCGCCTGCTTCGCGCTCGGTCATCCCGACCGCTGCGCACTCGGGTGTGGTGAACGCCGCCGTCGGGACGTTGGACGGCGCCGGGAGGGGATCTGGTGCCGCGAGCATGACATCGACCGCGCGGCGACCCTCGCGCACCGCGACCGGCGTCAATGCAATCGTCTCGGTTACGTCGCCGATCGCGAAGATGTCGGAGACGTTGGTCTCGCCGCGTTCATCGACGAGGATGGCACCTTGGTCGCTTGTCGCCACACCCGCTTCTGCCATCGCCAGATTTTCGGTGTTCGGGCGCCGACCCACCGCCATCAAGACGGCGTCGAACGGCTGATCGACGCCGACCGGTCCCGACAGCACAAGGCCATTATCAGCGCGCTCGATACGTTCGACTGGCGCGCCGAGCCGAACGTCGATCCCCTGATCGATCATCGAGGATCGCAGCAATTCCGCGACCTCGGCATCGAATGGCTGGATAAGACGGTCGCCGCGCTCGAAGACCGTGACCGCGACACCGAACCGGTGCAGCATGCAGGCGAACTCGACCGCGATATAGCCGCCGCCGATGATGGCGATCCGTTCCGGTAGCGTCTCCAGCTCGAACAGATCATCCGACGTCAGGCAAAGGTCCGCGCCGGGTAGTGGGGGAACGACCGGCTTCGCGCCCGTCGCGATGAGTACGCGGCGGGCGACTATTTCTTGCCCATCGATCAGGACGCTGCCAGCCTCGTTCAGGCGCGCTGCGCCGTGGATGATCGTGATCCCGAGTTTCTTCATCCGCTCGGCATGGAATCCGGACAGTTGGACCGTCTGCTGGTGAATTTCGCTCCGAAGCCCCGCCCAATCGAACGTCGCGTCGCCAACGGACCAGCCCAGCGACGGCAATTCGCGGATCGCGTCGGCACCCCGCGCGGCATGGACCAGCAGCTTCTTCGGCACACAGCCCCGATTGACGCAGGTGCCGCCGACGTCACGGCTTTCGCAGATGACGACGCGTTTCCCGGCTTCGGCGGCGCGGCGCGCGGCAGCCATGCCGCCCGAGCCTGCGCCGATGATCGCGAGGTCGAAGGGCTCGGATTGTTGATTGGGCATTGTCGATGCTCCTTGGAAGGCAGAACGGCGCCCGCTGCGTGAGCGAGCGCCGCGTATCCGATCAGGCGACCAGGTTCTGAACCGTTCGCTCGGCCGCCAACGGATATTTGTTGGCAAGCGTGTCGAGCGGGATGCGGTGGCGGTCGAGGAACGCCATGACCTCCTCCTCGACGGTGGGTTTGGCGATCGCCGAGAAGCGCTGGACCATCGAGGCCATCGCACAGACCGTGATCAGATGGACGAGCTCGACGGGCGAATAATGCTCGATCGCGGCTTCGACATAGCGATGCGGTGTCGTGAGCGGTGTCTGCGCCGAAAGCCAGGCGAGCTGGAGTGCGGCGCGCTCGCGATCATCGAACAGGTCGCCGGTTTCCCGGCCCTTGGCCGCATCGAAGGCCTCGATTACCCGCTCGACGGCCCGATCGGTTTCCCCGCCAGCATGCCAGGCCATCCAGCCCTCGACCGCGGATAGATAATCGTGACCCTTCGCGATGTGCGAGACCCGCGCCATCAGGTGCTTGAGTTCCGGCGCGATGCCGATCCCCCCTGCATCCTCGTCGGTCATGACACCGACATAGAAACGCGCATGCAGGGGACGGAGCGGCAATGGCCAGAGGTCGATCCAGGCGGGCGCGATCCCAAGATGGTGACGCGCATAGCGCGCCGGACCGATCTCGAGCAGCGGATCCTTCGCATAATGCGCGAGCATGCCCGCCATGCTCGGGCCACCTTCGGGCACGTCATAGTCGAGGTTGGAGGATTCGCGCTCTTCGCTGGCGCCGTGACGTCCGGTACCAAGACCCGTCTCGCTCTCGGCCTTCTTCGCCCAGGGGGCTTCGACCTGCACGCCGGTGAGATCGTTGAAGACGTTCAGGAATCCGAACGCGGCCGCGATCATCGAAGCGGCCTCGATATTGGCCGAGACCGGCAGCTTGGTGAATTTCGCGTCCTTGCCGTGCGCCCTGACCTTTTCGATATCGGCCTGGGTCACGGTGTTGAGCGAGGCGTGTGCGACCAGATCGGCGAGCGCCGCCTCGAACGGTCCGAAGGGATTGTCGTTCGCGAAATCGCCGTCCTGCGCTCGCTGGATCTGCTGGGTGTAGTCGCCCGCCTCCTCGCTTCCGGCGGATGCGGAGTGGATCTGGCAATAGTCGCAGCCTTGCGCCTTGGACGTCGCGAAGCCGAGCGCGCTCATTACCGGCGCGCCGAGCACTTGCCGCCCGCCCCCGATCGCGCCGACATTGTGACAATAGACGAATTGCCGATAGGCGACCTCGGGCCAGTGATATTGGTAGTAGAAGCAGTTCGGCCAGAAGCCGAAGAACTCCTTGTAGAGCCGGAGGATCGGCCAATCCTCGGGGACATCGGAGTGCGAGCCGTCGATTTCGGGGATCGCTTTGCGCAGGACATAGTCCTGCGCACCGTCGTGAACTGCCGCATCGTCGGGATCGTCCAGATCGATCGATCCGCTAGCTTCGGCGATCAGCGGGATCAACCGGTCGGCGGCATCGAGCGCGACCAGATCGCGCGAACCGTTGACGTGGGTGTCGCCGATGAAAATCTGCGGCACGGTCGACACGCCCGAGAGGTAGACCGAAAGGTTGCCGTTGCGGTCGGACGCTTTCACGTCGGTCTCGGAGTAGGAAATTCCGGACTTGTCGAGCGTCTCCTTGACCTTGGCACAATAGGGACAGCCCGGCTTGGTGAATATCTGCAGCGATTGGGTCATGGCGATGGTCCTTCGTTTTCGGTAACGGTAGTTCCCAGATCGGGTCGCGATCCGGCGATGCGAAGAGGACAGATCGGAACGAGGCGTTCCCCGATGAGAACACGGCATGATCCCCAGCACGTCGATGCCGCGCGCTCGCTGCAGACGCAGGGCTATGCGATCGACGACCTTCGAGCGCTCGGGCTCATCGCTGAAGCGGGCAGTATGAACGCGGCGGCGAAGGCATCCGGCATCTCCAAATCGGTGCTGTCGCGCGCTGTCGCGAAGCTGGAAGCGGCCGCGGGAGGTCCGGTGTTCGATCGAGGCTCTGGCGGGATGACGCTGACCGGGATCGGCCAGGTGCTGCTGCCGGTGGCGGAGCGCGCGATCGACCTGATGCGCGATGGCGACGAGGCGATGCGTTCTGCTGGCGGAGTTCCGCAGGGCAGGCTGGCGATCGCCGCGAGCGCGCTGTCGGGGCAGAAACTCGTTGCCCCGGCGATGGCGGCGATGGCCAAGCGCTATCCCAAGGTGCAGATGACCTTGCGCGTGACTGGGCGCGGACCCGATCCGGTCGCCGAAGACCTCGATATCGTCATCCGGATTGGCCGACCGACCGAGAGCCATCTCCAATCGCGGCGTCTGATGGCATCGCCGCTTGCCCTATACGCCTTTCGGTCGGCTGCCGCGCAATACGATCTACAGGATCCAAGGACCGTCGAGCGTATCGGAAGGATCGTGATCGATGTCGACCAGGTTCCGGGCGATTGGGAGCTCGAGAACGGCGCCGGCGAGAAATGCGTCTTCGACAGCGAACCGATCGCGCATGTGGGCGATCCGATGGTGGCGATCGGTATCATGAATGCCGGGTCGGGTGTGGCTTTCATCCCGATGGTCTATGCCGAACCTCTCGCAAAGGCCGGGGCGATTGTGCGCGTTCTGCCCGATTGGACGGGACCCAAGCTCGAGATCTTCGCGACCACGCCCGCACGCCGAGCAGCAGTGCCAGCGGTTCGTGCTTTTCTCGAGATCCTTGCGGAGGAAGGCGCGTCTTTGGAAAAGACGGCTCGCTAGATTTCTGCGGAGAGTGATTGCGCCGATGACGCGCGCGCGATGGCCGCACCCCTATCAAAGCCCCAGATCGCGCTTGCGCCCCAGGCTCCATTCGATGCCGCCGCTGTCGCGCGCGATCCCGGTGATGTGCTGGCCGAGCTTGCGCTCGATCTCCCGCCCCCAGGGCACGAGCTGGAAACCGAGGCCGCCGTCGATCATAGCGAAGCGGCCCGAGGAGAGCGTGAGGCGTTGGCGATAGACGCCGGAGACATGCTCGCCGGCCGCGGCCTTCACATGCGGCAGACCCGTCTCGGCCGAGAGCTTCTCGCCGACGGCGTCGATTTCGCGGCGCCGCAACGTGCTCAGCAGATCGCGCTGGAGGATGATCCGCTGACCCTGGCGCCGAGCGAGCCCGTGATCGACGAGATGCTCGGCGCGGGCCTGCAGGGCGTCGCGCGTCGCGCGGCCGAACCCGCCCATGGACAGCGGCATGGGTTCGCGCTCGACCAGGCGGTGGTCAAGCCAAGTTGCGCCCGGCGCGGTGATCTGGGCGCGCAGATCGAGATCGGAGCGGGTGGCGAGCACCAATGTCGGGCGCTCGTCCGCTGGTCCGCCGAAGCGGCGGACCTCGACGATGCCGCCTGTGGGCGGCGCATGCTCGAAAGCCTCGATGCCGCGGAAGCGGACATGATGGGCGCGCCCATCGGTGCCATCGATCACGGAATAGGCTTCGCCGGTCAGCTCGTCATGCAGTCCCTTATCGACCAGCCTGCCGACGATAAGCGCACCGGCACCGCTATCGATGACATAGTTGGCGACGCCGCGATCCTCGCCGCGTGCGGTGAAGGCGCGGTGCATCGTCTTGATGATGTCGCCGCGAAGCCCAAGGTCACGAAGATGGCGTTCGGCTTCGAGCCCCACCATCCATTCGCCGGGACCGGCCGCGGCGGCGAGCCCCATCTTCTCCAGATGCTGGAGGCGGCCAATCATCAGGCGGCGGATCGCGGGATCGGCAGGACCGCGCGCCTCGGGCCGCAGATCGATGGCACCGACATCGTCGGCATGATGGCGGATCTCGAGATCGAGGCGCGTCCACCGCTCGGCGGTGACTTCCTTTTCCAGGGCGTTGCGGATGTCGTGCTCGGGCTTGGGGCCAAGCTCGATCGACACCAGATCCTCGGCGCGCGAACGCAGACCCCGGCTGATATAGTCGCGCGAGATCACGAGGTCGGCGCCGGCCTCGTCGACGCCGCGCACGAGCAGATGAACGTGCGGGTTGTCGGTGTTCCAGTGATCGACAGCGACCCAATCGAGCCGCGTCCTGAGATCGGTTTCCATCTGGCTCGCAAGATCGCGCGTGAACGCCTTGAGGTCGGTGAGCTCAGCGGCTTCCTCGGGCGAGACGATGAAGCGGAAATGGTGCCGGTCGTCCTTGCTCCGGTCGGCGAAGGCGAGATCGTCGGCGCGGTCGGAACCCGCATCGAACATCACGCCGTTCTCGCCATCCCGGCTGACGCCCTCGCGCTTGAGGTAGGAGAGATGCGCCGATAGCGGCGCGGAGCGGAAGGACCGGCCCTGGTGGCGGGCGACCCGCGCCTTGACGACGACGCGGCGCGACGATGAGAACAACCGGCTGCGGCTGAAGCTGCCGCGCCCCCGGCCGAAGGTCGAACGGCCATAGCTGGACGCACGCCGGCCTGACGAGGGCGCGCCGAGGTGCCCCGCTTTCTTCGCGGCGCGCAGCACCTGATTGAGGAAGCTCTTGGGCCTCGGCGCGCGCGTGGTCCTGGTGCGGCCTGGCCGGATACGAAAGTCGCTGTCGCCCTCGCTCATGACCGAGCCCCAAACAGCAGGATTTCAGGCGCGTGCATATCGAAGCGTTGAAATCGCTCACAAAAACCGGGCCCCATGCCCGCGACCGACCGCCATGCACACGAAAACGCAAGCCTCGTCAGAGGCTTACAGCGTTTCGGGCATGGCCTTTTATCTCGCCATCCTTCGGTCGTCCTGCCTGCCCTCCGCCCCAATGCCCTCCACCGAACGCCACGGCCCGCCAGGATGGGAATGCAGCCAAATGCGGTCATCGAGGACCTCCCGCACCGGATCGTTCGACGAAGAGACCGTCGGACGGCACCGCATTCACGCCATCGATGCGCACCGGCTCTGCGGTCGAAGGATCCACCGATCGACCGTCGATCTGCACGGAATCGACAGAGGCTGTGCTTTCGGCGCGCGGGGCGAACAATGGCGCGCGGGTCCAGGCGGAAGGATCGGCGGCGGCGACGGTGATCGGACCGGCGAGTTCACCGCCGCCGAAGGAAGGGACCAATGCGGCGACATAGGCGCGGGTCTCGGCCGGGAGCGGGCGACCGGCGAGATAGGCTTCGTAGCGTCCCGGCCCCGCATTATAAGCCGCGAGAAAGCCCGGCGACCCGTAGCGATCGAGCATCTCGCGCAGATACGCAGCGCCCGCCAGGATGTTGTCGCGCGGGTCGTACGGGTTCGCGCCAAGGCGGTGACGGATGCGCAGTTCGGCCCATGTCGCGGGCATGAGCTGCATCAAGCCCATCGCACCCGCTGGCGAGATCGCGCGCACATCGCCGGCACTTTCGGCGCGCATGACCGCCCAGATCCAGCGCTCCGGCATGCGAAACCTTTGTGCGGCCTCGGCGACGAAGGCGGCATAGGGATGGACGCGGGATGGGCGTGTGGTCGGCGATTCCTGTGCGCTCGCAGGGACGCTGAACGTCGCTGCGAGAAGCAGCCCGGAAAGGAGAAGGGTGGCCGTGCGCCGGACGGTGTTCGACCGTCGGGCGACAGGCTTTCGGTGCGGGGCCGACATCGGTCAATCCCGCTCGGCGCGCTTGGGCGGCCGGTTCCAGTTCAGACCCCAGGCCGATGTGTCGTCGCCCGACTGGAAGAGATTGGCGCGGATCGGGTGACCAAAGGTTGGATCGTCGATCTGCAGCGCGACATACGCACCGGCTTTCCCGCCGGTGCGCTTCCAGGCGGCGCCGACCTCCGGGCCAACCTCCGCGCCGTCGTCGGCGCCGAGGTGGACGCGATAGTCTGGCGCATTCCCGGCGTCGGAATGCTCGGCGGGGACGAGCACCAGCTCGGCATCGAGGACGAGCGTGCGGACGCGCCCGGCATAGCCGCTCTTGGTGCGGTTGAACTGACCGATCAGGGACATGGGTAACTCCTTGGCTGTGCGGTGGGAAAGGTCATGGGCGCGCCGTCACCGCGTCGGCTCGCGCCAGACGAAGCGGCCATCGCCGTCCTCGTCAGTGTAGAGGGGGGTGGCCCGACCGATGATCGCGGCGGCAGGCAGCGGCCCGAAATAGCGCCCATCGAGGCTGTCGCGGACCCGTGCGTTCATGAGGAAGATGTCGCCGGCCGCGAGCTGTCGGCAGCCCTGCCAGACCGGCAGGTCGCGGCCCCGCCTGTCGCGGTCCAGTGCTTCGCCGATGACGGCGCCATCGACCGTGATCGTGCGGTCGCTGCGGCAGACTCGTTGCCCGGGAAGGCCGGCGACATGCTTCAACAGCGGTACGCCACGCGCCAGATAGCCGCGTCGCTCAAGGAAGGCCGCCAGCGGTTCGGGCGCATCGACGGCGACGATGTCGTCCGCCGCCAGATGGCCAGCAGGTCGGATCAGGTAGAAGCCGATCGGCGTGCTGGCCGACGCGTTCCACAGCAGCCTGGGCGCGATATGGGCAACCGACACGCCGATGATCGTCAGCACGGCGGCTGCGGTCGCGACGATGTATCCGCGCCGGCTCATGGCGCCACGCTCCGGCGCAGCAGCCAGGCGCGATGCTGTTCGAGGCTATAGGCGCGCGGCTCTTCACTCGCGGTCAGCCGGTTGTGGACGTGCCGCCAGTGATCGGGCGCGATCGCGACCGGATCGATGCCGAGCGTCTCGATCGCGTCGATCGCCTGGAGGACGCGTTCGACCTTGGGCCAGCCCTCGACCTTCAGCAAAATGTCGCCGCCGGGGCGCACGAACGGGAGCGTCTGATAGGGCGCGCCGGGCGCGACCGCGCGCACGATGTCGAGCCGCGATACGACGGTTCCGAAGTCGTTGGCGGCCCAGCGGACGAAGGCGAAGACGCTGCCGGGCGCGAACGACAGCACGCGCCGCCGGCGATCGACGATCCGTTCGTGCCGCTCGCTGCCGAACCGGATCCAGTATTCGATGCGTGCTTCGATCCAGGTCAGCTCGACATGGGTCAGGGCATCGGATGGGCATGGCGACGGCGGTTGGCCGCCATCCAGTTTGGCTGGCGCAAGGCTGGTCATGGTTGCTCACCGTGGTTCGCGGGAAATTCGCGCGCGAGCAGATCGCGCAGCATGTCGGCGACCGTGACGCCGCGCTGGAAGGCGGTGATCTTGATGCGGCCGCGTAGGTCGGGCGTGACGTCGATGGTCAGCCGCGCGGTGAATCCGGCGGCATCGACTGGGCGAGCGGGCGGCGCATCCGCCGCCTTGACCCAGCTTTCGGCGGACGGCGCGACGTCGGCCGGACGCGCGGCGAAACCGCGCTTGCGAGCGCGCGCGGTCATCGCGTGATCCTTTCGACCTCTGCGGCGAACGCGGCGATCTCGCGCGCGGCCAGGCTGTCGATATCGACCTCGAATACGAGCCGGCCCGACTGCGCGGCATCGGCGAACGCGACGCGCTGGCCGATGGTCTGGGCGAGCAGCAGCGGATCGTGCTCGGCGAGCGTCTCGGCGGTCTCGCGGGCGATGACGGTGCGCGCGGCGCAGCGATTGAGCACGAAGCGCGCGGCGAGTTGCGGACGGTAGAAGCGCGCCTCGCCGAGCAGCGCCAGCATCTCGGCCGACGCCCAGCCGTCGAACGGCGATGGCTGCACCGGGATCAGCACCAGGTCGGCCGCGAGCAGCGCGGAACGCAGCAGACCGGCGATACGCGGCGGGCCGTCGATGACGACGTGATCGGCGTCGCGCGCCAGTTCGGGCGCCTCGCGGTGGAGCATATCGCGCGGCAGGCCGACGACTCCGAACAGCCGCTCCACTCCCTCCCGGCTGCGCTGCTGCGACCAGTCGAGCGCGGAGCCTTGCGGGTCGGCGTCGATCAGCGTGACGCGCTTTCCTTCTCGGGCCCATTCACCGGCGAGATGCAGCGCCAGCGTCGTCTTGCCGACGCCGCCCTTCTGGTTGAGGAGCGCGACGATCACGGCACGCACCTGCGCCGCCGGTCCGCGTTATCCGCAGCTGTGCAAAAGCGCAGTCGCGTTAGACAGATTCCGTAGGAATCTAGGTTAGATACGTTACAGGGGTTGCAAGTCACTGAATCGACACGGGGATTCGGCGATTCCGGTCCCCGATAGCACGAGGGTCCGGTCCCCGATGGCACGATAGCCCCAGTCCCCGATAGCACGAGGCGATTCACAGCTTATCCCCAGGACGAGATGTTCCACGACGACGACGGCGCGGTATGCCGAGCGGGTCGGGATCGATGGGCGCGAAGGACAGGATGTCGGGGCGGCCCGCGCACGGCGCGATTCTCAGGTGATAGCCTGGCAGTGGCTGGCGTTTGACGATGTCGCGCAGGTCGTAGGCGAAATGCTTGAGTGGCGAGAGGCTCCCGGACTTGGCGTGCAGATGCGCGAAGTCGAAGCTCCAGCCATGCACCTGGCGCCCGCCATGCTTGCGCACGAGCCGGTAGAGCCAACGCTCCAGCCCGCCGGTCAGGCCGAAATAGGCGCGGTCGATGGTCAGCACGAGCGCGTCGTCGAGGACGGCGGCGTAGAACCAGTCGGGGACGATCAGCTCTAGCCCGAGCGGCCGCCCGTGAGCATCGGCCTTCTCCTTCCACTCGTTGATCCAGGAGAAGCGGTGCATCCGTCGTTCGGTTGGCTGGCGGATCGAGGTGGCGATGGTGGTCGATTGCAGCCGGTCGAGCGCGGCCTTCAGGCGGTCGTAATCGCGCAGAGACACACCGCGGCCGATGAAGTTCAGGATTTCGTACGGCGTCGTCCCCATCAGGCGCGAAGGGTTCAGACCGGCGTCGCGCGCCTCGACGATCTGGCTGGCGGCCCAGATCAGCACGTCGGCGTCCCAGATGGTCGCCATGCCGTGCTCGGGCACCGCCTCGACGCGGATCTTGACCGCGCCCGCCCTGAAGTCGATCGGCGCGAGGCGCTTCGACTTGGCGAGCGAGAAGAACGGATAGGCCATCAGATCCTGCGCATCGCGCGGCGCGAGATCGCCGGGCAGCGCACGGAACAAATCGAGCTGCTCGCGCTCGGGGTTGGGGTGCCGGATCGACATGCCGGGCGGTCTCAGCGCGTCAGGTGACGGGCGTGGGCCAGCGCGGCCGGGTCATGGCGCTTGGCGGGCAGGACGCTGCCGCGCGGATCGGAGGTGGAGGTGACCGCGCCGCGATCGGCCCAGGCCTGCAGGTCGTCGACCGCGTAGACGACGCGGCCGCCGAGCTTGTGGTAGGCGGGACCGGTGCCATAGGTCCGGTGCTTCTCCAGCGTGCGCCCCGACAGTCCAAGAAATCGCGCAGCTTCGGGGGTGCGCAGGAAGCGTGGCGGCAGATTGGCAGTAGTGGCGGACATGATCGGGCCTCCGGGGCGTTCGTGGGCGCCGCAGATGATCTGCGGCGGACGAAGGCCACCTTGGCGAAGCGCGCCCGCGTCGATGGAGGGCGAAGTTGGGGGTGCGATGTTCGCACACCGAGCGGGTGGTCGCGGCCGGTCAGTGCCTGTGCTGGTGCCTGAGCAGCTTGCGGTATCCGCCCGCGACCATCGCCAGGCCATCCCGGATGAGCGACCGGGTCGCGAAACGGGCGGGCGCGCTCTGCCATTCGTCCCGGCTCAGCGGGCCGAGCCTAAAGATCGCCGACGCGATCGACTTCTGCGACGCGCCCGTGCGGCGACCGTCGAGCGCGCGCAGCATGCGTTTGGTCCGCAGGCGCTGCTGGCGGGTGATCCGCCTATCGGCGGGAATGGCGCGACCGTAGAGGCTGGCGAGCAGGCGCAACACCGCTTCGACGCGGCCGAAGCCCGAGCGATCGAGCGGGATCACGGCGGCGAGGTTGGTGGGCGACGCGACGGCGACGCTTTGCAGAACATGGATGCGTTCGCCGGTTCCGAGCGTCGTGAGCAGGTGGAGACCCTGCTCGTCCGCGATCTGCGCAACGCCGGTGAGTAACGGCGTCTCAAAATTCCCGGTGGCGAGCGGGGCCGGCGCGGCGGTTACCCAGATCGCGCTGGTGTCGGCGTCAAGCTGCCAGAAGACGGGCGCATCCGGCGCCGGCAGCGACGGCGGGATCGGGAAATCGCAGCCCCCAGCGCTCGCAGATTAGGTCCGTCTCGTCGCCAGCGTCGGGCCTGGCGCGATCGAACACTGCGAAATCGTGCTCATACCCCTCGTTCCGGCGAAGCCATTCCCAAGCGAGGTCGGAGGCGGCGAGCGTGTCGAGATAATCGTAATCCGCCGCCGCCTCCCAATCGGACGCATCCTTGGCCATCATCTCCTCCAGTCGCATTTGCCGTGCAGATTGAAGGGGATACGATTACCGGTTGCGTGATGTCTGGGAAGCCGGGCGATCGGCATCACGTGATGCCGCACCGGCATCACCGCTCTCCGGACGCACCTTCGCGGACGAGTTGGTGGTAGCCGCTTTGGGTCATCCAGCGCGCCCGCGCGAGATGCGTGTCGTGGACGAGACGGGCTCGGTGCGGGTCCTGGCCGGCATCGAGGCCGAACAGCGTATGGGTAGCATCGCGCCAGTCGGCGCCGTCCCGCGCGGCGTCGAGCAGCCGCATGTACAGCGCCATGTGCGCGCGGTCATACGGCGTCAGCACGCTGCTTTGCGGCGGTTCGTCCTGAAAGCTTGTCTGTGTCACCTTGCCCCCTCCAGCGAACCGTATCCGTTCTCGAGGTTGTTGTTAACCATCGTTCGCGGCCTGCGAAGTCGCGGATCGACCACCCGCGAAGTTGGCACGCTGGAATGACCGACGATCGAGCTAGGATTTGGCCGTCCGGACAAGCATTACCCCTTCGCCTCTGTCGGACTGAAGCAGGACGACGCCGCTCCCCTCTAAGGCGCGGCGGACCTGATCGCGGGTCGACTCGTAGACAGGTAGCGCGGACTCCGACTCGAGGCGCTTAAGCGCCGTGAGCGAGACCTGGGCCTTGTCAGCGAGCGTCTCCTGTGTCCAACCCAGCAACGCGCGTGCGGCCCGCGATTGTCGGGCGGTGATCATGCATGATCACCTCCCACACGGACCTGAGCGAGTGCCAGAACTACGATTATAATAGTCGTTCTTAAGCATCAGCACCAGCCGATATCGCTTTCGGTAGTCGATAAATCTGCTGCTTCGGCGTGAACTGATTCGGTTGCCGACAAAGCGGAAGGCCCCGCCCGGTTCGACCGGGCGGGGCCTTGCTCGGCGGCCTCACTCGCCGGTGCGGCGGCCGTTGGGGCGGGACCAGATGAGGCTGAACCCTTCGCCGTCCTCGTCGTCGAAGAGGTTGGCGTAGATCGGAGCGGTGAAGCTCGGATCGTCCAGCTTCAGGCCGAGATAGTCGCGGCCTTCGTTGGAGCGCTTGGCCCAGGCGGCGCCGATCTCGACCCGGCCGACCATGACGCGGTGGGAGGGTGAGTTGTCGCCGGTGCGGTTGGCTTCGGGGACGATGCGGACGTTC
Organism: Sphingomonas sp.; assembly: GCA_965217805.1. Lineage (GTDB taxonomy): Bacteria > Pseudomonadota > Alphaproteobacteria > Sphingomonadales > Sphingomonadaceae > Sphingomonas. The sequence continues at coordinate 2,189,227 of CBDCJJ010000008.1, read as the reverse complement.
TTGGCCTGGACCGAGAGGGTGACGATTTCGCCGGTGTAGTCGTTGCCGGACTTCTTGAAGGTGCCGATGGTTGCCATAATGATTCTCCGTTCTTCTCTCCTTCGAGCCCGCACCATTGCGGCCTCGATGGCGATCGGTGGGCCGGAGGCGATCGACGCGGCATCGCTTGCGACCGCAGCGCAGCGCAGGACGGCGCCAAAGCGGCTTTGTTGTTTCGCGAGGAATGGCGGCGCAGCCGTCAGGGGAAGAAAGGCGTGCAGGCGCCGTTGCCGCATAGGCGATCGAGGCGCAGCCGACCTTCGGCCAGATCAGCCCATTGAAGAGGCCGTTTGGAGCGGTTGACGAACAGGGACGGAGTGACGGGGAAGTTGGCAAAGCCGTCGCAACCAAGGAGATTGCGGCTGGCACATACGACCGAGAACACCCCCTCCCGGGCATTCAGGAACTGAGCGGCCCTTCCGAGCACTGAACGGAATCGACGGACATCCGCCACTCATTGTCGCCGCCGAGATCCATGTTGCGCACCTTGCCCCAAGCGTTCCGTCAGGACGACACGCCGAGATCGGTCTGACCTGATCGGTCGTTCCCACGCTCCGTCCGCCGACCCATGAGAGACAGGGGGCGTGGTCCAATCCAACTTCTGGTCCGCCCCGACCGTTCGGATGCGTTCAGCCCCGCGCGAGACTCCGCTCGGTCGAAACGGGTGTCGCCATCGCCGCCAACCGCATCAGTGCGGTCACGCCGACGGCGACCGCGCCGATGACCGAGAAGGCGACCTGCCAGCCTTCCGACGGCATCGTGTGTCTGACGATGCCGTGCGTGGCGTGGAAGCCAGCCACAGCGGCCGGTGCGACAAAGGCGAGCGCGATAATCATCCGCGCCCAGAGCGGCCGGACGTAAACGAACAGGAATTGGCCGATGCCGAATGTTAGCCCGGCCGCGAGCGCGCCCACGACAAACGCGCCAAACCAGCCGGCGCCAGTGCCAAAGGCCCACATTCCGGTGGTGACGCCGGCGAACAGGGGCAGCGCGAAGATGGCGAGCGTGAACAGCAGCCAGCACAAGAAGCCGATCGCCGCGATGCTGAGGAGGATGCCGATGAAGATCATGATGGTGGACTCCGTGAGATAAAGGTCTGACGGTCGCGCCTCCACCACCACCTCGGCGCGTTTTGACTGTAGCCGAAGAAGAGAGGCGACGGGAGCGGAAATCCAACGATGATCTCCGCACCGTCGCAGGCGTCTCCGTCAGGGGGCGAACGGATCGATTTCCGCGATGACCTCGGCGTCACCGTCGAACTCGTTGGCGGGCGTGACTGAATGGGTGCCGTCACCGGCTTTGAAGATGACGATCGCGGCCATGAGGCTGGTGGCGAGGCTGTAGGCGAAGGCCTGTGCGTCGGTGAGGGACATTGTTCCGGCTCCTGTCTTGGAGGCGGGGACCATCCCCGCTCGACAGGCGCCCGAAGTGTGCGGCGCAGGGCCGCAATCACCGCCGAGGCGCAGCCTCAAGGCCGCACGCGCGCGTAGCGGACCCTTTACGGGTTGATGGCGTCAGGCCCTGGGCCGGACCAAGGATCGCGCCAATGAGAGCGGGGTGGTCGTCCACCGCAGAAACGACCGACGGCAATCGCTCAATGACCGAGGTCAAAATCCGGCTCGTCCGAATTGTCCGCTACGGGGTGAATTCCTGACTGGCAGGATTTCGATTATAATTCGAGAAAGCGGTCGCTAGCTGGGGGCATTGATTGCAAGCTGTGCGGCAAAAGCGCGCTGGTAGGCCGGTCGCGCCTCACCGCGCGCGACATAGGCGGCCAGGTTTGGATATTCGTCCAAAATGCCCGACATCCTGATCCTCTTGAGGACTTCAACCATCATCAGATCGCCCGCGCTGAACGCCCCATCGAGCCAATCGGCGTCGCCCAGTCGAACGGAAAGTTGTTCCATCCTCGCGCGAATGCGATTCATGACTAGCGGTATACGCTCGCCTGCCCACGGCTTGTCACCTTCAAAAATCTTCGCGATCGTGAGATCGAGAATGGGCGGTTCGATCGTGTTTAGCGCGGCAAACATCCAGGTGATTGCGCGGGCTCGCGCGTTGGCATCCCTTGGCAACAATCCGGCATGCAGCTCAGCGATATGGAGAATAATCGCCCCGGTCTCGAAGAGGACGAGATCGCCTTCCTCGTATGTGGGGATCTGGCCGAAGGGATGGAGTGCCAGATGCGCGGGTTCCTTCATCGCCTGAAAGGAAACGAGGCGCACGTCGTAACGTTGGCCCACTTCTTCAAGTGCCCAGCGAACGCGCGTATCACGGGCCAGACCTCTGCCGCCGTCGGGTGAGCGTTCAAATGCGGTGATCGTAATTGTCATGGCGTTTGGTTCCTTGATTCCGAAGGTCGAGGACTTTGCCGAGTTATGATTGGTCTTCCGCAAGCGTATACGCGACGATTGCGTTGGCATGGCCATGACCCATGCCATGCGCTTCCTTCAGCATACTGACGAGTTCGCCATGTTTGCACGGGTAAGCTGCACGCACGACTGCCTTCCAATCAGCTATCGGGCGACCGTATTTTTTCTCGATGGACGGAAGATAGGATGCTGGACCCTTAATACCTTCATTCGTTGGCATGACCGTTCCTTTGGATATACTTCGCTAAGGCAAAATCTGGCTGATCTTTGATCGGCTTCAGGACGAGCGAACCGGTAAGATCGCGCGCACGCGTTGATCGCGCAGCCACAATCCGCCCCAAACCATGACGCCCAGATAGACGCCAAACAGGATGTGGGAGAAGAGCGGGCTACCGATCCGCACATGCGTGGCAACCGCGCCGCCGAGATAGGCGGTCAACAGAATGGCGCCAACAATGGCGGTGCGCGGGATGATGTAAAGCACGGTCGATCCGAGCGTGAGCAACCCCAGCATTCTTGCGGTGCCAACATCATTCGGCCACCCGAGTAGTTTGATGGTGTCGAGCACCACCTGGGCGGGGACAAGCTTCATGGCGCCGTCCACCAGTAGAAAGGCTGCCGCCAATCCGCTGAATACGCGCCCAGCCCAAATGGATTTCGACGCCATTATCCGTCTCCCTATTTCTCTGCCAGCTCAGCCAACTGGTCGGCGCAAATGGCCCAGCCACCGGAAAAGCCCATTGCCTCATGTTGCTTCATTGCAGCTTCGTCCCAATGCCATGCCGAGGCGCGATAGCGCGAGCCTTTGCCTTCTGGCGCGAGTTCGAACACACCGACCATAAAGGCCTTGGCGGGGATCCACCCCGACTGAAACGCATCGGTGAACATGAAGCGTTTGTTGGGAGCGACCTCGAGGAACACGCCTTCGTTGGCAAACTCTTCGCCGTTGGGACCACGCATAATCGTCGCATTGCGGCCACCTGCGCGCCAGTCCTGCTCGATGACTTCGGTGGTCCAGGGTTTCGGTGCCCACCATTCAGGCATCCGCTTTGTCATGATCTCCCAGACTGTTTCGGGGGCCGCATCGATATGGCGATTTATGTTCAGTTCGAACGGCGGGGATGCATGGTTGGTCATGATATTGTCCCTTCACTTGCTTGCGTGGTGAACAACATCTTGAAGTAACGCTTCAGATGCGCGATGCTTTCTAGGGCGATGTCAGAGCTAGCCGTCGCCTTGGCGAGAATGAATGCCCCTTGCAGCACCACCTGGGTGTGGAGGGCCAGACTGCGGGCCGACACATCGGTGACTGCGAATGCGTCGACGGCCTCGGCAATATCTGCTTCAAGCGTTTGCGCATGGCCTGTGATGCTGGCCTTGCAGGCAGCGCGGATGACATCGCTGGTATTGAAGGTTTCTTGCACCATCGTGCCAACGAGGCAGGTGAACTCCTCGACCGGGCCATCGAGCAATCGCGCGCGCAAGTCTATATAGCCCATCACGCGGTCAAGCGGATCGGCGAGGTCATGATATGGCGCAGTGGCAAAAACGGCACCGGTGACATCAGACCAATGGCGCGCGGCCGCGACCGCCAGAGCCTCCTTCGAAGGGAAACTATAAAAGAACGCCCCCTTGCTAACTCCGGCAGCGGCGCACAGCTCGTCAACTGACGTCGCAGTATAGCCTTTGGCGCGGATCACATTCAGCGCAACGTTCAGCAGCTTGGTGCGGGAGCTTTCGCTTTTAGCAGATGAGGGGCGACTCGGGTTCATTCCACAATAATACCGACTAGTCGGTATGTGTCAATAAGTTCGCTTCCGCCGGTTTCCTGCTCTGACGAATAGCAGCTTACGCGTATCGTCAACGCTGGTTGGAATGACCGGCATTGGGTCGATACCGGCTGCGGCGCTCACGCGCCGCCGCCCTTCGGCCGGAAATCGAACAGCGGGATGCCGAGCTTGCGGGCCTTGTCGGCGAGATTGTCCTGAATGCCGGTGCCGGGGAACACCATGACGCCGATCGGAAGCACGTCGAGCATCTGATCGTTGCGCTTGAACGGGGCGGCTTTGGCGTGGCGTGTCCAGTCGGGCTTGAAGGCGACCTGCGGAATATTGCGGGCGTTGGCCCATTTGGCGGCGATCAGCTCGGCGCCCTTGGGCGAGCCGCCGTGCAGCAGCACCATATCGCTGTGCTTGGCGTAGACCTGATCGAGCTTGGACCAGACGAGACGGTGGTCGTTGAAGTCGGCCCCACCGGTCAACGCGACCTTCGGTCCGGCGGGCAGGAGAACCTCATTGTCGGCCCGGCGCTTGGCGGCGAGGAAGTCGCGGCTGTCGATCATCGCCGAGGTCAGCATTTTGCGGTTGACCATCGATCCGGAGCGCGGCCGCCAGGGTGAGCAGGTGTGGCGTTCGAACTGCTCGGCGGCCTGGTCGCGCATCAACTCGAAGGCGTCGCGGCGTTCGAGGAGGGTCTGCCCTTCGGCGATGTGGCGCTCCAGCTCGACCGACTTCACTTCGGAACCGTCCTGTTCGCGCTGGCCGCGGCGCTGCGCCTGCTCGTTGTCGTCGAGCTCGCGCTCGATCCGGTCGGTGGCGCGGTGGAAGAGATTGACGGTCGACCAGAGCAGATCGTCGAGGTCGGGCTCGAGGCGGGTGTCGCCGAGGCTCACGATCAGGGCGTCGAAGATGTCGGCGATCGCGCCGGCGACGATGTCGCCTTCGGGAAGAGGTCTGGGGTCGGGTTCGTCCTGGAAAGGGCGATAGCCGTAGAGCTGGAGTTCGGTCAGGACATGGTCGGTTGGGGAAGATGCGTGTTCGGGTTCGTAGCTGTCGTCATGTTCGGTGGTCATGGGATGCTCCCTCGTCGGATCGACCGCGACCGCCGCGGCCTTCATGGCGACGAAAGACGGCGGGCGGCGCGGTCCTGCACCGGGAGCGGAGCGGACGGCCGAAGCGCAGCGGAGGATGGCGAAGCCCGGTTGTTTTGCTTCGCGATGCAAAGGCGGCGCATCCGGGGTCCCCACGAAGTACCACTTCGTGGGGTGGTGGGCCGCCGGCGGAAAAGAACCGGGCGCAGCCATTGCCGGACCGGGCCGTTTGCCGCCCCGATCGCCCTCTAAGAAGGCCGTGGTCGCGGCCCTGTCCGACATCGAAGGGAAGCACCCGCCTCCGAAGACTGACACCAGCCACGGATGGCCCTTCACATCTCCATCCCGGCCAATGCCGGATCCGCCATGAACCGCGCGACATCGTCCGGTGCGATCTGAACCCGCAAGGCGGTCCGTAGCGCATCGCTGCCGAGCGTGCGCATATCCTCGTTGAAGTCTCCCAGGCGCGGTGACAGGGCAATTGCCTCGATCCCGACCGTTTCTGCACGTTCGATCAAGGTCGTCATCGCACCGTCCCCGGCAGGATCGTCGTCGCGGACGATATAGAGTCGGCGCAGTGTCGTTGGGAAAGCGATGGCGGCGAGATGGGCGGCCGAGAGCGCCGCCACCGCCGGCAAATTGGGCAAGGCCATCCGCAGCGACAGCATGGTCTCGATGCCTTCGCCCGCCGTCATCACATCGTCCGCCACGCCGAACCTTACCGCTTGCCCGAGGAGATCGCCTATTGCCCGCCTCGGCGTGTCGATCGGAGCCTTTCCCAAGCCGTCGTGCGCGAGCCAGGTGCGGTGTGCGCCGGTCTGATGTCCGCCCAGATCGGTGACCGATGCGATCATCGCCGGCCAGGTCTCGGTCGGCGAATGCTGGTCCGGGCGATAATAGCAGCGCGGGTGAAAACGCAGAGCACCGGTTCCTTGCAGAGCCGTAATGCCGCGTCGGCGCAAATACGCCTCCACGATCGTGCCCGAAATCGGTTGTGCCATGGCGAAAAGGCGTTGCGCCGCTTCCGGCGATCCGGTCGCCGCCGATGACGGTCGTGGTTTCGCCTCGGTATCCGGTTCCGGTCGCGGCAGACTGAGGAAGCGCCGTGCCTCCTCGGCGACGTCCTTGAAGTCGATGAGGCCAAGGCTCTCTCGGATGACGTCGAGCAGATCGCCATGTTCGCCAGTGGCGGCATCGGTCCATTTACCCGCCGCGGCCTTGCCGGAGTCGGCGCCGCTTAGCCGGACGTACATCGACCGACCAGGTGTGTTGCGAACATCGCCGACCAGCCAGTAGCGGCCCTCGCGACGTCCGTTAGAGAGATATTCGCGGCAAACCGCCTCGACGTTGCGGCTCAGGCGCTGCGCGAGGTCGGAGGCGTCGTGACGCGCCATCACGCGGCCTCCCGTTCACCGATGCGCTCGATCGGATAGCGCTCCAACAGTTTCGTCAGGATGCCCGCACCCCGGCCGTCGGTCGGCACGAACAGGCGCAGCTTCCACGAGATGATCTCGTGGAACAGCCCGTAGGCACGCAGACGATCGCGCATCGCGTCGGTGAAGCCCGACAGTTCGATGCGGTGGGTGCCCATGGCGCGAACACGGCGGAGCTGCAGGCCCTCGGCGAGATCGAGGATCGTCTTGCCGTCGATGAGCGCGGCGAAGGCCTGCTCTGAGTTCAAGGTAATGTCGCCCGTCGCGGTTGCGTTCGCCGCCCAGGCGGGGGAGACGCGCCGCCCGACGATGCGCTCACCGGTGTCGGTCTGGAGCCTATAAACCCTGGTGAATTCATCGGGCAGGCGTTTCCAGATCGGCAGCAACAGCCCCGAGACGATATGGATGGTGCTGTCGGTGAACGTCGGAACGTCGGCCAGCTCGGCCTCCCAAGCGCGCGCGAAGGTTTCGCGGTCGGCCTCGACCCAATGCGTCTGCGGCATCGACGCGAGCGGCATGGCCGGGCGTTCCATCGGCCGGATTAACCGGACGCGGCGTTCGACCTCGCCATCGTCGAGCATCAGGCTCGTCGTTGGGGTCTGTACCGCAGCACGACCGGACTGGCCGTTGACCAGCAGCGCGGCACTCGGATCGGTGAGATGGTTAAGCGCCGCTTCGAGCGTGACCGGTCGGTTGCGCTCGCGCTGAGTGACCGTGAGCAGACGCGTCTCGGCGGAGGTGCCGGGATGGGTGTAGATCGTCTGCCGATCGGTGACGACGAAGCACTCGGCGGTCAGCGTCTCCAGCCCGATGTCATAGACGCCCGACGCGATCGCACCCTCGATGCGTGACGCCAGCAACTGCTCGAACGCCGTGAACAGGATGTTCTGGAGATCGATGGTAAGTGCCAGCAGCCGGTTGAGGAAGGTTGTGATCGGCGGCAGTTCGTCCTTGATGCCGCCCGCGTCAGTCAGCGACAGTCCGGTTGCAGTCTCGAACGTCTGGAGCGAGCATCCCTCGACCTTGCCCGCCACCAGCAACAGGTAGAGACGGCGCAGCGCGTCTCGGGCATAGCCGCTTTCCAGATTGTCCTCGGGCCGGAACAGGCCCTGACCGCCGGTCTGGCGCTGGCCCTTGGTGATCGCGCCGAGCGTGTCGAGCCGCCGGGCGATGGTCGACAGGAAGCGCTTCTCGGCCTTCACATTCGTGGCGATCGGCCGGAACAGCGGTGGCTGCGCCTGATTGGTGCGGTTGGTGCGACCGAGCCCTTGGATCGCGGCATCCGCCTTCCATCCGGCTTCGAGCAGATAGTGGACGCGCAGCCGCCGGTTCTTCGCCGACAGCTCGGCGTGGTAGCTGCGACCGGTACCGCCCGCTTCCGAGAAGATGAGGATGCGCTTGACGTCATCCATGAACGCCTGCGTCTCGGCGAGATTGGCGGACCCGGCGCGAGTCTCGACCGTCAACCGGTCCCAGCCGTCGGCACCGGTCTTGCGGACGATCCGGCGCGAGCGGCCGGTCACCTCGGCCACCACATCGGTGCCGAAGCGCTGGACGATCTGATCGAGCGCGCCGGGCACGGGGGTCTGCGACGCCAGCGTCTCGATCAGGCGGTCGCGGCGGGCGACGGCCTCGCGGCTTTCGACCGGCTGGCCGTCGCGATAGACCGGCCGCGACGACAGCTTGCCCTCGCTATCGGTGAACGGCTGGTAGAGCTGCACCGGGAAGGAATGGGCGAGATAGTCGAGGACATATTCGCGCGGCGTGATGTCGACCTGGACATCGCCCCACTCCTCGGTCGGGATCTCGGCCAGGCGACGCTCCATCAGCGCCTCGCCGGTGGAGACGATCTGGATGACCGCGGCATGGCCGTCCGCCAGATCGCGGTCGATGGCCGCGATCAGCGACGGCGTCTTCATGCTGGTGATGAGGTGCGAGAAGAAGCGCTGCTTGGCGCTTTCGAACGCCGATCGCGCGGCAGACTTCGCCCGGGGATTCAGCGTGCCGGTCGAGCCGGTGATATTTGCGGCCTCCATCGCCGCGTCGAGATTGTTGTGGATGATGCCGAACGCACCGGCATAGGCATCGTAGATGCGGACCTGCTCGTCGGTCAGCGTATGCTCGACCAGCTCGTATTCGACGCCTTCGTAGGAGAGCGACCGCGCGGCATAGAGGCCGAGCGCGCGTAGATCGCGCGCCAGCACCTCCATCGCGGCGACACCGCCCGCCTCGATCGCCTCCACGAACTCGGCCCGCGTGGCGAACGGGAAGTCCTCGCCGCCCCACAGCCCGAGGCGCTGGGCATAGGCGAGATTGTGGACGGTGGTGGCACCGGTCGCCGATACATAGACGACGCGCGCGTTCGGGAGCGCGTGCTGGAGACGCAAGCCAGCGCGGCCCTGCTGCGAGGAGGCATGGTCGCCGCGTTCGCCTTTTCCGCCGGCGGCGTTCTGCATGGCGTGGCTCTCGTCGAAGACGATCACTCCATCGAAGTCGGAGCCCAACCATTCGACGATTTGGCGGACGCGCGAAACCTTCTCGTCGCGTGCGTCAGAGCGCAGCGTGGCATAAGTGGTGAATAGGACGCCTTGCTCCAGTCGGATGACCGTACCCTGGCGAAAACGAGACAGAGGCGTGACCAGCAGCCGCTCCATGCCGAGCGCCGACCAGTCCCGCTGGGCGTCTTCGATCAGCTTGTCGGACTTCGACACCCAGACCGCGCGGCGGCGTCCCTTCAGCCAGTTGTCGAGCAGGATGCCGGCGACCTGGCGACCCTTGCCGGCGCCGGTGCCGTCGCCCAGAAACCAGCCGCGCCGGAACCGGACGGCGGTCTCGGCATCGTCGGGTGCGGCCGCGACGACGTCGCAGGTCTCATCGACGCTCCACGATCCGGCGAGATAGTCGCCATGCGCCTCGCCGGCATAGATGACGCTTTCGAGCTGGGCATCGGACAACAGGCCGTCACAGACGACGGCGGATGGCAGATGCGGCCGATAGCACGGGGTCGGTGGTGCGACCGAAGCCATCGCCGCCGATTGCACCAGCTTGGTCGGGTGAACCTGAGAGCCGGGAATACGAATCGCCTGCAATCCGTATTCTTCATAAAGCGCCTCGGTGATCCAGCCGCCTTCGACAGGCTTGAAATCCACCGGCGCATAGTCGAGTTCGACGCCTTCGGGTTCGAAGGTCTCGGCCGAAACGGCGGACGGTCGCATCGCGTAGGCGCGCACAGCGCGCGGGATCGATGGGCTTGCGATCGCGGCGGCCGCGACGGGCAACCGAGCTGGGACATGATCGGTGACCCAACCCAGCAGCGTGACGAAATCCGACGCAACGCCGAGCGACGGTGGAAACGCGGTCGCGTCATCGGCCGGAGCCTTGTCGATCACGGTCAGCCGGGTGTCGATCGTCGTGCCATGCTTGGCATAGACCGCGCCGTCCACGGCCGCCGAGAAGACGACACGTCCGCGTTCCTGCAGCCGGGTGAAGGCGTCGATCCAGGCGGAGTTGTCGGGCGAGAAGCTCGACCCGGTGATGGCGACTAGACGCCCGCCGTCGGCGAGCCGCGCCAGCGCGGACGCAATATGACGGTAAGCAGCGTCGGCCACTCGCCCGGAGACGTTGGCCATGACCGAGAAGGGTGGATTCATCAGCACGACGCTTGGGGTGACGCCGACATCGAGGTGATCGTCGATCTGCGCAGCGTCGAACCGGGTCACGGCGACGCCACGAAAGAGATGGTCGAGCAATCCGGCACGCGTTTCCGCCAGTTCGTTGAGCATGAGCGATCCGCCGGCGAGTTCTGCGAGCATCGCGAGCAGGCCGGTACCGGCCGATGGCTCCAGCACGCGGTCGGCCGACGTGATCGCCGCGGCGGTGCTGGCGGCAAGTCCCACCGCGATCGGCGTCGAGAATTGCTGGAACGCCTGGCTCTCCTCGGAGCGGCGGGTGTGGGTGGGGAGTAGGTCCGCGATCTTCCCGAGCATCGGCAGCATGGCGGCGGGCGACGTGGCCTTGGCGCGAAGGGCCGGACCGAATTTGCGCAGGAACAAAACCGTCGCTGCCTCGCAGGCGTCATAGGCAGTCTTCCAGTCCCACGCGCCCGACGCATCTGACGCGCGAAAGGCCGACTCCATCGCGGCGCGCAGCATGGCCGCATCGATGCGGCGGCCACGTTCGAGATCTGGGAGAATGAGCCGGGCAGCGGCGTGAATGCGTGCCGCGACCTCGGTTTGCGTCATTGCGACGGAATGATTGGCGAGTGCCCAAATCGTGTTGGACATGACATGTCTCCTGAAACGACGAAGCCCGGCGCGAGGGCCGGGCTCCGGGAAGGTTGGGAAGGATGCGGGGCGACCGAGGCCGCCCCGCGCGGTCGTCATTCGGCGGCGATGGCGTGGACGGATTCGTCCTCCGGATCCGCGACGTCATCCGCCGGGGCCTCCTCGTCGTCGGTGAGGAAGGCCGGCAGCGCGTCGGTCCCTGCGTCCGTGGCGTGCTCACTCGTTGTCTCGACGACCGCCAACCGCAGCGGCTCGGGCAGCCAGCCCGTGCCGTCGAGCAACCGTTCGGCCTCGCGCGCCATGTCGCCCTTCTTCAGATGGTCGATGAGCTGGGCCGATTGTTCGCCCCTGGCTTCGCGCACCGCTTCGAGGATGCGCGGCTTGGTCACCCGGTCGAGATAGTTGTCGACCGTCGGCCGCCACCCCGCTTCGACCATGTCGAGACCGACGGCGCGCGCCAGCCGGTCGGCCTCAGCGAGCCGACGATCGAGACCATGTTGCGATAGCCCGCTGCCATAGCGATCGATCTTCTCGTAGAGCGCGTTGACACCGAACGAGACGCAGTGCGCGAGGAGCGTGGATCGCCTCGCGTCGTCGAGGCCGTCCAGCCAGTCCCACAGCCCCTCCTCGTCATCGGGGATGTCGGTCTCCCAGCCGTCCTGCCGCTCGGTGATCGCTTTGGCCGACGCACTGTCCTTCAGGTCAGCGGCCTGGACCGGGAAAAAGACGTGGCGAACCGACGCCTCCAGGCATCCGGTGCCGCCATTGTGCCGGAAGGTGTCGAGCACGAGCTTGTGCAACAGGGCGGTCAGGGCGACATGCGGACTGCGTGCCACCGCGTCGCGGAGCGCCAGCGTCCGGTGCGCGGTCAGCTCGGTGACGAGCCGGTCGGGGAGCGGTCGGATGACGTCGCCTTCCTCCTCTTCCGGCTCGGTCGGCCCGCCGACGGTGATGACCGTACGCGTCCCATCAACCGAAGGGGCCGATCCCACCTCGGTATCGGTCTCCAGTCCTTCCGTTTCAGCGCCATCCGATCCGTCGAGGTCCGGCACCTCGTCTTCGGCGCGGACATAGCCGCGATCGACGCGCAGATTGCCGGCGCCGTCGATCGAGACGAACGCCCCGGCGCTGGTAATTTCGGCCGTGTCGTAGAGGATCGGTCGGCTGTCGAACGCCTCGATCGCGGTCTCGATCTCGGCCAGTCGGGCATCGACCTCCTCGGGAAGGTCTTCGTCCTCGTCATGATCGGCGCAGAGCCGGTCGAGTTTTTCGGCGAGGGCGTCGCGTGTGGCCTGCTCTTCGTCGGTCAGGCGCGGGCCGACGCCGCTCAACCGGCGCAGATCCGCCGTGTGGCCATAGGGAAAGTCGGTCGCGGCCTCGACCCATTTCCAGCCCTCGGCCCCGACCGTCTCGGCGGCTTCGCGCAGTTTTTCGGCGACGAGCATGTCGACAAGTCCGACATCCTGCAGCCAGCCGCCGTCATCGCCCTGGAACAGGTCGCGCAGGATCACGCCGCCCGCTTCTTCGTAGGCGGCGAGGCCGACGAACTGGGCACGGCGGTCGGACGCCCGCACGCTGCTCTCGGTCAGCGCCCGGCGGATCTGATAGGGCTCCTTGTAATAGGTCTGCGAGAGATTTTCCCAGACCTGCTCCTGCCGTTCGTGATCGCCGGTGACCGCAAAGGCCATGAGCTGTTCGAGGGTCATGCCGTCCTCGGCATAGACCTCGTGCAGTTTGGGCGAGACCGAAGCCAGCCGCAGGCGCTGCTTGACGATCTGCACGCTGACATTGCGGGCGGCGGCGATCTCGTCTTCGTCGAGGCCCTTCGTCCTGAGCGTCTGGAATGCCCGGAACTGATCGAGCGGATGGAGCGGCGCGCGCTGCTCGTTCTCTTCGAGCGAATCGTCTTCTGGCGTGGTGTCGGCGTCGGCGGCGCGGACCACGCACGGCACCGGCTGGGCCTTGTTCACGCGCTTCTGCCTGGCGAGCAGTTCGAGCGCGCGGTAGCGCCGCCCGCCGGCGGGCACCTCGAACATTCCGGTCTCGACGCCGTCGGCGCCCACGACCGGCCGGACGTTGAGACTCTGGAGGAGACCGCGCCGGGCGATCGACTCGGCGAGCTCCTCGATGGAGACGCCGGCCTTCACGCGGCGGACGTTGGTCTGGGACAGGATCAGTTTGTTGAAGGGGATGTCGCGCGCGGTATTGAGCACGATCTTCTGAACGGCGGTTGCCATGTCGGGATACTCCGTGACGGGCGGCCGGGAGACTCTCTCTCGACCTCCAACCCGTCACGAAAACCCGACCCTCCTCTTCCTCTCATCGCAGCCTGAGACCCGGACAGCCGTCGATCCAGAATCTCGCAGATCCGCCTTTGCGTATCGGCGGTGATGCCGTCGCCAGCCATCCGCATGATCTCGCCACGCCCCGCCATCGGCACCGGGGTCGTCGGCTGGACGGCGCGCCCATCAGGCTGCCTCCCGTTCGTCGTCGATCATCGCTGCGGCGGCGGGTTCGGTCGCGTCGGGTTCGAAGCCCAGGATATAGTCCGCCGCCTTGGATGCGGCGCTGGCGGCGCGCACGATCGCGCGATCGTCCTCGCGCAACACTTCCAGCCACGCCCCGATATAGTCGGCATGGCGTACGGTCGGCGTGATGCCGAGCGACGCGCAGAGATAAGCGGCCGAGATTTCCGCGATGATCTCCTCGAAGGAATATGCCTTCGAGCCGAACGAACCGCTGAGGTCGCGGCCGAGACGCGAGGAATGGCCGCTGGCGTGCGAGAGCTCGTGAAGGGCCGTGCGGTGCCAGTTGATCGGCTCGAAATAGGCCTGCGGCGGCGGCACCTGCACGAAATCGAGCGTGGAATTGTAGAAGGCCTGCGCGCCGCCGATCCGGAAATCGATGCCCGTTGCCGCGATCAGCGCATCGACCCGCGGTTCGATCATCCCGGTTGGCGGCGGCGGCGTGGTGGTCGCGATCTCTTGCGGAAGGCCATCACACTGATCGGCGTTGAAGACGGTGAAGCGCTTGAGGAAGGGGATCGCGCCGGGCATTTCGCCGGTCTCGGCGGCGCGCCGCCGTTCGTCGTCGGGCGTGAAACGGTCGGCATAAACGACGGTCGTGCCGCGCTCGCGCTTGCGCACATTGCCGCCGAGGCCGAGTGCCTGGCGGAAGGTGAGCCAGCTCTGGCCGGCAAAGCCGTGTTCGATCACCGCGCCCCACAGGATCAGCACGTTGATCCCCGAATATCGCCGCCCGGTCGATGCGTTCTGCGGCATGGCGAGCGCCGCGTTGGCGGCCGCCGTACCCCAGGGCTGGACCCATGGCACGCGCCCGGCTTCCAGTTCGGCGATGATCTTGTCGGTGATTTCGGTGTAGAGGCTCGCCCGGTCCTGGCCGGGGCGAGCATGTCTCGTGGTTCTGGACATCGCTGGTCTCCGCGACGGGCGCCGGGAGCCTCTCTCCCAGGCCTCAACCCGTCACGAAAAAACCGTCCGCACTCTCACTCTCGAAAAGGGGCGTTGCGGGGATTATCCCCGCAGAAGGGGTCGGGCGAGACGCAAGGCTCGGCCGCAGGAGAAGGCGTTCCCCACCACGTTCCGGATGACTTCTCGCTGTGCTGCCGGCGTACATCCGGTCCGAGTGTTCTGATCAGCTCGTCGCAGGCAGGGGCGCCGTTCCCTCGCTAAGGATCGCGAGATAGCGGCTGTAGCTGAACACGCGGCCACGTTTGCGGCCCGTGACCTCGTCGAGGATGCCGAGGCGTTGCAGATCGGCAAGCGCCGCATTCACGGTTGGAGCGGATAGCCCTGTCCGGTGAACGAGCTGGTTGGCTGTCAGATAGGGGTTCTGTTGAAAGAGATCGTGGATTCGAAGCGCGGAGCCGGCCCGATCGCTTTCGGCCGTGATGCGGTCGCGGTCCTGCTTGAACAGCTCGACGATTCGGGTGGCGGCGTCGAACGCCTGGTTGGCAGTGTCGGCGACGCCGGTGAGAAAGAATTCGAGCCAGGCCTCCCAAGCCCCGTTCTCGCGCACTTCCTGCAGCAGCCGGTAATAATCGGCGCGATGGGTTTTCAGATAGAGGCTCAAATAGAGCAGCGGCTTACGCAGCACGCCGTTGACGCAGAGGTAGAGCGTTACCAGCAGGCGGCCGATACGGCCGTTGCCGTCGAGAAACGGATGGATCGTTTCGAACTGGACGTGGAGGAGACCCGCCTTGATCAGCGCGGGGAGGCGGGTGCTGTCCTCGTGCATGAATTGCTCAAGTGCATCGAGGCAGGCGTCCAGTTCTGTCGTTGGTGGTGGGACGAACAGCGCGTTGCCCGGACGCGTGCCGCCGATCCAGTTTTGCGATCGCCTAAATTCTCCGGGGCTCTTGGTGCCGCCGCGCCCGCTTTGCAGGAGCCGTTCGTGCATTTCCCGGATGAGACGCAGCGACAGCGGCAACGCTTCCAACCGTTCCAGGCCATGCATCATGGCATCGACATAGTTCGAGACCTCGCGGATGTCGTCGATCGGCTGGCCGGCCTGCGCCTCGGTTTCAAAGCGGAGCAGGTCCGAAAGGGTCGATTGGGTGCCCTCGATCTGGGACGAAAGGACGGCTTCTTTCCTCACATACATATAGAGGAAGAGCTCCTGGCGGGGCAGCAGCATAGTGATGCCGTCGAGGCGGCCCAATGCCCGCTCGGCCAAACTCAAGCGGTCGAGCAGCACGAGCACGTCGATTGGTGGGTTCGGCGGCAGCGGCGGCGGTACGAAGGCTCGCACCGTCTCGCCCGCAACGGGGGTCTCGACGAAGCGGCCCAGCCGCTGGTTGGGTTCGGAATTTGCCATTTGCGTCATTGTGCCGTCGCGAGCTTATTTAAGCAACAGCCCATCGGCTTAAATAGCGCAAACGCTAACTTAAGCAGCGCTAAATAGCGGAGCGACCTCCAGCATCCCGAAAAACCTCTTGAATATCGATCTCGGTAAGATTATCTTACGCCGTGTCGGATAAAGGAGAATTCCCTCATGGACCCCGTTACGCTCAAAGAGAAGCTCATCGTCATTCTCGGCCAGATCCAGGCTGACAGCGGGCTTGAATGCCCAGAGCTGACTGGCGCCGTTAAGCCGGTGGAGAGTTTGCCGCAATTCGACAGCAAAGTTTGGCCGGTCGCAACGACGATCCTCGCGACTGAGATCAGTGCGACGATCCCGAACGACGTGAACATCTTTGTCGACGAGTCCACCAAGTTGCCTCGCTCAATCGACGAGGCTGCTGCCTTCGTTTGTGCGCTGCTCAAGAAGCAGGACGAGAAGGAAGCGATCGCGGCATGACTGAGCTCGATTCCGCCAAACGCCCTCGGATCGCCGAACGCTTGAAGGAAGCGCGCAAGCTCGCGGGTCTCTCTCAAGGCCAAGTGGCGAAAATGCTGGACCTTCACCGACCCTCGGTGAGCGAGATGGAGGCCGGTAACCGCCGGGTGTCGGCAGAGGAGCTTGCCCGTCTTGCGCAGATCTATGACGTCGGTGTCGCGTGGCTGCTCGGCGAAACGCCCGATACGCTGGACGCACAGGATCCCCGGCTTGAACTGGCCGCGCGTGAACTCTCCAAACTTAAGCCCGATGACCTGGAACGCCTGCTCAAGCTGCTGGCCGCCATGCGCAGCGATCCCACTGCGAACGGAGCTAGCAGCTGATGAATGTGATGTGTTCCACCAAGCCGAGCTTCAATCGCCGCATCCTGGCGACCGAAGCGATGCATGCCGCAACATCGACGCGCGCCAAGGCCAAGCTCGGCCAAGCGAGCCCGATCTGCATCTACGGGCTGTGCGAGACGCTGGGCCTCACGGTGCGCTTCAACAACATCAATATGGAAGGGATGTATCAGCGCGGCCTGCCGCCCCGAATTCACCTCTCGGCGCGGCGGCCTTTGCCGCGGCGGGCTTACAACTGCGCGCACGAACTCGGCCACCATGTCTTCGGGCATGGCTCGTCGATTGACGAACTGCGCGAGGACGCTAAGGCGCAGCCTTGGGAGGATCCAAAAGAGTTTCTGGCCGACACCTTCGCCGGCTTCATCCTCATGCCGATCATCGGCCTGCGCCGCGCCTTCTCAGTCCGGGGATGGTCGGCAGAGACGGCGACACCTGCGCAGATATTCGCAATCGCCTGCGAGTTCGGCGTCGGCTACGCGACGCTTCTCACTCACCTGTCGTCTGGCATAAACATGCTGTCGCGTGCCCGCGCCGCCGCCTTGCAGCGCGTCACACCGAAGGCGCTGCGGATGGAAATTTTGAGCGCGTTGTCGCCGGAGCCGCTAATCGTCGTGGACCGCCATCGGGACGCTCCCACGTTAGACGCCGAGGTCACGACGCAGCTGCTGCTTCCGGCTGAAACCGAGGTCACGGGCGGCGGGCTCGCTTTCGTGCGTGATCTCCCGGCCGGACGACTGTTTCGAGCGGAAAAGGCGGGCATCTTCCAGGCCAGCGTCGGCGATTGGGCCATCTTCGTCTGCGTGGCTCCGATCCAGAAGACCGAGTCCTACGGCTATATCGGTCTCGCGCAATACCGCCATCTCGAGGAGGACCCGGATGAGTAAGGGCAAGAGTGTCGCGGCACCGCCGCCTGTGGTGATCGACGACACGAATCTCTCTCGCGCATGGGGGCGACTGCTACTTCAGGTCCTCGATGGCGCCGGCACAGAAGTCGCGCCGCTGATCCTGAGTGTAAGCGGTTTCGCGGAGGACGGTGCCAGCACTGAGGATCCGGCGGTTCGGCAGTCCCTTGACCGATTGCTCAAGCGCAAGGGGCGACTCGTGGTCGAGGATGTCGCCTTCACGATCTTTCCGCAGCGCCTCTGGCAGATGTCGCGCGGTGATCGGGCCCGCCTATTCGCGCTCTATCGCGCGACATTCCCGCGCTGGCAGGCGATGAACCGCAAAGCCAATGGTCGAGGCCTCTATTTCGAGCGCATGGTGAGCTTCGGGCGCGGTCCATGTGACGGCAACCAACTGGAGTGGATATTGTCTCAGAGTTCACGGAAGGGCGTGCGGCGCTCGATGCTGCAGGCCACCACCTTCGATCCCGGGCGCGACCATGTGGCGAGCGCCCAGCTCGGCTTTCCCTGCCTGCAACAGGTCAGCTTCGAGCCAACCGCAGCGGGACTTGTCGTCAACGCGTTTTACGCTACCCAGCAGATCTTCGACAAAGCCTACGGCAATTACCTCGGACTGGCTCAGCTCGGTGCGTTCATGGCCAATGAAATGGACATGCCGCTGGCCCGCCTGAACGTCATGGTCGGTATCGCAAAGCTTGAGCGTATCACCAAAAGCGACCCCGACTTCGCGCCGTTGGTCGCCGCGATCCAAGCCGTCGTGAAGCCGCCCGCGCCTCCAGTCGCGCGCGCGCCTGTAGCGGCTGCGGCGGCAGGAGCGACGATTTGACTTCAAACTTGCCCAAAATTCCTGTGAAGCGTCCACGCGGCCGCCCTCCAAAGAATAGTCCTGGCGCAAATGTCGCGTCGCTACCGATGGATCTGCCTGTCGCCGCCAAACCTGACGAGCGTCCTGCGGCCGCCGCGCCGCTTGTCTTGCGGCATCTCGCTCCGGCCAAGGTGTCGGAAGTCTATGAGAGTTATTGGAGGTTCGCCGCAGAACGGCAGGCAGTTTTTTTTCGTCGCGCGCGCGCCGAGGTTGGTCCCTGGACAAGCGATCCGGTGCTGGCAACCTACAAGTTCACCAATGCTTATCGCGCGTCGGACCGGGTTAGCCAATTTCTTATTCGACATGTAATTTATCGCGACGATCTACCAAGGTCTCCGCGTGAAGTCTTCTTTCGCATTCTGATGTTCAAGCTGTTCAACAAGATCGAGACATGGGAACTCCTCGAACGCACGCTCGGCCCGATTACTCATGAGGACTATCGTTTTGCCGCCTACGATGCGATACTCTCTGACGCGATGCGGGCCGGCCGCCGCATATACTCGGCCGCCTATATCATGCCGCCGGGCAGCCGATCCTTTGGGCGATCGGCCAAACACCAGAACCACCTGTTGCTACTCGAGAGCATGATGGCCGACCATCTGCCCGAGCGACTAGCGCAGACGCCTACCATGCAGGAGGGCTTCGAGAAGCTGCGCGCCTATCCGACGATCGGCGATTTTCTCGCCTATCAGTTCATTACGGACGTCAACTATAGCAACATCACGGATTTCAGCGAGATGGACTTCGTCATTCCCGGGCCAGGAGCGCGCGACGGCCTGCGTAAGTGCTTCGTCGATCCCGGCGGGCTCAACGAACCCGAGTTGATCCGGCTAATGGCTGACCTGCAGGAGCAGGAGTTCGAGCGGCTAGGACTCGACTTCCAATCACTGTGGGGTCGGCGGCTCCAATTGATCGACTGTCAGAACCTGTTCTGCGAAGTGGACAAATACGCGCGTGTCGCGCACCCGAACATCTCGGGAAAGACAGGCCGGATGCGCATCAAGCAGAAGTTTCAGGCGACGCCGGAGCCGCTGAATCTGTTCTATCCGCCCAAATGGAAGCTCAACGACAAGATCCACGTCCTAGCGCCTCAGCGCGCTGAGGCGGGGTAACGACGAAGGAGGCGCGCGTGGAATTCGACGATTACCAGAAGGAGGCGCTCCGCACTGACCGTGTTCCGGCGCGCGACGGCGCGGAAGATGCCACGGCGTTGATCGTTCCCATGCTCGGCCTCGCCGGCGAAACCGGACAGCTACTCAGCGAGTATAAGAAGCATCTGCGCGATGGGGAGGCGCACCGACTTTTCAAAGAGCGCGTGTCCGAAGAATTGGGCGATCTGCTTTGGTATATCGCCAATGTCGCGAGCAAGTTCGACCTCCCGCTGTCGAACATTGCCTCTGCGAACCTGGCGAAGGTGAAAGAGCGCTGGGCGAGCGAACGCAGCCAACCGCTGGCATTTGACGCTGAGCTCCCCGAAGGCGAGCGCTTGCCGCGTCGGTTCGAAGTCGAGCTGGTCGATATGCAGAGCGATTCACGCCCGCAGGTCCGCGTGTTGATCGACGGCACGCCGTTCGGTGCCGAGCTAACCGACAACGCCTACGATCCCGACGGTTATCGCTTCCACGACGTCTTTCATTTCGCTTATGCCGCCGTGCTCGGCTGGTCGCCGATCACGCGCGCTTTGCTCAGGCGCAAGCGCAAGAGTCGCCCGCTGCTCGATGAAGTAGAGGACGGTGGACGCGCGGCTGTTCTCGAAGAGGGGGTGGCGGCGCTCGCTTTTGACTATGCTCGCCGTCACCGCTTCCTTGAAGGCGTGGCCACTCTCGACTTCCAGCTGCTGCGTACAATCAAGGACATGACCTCCCATCTGGAAGTTCGGCATTGCACGACTGGCGAATGGGAGCAGGCGATCCTGCAGGGCTTCGACGTCTGGCGCGCAGTACTTGCAGCTCGCGGCGGTCGGATCGCTGTTGATCTTGACGCGAGGCGCATAGCGTTCCTCGGTGCCTCAGCTGGTCAGGAACTTGGCGTTTGAGCCTCCGCGCTCAAAGCCAAGGCGCTCGCCATCGCCATACCGCCGGCGTGGCTGATGCTCAGCTTCCAAGCGGTCACTCCCAGAGCCTTGGCGGCCTGCTCCGCGCCGCCGACAAGGTGGACCTCCGGTGGAGCGCCTGGCTCGCGGCGGATGAGCACGTCGCTGAATGCGACTCCCGCGCCGAACCCCGTCCCAAGCGCCTTCAGAACCGCTTCCTTGGCGGCGAACCGTCCCGCGAGCCGCTCGATCCGGTCCGCTCCGTTCCCAATCTCATCGAGTTCGGCTTGCACGAAGCAGCGCGGGATGAGGGGATCTCGCGGATCCTCAATCCAGCGCCGCAGCTCACTGACGATGACGAGATCTATGCCATGTCCAACGACGTTCACGAGGCAGCTCTTCTCAATGGTTACGAATCACAGGCGCCGGCACGAACCGAGGCTCGATTGAAAGATAAAGAACTGGGGAAGAAGAAGCGATGACCAAGCCAACGTCCATGTTCTGGAGCGGCGAGACCCTGAAGGTGCGCCTCGACGGGCTGATCGACCCGTTTGTGCCAGAGCGAGTGGATTGCGCAGCCTACACGTTGTCGATCGGTCCCGAGGTGTACGTCTCGCCGAATGATCAGACCGCCGACCCGACCACCGTCACTGTTCGCAGGCTCAACGAAGGCGATGGCTTCACGATTCCGCCCGGCCAGTTCGCATTTCTGATCACCGAGGAGATCGTCTCGGTGCCGCCGGACGCGCTCGCCTTCATCTCGATCCGCGCGAAGACAAAGTTCCGAGGCTTGGTCAACGTCTCGGGGTTTCATGTCGATCCAGGATTTCGCGGCCAGCTGACGTTCGCCGTATTTAATGCCGGTCCAGTGCCAATCCATTTGAAGCGCGGCCAGGCCATCTTCCTCATCTGGTACGCTAGTCTCGACTGTGAGACGGCGCTTAAGAAGGATGGGACGATCCATAAAGGCCTTGATCCGGAACTGATCACGGCCGTCGCCGGCGAATTGCAGTCTTTCGCCGGCCTCTCGAAGAAGATCAAGGACGTGGACAAGGCGCTAGCCGACCGTGTCCACGCGATCGAGAAAGAGCAAACATATTATCGCGTCATCGGAGCGATCGCCTTGGCTGTAATGATCGCCTTGTCCGTCAGCTGGGCGAAGGACAGCTTCCCAATACGCGCCGCACCTGCGTCACAGGCGATAACGCCACCAGTTACTATCAGGCCATAAATCTCCGATTGATGCGGTTAGTTTCTACTAAAGTAGGTTGGAGCTGACCGGGATCGCACCTGCCATCGGAAATCGCATACACTCGGTGATTTAACCGCTAAAGGTCCGGAAACGACGAAGGTTGGCAAATTGGGGAGCATGTAGTGGTTACCGAGACAGTCGCGGCGCTTAGCAGCGGCGCAAAATTCTTTCGGGGTGATCTGCACATCCACTCTTTCGGTGCATCACACGATGTCACTGATGCCACCGCTACGCCTGGGGCTATTGTCGATGCGGCCAAGCGCGAGGGCCTCTCCATCATTGCAATTACCGACCACAACGAAATATCGAACGTCAGGATCGCGGTGGAGGCGGGAGAGGCCAACGGCGTCTTGGTAATCCCAGGGGTCGAGCTGTCGACGCCCGAAGGCCACCTTCTTTGCTATGCGCCATCCCCCGACGCGCTGGAGCGCTTCTTCAATCGGCTGCAAATTGCCGATCGACGCACGCCGAATTGCCGGTGTCAGAGTGGAGTCCTGCAATGCCTTGAGCAGATCGAAGCCGAGGGCGGTTTCGGCGTACTAGCGCACGTCGAATTGAATGGGGCGTTTGAAACCAACATGCCCCGGTTCACACCTGCCAAGTTGGACATCCTCTGTCATCGCGCTTTGGAAGGGATCGAGGTCACCCGCTTCGATTGCCCGGTCACATATACCGACCAGGACTTGGACGCGGATCGCCGTAATGCTGCCGCTCAGCGGGGCCAGCGCCTTGGTCTCGGTTCGCAGCAGTTCTTGGCGCGGGTTCTCAATAGCGACGCGCACTCGCTGAACGCGGTCGGTCGCAACGCGAACCGGGACCGCCGGATCACGCGCTACAAGATGGAGGCGCCGAGCTTCGAGGGATTGCGGCTTGCCTACAAGATTGCGGACACCCGCGTCCGGATCGAGGAGGATCTACCCGCCGTCGTCCCGATCATTCAGGGCGTCCACTTTCAGGGCGCGTTCCTCGATGGAGAGGCAATTAATTTCAGCCCCAATCTGACCTGCATCATCGGCGGTCGTGGCAGCGGCAAGTCGACGACGTTCGAGAGCTTGTGCCTGCTTGGCGGGCCAGCCTCAGCGGAGGTAACAGTGATCGATAGCGATGTTTGGCCCGAGATCGTGTCGCTGATCTACAGGGACGAGACAGCGCAAAGCCACAGCCTGGCCCGCAGCAAGTTCAGCGCCATCGAGAATCTCGACGATCCCGTGAGCGGTTCCTCCGTGTTTCCGATCGAGAGCTACCGGCAGGGCGCCACGAATGAGATCAGCAAACGAATGCAGGAAGACCCGCTGGCCCTGCTGACCTTTCTCGATCGGCTCATTCCGGTCGAGCCGGCGATCTCCGCCGAAGATGCGGTACGGGAGCAGCTTATCGAGATGGCCCCCCAGATCGCCAAGGCGGCGGCGAACGTCGGAAAAATCCCGGACTTCGAGAAAGAGTTGAAGCTGAAGAGCGATCAGCTTCAGCGGCTTCGTGACGACAAGGGCGAGGAGATTATCAAACTGCAGCAGCAGCTCGAGGGCGAGAAGCGCGCCCGCGCCACTATCGAGGCTGCGCTGGGCAAGTTGACCGGCGCCGTTAGCAGCGAGGCGATCACGACCATCACCGCCGACATCCGTTCCTCCGTCGAGGACAACATAATCGAACTCGGGGCACCTGAAGCGACCAAGATTCAGGCGGACACCACGGGCTATGAGACAGCGGTGTCTGGATCCACTGACGCACTCCGCAAAGTGACGACCGACTATGTCGCCGGCGTCCGGGCCCAGGTTGTGTCGTGGAAGGCGAAGGAAGGTCAGACTGCGGCGCAGATCGAGCAAAAAAAGCAGGATCTGCTCAAGCACGGCATCCGTCTCGATATGCCATTCATCCAGAAACTCGTTTCCGATGAAGCGCGGGCGAAGGAGAATGTGAAGAACCTCAAGACGTGGATCCCTGAGCTGGAGAGGCTGAAGAAGGAGTATGCCGGCGTCCTTCGGCAGCGCTGGTCGACACGACAGCAGGTCGCGACGATGCGGACGGCCTTCGCCTCGCGGTCCTCCAACGCTTTAAAGGGGACGCTGTCAGATCTGTTCGTAACTCTCAAATTCGATATCAACGCGCTTGCGCCAGGAGCAGAGCGCCTGATCATCGACTCGATGGGATGGCGAACGCTTCAGCAACTTAAGGCGCGAGCGCTCATCAACTCTCTGACGCTTCCGGTCCTGCTGGATTGCGTTCGTCGCAAGGACGCGCGTGCGGTTGCCGCGCTGCGCAACGACAGCAACGGTCCAGTCTTCGCGCAGAACGAGGCCGAAATGCTGCTAGAGCGGTTGGCCGAGCTCGAACTCCTGTCTCAACTGGAAGCTGTCGCCGTCCATGACCGCCCGCGGCTGAGCGTCACGAAGCGCATCGAGGTCGCTGGTGCCCAACCTCGCTTTATTCCGAGAGACTTCACGCGCCTTTCGCTGGGACAACAGCAATCCGTCCTGCTTGCGCTGATGCTGACAAGCGAGAGCCGGGCACCGCTTATCGTAGATCAGCCGGAGGATAATCTCGACAGCGAGTTCATCTACAAGACGCTGGTTCCGGTGATCCGTGCCGCCAAGGAGCGGCGGCAGGTCATCGTGGTGACCCACAACGCCAACATCGCGGTGCTCGGCGATGCCGAGCTAATCGTGGCACTGAAGGCAACAAATGATCAAGCGACTATCGTCACGCGTGGATCGATCGATCACCCCGAGACCTGCGAGGCGGCATGCGCGATTCTGGAAGGATCGCGCGAAGCGTTCGACCGGCGTGCAGCGGTTTACGGGATAGCTCGAAAGGCCTGACGGCCAACCATTATCCGATCATTCGGGCTTGTTGATCCACCACCCGTGATCGTGGCCCATCGCCGCCGCCAAGCCGCCCAGCGACTGTACGTCAAGTATCTTTGGTGTTCCGCAAAGGCGATGGCGATGAGCGATTGCGAGGACGCGGTCAAGGCGACCCAGAGACCGTCGTCAGCACGCTATCGCAGCGGAATTCTTGGTGAGTTTCTGGTGAGTTTTTATTTTCTGTGGTCTAGCGAAGAACGTTAACTCATTGAAATTATGGTGCACCCGACAGGATTCGAACCTGTGACCTCTGCCTTCGGAGGGCAGCGCTCTATCCAGCTGAGCTACGGGTGCCTGATACGATTGCGTAGCAAAGCAAGCGCCGCGATGCCAGCCTTTTGCCGCTGCTTCAACGATTCCGCCGCTTGGCGAGCGTAACCGGCTGGAACTGGCCAAGGCCGCAACTGGCGCCGCGCATTAATGGCGCCTGGTACAGAACGGTGATGATATCGGTCGAGCATAGCTGGCTGAGGCTTGTCGCGTAGGTGAAGCTTTGCTCAAACCCAAGGCTTGGACACGAGTTTGGCAAAACGTTTCGATACACCTTGCGCCCGTTCATGATGAAATCGATTGTCCGGTCATCGCGCACGCGGGTTTCGCGAATGCGGACGATGGAAATGCAGCTGACCGGCTCACCGACGGACGTGGCGAGAGGCACCTGATCGCGCGCCAGTGCGCCGGTCGTCATCAGGGCCGCCAAGGATAACAGCCGCGCGATCATCGATCTTTTGTCCCTTCCGGTTCCGGCGTCTTGGGCTTGAACGCACACAGGTCACGGACGATGCAGCGCCAGCATTCGGGGCGCCGCGCCTTGCAGACGTAACGGCCGTGCAGGATCAGCCAGTGATGCGCGTGCGCGCGAAATGGCTGCGGCGTTACCCGCTCCAGACCCTGCTCGACGATCAGCGGCGTCTTGCCCGGCGCAAGGCCGGTGCGATTGCCGACCCGAAAGATATGCGTGTCGACCGCGATCGTCTCCGCACCGAACGCCACGTTCATGACGACATTGGCCGTCTTGCGCCCGACGCCGGGCAGTGTCTCCAACGTGTCCCGGTCGGCCGGCACCTTACCGCCATGCTTCTCGACCAGCATGTGGCTGAGCGCGATGACGTTCTTCGCCTTGTTGTTGTATAGACCGATGGTGCGGATATAGCCGCGAAGCGCCTCTTCGCCGAGATCCAGCATCGCCGCCGGCGTCTTGACGCGCTCGAACAGCGGCCCCGTCGCCTTGTTGACGCTGACGTCGGTCGCCTGTGCTGAAAGCGCCACCGCGACCAGCAGCGTATAGGGATTGTCCCAGGTCAGCTCCGTCTCGGGCGCCGGGTCTGCCTCGGCCAGCCGGCGATAGAATTCGAAGACGTTGCTCCGCTTCACGACGCCACCGTTCCAGGCGCCGGCACAATCACAGGCCCAGCACGTCGCCCATCCGGTACCGTCCCGCCGGGCGTCCCGCGAGCCAAAGCGCGGCGCGCACCGCGCCCTTGGCAAAGATCGACCGATCGTCACCCCGATGGTTCAATTCGATCCGTTCTCCCTCACTCGCGAAGATGACGCTGTGATCGCCAATCACTGATCCACCGCGCATCGATGAAAAGCCGATCGTCCCTTCCGACCGCGCCCCGACCAGCCCGGCACGTCCGTCGACACGGACATCACCAAGACTGGTTCCACGGCCGGCCGCCGCCGCCTCACCCAGAAACAGCGCGGTGCCCGAGGGGGCGTCGACCTTGTGCCGGTGATGCATCTCAAGGATTTCGATGTCCCAGTCCGCACCGAGCCGCTCCGCTGCCTCGCGTACTAAGATCCCCAGCAGCGTGACGCCAAGTGACGTATTACCGGTTTGCAGGATCGCAATCTCGGATAGCGCAGTATCAATGGCCGCATGATGCGATGGCGACAGCCCGGTCGTGCCGATCAGGATCGGCGTCCGGGTCTTGCGCGCAGCCTCGAGATGCGCACTCATCGCACCCGGTGTCGAAAAGTCGAGAAGTACGTCGGAAACGCTTGCCAGATCGACCGGATCGTCTGCTGCATCAGCGCCGCCGGCCAGTACTGCACCCTCGTCCTCGATCGCCTGCGCGATCGCACGGCCCATCCGCCCCGCACTGCCATAGATACCGATCGAGGTCGTATGAGCGCTCGCGTTGGCAGAGGAAGAAGCCGTTGGAAGCGTCGCGGTCGTCATGGATCTACCTTTGCATGGATCAAGCTCTTAGTGACAGGGCCTATCTGAAATCTGTTGCACGACTTTACACCGCGATCGATGCCGTCGATGAAGGCGTCGTCCAATCGTTGAGGATCATGTCGATGCGCCTTCGCCCCACGCTGTTTGTCGCGCTGCTTGTCTCTGGCGCCGCCATCGCCCAGACCGCGCCGGGACCGCTAAACGCGCCCAAGGACGCGACCGTCGCGAAAGAGGCGTCCGCGGGCGACATCCCGACCAAGTTCACGCCGCCGACCGATTCCTACGATTATGACAAGCGCGAGGTCGAGATCCCGATGCGCGACGGCATAAAGCTGCATACCGTGATCGTCGTGCCGAAGGGCGCGACCAACGCCCCGATCCTGCTGACGCGCACGCCGTATAACTCCGACGGCCGCGCGAACCGCATGGACAGCCCGTCGATGCTGTCGACCCTGCCGCTCAGCGACGAGCCCTTCGTCAAGGCGGGCTATATCCGCGTCTATCAGGACATTCGGGGTAAATATGGCTCCGAGGGCGACTATGTCGTGACCAGGCCGGTGATCGGTGCACTCAATCCTACCAAGGTCGACCACACGACCGACGCTTACGACACGATCGACTGGCTGGTGAAGAAAGCCAACCTCCCACAATCCAACGGTCGCGTCGGAATGATCGGCTCGTCCTACGAGGGGTTCACCGTCGTCATGGCGCTGCTGCACCCGCACCCCGCGTTGAAGGTCGCGGCGCCGGAAAGCCCGATGATCGACGGCTGGATGGGCGACGACTGGTTCCACTATGGCGCCTTCCGCCTCGCCAATATCGGCTGGCTGGGCGCGCAGACGGGATACAAGGGCGCGGGCAAGGCACCACCGTCGGGCGGCTATGACGATTATGACAATTTCCGCGAGGTCGGCTCGGCGGGCGAATGGGCGAAGAAATCCGGCTATGACCAGCTACCCTATTGGCAGCGAATGGTCGCGCATCCGGCATATGACGGTTTCTGGCAGGGTCAGGCGCTTGACAAACTGATCGCGCAGAACCCGTCGGATGTGCCGACGATCTGGGAACAGGGGCTATGGGATCAGGAGGACATGTACGGCGCCATCCACAGCTGGGAGGCACTGAAAGCTGCCGGGCACATGGGCAACAACTACCTCGTGATGGGTCCGTGGCGGCACAGTCAGGTCAATCGCGATGGACGCAGCCTGGGGCCGTTCGACTGGAATGGCGACACCGCCGCGCAATTCCGTGAGCAGATGGTCGTGCCATTCTTCAACCAATATCTGAAGGATGGACCGCCGGCCACGCTGCCGGCCGCCGCCATCTATAATACCGGTGAGAACCACTGGGACCGCTTCAGCAATTGGCCGCTGGCGTGCGAGAAGGGCTGCGCCGCGCCGCTGACGCCAATCTATCTGGAAGCAGGTGGCGGACTGGGTTTTGCGAAGGGCGCAGCCGGCGACGACACCTATGTGTCCGATCCCGCCAAGCCGGTCCCGCATCTGACCCGGCCTGTGAACTTCGATGACGGACGCTGGGGCGACTGGCTGGTCAGCGATCAACGCGGTGCGGACGGCCGGACCGATGTAATGACCTATCGCACGCCCGTCCTGACGAAGGCGGTGCGGGTATCGGGCGCGCCGATCGCCGACCTATTTGCGAAAACGACCGGCACCGACAGCGACTTCGTCGTGAAGGTGATCGACGTCTATCCCGATGAGGTTGCGAGCGAACCCAAGATGGGCGGCTATCAACTCCCCATCAGTCTCGACATCTTTCGCGGCCGCTACCGGGAGAGCTTTGCGAAGCCGAGCGCCATCCCAGCGGGCAAGGTGCAGGAATATCGTTTCCGCTTGCCAACGGTAAACCATGTTTTCCTGCCTGGCCACCGTATCATGGTGCAGGTCCAGTCCAGCCTGTTCCCGCTCTACGACCGCAATCCGCAGACCTATGTTCCCAATATCTTCCTGGCGAAAAAGAGCGACTACCGCACCGCCAACATCTCCCTGATGCGGGGCGGAAAACAGGCAAGCGCTGTCTTGTTACCGGTAGTGCAGTCGGATCAGGTGCCGGCTACCCTTGCCGTGATCGCTGGCGCCCCGTGATGGCACGTTCTCATCGCTTGACCCCCAATCACCCCGAGACAAGAAAGGCGTCAGTTTCAACCAAGCCTTGAGACGGGCGAAGCCTGGAATACTGCCTTGCTGTTTTTGTTCGGCGCGGTCTTTGCCGCTATTATCTTCGTGCACCCCTATATCACCTATCCGTTGACGCTGAAGCTTCTGCCGCGCCGCCCTCTGTCACCGGATCCCACGATAAAACGCGTCAGCGCGACGCTGGTCTTTTGCGCCTATAACGAAGCACGATCTATGCCCGACAAGATCGCAAACCTTCAGGCCATTCGCGATCTTGTGCCCGACATCCGCTTCAAGGCTTATGTAGACCTCGGCACCGACGACACAGCGGCGATACTGAACGGACGGCCGGACCTGATCGAAATTCATCATTCAGACAAACGCACGGGAAAGGCGCTCGGTATGCGTCGTCTCGTCGCCAGCGCCGATACCGACATTATCATCTTCACGGACGCCAACGTCATCGTCGAGCCGACGTCGATCCAGCGCCTGCTCGACTATTTCACCGACCAGCAGGTCGGCGGCGTTTGCGGCACGTTGATCCTCACCAACGCTGAGGAAAGCGCAACCGCCAATATCGGATCAGCTTATTGGCGGCTGGAGGAATTGATCAAGAAGCGCGAGTCACGCTCCGGCTCGACGATGGGCGCGGACGGCTCGATCTTCGCCACCCGCCGCCGCCTTTACCCGCATGTCCCGGGCCATCTGCTCGACGACTTCATCGTGTCGATGTCGGTCATATTTGCCGGCCACCGGCTGATCAGTGCGCCCGACGTTATCGCCTATGAACGCGTCGCCGCCTCCAGCAGCGACGAGTTCCGCCGCAAGCGGCGCATCGCTTGCCGCGCCTATAGCAGTCATCGCTACCTGCTCCCGCAATTACGCGCCATGTCGTTGAAGAACCGGCTGAAATACCTCAGTCACCGCGTCATCCGCTGGTTCGGCGCGCTATGGGCGGCACTCGCGCTGGCAGCGGCCATCATCGGTATCTGGCAGATGTTCGGCACAATGTCTGCTGTTGCCGCATTGATCCTTCTCGCCCTGGCGACCATCTTCATCTTGCGCGCAAAAGACGGGCTGGCTGGACGACTGGCGGAAATTGCGTGGGCGATCATCGCAACGATGCTGGGCGTCATCGATGCGCTACGAGGCAAGCGCTATCAGACCTGGCAACCGCCTCAGACACGCTGACGAGGCTCAGCGTCAGGACGATACCGAGAGACACCCGGCTCGAGCGGAAACGATCGCTCAAAAGCGCTGCTTCCCGGACGACATGCTCGACGCTCGCGCGCATGCTGGTCAACCTGCTGAGTCGACCGCACGGGCGTTGTCATCCGCCCACGCATCGACCGAGAGCGATTGAAACAGCGAAAAGCTGCCGAGGAAGATACCGGTTGGTGCATAGTCGGCCCGCGGCTGCTCAGCTACGCCAGCGACTGGCTCGCCCTATGCGACGGCGGCATGCGGCACCGGTGCGGTGACCGCGACACACGTAAACGCGACGCAGTGTTCATGATGGGATGGCCGTCAACGGCCTGCCCACCTCACGGACCTTGCGTAGGCTGAGCAGGTGCAGCGCGATGAAATTTGCCACCTGCGCCACGACCAGCGCAATCACCGCCCCCATCAGCCCAAGGCGCGGCGCCAGCACGATCAGGAGCAGGATCGCCAATCCTGCGCTCAGGCAGCGTGAGACGAGCAACGAGCGCGCCGCCTCCTGTACAACCATGAAAGATTCATATGGCTGATTGATGCTGAGCAGCAGGAAATACGAGGCCAGCACCGCCATCTCGACGGGATGATGGTAGGAGTCGCCAAACATCAGATGCTGGATCGGTCCAGCGGCGAGCGCCGCCATAATCAGTGCAGGGCCGTTCAGCGCCAGCAACAGAGCCCGCGTGCGGTCGACCGATTGCTTTGCACCGCGCAATCCATAGATCCGGTACGCCGCGACCGCTCGAACCTTGTCTGTCGCATCGACCGCGCTGATCAGGCTGCCGGCAGGCGACAGCAGCGTGCGCAGCGCCGTATAGCTTGCGGTAACTCCGGGTCCGCTGATCGCTGCAAGTAACAGCGGGTAGCCCGTATTGTAGAGCACATAGGGGATATGCGTGAGCGACTGCCATGCGGCAAAACGGCGACGTCGGCCAAGCAGTTTGACCGATCGGACGAACCGACCGGCCATTCCCGGAGGATTAAAGGCAAAGCCGACGACCGCCGCCGCCTGCGCGCCGCTACCCAACGCCAACGATGCGGCGATCCACGACGCCCCGCCGGACATCATCGCCAGGATGGCGGTGATGACGATTGCGAAGCCAATCGCCGAACTGAGCGCGACCGCGCCGGCACGCCTATGCTGATAGAGCCATCGCTTGCTGAACTCCTGCAGCAGCAAGGGCGGCGACTGGATCGCGGCACACAAGGCTACCTCATGCGTGAAGTCAGAGCATCCCGCGGTTGTCACTGCCATGCTGGCGAGCAGCATCACTCCTGCCTGAATGATGAAGACACGAAAGGCCAGCCAGCACCACGCCCCTTCAGGCACAGCGCGATCATCATCCTTCGCCGCCAGAATATAGGGCAGGACGATGGTTGCGCGATAGAAGCCGAAGAGCACGAAATGCAAAGCGATCGCTGCACCGATAGCGGCATATTGCGCGGTCGGGAGGCTACGCGCGAGTAGTGTCAGTGCGGTAAAATTGCCGATGCCGGTAAAGCCCTGATCGACAATCGCGAAGATGCGGTCGCGCCGCTGCGACAGGCGATCGATAATACGCACGGGTCAGAAATAACGGCGCGGAATCGTGATGATGTCACCGGACTCCATAACGAAGGGCTCGCCGGGCCTGCAGATCGGACGCCACGCCGTCCCATTGCCGTTATGCCGCAAGACGAACTGACGCTGGTTCGCGCGCAAATTATATCCGCCGGCCGTCGCCACCGCCGCGTCGAGCATTAGCTCTGGTTCATAGGCGAAACGGCCGGGCTTGGCGACCTCACCCGGAATGTGGAAGGGTAAATGCCTTGTCAGCCCGACCGTCAAACGGGGATGATTGATCAACCCGCTTTTGAGCCGACGCGCAAGCGCCTGCTCCAGTTGGCCGATGGTTCGTCCTGAAGTGGGCACTGTCTTGATCAGCGGATAGGCAATGATCCCGTTGCTCAGGACAGGATAATCCCCCGGCAGTTCCGGCTTCAGGTAAACACCGACACGCACGACATCGTCGGTGCCGAGACGATACTGCCCCATGTCCATGTCACCCAGCCCGCGAGAAATGATCCGAGCGGCTTCGAGCGGCAGCCCCCAGGTTTGCGTACAGGCTCCAACCATTGGACCCCCAATCGACAGGATCGGCATCCGCAAACCTAAACGACATCATTTTTCCCAAACCATGCAAATGATGCATTGCATCTTATAGTTAATTCATAAACAATGATAATATTACCATAGCTCGTCGTCGTTTAAGTAGATATGAATTTCATGTCTCGTAAAAGATATCGCGACATGATCCCTGATTGAGACAATGGGCAACTACCGTATCACGGCAGGACGGTATCAATGCTTGTATATTTTCTGATCGTACGACAGTTGTGCCTCGAATGTTGATTTTATAATAACGGTCTCAAGGGTAACTTGAGGTTGTGTGGTTAGATCGTGTTTTGGTTTCGGGGGCTCACATTGGTTTCGTTGCACGCATCGCACATTGAGGATGCAACGGCACACGATCGAACGCAGTCGTCGACGGGCAGTGCCGGCCGATCGGTATGAGCATTTTCCGCTGGGGTATATTCGGCACCTCCGCCGTCTCTGCGAAATTCGTGGCCGGCCTCGCTGCGGCGCGCGACGCGAAGGCGACCTTCGTGGCCTCGCGCTCGCTCGACCGGGCTCAACGTTTTGCAAGCGCCATGCGCGTGCCAGAAGCGCGGCAGGGCTATGCCGATGCGGTCGCCAAAGGTGGCGTCGATGCCATCTATATCGCGACGCCGCCATCCGAGCATGCGGGGCTCGCGCTACTCTGCATCGAAGCAGGCATTCCGATCCTGGTCGAAAAGCCGTTTGCCGCCAATCATGCCGATAGTGAACGCGTCCGTGATGCGGCACGCGCTGCCTCCGTCTTTGCGATGGAGGCGATGTGGACCCGGTTCAATCCGGCGGCACTTGCCCTGCATGACCATGTCGCATCCGGCAACATGGGCGCCGTCCGGATGATTGCCGGAAACTTCGGAACGTCGAAGCAATTTGATCGGTCAGCCAGTAGCTTCAATCCCGATCTGGGCGGCGGCGCCGTGGCGCAACTCGGAGTCTATCCGGTATCGCTTGCGCAGTGGCTCTTCGGTGCGCCTGATCTGGTTCAGGCGATGGGTACGATCGGCCCGACCGGCGTTGAAGAGGATGCCGCGTTCCAGTTGCGTTTCAAGGGTGCCGTCACCGGCTCATTCTACGCAAGTCTTCGTAGCTGGGCACCCAATGATTTCCACGTGATGGGCACACACGCGGTGGCAAGTCTTGCCGGGCGGCTCCCTCGACCGACGGGTATCGAATTAACGCAACAGCAGCCGACATCGCCCCCTGCGGGATACCCCGATTGGAAGACTCGCCTGCGCGAGCACGGCTTTACGCATCGCATTGCACAGATGCTGGATATCTCGTCGCGCGCAAGCATGAGGCGTAAGCGCATAGGTTACGCGGGCAACGGCTATCATTATCAGGCCGATGAAGTGCGCAACTGCATCGAGCATGGCAGGACCGAAAGCGCGATCATGTCGCTCGACGACAGCGTCGGCGTCGTATTGACACTGGATCGTATCCGCGACGCGATCAGGGCGTCGGCACAGCTGGTCAGTTCTCGTCCATGAATATCGCCTTCATCGGTGTCGGGTTTGTCTTCGATATCTATATGCGGACCCGCTGGGCACACCCCGAAATCAATGTGCTCGGTGTTTGTGACATCGACACTGTTCGTGCCGCGACTGTCGGGCGATATTATGGTTTCAACGTCTATCCCGATTACGACACATTGCTCGCCGATCCGGATATCGAGATTGTCGTCAACCTGACGAGCATCGATGCACATTATGAGGTTAGTCGGCGCGCACTCGAGGCCGGCAAGCACGTCTATTCCGAAAAGCCGCTCGCTACCGAAGTCGCTGATGCCGGTGCGCTGTTCTCTTTGGCCGAGGAACGCGGCCTCGTCTTCACCGGCGCACCGTGCAACGTGTTCAGCGACGCGGTATCGACGATGTGGAAGGCGGTGCGCGAAGGCGCCATCGGAAAGCCTCTGCTGGTCTATGCCGAACTTGACGATAATCCCGTCCACCTGATGAAGACGGAGGATGTGCGCAGCCCGACCGGCGCGCCCTGGCCCTATCAGGAGGAGTTTCAACAGGGCTGCACCTTCGAGCATGTGGGCTATCACCTCGTCTGGATTTGCGCGATGTTCGGCCCGGCGCGGTCTGTGACGGCGTTTTCCAAGATGCTGGTGGAGCACAAGACCAGCGCACTTCTGAGCCCTCAGGACACGCCCGACTATTCAGTCGCCTGCCTGGATTTCGCGAATGGCGTGACCGCTCGCATCACATGCAGCATTGTCGCACCTCGCGACCACCGACTGCGTATCATCGGCCTCGAAGGCGAGATCACCGCTGACAGCTACCGTCACTATCAGTCACCCGTTCATCTGGAGCGCTTCTCGACCGTCAGCCTGAATGCCCGCAAAGCTTATTCCCTTCGCATCCAACCGCTGCTCGGACGCTGGTTCGGTATTGGTGGCCAAAAGCTCAGGCTACTTCGTCACTGGAAGTCACACGCAGTAGAAGCAGAGCGCGGAAACAACCACTCGCTCAGACACAGGCTGGTGAGTTGGCTTCGCCGGCGTGAGGTCTATGCCCAGGACAAATTCCTGGGCATCGTGGAAATGTCACGTGCGATCGTTGAACGACGGCCGCAGCCGCTGACGCCTGACTTTCTGATGCACGTCAATGAATTGACCCTGCTCATCCAGCGCGCGGGCGTCGACGGTTTTTGCGGCAAGCCATCGACCAGCTTCGAGCCGCTCCAGCCGCCGATTCACGTCACCGAAGCACACCCAGATTATCGCGCGCAGTACCGGCCGCGCGTCGCCGAGCGGTTGCTCGGCAAAAGGGCGAACCAGGATAAACGGCACAACTGACATGAACTCACCGTCGCCGGGTCGCAGGGTCACCCATCTCAGCTCGAATCATCAGCCGCTCGACAACCGCATCTTCCAGCGGGAGTGCCGGACGTTGGCCGCTGCCGGCTATGACGTGGCGCTGGTCGCGCGTGGAGACCGCGACCGCGTGGTCGACGGCGTTCGCGTGCTCGCCATCCGGCCTCCACGCAATCGCCTGGAACGCGTGACCCGCACCGCGTTTGCCGTCTTCCTGCGCGGCCTGCGGACAAGAGCCGATGTGTACCATTTCCACGACCCGGAGCTGCTGCCCTGGGGGCTTGTCCTGCGCCTGATGGGCAAGACTGTCATCTTCGATGTACATGAGGATTTTGGTCAGGCTGCCGGCGTCCGGTCGTGGATACCGGCATTCCTCCGCCCCGCCATCGCCGCGCTATGGCGCATCGCCGCGTATCTGGCCGGGCATGCCTTCGAAATCGTGATCGCCGAGCGTTACTACGCCCGCACCTTTCCGGCCGCTACAGCCGTCCTGAATTATCCGCATCTTGAGCGATCGGCCGCGCTGCGCAGCATCGATCGCTCGATCGACCAGTCATCGAATATCCGGCTTCTTTACACCGGCAGCAGCACCCCAAGTCGCGGTGCATTGCTGCATGCAGAGCTGGCGACTCTGCTCCCCGGCAGTACCATCCACTTCTCCGGCACGATGACGAGCGCAATGGCGAGGGAGATCCGCGCGGCATCCGGTGACTCACGGTTCGGCATCATGGACCCGGATGGGGTCATTGCCTGGGAAGAACGGTCGCCCCGGCCACATGCCGAAGTGTCATCTGTCATTCTACAGGGTGTCGGATATTACGTCTCCGATCAGATGCTGGAAAGCTATGCCGATCACTGGACCGGCGGATTGGCAGTATTTCCGCGTACCGACCATTATTATGAGAAGGAACTGACCAAGTTCTTTGAATATATGGCCGCCGGCCTGCCGATCATTGCGTCGGACTTTCCGGTTTGGCGCCGGCTGCTGGAGCAAGGCCGATGCGGGATCATGGTCGACCCCGACAATTTGCCGGATACTGCCGCTCGCATACGGCATCTGCATGAGCACTCGGACCGGCGGCATTCGATGGCCGTAGCGGGACGTCGAGCGGTTCAGGATCACTTCAATTGGGCAACGCAGCAGACAAGGCTGGTCGAACTGTACCGACGGCTGACGCCCGGTGCGGCTGCCGCATGACGACACAGGATGATTTGGGGGAATAGCATGGCAACTATTGTCGAGGGTATGAGGCTACCGGTCAGCGATCGACCGGATCGGTATTATGATCCTGCCTATATGCTGACGTTTATGCGGACACGCGCCGCATTGATGGCGTTCACTTTTCTCACCGTTCTCGCGCTCGTTATCATTTACCTTGCGCTCGCGCCCCGGCACTACACCGCGAAATCGATGGTGATCATTGATCCCCGCAGGCAGATGGCGACTGGTGCGCCCGTCCTGTCTGGGCTTGAGCCGGATGCCGCGATTCTGGAAACCGAACTTCAGATACTGGGTTCGCGATCGCTCGCCAATCAGGTTGCAGTGGAGTTGAAACTGACGTCCAACAAGGACTTCGCAAGCAAGCCAACCGGCGTGCGCGGGATGATGAATGCGGATCAGGCGGCGCAGAATCTGGGCGAGCGCGACATATCGGACAAACTACTCAATCACAGGACCGTAAAACGTGCCGGCGCGAGCTACGCGATCGGGATCAGCTATAGCGATCCCGACCCCGCGCTGGCGTCAGCGATCGCCAATTCCTTTGCCCGCAATTACGTCGCCAACCAGGTGAAGGAAAAGGATATCGCCACGCGTTCCGCGAACGCGCAGCTGAGGACTCGTCTCACCGAGATCGGTGATCTGCTGAAAAACGCAGAGAACAACGTTGCGGACTACCGCCGCCGGACGGGGCTTATTTCCGCCGTCAGCGCGCAATTGGCCGAGGAGCAGATCACCGACCTCTCCACCCAGGTTGCGGCCGCAAGCGGTGAGGCCGCACGACAGCGAGCGCTGGCGGATGCGGAGCGCACCCCCAGTGCGGCCTCTGCGCCGTCGGTAATTGCCTCACCGGTTATTCAGCAATTGCGCACCCGACAAGCTGATCTGGCGCAGAAGCTTGCCGAGCTAAGGACGCGCTATGGTCCGCAGCACCCCCTCGTCATTGGCGCGGAGGAGGAACGTTTGAAACTCGATACCGCCATTGCCTCCGAAATCGTACGGACGCGCGCCGCAGCCACCAGCATGCTCGCCGCGCAAACCAACAGCGCGCGCGACCGCGCCGGCTCTCAGGCCGCAAGCCTGTCGGGAGCGCGCTCTGCGCTGGCAAATAATAACTTCGCCTTGGTACATCTCGCCGCGCTGGAGAGAGATGCCGCCTCGCTTCGCTCGCTCTACGAGAATTATGCCGAGCACTATAACCGAACCGGTCTGGATGTGGGCATGCAGACTGCCGACGCGCGGATCATCAGCCTGTCTGTGCCGCCGAGGACACCTGCCACCCCCAAACCATTGCTGACGATGGCGCTTGGCGCGTTGCTTGGGGTCTTCACAGCGCTGGCTCTCGCCATCCTTGCCGAACTCCGGC
The DNA here is from genome assembly GCA_965217805.1 of Sphingomonas sp. Classification (GTDB taxonomy): domain Bacteria; phylum Pseudomonadota; class Alphaproteobacteria; order Sphingomonadales; family Sphingomonadaceae; genus Sphingomonas. The sequence goes on along the minus strand of CBDCJJ010000008.1, from coordinate 2,151,527 downwards.
ACATCGCCCTGACCCGCTCGAGCGAGATCGAACGCCAGGTCTGACGATGCTGATGTCGACAGGATCTTCCACGCCCGTCGTGGCGCGTGGTGGCGACCGCCTGCTTGCGACGCTGTGGGGTGCATGGATGGGCTGCGCTCCCTTCGTTTTCCTGGTCGCGCCCCCGCGCCAGCCGCTGTTCACCTATGCAACCGTCGACACGCGGCCGGATACGCCGCTGGTCAGCATGGTGACGATGGCAATGCTTGCGGCCGGCACCGTTCCAGCAGCTATCACAATGATGACGCGGCGGCTCGACGTCGTCCGGGGGCTGCCGTTCCTGGCAACCTCCCTGCTGATCCTGATCGTCGTCACGCTCAGCCTGATCGGATCTTCCGATCCGACCGACCTCGCCAAGCCGCTGCTGGGTCTCTACGTCCTGACCGTCATCTGGATTCTAGTCAGTGCCGACATCGAGCGGCCCGCCCTGCTCGCCACCATCCTCCAAGCCTACGCGCTGACCACCTTGTGTGCGGCATCTTTGGCAGTGATCGACGGCAATTTCGTCTATGGTCGCTTCATGGGTCGCCTGGGGCCCAATTACTGGGGCGGCGCATGCGCTTATGCCCTGCTCGCTGCTGTGGCGATCCGACAAATTCCTGTGCGAGCGTTGGCAATGCTCGGACTTCTCGGCGTGCTGATACTCTCGCAGAATCGAAGCAGCCTGCTGGCGGTTGTCGCGGGGGGCCTATTCATCCTCCTGTTTGCCTATCTGCGTGGCGACACACGCAACAAGTTGACGATCATGCTCGGCGTCACGGGTGCATTGGGCGCCTTTGCCCTTTTTGCACCAGCGATCGCCAACACAATCCTGATGGTCGATGACCCGCGACGCGGACTGGGCTCTGGTGGGACCGGTCGGTCGGAAGCCTGGGCACAAGCTTGGGACGTCTTTGCTACGCACCCCCTGTTGGGTGTCGGGTATCGACATCACGAACAGTATATATCGACCGCTTCATCCGCGCATGAGGCCTATCTGGCGACAGCGGCCGATATGGGCATCGTTGGCCTCGGCATGTACCTCGGCATCATCCTGATCGGGCTGATCAGCGGCATCAGGGTCGCTTACCGATCGCGCTTGCCTGGTGATGCCGTGTTGCTGGCAATCGTTGCAGCTTATGCCGTTCAGGGCTTTATCGAACAGCGCGCAATCAATTTCGCCAATTCCGTCTCGCTGATCTTTCTGGTGGCGTTCGCCTTCATCGTGACGACCTCACGATCGCGGTGCAGACCAGGCAACAAACCGTCATGACGAAGGCCTACCGGCGTGACATCGACGGGTTGCGCGCGGTCGCCGTCATCCCCGTCGTCCTGTTTCACCTCGGGGTGGGATTGACTTCCGGCGGGTATGTCGGCGTCGACGTGTTCTTTGTCATCTCCGGATTTCTCATCACGCAGACGCTGCTCGAAGAACAGGGCAGCTGGCAGCACGGACTACTCGAGTTCTACAAGCGCCGCATCAAGCGAATATTCCCGGCATTGTTCGTTCTTTATGCCGGGGTACTGTTGTTCGGCTTCGCGACGTTTATGTCGGACCAGACCGCATTGATCGCCCGCTCGAGCCTGGCATCAATCATATTTGCCTCCAACATTCTGTTCTACCGACAGAGTGGCTATTTCGATGGCGATCTTGACAGCAACCCGCTCCTGCACACCTGGTCGCTTTCCGTAGAGGAGCAGTTCTACCTCTTTTTCCCCTTGCTGATATTCCTGACACGCCAATTGAGCAGGTCACAACGTCGATGCATGATCTGGCTGGTCACGATTGCCAGCTTCATGGCCGCTCAGTGGATGGTGACACGAAATGCCAACGCGGCATTCTATCTCATTCCATACCGAACATGGGAGCTGTCACTCGGATCGCTGCTGGCCATTGGCGCAATCCCGATTCCATCAAGACGGTGGACCGTGGAAATGGCAGCATTGTTCGGACTCGGGTTGATCGCCTTTGCTGTTCTGACCTTCGATCGCGCAACAATCTTTCCCGGTGCTGCTGCCCTGCTGCCCTGCGGCGGAACGGCGCTGCTCCTTCTTGCAGGCATGGAACGGACAAGCTCCGTCGGACGCATGTTGTCGCTTGCTCCGATACGTTTTGTCGGTCTCATCTCCTACTCGTTTTATTTGTGGCATTGGCCGATCATCGTCTTTTACCGGCAGGTTCACGGCCGGATCGAGCTGACTGATCGCATTTTGCTACTCTTGCTGTCGCTCTGTGCCGCAACGCTCTCCTGGGCCTTTGTCGAGCGACCGTTTCGAGGTAGAAGCATCCTGCCGGCGCCTGCGGTGCTGTCCCGGGGCATCGCGGCGATGGCCGCATGTGGCGCTGCAGCGGTTGCTCTCGCAACGATGAGCGGTATCTGGTGGCCCGTCTCTGGTGAAGCCCGGCAAATACTCACCTTCGTCAATCCGGACGGACGCAACGCAGACATGCGAACCGGCTCGTGTTTTCTGGCGTCAAGCAATCGGTTCAGTGATTTCTCGCGGTCGCGGTGCCTGGCCACATCGCATGAACGACCGAGCATTCTGATCCTCGGCGACAGCCACGGCGCCCATCTGTACCCCGGGCTGAAACGCGCGCTTCCTCGGTTCGACATACTTCAGGCTACCGCCTCGGGATGCAAGCCCGTGGTGGGGACAAGGGGAAATGCGCGGTGCGTCGAGATGATGCAGCATATGTTTGGAGGTGACCTGCAATCGATACGACCGGATATCGTCGTTCTTTCGGCACGATGGACGACGAGCGATCTGATGTATCTCAAGAAAACCGTTCATGCGCTGCACCGCGTCACGCCGCGCATCGTCCTGTCTGGACCGATCGTCGAATATGACCAGCCCTTGCCGCGTATCCTCGCCCGGCACCTCGACAACGGTGACGATATTGACCGTCATCGCCAGGTCTCGATCGCCGCCGTCGATCGGCAATTCGCCATGGCGGCAAGAAATTTGAATATCGCCTATTTTTCCCCCTACCGCGCCATTTGCCCCGTAAATTGTGCGCGGTGGGCTGCTCACGACGTGCCGCTGCAATTCGATTATGGCCACCTGACCCCGCAAGGGTCGCTCTTCATCGCTCGCCGCATGATACCCGCCATGAAGGCGCAGCTTACTGCCCCTTGAGCACTGCGATTATTTGACCGCTTCAGGCCAGCTTGTCGGCAGGTATGACAAAATCAGGTGCACTCCTCCCTCGACAGGCGCCTTCGCCACCACACCAAACCGGCTGAGATCAACATTCAGAATGCCCGAACTGTTGTTGCAATTGACCAACAACCGTCGCCCGCGCGCCGCCATGTCCTGTCCCCCCAACCGACTCAGCTGCTCCACAAGCTCGTGTAAATCTTTTGCGGGCATCGACCCGCGCAGTACATCGCGCAACTCGCCCGCGATCCGATCCGCGTCTGGTCCTAGAATCACCTGTACGCCGTGCTCCCCCAGCGTGACGACACCGCGCGCACCCAACCTCTTCAGTGCTGCCCTGTCGATACGTGTCGGGTCTGCAAGCGCAAGGCGCAACCGGGTCGTGCAGGCGTCGATCGAGCGGATATTGGCGGCACCACCCAGTGCTTCGATATAGGCATTGTTGGGATCAGCGACCGATATCGCTTCCGCTGATCCGACTGACGCGTCGATATCGTCTCTGCCGGGCGTTTTAACGTTGAAGCGCCGGATGACCCAGGTGAATACGGCGTAGTAAATCACGCTATAGACCAGACCCACCGGGATCAGCATCAACGGTCGCGTGGCCAGCCCGTAATTGAGAACATAATCGAAAAGCCCGGCGGAAAAGCCAAAGCCCAGCTTCACCCCCAACAACGCCATCACCACCATCGCTGCCCCGGTCAGCACCGCATGAATGACGAACAGCATCGGTGCGATGAAGACGAAGGTGAATTCGATCGGCTCGGTTACGCCAGTGAGGAATGACGTGAGCGCAAGTCCTAGGTAAAGCCCGCCAACCGCCGCCCGCCGTTCGGGCTGGGCGCTGCGATACATCGCGAAACAGGCCGCAGGCAGTCCGAACATCATCACCGGAAAGAAGCCGGACATGAACATGCCGGCGCTCGGATCTCCGGCAAAGAACCGCTTCAAGTCACCCGTCGCCCCATGATAATCGCCAAGCAGGAACCAGACGACGTTGTTCAGGATATGGTGCAATCCGGTGATCAGCAGCAGCCTGTTGAGCAGTCCATAGGCGAACAGCCCGACCGGCCCGGCCGTGATGACCCATTTACTGAGCGTGTCGACGCCTGCCTCGAACCACGGAAAGCCGATGCCGAACAGAACCGCGAAGACGATCCCCGCCAGGCCGGCTGCAATCGGCACGAAACGCCGTCCGGCAAAGAAACCGAGGTAGCTGGGAAGCCGGATCGTCGAATAGCGGTTGTACAGCGCCCCTGCGATGATCCCCGACAGGATACCCGCCGGTACGCTGAGCTTGGCGATCTCCTTGCTCTTCCACGCCGCGATCGACAGCGCCTGCATCGCGGCATCCGCGGTAGGCAACGTCTGATCCGGCGGCACGACCAGCAATGCCTTCGCGCCTTCCGTCGCCACCAGGAAACAGACCACACCTGCCAGTGCCGCCGCGCCGTGGTTCTCCCGCGCCAGCCCGACCGCGACGCCGGCGGCAAACAACAGGCCCAGATTAGCGAAGATGGCGTCCCCCGCCGCCGCCACGAACCCCAGATCAAGCAGGTCGGGCTGCCCCAGCCGCAGCAACAGCGCCGCAATCGGCAACACCGCGATGGGCAGCATCAACGCCCGCCCCAGCGGCTGAAGCGTCTCCAGCGTCGCCGTGCGCCAGCTCATGCCACCGGCTCCAGCATCGCGCGCACCTCGGCTGCAGATGTCATCGCGCACGCCCGCTCCGCCATCACCCGTGCGTCCTCCAGCGTCGTCGCGCGCACCGCCTGCTTGACCGCCGGTATCGCCGCGGCAACCACCGAAAGCTCCGTCACCCCCAGGCCAACGAGCAGCACGGCCGCCCGCGGGTCAGACGCAAGGCCGCCGCACACGCCGGTCCACCGCCCATGCTTCGCGCCGCCGCATACGGTCTGCGCGATCAGTCGGAGAACCGCCGGATGACAGGCATCGACCATCGCGGCGACGCCCGCATTCCCCCGATCCGCCGCCAGCGTATATTGGGTCAGGTCGTTCGTCCCGATCGACAGGAAATCCGCGTCCTGCGCGATCTGGTCGGCGATGACGGCGGACGCCGGCGTCTCGATCATCACGCCCAGCGCCACGCGGTCCGTCCGCCCCAGGCTGGCGGCAGCATCGTCCAGCATCGTCCGCGCCGTCAGCAACTCGCTGCGGTCGACGATCATCGGCAGCATGATGCGACATTGATCGCCAGGCACGGCACGCAGGATCGCGCGCAGCTGCGTCGCCAACAGATCCGGACGCGCCAGCCCCAGCCGGATCCCACGCACACCAAGCGCCGGGTTATCCTCCGCCACACGCGGCAGATAAGCGACCGGTTTGTCACCACCGATGTCCAGCGTGCGGATGATCAGCGGCCGATCGCCGAGTGCCGCGGCAATGCGCGCGTACAGCCGGGCCTGTTCGTCCTCGTCGGGTGCCGTCGCGCGGTCAAGGAACAGGAACTCGGTACGCAGCAGCCCGCATCCTTCCGCACCCGCCGCGATGGCGGCGCCCGTCTCGTTCGCCGAGCCGAGATTGACCATCACCTCGATGCGGGCACCATCGGCGGTCTGGCAAGGCGTATGCGCCAGAGCCACCGCTGCTGCCCGTTTGGCGCGCCGGTCCGACAATTTGGCCATGACCGCCGAAAGCCGTTCCGGCGCTGGATCGACCTCAAGCGAACCACCATCCGCATCGAGAATGACCGGCGTTCCATCGGCGATGTCGATCACCCCGCGCCCCGCCGCGACCAGCATGGGAACGCCCGCGCCCGCCGCCAGGATCGCGACATGCGCGGTCGGCCCGCCGGCGGCGGTGCAGATCCCCACAAGCCGTTCCCGGTCGAGCGCGAGGAATTGAGACGGTAACAGGTCATCCGCAATCAGGACGGTGTCCGGCGGCAAGGTCGGCATCCGCTCCTGCGCATCACCGTTCAGCACCGCGACAACCTGCCGTTCCAGATCGGAAATATCGGCCGCTCGCTCCACCAGCAACGGCTCCTCGCTCGCGCTGAGCGTCGCCGCTGCCTCCGTCGTGGCATGACGCCAGGCAAACGCCGCGCTCTTGCCCGCCATGATCGACGCGTCGGCTTGTTCGTGCAGGGCCGGGTCATAGAGCAGCGCCCGGTGCGCCTCCGCGATCGCGCCGCCGGTCAGTTCGTGGCCCTGCAATGTTTCCGCGACCCGTGCGATGGCGCCCGCGAGTGCCGCCCGTTCAAACGCCACGTCTTTGCCTGCCTCGACCACCGCCGCCCGGACCGGCACGAATTGCATCACCTGTCCGACCGCCACGCCGGGCGCTGCGGTGACCGGCTTTCCCTGCGAAACCACGGGCGCGACGACACGCTCTCCATGAGCGTCACCAAACCGCTCGGCTGCGAAGTCCACAAGTGCGTCGAGTGCGGTCGCCGCGTCCGCACCAGCCGCGATCGCATCGATCCGGTCGCCCTGACGGACGCCCAGTATCATCAGCGCCACGGTGCTGCGTGCATCCGCATGACGGTCTCCGTTTACCAGCGTCACCTTTGCGGCAAAGGGCTTCAACAGCGCGACGATCCTCGCGGCGGGACGCGCGTGAATGCCGTTGGGCGCCGTCACCAAAAGGCTGCGACGCTGGCTAACCGCCGGGTCTGGCGCTACGGCCGGCGTATCGCCGCTGCCGATGACTCTGGCGATGACTCTGGCGATGACGGTCCCGCCCGCCACCATGCGCCCCGGTTGGTCGGTCACGACTTGGGCGCCCTGCGTCGCGGCCACGATCGGCGTCACCATGTCCTTGGCGCGGCGGGCAATCATATCCAGATCGAATGCGATCAACGGATCACCGGTCGAAACGCGTGCGCCGACGGTGACCAGTGGCCGGAAGCCCTCACCTTTCAGCGCCACGGTTTCTAGCCCCAGATGGATTAGCAGGTCCACGCCGTTTGCCAGCTTCAACGTCACCGCATGCGCGCTGTCCGGGATTGCGACGATGACGCCATCGGCAGGCGCGCGCAGCATGTCTTCGACCGGGTCGATGGCAACCCCCTCCCCCATCATCCCTTCGCCAAAGACAGGATCAGGCACGTCGCCGAGCGGTGCCAGCCAGCCCGCGAACGGCGCGTGCAGCACGACCTCCATCACTCCGCCAGCAATTCCACGGTATCGATCGCCCACAAGGGGTCGGGTCCACGGGCGGTGTAGGTGATGCACAGATCGCTCTTGGAAGCGCTCACCGGCAGATCGGCGACAAGACGAGTCACGCCTGGATTTACGACAGCGGGCGCAAGCGGCAGCACCGCGATCCGCCGCCCGTCACACCCATCGGCGCGAACCTCGAATTCTCCGTTCGGCGTTGCGGGTGGACGGAAGTGGATCTTGTCGCGGTCTGCGCCGACCTGAAAATTGAACGGCACCTGCCCCACCGACACGGCAATACGGCGCACCCCGGCCATCGGTGCGGCCGGCCATTGCCAGCACGGATTGAAGATATCGAACAGGAAATGCGCACGCGGGCCCTTGGCCGGATAATCATCTTCCAGATCGAGCAGCACGGCCGTTGAACACGGCGTCAATTCGCGATTGGTATGTGTCCGCGCTACCGTCATCGATGCAACCCGGTCATAACCGCCCGACAGCGCGCTTCCATTCAGGAACGCCGCCGCGCGCAGCCGGGTACCCGGTGATAGCGACAACCGCTCGCGATATTGCGGCGACATCGCGGACGGAGCCTGTCCGTCAAGCGTATAGTGGATCGGCAACCCCGCCTGATTGCTCAACGTCGCCGACACCGTCCCCTTCGCGAGGTCGAGCTTCCCCAGCACCGCATAAGCACTGTTCGCAGCCTTCAGACCAAGCGGGCGGAGACGCTCGATCTGCGGCACCAGCGCGTCCATGAACCCCCGCAGATCGCGCGGCCCGTTCGCGGCCCATCCCGTCTCGGCGATGGCCATCGCGCGTGGAAACGCCATCCATGCGGCGCGCGCCTCGGTACGGGCATGCTCGGTCCAAAGATTCGCCTGCAGCCCCAGCACATGACCTTGCTGGTCCGGGGTCAAGGCAGGAGGCATCGGCTCAAAGGCCAGCACGTCGCCCAGTGTTTCCACATCACCCCGCCCCGGTGGCTCCTCCGGTCCGGTCCCCTGCCGGTTGTTGATATACAGGACCGGGGCAGGCGACAGGATCGTGTCGTGCCCGGTCTTCGCCGCCGTCGCGGCGCCTTCGATCCCACGCCACGACATCACCGTCGCGCTGGCCGGCACCCCGCCATCCAGAATTTCGTCCCAGCCGACCAGTCGGCGATCCTTCGATGCCAGGAATCGACCAATCCGTGCGGTGAACCAGCCTTGCAGTGCATCCTCGTCCTTCAGGCCGAGCGATTTGATCTGCGCCTGGATTACAGGGCTGGCCCGCCACTGGTCCTTGACCGCCTCGTCGCCGCCGACATGGATCCATGGTGAGGGGAATAGCTCGATGACCTGGCTCAATACGTCTTCCAGAAAGCCGAACGTCCGCTCGTGGGTGTTGTAGAGCCAGGGAAAAACGCCCCAGTCGCTCTCCGTACCAGCCGGGATCGGCACTCCCATGCCCAATGCAGGATAAGCGCGGATCGCTGACAGCGCATGGCCCGGCATCTCGATCTCGGGCACGATCGTGATCCCGCGTTCAGCGGCATAGGCGACGATTTGGCGAACCTCTGCCTGTGTATAGAAACCGCCTGTGACCGGCAGCGGCGGCGCACCCGCAGCGGTCGCCGGACGTCGCCAGCCGGATATCTCGGTCAGCTTTGGATAACCCCGGATTTGCAGTCGCCACCCCTGATCGTCGACCAGATGCCAGTGAAGGCGGTTGAGCTTGTTCGCCGCCATCCAGTCAATCAGGTGACGGACAAATGCGGGCGACTGGAAATGGCGCGCGCTGTCGAGCATCAACCCGCGCCATCCGAAGCGCGGTGCATCCTCGATGGTGAGCGCGGCGACCCGGTGCTTGCCATCGTCCTGCGTGGCCAATTGCCACAGGGTCACCGCGCCATAGAACAGGCCGGCGTCACTCGTCGCGCTGATTGTTGCGCTCATCGGGCCGGTCGTCAGCCGATATTCCTCGGGCGCCATGCCCGGCGCGCGGACAAAACGGATGACTGGCTTTCGCCGCGTCCTCGAACCACCGTCCCGTTGCAGCACGATGTTCTGACTGCGCATCAATTCCACGAAACGCTCCGCCGCGTTCGTCGCACCGGGATCGCGGCGATCGGCGATGACCGACACTCCGGATGCCATCACGAAGCCACCCTGCGCCCCATCTTCCGGCATTGTCACCACCGCGGGCGCAGGGAGCAGATGAGGTACAGGTGTCGCGGCCGTGGCAGCACTTGCCAACCAGAACGCCGCTATCCCCCCGATCGACACCCGCATCCCCAATTCAATCAATAGCGAATACGTACGCCCGCATAGAAGATACGACCATTGTCATAACGGGCACGGAAGCGGGTTTCTGTTCCCGAATATTGATATAGTTTGAAGTTCGTCAGGTTGATCGCATCGGCCGTCAGGTTGATGTTATCGGTCAGGCGGAAATTGACCGATGCGTCCAGCGACTGCGTCTGGCCCTGGTTCGACGGGGAATTGCGGTCGATATTGATGAAGAAAGCGGATCGATAGTTATAAGACACCCGCGCCGAGAGCGCGCTGTCCTCATAATAGCCCGACACATTCAATGAATGCTTGGAATTGCCGGGGATAGGATCGCCCTCGACCGATGTTGCGTCGGAATAGGTATAATTGACGATCGCACCGATCGGTCCGAAAATCCTGCGCGACGCCTGAACCTCGAACCCCTTGTTCTTTCCGCCCTGGCCATTGGATCGGCGGTTGATGTCGAACAGGCAATCATAGAGGCGGTCGGTCGCGTTGATCAGGTTGCAGCGCGACAGGTTCGGCGTCGAGGTCTGGACCGGGAACCGCTCCTGAACCGTCCGGTTTACGATATAGGTCTCGATGTCCTTGTAGTAGAGCGCGGCGGCAAAGATCGTCTGGCGATCCGGGTACCATTCCAGGCTGACATCGACCGCGTTTGCGCGATAGGGTCTGACGCTGGGATCGCCGCCATCCCCGCTGAGCGAACCGGGATTCAGGCTGACACGCGGCACGATGTCGGTATAGTCTGGCCTTGCAACGGTTCGTCCGCCGGCAAAACGGAACACAATGTGGGGGGTCAGATCGACCGAGATATTCAGGCTCGGCAGGATGTCCGTATAGTGGCGATCGACCGTGATCGGCAGATAGGTGCCGAACAGATTCGCAATGGCACCCGGCGCCTCGATCGGCACGCCAAGCTGGTTGCCCCGCGAAGTCTGGTCCGTGCGGATGACGCGGATGCCGACATTGCCATGATAGCGCGTTGTATCGTCGCCCAGCTTCAACATGGCATAGCCGCCATAGGTCTTTTCGTTGATCGAATAATTCTCCGGCGGGTTGAGAATACGCGCCCGGTTTGCGGCAGGCTGTCCGTTCAGGATCGACCGCAACTTGCCGGTGTCGACATTGAAATAGTTTGTGAGCGTGCCCGGAATGGCCAGATTGTCGAGAAAATCACCGGGTAGCGAACCCCCTGCGAAATCGACCGATGTACAGGCTTGCCCGCCACATCCGACGCCGTCTGTCGGATCGCCGAGCGGCACGAAGAAGGCGCCATAGGTTGTGGCCAGGAAAGACGCGACGCGGTCATGATCGGTATATTTGCCGCCAAACTTGAACGCTGTAATTCCGCCGAAATTGAACTGCTGCTCATAATCGAAATAGCCGTACTTCTCCTTGTCGGTATTGCCAACGCGGTGGAGTGAGGCGAAGTCGAATGTCAGGTCAGCAGGATTGGTGGGATCAAAACCGGTGAAGGCGACCGTCGGCACGCGACCGGTCAGGTCATAGCTAAAGGCACCCGATGCGCCGCCTTCGTAAAATGGCTGCGATTTGGTCAGCCCGGTCGCCTTGGTATAACCGCCCTTCAGATGCAGTGTGCCGGCGTCGCTGGGGTGGAAAACGACGTCGAAGTCGCCCGAATAGGTTTCGGCATAAGCGTCGCGGTAGATCGTGTCATATACGGCCGCTCGGCCCGTCGTGCCGCCACCGGACGAGATCACGGTGCCGCTGACGATCGTCCCGTCGCGCACCGTCGGATTGGTCAGCGTCCCGCCGCCGCCCAGCGCGTTGGAACCCCAGGCCAGGAAGTTTTGGTTGAAATTCGATGCGTTGAAGCGTGAATAGAGGCCGGTCGCGACGATCTCGATGCTGTCGGTCGGCTTGAACTGGATCTCCGCATTGCCGCCGTAGCGCTCACGCGTCTGCTGGAACAGCGCGGAGCCGATCAGCGAGGGATATTGATTGCCGACCAAAGCTGCATTGAAATCCGGGTTGGGCACGATCCTGGTCGGCGTATCGTCGGCTGATCCGGGCGGCGGGGCGATGGTGAGCGTAGGCGCCACGTCGTAATTCTGGTATCCCAGCACCTCGACACCATCACGGCGGATACGACGCTTCTGATAGACCCCGCCCAGCAGAATACCGAGTGTCTCATTGTCGTTTTTCCAGCTGATAAGCCCCGAACCTTGCGGATCGAACTTGTCGGAGCGTTCTGAGTACACCGCCTGTGCCTGGGCCGATACCGTCCATCGTTTCAAATCAAGGGGATGGCGGGTCTCCACGTTGATCGTACCGCCGACTCCCCCCTCCTCAACATCAGCCTGCGCACTTTTGTAGACGTCAAGCTGCCCAACGATCTCGGCCGGCAACGTCAGATAGTTGAACGACCGGGTCGCGGCGAGCTGGTCGAGGATGAACCAGTCTGCAGTCGCGATGCCGTGGCCATTGACGAGCGTTTTCGTCAGGTTAGGCGCGGTACCGCGCAGACTGACGCGCTCGCCCTCGCCAAATTCGCGATTGATGACGATGCCTGGGACACGCTGCAGCGCTTCTGCCACGTTCTTGTCCGGAAACTTGCCGATATCCTGCGCGGAGACGATGTCGGCGATCACCGACGATTTGCGCTTCGCCTCGTTCTGCGCCGCGATCCCGCCACGGATGCCGGTCACGATAATGTCGTCGTCCCCAAGCGAACTGTCATCCTGCGGCACCGGGTTCAACACGCCGGCGGTCGGCGAATTGCTTGGAGAACTGACTGGCGGCGCATCCTGCGCGAAGGCCGGCACGGTCATTAGCGCCATTAGGCTGGCACCCGATGCAAGGACAGTACGCTTCATCATCTGCTTTCCCCCAGAATGCTGATATCATCGCCCGCAAAGGCCACTGTAATACCAATAACAATACCATCCCTACTCTTCATCCCGTCGTCAAGCAGAAAGTTTCAGGTTAGTTACAGGATACGATATTTAATGCTAGAAACTGGTATGGTATTGGTTATAGAGGCCCGGTATCTATCGGGGGTTCAATGACCAATTTGGCCGAACAGGTCGGCACGCTCGATGCGACGGGGCGGGGTGCGCTGTATCGCCAGCTTCAGCGAGGCTTGCGCGACATGATCGATCGAGGCGTGCTGAGGTCGCAGGAGGCACTGCCCTCGGAACGTGATCTCGCGGTCGATTTCGCCGTGTCGCGCATAACAGTGCGCAAGGCACTTGACGCACTCGTGGAGGAGGGGCTGCTGGTTCGCAGACACGGTGCGGGTACGTTCGTCGCGGGAAGGGTCGAAAAACAATTCGGCAATCTCTCCTCATTCTCCGAAGACATGGCTGCGCGCGGACGCATCGTTCGCAGCGAATGGCTGGCTCGTGCGGAGGGTCCGGTGACGCCCGATGAATCGCTGATGCTTGGCCTCAGTCCTGGTGCGAAGGTTTATCGCTTCCATCGGTTGCGGCTGGCCGATGACCTGGCGATGGCGATCGAGCACAGCGCAATCCCCGGTTTTGCGCTTACCGGCGTCGATACCGTTCACAATTCGCTCTATGAGGCGCTGGAGGCTCAGGGCCGGCGACCCGTACGTGCGCTGCAGCGACTGAGAGCGGTCCTTTTCGACCCGCAGCAGGCAAAACTGCTTGGCATTGAACCCGGTGCGGCCGGCCTGTTCATCGAACGACGCGGCTTTCTGGAGGATGGCCGCGCGATCGAGGCAACCCGCAGCTGGTACCGCGGCGATGCGTACGACTTCGTCTCCGAACTGAACGCCAAAGGTCCGGCATGATTGATCCCGAACAAACCCGCATGATGACCGAAGCGGCGGAGGCGCCGCAGGTTGTAACACGCCAATGGTCCGCCAACCGCGAGATTGTCCACCAGTTCGCGCGAACGCTGCGCGACCACCCTCCGACAGGTGTTCTGACCTGCGCGCGCGGAAGTTCGGATCACGCCGCGACCTATGCCAAATACCTGATTGAGACCCGCATCGGCGTCCTGGTCACATCCGCCGCTCCATCCATATCGTCGGTCTATGGAGAGGCACCCGGATCCGACGGACTGCTTGCGATTGGCATTTCCCAATCGGGGCAAAGTCCGGACATTGTCGAGGCGATGCATGGCATTGCCAAACATGGGGCAAGAACGCTTGCGATGGTCAATGTGGACGGCTCGCCACTGGCCGCTCTCGCGGGCACCACGCTCCCGCTTCATGCCGGACCCGAGCAAAGCGTCGCCGCCACGAAATCCTATATCGCCTCTCTCGCTTCTATTGCCCGGCTGATCGCCGCGTGGAGTGAGGACGACGGCTTTCATCGATCGCTCGACTCGCTACCTGCTCTGCTCGATGAAGCATGGATGGCGGACTGGTCACCGATGGTGACGCAATTGGCAAATTCACGCGGCCTGTTCGTCATCGGTCGCGGCCTTGGTTTTGGTATCGCGCAGGAGGCTGCGTTGAAGCTGAAGGAGACCTGCGCGCTGCATGCCGAGGCGTTCAGCGCGGCAGAGGTGCACCACGGTCCGATGGCGCTGGTCGGCCCGGACTTTCCGCTGCTGGTCTTTCGACAGTCGGACGAGGCGGCATCGAGCATTGATAAGCTGGTGACCGATGTCCGCGCGCGGGGCGGAACGGTCCTCGTCGCCGGCCCTGCCAATGACCCGATGACGACGCTGCCGGTTCCCGTCACCCATCCGGCAATGGAGCCGATCTGCGCTATCCTCAGCTTTTACAGGGCTGCCGCCCGGCTATCGGTAGGACGCGGACTCGATCCCGATCGTCCGCGTCACTTGAGCAAGGTCACGGAAACCCTCTGATGCAGGCACTCGTCAACGCGCGCGTTCTGCTGGATCAGGGCTTCGTTGAAGACAAAGCCGTGCTCATCGATGGCTCGAAGATAAAAGACATCGTCCCGACCGAAGCGGTAGCAGCGGATCTGTCGCTGGAAGATCTCGGGGGGGCCATGCTGGTGCCCGGCTTTATCGATACTCAGGTCAACGGAGGCGGCGGCGTCCTGTTCAACGACGCGCCAAGCGTCAGGACGATTCGTACTATTGCTTCTGCTCACGCCAGGTTCGGCACGACCGGTATGTTACCGACGCTGATTACCGATGAACTTGATGTCATTCGCGCTGCCATTGCCGCCGTTGACGCAGCGATTGAACAAGATGTTCCCGGTATCCTCGGTATTCACATTGAGGGTCCGTTCATCAACACGAAGCGCAAGGGCATTCACGCCGCCGACCAGATCCGTGCGCTGGACGCGGAAGGACTGGCCGTCCTGACCTCGCTCCGGCGCGGGTCCACCCTGGTCACGCTTGCGCCGGAGATGGTCGATCCGGCAATGATCGCCGAACTCGTCGCTGCCGGCGTGATCGTTGCTGCCGGTCACACCGCCGCAACCTATCAGGAGGTCAATCGCGCGCTCGACGCAGGCGTCAGTGGCTTCACCCACTTGTTCAACGCCATGTCGCCGCTCACCAGTCGCGAGCCGGGCGTGGTCGGAGCCGCCCTGGAGAGCGACTCAAGCTGGTGCGCGATGATCGTCGACGGTCATCACGTCAGTCCGGCCACCCTGCGCCTCGCACTACGCTGCAAGCCCGCCGACCGCGTGATGTTGGTGACGGATGCGATGCCGACCACCGGCGACGATCGGACGAGCTTCATGCTGCAGGGCCGACAGATCAATCGCGACGCAGGGCGCCTGGTGGCCGAAGACGGTACATTGGCGGGCTCCGACCTGGACATGGCGACAGCTGTGCGCAACGCGCATCAGATGCTTGGGGTTTCGCTTGAACAGGCCTTTGCGATGGCCTCTCGCATTCCTGCATCGTTTCTGGGGCTGGGCAGCAGCCTTGGCCGGATCGCGCCCGGCTACTCCGCCTCGCTGACCGTCATCGACGACACGCTGACAACAGTTGCAGCCTATGCGAATGGTGAGCGTATCGCGTGACAGCATCATGCATTGCCTTCCGGTCTCAGCAGCAATGTCTGTGTCGGGAAAGCGATACTCGTACCCGCTTCGCCGACCGCGGCGATGAGACGCAGCATCAAGGCCTCGCGCATCTCAAGTGACGTCGCGAAATCATATGTCTGGAAGTAGGCGAAGATCTCGATGTCCAGCGAACTGGAATTGAAATTGACAAAGCGCGCTCGCGCTCCCTCGGTTACGATGTTCTCGTCATCGATAAGTGCTTTGCGTATCGCATTCAGCACTGCCTGCATCTGATCGGCTGTCGTATCATAGGTCAGCCCAATCGTCGGATTGAACAGAAACCGGTCGCGTTTCGAGAAATTCTCGATCTGCAGTGCAGCGAAATTGCCGTTGGGAATCGTAACAATCGTCCGCTCGTTCGTGCGAATGCGCGTTGAGCGCATGCCGATATCCTCGACCGTCCCGACAACATCACCAACCTTGCAGAAATCGCCCACCTGCACAGGCTGGTCGACGATAACGGTCACGCTGCCGACCAGATTCTCGACTGTTTTCTGTGCGCCCAGCGCCAGCGCGATGCCGCCGATCCCAAGCGCGGCGATACCCGTCGTGACGTCCAGTCCAAAAGTGTCGAGCACGGCGATGACCGCGATCGCCAGCAGCACGATCTTCGCCGATCGCCGCAGCAGCGTGATGACCGACACCGCCTGCCGCCGCTCGGCCCGGCGCATCCGCCCCGCTGCGACCCGTGCGATCGCATCGACCAGCCGCAGCAGAAACCAGGCGAGCGCCACCCACGCGACCCCTCCGGCGTAGCGCAACAGGGTCTGCCGGGCGACGATCGCGACCGGCATGTTGTTGGCATAGATGTAAAAGGCGACGACCGACAGATACAGGCTCAGTGGCGGCAGCGCAGCGCTTGTGAAACCATAGACGGAGCTGTGCTCATGATCGCGGATCGAGCGGCGCATCACCGTCAGGATTGCTGCGGCCAGCGCGCGCAATGCGACAAAACTTACGGCCGCGATGAGCAGTAACAGTGCCCAGTCGTGCAGCGGCGCACCTGCAACGCTGGTGCCGGCGATCCCATGCTGAGCGCTCTCGGGACGGGCGGTTGCTGCACGGCGCGATCTGAGTGTTCGGATCGTGTCCTGCGACACTCGCCAGATCTGCGCACCGCTCGGTCCGGGTCCACGCGTAAGGACAATTGGCGTGCCGCCTTCCGCCTTGCCGAATGTCCCGACATTCTCCTGATCAGCGGGCAGGTCATCGTCGATCCGCCCGGCCGCGTCGTTCGACAGCGCGGCGAAAGGGGTCAGTTCACCTCCACGGTCCAGCATGCCCTGCAATCGACGCGTCAGCTCGGCGGCACCTGCGGCGACCCTGTCATCCTGCTGAACCGGCAGATCCAGATAATTGGCTGCGCGCGCATAGTCCCTTGCTGCCAATGCATCGATCAGGCCGGTGACTGTGGAGCGCGGCGTCTCTCGTGCGAACGGGTCAACCGGCGCTGCCGGCTGGCGCGGTGTGGTACTCGGGATCAACTGCGCACTGGCCGTCGTCGGCACGCTCGCAAAGAGCAGCAGGATCAGAGCACGCAGGAGCATGTCAAAAATCTTTCCACAGCTAACGGATCACGACCGGAAATACAGATTGAGGAGCCGGCGGCAAACCCCGCCGTCCGGCTTGCCCGCAATCGCTTCTGCGTGGTGGATCGAAAGTCCGTGCTTGGCGGTTGACGGGACGCTAACGAGCCGATCGTCGGAGACCACTATATGCCGCCAATGTCCATCGTCATTCTGAACCCGAATGGCTTCCGACGATGACCGCGCTACACGTATCTCCCGCGCCGCCTACGACGCTTGTTCTTTTCGGCGCGACCGGTGATCTGACCAGACGCCTGCTGATACCGGCGCTGATCAATATGATCCGCATGAAACTGATCGACGACCAGTTCCGGATCCTGGGCATCGGCATTGACGAGGGTGACGATGAAAGCCTGCGAAGTTCGCTCGAGAACTTCCATCAAGAAGCCGGCGGTGAAGGCGATGTCGAACGAGGAAAGGCATGGAAGCAACTGCGCTCCTGTATCAATTATCTTCGGGGCGACTTCACGCAGGACGCGGTATATGAAGAGGTGGCGCGCAGGATCGGTGAGGGCAACGCCGCTTATTACCTGGCAGTCCAGCCGCGCTTCTTTGGCGACATCGTTGACAAGCTCGCTGACCACCATCTGATGGACGAAACGCCGGACAGGTTTCGCCGCGTCGCCATCGAAAAGCCATTTGGCCGTGACCTGGCGTCGGCAAAGTCGCTGAACGCACGCATTCTGTCGCGCGTAGCCGAAAGCCAAGTGTACCGCGTCGACCACTTCCTTGGCAAGGAAACCGTGCAAAACATCATGACCGCACGTTTTGCCAACATGATGATCGAGCGGCTGTGGACCAGCGACGCAATCGACCATGTAGAAATAACCGCAGCGGAGACAGTGGGTGTCGGCACGCGCGGCAAGTTCTACGACGCGACGGGCGCACTACGCGACATGGTGCCCAATCACCTGTTCCAGTTGCTGGCAATGGTCGCGATGGAGCCGCCCAACAGCTTCGACGCAGAGTCGATCCGTGACGAAAAGGGGAAGGTTCTCAAGGCCGTTCATTGCTATACCGAGGAGGAGGCCGGGCAATACGGTGTCCGTGGAGCATTTGCAGCCGGCGTGATGGACGGTAAGCCCGTACCCGCTTTTACTAATATCCCGGATGTTTCTGACGACAGCACTACTGAGACATTTGTTGCGCTCAAACTGAAGATCGACACGTGGCGCTGGGCCGGCGTCCCCTTCTACCTGAGAACAGGCAAGGTCATGGGAGTGCGCGACACCGAAGTCGTGATTGTCTTCAAGCACGTACCATTCAGCCCGTTCTCGCCGGCAGATGGTGATCATCTGCCCGCGAACAGGCTCGTGATTCAGATACAGCCGAATGAAGGCCTGCGAATGGATATGCTCATCAAACGGCCCGGCCTCGATGTTCAGGCTGTCCCGATCGCATTGGACTTTCTCTATGCCGACCGCTTCGACATCAGTCATCAGGTCGGGTATGAATCCTTGCTCTACGATCTGTTCACCGGCGACCAGACCCTGTTCCAGCGCGCCGATGCAATCGAAGCCGGCTGGGCTGCGGTACAGCCATTTCTTGACCTTTGGGCGAAGGGCGGAAAACCGGACGAGTATGCGCCCGGCAGTTTCGGTCCGGACGCCGCAAGCGCATTGCTGACCCGCGACGGGCGGAAGTGGCATGAACTGGCTGCCGAGAAGAAATCCTGATGGCAGACCCCGCCAACGCAGCCCGAAAACCAGTCACACGCCGCATTGAGGACTATGCGCTCATCGGCTCGACCGAGAGCGCGGCACTGATCCACATGGATGGCACCATCGAATGGTGCTGCCTGCCGTCATTCGACTCAGAAGCGATCTTCGCATCCTTGCTTGGAACGCTTGAGCATGGGGCTTGGGAGCTCGCGGCTTGCGATCCGGCCGCGCGGGTCACGCGGCGCTACATTCCCGATACAATGGTCCTTGAGACCAGTATCACGACGGACAGCGGTAAGGCGGTGGTGCTGGACTTCATGCCGCGTCCAATCCGTGGCGGCACATCGGAACTCGTTCGGATCGTCCGCGGGGTCGAGGGTGAAGTGCGCGTAGCGATGAAGCTAAGAATGCGCTTCAATTACGGTGCGGAATTGCCTTGGGTCGAACGAAAAGAAGGCGCAATCATCGCAACAGCTGGACCCGATGCGGTGCGGATCAGCAGCAGTATCGAGCTGGAGAACATTGATTTTGCCACACATGCTGAATTCAGCGTCACGGCAGGGCATAGCGTGGCCACCATGCTCGAATGGTTCCCTTCATATGACGAGCCGCCACTTCCCCGCGATCCCTATGCCCTGCTGCGCCGCACGGAAGCGGAATGGGCCGATTGGGCAAAGAATTGCACGTATGACGGCGCTTATTCCGACATTGTCAGGCGGTCACTCATCACGCTGAAGGCGCTGACCTTTCGACCGACCGGTGGCATCGTTGCCGCGCCCACCACATCCCTGCCCGAAATGCCGGGTGGCGTTCGCAACTGGGACTATCGCTATTGCTGGCTGCGCGATGCAGTCTGGACGATCTACGCGCTGACCGGCTCCGGCTTCTCCGAGGAAGCGGGGGCCTGGCGCTGGTGGCTGATGCGCGCCGCCGCCGGACAGCCGGACGAGATCCAGATCATGTACGGCCTGCGCGGAGAGCGGCGACTTACCGAGATCACGCTCGACCATCTCCCGGGCTATGAGGACAGCAAGCCTGTCAGGGTCGGTAATGCAGCGCACGACCAGCTCCAACTCGACGTCTACGGCGCGGTCCTTGGCGCATTCGATGGTGCAAGAAGGGCGGGCTTGCCCGACATGGACGTGGTCTGGCCGTTGCAGCGGGCGATCGCAAAGAACCTGCTGACGCTCTGGCAGAAACCCGATTCAGGCTTGTGGGAAGTGCGCGGTGACACGCGGCATTTTGTTTATTCCAAGGTCATGTGCTGGCTCGCTTTCGACCGCATGGTGGAAAGCGCGAAAGACTATAATCTGGAAGGGGAGATCGACGCATGGCGCGCCGCGCGCGACCAGATCCATGCGGAAGTCTGCGAAAAGGGGTTCGACGCGGCGAGTAACAGCTTCGTTCAATATTACGGCGCCGACCGCGTCGATGCCGCGCTGCTGCAATTACCGCTACTGGGCTTTCTGCCCGCCGACGATCCGCGCATTCGGGGCACGATCGCGCGGATTGAACGTGATCTGCTGGAGGATGGCCTGGTCTACCGCTACCGCACCGATGATGCCGAGGCGGACGGCTTGCCCGGAAACGAAGGCGCATTCCTGGCCTGCAGCTTCTGGTTGTGCAACGCCTACATCCTCTCGGACCGCATGGGTGAAGCCTATGCCCTGTTCGAAAGGTTACTGAGCTATGGCAATGATCTCGGATTGTTCGCTGAGGAATATGATCCCGTCGAAAAACGCCAGCTAGGTAACTTTCCTCAGGCGTTCAGCCATTTCGCCTTGGTCAACACCGCGCATATGCTCGCCGGTCAGCATGGCAATGTGGGAAACCGCCTCGGCAGGTCGGTACTTTAGCCGAACGACCTGTCAATAAAATTGTAAGCGGAATTATAGGGAACGATATGGAGATCGATCAGCAAGCGCGCTTGCGTGTCGTGTCGCTCAACCTCGGCGGGGAAAACGACAAGCATGGTGCCTGGCCAGCCCGTGTTGCGCAAGCCGCCGATACGATCCGCGGCGATGGGGCCGACATCGTGCTGCTGCAGGCCGCAGTTGTCGGCGATGATGGCACTGGTCCGCTGCCTGCCCTGCGCGACGCGCTGCCGGGATACCGCCATCACGCCTTCGCGGCTGCACAGCGTGTCGATAAGGGCTGGTTCGGTTCCGCTGCCATGTCCTGTCGTCCCCTCATGAATATCAACAGCATTCCACTGACCTGCCGGGGCGGTGATGACGACAATGCGCGCGTCCTTCTTCATCTAACGCTAGAGTATGACGGTCGCCCGCTTCACTTCATCAATGCTCATTTCTCCTGGGTCGCGGAGCAGGCTGCTGACAATCTCGCCGAAACGCTGCGGTACGCTGCGGGCATCGAGGGCGATCTGCTGCTGGTTGGAGACCTGAATCAGTCTCCGGGCAGTACCTTCGCTCACAGGCTCACCGCCGCAGGATGGCATGACGTCTGGCCGGCTCACCACAAGACAAGCGGGTTCACCTTTGAAACAGGGAACCTCCGGGACCGAATCGACCAACTATGGATGCATGGCGAGATCACCTGCAATCTCGCAGAGATTGAGGTGCTGGGCGCTGACGATGGTCAACCAATGTCCGATCATCTTGCGCTGGCTTTCATTCTGAAAAGCAGCACTTAACCTGGTTAAAGTCCAAGAAACAAAAACAGTTCTAACGCTTTCATCGGTTTCAAGCATTTCGGAACGGCGATGGGCAGCGAGGGCAAGGCAGAAAAGGTCGCAGTGCTGCGCGCATTGCCGGGACTGGGCGACCTGTTATGCGCCGTCCCCGCTCTTGAGCGTCTGCGTGCCGCCATGCCTAATGCCCATGTCGCGCTGATTGGCCTGGCGTCGGCACGCGAATTCGTCACGCGCTATACCGCGCTGATCGACGAGTTGATTTCAATACCTGGCTTTCCGGGGCTGCCCGAGCAGCCCGTCGATCCTGCCGCCGTCACGACGTTCCTGACTACCATGCAGGCGCGCCGCTTCGACCTGGCGATTCAGATGCACGGCAGCGGCGGCGTCACCAATGTCGTGACCGCGTTATTGGGCGCCAAGCTCAATGCCGGATACCATGTTGCGGGCAGCTGGCATCCCACGGGAGCCTTCATCCCCTATCCTTGCGCGCTGCCCGAACCCAGCCGCTGGACAGCTCTCGCCGACCATATGAGCCTGCCAGAGGTGGACCACGGCATCGGGTTCCCGATCGTCGAGGCCGAACGCCATGCGATCGCCACGCTTCAGCCGGTCGGCCGCTATGCGATTGTCCATCCCGGCGCCAGCGAGCCTGAGCGCCGCTGGCCCGCCGACCGCTTTGCCGTCGTCGCCGATGCGCTGGCAAAGCAAGGTTACCGGGTGGTGCTGAGCGGAACCACAGCCGAAGCACCAATCACCGCTGCCGTCGCCAACGCGATGTGTGCCCCCTCTCTCGATCTGGCCGGACGGACATCGCTCGGCACCCTGGCGGCTCTTGTCGAGGGCGCCGCCCTCCTCGTCACCAACGATACCGGCGTCTCGCATCTGGCCGTAGCGGTCGGGACGCCCAGCGTCGTCCTGTTCCTCGCCTCCGACCGCGCCCGCTGGGCGCCGCTCGACGCCGACCGCCACCGCTGCGTCGGGTCCGGACTGCCCGATGCGTCGCTGTGTCGCACGGCGCCGCCGCCGCCAGAAGTCGCCGATGTCCTCGCCCAGATGGAAACGCTGGAACCCTCGCTTGCGGCCTGACGTCCTTCTACTGGGCGCGCCGGAGCGCATCGCGGCCGTGTCGCATCCCGGCTGGTCAAGCGCGCCGCTGCCGCTCGTCGGTCCCGACGGCATCGCCGCGCTACGCGGCTACAGCGCCGCGATTCTTCTCACCGAACCCGGTGAAGCGCCCTGGGGCGTGGCGACCATGCTCTACCTGGCCGGCGTCCCGATCCGCATCGGCCGCTCTGTCGAGTTCGGCGGCGCGCTCCTGTCCCGCTGCCTGCCCGCCGATGCGTCCGATGGCGCGCTCGTCGACGCGCTCGACGGTGCCATCGCATGAGGCGCCTGCGCATCCTTACCTGGCACGTCCACGGCAGCTATCTGAACTATCTGTGCCGCACCCCGCACGACTTCTTCCTGCCCGTCAAACAGGACCGGCCCGAGGGTTATGGCGGTCGCTCGCCCGGTTTCACCTGGGGCGACAACGTCCATGACGTCCCCGCCGCCGAAGTCGCGAACGGGCAATATGACGCGATCCTCTACCAGTCGCACCGCAACTGGCTGGTCGATCGGCACGAGATACTCAGCGAAGCGCAGCGCCGCCTGCCGCAACTCTATCTGGAGCACGATCCCCCGCGAGAGACGCCCACCGATACGCGGCACCCGGTGGACGACCCGTCCGTGCTGCTGGTCCATGTCACGCACTACAACCGGCTGATGTGGGATGCGGGCGCGACCCCCACGACCGTGATCGAGCACGGCGTCGACGATCACGGCCACCTGTTCAGCGGCGAGCATGAGCGCGGCCTGACCGTCGTCAACGGCCTCTCGCGGCGCGGGCGCCGTCTGGGCGTCGACGTGTTCGAGCGCGCCCGCGCGCTCCTGCCGCTCGACCTGATCGGCATGTTTTCCGAAGAAAGCGGCGGCCTAGGCGAAGTCCCGCTTCCCGATCTGCCCGCCTTTTCCGCGCGCTACCGCTTCTTCTTCCACCCCATTCGCTACACCAGCCTCGGGCTTGCGCTGTGCGAGGCAATGATGGCGGGGCTGCCCGTCGTCGGCCTGGCCACTACCGAGTTGCCGACCATCGTCACGAATGGGGTCGACGGCTTCACGCATACCGATGAGGCGGTACTGCACCAGGCGATGCGCGCGCTGCTGGCCGACCAATCGCTCGCACGAGAGATCGGCCTCAAGGGCCGCGAAACCGCGCGCCGGCGCTTCGGAATGGATAGATTCGCGGCGGACTGGACCGCCGCCTTCAGGAGGGTCACCGCATGAGCCGGATCGCGATGATCAGCGAACACGCCTCGCCACTCGCCGATCTCGGCGGCCCGGACGGCGGCGGCCAGAACGTCTATGTCGCCATGCTGTCGCGACACCTCGCCCGCCTTGGCCACCATGTCGATGTCTTCACACGCCGCGAATGTCCGGCGGTCGCGACCATCACCGACTATGCGCCGGGCGTCCGCGTGATCCACGTCACGGCGGGGCCGGTTCAGGTGCTGCCGAAGGAACAGCTATTGCCCTTCATGCCCGCCTTCGCGGGCGAGATGGAGCGCTTCATCGCGTCGCACGGCGGCTATGACGTCGTCCACGCGCATTTCTTCATGAGCGGGCTTGTCGGGCTGGAGTTGAAGGCACGGCTCGGCCTGCCGCTGGTCGTCACGTTCCATGCGCTCGGCCGCGTCCGCCGGCTGCATCAGCAATCGGTAGACGGTTTCCCTGACGAGCGGTTCGCGATCGAGGACCGGTTGGTCGCCGAAGCCGATCTCATCATCGCCGAATGTCCGGCGGACGAGCACGACCTGACCCGGCTCTACGGCGCCGATCCCGCTCGGCTCCGCACCATCCCCTGCGGCTTCGACGCCGACGAGTTCCAGCCGATGGACAAGGCCGCAGCACGCGCCGCGCTCGGCCTCGATCCCGATCAGCGCATCATCCTGCAACTCGGGCGAATGGTGCCGCGCAAGGGCGTCGATACCGTCATTCGCGGCTTTGCCCGCGCCGCGGCATCGCTGAGCGATGCACGCCTCGTCATCGTCGGCGGCGATGGCGGCGATCCGGCGCTGCAGCCCGAACTCGTCCGGCTGTCCGGGATCGCCGGCGAGGAACGCGTCACCGACCGCGTCACGTTCGCGGGCGCGCGGGCCCGCGACCAGCTTCGCCTCTACTACGGCGCCGCCGACGTCTTCGTCACGACTCCCTGGTACGAGCCGTTCGGCATCACCCCCCTGGAAGCGATGGCCTGCGCTCGCCCCGTCATCGCTGCTGCCGTCGGCGGCCTCAAATCGACCGTCGTCGAGGGCGAGACCGGGTTGCTGGTGCCTCCAAAGGATCCCGTCGCGCTGGCGGCGGCGCTGGTCGCGCTGCTCGACGACCCGCGGCGGGCAATCGCGATGGGACGGGCGGGGCTGGCCCGCGTCCGCAGGCATTTCACCTGGGAAGGGGTCGCCACGCAGATGAACACGGCCTATGCCGAATTTTGTGGGGCGCGCCACGAATGCCCGGTCGTCAACGCCGAAACCGCCCGCATCGGTCGCGCCTTTGAGGATCTCACGACCGCCATCGCCCGCTCACGCACCACCCTCAGTGAAGAGATCGTGGCCGCCGCCGACCTCATTACCTCCTGCCTGCTGACCGGCGGCAAGGTCCTGATCTGCGGCAACGGCGGCAGCGCTGCCGATGCCCAGCATTTCGCCGCCGAATTTGTGGGACGATTCAAGCGCCCCGATCGCCGCGGCCTCCCTGTGATCGCGCTGGGCGCGGATCAGGCGTTCCTGACCGCATGGGCAAACGATGTCGATTTCAGCGACGTGTTCGCGCGCGGGGTAGAGGCTTATGGCCAGCCGGGTGATGTGCTGATCGCGATCTCGACCAGCGGCCGGTCGCGCAACATTCTGGCGGCGCTGGCAGCGGCGCGAGAGCGCGGACTGCGCACCATCGGCGTGCTGGGCGCGGCGGCGACGCCGGCGCTCGCGATGACCGATGTCGCGCTTCGTGCGCTCTCGACCGAGACGGCGCGCGTACAGGAAGTCCAGATGCTGGCGCTGCATCTGGTCTGCGAACTCGTCGAGGAACGCGTGCACGCGCACGACGCCGCCTCTCCCGCCATTGTTCCCATTCTTACCTCCGGAGTTTTGCAATGACCGATACGATGACCCGCGCCGAACCCGCGCAAGCCTCGTCCGAACTGGCCGGCAAGGTCGTCCTGGTGACTGGTGGCGCGACCGGCCTGGGCGCGGAGCTGTCGACCGTCATGGCGGAGGCCGGAGCGAACGTCGTCATCATCGACATGAAGGTCGATGAGGCCGCCGGCCTTGCCGGTCGGCTGGGCGCGACCGCCGAGACCCTTGACGTTCGCGATGCCGATGCGGCGACGGCGCTTGTCGACCGCATCGCACGCGAGCACGGCCGGATCGACGTGCTGATCAACAATGCCGGGACCGACAAGACCGAGTCGATCGAGGATCTGACGCAGGAGGATTTCGACCGGGTCGTGGCGGTTAATCTACGTGCGCCGTTCGTGCTGTCGAAGGCGGTGTTTCCCTTGATGCGCGAAGCCGGTCAGGGATATATCGTCAACATCGTCTCGACCGCTGCCAAGCGCGCATGGGCAAATGCATCCGCCTATCATGCCAGCAAATGGGGGCTGCTCGGCCTAAGTCACGCCCTGCATGTCGAGGGACGGCCGCTGGGTATCAAGGTCACCGCGCTCCTCGCTGGCGGCATGCGCACACCCTTCATTCTCGACCGCTTCCCGGACACGCCGCTCGAGAACCTTCAGGAGCCGCGGGCAGTGGCCGATACCGTCAAGTTCCTGCTGCTGACGCCCAGGACGACGGTCATTCCCGAACTGCTCGTGGTGCCGACCACCGAAACGAGCTGGCCGTGATCCCGGCGGTCTTTCTCGACAAGGACGGGACGCTTGTCGACGACCTGCCGTACAACGTTGATCCGGACCGCATGGTCCTTGCGCGGGGAGCGGCAGATGGCGCGGCCGCACTGCACGCCGCCGGCTTTGCGCTGGTGATCGTCACCAATCAGTCTGGGGTCGCGCGCGGGTTTTTCAACGAAGCGGCGCTCGTGGATGTCTCGAACAGGCTCCGCGCCCTGCTGGCGCCGACGCCGATCGCCGGCTTCTACTACTGCCCGCATGGTCCCGCCGATGGTTGTCATTGCCGCAAGCCGGATCTGGGAATGCTCACCCGCGCCGCCGGCGACCTCGGCCTCGACCTGCGCGCATCCTGGATGATCGGTGACATCCTGAACGATGTCGAAGCTGGCAACCGCGCCGGATGCCGTTCGATCCTGGTCGATAACGGCGGCGAGACTGAATGGCTCGGCGGCCCGCATCGCACCCCCTTTGCGCGCGTATCCGACATGGGTGCGGCCGCGCAGCTGATCCTGGAGAACGATCATGCCGACGCTCGCGCTGCTTGAGGGCTTTGGCGGTCTGCGCATACTCGTCGTCGGAGAGGCGATGCTCGACAGCTATCTCCACGGCAATGTCGCCCGGCTTTGCCGTGAGGCGCCCGTACCGATCGTCGCGATGGGCAGCCGGCAGGACACGCTGGGCGGTGCCGCCAACACCGCCGCTGGCATCCGCGCGCTCGGTGCCACGGTCGACTTCCTCTCGGTCATCGGTGATGATGACGCAGGGCAGCTGCTACGCCGTGCGCTCGGACGCGCCGAGTTGCACGATGCCTGCGTCTTCACCGCGCCGGGTCGCGCCACGCTGACCAAGCAGCGCGTCATGGGCAATGGCCAGTTGCTCCTGCGCCTCGACGAAGGCAGCGAAGAACCGCTCGACGAGACGAGCGAGCGGCGCTTGCTCGACGCGCTGGCGGAACGCTGGACGCACGCCGACGCGGTCGTCATCTCCGACTATGACTATGGGATACTCACTCCCGCCGTCGTCGGCGAAATCGAGCGGCTTCAGCGTGCCGAACCGCGCGTCCTCGTGGCTGATGCGAAGGATCTGACCCGCTACGCCCGCGCCGGCGTGACCGCCGCCAAACCCAACTACGCCGAGGCAATTGCGCTGGCCGGCGTGAGCTGTCTCGAAGGGCGTGCCCGCCTCGAACAGATCGTCGCGGCCGAGGATCATCTGCTGGCCGTGACCGGGGCCCAGATCCTGTGCGTCACGCTCGACGTCACCGGCGCCATCGTCTTCGAACGCGGCCGGGAGACCTATCGCACCTTCACCCGACCCGCGCCGCATATCCACGCCGCCGGTGCCGGAGATGTCTTCACCGGCGCATTTGCCCTGGCACTGGCGGCCGGAGCGCATACGCCCGCGGCGGCGGACCTGGCATCCGCGGCCGCGACCGTCAGCGTGGCCGAGCCGGGGACGACAGTGTGCAGCGCGGCGCTGATCCGTGAACGTCTGGCTGGAGAGCGCAAGGTCGCGACGACGTCGGCGGTTACCGCCCAGGTCGAGGGCTGGCGCGCGGCTGGCCGGCGCGTGGTCTTCACCAACGGCTGTTTCGATATCCTCCACCGCGGCCACATCACCTACCTCAATCGCGCCAAGGCGCTGGGCGACGTTCTCGTCGTCGGTCTCAATGCCGACAGCAGCGTGAAAAGGCTGAAGGGGGCGGAGCGCCCGATCAACGATCAGGACGACCGGGCCAGCGTGATCGCCGCCCTGTCCTGCGTGGACCTGGTCGTCGTATTCGAGGAGGACACGCCCGTCGCGCTCATCGAAGCACTCCGACCGGACATCTACGCGAAAGGTGGCGACTATACGCTCGAAACCTTGCCCGAAGCGCCCGTGGTCAAGCGACTGGGCGGCGAGGTCAAGCTGCTCGACTTTCTCGAGGATCGCTCGACCAGCGGCATCATCGATCGCATCCGGCAGAACGCGACGCAGGCGGTCGCATGACCGACGCCTGGCGCGCGGTGCGCCGCGTGCTGGCGGTCCGGCTGGACAGCATGGGCGACGTGTTGATGACGACACCCGCCATACGCGCGCTCGCCGAGGGGGGAGTGGGCGTCACGCTCCTCACGTCCCCCGCCGGCGCGGCCGCCGCGCATCTGTGTCCCTTCATCGATCGCGTCATCGTCCATCAGGCCCCCTGGATGAAGGCTACGCCCCCGCGCGGCCCGGAGCCCGACCTCGCCCTTATCGACCATCTGCGCGCGGAGCTTTTCGATGCCGCGGTGATTTTCACCGTCTACAGCCAGAACCCGATGCCGGCGGTATTGCTGTGCTATCTGGCCGGGATACCGCTGCGCCTCGCCCATGCGCGTGAGAACCCGTATCAGCTTCTCACCCCGCACGTCCCCGAAACAGAACCGCACGATCATGTTCGCCACGAGGTCCGCCGCCAGCTCGACCTCGTCGCCACCGTCGGCTTCAACCCCTCCGATGAACGGATGGTCATCGACACCCCGCTCATCGACCTGCCGTCCGGCATCGATCCCGACCGGCCCTGGGCCGTCGTTCACCCCGGCGCGAGCGCTCCTTCGCGACGTTATCCCCATTTCGCCGCCGTCATGCGCAGCCTTGTCGTCGATCATGGCTGGCAACTGGTCTTGACCGGCGACGCCGACGAGGCTCCCTTGATCGACACGCTGCTCGCGGCAGCGGGCGTAGCCGCCATATCGCTTGCCGGCCGGCTGGAAGTGCCTCGGCTCGCGGGTCTCATTGCGCGTGCTCCTCTCCTGATCTCGAACAATACGGGGCCTGCGCATCTCGCCGCGGCGCTCGGCACCCCCGTTGTCGACCTCTACGCTCTCACCAATGCTCAGCATACGCCGTGGTTGGTGCCGTCCCGCGTCCTCAACCGTGACGTTGCGTGCCGCTGGTGCTACAAGTCGGTCTGCCCGGTCGAGGGCCATCCCTGCCTGTCTCTGGTTCCTCCGCGGGAAGTCGTCGCGGCCGCACTGGACCTCATGGCGTGACGCTCCTTTCCGAATGGCGCGGGGTGCGCAGCCTGCTCGTCTCGCGTCCCGACAATATCGGCGATGTCGTGATCGCCACGCCGGCGCTGCGAGCGATCCGCGCCGCCTGGCCGTCCGCGCATATTACACTCCTCGCCAGCCGCGCCGGTGCGCAGGTCGCGCCGATGCTGCCGTGGATCGACGAGGTGCTCGTCGCCCGCCCCGTGTGGCAGGATCTGGGCAGCCTCCCCTTCGATCCCGATCGCGAAGCCGCGTTTATCGCCGATCTGACTGCACGCCGCTTTGACGCCGCGATCCTGCTGACCAGCTTCAGCCAGTCGCCGCACGCTCCGGCGGCCACGTGCCTGTTGGCCGGTATCCCGCTCAGGCTGGGTGAGTCTCTCGAACACGACGCCGCCCTCCTCACCCACGGTCCAAAGCACGCCACTCCGACTCCCGCGCATCAGGCCGAGCGCAATCTCGCTCTCATCGAAGCGATCGGCGTTCCGGTCGCCGACCGCGCGCTGGCGCTCGCACCTTCGGACGTTGCTCGCGACCGGGCGAGGGCACTGATCGACCGGCCCTATCTCGTCCTTGCTCCGTTCGCGAGTTGCTCGGCCCGCACCTACCCGCCCGTGCGGGCCGCTCAGGCGGCGCATCTGATCGCCCGGGAATCGGATCTGCATGTGCTGCTCTGCGGCGCCGAGCGCGACCGCCCCGACGCACGGCCGCTGCTCGACCATCTCGGCGGGCGGGCCACGAACCTGACCGGCGCGACCGACCTCCCCGTGTACGCGGCGCTCATTGCCGGCGCCGCGCTGGTCGTCACGAGCAACACGTCCGCGCTCCACATCGCCGATGCGTTCGAAACGCCGGTCCTCGCTGCATATTCCGGCACCGACCTCGAAAGCCAGTGGCGCCCACGCTCTGCAATCCACCGCTTGAACCGCCGACCCACTCCCTGCAACCCCTGCCATCTACTCCGCTGCCCGATCGGCCTTCCCTGCCTCGACATTCCGGCCGCCGAGATGGCAACCGCCGGGCTGGGATTGTTGAGGAAAGACATTGGCGCCATCAAATCAAAGGTCTAGAACCCTGTAATGTCCCACATCTCTGACACCCCCTTGCTGGACACCGTCGGTACGCCTGCGCAGTTGCGCGCGCTCAAGCCGGGAGAGTTACGGCAGTTGGCGGATGAGTTGCGCTGTGAGGTGATATCGGCGGTGGGGGTGACGGGGGGTCATCTGGGTTCGGGTCTGGGGGTGGTCGAGCTGACGACAGCGATCCATTATGTGTTCGATACGCCGCGCGACAAGCTGGTGTGGGATGTCGGGCATCAATGCTATCCGCACAAGATCCTGACCGGGCGCCGGGATCGGATCAGGACGTTGAGACAGGGCGGCGGACTGTCGGGCTTCACCAAGCGCGCGGAGAGCGAGTACGACCCGTTTGGCGCGGCGCATTCCTCGACCTCGATCTCGGCGGCGCTGGGCTTTGCGACCGCGAGCAGGCTGGGCGGACGACCCGACAAGGCGATCGCGGTGATCGGCGACGGGGCGATGTCGGCGGGGATGGCCTATGAGGCGATGAACAACGCGGCTGCCGCGGGCAACCGGCTGGTCGTGATCCTGAACGACAACGACATGTCGATCGCGCCGCCGGTGGGGGGCTTGTCGGCCTATCTCAGCCGGATGGTCTCCAGCCGCGAGTTCCTGGGGCTGAGGGAGTTGATGAAGAAGTTCGCGCGCGCGCTGCCCCGGCCGATGCACGCCGCGGCCAGGAAGACCGACGAGTTCGCGCGCGGGATGACGATGGGCGGCACGCTGTTCGAGGAGCTGGGCTTTTACTATGTCGGGCCGATCGACGGGCATAATCTGGACCATCTGATCCCGGTGCTTGAGAATGTCCGCGATGCCGAGGAAGGCCCGATCCTGGTTCATGTCGTGACCAGAAAGGGCAAGGGCTATGCCCCGGCCGAGGAGTCGGCGGACAAGTATCACGGTGTCCAGCGCTTCGACGTGGTCTCGGGCGTGCAGGCGAAGGCGCCGCCGGGCCCGCCGCAATACCAGAACGTCTTTGGTGCAGCACTGGTGAAAGAGGCCGCGCATGACCCGCGCATCTGCGCGATCACCGCGGCGATGCCGTCGGGGACCGGGCTCGATGGCTTTGCCAAGGCTTACCCTGAGCGGTTCTTCGATGTCGGCATCGCCGAGCAGCACGGCGTCACCTTTGCCGCCGGGCTGGCGGCCGAGGGCATGCGACCGTTCTGTGCGATCTACTCGACCTTCTTGCAGCGCGCCTATGACCAGGTGGTGCATGACGTCGCGATCCAGAACCTGCCCGTGCGCTTCGCGATCGACCGCGCCGGGCTGGTCGGCGCGGACGGGGCGACGCATGCCGGCAGCTTCGATGTCACCTATCTGGCGACGCTGCCCAACTTCATCGTCATGGCCGCCGCCGACGAGGCGGAACTGGTCCACATGGTCCATACCTGCGTGCTGCATGATACCGGGCCGATCGCAGTGCGCTACCCACGCGGCAACGGGACCGGGGTCGCGCTGCCCGAGATCCCTGAGCAACTCACCATCGGCAAGGGTCGGATGGTGCGCGAGGGCAAGACGGTGGCGATCCTGTCGCTGGGCACGCGGCTTGTCGAAGCGCTGAAGGCCGCCGACCAGCTTGAGGCCAAGGGACTGTCGACCAGCGTGTGCGACCTGCGCTTTGCCAAGCCGCTCGACACCGAACTCATCCGCCGGTTGCTCGCGACCCATGAGGTCGCGGTCACCATCGAGGAAGGCTCGATCGGCGGGCTGGGCGCGCATGTCCTCACCATGGCCTCCGACGAAGGGCTAATCGACACCGGGCTCAAGCTTCGCACCATGCGCCTGCCCGATAGCTTCCAGGACCAGGACAAGCCCGACACCCAATACCAAACCGCCGGCCTCGATGCCCACCACATCACCCAAACCGTCCTCAAGGCACTTAGACATAACGATACCGAGCTTGCGCTGCACGATGCGGGTTAGAGACGCGCTCACCGCTTCATTGCCGGCCGTAATGTTGATCGGAGCCGCGCCGCCCGGTGGCACGCTGATCGTCGATATCGGCAATGTCCGAAGCGCCAAAGGCAATGTCCATATCGACATCTGTCCGGAGGCGAAATTCCTGAAGGACGACTGTCCATATAGCGGTCAGTCCGCAGCACGCATCGGCGCGACCACTGTCATCGTCCGCAATCTGCCGACTGGGCGTTACGCGGTTCAGGCATTTGACGATGAGAATGCAAACGGCAAGGTCGACCGCGCATTGTTTGGTATTCCCAAAGAAGGCGTCGGTTTCTCGCGCGACGCGCATATCGGCCTTGGCCCGCCCAAATGGAACGATGCGTTCTTCGATTTCGATGGTAGCGGTGCGCGGATTGCACTTCGCATGCGCTATTTCCTCGGCGCCAAGGGACCGCCGAACCGCTGATGCGATCGCCGGTCCCGCGGATCGTTGACGCCAGCATTACGCGGCCCTGGACAACAGTCATCGTCATGCTGTTGCTGACCGCATTGTCGCTCGGCATCGTCGCCACGCGGTTCGCCATGACGACCGATACTGGTGCACTCATTTCGCCCAATATCGACTGGCGGCGTCAGGAACGAGCGATGGAGACCGCCTTTCCCCAATTACGCGACGTCATGCTGATCGTGGTGGATGGGCAGACGCCGGAACTGGCGGAGGATGGGGCCGCTCGCCTGTCCCAGCAACTCGCAAGCGATCACCGCCATTTCCGCGGGGTCAGCCGCCCCGATGGCGGTGACTTCTTTGCACGCGAAGGCCTGCTCTTCGCGTCCGCTGCAGAGGTTCGCCAATCGACCGCGGCCCTGATCGAAGCGCAGCCATTGCTCGGACCACTCGCCGCGGACCCATCGCTGCATGGTGTGGCGACTGCGCTCTTGACGATTCTCGATGGCGTTGAACAAGGCTCTGCCACGCTCAAGCAGATTGACGCGCCAATGCGCGCGCTGACAACCGTCATCGACCGGACACTTGCCGGCAAACCTGCTTTTTTCTCATGGCAGGCGCTGTTCAGCGTCGGCACGTCACGGCTCGCGCCACCCCGGCGGCGACTGGTTCTGGCACAACCGATCCTCGACCATACCGACCTGCAACCCGGCGCTGCAGCTTCGCATGCCGTTGACCAAGCGACCCGCTTGCTCGCGCTTGACGCTGCGCACGGCGTCCGCGTTCGCCTCACCGGAGAAGTGCCGCTCGCGGATGAGGAATTTGCGACGCTGGAGGACAATATCGGTGTCGTCGCCGCAGTCATGCTGTTCGCCATGCTGGCAACACTGTGGCTTGCGACCCGCTCTGCGCGGCTGGTTGCCGCGATCATGGTGACCACGATTACGGGGCTGATCGTAACGACCGCCGTCGGGCTACTCGTGGTCGGGCGGCTCAACCTCATCTCGGTTGCATTCATCCCGTTGTTTGTCGGGCTGGGCGTCGACTTCGGAATCCAGATCTGCTTGCGCTTCAACGCCGAACGTGCGGACGGGGTCGCGCCTGCCGACGCTATGCGCCGCGCCGGTCACGCGCTTGGCGCCTCGTTGTTGCTGGCGGCAGGCGCCGTTTTCCTCGGGTTCGGTGCCTTTCTGCCGACCGCCTATGTCGGTATCGCCGAACTCGGCATCATCGCCGGCATGGGCATGGTGGTGGCACTGACGCTGAGCATCACATTGCTTCCTGTCCTGGTCCTGTTGCTTCGCCCGGACCGCCCCCGAGGCGAAACCGGGCTGGCGATGCTCGCGCCCGCCGGGGCGTGGCTGGAGGCACATCGTCGCGCCGTCATATGGACCTTCGTTGTGTCCATGCTAGTCAGCATCGCGTTGCTCCCCTGGATCACGTTCGACTTCAACCCGCTGCACCTGCGCGATCCGAACGACCCGGCGATGCGCACGCTGGCCGACCTAACGCGCGATCCCGAGCGGACACCGAACACGATCGACGTCATGGCGCCCAATACGTCGGCGGCGGCGACGTTAACGCGCCGCCTCGCCGCGTTACCCGAAGTGGCGGAGGTCGTCAGTCTCGACAGTTTCATCCCGGACGACCAGCCGGTTAAGCTGGCGATCATCGGCGATGCGCAGATGCTGCTCGACCTGACGCTTAATCCCTTCGACGAAATGCCGCAATCCAGTGTGGCGAATACCCAGGAGGCGCTTGCGACCGTGGCCGGCCGGCTGCGCGTCGCGGCATCAGCCGGCGGCCGATCACCCGCCGAGGACGCCCGCCGCTTGGCCGAGGCTTTCGAGCGGCTGGCGCGCGCCTCTCCCGTGGCACTCGAACTCGTCGCCAAGCGTATCACTCGGCCGCTCGACGTTATGCTCGACCAGGTTGGCGCCGCGCTGCAAGCGGAGCCGATCACCCGCGAGACTCTGCCCGAAGTACTGAGGCGCGACTGGGAGACACCCGATGGCCGCTACCGGTTGATGGTATTTCCGCGCGGCAATCCCGACGACGCCACCACCATGCGTCGCTTCCGGGCCGCCGTTGCCGGCGTGACCCCCGCCATTTCCGGGCTGCCGGTCGCTACCCAGGCCGCTGCCGCCACGGTCGCGGGCGCCTTCGTCCAGGCCGGAATCATCGCCTTTCTGGCGGTCAGCATCCTGCTTTTGCTGGTCCTGCGCAACGCCCGCGAGGTTGCCTTCACGCTGACCCCCGTCATCCTCTCGATCTTTCTCACGCTCGGCACATGCGTCGTGATCGGTCAGCCGATAAACTTCGCCAATATCATCGCCTTTCCGCTTTTGTTCGGGGTGGGTGTCGCGTTCCACATCTATTTCGTCATGGCCTGGCGCGGCGGCGCGCATGGCCTGCTACAGTCAAGCCTGGCGCGCGCCGTCCTGTTCAGTGCGCTCGCGACCGGAACCGCCTTCGGCAGCTTGTGGCTCTCGCACCATCCCGGCACCGCCAGCATGGGCAAGATCCTGATGATTTCGCTGGCCTGGACGCTGGTTTGCGCGCTTATCTTCGAGCCGGCGCTGCTGGGTCCGGGGCGGCAGGACGTGGATCGGATGACGCGCCGGGAATAGCCGCCGGACCGATCAACAGGTCCGACTGCTCGTCGGCTAGCGGTGCCATGGCAGTATCGGCGGGGTCGTCGAGCGGATCGATCAGTTCGTCCTGAACAGACCCGGCCCGCTTACCCTTCAGCTGCGCGATCTCGCCGGCCCGTTCCTGCAGATAGACGGATCGAAGCGCCGCATAGGGATCTACCGCGCCGTCCAGCAGCGCTCGGTAGTCGTCGTCGGCCTGCTCGCGCCGGTCGAGACCTGTAATCACCGCCTTGGGAATCTGATAGCCGAGTTTGTTGAACGGCGCGCCGACGGCTAGTGGAAGGACCAACCCGTCGGCCTGCCCTCCTAACAGGTCCCGGACGGTCGTCGGGCCGATGAACGGCAGGAACAGATACGCGCCGGGCTTGACGCCGTAATAGCCGAGCGTGTCACCAAGGCCGTTCGGCCGGTGCGGCAGTCGCACCCCCTTCGATTTCGCCAGATCGAGGAGACCACCGATGCCGAGCGTGGAGTTTATCATGAAGCGCCCAGCGGTCTCTGCCGCCTTGCCCGGCCTCAGCTGCAACAGATAGTTCAGGAAGACGATCGGCTCCCCGAGATTGGAGAAGAAATGGCGCAGCCCGCCGCGTACAGGCCGTGGGACAGCATGGCGATAACCCAGTGCTGCGGGCCGCAGCAGCTTTCGGTCGAATTTCTGCTGCGCCGCGAACATCCGCCGGTTGAACCGCTCATGCGGATCGCCCGGCTCGCGCTTCAGCCTTGCGGGTCTGGCGGCAATGACGACCACGGGCGCGGTATCCGGCCGCCTGAGTGCGATCGCCGCCCCCGGCACCGCCTGTTGCCCCGCCGCCACCAACACGACGGCGGAACCGATGGGCAGGATCAACTGCCCGGCTTCGTAGCCAACTGGTCGAGGTGGCTGACCAGCGCCGGGGCGCCGCCCTTCGCCAGCACGCCGGCGAAATCGGAACGCCGCATCGCCAGCTGGCTGATCGAGTTCTTGTAGAAGACATCGATGATTCGC
Source organism: Sphingomonas sp. (assembly GCA_965217805.1). Classification (GTDB taxonomy): domain Bacteria; phylum Pseudomonadota; class Alphaproteobacteria; order Sphingomonadales; family Sphingomonadaceae; genus Sphingomonas. The sequence goes on along the minus strand of CBDCJJ010000008.1, from coordinate 2,115,051 downwards.
CAGGCGCCCCGCGTCTGCCGCAGCCGGTACGCGATCGGGACCGAGCCGCTGCCCGAGGTTCTCAGCATCGTCCGGACCAGGCGATCGTTGCCCCGCGACTGCACCTGTAGCTCGATCGTGATGGTCTCCCCGGAGTAACCGTCGAAATTTCGCGCATATTGGATCACCGTCAAGCGATGAAACGCCGCTACCAACGCCGAATGGTCGGATGCCGACATCCCGTTCCAGCTCGTTCCGACGGCCAGGCGCGTCATCAGGGGAATGTCGAAGGTTTGATTGATGATGGGGGAGATACGGCTTGAGCGGCCGGATATGCCGGCCGCCTCACCGGCCTTCATGATCGCGATCAGGCCGTCATCCAGCGTTTGCACCGTGGCCCGCGCCGGATCGTTCGCCTGCGCCGATGCAGTCGGGACAGCGAGAACGCACAGGCAAGTGCCCAGAATCAAGCTACGCATCGGTCACGGGCTCCTTCTTCACGGATGCTTCCATACCGGCGCAAGCTTAACGCGTCCAATATGCAACCGCAGAAAGCGGGTTTCCCAAGCACTTGCACCTCGCTATGGCAGATGCCCGACCGCCGGAACGTTGATGGAGGTACGCGCTTGCCCGATGAACCGACGCCGATCCCTGCTCCTCTGAAGATACTCCTCGCAAGTCCTCGCGGGTTCTGCGCCGGCGTCGTCCGGGCGATCGAGATCGTGGATCGCGCGATCGATCGGTTCGGTGCCCCTGTCTATGTTCGGCACGAGATCGTCCATAACCGCCATGTCGTCGACAAGCTGATGCGGCGCGGCGCAATCTTCGTCGATGAACTGGACGAGATCCCTGCGAACGCCACCACGGTCTTTAGCGCACATGGCGTCGCGCGCAGCGTTGTCGAGGAAGCGGCGGCGCGCGGACTGCCGGTGCTCGACGCGACGTGCCCGCTGGTGACCAAGGTTCATATGCAGGGCCGCCGCTACGCTCGCTCCGGCCGGACAATCGTGCTGATCGGGCATGCGGGACATGCCGAAGTCGAGGGGACGATCGGCCAGATCGATGCGCCCATCCACCTTGTATCGACGCCGGGCGATGTCGTCGCACTGGCGATCCCACGGTCAACGCCGATCGCCTATGTGACGCAGACGACGCTGAGCGTCGACGATACCCATGAAGTCATCAGCGCGCTGACCGAGCATTTTGACGATATCGTCGGCCCCGACGTCGCCGAAATCTGTTACGCGACCCAGAACCGCCAGACCGCTGCGCGTGACCTGGCGCGGGTCAGCGATCTGCTGATCGTCGTGGGATCGAACAACAGTTCAAACTCCTGCCGCCTGCGCGAGATCGGCGAGGAGATGAGGGTGCCCAGCTATTTGATTGACGACGGTGAAGGTGTCGATCCGTCGTGGCTGAACGGCGTGTCCGTCGTCGGCCTTACCGCCGGTGCCTCCGCGCCCGACGAGCTGGTCGAGAGTGTGATCATCGAGCTGGCACGGCTGCGCCACGTTGAGGTTGAAACGCTCGACGGCGTTCAGGAAAACATCAGCTTTCGGCTGCCACGTTCGTTGCGACAGCCGGTGCCTGCAGTAATGCCCGCCATTGCCGCCCAATAGGAGCCATCATGGGACTTCCCTTTAGTCAGATCGCCCGCATTGGCGCGTACACGCTCAAACAGCATCTGAAAGGCGGCAAATATCCGCTGGTGCTGATGCTGGAGCCGCTGCTGCGGTGCAACCTGGCCTGTCCGGGCTGCGGCAAGATCGATTATCCCGACGCGATCCTCAACCAGCGGTTGAGTTACGATCAGTGTATGGAAGCGATTGACGAATGCGGCGCGCCCGCTGTCTCGATCGCCGGCGGGGAACCGCTGCTCCACCGCGACATGGCGCGAATCGTACGCGGGTATATCGACAGCAAGAAGTTTGTCATCCTGTGCACGAATGCGCTGCTGATGAAGAAGAAGATCGACGATTACGCGCCGTCACCTTTCTTCACCTGGTCGGTTCATCTGGATGGCGACAAGGGCATGCATGATCACGCGGTCGATCAGGACGGTACCTATGACGTCGCGATCGAGGCGATCGAGCTGGCGCGAGCAAAGGGCTTTCGCGTGCAAGTCAATTGCACCGTATTCGATGGCGCCGACTCTGAACGGCTGGCCGGGTTCTTCGACGAAATGGAAAAGCGCGGGGTCGAGATAACGATTTCGCCGGGCTATGCCTATGAGCGCGCCGCCGACCAGGAGCATTTCCTGAACCGCGAGCGCACGCGCAACTTCTTCCGTGACGTATTCCGGCGCGGCAACGGCGGAAAGGCCTGGACCTTCACCAACTCACCACTGTTCTTGGATTTTCTGGCGGGCAATCAAACGTACGAGTGCACGCCGTGGTCGATGCCGTTACGCACCGTCTTCGGCTGGCAGAAGCCCTGCTATCTGGTCGGCGAAGGCCATGTCGAGACGTTCGCCGAACTGATGAAGGGCACCGACTGGGACCAGTACGGCGTCGGCAAGTATGAGAAATGCGCGGACTGCATGGTGCATTGTGGCTTTGAGGGAACCGCCGCGACGGACGCCATTCGCCATCCGCTCAAGATGTTCGGGGTAGGCCGTAAGGGCGTGCGCACCGACGGCCCGATGGCCCCCGACATCGACCTCAGCCGGCAGCGCCCGGCCAAAGACGTGTTCTCCAGCCATGTCGAGGAAGAATTGGCCCGGATCAAATCGGCGGATCCTGAGGGCTTTAAGCGGGTTCAACGCGCTGCATAACGCGTGATTTGACACAGACGGCTACCTTTTCCCCTGATTTAGGACGGCTTCTTTAGTGTGATCAGGCCGCACTAATTGCGGCTGGGGCGGTGATTAAAATGCCTCCCAATTCTTCGATGACCAGCATACCACGCGCTGTCAGGTCGCTCCCGAATGTGAACTGATCGCGCAGGTCGAAGGGGTAGGCGCGCAGCTTGTAGCGCGTACCCCATTGGGTTTGAGCCAGCACGACCTTCACGTTATGCGTATAAGAAACGAAGGCGCTCGTCCGGCCGACGTCAAGCAATGCGGCGCGCATCGCAGCCGGGTCGTGGCCGGGTGTTACGTAGAATTCTACTGCGCATTGCAATGTGCGCGCGCCATCGTTGGCATTGACGATCGCATCGGTCCAGATGCTCTGATGCGGGATGGTCACCACATTGTCATCCGCGGTCACGATCTGGATTGCGCGCAATCCTACTTCGCGCACCTCGCCATAATGATCGTCGATCGTAATCCAGTCTCCGGGTCGATATGGACGCTCAACGATTGCAACGATTCCGGCAATCAGGCTTGATACATAATCCTTGAACGCGAACCCAATCGCGACGCTGGCGGCGCCTGCGATGACCAGGAAATTCTGGAAGGTGATGTTAAAAATAAGCGGTACGATCCACAAGATCGCAAAGGTCAGCAGACCAACCCGCGCGATCGGACCCGCCGAGCAGGTATAGACGGAACTGGGTCGGCCCACGCTGCGCCAGATAGGGCAACATGCGCCGGATCACCCAAATCGCCATCGACGTGACGCCGACCACCAGCGCGATCGACACGAAATTAATATCTTGAAGGTTATTGATTAGTTTTGTAGTCGTCTGTGCGGCTTTGTCGGAGGCCGTATCCACTGCGGATGCGGCATAAGATACTGATTGTGCGAGCGCTCCTGTACTGATCGCCATCGCCGCTATGATCGACAGCGCGGCACGGCCGGCAGTGTGTGCCATCACAAACTCACTAGCGGAAATCCGGCCGAAACCAGTCCGAATCGCACCGAGGGATATGCCGCGGTCCGAATCCTCAATGTGTCGTTGTGAGTTCCACGAATCCGGAATGAACCAGGCTCGCCAAAATCGCACCGCGACCCTCGTCAGGCAAAACGCGATCAATCTCGTCACGGCTCAACGATCCGTGGATCAGCAGCGCGTGAAGGACCAGCAGTGCCACCTGCGGATGGTGACCCGGCAGTACCAGTTCATTCAACGCTGCGACCCAAAGCGTCTGCTGTTTCTCGTGATCGTCGGCAGTGGGCACTTCGTCGTCCTCGTTCGAGCGCAGTGCCTGTCGCCACAGATGCCAGGCGACCCATGGAATACCACGTGAAAGCGCCGCCAGCTTTGCAAAGAAATCATCGCGCTGGGACGACGTACCGGACAGCAGGAAATCACCGCTTCCTGCAAGCCGGAAGTTCATCTTGCCATCCCCCGCGCCCGACAGATCCGCAAACCAGTCCTTCAATCGGCCGGCGTCGAATGGTTCGAACGTGAGCGGTTCTGGCAAGATCAGGTCGGCCTGAACGGCATGCGACAGAAAGGCCCATGTCCAGGATGAACAACCCACCACGCAACGGCGCTCGGTTCGATCTAGCGCATGGAGCAAGCTGCGCACCGCCGACAGGCCAACGACATGGCGGAGGAACCATCGCTCTAGTTGCGGCACGACAAGCAGGCCCTCGCCATTCAGGTCCAGCGGCGGCGCATGCCGAAGCAGCGCATCACGCGGTGGCGCCGACGCCGTTCGCAAGCCGTTTTCATTCCCCCATGTACCTACCACGTCATTCTCATCGCATGGCGGCACGACGATCAGCGTCAGGCGCGTCGAACTAAGACCTTCGGCTTGTCGGGCGCCAATCGTTGCGGACAATTCGTCAATCACTGGACCGCAGGCGGGCGGCGCAACGACCTTATCGAGCATGCTTAGCGTTGCACGCTCCAGCTTGTCATCCGCGATGAAGGGACGATCGTTGCCGTGCGCGACTAGTGCACGCAACTGTGACCAATGTTGACGGAGCCATTCTTCGGTCGGCAGCGGCGGCGCCTCATGATCGGCGAGTCTGATAAGGCGATGGTCGCGAGTATTGTCTGAGGGAGTTTCCTCGTCTTGCATGCCGATCAAGTGCGGGTCCGCGCAGGCGGCGTCAAGCGTATCGGAGATCGCCGACAGCGCCCAAGATAATTCAGGAGCAATTTCTCGATCGCTCACATGCTCCGGTCGTTCCGTTTTTACCTACGGTCCGCTTGATGCTCTGCGCACCATGGCTGAGGCCGCTCATGGCATACGCAAAGCCGACAATGGTTCGCGCCACACCTGCGATCTGTCCTGGACGCGTCGCGAGCGATCCCAATACCGCCGCCACATTGATGCTGCCATCCGGCCGCATTGCGACGGTCAATGCCGGTGGCATGGTGTGGCGGGCACCGTCGGAGATGCAGCGGGCTATCGCGAAGGGCACGCCGTGTTTGGAGGCAACTGCGGCGGCGATATGGCTTTCCATGTCGACCGCCAGCGCGCCGTAACAACTAGCGAGCGCCGCTTTCTCGGCGACAGTGCCAATCATCCGGCCATCAGCATGGATTGCACCAATTTGTGCGCCTGGCAGTGCCGCTATCAGGCGTTTAATCCATACCGGATCGCATTGATGACCGGCCGTGCCCGTCACCCGGTCGCCGATGACCCAGTCACCGATCGCTAACCCGTCGACCAGTGCGCCAGCCATCCCGAAGCTGAGAATTCCCGTTACACCGTCCGCCGCCTGTTCGAGCGCCGCGCGTAACCCTACCGGGTCGCCACCGCCAGCAATGGCGACGATGCCCGGCCCCCGTATGACGGCGGCTTCGCGATTGACTCCGGCGGCGACGAGGAGGTGGCTCATCGGAGCAGCGTTGTTCGTGCGCTTATAAAGGAGACTGTCACATTCCCCAGCTTACGCGGTCGTCATTCGCCCGTCGCAGGTTGCGATAGCGCGCCATCGCCCATAGCGGGAAATAGGCCGGGTAGCCATGATATCGCAGGTAGAACACGCGCGGAAAACCGCCGCCTGTATGCTGTTCCTGTCCCCATAGACCGTCCGCCTCCTGGTTCGCAGCCAGCCACGCAATGCCGCGCTGCACAGCGGGCACATCGACCTTACCCGCTGCCATCAGCGCCAGCAGCGCCCAAGCGGTCTGCGACGCGGTTGACGGGGCGGTTAGATGACCAGTCCGCTCGAGCGCATAGCTCTCGCAATCCTCTCCCCAGCCGCCGTCGTCATTCTGGATCGCGGTTAGCCACCGGGTTGCGCGCACGATCATCGGATCGTTCGAAGGCAGCCTCGCTGTGTTCAGCGCGCACATTACCGACCATGTTCCGTAGATGTAGTTGACACCCCAACGGCCGAACCAGCTTCCCTCGTCATGCTGCTCGCGCGCCAGATAGGCGAGCGCGGCCTCCATTCGCGGCGAACCCCGTTCGCCTAGTTGCGCCAGCATCGATACGACGCGCGCGCTGACATCGGCGGTTGGGGGATCGAGCAGCGCTCCATGATCGGCGAATGGCAGGTTGTTGAGGTAATGATGGGTGTTGTCTGCATCGAACGCACCCCAGCCGCCGTCGCGGCTCTGCAGGCCGACCGTCCATTCGACCCCGCGCGCGATTGCCTCGTCATAACCGGCGGCGCGCCCCTGAGCGCGGTCCATCGCCATTACGACGACCGCAGTGTCGTCCAGGTCGGGATAATGCGCGTTCTCATACTGAAATGCCCAGCCGCCGGGGCGCACGCCCGGTCGCTGCTCGGCCCAGTCGCCGGATAGGTCCAATACCTGCCGTGGCTTGAGCCAAGCAAGCGCGCGGTCCGCCGTCGCCTCGTCGCCAGCCTCCATCATCGTATGCGCTGCAAGCGCCGTGTCCCACACCGGCGACACGCATGGCTGACAATATGCCTCGTCCTCTCCGACGACCAGCAATCGCTCAACTGACTCCCTGGCTGCCACCCGCGCCGGGTTGTCGGGCGAATAGCCCAGCGCGTCGAACATCATGACGCTGTTCGCCATCGCCGGATAGATCGCGCCCAGCCCATCGACGCCGTTCCGCCGTTCGAGCACCCAGTCCTCGCAACGCTTCAGCGCCCGCCGACGCAATCCGTCAGGCCAAAGCCGATCGCTCCGCTTCAATACCCTGTCGAGCAGGGTAAAACCCTTTGTCCAGTGCGGTTTCAGGTCGGCGCCCCTGCTGACCGCGCTGACGGACTGGCCGGTGTAGAGTTCGTCGATCAACACCCCGCGCGGGTTGCGCGCCACTGGCTTCAGCGTTGCGAGCACCAGCAGCGGAACGACGACGGTGCGCGCCCAATAGGACATCTTCGACAGGCGGATCGGGAACCAGCGCGGCGCGAGGATCAACTCCGGCGGCAGTGTAGGCACATCCGCCCACGACCCGGCACCGAACAGCGCCAGCTGAATGCGCGTGAAAACGTTTGTCGCCGCGGCACCGCCCGCCCCCAGCACGGCACGGCGCGCATCGGCCATGTGCGGGGCTTGCGTATCGTCGCCGATCATCTTCAGCGCGTAATATGCCTTGACCGTGGCGCTGACGTCGAACCCGCCGTCGTGGAACAGCCCCCACCCATGATGCGATGAAGATCGTATACGCCGCAAATAGCGGCCGATCTTCGCTTCGAGCTCCGTGTGCGTTGGCTCGCCGAGGAATTGGCGCAGAAGGATGTATTCAGCCGGGATCGTAGCATCGGCCTCCAGCTCGAATACCCAATGGCCATCCGCCCGCTGGCGCGACGCGAGCGCCGCCGTCGCGCGGGCGACCGCGGCATCGAGAGAGTCCGGCTGGTGCATCAGAGAGGCCACGACGCGAGCGGTTAACGCAGGTCCGCCGCAATCGCTAGACGCGCGGCCGTCTCTCCCGAGCGCAGTGCGCCCTCTATCGTCGAGGGCAGGCCGGTATTCGTCCAATCCCCGGCCAGGAACAGGTTGCGCCAGCGGGTGGCGGCGCCAGGTCGTCGCGCGTCCTGTTCAGGAGTGGCGGCGAAGGTCGCGCGCTTTTCCTTGACCACCTGCCAGGCGGGCATCGGCATATCGATCGCGTAGGCGCGGCAGATGTCGGACCAGAATGCGCGAGCAAGATCCTCACGGCCCGCGTCGATCAGGTCGCCGGCGTCACTGACCGTGACCGAGATCCGGTCGGGATAGGCAAAAATCCATTGCGCCTTCCCACCAGGCAGCCCGAGCACCAACGGGGCACCAGCGGGCGGCGTACAGGCGAAGTGCGCGTTGACGATGGCCCGATGTTCGTCCGGCGCGTCGAGGCCGGGGATCAACGCGGTCGCGATCCACGGCGGGACAGCCATGACGATTACGCATTCATCGTCGACGATTTCTTCCTCCGAGCCCCAGTCCAGCGACTGCACGCGGTTTGTAGCGAATGTCAGCGTACGCAGCCGCTGGCCAAGGATCACTTCGCTCCCGCGCGCTGTCAGGGCGCGGCACGCCGGCTCGACGAAGACCGCGTCCAGCGTCGGCGCTGCAATTCGTGGACACATCGCGCGACCGCCCCGCGCCATCGTCTCCCGCAAGATGCGAGCGACAAGCCGAGCCGACCCCTCCGCCGGTGTGGTATTGAGCGCCGCGAGCAGGATCGGTTCCAGCATCCGCTCCCACACCGCACCGTCGGTCGTGACGTGCGAAGCAACCGTGCCGCGCTGCGCCAGCAGCAAACGGCCAAGGGGAAGATAGTCTTTGGGGCTGGTCCCAGGCACACGGTGCGCGCGATCGAATATCCAGAACGGCATGTGCCCGTCGCTGATCCGGACCGTCCAGCGCTGACCCGTGGCAAGGTCCGCAAACGCATAGTCGGCATGCGGCGGCCCGATCAGTGCGCCGTCGCCGGTCCCGCCGCAGCGCTCAAGAAACCGCGCGACCGCCATATTGCCCGACAGAACCAGATGGTTGCCATTGTCGATCGTCATATCAAGCCCGGGATCATGATAGGAACGGCATCGCCCACCTGCCCGTGCCGCCGCATCTATTATACGAACCTGCATCCCCGCCTCGACAAGCGCCAAGGCTGCTGACAGGCCAGCAAGGCCTGCCCCCACGACAATAGCCCGGCGTGGCATCAGCGAGATAGGCTCAGCCGCAACACGGTCCATAGCAGAGCAGGCTTCGATACTTGCACCCGTGATCTGGGCGGCGCCCAGCCCTGCGCCTTCATGCGCTCAAGCACCTTTGCATAGGCGACCGCCATCAGCCGAGGTGCGATCAAATGCCCGGCGGGTCGCGATGTCAGGATTGCATTGGCGGCCGCGTAGTGCCGGTCAGCCTCTCTGGCGACCATGCGCGCGGCCTCATCCAGCTGCGGATCCTGCGCCACAGCCTCCGGGCTAGTCATCCGAACATGCGCGGTGTTGAGGGCTTCGAAGGGCAGATAGACACGGCCCTCCGCTGCGTCCTCGTCAATATCGCGCAGAATGTTGGTCAACTGCAATGCCCGTCCCAGATGATGCGCCAGAGTGTCACCGGGCTGGCGCTCCATTCCAAAGATCCGCACCGACAGCCGTCCAACTGCCGAAGCGACACGGTCGCAGTAGAGGTTCAGCGTGGCGGATAGGGGCCAGCACATGTCCTGCGCGACATCCATCGCCATGCCATCGATAACCGCATGAAAGTCCGCCCGATCAGGCGCGAACCGGGAGACCGCAGTCGATAGCAACGCCGCCTGCCCCGGGTCGCCGCCGTCGTACAAGCGATCGATATCCCTGCGCCAGTCGTCAAGTGCTGCCATGCGCACCGCGCGCTCACCATGATAATCATCGGCAATATCATCGACTGCCCGGCAAAAGGTATAGACCGCGTACATTGCCTCCCGCTCAAGCCGTGGCAGCACACGCATGCCGGCATAGAAGGAACTGCCCGCGACCTGCGAACGAAGCGCGGCAGGCGTAGCCTTGGGGTTCATATCGACCGCCTAGCGAACAACTGCGTCGTGGCCGCCCGGATGCCGAGCCACAGTGCCTGCGCGGTACGATGATGCAGCCGCTCACTCAAGGGATCATGCGTCAGCAGCCGATCGATCAGGCTTTCGGCCAGCCGCTGGATGATCGCAACCTCGCACGCCAGCCGCCGGTCGCGGATGCCACTCGCAAGGGCCCCGCTCTCGCTCAGCAACACCTGCGTCCGCCTCGCGAGCGTGATGATAACCCGCCGCAATGCGGGTGACGCCGTCTGCGCCGCCAGATTGGCCTCCATCACGCCCTCAGCTGACATCAGGTCGGTCGGCAGATAGATGCGGTCCAATATCCGATAGTCCTTCGCGCAGTCCTGCAGATGATTGATGACCTGCAGTGCGGCACACAGCGCGTCCGACTGGGGCCACAGGGATCGGCACTCGCCATGCACGTCCAGCACGAAGCGCCCGACGGGCATCGCCGAGACGCGGCAGTAATCGACAAGCGCCTCCCAATCGGGATAGCGGCGCACATCGACATCCTGTTCGAACGCATCAAGCAGTTCATGCGCGTGGACCGCATCGAGACCTCGATTGCCCATCACTCCGGCCAGCTCAACCGCTTCGGGCGCGCCTTTCCCGGATAATCCGGCGCGCATCGAGGCAAGCCGGGTGCGCTTGAGCGTCGCATCGGCCGTCGGATGATCGGCGATATCGTCGGCTGTACGCGCAAAACGGTAAAACGCCATGATCGGCGCGCGATGTTCGCGCTTCAGCAGGAATGACGCGACGGGAAAATTCTCGTCGCGATGCCCCTTGCCGGACGTCAGTTCCTCGCTCTTGCTCATCGGCTTGCCGTCGCCTGCAGGCGCCCCTTCCACAGTCCACCGCGCCCTCGACGGTGCTGCCACGCCGATGCCAGCGTGCAGGCAAGATAGAAACAGGCGATCGCCGGCAGTGCCGCGCCCCACCACGGCGAGCGCCGATAGAACCGCAGCATCGGTTGGAACGACGTGGCCATCAGCGCCCATGCCGCCAATCCCAGCCATCGAGCCGCGCCGTCGGCGAGAACAGCTAGTAGCGGTGGCGCGACAAAGACGAGCGAAAGTCCTGTCACCGCACCAAACAGCAAGACAGGCGAGTAACGAAGCTGTGCATAGGCCGATCGTGCGATCATCGCGGCCACCGATCGCCAGTCATCATAGGGCCGAATGCTGCATGATCGCTCTGTCAGCCCGAGCCAGATCCGCCCCTGGCGTTTCAACGCCGCGCCCAGCGCACAATCATCGATCAGAGCACCGCGGATCGCCTCGATCCCTCCCGCCGCTACCAATGCGTCCCGGCGAACAAGCATACATCCGCCTGCACCTGCTCCCGGTCCGGTCGCCCGGTTCACGCGCGCAAACGGATAGAGCATCTGGAAAAAGAACACGAAGGCGGGGATGAGTACCCGCTCCGCCAAGGCGTCGCATCTCAGTTTCGCCATGAAAGATACCAACACGCGGTCGTCGCGTCCGGCGATCCCGACCAGTGTGCGCAGCGTATCAGGCGCATGTTCGATATCCGCATCGGTAAGCCATAGATAATCCGGGTGATCCGTGCTCGCGATACCCTGAGAGACTGCCCAGAGCTTGCCGGTCCAGCCACCGGGAAGCGATGTTCCGGGGATGACCATCACCCGTTCGCCACCAGCCTGTCGAGCGATCGCCGCCGTCCGATCGGCGCTGCCGTCATCGACTAGTACAATTCGAAACGCGCCCGGATAGTCTTGCGCGCAAAGGCTCGCGATCACCCGCCCGACGACGTCCGCCTCATTGCGTGCGGGAACCACGGCGACGACGGACGGCCACGCAGGTGGCACCTGCACCGGCACATTCGTGTCGCGTTCGCGGACCGTCCAGAACCCGGTCGCGAGCAATGTGATCCAGGTGAGCAGCGTGGCGACGCCGACGATCACCGCGATCATCGCACCTGCCCCGCCGCCCGGAACCAGCCGATCGCGTCCGCCAGTCCTTGCGCATAAGGGCGCGCCTCGTACCCCAATTCGGCCCGCGCCTTTGCCGAGGAATAGAACATGCGGTGCCGGGACATGCGAAGCGCATCCAGCGTCAGGAACGGCTCACGGCCCGTCACCCGCGCCAACTGCTCATTGGCCCATGCGAGCGGCATCAGCGGTGCGCGCGGCAGGCTGACCGTTGGCGGCCGACGCTTCACCATTTGGGCGATAACGCTCAGCATTGCCCCGAGCGTCACGTCCTCTCCGCCGAGAATATAGCGTTCACCGATCCGCCCATGTGCCATCGCCAGGACATGCCCGCGCGCGACATCATCGACGTGAACGAGGTTCAATCCACTGTCGACAAAGGCTGGCATCCGCCCGTTCGCCGCCTCGACGATGATCCGCCCCGTTGGTGTCGGCCGGGCATCGCGCGGCCCGATCGGCGTCGAAGGGTTGACGATGATGGCAGGCAGCCCGCGCTCGTGCACCATCGCCTCGACCAGTCTCTCCGCCACTACCTTGCTGCGCTTATAGGCGCCGACGACACTATCATTGGTAGCCGGCCGGGTTTCGTCGGCCGGACCATCGTCATTGGGCAGAATCGTCGCGACGCTGCTGGTATAGACGATCCGCTCGACACCCGCATTTAGGGCCGCTTCCATCACGACGCGCGTTCCTTCGCGATTGTTGCGCACGATCTCCTCCGGATCGAGCGCCCATAATCGATAGTCGGCCGCAACATGATACAGGTGCCATACGCCGCGCATCGCCATCGCCATCGCCTGCGGATCGCGCGCATCGCCCTCAACCAGATCACCGGCGAAATTGCTAAGGTTTGCGCGCGCGCTAGACGCCCGGAACAGACCACGCACTTGCACGCCTGATGCGGCAAGAACCCGCGCCACCGCAGAACCGACAAAGCCTGACACACCCGTTATTAGCGTTATGTCAGGGCTGGGTGTCGTCGTCGCTTGCGCCATGGTCGCTGGGCGTTCTAGTCGCTGCGGCGGCCGTTTGGGAAGCACTGCTCCGCACGAGGATCGCGTTCATTATCATCTTGACGATCATGTCCTGGCTGTTCGCCGTGCTGACGATCATTGGCATCGGCTACACGATGTACGCTGCAGTCATCGTCGCAGAGCTTGGACGCCAATCGGCTACGCTCGGCATATCTGAATCAGTCTCGCTGCTTAAGCCGCTACACGGCGCTGAGCCGAAGCTCGCCGACAATCTGGCGACCTTTCTCAATCAGGTTTGGGATGCGCCGATCCAAATGGTGGTAGGCGTTCAACGTCCAGATGATCCGGCGCTGCCGTCGATTCCGTGGTCGCATCATCCGGCACGCCAAATCTCGGTTGTTCGAGGCGCAGTCTCCTCCGGTCCCAACGCCAAGGTCGGCAACCTCATCGGCATGCTGCCATTCGCCGATTACGACCTGCTGGTGTTGAGCGACAGTGACATGGCGGTGCCGCGTGACTATCTTACCGTGGTCGCCGGCGCGCTGAATGAACCCGGAGTCGGCGCGGTGACATGCCTGTACCGCGGACGGGGTGATGCCGGGCACTGGTCGGTCCTGGCGGCAGCGGCGATCAGCTACCAGTTCCTGCCCTCGGTCGTACTCGGCCTGCGGCTCAAGGTGGCCGAACCGTGCATGGGTTCGACGATCGCGCTACGCCGTGAAACGCTGGCGAGGATCGGTGGTTTCGAAGCACTGAGCGACCGGCTGGCCGATGATTATGAAATTGGTGCGGCTGTGCGGGCGCTGGGTCTGAAAATCGCGATACCGCCGTTGATCCTGACGCATGGTTGCGCGGAGGACGGCTTCGCCGCACTCTGGCGGCAGGAACGCCGCTGGGCGGCGACGGTCCGGCTGATCGACCCGGTCGGCCATGCTGGGTCGATCATTACCTATCCTCTGCCGACGGCGCTGTTGTTGACCGCGCTGACGCCGCTTTTCGGGTTGGTGTTGCTGACTCTCACGCTTCTTGCGCGCTTTTACCTGAAGCGCGTCGTCGACCAAACGACGGGGATCAGTACCGCTCCCGGCTGGATGATGCCCCTTCGCGACTGTCTTTCGTTTGTGATCTTCATCGCATCGTTTGCAACACGCTCCATTGATTGGCGCGGCACAAAGCTTAGAATGGGGACCAACGGCCGCATCGCGACCGAGACGGAGTCCCCCCGATGATGCGCACCCTTTTTCTGCAGGCTCCCTCATTCGATGGCTATGACGGTGGCGCTGGCTCGCGCTATCAGGCGAAGCGCGAAATTAAATCCTTCTGGTATCCGACCTGGCTGGCGCAGCCGGCAGCCCTGGTTGAGGGCTCGAAACTGATCGACGCGCCCGCGCATGATCTGAGCTTTGACGATATCAAGCACGAAGCGACGGATCACGACCTGATCATCCTGCACACCTCCACACCAGGCTTCAATTCGGACGTGAAGGTCGCTGGCCTGCTCAAGGAGATCAATCCCGACCTTGTGATCGGCATGATCGGTGCGGCCGTCGCGGTCGACGCACAGTGGGCGCTCGACAAGGCGACAACGGTCGATTTCGTCGCCCGCAACGAATTCGACTTCACGATCAAGGACGTCGCGCAAGGTCAGCCACTCGCCGAGATTGAGGGGATCAGCTATCGCGACGCTAATGGTGTGGTCGTCCACAATAAGGACCGGCGCGTCCTGACGGACATGGACCAGCTCCCCTTCGTCTCGCCGATCTACAAGCGAGACCTGATGATGGAGAACTATTTCATCGGCTATCTGAAGCACCCCTATGTCAGCTTCTATACCGGGCGTGGCTGCAAGAGCCGCTGCACCTTTTGCCTGTGGCCGCAAACCGTCGGCGGACACAATTATCGCACGCGCAGCATCCCACACGTCATCGAGGAGGTGAAATACGTCCTTCATGAATTCCCGCAGATGAAGGAGCTGTTCTTCGACGACGACACGCTGACTGATGACCGCCCACGCATCGAGGAATTGGCGCGCGAACTCGGCAAGCTGGGCGTCACATGGTCCTGCAACGCCAAGGCGAACGTGCCCTATGAAACGCTCAAGATCCTGAAGGAGAACGGTTTGCGGCTGCTGCTCGTCGGATATGAGAGTGGCAACCAGCAGATCCTCCACAAGATCAAGAAGGGTTTGCGAATCGAGGTCGCGCGGCAATTCACGAAGGATTGTCACGTACTCGGCATCGTGATCCACGGCACCTTCATCATGGGGCTGCCCGGCGAAACGCTCGAGACGATCGAGGAGACGATCCGCTACGCTCAGGAGATCAATCCGCACACCATCCAGGTCAGCCTCGCTGCACCCTACCCCGGCACGTTTCTGTACAAGCAGGCGATGGAGAATGGCTGGTTTAACGGAACCGACGATCTCGTCGCCGACGGCGGTACGCAGATAGCGCAACTCACCTATCCTGACCTCCCGGCGGCAGTGATCCACGCCAAGGTCGAGGAGTTCTACAAGCGGTTCTATTTCCGCCCGCGCAAGATCGGGGCGATCGTGAACGAGATGGTCCGCGATTTCGACATGATGAAGCGACGCCTGCGCGAAGGCGTCGAATTCTTCCGCTTCCTTCGCGATCGAAAGATCGCTGCCTGAGCCGACTGTCCTACAAACGCCTGATCGTCACCGCCGATGATTTTGGCGTAGACGTAGCGGTCAACGAAGCGGTCGAGCAGGCGCATCGCCACGGCATCCTGACAGCAGCCAGCCTGATGGTGACCGGCGATGCGGCCGACGACGCCGTGGCAAAAGCACAGAGCATGCCAACGCTGGGTGTCGGGTTACATCTGTTGCTGGTCGATGGCCGGCCGGCACTGTCGCCCGAACTGGTGCCGGCGCTGGTCGGTCCCGACGGACGCTTCCGCGACAACATGGCGCGCGCCGGTCTGACCATCTTCGCTCGAGCCGCGGCACGACGCCAACTCGCCGCTGAAGTGGAGGCACAGTTCGCCGCCTTCGCCGCGACCGGTCTGCCGCTCGACCATGTTAATGCCCACAAGCATTTTCACCTCCATCCGACGATTGCATCGATCGTGCTGAGCGTCGGCCGCCGTTATGGCATGCGCGCCGTCCGCGCGCCCGTCGAGCATGGTACAGGACCGATGCTCCTGATCGCCAACAGACTTGCTGCCCGCATGCGCCGTGCCGGCATGCTGGTGCCCGATCAAGTCATTGGCCTGGCGTGGTCGGGCGCTTTCGACGCAGCGCGAATACGAAATGCGATAGCTGGACTGGAGGATGGCCTTACCGAAATATACACGCATCCGGCCACCCGAGACGAATATCCCGGTCATGCCCCAGGCTATCGTTATCGCGACGAACTCGCCGCGCTGATCGACGACGCGGCTCTGGCCAGTGTCAAAGCAATCCGGTGCGGTCCGTTCTCTGCCTTCGTTGATGGCACCACATGAAAGAATCCGCGCGCGCCGGCCTGCTCCTCGCCACCGTAGCCGGCCTCGTGTTGGCCGGATGGGTACTGCGTTCGATCGGGATCGCTGCAATTCTGGACTCGGTGCGCAGCATCGGCCTCGTCGGGCTCGCTAGCTATTGCCTCTATTCATTGGTCGTCTTCATGGTCCTTGGCGGTGCATGGTTGGCAGCGGCACCCACCGAACACATCGACCGGCTGCCGCTCTATTCCTGGGCGCGCGTCGTGCGCGAGGCGGTTTCCGAACTCCTTCCGTTCGCGCAGGTCGGCGGACTGGTGATCGGCGCGCGTGTGATAACCTCGGCAGGGGTTCGACCGGTCAGCGCCTTCGCCGCGATGACCGTCGACCTCACCACTGAGATGGCCAGCCAGGTCATCTTCACCCTGTTCGGTATCGTCAGTCTGGCGGCCGTGTTGTCGGGAAACTCGGCGGTGCTGTCCGCTGCATCGGTGAGCGCGGCGGCGCTGGCCGCCATTACGGCATTGCTTCTCCTCGGCGGAAAAGCGTCCGTCTCGCTGGCCGGCCGACTCGCTGAACGCTTCCTGCCAGGCACCGCGAGCGGGCTGCGCGGTGTCGAGGCTGAACTCGCCGCCAGCTATGCGCGCCGCGACCGCGTCGCCCTCTCGTTCGTGCTCAACCTGCTCGCTTGGATCGCCAGTGGCGCGGGCGCCTGGCTCCTGCTGCGCCTGATCGGCACGCCGCTCGATCTCTGGGCAGTATTGGCAATTGAAAGTCTCATCTTCACGGTGCGCAGTGTCGCCTTCATCGTCCCCGGCGCGATCGGATTTCAGGAAGCCGCCTATGCCGCGATCGGCCCGCTGTTCGGCTTGCCCGCCGAAGCAGCACTTGCATTGTCGCTCGCCAAGCGTGCGCGCGATGTCGCGATCGGCCTGCCCGCGCTCCTGATCTGGCAGGCAAACGAAGCCCGCATCATCTGGCGCAGCAGCACCTAGCGATAGGTCAGAATCTCGCTCAAGGGCAGCTTCAGCTTTGCATGCGCGGGCACCGTCGCGTCATCGGCCGGATGTCCCACCGCCAATAAGATATACGGCTTTTCCTCGTCTGGCCGCCCCAGTGCCCGGTTCAAGAATCCCATTGGGCTGGGCGTATGGGTCAGCGTCGCCAGGCCCGCCTCATGCAGTGCCGCGATCAGGAAACCGGTGGCGATGCCGACCGATTCAGGCACATAATAGTTCTTCTCCCGCGTCCCGCCTTCGCGAATCCCATACCGTTGCCCAAAGATGGCGATCAGCCAAGGCGCGGTTTCCAGAAACGGCTTGTCAGGGTCCGTCCCGAGCGCCGCCAGCGCACCCAGCCATTCGGTACCGGCCCGCCCCGCATAAAAGTCTTTTTCCTCCGCCTCCGCTGCTGCGCGCAATTCGCTGCGGAGTGGTCCACGTTCGACCAGCACGAACCGCCATGGCTGCTGATTTGCACCGCTTGGCGCCGTCGCGGCGGTGGCGACACAGTGTTCAATGATGGCGCGCGGCACTACCCGCTCGCTGAAGTCGCGAACGCTATGCCGTCGCCGCATCCGCGCCAGTCCCTCCTGCGCACGGACCAGCATCTCCTCATCGCGCAGCGCTGATCGATGCGGCAGCGCAATAGGTCTATAGTCAACCATCGGCGTCCCTCCCGGCGCACCCTTTAACAACGAGTGCTGTTCTGTAACCGCTGGCCGATCAAGCACGAAACAGGAAACATGAAGGCAATGGAAACATGGTAATAGTGAAAAGTACAGTAGCGGACGTGCTGACGATGAGCCTGTGCATTGCAGCATTGACCGCCTGCGGTCAGTCCACGGCTAGCGATGCCGATGCGCAGACCCGCCGGTCACCCTCGATCCAAGGCGCATCGGCAGAACACCCGGTGGTCGTCGAGCTGTATCAGAGCCAGGGCTGCTCCTCCTGCCCGCCCGCCGACGCAAACGTCAACGCGCTGGCCCAACGACTCGATGTGCTCGCGTTGTCCTTTGCCGTTACCTATTGGGATCAACTCGGCTGGAAGGACACATTCGGCTCACCCAAATTCACGGCGCGGCAATGGGATTACGCCCGTCACGCCGGCCGGTCACAGGTCGCGACACCGCAAGTCATCATCAATGGTGGCCCCGCCATTGTCGGCAGCAACCCGGCTCAGCTGGACAGCGTGATCGCAAAGCTGGGCCCGCCGAGGAACGGACCTCCTATCACTGCTGACGGACCATTGGTGAAAATCGGTGTTGCGCCAACGGGAGCACCGGCAACCGTCTGGCTCGTCCGCTACGATCCCCGAACGCACGATGTTGCGATCCGCGCGGGCGAGAATGGCGGGCGCAGAATCCCTCACCGCAATATCGTCCGCCAACTCGTCAGCATCGGTCAGTGGTCGGGCAAGGCGCAATACTATCCATTGTCCGCCTCTCCCAACAGACATTTTGCTACCGCCGTGCTTGTTCAACGAGGCACCGGCGGCCCGATAATCGCCGCTCGCAAACTTTGACAACTGGTTGATCGCACCTGCCTTGTCCCCGCTCGACCTAGCCTTCACTGGTAGTCGCCGAATAACGCGGGGAGTGTTGCGGCCGACTGATCGGCCCTTCTGTTCTGCGCTGGTAGTCCGCCCATCGCGAGCGTCCACTTCAATCCCTATATATGTGCCGTGGAGTATTGCTGAATGTCTCGTATCGCCTTTGCCCTGATCGCCGCCGCTGGCGTTGCCCTGATCGCCATGCAGACGTCGGGAGTAGCCGCCGAGCGCACTGTCCGGGCGCCCGCCCCCAAGCTCACCGTACCCGTCGCCGGTCATCAAGAGACCGCAGTTTTCGCGGGTGGCTGTTTTTGGGGTGTCGAGGGCGTCTTTCAGCATGTGAAGGGCGTCACCAGTGCCGTTGCGGGCTATACCGGAGGCGCGAAGGCGACGGCTGATTACGATACGGTATCGACCGGAAACACCGGCCATGCCGAAGCGGTTCGGGTAACCTTTGATCCAACCAAAATCGGCTATGCCGATCTGCTAAGGGTCTATTTTTCGGTCGTTGCCGATCCGACGCAGCTTAATTATCAGGGGCCCGATCATGGGTCACAATATCGTACGGCATTGTTCCCGCAAAGCGCCGCGCAAGCAAAGGTCGCGCGCGCCTATATTGTGCAGCTTGGTTCAGCCCGTGTTTATTCGCGTCCGATCGTGACCCGGATCGAGCCAACCAAGCCCTTCTATCTCGCAGAAACGCACCATCAGGATTTCATGAAGAGGAACCCAAACTATCCATATATCGTGATCAACGACCGGCCGAAGGTCGACGCACTGAAGCGGATCTTTCCGTCCTTTTACCACGGCTGACAGCTCAATATCGGGCGCGTAACTGGTTTAAGGTTTACCGCCCTAGGGTTGCTAATCTGGTCCACCGAAAAGGCGTCCTCGTTACGCAACTGCCGCTAATAAAATGCGTGGACGTCGTCGAGCCGGGATTGAAGAACGGCAAGATGCGCCGTGTTCAGCGTTCCGTCTTCTGCGGCTCGCTGCTAACGGCCGTTTCGCTGCAGCATCTCAAGCGCATCAAGGTAATGATTGAAGATCAGGAAAATGGGCCG
The DNA here is from genome assembly GCA_965217805.1 of Sphingomonas sp. Lineage (GTDB taxonomy): Bacteria > Pseudomonadota > Alphaproteobacteria > Sphingomonadales > Sphingomonadaceae > Sphingomonas. Next base: position 2,095,320 of record CBDCJJ010000008.1, on the reverse strand, counting down.
GCTGTGGGCCGTTGTCGTATAGGCAGCACCCGTATTGACTGTCTGCGCTTGTGCGCCTGCCGCGAATGCTAACGGTGCCAGTGTCAGAAATGAGGTTAAGAAGCGCGCTGCAACCGTTCCGAGGCTCGGGCTGTTCCTTCAGGTGACGACCTGGCTCACCAGCAATTTGTCGATCCGTCGCCCATCGAGGTCGACCACTTCGAATTGCCAGCCCTGCATGATGAAGTGCTCGCCCTCCGCCGGAAGATGGCGAAAGGCGGCAAGCGCCAGCCCGGCGACCGTTGCGTAGTCCCGGTCCTCGGGCAAATCGATGCCCAGCCGGTCCGCCAGCCCATCGGCCGCAGCCGTTCCCGCGACGAGCAATGAACCATCATCCCGCTCGACGACAGACGGCGTTTCATCCGGGTCGGCGTCTGATTTGAACTCACCGGCGATCGCGGCGAGCAGGTCGGCGGGCGTTACGATCCCCTCAAAATGGCCGTATTCATCGTGGATCAGCGCCATCGGCACGTCCGCCTCACGAAGCGCGATCAGCACGTCCATCGCGTCGATCCGATCGATCACCACCGGCGCCTTTCGCATCAGGCGTCCGAGATCGAGCGTTTCACCCCTGAACAAGGCAGAGGCGATGTCACGCGCCTGGACGACGCCGACAACCGCATCGACAGACCCCTCCGCCACCGGCAACCGCGTGTGCGGCGTCTCAAGCAATATCTCGCGAATCTCGTTGGCGCTAAGATTTTTGTCGAGCCAGTCGACCTCGGTCCGGGGCGTCATCACCTCTCGCACGGGGCGATCCGCCAGCCGGACCACGCCCGAGATGATGACGCGTTCATGATCCTCGATGACACCGGAGCGGGACGCTTCGGCAACGACCAGTTGCAGCTCCTCGGCTGTCACCTGATCGGCACTGGTCCGCGTCAGGCCGATGAGACGAAAAATCAGCGCACTCGTACGATCGAGTAGCCATCCCAGCGGCGCGGTCGCGATAGCCAACCAGCGCATCGGCAGCGCCATGAATGCCGCGATCGACTCCGGACTGCGTAGTGCGATCTGCTTGGGTACTAGCTCCCCGACGACCAGCGAGGCAAATGTGGTCAGACCCAGCACCAGCGCATAGCCAGTGTTATACGCGGTATCGGGGGCCAACCCCCAGCGTTGCAGTCTGGCCACGGTCGGCTCTCCCAGACTGGCACCTGAATAGGCACCGGCAAGGATTGCGATCAGCGTGATGCCGATCTGCACTGTCGACAGGAATTTGCCCGGATCGGCACTGAGCACGATCGCTGCCTCGGCGCCGCGGCTGCGTGCTGCATTGCCGCCGCGCACGATCGCTTCCAGCCGGGCACGCCTGGCGGATACGATGGCAAGTTCGCTCATCGCGAACACACCATTCAGCGCGACCAGCGCCAGAATGATAAGGACATCGATCCAGGGATAGGGAGGGAGTGGTGCCATCGGCGTTGCGTGTCATTGCCCGACAACACGACGAACGACAACCGTCCAGTCAGCACGGGTTCAGTGCGCAAGTGGAACATTCGGCGGTATAATCGGGTTTTCTTAGCAACCAGCCATCAGGAGTTATCGATGAAATCTAAGCTGATCGTTGCCGCCGCGATGACCGCGCTCGTTACCACCAGCGCCTGTACGACCGATCCCGTCACCGGCCAGCGCCGTATTTCCAAGGCGGCCATTGGTGGAGTCGGCGGTGCGCTCGGCGGCTATTTGCTGGGCGATATTGTGGGTGGTCGCAATGACCGGACCGAGAAACTGATCGGTGCAGGACTGGGTGGCATAGCCGGTGGACTGGTCGGCAATTACATGGACAAGCAGGAGCGCGACCTGCGTGCAAGGACCGCCGGGACCGACGTGCAGGTCATCCGGCAGGGTGACGATCTGGTGCTCAACATCCCGTCGGGCATCACATTCGCCTATGACAGTTCAACCGTGCAGCCGCAGTTTCAGCGGACACTGGATCAGGTCTCTGAGACGCTGGCGCAATATAATGAAACATATATCGATGTGTATGGACATACCGACGCCACGGGGAGCGCTGAATATAACCAGGCGTTATCCGTGCGGCGCGCCACGTCGGTCGCAGATTATCTGGCCGGGCACGGCGTACAATCGGCACGAATCGGTATTCGTGGTTATGGCGAGACGCAGCCAATCGCCACCAATGAAACCGACGCCGGTCGTGCCGCCAACCGCCGGGTCGAGATAAAAATCGTGCCCATCAACCAGAACGACCTGCGCCGCTGATCACCGCAATCGGGACGCCGGTTCATCCGGCGTCCCTTTGCTATCAGGCATTCTCGAGCAGACGTTCCCGCGCGATTTTTTCGCGCCACACCAGCGGCGCGAGATGGTGCACCGATTGTCCATCTGAGTCGACCGCAACCATCGCTGGCATGTCGGCAACCTCGAACTCATAGATCGCTTCCATGCCCAGATCCTCGAAGCCGACGACCCTAGACCCCTTGATCGCACGCGAGACGAGATAAGCCGCGCCGCCGACCGCCATCAGATAGGCCGATTTTGCCTCGGCGATCGCCTTGATGGCCATCGGTCCCCGCTCCGCCTTACCGACCATCGCCAGCAGACCCTGGTCGAGCATCATCCGCGTAAAGCCATCCATCCGCGTTGCGGTGGTTGGCCCCGCCGGTCCAACCACCTCCTCGCCCACCGGATCGACCGGCCCGACGTAATAGATGACGCGGCCGGCGAACGAGACCGGCAGTGCTTCGCCTCGATCCAACATATCCCGAATGCGCTTGTGCGCCGCATCACGGCCGGTGAGCATCTTGCCAGAGAGCAACAACCGATCGCCATGCTTCCACCCCTGCACAACCTCAGTTGTCAGCGTGTCCAGATCAACGCGGATCGCTGCATTGTCCGGCATCCAGTGCACGTCGGGCCATTCGTCGAGGCTCGGCTGCTCCAGATAAGCCGGCCCCGACCCGTCAAGCTTGAAATGTGCATGACGTGTCGCGGCGCAATTTGGGATCATCGCCACCGGCTTGCCCGCCGCGTGTGCCGGCCAGTCAAGGATCTTCACATCGAGGATCGTCGACAGGCCACCCAGCCCCTGCGCGCCGATGCCCAGCGCGTTGACCTTGTCGAAAAGCTCAATCCGCATCGCTTCGAGATCGGTCTTCGCCCCGCGCGCCTTTAATTGCCCCATGTCGATTGGGTCCATCAGCGATTGTTTGGCCAGCAGCACCGCGCGCTCCGCCGTCCCGCCGATGCCGATGCCCAGCATCCCCGGCGGACACCAGCCCGCACCCATCTGCGGGATCATTTCCAGCACCCAGTCAACGATCGAATCGCTGGGATTCATCATCTTGAACTTCGATTTGTTCTCGCTGCCGCCGCCCTTGGCCGCCACGTCGATCGATACGGTTTTGCCCGGCACCATTTCCACGTTGAGCACGCACGGTGTGTTGTCCTTGGTATTGCGCCGGGTAAACGCCGGATCCGCTAGGATTGAGGCCCGCAGCTTGTTCTCCGGGTTCAGATACGCGCGCCGCACGCCTTCATCGACAATCTCCTGCATTGGCCACGACGTGTCGTCCAACTGGCAGTCCATTCCCCACTTAACGAACACGTTGACGATACCGGTATCCTGACAGATCGGCCGATGCCCCTCCGCGCACATGCGGCTGTTGGTCAGAATCTGCGCGATCGCGTCCTTCGCCGCCGGGCTCTGCTCCGCGTCATAGGCATCGCCCAGCGCACGGATATAATCCATCGGATGATAGTAGCTGATGAATTGCAGCGCGTCGGCTACGCTCTCGATCAGGTCGGCGGCGCGAATGGTCGTGGTCATCGCGATCATCTAGCGTGCGCCATGCGGCAAGCCCAAAAGTTTTTTGTTCCTGCATCGTTCCCCTTGCGCTTTTTGTGAGCGGCAGATGGGCGCGCGTCGCATCGGACAACAGTCTCAAATGGCATTTTTCACCAGCTTGCATCATCAGCCGCTTTCCACAACAGTTAGCGCCAAGAGTCGGGAGAGGCCGCTAGTACTGGTATGACAGGGGCCAAACGCCCATATCATAATCAGGCTATCGCAGAGTGAGAACAGTGACGTTGCGTTCTCTTTCCGTTCTTCCGATGCTAGGGTTGATGGATCGATCGTGGATCGAACCAAATAAGAACGAACACGGGGAGCTTGACGATGGATCTGCAGGAGGACCGGGGAAGCATGATGACGACCGATACGCTGGATAGCACCGCTTCGGAGTCTCAATCAGCGACCCGCATGAACAGCCATTCGGTCAAACCACAGCCCTATCCGGTCGAGGTCGACCATAGCCGCGATGCGCTGCTGACCGACTTTGGTAAGGAAACCCTCAACGACCGCTATCTGCTTCCGGGTGAATCCTATCAGGATCTGTTCGTACGCGTGGCGTCCGCCTATGCCGATGATGCCGCGCATGCGCAGCGACTATACGACTATATCTCCAAGCTCTGGTTCATGCCGGCGACGCCGGTGCTCTCAAACGGCGGTACCGGCCGCGGGCTGCCGATCAGTTGCTACCTCAATTCGGTGCCCGACAGCCTGAACGGGATCGTCGATACCTGGAACGAGAATGTCTGGCTCGCCAGCCGGGGTGGCGGGATCGGCACCTATTGGGGCAATGTGCGCGGCATCGGTGAGCCGGTCGGGCTGAACGGGAAGACCAGCGGCATCATCCCGTTCGTGCGCGTCATGGATTCGCTGACGCTCGCGATCAGCCAGGGGTCACTGCGTCGCGGGTCGGCCGCTTGCTACCTCGACATTTCGCATCCTGAGATCGAGGAGTTCCTCGAAATCCGCAAACCATCGGGCGACTTCAACCGCAAGGCGCTCAACCTTCATCACGGCGTGCTGCTCACCGACGCGTTCATGGAAGCGGTACGTGACGGGTCGGAATGGCATTTACGCAGTCCCAAGGACCACAGCATCCGCGCGACGCTCGATGCGCGCTCGCTGTTCCAGAAGTTGGTCGAAACCAGGCTTCAAACCGGCGAACCGTATATTGTCTTCGCCGATCAGGTGAACCGCACCATGCCCAAGCATCACCGCGATCTGGGGCTGAAAGTTTCGACCTCGAACCTGTGCAGTGAGATCACACTGCCGACGGGTCGCGATCACCTCGGCAACGACCGCACGGCGGTATGCTGCCTGTCATCCCTGAACCTCGAGACCTGGGACCAGTGGAAGGACGCGGACGGCTTTATCGAGGATGTGATGCGCTTCCTCGACAACGTGTTGCAGGATTATATCGACCGTCATGAACCCGGCATGGAGCGCGCCGCCTATTCGGCCGAGCGTGAGCGTTCGGTCGGGCTGGGCGTCATGGGCTTCCATTCCTTCCTTCAGGCGCGCGGCCTGCCATTTGAGGGCGCGATGGCGAAGTCGTGGAACCTCAATATTTTCAGGCACATCAACGCGCAGGTCAACGAGGCGTCGATGCAGCTTGCGGTCGAACGCGGCCCCTGCCCCGATGCCGCCGATATGGGTGTGATAGAGCGTTTCTCCTGCAAGATGGCGATCGCGCCGACTGCATCGATCAGCATCATCTGCGGCGGGACGAGCGCGTGTATCGAGCCGATCCCTGCCAATATCTATACACATAAGACGCTGTCGGGCAGTTTCTCGGTCAAGAACCCGTATCTGGAAAAATTGCTCGTCGGCAAAAGCAAGAATTCCGACGCGGTGTGGAATTCGATCCTCGAACAGGGCGGGTCGGTACAGCATCTCGATTTCCTCAATGCCGAGGAAAAGGATTGCTACAAGACCAGCTTCGAGATCGACCAGCGCTGGCTGCTGGAACTGGCGGGCGACCGGACGCCGTATATCGACCAAGCCCAATCGCTGAACCTGTTCATCCCCGCCGATGTCGAGAAATGGGATCTGCTGATGCTCCATTTCCGCGCATGGGAATTGGGCCCCTCCACGCAGGAGAAGGAGAATAGGGATCACTCCGCCGTTTCGAACATGTCGACGGCGTTTGCGCCCGTGGCGGAGAGGCGGATCGCGTCCGCCTCGACCTCGGCGACTAAGCCTATGGGCAGGTAGTGATGCTTGCCGCCTTCACCGCCTTCGGTTTGCGGGCTGTCATGCTTGGTCAGCTTGATGCGGTCGCCCCCATCCGGTCCCTTGGCCAGATGATCGACGGTGCCGACATGCACGCCGTCGGCGCCGATGATGTTCATATGTTCCTTGATGGCGCTGGTATCGATCATGTCTGTTCTCCTTGAATGACGAATGGCAAACGCACCCGCACGGAGTTGGTCGCATGACATGGCAAATCGTCGCCATGTTCGCGGTCGCGGCCGTTCTGTCGCTGGCCGGCGCGGGCCTGCTCTTGTCACTCGCGCGACCGGCGGGTCCGGCCAAGGTCTATGTCTACCGAATGGTTGGCATCATGGCGTTGTCGGCCGGCATCGTCCTGGCCTTTTCTGCGACCGCCATGTGGCAGTGGAGCGTCGAGCCATGATGATTCCCATCCCTTTTTCAATTCCGTAGGAGTAAAATAATGTCCCTTCTCGCGGCCTCCAAGCAGTATAAGCCCTTCGAATACCCTTGGGCATTCGACTTCTGGAAGCGCCAGCAGCAGCTTCACTGGCTGCCTGAGGAAGTTCCGCTCGGTGAGGATTGCCGCGACTGGGCACAGAAACTCTCTGACCATGAACGCAATCTGCTGACGCAGATCTTCCGTTTCTTCACCCAGGCCGATGTCGAGGTGCAGGATTGCTATCACGAGAAATATGGCCGCGTGTTCAAGCCGACCGAGATCAAGATGATGCTGACCGCGTTCTCCAACATGGAAACGGTTCACATCGCCGCCTACAGCCATCTGCTCGACACGATCGGCATGCCCGAAAGCGAATATGGCGCCTTCCTCCAATATGCGGAGATGAAGGACAAGCACGACTATCTTCAACGTTTCGGCGTCGACAATGATGAGGATATCGCCCGCACGCTTGCCATGTTCGGCGGTTTTACCGAGGGTGTGCAGCTGTTCGCCAGCTTTGCGATGCTGATGAATTTCCCGCGCTTCAACAAGATGAAGGGCATGGGCCAGATCGTCACCTGGTCGATCCGTGACGAGAGCCTGCACTGCGAAGGCATCATCAAGCTGTTCCACGCCTTCACCCGCGAGCGTGACTGCCTGACAAAGGCGGTCAAGGACGACATCGCTGACGTGTGCCAGACGACGATCCGCCTGGAGGATAATTTTATCGATCTCGCTTTCGAGATGGGGCCGGTCAACGGCATGACTCCTAAGGAGATCAAGAAATACATCCGCTACATCGCCGACTGGCGGCTAAACCAACTGGGGCTGAAGCCGATCTACATGATCGACGAACATCCCCTCCCTTGGCTTGCGCCAATGCTGAACGGCGTCGAGCATGCGAACTTCTTTGAACAGCGCGCGACCGAATATTCAAAGGCGGCGACGCGCGGCCAGTGGAACGACGTCTGGGACAGCTTCGACAGGCGCCAGAAGGCGAAGATCGTCCCGACGGCGAACGAGGATGCGCAGGGCGACGACATGTTCGCCGCCGCCGGTATCGCGGCGGAATAACCTGCCGCAGCGGAGGGTATGACTTACAGCTTCAGGTTGAAGCTTTAAGTCGCGGCGAGCCCGAGCGACAATTGATCGCGCGATCCAAAGCGGCGGACGATGGGCGAGCCCGCTGCATCGCCCGTTAACCGTTCATACTCTGCATATCCATAAGCGCCCCACGCGGGGGTGAACTGATAGAGCACCCCCAATCCCGCGCCGACCGAATAGATTCCGCCGCCTGGCGTATAGGCAGGCATCCGGGGTTCGCTGACCGCGCCGGCGTCACGCCGAAATAGGGCGCTTTCATATTTCAAGTCGCTCAAGCGCAGCCTGGGTCCGATGTTGACGACGAAGCGATTATCGGACGGCCGGAGGACATGATCGGCCATCACATCGCCGACGAAGGCATCATGGCCACCGATCTCGTGACGCGCTTCGACCCGGACGCGAATGTCGGGGCGGACGAATGCCTGGAAAAACGCGCCCGGCTCGACGGTGAAGCCGACATTGTCTGCCGCCGCGCCAACGTCCTTTTCGTTGCGCCTAGTCTGGAAGTTAAGCACCGGGCCGACGCTGATTCCCTCCCGCTCCCCGAACAGGCGAAACCCCGGACTTTGCTCGGGCGCTCGCACCGGCAGCAGTGTACCCAATCGCCGCCCGCGAATGAAGGGAAGCGGCGCGAGGCTGAGCTTCTTCGCGCCCGGAAAGCTCGGTCGCACCTATATGCCGAAACCCACCGCGTCCCGTCCTGCGCCGCCGCCGGCATGGCGGTACTAGAGAGGATCACGAGCGTAGCGAAGATGCGGCCAGGCATATCAGATCTCCCGTTCGTCGATCGTCACCCTGACAGCGAAATACGCACCGCTGCAAGCCACTTGAAGGCCAGCAAGGTAGGCTGGCAAAAAAACTGGCAAATACAGCGTTTCGCACTGGAGCGGACGGGTGGGGAACACCTAGCCATCACACTCGTATTTCCGGCATGGAACAAGGAGGTCGCCAATGCCTGTAACCATCAATGGAATCGCGACGGCCGCGCCCGATGATCCCCGCGTCTCGCTGCTGGACATGCTTCGTGACCATCTGAACCTGACCGGCACCAAGAAAGGTTGCAATCAGGGGGCATGTGGCGCCTGCACGGTGCTGGTTGACGGGGAGCGCATTCTGTCGTGTATGGCGCTCGCGGTGCAGTATGACGGCCGTTCGGTCACGACGATCGAGGGTCTGTCGGTCGAGAACGGTCTGCATCCCCTGCAACAGGCCTTTATCGACCACGACGGCTTCCAGTGCGGCTATTGCACGCCCGGTCAGATCTGTTCAGCCGTGGGCATGGTGGACGAAGTGAGGCGCGGCGTACCGAGCAACGTGACAGCCGACTTGTCGAAGAATGCCATCGACCTTACCTCAGAAGAACTGCGTGAACGCATGAGCGGCAATCTGTGCCGCTGCGGTGCCTATAACGGCATCGTCGACGCGATTGCCCGGGTCTATGCGGAGGAAGCGGCATGACCCCGCTCACTTACGCACGCGCCGACAATGTTGCCGACGCGGTCCGTCGCGGAAGCGAACCGAGCAGTGCCTATCTGGGTGGCGGGACTAACCTTGTTGATTTGATGCGGGAGGGCGTCGAGAAGCCGGACATGTTGGTCGACGTTACCGGCTTTGGGCATGGCATCGAGGAGCGTGCGGACGGCGGCCTGATGATCGGAGCCGCCGTGCGCAACACCGCAGTCGCAGAGCATTTGGCGGTCAGAACACGCTATCCCGCCCTGGCGCGCGCGATTCTGTCCGGCGCATCGGGTCAGATTCGCAACATGGCAACCGTCGGCGGCAATATCCTTCAGCGTACCCGGTGCACCTATTTCTACGACGAGGACGGTTCGCGCTGCAACAAGCGCGAAGCTGGCCAGGGTTGCGATGCAATTGACGGGATCAATCGCATTCATGCGATCCTGGGCACATCACCTAAGTGCGTTGCTACCCATCCGTCGGACATGTGCGTGGCAATGGTGGCGCTTGACGCAGTCGTGCATTTGCACGGTGCGCACGGCGCGCGGACCATGAACCTCGAAGATCTGCACAGGCTTCCGGGCGAACGCCCCGACATCGAAACCGAGCTTGCACCGGGCGAATTTATCACTGCGGTCGAGCTACCGCCGATGTCGTTTGCAAGTCGCTCGACCTATCGCAAGGTCCGTGACCGGGCGAGCTACGCGTTCGCGCTTGTTTCGGTCGCGGCTGCGATCGACGTGGCGCCGGACGGAGTCGTCCGCGACGTCCGCGTCGCACTGGGCGGTGTCGCACCCAAGCCGTGGCGTGCCCGCAAAGCAGAGGCGCTGCTGCTTGGTCAAGCCGCCGATGAAGGAAATTTCCGGGCTGCGGCGGAAGTCGAATTGCAGCTTGCCGCGCCCCTTCGCGACAATGCGTTCAAAATTGAACTTGCACGGCGGACCATCACCTCCGTGCTCAGCGAACTGACAGGAGTGCAGGCATGAGCATCGTTCAGGACACCATGCAGTCGGTCATGAAGAAGGCCATCGCTCTCGCACCCGACAGCTGGATCCCCGGTGGCGCGTCCGATCCCTTGATCCGGCAGAAGCACGGGCTGATCGGTGCGTCCATCTCACGGGTCGATGGTCCCAAAAAGGTCCAAGGAACGGCCAGCTTTGCCGCCGAAATCCCGATGGATGGCATGGTCTATGCAGCGCTTGCGTTCAGCACGATCGCCAAGGGTCGCATCACCACGATCGACACTGATGAGGCCAAGTCGGCTCCCGGCGTGGTGCTGGTAATGACGCATGGAAACGCACCGCGCATGAAGCCGATGCCGATGTTCATGTCGCACGAAAAAGCGGCGGGCGGGAATGACTTGCCGGTGATGCAGGATGACCGGATCCACTGGAACGGGCAGCCGGTCGCGCTGGTGCTTGCCGAGACGCAGGATCAGGCGGACCACGCGGTGTCGCTTATCCAGACCTCTTACGCAGTCGAACCGGCGATCACGTCGCTTGCGGAAGCAAAGGCCAAGGGAACCGAACCGGGAAGGTTTCAGGGCGAACCGCTGAAAAAGGAGATCGGCGACGCCGACGGCGCGCTGGCCGAGTCCCCGGTCAGCGTTGATGTGACGTACCGAACGCCGCGGCACAATCATAACCCGATCGAATTGCACGCCGCGACACTGGGCTGGAGTGGCGACAAACTGACCGTCCATGATGCCACGCAGGCGGTCGTTCACACGGCCTGGTCGCTGGCGCACATCTTCGGCATCGAGGAAGATCAGGTTCACGTCACCTCACCTTATGTAGGCGGCGGCTTTGGCAGCAAGACGTTATGGCCGCATCAGGTTCTGGCAGCCGCGGCGGCCAAACTGGCGGGGCGCCCGGTCCGGATCATGCTTTCACGCGAGGGCGTCTACCGGATCGTCGGCGGGCGTACGGTTACCGAGCAACGCGTCGCCATCGGTGCCGATACCGACGGACATTTCAAGGCGGTGATCCATACCGGTTCGGTCGCGATGACGGCGCACAATGCACTTCCTGAAGCCTTCATCCTGTCGACGCAAAGTACCTATGCGGCGGACACCGTGAAGCTGGACGTCGAAGTGGCAACGATGGACATGCTCGCCAATACCTTCATGCGTGCGCCCGGCGAGGCGGTCGGCAGCTTTGCTATTGAATCCGCGATCGATGAACTGGCTGAAAAGCTGGTGATGGATCCGATCGAACTCAGGAAGCGCAACGAGCCCGAAAAGGATCCTATCTCCGGCCTCCCCTTCTCGACCCGCAACATCATCGAGGCCTACCGCGCGGGCGCAGAGCAATTCGGCTGGAACAAGCGAAATGCGAAACCCGGCCAGCACCGTGAGGGCGAATGGCTGATCGGCATGGGTGTCGCGACCGCGACGTATCCTTATTATCGCATGCCGGGCGGCGCAGCGCGCATAACGCTCAACCGGGACGGTCGCGCGACCGTCGAGGTGGCCGCGCATGAAATGGGGATGGGAACCGCGACGGCGTCCGCTCAGGTTGCCGCCGAGCGGCTTGGCCTGCCGCTGGAACACGTCGAATTGATTTACGGCGATTCGACGCTGCCTGGTCTCGTTCTCGCCGGTGGATCGCAACAGACCGCGTCGATCGGCGCCGCGGTGATTGCCGCGCACCACAGCCTTGTCGGTGAACTTCTGAAGCTGGCGGGCAATGATTCGCCACTGGCGGGTCTCAAGCCCGACGAGGTCGGTGGCTATGAAGGCGGGCTCTGTAAACTCGATCAGCCTGAATTGCATGAAAGCTATGTCTCGATTCTCTCACGAGCGCGGCGTGATATCGTCGCGGTCGTTGGCGAAGCGCCGCCGCCCCTTGAGATGATGCACTGGTCGATGCATTCCTATGGCGCCATGTTCTGTGAGGCGCGGGTCAACACCGTGACCGGCGAAACGCGTATCAGCCGGTTCCTGGGGTCGTTCGATTGCGGGCGCATCCTCAACGCAAAGACCGCTGCAAGCCAGTTTCGTGGCGGTATCATCATGGGTCTCGGCTTGGCGCTGATGGAAGAAACCCAGTTCGACAAACGAAACGGGCGCGTCATGAATCCCAGTCTTGCGGAATATCATGTGCCCGTGCACGGCGACGTACCGCAAATCGATGTCATCTGGACAGACATTGCAGACCCTCATACGCCCATGGGCGCGCATGGTATCGGAGAGATCGGGATCACCGGGGTCGGCGCAGCCGTGGCCAATGCCGTCTATAATGCGGCGGGCAAACGGGTCCGGGATCTGCCGATCACACTCGATAAAACGATGTGATTAGCGAATCCAAAATATCGTCGGATCAGTAACTTCCGCGATTAAATAGTACCGCCGGGATTGTGCGCAACAGGATCATCGAATTGGTCTTGAGCGAACGGTGCCGCGCGTAGACTACATCGCAAGCTACACGCCGCCTGTAGGTCGTATTGTTACGTCCGCTCACTTGCCACAGTCCCGTGATACCTGGTTTCACAGCGCAATAATGGGAGTAGTGGCGGCCGTATCGAGGGCGTTCTTCGGTCACAATCGGCCGTGGTCCGACGATGCTCATGTCGCCGATCAACACATTATAAAGCTGTGGGAGTTCGTCGATACTCGACCGGCGAAGAAAGACGCCAAGGGGCGTCACGCGAGGGTCGTTCCGCAACTTATGGTTCCGCTGCCACTCGGCACGAGCCTTCGGATCCCGCGCAAGCAAATCAAGCAATTGCTGTCGCGCATCGATCCTCATCGTACGGAACTTCCAGCAACCGAAAATCCGGCCATCAACGCCCAGTCGCGGATGAGAGAATAGAATTGGGCCGCGTCCTGCTGTCTTTACAGATATTGCTATGAGGCATAGTAATGGCAAAAGAAAGACAATTGCCAAGCACGCCAATATGATATCGAGCACCCTGATAATGAAGTCTTGATAATCTTTAGTTCTATTTTCTTTATATTTTAAGTAACTGCTTGATTCCAGTTTATTATTGATTGGTGATAGTTGGACACGATCCATAATCAACCGGTACACAATTGCCCCCAGCTCTGATCTTGGAACAGATACCGAGTGACCAATTTAGCGACAATAACTTTGCGCGTTACCAAGGTGTCCACCTGATCCCGATCCGGGACGAACTACGCTGAGAAATGCAAGATCGGGTGGCCCGGTCGTGAAGACATACGGAACAGGAAAATCCGCGCTTGGAGAAGCTCTGGCGACTGACAACATCGCGGGCTGGACGAATGCCAGCAAGGTTGGCAAAAGGTTGGATCGAGCGATAAGTTCATGGTTCGGATCGATCGATTGGTGACTGACTGGTGCACAAGCGCAATTCGACGACCAGCCGTAACACCCCGTCTGCCGCCACATGGGCGCCGATGCTGGTAATGAGCACCGTAGACGACATCGTTCATTCCCTGATTGAAGGTCCACGCTGATGCCATTTGTCAGACGTGAAGGCACTCGCCTGTTCTGGCGAGAAGATGGCGTGCGGGATGGGCGACCGCTGATCCTGCTCAACTCGATTGCGAGCGACATGAGCCTGTGGGATCCTGTCGTTACAGGACTTGCATCGCATTTCCGCCTAGTGCGAATGGACTTTCGCGGTCACGGAAGGTCGGACCCGGGCGTCGGAGAATACGACCTCGCTCTGCTGGGCGCGGACGTGGTGGCGGTGATGGACACCGCGGCCATTCCCCGCGCTGCTATCGCAGGCGTATCGCTCGGCGGCATGGTGGCGCTCGAGATCGCGCTCGATCACCCCGAACGGGTCGAGACCGTCATCACGATCTGCACGGGGATCTCGTTCGATTCCGCCTTGTGGGACGCGCGCATCGCGGCCGTCCGCACGTCCGGGCTGGATGCAATCGTGGATGGCGTAATGCAGCGGTTTCTGTCGCCCGTCTTCCAGGCCGCATCGCCATCAGCGAGCGCAAATGTTCGCCAGCGCGTGCTGGAGACGACCGTCGCGGGCTATGCCGGCGCGGCGGCGGCAATCCGCGACATGGATCTGGCGGACCGTCTCGGATCGGTCACCGCCTCAACGCTGGTCATTTCCGGCAGCGATGATGTAGCCGCCCCTGCGGCCGACCATGGAGACATAATCGCCGCTGCGATATCGGGCGCACGCCAGCGGATGGTGAGCGGTGCCCATCTGGCGCATGTCGAGAATCCAGCAGGGATCGCGGCGGAACTCAAAGAGTTCTTGTCGCCGCCAGCGCGCGGTTTGCGTTAACAACGGTTTTTCGCGTTCCAACTGATATTCCCCGGCATGTGCGGGTTCCATCATGCAATCATCGTCAACAGAAATCGAAAACCCCGCCATCCCATTGGAACAGCGGGGTTTTAATGGTGGGCGTGGCAAGGATTGAACTTGCGACCCCTGCGATGTCAACACAGTGCTCTACCACTGAGCTACACGCCCGATAAGCGAGGCCTTAGCGGGGCGTCGTGCTGCGTGCAAGCGTGATTGGTCAGATCAGCCCGCTCGCATTGCCAAGCTCGAACATGTGATCAACCTCCAGCACCAGGTCACGCAAATGAAAGGGTTTTGACAGGATACGCGCCTCGGGCATCGCCTTGCCCAGCTTGAGTGTCACCGCTGCAAAGCCGGTGATGAACATGACGCGCAGGTCGGGGCACAGTTCGCCTGCACGTTGCGCAAGCTCGATTCCGTCCATTTCCGGCATCACGATGTCCGTCAGCAGCAAATCGAACTGCTCGGACTTGAGGAGCGGCATGGCCGCGGTTCCACGATCGACAGCGGTCACATGATAGCCTGCCCGCTCAAGCGCGCGAGACAGATACTCGCGCATCACCTGGTCGTCCTCTGCCAGAAGGATCCTGATCATGCACAAATTGCCCTTGTTCATATGTCCGTCGCGCTTACTCTGAACATCGTTAACAATTCTACAGCAATTGCCCCGTCATGATGGAATATCAGCTTTGCACATGGTCAGCCATTTTCCGTTCGAACGGCTAGGGGCAGCAACACCGGCAGGACCTGTTATCCTGTCCGTTCCTCATGCCGGTCGCGCCTATTCCGCGGCGTTGATGGCGTCTGCGCGGGTGCCACTGCATATATTGAGGCAGCTAGAGGATAGATATATCGATGAGGTCGCACGTCTAGCGCATGGCGAAATAACGACGTTCATCCAGCACGCACCGCGGGCGCTGATCGATCTTAATCGATCGGAGCAGGATCGTGATCCACTGGTCGACGACGGCGCAGACCCGCTGATGCTCAGGCCAACATCACCAAAAATACGCGGCGGCCTTGGCCTGGTGCCGAGGCGCGTCGGCGACAGCGGCAATTTGTGGCGACGACGCTTTACTGCGGCGGAAATCAAAGAACGGATCGACCGCGTTCATCGCCCCTATCACCAAGCGCTCGGTCAGGCCCTGAAAGACGCCCACGGCAGATACGGGACGGCTGTCCTGCTCGATCTTCACTCGATGCCCCCGCTCGCGCAGGGTCATCCGCGCATCGTACTTGGTGATCGCTTCGGAAGCAGCGCTTCGGCGCGATTTCTCTGCCGGATGGAGGCCGTCATCTCTGGCAGCGGGCTGACGTACAGCCGTAACTCGCCCTATGCCGGGGGCCATATTCTCGCTTCCCATGGCCGTCCGGCAGAGGGTGTGCACGCGGTACAGCTCGAGATTGACCGCTCCTTATATCTCGATGACGATCTGGTTGAACTCGGTCCAGGGTGGAACCTGGTCACCGCACTGATCGCGAAGCTGATTGCAGCACTCGCGGAGGAGGCTCTCACATCGGTCGCACTGGCCGCAGAATGAAAAAAGCCACCTCGCAAAGGGGGGGAATGCGAGGTGGCCAGGTTCAGGGAGGGACACACCCGGAGGCGTGTCGTACGGCACCGCGAAAGGGGGGACACGACACCGTACTCAGTTAAAATAAGCCAGCGGTCGATTGGTTCAAGTGTTTCGTGTCAGGACATGAATTTATTTACGAGCGAGAATTTATTTGCGATCCAGCAGTGGCGCCATCCTGCCGAACACATGGTCGCGAAGGACCAGCCAGTGTCGCATGGCTGCCGCGATGTGAAGACCGACCAGCGCCAGCATGATCCAGCCGAGAATGCCGTGAATTGAATGTGCAACGCCCGCCGCCGCATCCGACACCGGCAGGTAGGGCAGGTCGAACAGCCCGAACCAGGTCAACGGACGCCGTGTGCCCCCCGATACCATTGACCAGCCCGACAATGGCATGAGGATCAGCAGTGCGTACAGCGTCCAGTGCGTCGCATGCGCCGACACCCGCTCCCACGCGTGCGTCGCAGGCGGAAGCGGGGGCGCCGGATGCGTCAGTCGCCATGCGATGCGGAACGCGGTCAGCGCCAGCACGGTCAGCCCGATCGCCTTGTGGGTCGGCATCCAGGATTTGAGCGCCGGCACCGATTCATGCAGCAGGCCGATCGCGAGATTGGCGATGACCAGGGCTGCAATCGTCCAGTGAAACCACATCGCCGTCACCGAGTAGCGCTGGACGACTTGGCTGTGCGGGGCGGATACGGCGTTGCTTGCCACCGTCTCAGCTCGCCGGCTGCAGTTGCGGCTGAAGCTGCGGCGCCTTGCCCTGCTGCGTCGCACGGCCGAAGAGTTCGCGCATCAGCGACAGCGAGAACAAGTGCGCGTATAACAATGGCAGCATCCCCGACTTGCTGATCTTGCGCAGCACATCACCCCGCATGTCGGCCAGCTTTTCCTCGTTCACCATCTGAAACCCGCGATAGATGAAGGGCTGGTCCGCCTCGTCGAGCTGAATGGTGGCCTCGCCGTCCATCAGAAGGTCCAGTTCGCGCAATTCGTTCATGAAGTTCTGCGTCCGCGCGCCGGCCTGTTCAAAGGATTCATTGAAGGCCAGAACGTTCTTCACGACCTCGGTCGGCTGCCCGTTGTCAAACAGCTGCTCGCCCTCATCGAAGGGGCCGAGCGTGTCCGTCGTCGGGTCGAAACACAGGGACAGCTCTTGAGCGTCGGGACGCAACCGCGCCAGCAGATAGGGATAGCGTCGCACATAGGCAGGGACGTAGAAATTATCCTCGATCAACTGCCCTTCTTCGTCGACGAAGACATTGACGCCTTCGTTGAGGCCCATGAGTGCAAGCGGGATCGCATCCTCACCGACGGAAAACACGATGGGCATGAAGCGTTGCACCAGCGGAAACTCGTCCACGGTTACGGGAATCGCGTGCTGCCCAACGAGGAACGGGGCGCGATCGCGCGCACGCAGCCGCCATGTCCCGTGCGTCTCGCTCGAAAGGGGTTCGAGGTCGTTGTAGAAGAGCGGAAGTGGCGCGCTCGCCATGATAATCTCCATCGAAAATTCTTGCCGGGACGTGGGCCGGCCTTGATTTCGACGGCTCTATGGCGCGCGGTCGCAAGGCGCAAGCGTGACAAGTTTGCCGGGGTTGAGGATATTGAGCGGATCAAGCGCGCGCTTGATCGCGCTGAGCGCACCCATCCGCGCCGGGCCTGACAGGCGGGCAAGCTCGTCCCGTTTCATCTGCCCGATCCCGTGTTCGGCGGAAATCGTTCCTCCCGCATCGGTCACCAGGTCATGGACGAACCGGCTGACAACCGGCACCTGCCGTTCGTACCAGTCGTCGGGGTCCCTACCCGATGCCGCGCGCACGTGGAAATGGATATTGCCGTCACCCAGATGACCAAACCCGCTGGCATGTGTGCCGGGAAACCGCGCCTCGCATGCCTTTGCCGCCTCGACCATGAAGCGCGGCATCGCCTCGACCGGGACCGCGATATCGTGCTGGGATGCCGGCCCCATCGCACGCTCGGACGCCGAGATCGAATCGCGGATTGTCCAGAAGTCCTGCGCCTGCGTATCGCTCGATGCGATCGTCGCGTCGATGATCCGCCCCTGCTGCAGCGCCGCGCTCAACAGACGTTCGAGTGCTGCCGTTGGCGCCTCGGCCGCCCCATCGGGTGCCGTCACCTCGATCAGGACGTGCCAGGGATGGCATCCGTCGAGAGGCGCGCGGGTGCCGGCGACATGCGCAATGACCGCATCCAGCGACTCCTGCGGCATGATCTCGAAACTCTCCAGTCCCTCGACCGACACCTGCAAATCGCGTAACAGATCGAGCGCGGCATCAGGATCGCTCAATCCTGCCCACGCCACACCGCGCGCAGCGACGGCAGGGAAAAGTCGCAATGTCGCCGCGGTGATGATGCCGATCGTTCCCTCTGCGCCAATGAGAAGCTGATCAAGGTCATAACCGCGATTGTCTTTCTTCAGCGCCGCCAAGCCGTCATAAACCGATCCATCGGCCATCACCGCCTCGACGCCCGCGACCAGCGCGCGCATCGTCCCGAATCGCAGTACCTGTGTTCCACCCGCGTTGGTTGAGACCAGTCCGCCCACCGTGGCGCTGCCGCGCGCACCCAATGTCAGGGGAAAGCGCATGCCGATCCCATCCGCTGCTTCGTGCAGATGTTGCAGGATCACGCCGGCCTCGACGATTGCCTGCCCGGATACCGGATCCAGTCGCCGGACACCGCACATCCGACGAAGCGACAATATCACCGCATCACCAGCCGAAGACGGCGTCGCGCCGCCGACCATGGACGTATTCCCCCCCTGCGCCACGATCGGCACCCCGTTCGCAGCGGCAGCCTGTACGATCGCTGCGGTCTCACCGGTCGTGCGCGGTTGCAGCAGGACAGGCGCAACTCCTGTATAGCGTCCCCGCCAGTCCTTCAGCCATGGAGCGATCAGCTCCTGATCGGTTACGATCGCGCTCGGCTCCAATACGTCTCTCAGACTTTTGATCATCCGCGTTTGTGCCGCATTCATTCCTTGTAATTGGTGGAGGTTCATGGGCTGTTCAACGGGACGGCGATAACCGCTATCACCGCGACCATGCCGCATCCCGTCATCCTTCTCGCGTCGGTCGGCGCCGTGATGCTCGCCGGGCAGGACAGCGCGCCACGGATCGAGTTGGCACAAATGTCGATCCATCAGCGCATCATCGTGCGCATTCCCCGAATGCCGAGGATGAATTTGACGGGTACGGAAAGGCCGATGGAATGGAAAGAGCGCAAGGGTCCAAAATGCGTTGCCCCCGTCCATATCGTTGGCGCGACCGTGACAACGCCAACCGACGTCGATCTATGGCAAGATGACGGCACCCGATTGCGGGCCAAGCTGAAAGACGATTGCGACGCGCTGACCTATTATACCGGCTTCTACATCCGTCCCGGAACCGATGGTCGCGTTTGCGCAAAACGCGACCCAATCCGCACACGGTCAGGGGGGCGGTGTGTGATCGACCGGTTCAAGACACTTCGAGCGAAACGCTGACTGGTGAATTCTTGACTTTTCACGAATAATCCGCGAGCGGCGCGTTCACGCCACGGGCGTACAGATGCACCGCCTGGCCCCCCTAACGGGAAACTGCATGACCTTCGCCGATCTCGGCCTGTCCGACGAGTTACTCCGCACGGTGAACGATGCCGGCTATACCGAGCCGACTCCTATCCAGGCGGGGGCAATCCCGTCCGTGCTGATGATGAAGGACATCATTGGTGTTGCGCAGACCGGCACCGGCAAGACCGCCAGTTTCGTTCTGCCGATGATCGATATCCTGGCGCAGGGACGCAGCCGCGCGCGGATGCCGCGCTCTTTGATCCTTGAACCTACGCGTGAACTGGCGGCACAGGTTTCGGAGAATTTCGAGACCTATGGCGCGAACCACAAGCTCTCGATGGCACTGCTGATCGGCGGTGTTTCGATGGGTGATCAGATCAAGGCACTGGAGCGCGGCGTCGACGTGCTGATCGCGACGCCGGGTCGGTTGATGGACCTGTTCCAGCGTGGCAACATCCTGCTGAACGATTGCTCGCTGCTGGTAATCGACGAGGCGGATAGGATGCTCGACATGGGGTTCATTCCCGACATCGAGGAAATCTGCACGAAGCTTCCCAAGCAGCGCCAGACATTACTCTTCTCCGCGACCATGCCGCCGCCGATCAAGAAACTCGCTGACAAGTTTCTGGACAATCCCAAGACAATCGAGGTCGCACGCCCGGCCTCGACCAACATCAACATCAAACAGTGGCTGGTTCCGGTCGGTAAAACCGCGATCGCCAAACGTCGGACCCTGCGCTCACTGCTTGGTCAGGAAGACGTCACCACAGCAATCGTCTTCTGCAACCGCAAGACGACCGTGCGGGAACTGAACAAGAGCCTGAGGCGCCACGGTTTCAAATCAGGCGAAATTCACGGTGACATGGAACAGTCGCAGCGGATCGCCGAACTCGATCTGTTCAAGGACGGATCGGTCAATATTCTGGTCGCGTCCGACGTCGCGGCACGCGGGCTGGACGTCAAAGGCGTCAGTCACGTTTTCAATTTTGATGCGCCCTGGCATCCCGATGATTATGTTCACCGGGTGGGGCGAACAGGCCGGGCCGGCGCTACCGGCGTCGCCTATACCTTTGTCGGACCGGACGATGCCGAAAACATTGCCAATATCGAAAAGCTGACCGGTCAGAGGATCGACCGCCTCGCCGAAGCCGACATCGCCGCCGAGCCTGCCGAAACGTCCGAAGACAAGCAACCACCCCGTCAGCGTGCTCGCAAGGAGCGGGCACCAAAGCCGGCGAAGGCTGAAGCGCCCGAGGCGCGGCGCTCCAAGCAGGCCGAGCAGAATGTGCCGGACGGACCAGATGAAGGCTGGAACGGGCCGGTGCCCGACTTTCTCAGCGTTACACTCGCCGCCTAGCTGGCGGAAGCGGGCATCAATGCATCGTCCAGGGCGGACGCCCGCTTCCAGGCATCGCGTGACTCAAGTCGTCGCCAATAGCTCGTAAAGGCGTCGCGCGTCGGTATCGACTTGAATTGCAAGCCCCAGCCGATCTGGGAGCCGAAATAGACGTCCGCCGCCGTAAACCGGTCGCCGGCAATATAGTTATTGGCGATTACTGCCTGTTCAAGCACGTCCATTGTCAGGTCATAATTGCCATAACCGGCCATCCGCCCCTGATCTTGCGTCGGAGAGAACCCCATTGATCGATTGGTGATCGCCTGTTCAGCGGGTCCAGCGGCGAAGAACAGCCATCGGTAATAGTCGCCACGCTCCGCCGGTGCAGGGGCCAGGCCCGCGTCCGGAAAGGCATCGGCGAGATAAGCACAGATCGCCGCTCCCTCGGTGACGACGCGGCCGTTATGGACGATCGCCGGCACCTTCCCCATCGGGTTGATCGCCAGATAATCCGGCGCCTTCATGCTCGACGCATAATCGAGAATGACCGTGTCGTACGGTACCCCCACTTCTTCCAGCATCCAACGCACGATCCGGCCGCGCGACATCGGGTTGGTATAGAAAATCAGCTCATCAGCCATGACCGTCCCCCTCAAGCGATCAGGTTGTTATCAAATCAGCGCGCGTGATACCACCAGACGCCGTCCCGATCCTCACGCACCGCCCGCCCCTCGACCTCCAGCCGACGCAGATGTGCCAGCGCTTCGCCACTTGCCATCCCCAGCATCTCCTGCCCGATCGGACGCGAGAACAGGGTCGCGAAACAGTCGGTCGCACGTCTGGGGACATTGCAGAACGTCCATAATGTATCCAGCCGCTCACGATGCTCTTGCTCGATTGCAGCCAGTCTGGGGTGCAGCCCGGTGAACGGATCACCATGCCCCGGCAAGATCAGCACATCGGCGGGTAGCGCGCGAAGCCGCTCGATCGAGGCGAACCAGTCGCCGAGCGGATCGCCCCCCGGTTCACTCAGCCCAAGCGACACGTTCGGGCTGATCCGCGGTAGCACCTGATCACCGGCGATCAATATGTTCGCCTCTTCATCGAACAGGCAGGAATGTTCGGGGCTGTGGCCCGAGCCGATCACCACGCGCCACTGACGCTTGCCAATCGTCAGACACCGGCCATCGACGAGCCGTTCATACATCAGCGGCAGCGGCGTAACGAGCTGCGAGAAGAACGACCATCCACGCTCACGCGCTGTCGACACCTGCGCATCATTCCAGCCGGCCGCCCGCCAGAAGGCCAAGGCGCCCTCCGGTACGTCGTCACGTGCATCGGAGACGAGCAGCCGCGCGGTCAGCCACTCGGTCCGCGTCATCAGGATCGGCGCGTCGTGATAGTCCGCCATCCAGCCGGCCAGGCCGATGTGATCGGGATGAAAATGCGTGCCGATGATGCGTGTTACCCTGACGCCTGTCAGCGGCCCACGGAAGACCGAACGCCAAGCATCGCGCGCGCCGGGCATGTTCATTCCGGTATCGACCAGCGCGACTCCTGGTCCGCGCACATCGGCATCGTCGAGCAACCAGCAATTGACGTGGCGAAGCGGCCCCGGCACCGCGATCCGCACCCAGCGCAGGCCGGGCACTATCTCCATCACATCGCCCGAGGCCGGCTCCGCGCCGCCGAACGGATAAACGGGACCGGTCGGGGCTGCTGCCTCAGCGGCGGAAGGGATCGTCGTACACCGGCTTGGGCGGCGGTGCGACATAACCTTCCTGCTGCTCCAGCTCGGCCTGACGCGCGGCCTGTTCACGCTCCGCGCGCAGCTCGCCGATCAGCGCTTCACGGTCGCCGTCCAGACGCGTGTCGACCGGTGGCTCGATCCCCGCCGCCTTCGCCGCCTTGGCCACCGCTGCATCAAGCTCACGCTGCGTCGTCAGGCCAAGCGTGACCGGATCCTTGGGCGTGATATTGCTGATGTTCCAATGGCTGCGGTCACGGATCGCCGCAATTGTCGTGCGGGTGGTGCCGATCAGTATGCCGATCGCGCCGTCCGTGATCTCGGGATGATTACGGATGATCCAGGCAATCCCGTCCGGCTTGTCCTGTCGCTTGGAAACAGGCGTGTAGCGCGGCCCCTTGGTACGGCGGACCTGATCCGGTCCCTTGATCATCTGCAATCGGTAATCCGGATCGGCCTGGCCGCGATCGATTTCATCCTGCGTCACCTCATGCGTGCGGACGGGATCGCGCCCCGTCAGCTTCGTCGAGGCGGTGTCGTCGGCAATCGCCTGCACCTCCAAGATGTGCAAACCGCAGAATTCCGCGATCTGCTCGAACGAGAGCGAAGTATTGTCGACCATCCATGAGGCGGTCGCGTGGGGCATGAGCGGCTGGGCCACAGGGGCAGACTCCGTATAAACGCGAAAGGGCCGCCCCTCATCGGAGCGGCCGCGTGCGCAAGCGACTTAATGCACGGACCGCGGCTCGGCAAGGCGTACGATAGTCCTGGCGGACTAATCCGTCACGCGGTCAAACCATCGCCGCGCAAGCCAAATGACGGGGTCGGATCAATCCGGGGAGGCGACCCTCGATATGGCATCCATCGTCAGCACGATCTTGCCGATATGATCGCCCGCCTCCATCCGCTCATGCGCCTGTGCGGCTTGTGCGAGCGGAAAGATGCGATCCATCACGGGCCGAACCTGCCCCTGCTCGACATGCGGCCATACCTGCTGCCTCAGTGCATCGGCGAGACGCGCCTTGAACACGGAGTCACGTGCGCGCAGCGTCGATCCCGTCAGGACCAGGCGCCGACGCATCACATCGAACAGCGGAACCATTGCCTCCGCCCCACGCTGGACCGCAATCGACACGTGCCGGCCATCTTCCGCCAGACATTTGAGATTGCGCGGCACATAATCGCCGCCGACCATGTCCATCACGACCGCCACGCCGCTGCCCTGCGTGATCGAATGCACGCGCTCGACAAAATCCTGGTGGCTGTAATCGATCGCGTGCGTCGCGCCCACGGCGCGCGCTGCCGCCACCTTGTCCGCCGTTCCAGCCGTTACGATGATGTCGATCCCCAAGACCTTGCACAGCGTGATCGCCATGGTGCCGATCCCGCTGGTTCCGCCATGAACCAGCACTGTGTCGCCTTTCGTCGCTCCGCCGCGCTCGAACAGGTTGTTCCAGACGGTAAACAGCGTCTCCGGCAGCGCCGCCGCTTCTGACATCGACAGTGATGCCGGCACCTCAAGGCACTGTCCGGCCGGGGCAAGTGCGTATTCGGCATAGCCGCCACCCGCCAGCAGCGCGCAGACACGCTTTCCGATGAGCGCCTCGGCCCGGGTGCCATGCGCTCTTATTACCGTGCCCGACACCTCCAGCCCCGGTATCGATGACGCGCCCGGCGGCGGGGGATAGCCGCCGCGCCGTTGCAGCACGTCCGGCCGGTTGACCCCAGCCGCCGCGACTTCGATCAGCACCTCTCCTTCGGCAGGTTCGGGAACCGGCCGCTGCACGAGTTGCAGAACCTCAGGCCCACCGGGGCCGACGGGATCGATGGCGGTCATCATGTCTGGTATGGTCACGCATCCGCCTCTTCATCGTCGTTTGCCGGGCCGTTATTGACCCCAATATTGACATCGCGTCCTTAGCGGTCAACGCTGGGCCTCGTGATGGACATGGACGACGCTGCACCCCGCCCCGACGATCCGCTGGTCATGCTGATGCGGGAGGATCTTGATCGCCTTTCCGTAAACGAGCTGGAAGCGCGCATCGTCGCGCTGGAAGGCGAAGTCGCGCGCATCCGCCGCAAACTTGAATCGGCCGTTAACCAACGGGCAAGCGCTGATGCTTTATTCAGTCGTTGAGCGAGGATGCTTCGGGCTTTGCGGGCTGTTCGCGCTTGATGCGGAGCCGTTGGCTTCCAACATGATAGGCAATGGGCCGACGTCCGCCGACGGCCCGACTGGAGTAACCCGATGCCATCCTTCGCCTCCGCGCTAGAGACCACCTTGCACAAGGCCCTTGAGGCCGCCTCGTCACGCCGCCATGAATATGCCACGCTGGAGCATCTGTTGCTCGCGCTTATCGATGACGAGAATGCGTCTCGGGTCATGACCGCCTGCAAGGTCGATCTGGGCGAATTGAAGCAGACCGTCGCGCATTATCTCGATACCGAGCTCGATGCGCTGAAGGTCGATGCGGCAACTGACCCATCCCCCACCAGCGGCTTTCAGCGTGTTGTCCAGCGGGCGATCCTGCACGTTCAGTCGTCCGGCCGTGACGAAGTGACGGGCGGAAATGTGCTGGTCGCGCTGTTCTCGGAACGAGAGAGCTATGCCGTCTATTTCCTCCAGCAGCAGGATATGAGCCGCCTCGACGCCGTCAGCTTCATCAGTCACGGTGTTGGCAAGGGCGGCGCGCAGACCGAGGCGTCGACCCCCAAAGGTGCGGGCGACGAGGAAAAGCCCGGCAAGCCCGGCGACAAGGGCAAGGGCGAGTCCGCGCTCAAGCAATTCTGCGTCGACCTGAACGAAAAGGCACGGAACGGAAAGGTCGATCCATTGATCGGTCGCGGCCCTGAAGTCGACCGGACGGTGCAGATCCTGTGCCGCCGTTCCAAGAACAACCCGCTTTATGTGGGTGATCCCGGCGTCGGCAAGACCGCCATTGCCGAAGGCCTCGCGCGCAAGATCATCGAGGGCGACGTGCCCGAAGTGCTGCTGCCCGCCGTCATCTATTCGCTCGACATGGGCGCGCTGCTAGCGGGCACTCGCTATCGTGGCGATTTCGAGGAGCGGCTCAAGCAGGTGGTGACCGAACTCGAAAAGCTGCCCGACGCGGTGCTGTTTATTGACGAGATTCACACGGTCATTGGCGCAGGGGCGACCAGCGGCGGGGCGATGGATGCGTCGAACCTCCTGAAGCCCGCTCTGTCCGGTGGCTCGATCCGTTGTATCGGCTCCACCACCTACAAGGAGTTCCGCAACCATTTCGAGAAGGACCGCGCATTGCTGCGCCGGTTCCAGAAGATCGATGTCAATGAGCCGACGATCGAGGACACGATCAAGATCCTGGCCGGTCTGCGCTCCGCGTTCGAGGAGCATCACTCGGTCAAGTACACCCCTGATGCAATCAAGTCGGCGGTCGAGCTGTCGGCGCGCTACATCAATGATCGCAAGCTGCCCGACAAAGCGATCGACGTGATCGACGAGGTCGGCGCGATGCAGATGCTGGTGCCGCTGAACAAGCGTCGCAAGACGATCACCACCAAGGAGATCGAGCAAGTCATTGCGACGATGGCGCGCATCCCGCCCAAATCGGTGTCGAGCGACGACAAGGCCGCGCTCGAAAGCCTGGAGACCGACCTGAAGCGCGTCGTCTTCGGTCAGAACGCGGCGATAGAGAAGCTGGCAAGCGCGATCAAGCTGGCGCGGGCCGGTCTGCGCGAACCGGAGAAGCCGATCGGCAATTATCTGTTCACCGGTCCCACCGGCGTCGGCAAGACCGAGGTTGCCAAGCAGCTCGCCTCGATCCTGGGCATTCCGCTTCAGCGGTTCGACATGAGTGAGTATATGGAGCGTCATTCGGTCAGCCGCCTGATCGGCGCGCCTCCCGGCTATGTCGGCTTTGACCAGGGCGGGCTGCTGACGGACGCGGTCGACCAGAACCCGCACTCTGTATTGTTGCTTGATGAAATCGAGAAGGCGCATCCCGACCTGTTCAACATCCTGTTGCAGGTCATGGACAATGGTCAGCTGACGGATCAGCACGGCAAGACGGTCGACTTCCGCAATGTCATCCTCATTATGACGACCAATGCCGGTGCGTCCGACATGGCGCGTGAGACACTGGGCTTCGGGACGCTGACTCGCGAGGGCGAGGATGAGCAGGCGGTGCAGAAGATGTTCACGCCCGAATTCCGCAACCGCCTCGATGCGGTCGTGCCCTTCGGCTATCTGCCGCCCGAGGTCGTCGCGCGCGTCGTCGACAAGTTCATCCTGCAACTCGAATTGCAGCTTGCCGACCGCAACGTCCATATCCAGCTCGACGACGCCTCGAAATCCTGGCTCACCGAGAAGGGTTATGACAGGATGTACGGCGCGCGGCCGATGAGCCGTCTGATCCAGGAGAAGATCAAGCAGCCGCTGGCCGAGGAACTGCTGTTCGGCAAGCTGGTCCACGGCGGCGAGGTGACCGTGAAGATGAAGGAAGGCGCACTGTCCTTCGCGATCGAACCCGCGGCGCCGAAAAAACCGGCGCGCAAATCCCGTGGCAAGAGCGGGAAGAAACCGGTCGAGGCAAAGTAAGTCGCGCTGCCGACTGCGAGCGCTGGTCGCCTGAACGGCGGCCGGCGTTTTCGTGCTATCGCCCAATGCTGCGGCGTTCGCTGCCGGGGATGATCGCTGACAAGGAAGCGCGCTAAGCGCCGATGAGCGTCTTCAGGTTCATGAACTCGTGAAGCCCCCAAGGACCGAGTTCGCGGCCGTGACCGGAGCGCTTGATACCGCCAAACGGTGCCTCAGGCGTTGAGGCGAGCATTCGGTTGACGGCGATCATTCCAGCCTCAACGTCCCGCTCGAACCGCTCGCGCTCGGCGGCGTCGTTCGTCCAGACCGAGGAGCCGAGGCCGAAGGGCACGTCGTTGGCGAGCGCGATGGCCCGGTCGATGTCTTCCGCCCTGAACACCATCGCGACGGGTCCGAACAGTTCCTCGCGCGCCGCGGGCGAGTCGATCGGCACATCGACCAGCACCCCGGCGGACATATAGGCGCCCGGCCCGTCCAGCGCTTCGCCGCCGAACAGCAAGCGCCCGCCCGCGTCCTGGATCGCGGTCAGTTGATCGAGGACGGTCCGGCGCTGTTCGATGCTGGAGAGCGGTCCCATGTCACTTGCGGCGTCGAGAGGATCGCTGGCCTTTACCGCGCGCATGCCGGTGGTGAAGCGATCCATGAACGCGTCATATACATCGGCGTGCACGATGATCCGCTTAGCGCAGATGCAGGACTGGCCCGTATTCTGGATGCGTGCCTTGACCGCTGCTTGCGCGGCCGCGTCCAGATCTGCCGAGGGCATGACGATAAATGGGTCCGATCCGCCCAGTTCCAGTACCACCTTCTTCAGATGCCGGCCCGCCGCCTCGGCAACCTTCATCCCCGCGCCCTCGCTGCCCGTCAGTGTGACCGCGACAATACGGTCGTCGTCGATCAGCGCGTCCACCGTGTCCGATCTGATCGCCAGATTTTGGAAAAGCCCCGCTGGAGCACCGGCTGCCGTTACCATCTCCTCGATCGCCGCACCGACACCTTGCGTCAGCGAGGCGTGCTTCAACAGCCCGACATTGCCCGCCATGATCGTCGGCGCCAGGAAGCGCACCACCTGCCAATAGGGGAAGTTCCACGGCATCACCGCCAGCACCACTCCGAGGGGCAGCCAGCGCGCGGTTGCCGTTCCTCCGTCGAGCGCGATGTCAAGCGGCGCCAGCAGGCCGGGGCCGTGTTCCGCATAATAGCGAAAGCCGGCGACGCACTTCTCCACCTCGGCGACGGACGACGCCAGCGTCTTTCCCATCTCGCGGGTCGCGATCCCGGCCAGCCGCTGCTTGCTCGTCTCGAACCGGTCGGCGATACGTGACAGCAGCTCGGTGCGCGTGCCTAGATCGGTCACGCGCCAATCCGCATAGGCCGCGGCGGCAAGCGCCAGTTTCGCCTCGACCTCTTCGCTCGTCAGTTCGGCGATGGTCACACCCGCTTTACCGGTTGCAGGGTTGATAGTGGTGAACATCTCGTCTCCTCTGTAGATACGACAAACGTCCGGCCAACAGCACGTATCCTTGACCCCCGTTGCGCCACTGCGCCATAGCATTGTCATGGAGATACCGATCGATGATCTGTCCTTTGAGGACGCCTTGAAGGAGCTTGAGAGAATCGTCGCACGACTGGAAAGCGGCGATTCGGCACTCGATGAATCGATAAGACTGTACGAGCGAGGTGACCGATTGCGGGCGCGCTGCGCCGAGCGGCTTGACGCGGCCCAGGCCAGGATCGAGGCGATCCGCTTGGATGCGCAGGGTCAGCCAGCTGGCTTGAAACCCTTTGCGGCGGCCTGACGCGCCGGTCATGGCGACGGCTTCATCCCTCGTCGATCGCATCGCCGACGTCGCAGCGGACATCGACCAACGCTTCGATGTCATGCTGGCGCTGCCCGGTGATCCGCGCGATGACCTGTACAGGGCCATGCGCCACGCCACGATCGGAGGGGGTAAGCGACTACGCCCCCTGCTGGTGTACGCAACCGCCGAGTTGTTCGGCGTGGCCAACGACCAGGCCGGCCGCGTAGGTACTGCGATCGAGGCGATCCATGTCTACAGCCTGATCCACGACGACTTGCCGGCGATGGATGATGATGATCTGCGCCGCGGCAAGGCTACGGTGCACTGCGCCTATGGTGAGGCGACCGCTATCCTGGCGGGAGACTGCCTGCATGCGCTGGCGTTTGAGTGGCTGGCCGACCCGGCGACGCACCCCGATCCTTTCGTGCGTGCCGAGCTGGTCCTGGAACTGGCCCGCGCCGCCGGACCGGCAGGCATGGCCGGCGGCCAGGCGATGGACCTGGAGGCCGAACGGCGGAGCTTCGATCTTCCGACCGTCACACGGCTGCAGGCCATGAAGACCGGCGCACTGATTTCTGCCTCGGTTGAGGCCGGCGCAATCCTCGGCCGCCTGCCTATCGAAGGACGAACCGGATTACGCGGTTATGCCCGTGATTTGGGACTCGCATTTCAGATCGCGGACGATCTGCTCGATGTCGAAGGCGATGAAGAACTCGTGGGCAAGCGCCTTCGCAAGGACAGTGGAGCAGGCAAGGAGACATTCCTGTCGCTCCTTGGTGCAGAGCGCGCGCGCGCGCAGGCAACGATGCTGGTCGACCAGGCAGTCCAGCACCTCCACGCCTTCGGCAAGGAAGCGGCGTTGCTGCGCGATATAGCGGGCTTCGTCCTGGCGCGCGACCGGTGAACCGGATCGGTGTCTATCCGGGCACGTTCGACCCGCTGACGCTTGGCCACATGGACATCATCCGGCGCGGCGCGACGCTGGTCGACCGGCTGGTAATCGGCGTTACGACCAATCCATCGAAGTCGCCGATGTTCACGATCCAAGAACGCATGGCATCCGTCCAACGCGAAGTCTCAACGATCGACGCCAATATCGAGGTCGTTTCATTCGACTCTCTGCTGATGGACTTTGCGGAAGCGCAGGGCGCGGGCATCATCGTGCGCGGTCTGCGCGCGGTCGCCGATTTCGAATATGAATATCAGATGGCGGGTATGAACCAGCAGCTGAACCGCAATGTCGAGACAGTCTTCCTGATGGCAGACGTAGCCTTGCAACCGATTGCCAGCCGCCTGGTCAAGGAAATCGCGCTTTATGGCGGCGATATCAGCAAATTCCTGACGCCTGTCGTCGCTGCCGATGTCGTGCGACGCGTTGCAGAGGTCGGCCGGCGCGGCTCCTGACGTTCAGTTTGGCGCAAGGGCTGCTGTGGTCTATGCGGCCGCAATCCCGTTGCTAAAAGTGAGAAGTTGATGCGCCTGTTTGCCGGTATTGCCTTATTGCTCGGTTGCCTAGGCGCGCCCGCCTTTGCGCAATCGGACGAAGAGGCACCGCCGCCGCCTGCTGCAGAGGCGGTCGTCGCGCCTGCCCAACGCCTGACTCCGCCGCCGATCACCGACAAGGGCAATCTCTGGCTGCTCGACCTGTCGACCGGCGGGCGCGTCACTATCTGGCTTCGTCCCGACGTCGCGCCCAAGATGGTCGCACGCATCAAGACGCTGACGCGGCAGCATTTCTATGACGGGTTGTTGTTCCACCGGGTCATCGACGGCTTCATGGCGCAGGGCGGTGATCCCAAGGGGGACGGCACCGGCGGCTCGAAACTCCCTGACATGGCCGCTGAATTCAACTATCTTCCCCATGTGCGCGGCGCGGTGTCAGCGGCACGCGCGGAGAGCGAGAACAGCGCGAACAGCCAGTTCTTCATCATCTTCCAGCCGCGTCTCGCGCTCGACAAGAAATATACCGTGTTCGGCCGCGTCATCGAGGGCATGCAGTTTGTCGATGAGGTTCACCGCGGCGAGCCCCCCGCCAACCCGAGCCGGATCCTCCACGCCTGGATCGCCGCCGACAATCCCCCGGCCTATGTCGCTCCGCCGCCTGAGCTCGCACCCACACTTGGCGCACCAGTCACGCTGCCGGGTACCGGTCCTGAAGTCGCCGCGCCGAAGCTGAAAGCGCCCGAAACCGGACCGGACGTATCCTCGCCAACGCAGACAACACCGCAGAAGCAGTAGCGCCTGGCATGAATGTCGACCTGTTCGACTTCGCGCTGCCCCCCGACCGCATCGCGCTGCGCCCCGCCAGCCCCCGCGACGCAGCCCGGATGCTGGTGCTGGAAGCAGGTACCACGCGGGACTCGACAGTCGGGGATTTGCCGTCCTGTCTGCGCGCAGGAGACTGCCTGGTGTTCAACGACACGCGCGTCATCCCGGCCCAGCTCGACGGGCGACGCGGTGACGCGCGGATCGGCGCGACGCTGCACAAGCGCGTAGGGCTCCGCCAGTGGCGGGCCTTCATTCGCAACGCGAAACGGTTGCACGAGGGCGACCGGATCGACTTCGGCCACGCCGTCACCGCCATCGCCTCCGACCGCGCCCGGGACGGCAGCTTCCTGCTGACGTTCGGGGGTGATGAGCCGGTCGAGGCGCTGTTGACGCGGGCAGGCCGCATGCCTCTCCCCCCCTACATCGCCGGCAAGCGCCAGACCGATGCGCGCGACGAGATCGATTACCAGACGATGTTCGCGGCCCGGCCCGGCGCCGTTGCGGCGCCCACCGCCGCGCTGCACTTTACGCCCGTGCTGATGACGGCGCTCGCGGAACGCGGCATCGACCATGTCACGCTGACGCTGCATGTCGGCGCGGGCACCTTCCTACCGGTCAAGGCCGAGGATACCGACCAGCACCGGATGCACGCCGAATGGGGCCGCATCGACGACGACGCCGCCAACCGGATGAACGCAGTGCGGGCGAGCGGCGGTCGGATCATCGCGGTCGGCACAACCTCGCTGCGCCTGATCGAAAGCGCCTGCGACGAGGACGGCATAATCCGCGCATTTGAGGGCGATACGTCGATCTTCATCACCCCCGGCTACCGGTTTCGCGGTATCGACGGGCTAATGACCAACTTTCACCTGCCGCAATCGACCCTGTTCATGCTGGTCAGCGCCCTGATGGGCATGGACCGCATGCAGGCCGCCTACGCCCACGCGATCGCGCAAGGTTACCGCTTCTACAGCTATGGCGACGCCAGCCTGCTGCTGCCTGTTCAGGATGCCTGACGGTCCGGCGACTAGACCTAGCCGGGTAGCAGCCCCAACCGCTCACGCCATGCCCAACGCGCGCCCAGCGCGACCGCGACCGCCGCCAGTCCGACCGCCAATCCGATCCAGATGCCCTGCCCCTCCAGCCCCAGGCCAAAGCCGAAGAACACCGCCGTCCCGAACCCGGCCACCCAATAGCCCAGCCCCGCGATGATCATCGGCACGCGCGTGTCCTGCAACCCGCGTAAGACGCCGGCCGCCACCGCTTGCGCGCCATCGAAAAGCTGGAACGCCGCGGCGATCGCCAGATACTGGACGGCCAGAGCGACGATTCTCACATTGTCCGGCGCGTTCACGTCGAGATACAGCGCGACGAAGAAGCGCGGGGCTAGCCACAGCGCCATCGCCGTCACGCCCATGAAGCCGATCCCCACCGCCAGAGATACCCGCCCGGCGCGCGTGATCCATGCGCGATCCGCGGCGCCATAGGCCATGCCGACCCGGATCGTCGCCGCCTGAGCAATGCCGAACGGCACCTGGAAGGCGATAGCGGCGATCTGCAGCGCGACCGCATGCGCAGCGACTTCCGTCACGCCGATCAGCCCCATGAGAAAGGCCGCCGCGCTGAACACCGCGCCCTCGAACGTCATCGTAAGCGCTATGGGCACGCCAAGCCGCATCAGTTCGACCAGCCGTGGCCATTCCGCGCGCCACCACCGGCCGAACAGGCGATAGCGATGGAGCCTGCGATCGACGCGCAGGATCATTACATAGCCAGCGACCATCGCCCAGCTTGTGCCCACGCTCGCCATGGCCGACCCGCGGATGCCGAGCGCGGGAAAGCCTAGATTGCCAAAGACCAGCAGCCAATTGCCCAGGATGTTGACCGCCAAGGCAAGCGCAGTGACCGCGATTGCCCAGCCCGGTCGCCCCAGCGCAGCGACGGTCGTACGTAGCACCGAGGACACGATCACCGGGATCAGCGCCCAGATCAGCACGTCGAGAAAGGCACCCGCACTGGCCGACGCCTGCGGATCCTGTCCGATCACGCGCAGGATCGTCTCACCATAGGCCATTGCAATCATGAACGGCAGGCTGGCGAAGACGGCGAGCCATAGCGCCATACGCACCGATCGCCGAACGTCGCGCACAGCATGCCTGCGCCGGCCCAGTTCCGCCGCAACGATCGGCGCGGCCGCGCCGACCAGCCCGATCAGCGCAAAGGCAATGACGGTATAGAGATAGACCCCCAGCGTCGATGCCGCGAGCGCATCGGTACCCAGCCGTGCGATAAAGATCACGTCGCTGGCATAAACCGCCATCTGCAGCAGATTTGCGCCCACCAGCGGCCCTGCCAGCACCAGCAATGCGTACAACTCGCCGCGCGCATCACCCGGGTTGTCAGTAGCTGGTTGCTTCCGCTCCTTGCGCCTTGGTGATAGCCATGGACGCTTTAGCACGGCAATCACCAAAGGCGGCTTCCGGGTACGCCCTTGAATGGACCGGCAAGTTTGCTCGTGATCCAGCCGCCATAAAAGCCCCCCGGCTGCGGGATGACGGTTTCTCCATCGACACTACATCGGTCGAACGGCGCCGCGTAAAACGCCACATGATCGCGCAGCAATCGAAATGCGGGCGTCGGCGATGGGTAGCTCCAACCGATACGCGGCAGCACGATCCCGTCGACAACCACGTCCCAATAGGACGCCTGCCCCTTCCACTCACATAGAGACCGCCCCTCGGCCGCGACCAGCACGTCCGTCGCGATATCGTCACGCGGGATATAGTAACTGGGCGGATGGCTGGTCTCCAGCGTTCGCACGCTCGCCCGCGTGTCCGCGATCACGCGTCCTAGATGTTCGATCATCAAATGAGCGTCACTCCGCTCGGCAATTGCCGGACGCGGAAATGACCATACGCTTTCCTGCCCGGCGCCAACAGGATCGGGGCGCGGCGTCATGCCGGTAAGGGACTGGCGAACGGAAGCATGCCAACCCATGTAGAGCCTTCCAGATCATTCGCCAGCACCCACTGTCACGCAGATGTCGAGCCAGTGGTACGGTCGAGAATTCAAACCTATCCTGTCGCCAAGACAGACCGAACAGGAGTGTTCATGTCCGATTCGATTTTTGACACCGCCAAGACCGGGTTCAGCCGCCGCAATGTGCTGGCGACCGCGTCGCTGGGCGCGGCGGCGACTTCGATTCCTCCGGTGGCGCTGGCCCAGAATGCGCCTGCCGCAGCGGCCAGCCGAAAGATCCCGGTGTCATTCAAGGTCAATGGCCGCGCGCAGTCCCTGTCGCTCGACCCGCGTGTCACCCTACTCGATGCCATGCGTGAGCATCTGCTATTGACCGGATCGAAAAAGGGCTGCGATCATGGGCAGTGTGGCGCCTGCACGATGATTGTGAACGGTCGGCGGATAAACTCCTGCCTGACCCTGGCGGCAATGCATGATGGGGACGAGATCACGACGATCGAGGGACTCGGTACGCCCGACAAACTGCACCCGATGCAGGCGGCCTTCATCAAGCATGACGGTTATCAATGCGGCTACTGCACGCCGGGGCAGATCTGCTCGGCGGTGGCGGCCATCGGCGAAATCAAGGACGGCATCCCCAGCCATGTGACGGAGGATCTGACGGCGGCACCGGCGATGGACGGCACGGAAATTCGCGAGCGCATGAGCGGCAATATCTGCCGCTGCGGTGCTTATTCAAACATTGTCGAGGCCATTCAGGAGGTCGCATCAGCATGAAGGCCTTCACTTATCAACGCGCGACATCGCCGGCCGATGCGGCGGCCAGGGCTGCGGCAACGCAGGAGTCGAAGTTTATCGCCGGCGGTACCAACCTGCTCGACCTGATGAAGCTTCAGATCGAGACGCCGCAGAATCTGATCGACGTCAACCGGCTTGGGCTCGACACGATCGAATCGACAAAGGACGGTGGTCTGCGGATCGGCGCACTTGTCCGCAATACCGATCTCGCCGCCGACAAGCATGTGCGCCGGGATTATGCGGTACTGAGCCGCGCGTTGCTGGCGGGCGCCAGCGGGCAGCTTCGCAACAAGGCGACGACCGCCGGCAATTTGCTGCAACGGACGCGCTGCCCCTATTTCTATGATACAAACCAGGCATGCAACAAGCGCAAGCCGGGATCTGGCTGCGCCGCCATCGGCGGGTTCAATCGTAACCTCGCCATCATGGGCACGAGTACGGCCTGCATCGCCACCCACCCCAGCGACATGGCCGTCGCGATGCGCGTCCTTGACGCGACTGTCGAGACAGTGAAGCCGGACGGAACCAAACGCTCGATCCCGATCGCCGATTTTCATCGTCTGCCAGGGCAAACCCCGCAGATTGAGACAGTTCTGGAACCGGCGGAGTTCATCACCGCTGTTGCGCTGCCAAAACCGATCGGCGGTACGCATGTCTACCAGAAAGTTCGCGACCGCGCTTCCTATGCCTTTGCGCTCGTCTCGGTTGCCGCTGTCGTGCAGTCGGATGGACGAGGGCGCTTCGCCTTTGGTGGCCTGGCGCACAAACCCTGGCGCGTCGAGGCCGCCGAGCAGAAAGCAGGTGCTCAGCCGATCGCCGCCGCCGTATTGGCCGGTGCCCGCACGACGCCGCAGAATTCATTCAAACTTGCGCTTGTCGAGCGATCGCTCGGCGCCGTCCTCGCCTAAGCGAAAGCCTGATCCCGATGAAATTCGACACGCCCGCCGTCACCAACCCGATCGACCAAGGCCGCGTCGTCGGCCGGCCGCATGACCGCATTGACGGCCCCTACAAAACGACCGGCACGGCGCCCTATGCCTATGAGCGGCATGACGTAGTTTCCAACCAGGCCTATGGCTATATCCTTGGATCGGCCATTGCGACGGGCCGTATCAAAAGCCTTGACACGGCCGAAGCGGAAGCGGCACCTGGCGTCGTCAGCGTCGTGACCTATCGCAACGCCGGACCGGTCAAGAAGCCGAAGTCCGTCACCGCCGAGTTGCTGGGTGGGCCAGAAATCGAGCATTACGATCAGGCGATCGCCATCGTTGTCGCAAACAGCTTCGAAGAAGCGCGCGCTGCCGCCAAGCTGATCCGGGTCGATTATGACCGACGCAAGGGTGCTTATGATTTGGCCGCCGCCAAGGGCTCGGCCAAGTCGGCAGCGGGCTTTGGCGGCCCCGCCGACACGTCGGTCGGCGACTTTTCCGGTGCTTTTGCAGCGGCGCCGGTGACGCTGGATGCCACCTATACAACGCCCGATGAGTCGCACATGCCAATGGAGCCGCATGCGACGATTGCGGCGTGGGAGGGCGATAAGCTGACGGTCTGGACATCGAACCAGATGATCCAATGGGCGAAGCGCGACCTGTCAGAGGCATTTGCCCAGCCCACGGACACTATACGCGTCGTGTCGCCCTATATCGGCGGTGGCTTCGGATCGAAGCTCTGGATCAGGAGCGATGCCGTTCTCGCTGCCGTGGCTGCGCGAGTCGCGAGGCGGCCTGTGCGTGTGACGCTGACGCGTCCGATCATGATGAACAACACGACCCATCGTCCCGCGACGATTCAGCGCCTACGGATCGGCGCCGAGAAGAACGGTACGATCACCGCAATCGCTCATGAAAGCTGGTCGGGCGACCTGCCGGGTGGCGGTCCGGAAACCGCCGCCAACCAGACGCGATTGCTGTACGCCGGCAAGAACCGCATGACCGCAACCAGACTTGCGGTGTTGAACCTACCCGAAGGCAACGCAATGCGTGCGCCCGGGGAAGCGCCGGGCATGATGGCGCTGGAAATCGCGATGGATGAAATGGCCGAGAAGCTCGGTATGGACCCGGTCGCCTTTCGCATCGCAAACGACACGCAGGTCGATCCGGAAAAGCCCGAAAAAGCGTTCTCAATGCGCAATCTGGTCGGCTGCCTGGAAACAGGCGCCAAGCGGTTCGGATGGGACAAGCGCAATCCGAAGCCGGGCACTGTGCGCGATGGCCGCTGGCTGGTTGGCATGGGAATGGCATCCGCTTTCCGGGGTAACATTACCTCAAAATCGGGCGCACGCGTCGGCATCGATAAGCGTGGCGTCGTCACCGTCGCCACCGATATGACCGACATCGGCACCGGCAGCTACACAATCATCGCACAGACCGCCGCCGAGATGATGGGTGTTCCCGTCGACAAGGTCGTCGTGAAGCTGGGCGACAGTGACTTTCCCGTCTCGTCGGGTTCGGGCGGGCAATGGGGCGGCAACAGTTCCACCGCCGGCGTCTATGCCGCTTGCGTCGCATTGCGGGAGGCGGTCGCGCAAAAGGCCGGCTTCAACACCGGCGATGTGCAGTTTGTCGATGGCAAGGTGACCAGCGGCAATCGGAGCGTATCGCTAGCCAAGGTTGCCGGCGAGACCGGCCTGAGTGCGGAAGATATGATCGAGTTCGGCGATCTGGCTGACACCTATGCGCAGGCCACGTTCGGCGGCCACTTTGTGGAAGTCGGCGTCGATGCCGCAACGGGCGAAATCCGTGTCCGGCGCATGAGCGGCGCTTTTGCCGCCGGCCGGATCCTGAACCCCAAATCTGCGCGAAGCCAGGTCATCGGCGCGATGACCATGGGGGTCGGAGGCGCCCTGATGGAGGACGCGGTCGTTGACAAGCGATTTGGCTATTTCGTGAACCATGATCTAGCCGAATATCACGTGCCCGTTCATGCGGACATTCCGCATCAGGACGTATTCTTCCTCGATGAGGTCGACGACAAATCCTCACCGATGAAGGCGAAAGGTGTGGGGGAACTTGGTCTATGCGGCGTCGGGGCAGCGGTGGCGAACGCCGTCTATAACGCCTGTGGAGTGCGTATCCGGGATTATCCGCTGACGCTGGACAAGGTCATCACAAAGCTGCCTATGGCCTGACCGGCGGCGGCCTGCTCAGGGGCTGACCCAATAGTCGTGAATGCCGCATTCGACCTTGTCGGCACCGCGCCAACGCCCCGCGCGCGGATCTTCTCCGGGACGGACGGGCGTGGTGCACGGCGCGCAACCGATCGATAGATAGCCTTGTCCCTCGAGCGGATGCCGCGGCAGGTCATGCTCTCCGAAATAATGGTCCAGCGCCACCTTGTCCCAATCGGCGAGCGGATTGATCTTCAACCGCCCCTCATCGATTTCAAATCGCGGCAGGGCAGTGCGCGTATTAGCCTGAAAACCCTTGCGGCCCGAAATCCACGCATCGAACGACGCCAGTGCACGGCGAAGCGGTACAACCTTGCGCAGGTCGCAGCATCCATCGGGATCGTAGGACCAGCGCTCACCCGCCTGATCGCGGCTGGCCAGGACAACCGGAT
Source organism: Sphingomonas sp. (assembly GCA_965217805.1). Lineage (GTDB taxonomy): Bacteria > Pseudomonadota > Alphaproteobacteria > Sphingomonadales > Sphingomonadaceae > Sphingomonas. The sequence continues at coordinate 2,056,781 of CBDCJJ010000008.1, read as the reverse complement.
CAGGCCGCTCGATGCGCGTGTCGGTCAAGCCCAGCCTGTCAATCAGCGCCTTACGATATTCCAGCGTTTCGTCGAACATCTTGAGCGTGTCGACAAAGATCACCGGTGTCGCAGGATCGACGCTGGCGATCAGGTGCAGCAGCACCGCGGATTCTGCGCCAAAGGAGGATACGGCGGCGAGCCGCCCGGGCACGTCCCGCGTCAGCACCATTTGCAGCAATTCGCGAGTGCCCAACGCGGAATAACGTCGCTCCAGCACCGCGGCATCTGCCTCGGAGAATGCGGGAGAGACGTCCAGCCGGTCGATCGTGCGTGCCGCCTCAGCCATGACGCAGTTTCCAGACCGGCACCGCGTCATCGGCCGCGCGCTGGTAATGATGATCATAACGGGTCATCGCCCGCTCCAGGACGGTTGGGTCGATCTCCGCCTCGGGCGCGAAACTGTCAAAACCGCAGCGGCGCATGAACGGCATCTGGTCGACCAGTACGTCGCCGGCCGCGCGCAACTCACCTTTGAACCCGGCTTCGCGCAGGATGCGCGCCGCCGAATAGCCACGGCCATCACGAAAGGTCGGGAAGCCGATCTCGATCAGCGCCAACTGCTCAAGATGCGGCAGCAGAGCGCGTGCATCATCGCCCGCCTCCATCCGCACCGCCGTCGCATTGGACTGTGCCGTCAGGAACGAGTCCAGCGTTTCTGCCGGCGCATCGTGTGCCGCGTCATCGCGGTAGCGCAGCGGTGACGGCTCGCCGCCGATATCGGTCTGCTCGGGGTCGGTCGGGCTATCAGCCATAGATGGCCTCCTTGAAAGGCTCCATACCGATGCGGCGATAGGTATCGAGAAATCGCTCACCCTCTTCGCGCACGCCCAGATATTTGTCAGTCACCCGCTCGATCGCGTCGACGATCCCGTCCTCATCGAAACCGGGACCAGTGATCTTGGCGAGGCTGACGTCCTCGGCACCCGACCCACCGAGCAGCAATTGGTAATTTTCGGTGCCTTTTTTATCGACGCCCAGGATGCCGATATGTCCGGCATGATGGTGGCCGCATGCGTTGATGCAACCGCTGATCTTCAGCTTCAACTCGCCCAGTTCGCGTTGCCGATCCAGATCGGCGAAGCGCGTCTGAATTTTCTGCGCCAGCGGTATCGACCTCGCATTGGCAAGACTGCAGTAATCTAGACCAGGACAGGCGATGATGTCGCTCACCAGATCGAGGTTCGGCTCGGCAAGCCCTGCTTCTGCCAATGCGACCCACAGTTTCGCAAGATCGGCTTTGCGGACATGCGGCAGCACGATGTTCTGGCTGTGCGTCACGCGCAACTCATCGAAACTGTATCGCTCCGCCAGATCGGCCATCAGCTCGATCTGATCGGCCGACGCATCACCGGGGATGCCACCCTTGGGTTTCAGGCTGATCGTCGCGATCGCAAAGCCCGGCTGCTTGTGCGCGGCGACATTCTGATCAACCCAAACCGCAAAGTCGGGATCGCTCCGGTCGACCGTATCGCTGGCATACGCGTCGAAGGCGGGCGGTGCGAACATCGCGGAGATGCGCGCCAGTTCGGCAGCGGGCGGGTCGATGCCCAGCTCCTTGATATGGGCGAACTCCTCCTCGACCTGCTCTCGGTAAGCGTCGGCGCCCAGTTCATGTATCAGGATCTTGATCCGCGCCTTATACATGTTGTCGCGGCGGCCGTGCCGATTATAGACGCGAAGGCACGCCTCCAGATAGCTTAGCAAGTCATCGGCGGGCACAAATGGCTTGATTTCCGGCCCGATCATCGGCGTGCGCCCCATGCCGCCGCCAACAAAAACACGCGCGCCCAGCACGCCGTCGCGCTCAACCAGCTGAATACCGATATCGTGCAGCCGCATCGCCGCGCGGTCCTCGTCCGCCGCAATGACCGCGATCTTGAACTTGCGCGGCAGATAGCTGAACTCAGGATGGAAGCTCGACCATTGCCGGATCAGCTCGGCCCAAGGACGCGGGTCCGCGACCTCATCCGCTGCGGCACCAGCGAACTGGTCCGACGAAATGTTGCGGATGCAATTACCGCTGGTCTGGATAGCGTGCATCTCGACCGTGGCCAGCTCGGCCAGAATATCCGGCGCATCCGCCAGCTTGATCCAGTTATACTGCAAATTCTGCCGCGTCGTGAAATGCGCGTAACCACGATCGTATTTGCGCGCGATATGCCCCAGCATCCGCATCTGCCGCCCGTCGAGCGTGCCATAGGGAATGGCAACACGCAGCATATAGGCGTGCAACTGCAAATATAGGCCGTTCATCAGCCTGAGCGGCTTGAACTGGTCCTCGGTCATGTGGCCGGCCAGCCGCCGTTCCACCTGGTCACGAAAATCATCGACGCGCGCGTCGACGATCTGCTGGTCGTACTGGTCGTATTTGTACATGTCAGATCACCCAGTTGCCGGCCCCGGGGTCGGCGGGTTTGAGAGTCAGATCGGGACGGACCGTCGGACCCAGAGCGCGGACACGGTCCTTGATATGGCCAGGTCGGGGGCCGGCATCGGTCATTGTCGCATCGATAACATACGGGCCGTTGACGCGCCGTGCTCCTTCCTCGGCCAAGGCGATCGGCTCACCCGCGCTGCCCACGTCGACGGCGTCCTCGACATGGCGTGACCAGCCCTGCCCTGTCCACCAGACGACATCACCGCTTGGCAGGTCGTTTCCGGTCAGCAGTTTCATGCATTGATCTCCATCGCAGCACTGGCCCAGCACGCCATTCTGTCCTGTGCGTCCGACAGCATGACGACCACCCCGACGACGATCACCGCCGGGCTGGCCACGTTTTCCCGTTCAACCATCGAGCCCAGATCGGCGAGCAATGTCCGCATCGCCCGCGCGCCCTCCAGCGTCCCACGCTCCATCACCGCGACGGGCATATCCGGGGCGACGCCGTCGGCCATCAGCTTGTCCGCAATCGCTCGTGCGGTCGCTACACCCATATAGATGACCAGCGTGCGCCCCTGACCCGCAAGCCCGGACCAGTCCTGGTCGCTCAGCCCCTTGCATTGGCCCGCCACGAACGACACCGCGCTGGCATGATCCCGGTGTGTCAGCGGCAGAAGCGCTTCGGCCGCGCAGCCCAAGGCAGCGGAAAGCCCCGGAACGACCTCGACGGGCAATCCCGCTGCACGCACCGCATCAACTTCCTCCCCGCCGCGCCCGAAGACGAATGGATCGCCGCCCTTCAGCCTCACGACCGTCTTCCCCCGCATCGCCTTTGAGACCAGCAATGCGTTGATATCGTTCTGTGCCAGCGTATGACGCGCCCGCTTCTTCGCAACCGATATGCGCTCCGCCTCCAGCGGTGCCAGTGCGAGTACCCGCGGATCGACCAGCCCGTCATGGACAACAACGTCCGCCGCCGCCAGCGCCGCCACTGCGCGCACGGTCAGCAAATCGGGAGCACCGGGTCCTGCCCCGACCAGGATGACGCGGCCCGAGAAGATTTCAGCTGTCATGGAGTTCAGATGGCGTCGCCATTGTCACCGCGCAATGCAGCGATGCTTGCAAGCGCTGTAGCGATGCTACGTCAGAACGCCTTCTGGATCTCCGTAATCAGCCCCCAATTTCGGCCCGTCTGCGGATCGTTTACATTCTGATCGACTGGCGCTGCATCTACATCTCGCCGCGCGCGTGCCTGATCGCATACCATTTGGCGACATTGGCGTTATGCTGAGCGAGTGTGTTGGCGAAGACGTGCCCGCCAGTCCCGTCAGCCACGAAATACAGGGCGCTGGACGATGCGGGATTGAGGACCGCGTCGATGGAAGCCCGACCCGGGTTCGCAATCGGACCGACCGGAAGGCCCGGGCTGGCATAGGTATTATATCCGTTCTTCGCCTCCAGTTGGGAGCGAAGGATACGGCGACCGAGCGGTCGGCCGTGCGTAATGGGATAGATGACCGTCGGGTCCGCCTGGAGCGGCATGCCGAGCTTCAGCCGGTTTCCATAAACAGCGGCGACCAGGCGGCGTTCGGAGGGCTTGCCCGTCTCCTTTTCAACGATTGATGCCAGGATGACGGCTTGTTCCGGCGTCGTGATCACGGTGGCCGGCGTGCGCTTCGCCCATGCCTTGGTCAGATAACTTCGCATGGCCTTTTGCATACGGGTCACGACCGAGCGGCGCGTATCGCCGCGCTCAAACGAATAGCTGTCCGGCAGGACTGAGCCTTCGGCCGGAACCGGGAGAGTACCGGTCAGCCCGTCGGCCCGCATCAGCGCATCACGCACCAGGACCGAGGGATAGCCTTCAGGAATGACGACCAGTCGCACGAGAACCTTGCCGCCCTGCAGCAAATGCAGGACGTCGGCGGGGCTTGCATGGGCGGGTATCCGATATTCGCCGGCCTTGATCGGCTCGCCCGAACCAAATAGCCGGGCAAGAACGCGGAATTGTGTCGCCGAGCGAATCGCATCCGCCTGCTGCAACCGTTCTGCCGCGGCGGCCAGGCTGCTGCCCTCTCGAATCTGGACGGTCAGCGCACGCGGTGCCGGCCCGGTACCGCTCCAGCTCTGGACGACGACGAAGGCAATGATGAAAAGCGCAAGTCCGGCGACCGCTCCGAAAAGGCCGAGGCGGCGCATCGGCGGATCAGATCGCCCGCATCACCAGCGACGCGTTCGTGCCACCAAAGCCGAAACTGTTGTTCAGCACCGCCCAGACGCTCCGCTTCTTGGCGGTATGCGGCACCAGGTCGACACCGGCACAACTGTCGCTGGGGTTGTCGAGGTTGAGGGTCGGCGGTACGATCTGATCGCGTAGCGCCAGGATGCAGAAGATGCTCTCGACTGCGCCGGCACCGCCCAGCAGGTGACCGATCGCCGATTTGGTCGACGACATTGATACGCCATTGATCGCATCGCCGAACAGGCGGCGCACGGCGCCCAGTTCCAGCTCATCGCCCAATGGCGTCGAGGTGCCGTGTGCGTTGATATAATCGATCTCGTCCGGCCGGACGCCGGCCTTTTTCAATGCCATCTGCATTGACCGGAAGGCCCCGTCGCCTTCTGGGTGCGGCGCGGTGACGTGATAGGCGTCGCCTGACAGGCCATAACCGATCACCTCTGCATAAACTTTAGCGCCCCTAGCCTTCGCGTGCTCATATTCTTCCAGCACGACAATTCCCGCGCCCTCTCCCATCACGAACCCGTCACGATCCTTGTCATAGGGACGCGAGGCCTTTTCGGGCGTGTCGTTGAACGCGGTCGACAGGGCACGCGCCTGCGCGAAGCCGGCAATACCGAGCGGGCAGACGGTGCCTTCCGCGCCGCCGGCGAGCATCACGTCCGCATCGTCCATCGCGATCATCCGCGCGGCGTCACCGATCGCGTGCGCCCCGGTCGAACACGCCGTTACGACCGCATGATTGGGACCGCGCAGTCCGTATTTGATCGATACCTGTCCCGAGATCAGATTGATCAGGCGGCCATGCACGAAATGCGGAGAAACCCTGCGTGGCCCTTTTTCATGCAGGACGAGCGATTCGCTCTCGATGCCCGGCAAACCACCGATGCCAGAGCCGATCGAGCATCCCGCCCGCCAGCTCTGCTCCAAAGTCATCTCGGTCAGGCCGGCATCCTCCAGCGCCTGACCCGCCGCGTCGATGCCATAGATGATGAAGGGATCGACCTGGCGCTGGACCTTGTGGTCGACACGCTTGCCGGGATCAAAGCCATAGCCATGACCCGCCGGTTTTACTTCGCAGGCGATGCGACACACCTGATCGGCGGCGTCGAAGCGCGTGATCGGCCCTGCCCCAGACCGGCCGGCCAGGATATTCGCCCAGGTTTTTTCGACCTCAGCCCCCAGCGGGGTGACCAGGCCCAGTCCGGTGACGACGACGCGCCGCATGAAACACTCCGTTATTGCGTTAAACAAACGGCTCCCCGCCCTGATCAATCCGGACGGGAAGCCGTTCTATCAACCCGAAAGGGGCATGGGCTTACGGCGAAGATGCTTAGTCCTGATGCTCATCGATGTAGGTGATCGCATCCTTGACCGTCGTGATCTTCTCGGCGGCATCGTCGGGAATTTCGACGCCGAATTCTTCCTCGAATGCCATCACCAGCTCGACGATATCGAGGCTGTCCGCGCCCAGATCATCGATGAAGCTGGCGTCCTCGGTCACCTTGTCGGCCTCTACGCCCAGATGCTCGACAACGATCTTCTTCACGCGCTCCGCGGTCTCGCTCATGGTGATCCTCTTTGGTCTTGAATTGAAGGTTCCTGAACGCACCTAGAACGGGGGTCGCAAACTGGCAAGCCCGCCGCATATCATCAGATCATGGCCATGCCGCCATTGACGTGCAGGGTTTGCCCGGTGATGTAAGATGCCTCCCGGCTGCCGAGATAGACGACCGCCGCCGCGACATCTTCGCCCTGCCCCAATGAGCCGGCGGGGATACGCGCCGTCAGTGCAGCCTTCTGTGCATCGGGCAGCGAGTCAGTCATTGCCGATGCGATAAACCCCGGAGCCACGCAATTGACGGTGATCCCGCGACTTGCCAGCTCCTGCGCCAGTGCCTTGGACATGCCGACCAGCCCGGCCTTTGACGCTGCGTAATTCGCCTGACCCGGATTACCCGTCGCGCCGACGACCGACGTAATCGAGATAATTCGACCGAAGCGCGCCTTCATCATCGGCCGTGCCGCCGCCCGGCACAGTCGAAACGCCGCCTCCAGATTGACGCGGATCACCGTGTCCCATTCCTCGTCCTTCATACGCATCGCCAGATTATCGCGCGTAACGCCGGCGTTGTTGACCAGAATATCGAGCTTCCCGAGCGCATCGACCGCGCTTGGCACCAGCGCATCGACTGCAGCCCCGTCGGACAGATTGCACGGCAGCGCCACCGCATCGCCACCAAGTTCCTGGCGAAACGCCTCCAGCTTCTCGGCATTCGACCCCGACACCGCCAGCCGCGCGCCCTGATCGGCCAACGCCCGCGCGATCGCCGACCCGATCCCCCCGGACGCCCCCGTCACCAGCGCGGTCATTGCCGTCAGATCGAACATGCTCTTCTCCATCAATGGTTCAAATCGCCTTCACCAGCGAATCGATGTCGTCCATCGTGACCACGCTGGTGATCACGGCATCGGGCACCGTACGCTTGACCATGGGGCCCAGCACCTTGCCCCCGAATTCGACGAAATGCGTTACGCCCGCGTCGACCATCGCCAATACCGATTCGCGCCACCGCACCATGCCCGTCACCTGATCGACCAGCGCCACGCGGATCGCGCCCGGATCGGCGATGGCGACGGCATCGATATTGGCAAAGACCGGGACCAGCGGCGCGTTCAGCATCGCCTCGCCGAGCGCCTGCGCCATCGCATCGGCCGCCGGCTGCATCAGCGGGCAGTGAAACGGTGCGGATACCGGTAATAGCAGCGCCCGTTTCGCGCCGAGATCCTTGGCAAGCGTTACCGCACGCTCAATCGCGTTGCGATGGCCCGAGATCACGACCTGCCCCGGATCATTGTCGTTGGCGACGGCGCAGACCCGCTCAGGACCGCCTTCGGCCAGAATCGAATCCACAGCGGCACCGGCAATCGTGCGCGCCTTGTCCAGATCAACGCCCAGCAAGGCAGCCATCGCACCCTCGCCGACCGGCACGGCCGCCTGCATCGCCTGCCCGCGGGTTTTTAGCAGGGTCGCTGTTATTGCCAGATCGAACGTTCCGGCAGCACATAGCGCACTATATTCACCCAGGCTGTGGCCCGCGACATAATCGGCCTTGTCAGGCAGCCGGATGCCGCCCTCCCGCTCCAGCACGCGCAGCGTGGCGATGGCGTTCGCCATGATCGCCGGCTGCGCATTCTCGGTCAGCATCAGTTCGTCCGCCGGCCCCTGCGCCATCAACCGGGACAGATGCTGCTCCAGCGCATCATCGACCTCCGCCAAGGTCTGCCGGGCGACGCTGCTCGCCTCGCTCAACGCCTGGCCCATGCCGACCGACTGGCTGCCTTGACCGGGAAAGATGAACGCACGCATGACCGTCTCCTTGGTAGATGCCGCGACTAGAAAGCCGGAGCGCGTCTTGCAACCGGATGGCCCCCACGACCATCCACGCCAATCTTGTGTTTCGGCGCCGTTATGCTATCGGGCATCCCGCGCTGGCCTCAGCCAGCGTGAATGAGACGACAGCCGGAGGGGCGGCCGCACGGGGCGGCACGTCAGCGATCGGCAATAAAAAAGGACGAACCATGGCTCTTTACGAGCATGTGTTCCTTGCGCGCCAGGATCTGGCACAAGCGCAAGTGGACGCTCTGGCGGAAACCGCCACCAAGATCATTCAGGACAATGAGGGACGCGTCGTAAAGGCCGAAACCTGGGGCCTGCGCAGCCTGGCGTACCGCATCGCCAAGAATCGCAAGGCACATTATGTCATGCTGGAAATCGACGCACCGGGTTCGGTCATCGCCGAGCTTGAGCGTCAGACGCAGATCAATGAGGACGTGATCCGTTACATGACGGTGCGTGTCGACGAGTTGGAGGATGGCCCGTCGGTGATGATGCGCAAGCAGGAGCGCGACCGTGAACGCCGCAGCGATCGTCCGCGCCGTGACCGCGACGATGGCTTTTCCGGGGAGAATAACTGATGGCCCGCCCGTTTTTCCGCCGCCGCAAAAGCTGCCCCTTCTCCGCGAAGGACGCACCGCGGATCGACTACAAGGATGTCCGCCTGTTGCAGGGCTTCGTCTCCGAGCGCGGCAAGATCGTACCCAGCCGCATCACCAGCGTCAGCGCGAAGAAACAGCGCGAACTGGCTCAGGCGATCAAGCGTGCGCGCCATCTGGGCCTGCTGCCCTACATCGTGAAGTAAGGAGCAAGCATTATGGATGTCATTTTGCTGGAGCGCGTTGAGAAACTGGGTGCCATCGGCGATGTCGTGCAGGTGAAGGACGGCTATGCCCGTAATTTCCTGCTGCCGCGCAAGAAGGCGCTTCGCTCAAACGACGCCAACCGCAAGGTCTTCGAAGCGAACCGCACACGCATCGAGATCGACAACACCGCGCGCCGTAACGAGGCGGAAAAGGATGCCAGGCGTTTCGCCGACACGACGGTGGTCCTGATCCGTCAAGCGTCAAACACCGGCCAGCTTTACGGCTCGGTCGCTGTGCGCGATCTGGTCGATGCGCTGAACGACAAGGGGCACAAGGTATCGAAGGCCGCGGTGGTCCTCGACAAGCCGATCAAGTCGATCGGTCTGTATGAGGTTCGCGTGTCGCTGCACCCCGAAGTGTCGGTGACGGTCAAGGTCAACGTGGCCCGTTCACCCGAGGAAGCGACGATGCAGGCGCAAGGCGTGGACGTCATGTCCGCCATGTTCGAGAAGGACGCCGCCGGCTTCGTCGAGGATTACAACCCCAACGCGGAACCCGGCGCGACCGCGGAGCGGGCGGAGGAAACACAGCCAGAGGGTTGATCCCTTGTTCCTAGCCCTCTCCCGCTCGCGGGAGAGGGCCACAGGACCGGTCGCCGGTGCCCGACCGAGTGCTCGACCGAGGCCATTCAAAATCGTCTGAAAGCTGGCTTCCCTGATGCAAAACCCGAAAAAGTTTTGCATTGCCCCCGAGATGATGGACGTTGGAGCGCTCCGGCAAGGCATATGTCCTATGCGAAATGGTCACGTGCGCCGCGACGCATTTTTCAGCGGTCGGTGAGGCGGCTATCACCTCCCACAACTCGGCAAAAAGACATCTGATATAAGTTTCCCTCGCCCGATCGGTTGATTGGCAAATCGGCAAGGCAAAAATCGTTATGCTGACGTTGTTTCAGCATTCTCCCGAAGTGAGCACCTAATCGACGCTATCCTAGCCCTAAGGACAGATCACATACGCACTGACGACCGCGGCGAGTGGGATGAGGGCGAAGAAGAGTGGCGCGATTTGCTTCATGTCCGGGACCTTGCAGGTTTCTTCGGCGACAATGCGGCGGCTCGCCAAAGGTTGCGGGCTGATGAACGAAAAACGGGTTAACGATCAAATTCGTCCCGGGCAGGCACGGACGATGGTTGAACGACCGAGACCCTTGCCGACCGATTGTTCTGCCCGAACGACCAGTCGAATGCGCGCTCCCGCGCACCTTATATCCGGGGCGTCGTATCGCAGCACGCTATCCGGGACGCAACGTTGCGCCGAAAAGGGTGACCGCAGGGGTTTGGGAGTATGATTATGTTGAAGACCATCACGAACGCGGCGGTTGCCGCGACGCTCATCGTATCGACCACGCCCGCGCTGGCGCAGCATCACAAGAAGCATGACAAGAAGGCGGACCAGACGATGACCACGCCGCCGGCATCGGACGCGATGACGGGCGATACGACGACGTCGGACCAGATGGCACCAGCGCCCGACGCAACGCCGCCCGCGGATACGACATCCACCGACACGGCTCCGCAGCCCTCGACCGATGACATGGGCACTCAGCCTTCTGAGGGTACGGAGGATTCGATGCAGCAGCCAACACCGACGCCGCAATCAACGCCGCAATAACGCTGCGGCCCAAGCGCGTTCGTTGCGGCATGGAACCGCGCGAATGAATTGAATTGAGGGCCATCCGGGCAGAAGCACGGATGGCCCTTTGTCTGTGCTGACGGGCGGTGTGACCGGTGCTTGATCCGCATGCGCGCAAAGGCCACATGACAATCATGTTGATAGAAACGGAAACCACGCCCAACCCGGCGACGCTGAAGTTCCTTCCCGGCCGGACGGTCATGGAGGCAGGGACGCGTGACTTTGCGACGCCGGAGGATGCGGTTGCCAGTCCGCTGGCGGAGGCGATCTATTCGCTGGGCGACGTGACCGGCGTGTTTTTCGGGCGCGACTTCGTATCCGTGACGGCTGCCCCAGGCACCGACTGGCGCGACCTGAAGGGCGACGTGCTGGCGATCATGCTGGATCATTTCACCGCCGCCATGCCACTGTTTCGTCCTGCCAGCGCCGACTTCATGGTCGCCGCCGAGGCGGAGACGTTCAGCGACGATCCCGCCGATGCCGATATCGTCGCGCAGATCCGCGAGCTGATCGACACGCGCGTCAGGCCGGCTGTGGCCAATGACGGCGGCGATATCGTCTATCGCGGCTTTGAACGCGGCAAAGTGTTCTTGCGGATGCAAGGTGCGTGTTCGGGATGCCCGTCCTCGACGGCCACGCTCAAGAACGGGATTGAACAGCTGCTGAAATATTACGTGCCCGAGGTGACGGAAGTCCGGGCAGTCTGATGGCGCTGGCCATTGAAGGTCCAGTGCCGGCCCGTATGGATTGGCATGGACGTGATCGCGCGAATGAGGTGTCTGGTGCGGCCCATCATCTCGCACTCCTTCAGACGCATCTCGTCAATCGATTCGATCCGGTGGCCTGAACCTTCGTGCGGGTATTGGCGATCGATACCGCAACCGTGGCATGCTCGATCGCGCTGATCGACGACGGCGAAGTGATCGACCATCGACATCAGGTCGTCGGTCGCGGTCATGCCGAGCAACTGATTCCGATGATCGCCGCATTGCATGAAGGCGGGCGGGCTGACCGCATCCTTGTCGACTGCGGGCCTGGCAGCTTTACCGGATTGCGAGTCGGCATCGCGGCGGCGCGTGGTCTGGGATATGGCTGGAACGCGGAAGTCGCGGGTTATTCCTCGATGGCGCTGATCGCCGCGCAGGCGTTCGCTATTGTTGCCGATCGGGAAGTCGTCGTCGTGATCGAGGGCGGACATGGGGAGGTCTTCATGCAGTCCTTCGAAAGCCCTGTCAGGCCGGTCGATGCACTCCGATCCATGAAACCCGAAGACGCGATCGAGACGCTTCGTGGAAGACGCGCGGTCGGTACGGGAACCCGGCGGTTGCATGCGTTGGATCATACTATCACCATCGATGACAACCTGCCCAACGCCGCTCAGGTGATATTATTGCCGACAGAATTCATGTCGCTGCAGCCACGGCCGATCTACGGCCGCGCGCCCGATGCGAAACCGATGGCGGCGGCGCGCTGATGGCGACCCGGACGATAAGCCTTCGGCAAGGCGATGCCCGCGATATCTCCACCGTGGAAGCAGCGATGACGGCGTCGTTCGACCCGCGATTTGGCGAGGCATGGACGCGAGGACAGTGCATAAGCGTACTCGCGATGCCCGGCGTGCGGCTGACGCTGGCACTGGTCGATGATCACCCCGCAGGATTTTCGATGACACGGACCATCCTCGACGAGGCCGAACTGCTGCTGCTGTGCGTCGTGCCATCTTGTCGCCGTCGCGGCATCGGCGCCGCGCTGCTCCGCGGGATCATTTCCGACTGCGCGGTATCGGGGACGAGCGCCCTGCATCTGGAGGTGCGCGCCGGGAATGACGCGGTGAAGCTCTATCGCAACCACCAGTTCGTCAAGGTGGGGGAACGCCCCCGTTATTACCGCGGCTGTACCGGCGAATGCCATGACGCGCACACCTATCGACGCACGATCTGATGTGAAACGGACTTGTTGCGAATCGTAAGACCTTTTCGCAACAGCTGGGTTCGGCTAGGATGGACGAAGCAACAGGAAATGATGACGCATTGATGGCGCGCAAGATCGATCTGGAGACGCTGTGTAATCAAAAGGGGCTGCGGATTACCGATCAGCGCCGCGTGATCGCACGCGTATTGTCAGAGGCGGAGGATCACCCCGATGTCGAAAAGGTCTATGCGCGCGCGTCGGCGATCGATCCCGGTATTTCGATCGCGACCGTCTACCGAACGGTGCGCCTGTTCGAAGAGGCCGGGATCCTGGACCGTCATGATTTCGGCGATGGACGCTCCCGCTACGAACCCTCACCCGAGGCGCATCACGATCACCTGATTGATGTGGAGACAGGCCGCGTCATCGAGTTCGTCGACCCTGAACTGGAACAGTTGCAAAAGGCGATTGCTGAAAAACTGGGCTTTCGGCTGGTCGATCACCGCATGGAACTCTACGGCGTCAGCCTCCAGCGCAAGGACTGATCCGGTCGGCAATGTTCGCCTCGTCGTGAGGATCGCGACCCTTGCGCTCGCGCTAGTCGTGGCGCTCATCCTTCATGCGGCATGGCGCCTGTTACGTCTTCCCTCCCCCTGGCCCCGCTTGTTCCTCGGCACCGTAGGGCGGATCGTCGGTGCAAAAGCCGAGGTCACTGGTTGGCCGCTGCGCCGGAATATCATGATCATCGCCAACCATCTGAGCTGGATAGACATTCTTACGCTCGCCGGCGCAACCGGCACCGCGTTCGTCGCGAAGGCGGAATTGTGCGCGGTGCCGCTGATCGGCTGGCTGTGCACGCTGAACCACACCATCTTCGTCGAGCGCGGCAACAAGATGGGCATCGCGGCCCAGATCGACGTGCTGCGTGGTGCGCTGGCGCACCACCGGCCGGTCACGATCTTCCCCGAAGGAACGACCGGCGATGGCCGCACCTTGCAGCCATTCAAGGCGTCGCTGCTCGCGGTCCTCGACCCGCCACCGCCGGGAATTCGCGTTCAGCCCGTCACCATCGACTATGGCGACGCGACCGGGGAACTGGCGTGGATAGGCGCGGAGACAGGCCTGTCGCACGCGCTACGCGTGTTGCGCCGCGCCGGATCGTTCCCTGTGCATCTGCGCTTCCTCTCTCCCTTCGATCCCGTGACCTGTGCGGGACGAAAGGCCGTGTCGGCCGAGGCGCGCAGCCGGATGCTGGCGGCATGGGCGCAAAGCGCCTAAATGCCCGGCATGACCTTGCCACGGACCTTTCACGTCAAATCCTTTGGCTGCCAGATGAACGTCTATGACGGCGAGCGGATGACCGAGCTGATGACCGAACAGGGCCTTACCGCGACCGATGCGGATACAGCCGAGCTGGTCGTCCTCAACACGTGCCACATCCGCGAACGCGCGACCGAGAAGGTCTATTCCGACATCGGCCGCCTGCGAAAGGGCGGCAAGGATCCGATGATTGCCGTCGCTGGCTGCGTCGCACAGGCGGAAGGTGCGGAGATCATCACGCGCGCAAAGGTCGATGTGGTTGTCGGGCCGCAAGCCTATCACAACTTGCCCGAACTGGTGGCGAAGGCGGCCTCCGGCAGCAGTGCGCTGGACACGGACATGCCGGTCCTGTCCAAATTTCAATCCCTTCCCGCCCGGCGGCGGCAAGGACCCTCGGCCTTCCTGACCGTGCAGGAAGGATGTGACAAATTCTGCACCTATTGCGTCGTGCCATACACCCGCGGCGCGGAAGTCTCTCGCCCCTGGAAGGCGCTGCTGGACGAGGCCCGCGCACTGATCGATTCGGGCGCGCGGGAAATCACGCTGCTCGGCCAGAACGTGAATGCCTGGACAGGCGAAGACGCGACCGGTCACACCCAAGGACTGGACGGATTGATCCGTGCGCTCGACCGGCTGCCGGGGCTTGAGCGCATCCGCTACATGACCAGTCACCCCTGCGACATGAGCGATGGGCTGATCGCGGCGCATGGCGACGTTGCCACGCTGATGCCGTTCCTCCATTTGCCGGTCCAGTCGGGCAGCGACCATGTCCTACGCGCGATGAACCGCTCGCATGATCGGGCGTCGTATCTGCGTCTGCTGGAAGGGGTGCGGGCGGTGCGACCCGATATCGCGCTGTCGGGCGACTTCATCGTTGGGTTTCCGGGTGAGACCGATAGCGACTTTGCCGCGACACTCGGCCTGGTCGACGAGGTTGGCTATGCACAGGCCTTTTCCTTTAAATACAGCCCACGTCCTGGCACACCCGCCGCCGACATGGGTGGACAGGTCGAGCCGGCGGTGATGGACGAGCGGTTACAGCGGCTGCAGGCGGCGCTTGGCCGTGATCAGCGGCGATTCAATCAGGACACAATCGGCCGATCCTGCAACGTTCTGATCGAACGACCAGGCAAGCTGACCGGTCAGATGCTTGGCAAGTCACCTTGGCTCAATTCAGTTCATGTTATGACCAATGCTACCATCGGTGATGTGGTTAATGTAAAGATTACTGCTGCTGGTCCCGTTTCGGTGACTGGCGTTGAAGAACAGGCTGGCAAGATGCACGTTGCAGCATAGGCTGGCGCGGTGAGTACCGCGTTTTAACAGTTTGAAAGGACCTCATGAGTCGCAAGCCCGTTGCCGCCAAGGCCGGAGACCGGAGC
This sequence comes from Sphingomonas sp., assembly GCA_965217805.1. Classification (GTDB taxonomy): domain Bacteria; phylum Pseudomonadota; class Alphaproteobacteria; order Sphingomonadales; family Sphingomonadaceae; genus Sphingomonas. The sequence goes on along the minus strand of CBDCJJ010000008.1, from coordinate 2,041,612 downwards.
CGGGTCGAACTGTTGTTCGATCGTCCGCAACTTCTTCCCCGCCTGTTCGGGCAATATGACCAAAATCTGGTCGCGCTGGAAAACAGGCTGGGCGTCTATATCACCGCGCGCGGCAATCGGGTCGGGCTGGAGGGAACGGCGGAACAGGTCGCGACCGCCCGCGATGTCTTGAACGACCTCTATAACCGCACGACGCGCGGCGAGGAGGTCGACACTGGCCTGGTCGACGCGGCGATCGCGATGGCGGCCGAGCCGATGCTGACGGGTATTGTACGTGCAGAGGCACCGGAAGGCGGCGGTGACGCTGCGCCATCGCTGATGATCCGGACCCGCAAGAAGACGATCATCCCGCGCACCCCCGCCCAGGCTCATTACATGCGTGCGCTGACCACGCACGAGATGATCTTTGCGCTCGGGCCTGCAGGCACCGGTAAGACCTATGTCGCCGTCGCCCAAGCGGTCGCGCAATTGATTACCGGCAGCGTTCAGCGTCTGATCCTCTCACGTCCCGCCGTAGAGGCGGGGGAGCGGCTGGGCTTTCTGCCTGGCGACATGAAGGAAAAAGTCGATCCCTATCTGCGCCCGTTATACGACGCACTGTACGACTGCCTGCCTGCCGAGCAGGTGGAACGGCGGATCATGTCGGGTGAGATCGAGATCGCACCGATCGCCTTCATGCGCGGGCGCACATTAGCCGATGCCTTTGTCATTCTGGACGAGGCCCAGAATACGACACCGGCGCAGATGAAGATGTTTCTGACCCGCTTCGGTCAGAACAGCCGCATGGTCATCTGTGGCGACCCGAATCAGGTGGACATTCCCGGCGGTATTCCGGCTTCCGGGCTTGCCGATGCCGTTCGCAGGCTGGAAGGAATGGAGGGCATTGCCATGAGCCGCTTCACCGCCGCCGATGTCGTGCGCCACCCTATCGTCGGCCGCATTGTCGAGGCGTATGAGGGCCATGATTGAGATCGAACTCTCGCGCGAAGATCCGTGGCCGGACGCCGACTGGACGGCACTCGCGTCGCGCGCCGTGCAAACCGCGATCGAGCGGACGCCTCATGGCGAATTGCTGACAACCCCGGCGCTGGTCGAGGTGTCTGTCAGGCTCACGTCCGATAACGAGGTGAAGACGCTCAATCGGCAATATCGACAAAAGGACAAGCCAACGAACGTGTTGTCGTTTCCAATGATTCAACGCGATCTGCTGGCGGCGGTGACACAGAATTCGGACGATGGAGAAGTTCTGCTGGGCGATATCGTTGTCGCTCACGGCGTCTGTCGCACTGAAGCCGAAGATCGTGGCCTCACGATCGAGGATCATCTCACGCATTTGTTGATGCACGGCGCGCTCCACCTGCTAGGATATGACCATGAGGGGGACGGCGATGCCGACGCGATGGAGCGAATCGAGCGCGATGCGCTCGCAGTGCTTGGGATCGCGGACCCCTATGCGATTGACCTAGACAAGGACTGAACGCAGCGATGGCCGATGGCCCTAGTGGCGCCCCGGGGGGCGCGACCAACGACAGCGGAATCTGGCGTGGATTAAAAGCACTGATCTTCGGCGATGAGGCGAGCGATTCGCTTCGTGAGCAACTGGAAGAGGTGATCGACCGGCATGAAGGTGATCCCGGCCCCGATGCGGTTGGCGACCTGTCGCCGCTGGAACGGCAGATGGTGCGCAATCTGCTCCATTTCGGCGAACGTGACGCTGGTGACGTCGGCGTTCCCCGCGCCGATATCGTCGCGGTCGAGGAAGGAACGACGTTCGAGGACTTGGTGCGAATTTTTGCCGACGCCGGACACAGCCGCCTGCCCGTTTACCGCGAGCAGTTGGATACGATCATCGGCATGGTACACATCAAGGACGTCTTCGCGATCCTGGCATCGGACGACGAACCGCCGGAGACGATCGCCAAGCTGATCCGGGAACCGCTCTATGTGCCGATGTCGCGCGGCGCACTTGACCTGCTGGCGGACATGCGCGCCAGTCACGTTCATCTGGCCGTTGTGCTCGATGAATATTCAGGCACCGAGGGTCTGGTGACGATCGAGGATCTGATCGAGGAAATCGTCGGCGATATCGAGGACGAGCATGATGAAGACCCCGTCGCGCTACTGATCCCCCTGGATGGCGGGGCCTGGGAGGCGGATGCGCGCGTGGAGCTTGAGGATGTCGCCGAGGTGGTCGATGAACGGTTGGGGATAACCGAGGACGACATCGATACGCTGGGCGGTCTGACCGCCATTTTGATGGGACGGGTGCCGGACACGGGTGAAAGCGTGGAGCATTTCAGCGGATGGCGACTGGAGGTGCTTGATGCTGATGAGCGCCGGGTAAATCGCGTTCGGCTGCATCCGCCGGTCATCGCTGTTGACGAGGACGGCTGAGCCGCTCCATCACGACGCTTGTCGCTCACCCTGACGACGTCTATTTCCGCGGCGATGCGCAAACACATTTTCATCGTTCTAGGTCTGATCGTCGTCGTCATCGCGGCCGGCGTCATTTACCTTGGCTGGCCGGACACGGCGCGCGAGCCAATTTCGGCCGTCCAGGGCGCGCGACCAGCAATTACGCCTCCGCGCGAGCAGGTTATCCCGACGGTCGAGGTTGCAAAGGCTGTCGGGTGGCAGGGCAACGCCATGCCGACTCCGGCGCCTGGCCTGCGCGTTCAGCCCTTCGCGACAGGGCTGGATCACCCCCGGTGGCTTTATCAGCTTCCCAATGGCGATGTGCTGGTGGCGGAAAGTAATTCGCCCGTGCGCGACGATGGCGGCATCCGGGGCTTTGTGATGGAAAAGCTGCTCGGGCGCGCGGGCGCCGGGGTGCAGTCGGCTAATCGCATTACATTGTTGCGCGATACGAATGGCGACGGTGTCGCCGATCAGCGATCGGTGTTCCTGACCGGGCTGGACTCACCCTTCGGCATGACGCTATTCGACGGGAATCTGTATATCGGCGACACCGACGCGCTGGTTCGGGTGCCTTACACCAACGGGCAAACCCGCATCACTGCCAGACCGGAACACGTGATACCGCTCAGCCCCGGCGGCAATCACTGGACACGCAATGTTATCAACGCACCCGATGGGCGCAGCTTGTTCGTCAGCGTCGGATCATCGACCAATATCGCCGATAACGGGATGGACTCCGAGCGTTACCGCGCGAACATCCTGCAAGTCTGGCCAGCCGACAAGAACTGGCGCGTCTATGCCTCCGGCCTGCGCAATCCCGTCGGCATGGCGATCAATCCGCAATCGGATGGGGTGTGGACCGTCGTGAACGAACGCGACATGCTGGGGTCTGATCTCGTACCCGACTACATGACGCAGGTCGAGTTTGGCGACCACTTCGGCTGGCCCTGGTATTATTGGGGCGGGTATCCCGACCCGCGTGTCGAGGACAAGAACCCTGAACTGCAGCAATATTCAAAGCGACCCGATTATGCCCTCGGACCCCATGTCGCGGCGCTTGGTCTTGCTTTTTCGGAAGGCGCGAAACTGGGTTCCCATTACACGCAGGGAGTCTTTATCAGCGAGCATGGATCGTGGAACCGCAAGCCCCCATCGGGCTACCACGTTGTGTATGTTCCGTTCGGCCTTACCGGCTTTCCGGTAAAAGGTACCAGGCCCGCTGAAATTCTCGGCGGGTTCCTCGACAAGGACGGTAATGCCCGGGGGCGGCCGGTTGGCGTCATCATCGACGAAACCGGCGCGCTGCTGGTGGCTGATGACGTGGGAAACCGCATCTGGCGGGTCAGCGCGCGGTCATGAGCATCTGCCGCTACGCATGATCAGCGTCCGCGGCTGAGATCGTCCACTTCACCCATGATTGTCTCGAGCGCTGTGCTGTTGCGATCGACGACGTGCTCTGCGCGCGCGGGCAATTCGCCTCCGTCCATGATCGCCTCCAATGCGACGCGCCCACGTGCAACACGGCTCTTGATTGTGCCCACCGCGACCTGACAGATTTCCGCTGCCTCTTCATAAGCAAATCCCCCTGCTCCCACGAGGATCAGCGCTTCACGCTGCGGTTGCGGCAGATGCAGCAATGCCCGTTGCATATCACCCAGTTCCACGTGTCGATCCTGGCTGGCCGGCGCGGCCAGGATGCGATCGGCAACCAGATCATCCCATTCGCCCTTGAACCGGGCGCGGCGCATCTGTGACAGGTAAAGGTTGCGAAGGATAATGAAGGTCCAGGCCCGCATATTGGTCCCGGCCTGAAACCGCTGGCGCGCCGCCCATGCCTTTAGGAGCGTCTCCTGCACCAGATCATCCGCGAGATCGCGGCTGCCGGAGAGTGACCGCCCGAACGCGCGGAGATGCGGAATAACGACCGCTAGTTCTTTCTTGAATTCGGGATCGGACAGCGAGACATGCTCTGGCTGCTGCTCATCGGGATCGCGCAGGGCTGGCTGGTTCATGTACTACCGTTCAGACGAAGGATGATGGGCTTGCGTGTGGGCAAGATAGGACGGCTTTCCTATCATTGCCACCGTCGACACCCAACGCTCGATCAGCGAAATACGAGAACGGCAAAGATCGCGATGAGCAATATCATCGATATTGCCAGCACGTATCGCGTTACCCCGGGCGTCGACGCACCGCGTGCCTGATCGGTGTTGACATGGATTTCTTCGTCATCGGCCATGCCCGGTAAACCCTCCAGAAACGTTTTGGGTCCGTAATCAGTTCGACGGCACCGTAGTCTGATCGAGAAACAGCGCCTGGCCGATCGCTGCCTTTACGGTGGAGCGCTGGAACGGCTTGGTAATCAGAAATGTCGGCTCCGGTCGCTCGCCAGTCAGCAGCCTTTCGGGGAACGCGGTAATGAAGATAACCGGCACCTCAAACTTCGCCATGATGTCCTTGACAGCATCGATCCCCGAGCTGTCGTCGGCCAACTGTATATCAGCAAGGATGAGGCCCGGGCGGTCATCCATCGCCAGCGATACCGCTTCGTCCCGCGTGACGGCAATCCCGGTCACCTCATGGCCAAGGTCGCGAACGATTGTCTCGATATCCATCGCGATCAATGGTTCATCCTCGATAATCAGCACGCGCGAGCGGGTCTGTTCCTCGATCTCCAAGAGGGCTTCTGTCACCAGCCTGTCGACCTCGTCTACATCGACCTCGATTAAATAGGCGGCGTCTTCCGGTGCGAAACCTTCCATCGCCGTCAATAACAACGCCTGCCGTGATAGTGGTGTCATGCGTGCCAGACGGGCACGCGTCACATCTTCTCCGGCGAGGCCTTCAGACGTCATTTGCGGCGTGTCGTCGACATCCTCGAAGTTTGTCGAATTCCAGATTGCCTGAAACATGCGGTACAATCCTGCGCGCGGCTCCACATCGGAGGGAAACTCTTCGGGTGCAGCGACAATTGCCTCCAGCGTGGCACGAACATATTGGTCTCCATGCTGCTGACTGCCGGTAAGCGCCCGACTGTAACGACGCAGAAAGGGGAGATGCGGAGCTAGTTGTTGACCGAGCGACATGGGTAATCGAAACTCCTGAAGACGTGTCGTCACATTTGTCGCCAAGTCGGCAATGATGCAATGGCGAACCCGGGAATGGCTGTGCGACATCCGGTCCTGAATCAACAATGACCTTCGGAACCATCGGCGATACATTTGGTTTCACGTTCACGATTTTGTGACAATGATCGAGCGGAAGCCAGGTTCGACGTTATCCCGACCGTGCTTCGCCACTGGCGCACAAGGGATTGATTAGGGAAAGTTTGAAGTTTTGGGCCAGGAAACGCCGGATAATCGGGCTGAGAAGCTTTCAGAAACGACGCCGGTCAAGCCCCGCGCGCATGACAGCGATCAGGACATGGGTTCGGCGCTTCGGTCGGTGTATCAACAGACGGTCGATGAGGCCGTGCCGAGCGATCTAATGGACCTTCTTGGCAAACTGGAGTGATCTTCGGCAGACTTGCCTGATGCGCAGCACGGATAAGAATGCGACATACGGGCAACCTTGGCTGAGTGGCATCAGGTCGAAAAAATGAGACGGTCGTCCTCGATCAAAATCTCGGAAACGCGACGATTGCCGACGGGCACCAAGCTAATCCTGATATTAAGTGCCGCGATGCTGCCACTGGCATTGATTGCCGTGTTCGCGATTTTTCAGACCTTGCGCGTTGCCGACGCCGAAACGCGTGCCCGGCTTCGGGTCGCATCCAGCGAGAGCGCTCGTTCCATAGCAATCGAACTGGCAGGCGATATGGGCGCTTTGCGCGTCGCGATGAACACCTTGGGCACCGATCCCGCTGACGTCCTTGGTTGCGCTCGCGCACAAGGCATTTTCGCGCAACAATCGGCACAGGGAACGCGCTTTGTCATTCGCGATGAGCAAGGCCGGGTCTTGTGCGGAGCGCCGCTCAACCGAGCAATGGCGCTACAGGCATCCGGCAAGGCCATTCGGTCATCGATTGTATCCGGGCAGGGTATCCTTCTGGGCGTGGCGGGGAACCGAGGAATGTCGGCACGGGCATTCTTCTCGCTCGATTTCCTGAGGAAGCTTGCCGAACCATCGAGCAAGGCGACCTCCTACAGCAGTACGTTGATCGAAGGAGAGCGGTCACTGGCGCTGCAGGATCTTCCCGGTGTTGGCCCCTTGACCCGGCTTGAGACCATGAAAATCGATTTAACGATTGATCGACTGGCGTTGATGACAAGCATGCCTCGTGCGCCGATTACCTCGTCGCTTGTCGTTGCAATGGTCTTGCCGTTGTTGATGTGGATCGCCGCCGTCGGGATTGCCTGGTTTGTCGTTGACCGACTGCTCATTCAGCCACTGCGTACCTTGCGCGCCAACGTTGCGGCCTATCGCCCGGGGGAAATCATCGGTGGAGAGCAACCGCGGGAATATCCGGCGCAGGAACTTGTCGACCTTGCCGATACCTTTCAGACTATCAGCCATACCGTAGCGGAGCATGAGGCAGGATTAGCCGAGGGCTTAGTGCGTCAGACCAGGCTCACACGTGAGGTACATCACCGGGTGAAGAACAATCTTCAGGTCATCTCGAGCCTTATAAACTTTCACGCGCGAGGCTCCCGATCGGCGGACGCGACCACCGCTTATTCGGGTATTCAGCGCCGTGTCGACGCGCTTGCCGTCGTTCATCGCAACCATTTCGCCGAGATGGAGGAAAATCGGGGATTGAGCATCCGTTCGGTTATCAGCGAGCTGGCCGCCAACATCCGGGCAACGGCACCCGAAGGTTCACGTGCGGTCGGAATGACGCTCGACATAGACGGCTTTCTGGTTACTCAGGACGTTGCGATTGCCGTCGCCTTTCTTGTGACCGAAGCAATCGAGCTGGCAACGACCCACGATCCAACAGCGCAGGTGCGCGTGGCAATCAAGCCAGGCGATAACGCCAATGAAGCGACCCTGAGAATTATTTCGCACGCGCTCGTCGATAGCGACATGCTGCAAAACCTGGTCTCCACCCGGTACGGGCGCGTGATGGAGGGTCTGTCGCGCCAGTTGCGCTCAAAACTTCATCATGACCCGATCATCGGCGCATATCAGATCTGCTTTGCGATCCTCGGACGTGACTGACGACCAATTAGAATAATTAAAGCTGATGCCTTGGAACTGGCGTTAACGCGCGTCGTTAAGCGCCTTGGATAGTCGCTCTACGCCCCCCCGCTGGCGCTATCCGCAACAAGAGGCCCGGAAGACGTTGCCCCTCCCCCCGGCAGCGTTTTCCGGGTCGAAGCTTTGGGGAATGCTTATGCGGAACGAAGCCGCGCCGAGATCATTCAATCCTGTGTTCTACGATATTCAAGGAGCATAATCATGCGTGGATTAATGATACGTAACGTTGTCGGGATGGGCATTGCCGCCGCGATCTTGGTGATCAGTGGATGCAATACCGTGTCCGGAGCGGGTAAGGATTTGAGTTCCGCAGGAACCGCGGTTTCGAACACCGCTGACGATGTGGCGCATTAACACCCGCAAACAGCGCCTGGGGGCGCCGTTTCAATCATGGCCACTTCCAACAAGCGAGCGTGTTAGCAACGTAACGGTTCAGCCGTCGATTGTTGCCGGCGTCTTGTCGGCATCTTTCAGCCTGCTTCGTTCGGTCAGCCAGATACCCACAAGGGCCAGTTCATAAAGCAACACCAATGGCACCGCCAAAAGGATCTGTGATGCCAGATCCGGCGGTGTCAACACTGCGGCAATAGCTGTTGCCGCTACATAAGCATAACGTCGTGCCGAGATGAGTTGCTTGCGCGTGACGATGCCTGCCCGCTCAAGCAGCATCAACAGGACCGGTAAGAGAAACGCCAGGCCAAACCCGAACAGGAACTGCATGATGAAGGACAGATAGTTGCCAATTGCCGGCAACGCTTCCCGATTTACGCCGCCAACCACACCTTGATAACCCAGCAAAAAATGCAGCGCCATCGGTACTGCGATGAAATAGGCCATTGACGCGCCAGCCAGGAACAGAACCGGTGTTGCCAGCAGAAATGGGAGTAATGCGCGGCGCTCTTTTTTATATAGCCCAGGTGCGATGAACTGCCACAACTGGTTCGCAATGACCGGGAATGAAAGCATCATCGCCGCGAAGAACGCCACCTTCACCTGAACAAAAAACGCTTCGAAGATCTCGGTATAGATAACTGTCTTCTGACCTGCCCGCAGGAGCGGTTGCACCAGAAAAGCGAAGATCGGTTCTGCAAAAGCCATGGCGACGGCAAAAGCCACTATGATGGCCGCGATGCAGTAGAGCAGACGGCGTCGCAACTCGATCAGATGGTCGAGCAGCGGCGCCTTGCTGTCGTCGACCTCGCTCACGAGGTTATGCCGTCTGCGCGGCCGTCGACATTAGGTGAGGGAGCCTCGGCGGGTTCGACAACGGGCTTTTCCACCATGACAGGCTGTTCCGAGACGTCTTCTTCATGCGACGCTATCTCCGCCTCGTCCGGGGTCGCAGGATGCTCACGCATGATCCGTTCGTTTTCCGATGCCCAGCGCTTTTCCATTTCCTCCAGTTCGGCTTCACGAACCATATTATCAAAACCGGAGCGAAACTGCCGCGCGACGCCGCGAAACTTGCCAACCCAATAACCTGCAAGCCGCAACGCCTTGGGAAGATCCTTTGGTCCGATGACGATAAGCGCGACAAAAGCCACAAGCAACAGCTCTGACGGCGCGATATCAAGCATCGATAATGTGCCGGATTGGCGAGACGATGACGGGCGTCAGCGGTCTTCGCGGACGCGCTCACCGTCACGCTCGAACGCAGGATCAGCCGCCTTCTTCGCCTCGATCCGAGGCGACGGACGAGCCTCATCGTCGTTTTCGGCCATGCCCTTCTTAAAGTTCTTCACGCCCTTGGCGACATCGCCCATCAGGCTTGAGAATCGCCCGCCACCGAGTAACAAAATAGCAACGACGGCAAGAACGAGCAGGTGGATGGGGCTGAAACTGCCCATGATAATTCTCCTGATGCTAGTTCTTATCTAGTCGCTCTGCGTGTACTTTGCCACCATCAGTTGGCGACGTCCCTTGCGAGCGCCAAAAGGGCGTCGCGGCGTTCGATCAAGGCATCGAAATCACCACCCGGCTTCCCGACACGCTCCATTGCCCGATCGAGCCGCGCGCGTGACTCTGGCTTGATGGTCGGCACGGAGTCAGCGATCACCCGCATCTCGTTCATCCGCGCCCAGCAGTCGAGCACGATATCGCATCCGGCCTCGATCGCCGCAGCCGCCTTGTCCCCCGCGCCGCCCGAAAGCGCTTTCATGTCGATGTCATCCGTCATCAACAGCCCGTCGAATCCGATGCGCTTGCGGATCACTTCCTCGATAACGACCGGTGACAACGTCGCGGGTCGGTCATCCCAGACTTCGTAGACGACATGCGACGTCATCGCCATTGGAGCGTGTGCCAGCGACCGAAACGGCTCGATATCGACCTCAAGCTCGTCATCGCTCGCAGTGACCGTCGGCAGCAGATGGTGACTGTCCACAAGAGCGCGGCCGTGGCCAGGCATGTGCTTGATCACGCCGACCACACCTCCGGCCGCCAGCCCTTCCAGCATCGCACGTCCCAGCGCCGCCACGCGCATCGGCTCACTACCAAGGGCTCGGGAGGAAATTGCCTCGGTCGTGTCGGGCTGTGCCACGTCGAGCAGTGGCAGGCAGTTGACGCTGATCCCCGCCTCGGACAGCATCAACCCCAATGCCTGCCCATTGGCGCGCGCCGCCTGAATAGCGGACATCGGTGCGATTTCGTACAGTCGATCAAAAATCGGGCCAGCGGGGAATACCGGCCATACGGGCGGCGTCATCCGTGCTACCCGCCCGCCCTCCTGATCGACAAGAATGGCCAGGCGATCGCGGCCGGCGAGCACGCGCAGACTGTCGGTCAGTGCCCGAACCTGCTGTCGATCGACGACATTGCGCCGGAACAGAATGTAGCCGGCGGGCTCCACCTGGGCGAAGAAGTCTCGCTCGTCGTCGGTCAGGATGGGGCCGGACAGCCCAAAAATCACAGGAATCATCCGCGTCGCTTAACCGCCTGGATCAAAGGCGCCAATGCGCTCAGCTCGCGACAAAGCAGGTCTCGCCCGCCACCCGCAACCGGCCGCAAATATCGGCGGCCTCGTTCGCACCACCGGCATTGACCCTCAGGCGATACAATGTCTTCCCGCCGGCGGCGACCGGTTGCACGACCTTGCCGAGATCGGTGAGGTACGCGAAGCGCTTGGCAAAGCTCGTCCACGCGCTGTTGGCGGCTGCCGTGCTGGGGTAGGCACCGAGCTGCACCAGCGACCCCGAAACCGCAGGCGCCGCCTCAACCGGACGCGAAGCTTCCATTGGTGCGGCCGCTACCAGCTTAGCGCCCGACATGGGTACCGCTCCCGTCGGGCTCTTGCTCGAGCGGGCGGTCGGCGCAGTGCTGGCAACCGTTGCTTCAATCGGCCGTTCGGGCAGCGCGTTCAGGTCGATGGCGCCGGAGCCGCCTCCCTTGCCCGCGCTGGTCGCGACCGCACTGTCACCCTCACCGACGACCTTCAGGCCACCCGGGTCGTCCGGCCTTACCTTGTAGGGCCCCTCCTCGGCGGCGATCAGCGTACCATCGCCGCGCGCGACAGGATGCTGAAGCCGATATACCAGAAACACGATCGCGACGAGCAGCGCCAGCCCAAGCACGATGATTGCCAGAACACGGCCGACCGGCGCGCGCTGCTGCTCGTTGGGTTCCATCGTCTCCAGCCAGGGAAGGCGATATTCGTCGCGGAGGTCCATTTCGTCGGTCATCAGTTCATCTCCGAAACCGCTTCTACACCCATGATGGCCAGGCCGTTACGGATAATCTGCCCGATCGCGCCAGCCAAGAAGAGACGTGCCCGCGTCGCAATCGGGTCGTCCGCGACAATGAAGCGGCGATTTGGGTCGTCATTACCGGCGTTCCACAGTGCGTGAAAAGCAGCGGCCAGATCGTAGAGATAGAAGGCGATCCGGTGCGGTTCGCGAGCTTGCGCCGCAGTTGCAACGATCCGCGGAAACTGCGCGCCCAGCTTCACCAGCGCCAGTTCCTGCAGATCCAGCCGCGACAGATCCAGCTCTCCTTGCGGCATGATTCCCGCCTCCTCGGCCCGGCGGTGCAGCGACGCAATCCTGGCATGCGCATATTGGACATAGAAAACCGGGTTGTCCTTCGACGCCTCGACAACGCGCGCGAAGTCGAAATCCATCTGCGCATCTGAGCGGCGTGTCAGCATCGTGAAGCGGACGACATCACGCCCCACCTCTCGCACGACATCGGCAAGCGTTACGAAATTGCCCGATCGCTTGGACATCTTGACCGGCTCGCCAGCGCGCAGCAGCCGCACCATCTGCACCAGCTTCACATCGAAGCGTGTCCGCCCGTACGTCAGCGCCTCGACCGCAGCCACGATCCGCTTGACCGTACCCGCATGGTCCGCGCCCCAGATGTCGATCATCGCATCGACATTCTGCGCCTTCTGAAAATGATAGGCGAGATCGGATCCGAAATAGGTCCACTCTCCGTTCGACTTCCGAATCGGTCGATCCTGGTCGTCGCCAAACCGCGTTGAGCGGAACAGCGGCAGCTCGACCGGCTCCCAGTCATCGGGCGCGTCGCCCTTCGGCGCTTCGAGTACGCCGTCGTAGATAAGGTCGCGGGCGCGCAGCTCTGCCTCGGCTGCCTCCGGTTTGCCGGCCGCCTGCACATCCGCTTCGGACGCGAAGACCTGATGATGAATCCCCAGCAGTGCGAGGTCGTTCTTGATCAGCTCCATCATTGCGGCAACCGAACGACTGCGGAACAAAGTCAGCCACTCGGTCTCCGGCGCACGCGCGTACCGATTTCCGAATTCCTGTGCCAACGCCCGGCCTACCGGGATCAGATAGTCACCGGGATACAGACCCTCGGGCACCGCGACCTGTTCACCCAGCGCTTCGCGATATCGCAGGTGGACGGAGCGTGCGAGGACATCGACCTGCCCCCCTGCATCGTTGACATAATATTCACGCACGACGCGGTAGCCGACATGCTCCAGCAGCGTCGCCAGTGCATCGCCGACGACCGCTCCCCGACAATGGCCCATATGCATGGGACCGGTCGGGTTGGCAGAGACATATTCGATATTGACGGACTGGCCACGCCCTAGGTTCGATCGACCGTAATCGGCGCCCTCATCCAGGATGGTCGCCAGTTCCGCTCGCCAGCTATCGTCCGTCAGGACCATGTTGATAAAACCCGGACCCGCCACGGCTACCGTCTGCATCTCGTCCAGCATGTCGAGCTCGGCAACGATCGCATCCGCCAGAATCCGGGGGTTCACGCGCGCGGGCTTTGCCAGGACCATCGCCGCATTGGTCGCCAGATCACCATGGCTCGGGTCGCGTGGCGGCTCGACCGCAACGGCCGACCGATCGAGGCCGGACGGAATCAGGCCGTTGGTCGCGAGTCGATCCAGCGCCGCGTCGATATGTGCGGCGAAACGGGAATACAAAGTCATCGGGATTGGTCACCGGTCAGCGCAGAAAAGTCGCCCTCTAGCTCAAGCCGGCTCACCGCTCAAACGAAGCGGCTACCGCTCACTCAGAAAGCGTCAGGCAGGTCGACCGGACCGACGAGCTCCCGATACAGGTTGATGGCATAGCGATCGGTCATTCCGGCGATGAAGTCGGCGACATGACGGCTCCGGTCAGGCTCATCGTCGGGCAATCTTTTTTGCCAATCGTCCGGCAACGCTGAGGGATCGTCATGAAACACGGAAAAAAGGCTGCCGATGATGGTTCCTGCCGCCGATGCCGATGCCGCCTGAAAGGGATGATGGTATAGTTTTTCATACATGAAGCGCTTGAGCACCCGCTCCTCGCGCTGCATCACCTCCGAAAATCCTGCCAGACTTCGGCCAGCCGCCCGGACGCCCCGAATCGTCTCGATTCCTGTATCCGCGATGCGTCGCCGGGTTTCGACGATCACGTCGTTGACCATCGCCCCGATCTGTCCGCGCACCAGTTCGCCGGCCAACCGCCCGGCCTCGACACCGGGATAGCGACGTTGCGCCATTTGCCAGTTCCTCGCGACAAGCGGCACGTCGAGCAGCTGGTCCAGCGTCAGCAGGCCCGCTCTCAGCCCGTCATCAATATCGTGATTGTCATAAGCGATATCGTCCGCGATCGCGGCCACCTGCGCTTCCAGGGATGGCCAGTCGCCAAGCTCCAGGTGCGCGGTCTCGTCGACGATGCGAAGCGCCCATCCCGGATGGCTGACCGGACCGTTGTGTTTGGCCAATCCCTCCAAAGTTTCCCATGTGAGGTTCAGCCCGTCATGAAGCGGATAGGGCCGCTCCAGCAGCGTCAGCGTGCGCACCGTATGACCATTGTGATCGAACCCGCCCGCGCTTGCCAGCGCGATCTTCAATGCCTGCTCGCCCGCATGGCCGAAGGGCGGATGACCGATATCATGTGCCAGGCACAGCGCCTCGGTCAGATCCTCGTTCAACCCAAGGGCACGCGCGATCGTTCGCCCGATCTGCGCGACCTCGATACTGTGCGTCAAGCGAACGCGGAAGTGATCGCCGTCGGGCGCCATGAAGACTTGAGTCTTGTGCCGCAGGCGCCGGAAGCTGATCGAATGAATGATCCGATCGCGGTCGCGCTGGAAGTCATCGCGGGGACCGCGAGCGCGTTGATCATCGCCCGGCCCTAAATGGCCCGGCTCCGAATAGCACCGTCCGCGACTCATCGCGGGATCGGCGGCCCAGGGCTTCACTTGGCGGACAGCCGCTCGACCTTCTGTCCCTTGTCACTGGTAAAGGAAAAGGCCGATACGCCTTTCTTGGCCAGCTTGTTGATGAAGGACTGCGCCTCCGCATCGGTCTTGAACGGACCGGTGAGAACACGGTTGGTCGCGCGCAGCGGCGTTGAATAGCCGGCATGCCCGTCCATGACTTCGGGCGCCTTCACCTTCACGGCTGAAAACGCCCTCTGCAAGGAGTCTTCGTTCGCGCCGCCTGCAAGCTGCACCCAGATCCTTGACGGGTTTGTTCTGGCCTCACGAACTTCGGCAGCCTTTTTTTCGGCCGCTTTCTTGTCCGCGGCCTTTTTCTCCGCTTCCTTCTTTTCGACCAATGCGGCCTTGCGCGCTGCGGCGCGCTTCTCCGCTGGCGTCTCGACCCGCTCCACAGGTGCTTCTGCCTTCTCCCCGGTTACCGCGGATCGCTTCGTTTTCGTAGGAATCGGCTTTTCCCCAAGCGCAGCCGGGTCGATTTTCTCGCTGGGCTTCAGCGGTTGTGACGGAACCGCACGCGCGATAGGTGCCGGTCCCCGAGCAGTGGTTCGCGCAGGAACAGGGTCGGGCGACAGGGACACATCGGGCGGCGTCACCGCAAGCTCGGAAGCGGGAATCGGCAAGCCCGCCACGATTTTGGCGAGTATCGCACTTTCACTGTCACGCGAAGCCGGGGTCGCGGTGTTCGCCAGTTGCGTGGTTGGTCGGGTAGCTGTCGGCGGCGGAGCGGTGCTCACAGAGGCCTGAGCTGTCCGGCCGGACTCCCGCGCGGGTGTCGCAACCGGTGACATGATCGCCGCGGACGCAATTGGGGCAGGTGCCTGTCCGCCCGATCGGCGGATGGCTGGAACAGCAAGAGTAGCTTGCGCCGAACCGCTTACCTTATTTTCGGGCTGTCGCACCGGAGGACTCGGTATCATGCGGGGGATGCGCGAGTCGGCCGCTGCATAACTTGCCCGTCCGGGTTGCTGGTCGGACGCTGATGTCGTGCGCCGAGTCGTCGTCGGCACAGTTGCCGGACCAGTGGCGGCGGCATTGATGGCAGGTGTTGGCAATGCCTGTAGCCGGCGCCTGCCGGTATCTCGCCGGTCCGGCGTCGGTATCGGTTTTGCCACACTCGCGACCTGCGCAGGCATGCTGCTTTCGCGGGGCAGCGGCGACAGCACTGGCGCGAGTCGCGCATCAGCCAGTCGTTCCGGCGTTGGTCGCACTTCTCCGAAATGCACCGCAAATGCACGATCGATTGCACCCAGTTCGGGCAAGCGTTCGAAAAAGGGTTGCAGGCCCTGCGCCATACTGGGCGGCATCATCGTTGTCGCGATTGTCGAGGCGCCGGCAAGGTCACCGTTCATCGCCAGAATGAACGCGCGTGCTCGCCACGCCCCTCGATCCTGACGGCGCAGCAGTGGTGCCAGCTGGTCAAGCGCCTGATCCTTCTGCCCCGAAATACCGAGTGAAAGCGCGTAATTGCGCACCGCCTCGTCATTGGGTTCCTGTTTCAGCGCCAACCGGTAATCGCGTTGCGCACGTTGCTGCTCACCCAGCAGATCATAGGCCAGGGCCCGTTCGGCCGCATAGTGATTCGGCGTCCAACCGAAAGACTCCGCCTGCTGGAAGAAGCGAAGCGCCTCACCGGGTCGCTCCGACCGCAACATCAGCGCTCCCTCACCTGCTTTCACCCGGCCGCTGCGCGGATCGATCTTGTCGGCCCGCGCGAATAGTGACGCTGCACCGCTCAAATCGTCCAGCTTCAACGACAATTCGCCGGCGCTGACCAACGCGATGACATTGCGTGGATCGGCCGCGATCGCGCGCATCTGTTCTGCCAGCCGGTCCGCGTCTGTCGTGCCCGGAATGGCCTGCACCATCTGCTGTGCTTGAGCAGGACAGGACAACAACATTCCAGCTATGACGCTCGACGACACTAGCAGGGCAAAAAATGATCGGGTCATCATAAGCTGTGATCGATAGACAGAACGTCTCGCCGGCACGCAAGGGCCGGTGCCAATCGTCGCGGCTAAACGGGCGGCCGCGACGACCAATGACGCATTACTGGTTGTTCTGACGATGCAGGAAGCGAGGAATATCGACCGGTTCGTCGGACGGGTTCTCGCCTTCCTCACGCGGCGCTCCACGAGCCGCATTTGACATGCGCTCGAACAAAGTTCCACCCAGCTTGACCCGTGGTGGAGGTGCCGCCTCTGGCGTGGGCGCTTCCGCTCCTGGAGCCAGCCAACGACGCCGTGCCCCGCCCTCGTCGGCCGCAGGAGTCGGGACCGGGCGCGACTCGGCAGATGATCCGGAAGCAGGCGGAGCGATAGACGTCGACCCGGTCATCGGCTTTGCAGCCGGGGTGGATGACGACAACGTCGATCCGGGTGACATTGTCGACGGTGACGAAACCATGGTCTCCGCACCCAGAACCAGTTCCTCCTCTTCGTTCACCTGCTCCGGAGCGGCTGGAGCTGCCGCAGTAACTGGCACCGGATCGGCCTCTGGTTCGCGCTCCTCTGCCTGAACGTGCGACTGAGCGGGACGCGGCGGCGCAACCTCTTCCACCTTGCGCTGCCCGCCGAAGCTGAAGGAGCGGGGTGGTTCGGCTTTGACGGCATCGGTCGATGCGTCCGCCTCGATCCCTGTCGCCACGACCGAGACGCGGATGCGACCATCCAGATCCTGGTTGAAGGCGGAACCCCAGATGATGTTGGCATCCGGATCGACCAGATCACGAATATGGTTTGCCGCCTCATCAACCTCGAGCAGGCGCATGTCGTCGCCGCCGGTAATCGAGATGATGACGCCCTTTGCGCCCTGCATGCTGACCCCGTCGAGCAGCGGATTGGCGATCGCCTTCTGCGCCGCCTCCAGCGCGCGGTTGTCGCCGTCCGCCTCGCCGGTGCCCATCATCGCCTTGCCCATCTCCTGCATCACCGAGCGAACGTCGGCGAAGTCGAGGTTGATGAGACCGGGCATGACCATCAGGTCGGTAATGCCGCGTACACCCTGTTGGAGCACCTCGTCCGCCATCGAGAACGCCTCCTTGAAGGTCGTGTTCGCGTTGGCGATCAGGAACAGGTTCTGATTCGGAATGACGATCAGCGTATCGACATATTTCTGAAGCTCCTCGATTCCGGCTTCGGCGGCCTTGGCGCGCCTCTTGCCCTCGAACGAGAATGGCTTGGTCACGACCCCGACCGTCAGGATGCCCATGTCCCGCGCGGCCTTTGCAATAACTGGCGCCGCGCCAGTACCGGTACCGCCACCCATACCGGCGGCGATGAAGCACATGTGACTGCCCTCCAGCATCTTGGAGATGCTGTCGATCGTCTCTTCAGCGGCGGCACGTCCGATTTCGGGACGGGCACCCGCGCCGAGGCCCTGCGTGATATTCGCGCCCAACTGTACGCGCTGCGGCGCGTTTGACTGCCTCAGCGCCTGTGCGTCGGTGTTGGCGACCAGGAAGTCCACGCCCTGGACATCCGCCATCATCATGTTGGCGATCGCGTTGCCGCCTGCGCCGCCGACGCCGATCACCGCGATACGCGGTGTCAGTTCGTCGACTTCGGGTGCCAGGAATTCGATGCTCATCGCTTGTCTCCGCCGTCCCGGATTTAATACTGGTGCCGGGAGCCTTGTTAATCCTGTTGCACGATGGATTGCCGCCGATCCAGCCGAAATTGACGTGTCTCAATAATTGGCGCGCGCCGCCTGAACCAACTTGCGCATAAAACCCGGCCCACGCGTCCGTGTCACCATCTGACTGTTCGACCGTATGCCACGAAGGTCGACCGGGTCGGCTGCTGCATAGAAGGCAAGTCCGGCTAGCGTAGCAAACGCCGGTCCGCCATGCGCTTCCGGCAGAGCGGTCAATCCGCGCGGTCGACCCGTGCGAACGGACCGACCCAGCGCGGCCTGTGCATAATCCGCAATCCCCTTCAACTCGGCGCCACCACCGGTCAGGACAACCTGACGCCCGACCGGACCTTCAAACTTCAGCAGCGTCAGTGCCTTGCGGACCTCATCGATCTGGTGATCCAGTCGCTGACGAATGACACCGATCAGTTGCGCCTTTGTGATCTGCGTCCCTTCACCCGCACCATCCTCGGCCGCGATCGGTGTTAGCGGGATCATGTCATGATTGTCGCGCGGGCTGGCGTTCGCGGAACCGTGGAAACACTTCATGCGCTCGGCCTGCGCCCGTCTGGTACCGAATGCGGATGCGATATCGTCGGTGATATCAGCCGCGCCCATCGGTAGCGACGTCAGCCCGACCAGCATCCCGCCGGCAAAAAGCGAAACGTTGGTGATGCCCGCGCCCATCTCTATCAGCGCCACGCCCAGTTCGCGCTCCTCCTCGGAAAGGCAGGCAAGTCCGGTCGCGACCGGCGAGGCGATGATCGACTTGACCTCCAGATGCGCCGAGCGGACGCACAGATCGAGGTTGCGCACCGGCGAACCGTCGGCTGCGACCACGTGGATGTGGACCGCGAGGCGATCGGCATGCAGTCCCAGCGGCTTTGTCACCCCGGTCAGCCCATCGAGCGTGTAGAGCGCCGGTTGGGCGTGCAGCACCATGCGCCCCTGCGGATCGATCGAGTTGCGCCCGGCATCCAGCAGCGCGTCGATATCGCCCTGCTCGACGCGGTGGCCGCCCAGCTCGAACTCTACCTCGGCCACGTCGCTGACCAGTCCACCCGCAGAAAAGCCGACCCAGACATTCTCGATATTGATGCCCGCGATTCGCTCTGCCTGCTCAACCGCCTCGCGGACGGCGGTTTCGGTGGCGGCCATATCGGCAATATAACCGCGCTTGACCCCGCGACTCTCGCGCTGACCGGTGCCAAGCACGATCAACTCGCCGCCATCGCCCTTCTGCGCAATCATTGCCGAGACTTTGGACGACCCGATATCGAGCGCTGTGATCAGTCCTTCCGGTGCAATTTTCGCCATCGCCTCACCCCTCTGCCCCCGTAACCGCTACCGGCGCTTGCCCGGCATCCTCAACCGCCCGCGCCAGGCTGGCGCCGGGCTTCCTGGCGACCAGCCTGGTCGGGTCTCTCAAATCAAAGCGCAACCATCCCCGCCCCAGTAGCGGCCGTGCCTGATCGAGCGCTGCAAATTGTGCAAGGGCCGCGTCTGCGCCTTCTTCGGGCAACGCCAGTATCTCGCCGCTGTCGAACGTCAGATCCCAGCGGCGATTGCCGATCCACGTCGCCGCCTTGACGCGCGGCCTGAGTGCCGGCGCCGCAGCCAGCAACGTCTGATAGGCCGCCTCCTGACGGTCGGCACCGGGGCCGATGACCAGCGGCAGATCCGGCATGGCATCCGGGCTGACCGGCTCCAGCAGGACGCCACCGGCATCGACCAGCGTCAGATCGCCGTGGTCCTGCCAGATTGCTGCGGGGCGTCGCTCGATAATGTCGACCAACAACGTATCCGGCAATCGGCGAGAGACGCGCGCATCAGCGATCCAGCCATAGCGCAACAGTTTCGTTCGCACCGCGTTCAGGTCGACAAGCGGCATCGCCCGGCTGCGCTGGTCCAATGCGACCGCATAAACCGTCATGCGGTCCATCCGCTTCAGCCCAGTGATTTCGATCTGCGTGACCCGGAAACCGGCGCGTCCCGCCTCCTCTGCCAAGGCTGCTCCGATCATGTCCGGCACGCCCGCCCACGACGCCGCGGCGACCACCGAGACGCCGACACCGCCGGTAATCGTCCAGGTCGTGATCCTCTTGAGCGTCGACTCACTGACCGGCAGCCTGCTCACCAGCCGGTCGATCATCGACACGCGCTTGACCGGCTGCTTGCGCCTTGGTGCCGCCCGCCTGGGCTGGGGGCCTCGCTTGATCGTCCGGCTCATTGCATCGCGCTCGCAGACATTGCCTCATCGACGATTGCCTGAACCAGCGTCTCGTAACTCATGCCGCAATGCCGGGCTTGCTCGGGCACCAGGCTGAGCGGTGTCATGCCGGGTTGTGTATTGATCTCCAGCAGGAACAAGCCATCCACGCCGCGCTCATCGTCCCAGCGAAAGTCCGCGCGCGACGTGCCGCGACAGCCCAGCAACCGATGCGATTGCAGCGCCAGCGCCATACACGCCTCGGTCACGACGTCAGGAATGTCGGCGGGAAAGACGTGCTCGGTCATCCCGTCTGTATATTTGGCATCATAGTCGTACCAGCCGCTGCGCGGGCGCAATTCGGTGACCCCCAATGCCCGGTCTGCCAGCACCGCCGTCGTCAGCTCGCGTCCACGGATATACGGTTCTGCCAGCAGCTGGCCGAAATCCTGCCACGGCCCGGCAACGTCGCGTCCGATCGGGCACCCGTAATTCCCGTCGTCGGTGACGATGGCGATACCGATCGACGATCCCTCATTCGCCGGTTTCAGCACATAGGGCCGCGCAAGCGGATCACCCTCGAACAACTCGGCTGACCGCACCATGCGCCCTCCCGGCATTGGCACGCCGTGGGGCACCAGCATCTGCTTCGTCAGTGCCTTGTCGACGGCAATCACCGACGCCGCAAGCCCGGAATGCGTATAGCGAAGACCCATCAGGTCCATCAGCCCCTGGACGGTGCCGTCCTCTCCGGGGGTGCCGTGCAACGCATTGAAGACCAGATCGGGCGACACCTCAGCCAGGCGCTGCGCGACGTCATGCGCCATGTCGATCCGCGTAACCCGGTGTCCCAGCGTCTCGAGTGCCCCGGAGACACCCGCACCCGACATCAGCGATACGGCGCGCTCGGCGGACCAGCCGCCCATCAGAACCGCGATGTGAAGAGGAGTCATCACGCAACCCCCACCCGCTGAATCTCCCACTCCAGCGAGACGTTCGAATGCGCCCATACCCGCTGACGCACGTCCTCGCCCAGCGCCTCGATATCAGCGCTCGACGCACCTCCCAGATTGAGGAGGAAATTGCAGTGCTTCTCGCTCACCTGCGCCGCTCCGCGCCTGAGGCCACGACAACCCGCCGCATCGATCAGCGCCCAGGCTTTTTCACCCGGAGGATTCTTGAATGTCGAGCCGCCGGTGCGAGAGCGGAGCGGTTGCGACGCTTCGCGCTCGCTGGCGATGCGGTCCATCTCCGCGCCGATCGCTTGGGGGTTCCCGGGGATACCTGCGAAAACCGCCTCGACGACGACGGCGCCACGCGGCAATTCCGAGTGACGATAGCTGTATTTCAGCTGGGAAGCAGACCACATTTCGACCTCACCACCGCGTGTGACGATCGTCGCTTCGACAAGCACGTCGCATGCATCGCGGCCGTACGCGCCCGCATTCATTCTGACCGCACCTCCAACAGTACCCGGAATACCCCGCAGAAACTCCAGCCCGGCGATGCCCGCATCGCGCGCCGCGCTGGCAACCGTGATGCCCATCGCCGCCGCCCCCGTCCGGATACGCCCGTCCTCGATCGACAATTGAGCCATCGCTTTCGGCAGCCGCACGACGACGCCCGACACCCCACCGTCGCGCACGATAAGGTTCGAGCCGACCCCGATCGGAAAAACCGGCGTTTGCGGATCAAGTCCTTTTAGCATCTGCGCGAGATCATCCACATCGGCCGGACGAAACAGCCACTCCGCGGGGCCGCCCGTCCGAAACCAGATGAAGTCAGCCAGGCTCCCGCCGGCCTCCATGCGTCCACGTGACCGCGGCGGCTCGCTGAAGCCAGTGTGCGCCACGCTGTTCACGCCGCCACCCGCTCCCGCCGTATCGCAATCGCATCCGCCAGTCCCGCAGCCCAACGCGTGATGTCACCGGCGCCAAGGCATACGACCATATCTCCGGCCTGCAGCGTCGCTGCCAGCTCGCAAGCCAGGCCATCGGCATCCTCGATTGTGGCAGCATGGCGATGCCCGCGCCGCTTCAATCCCTCGACCAGCGCCTGTGCGTCAACACCCTCGATCGGCGCCTCCCCGGCGGGATAGACCGGGGTGACCAGCACCCGATCCGCTTCATTGAACGCCGTCTGAAACTCCTCCATCAGATTGCCGAGCCGCGAATAACGGTGCGGCTGCACAACTGCGATTACCCGACCCGTCACACCTTCACGTGCCGCCGCCAATACGGCGCGGATCTCCACGGGATGGTGCCCATAATCGTCGATAATCGTTGCGCCCGCGACCTCCCCGACCTTTGTGAAGCGCCGCTTGACACCGTCAAAGCGCGCAAAGCCGCGTTGGATCGTCGCGTCGCCGATACCCAGCTCCAGCGCCACCCCGATCGCCGCCAATGCGTTCTGCACATTGTGGCGTCCCGGCATGGGCAATTCGATTCCCTCGATCGTGCGCGTCGTTCCGTCGCGTGATCGGACGATGCAGTCGAACCTGTTGCCGCCTGCGACCGGCTGAACATCGACGCCGCGGACATCGGCTTGCGCGGAGAAGCCATAGGTGACGACTCGCCGATCACGCAGCCGGGGGAGGACGTTCTGAACCTCGGGATGGTCCAGGCACATTACAGCCGCGCCATAAAAGGGCACGTTCTCGACGAATTCTACGAATGCGTCCTTCACGCGCTCGAAGCTGCCGTAATGATCCAGATGCTCAGGATTGATATTGGTGACGACCGCGATCGTGCCGTCCAGTCTCAGAAAACTGCCGTCACTCTCATCCGCCTCGACCACCATCCAGTCTGACGCACCCAGCCTGGCATTCGAACCATAGCTGTTGATGATCCCGCCGTTGATCACGGTCGGGTCGACACCCCCTGCGTCCATCAGTGCCGCAACCATTGACGTGGTGGTCGTTTTTCCGTGCGTCCCGGCCACCGCGACCGTTGATTTCAGCCGCATCAGTTCGGCCAGCATCTCGGCTCGGCGCACGACCGGCACCCGCCGTTCCAGCGCGGCCTCGACCTCCGGGTTTGAGCGCACGATCGCCGTTGAGGTGACGACTACTGCTGCATCACCGATATTGTCGGCGGAGTGACCGATCGCGACGGCAATACCCTTGTCGCGCAATCCCTGAATCACATGGCTTTCTGCGACGTCGGACCCTTGCACGCTGTAACCCAGGTTGAGCATCACCTCCGCAATGCCCGACATGCCGATACCACCGATTCCGACAAAGTGGATCGTCCCGATGTCGATGGCGACACCCTTCATGCCAGCGCTTCCCGGCGCCTGGCCACGCGCGCTGGAACACGCGATTGCGGCGCATCCAGGCTTTCAACCAGATCGGCTAGATCGCTCGCCGCATCGGGCCGTCCACACGCACGCGCGCGTCCGGCCGCATTCTGCATGGCGGCCGGATCGAGACCCAGTTTCTGCATCTGCTTGGCCAGTTCGACTGCGGTAAAGCTGCTCTGCGTGATCGTGCGAGCACCACCTGCCTGCGTCATCTCACGCGCATTGGCGCTCTGGTGATCGTCGGTCGCCGAGGGCAGCGGAATCAGGATCGCCGGACGTCCCGCGACCGTCAGTTCCGCCAGCGTCGAGGCACCGGCGCGCGCAATGACCAGATGTGCCCAGCGCAGCTGTTCGGGCAGATCGGGCAAATAGGTGGCAAGGTCGGCTGGAATGTCATGGCTGGAATATTGCAGGCGCGCTGCATCTATGTCCTCGATCCTGGCCTGATGCGTCACCTGCAGACGCCGCCGGAAACTGACGGGCAGCATTGCCAGGCCATCAGGAACCACCTTCGACAGGATGCTCGCCCCCTGGCTGCCGCCGGTGATGAGAACGCGGAATATCCCGTCCTCTTCCAACAGTGGATAAGGCTGTGCCCGCAACGCGCGGACGCTTTCGCGCACCGGGTTGCCGACCAGATAAACCTTGTGGATATACTTTCCGGCAAGCCGTTGAACGTCGGGATAGGATGTTGCGATTGCATGAACCTTGCCTGCCACCAGCCGGTTGACCCGCCCCAGCACGGCGTTCTGCTCATGCACCGCTGCCGGAATCTGCTCTGCGAAAGCGGCCAGCAAGGCAGGCAGTGCGGGATAGCCGCCGAACCCGATCACCGCGGCAGGACGAAAACCGCGGTAGAGGGTCCGTGCCATCGCACGGCCTCGCCACATCTGCCGCGCGGCGCTGGCCCAGCCGACCGGCCCGCCGCTCAGCCGGCCCGCCGGCAGCACGTGCGTCTGCACGTTCTGGAACAGCCCGGGAAAGCGAACGCCACGCTCATCACTTACCAGCGCGACATGATGCCCGCGCCTCATCAACTCGCTCGCAAGCGCCGCGGCGGGCACCATATGCCCGCCCGTCCCACCCGCGGCCAGGACGTAATGTTTATTCATTCGCCGCTCCACCTGACGACATAGGGGCTGCGCCTGAGGAACGGGTTTCGACGGGTGAACGCCAGCAACAGACCCATGCCCATCGACAGTGCCACCATAGACGAGCCGCCGTAACTGATGAAGGGCAAGGTCATTCCCTTGGACGGTGCCAGTCCGGTATTGACCGCCATTGAGACCAGCGCCTGCACCCCGAACTGAGTAGCCAGTCCTGCGGCCGCGAGCAGCTTGAACTCGTCCTGCTCGTCCAGCAGCTTGACGAAGACCCGTACGACAATCGCCAGGAAAATGACTGCGACCATGGCGCACGCGATCAGCCCGAACTCCTCGCCGATAACCGAGAAGATATAGTCGGTATGTGCCTCCGGCAGTCCGAACTTCGTCGAACCACCGCCAGGTCCGGTGCCCGTCCATCCACCAGCGGTCAGCGTCGCCCGCGCCGCGTTCGTCTGGAAATGATCGGCGGCTCCGCTTCCATCAGTGCCCGGAAACAGGAACGCATCGATGCGCGCTCTTGCAGTCCCATAAAAAACATAGGCAGCCGCCAGCCCCGCCGGCGCCATCGCCAGCAACGTTGCCAATATCCGTGTTGGTATGCCGGCAATGGTCAGCAGCGCCAGCCACACCAGCGCGAAGATGATCGTCTGCCCGAAATCCGGCTGCAGCATCAGCAGCCCGGCGACCGCCGCGGTCATGACGCCCGTGATCGCGATGGTCGGCAATGCCGGCTCCCTGGCCCTCAGCGACAATATCCACGCAACCGCGACGATAAATAGTGGTTTGAGGAACTCTGAGGGTTGGAATTGTGCCAGTCCGACGCCGATCCAGCGCCGCGCGCCATTAACCTCTAATCCGACTAACGGTGTTATCGCCAGCAGTACTGCAAACACGATCGCACCGATCAGCGCCATGCGTCTCGCGGTCACGACCGGCATCATCGAGATACCGAACAGCACGGGCAGCGACACGCAGACCCACATTATCTGCCGCCAGAAATAATAAAGCGGCGCAATCTTCAGATGCTCCCCCGAATAGCGCACTGCACTGGCCGGCGAAGCAGCGGCGACCGCAATCAGCCCAATTGCGATCAGGAATAGCGCCAGCACCAGCAGCATTCGATCGATATCAAAAAACCACGTACCCAGCAGCGATCGATCGCCACGGCCGCCGCGTCGCTTGATGCGTGCGACGAAGCCTGGCTCTTTTGCGGAACGCGCGTTGGTCACTATAACCCCTTCACGGCCGCAGTGAACGCGGCCCCGCGCGCCTCATAATCGCTGAACTGATCGAAGGAAGCGCAGGCCGGTGAAAGCAGCACGGTGTCGCCCGGCTTTGCCTTACTCGCGGCCAGCCTGACTGCTTCATCAAGCGTTCCCGCCTCGCTCACCGGCATCGTGGTACGCAGGATCGCGGCGAAGCGTGGACCGGCGCTGCCGATCGTATAGGCCTCGACGACATGGGTAAGATTGGGGCGGCAGGCATCCAGATCGTCCCCCTTCGCCATCCCTCCGACAATCCAGTGGATCCGCTCGAATGCAGCCAGCGCAGGAGCGGCCGACTCCGGATTTGTCGCCTTGCTGTCATTAACGAAGCTTACCCCCGCGATCTCGCCAACCCGCTGCATCCGATGTGCTAAACCGGCAAAACTCGTCAGTCCTCGATCAATTGCCGCTTCCCCCACGCCCAGCACTTGACACACCGTGATCGCGGCAAGGGCGTTCTGCGCATTGTGCGGTCCCTGCAAGGCTGGCCAGCTTGACTGGTCAAGGCAGACACCAGGTGAAATCTTCGTCAGATGGGCACCACGCGACGACAGGCTGCGCGCAATTTGGGCCGAAGTAGTATCGCCGATACTGATGATCGCGTCATGCTCCGACGACTGCATCGCAAACAGCCGAGCCTTGGACGCCGCATAGTCATCAAACCCGTCATACCGGTCCAGATGATCCGGGGTAACGTTCAGCAATACCGCCACATCGCAATCCAGGCTTCGTGTCAGGTCGATCTGATAGCTGGACAACTCCAGTACATAGACCCCACCTTCAGGCAGCGGATCGACGCTCAGGATCGGCAGTCCGATGTTGCCGGCCATCAGGCTCGCCATGCCCGCCTCTTGCAGGATCTGATGAACAAGCGCCGTCGTCGTCGACTTGCCGTTGGTGCCGGTGATACCGACCACCTTATGCGGCGGCAGACCGGCGCGCGCCTGGGCGAACAGTTCGATGTCGCCAATGACCGGCACACCCGCGGCGCTCGCGTCAATCGCGATCGGATGGGTGTTGAGCGGCACGCCTGGCGACACGACGACTGCATCGAAGCCGGCAAGGTCTTCGATCGGATCGATGGCCAGTGCGACATGGTCGATGTCGATCAAAGCTTCTCGTTTTTTCCTATCGCTGTCCCACGCCGTCACGGTCGCGCCGCCTGCCAGCAATGCACGTACCGTTGCGTTGCCCGAGCGTGCCAGCCCCAGCAATGCGTACCGCTTACCCGCCCAGGCGCGCGAGCCGATCACCGCAGCTTCAATGTCGAAAGGCCCGCCAGCGCCAGCACCAATGCCACGATCCAGAAGCGTATCACGACCGTCGGTTCGCTCCAGCCCAATTGCTCGAAATGGTGGTGGATCGGCGCCATGCGAAACACCCGCTTGCCGGTCCGCTTGTACACCACGACCTGAATAATGACGCTCAGCGCCTCGACGACGAACAGCCCGCCGATGATCCCCAGCACGATCTCGTGATGCGCGACGACCGCGATCGTGCCCAGTGCGCCGCCGAGCGCCAGGCTGCCGGTGTCTCCCATGAAGACCGCGGCAGGGGGCGCGTTATACCAAAGGAACCCCAACCCCGCTCCCACGACAGCACCGCAAAAGATCGCCAGTTCGCCTGCGCGTGGCACGTGCGGGATACCCAGATAATCAGCAAACTTCACGTTTCCCGCGAGATACACGATCACCATGAACGCGACGCTGGCGATGATAACGGGCATCGTCGCCAGCCCGTCGAGCCCATCGGTCAGATTGACCGCATTGCCGAATGCGACGATCGTAAAGGCCGCGAATACCGGAAAAAACCAGCCCAGGTCGAGATAGACGCGCTGCGTAAAGGGAAAATACAGATGCGGGCCGTTCTGGCTCATGATGATCATCGCGGCGATCCCGGCGATCAGGAATTCCAGCAGCAAACGCATGCGCCCGGAAATGCCTGCCGCACTGGCCTTTCGTACCTTGTCATAGTCATCGATGAATCCGATTGCGCCGAATCCGAGCGTCACGAACAGGCATGCCCACACATACGGGTTGGAAAGGTCCATCCAGATGAGGATCGACAGGCTCATCGCGGTCAGGATCATCAGCCCGCCCATTGTCGGCGTGCCGCGTTTCGCGAAGTGCGTCTGCGGTCCGTCGGCGCGGATCGGTTGCCCCTTGCCCTGGCGCACACGCAGCCAGCCGATGAACTTCGGTCCGATCAGCAGGCCGATGAACAGCGCGGTCGCGACCGCCGCGCCGGTGCGAAAGGACTGATAGCGGACAAGATTCGCCACTCCCACGAAACCCAGATGCTCGGCGAGCCAGTATAGCATCTAGATCGCTTCCCTGTCGGAGCGTAACATCTTGTCGGAGCGTAACATCGCCACCACGCGAGAGAGACCAACGCCGTTCGATCCCTTGACCAGGACGATGTCGCCTGCACGCATCATCGAACCAAGGACCGACCCGGCGGCTGTGGCGTCGGCCACGTGCCGCACTTCCATCTGGCCCTCAAGCCTTGCGGCCAGTGGCGCCATTGCTTCACCGACCAAAATGGCCAAGTGAACGCCTGCCTCCTTAACCGCTGTCGCCAATTCACCGTGATAACCGGCCGAACCCTCGCCCAGCTCGCGCATCTCTCCCAGCACCGCGACGCGACGGCCCAATTCCACTCCCAGAACCGCCAGCGCCGCCCGCATCGACGTAGGATTGGCATTGTAGCTCTCGTCGATCACGACCAGGCTGCCGTCCTCGACCGCGATCTCGACGCGTTCGCCACGTCCCGGCAGCTCCGGGATTTCGGCTAGCGCCAGGCCCGCCAGCATCAGGTCTCCGCCGACCGCCTGGACTGCGGCAAGGACCGCCAGCCCGTTGGATACCCAGTGCATGCCCGGCTGAGCCATGGTGAAACTCAGTTCGGAATCTCCGATGACGGCCAAGACGAACATCCGCCCGTCCGCCAGGCGCAGGGCTTCGACTGCCCGGACATCCGCACCCGCCTCAAGCCCGAATGTCACAATATGATCGGCGTAAGGACGTGCCGCCGCAGCCAGTCGATCGCGATGCGGGCTATCATGGGGAATGATAGCCGTACCGCCGGGCTCCAGGCCCTGAAAGATCTCTCCCTTCGCATCGGCGATCGCTGACTCATCGGCGAAGAACTGGATATGCGCTGGGGCGATTGCGGTCACGACCGCGACGTGCGGTCTGACAAGCCGGGTCAATGCGCTCAATTCGCCCGCGTGGTTCATGCCCATCTCGAACACACCGAACTGCGCGTCCGTCGGCATTCTTGCCAGACTCAGCGGGACACCCGTGTGATTGTTGTAACTCTTGACCGACCGATGCACCGCTCCGGGCATGGCCCGGTCAAGCGCCGCGGCCAATGCTTCCTTTGCGCTTGTCTTGCCGACCGATCCGGTCACGCCGATAATCCGTCCCTTGCCCCGCGCACGCCCTGATTGTGCCAGCGCATTTAGCGCATTCATCGTGTCGGCAACCT
The DNA here is from genome assembly GCA_965217805.1 of Sphingomonas sp. Lineage (GTDB taxonomy): Bacteria > Pseudomonadota > Alphaproteobacteria > Sphingomonadales > Sphingomonadaceae > Sphingomonas. Next base: position 2,012,309 of record CBDCJJ010000008.1, on the reverse strand, counting down.
GGATATGCGGCCCGTCGCATCCAACACTGACGATTGCGCCCGCGGCCCCTTGCGCAAAAGCCTGTTCCACAAACCGGTGCCCGTCGGTCGCCTCTCCTTTCAGCGCGATAAACAGGTCGCCCGGCCCGACCTCACGACTGTCGAAGGCTACACCATCGACATTGAAGGGTGCGGATACTGCGCCTCCGGTCGCCGCGGCGATCGCGTCCGAGGTCCACAGGCTCATGCCGCCGCCTCACGGGCAACAGCCACGTCGTCAAAGGGAAGCACCAGGTCGCCGATAATCTGTCCGCGCTCGTGACCTTTTCCGGCGATTAGAACAATATCATCGGACTTGGCACCAGCGATCGCAGACGCGATGGCCTGTCGCCGGTCGCCAATCTCTGTCGCCAAGGGTGCCGCTCGAAGAATGTCCGCCCTTATTTGTGCCGGGTCTTCACATCGGGGATTGTCGTCGGTCACGATTACCACATCAGCAGCCCGACATGCGACCTGCCCCATCGGCTCGCGTTTTCCCGTATCGCGATCACCGCCGGCCCCGAAAACTACGATCAGGCGGCCGGCCGCATGCGGCTTCAGCGCCGCCATTGCCGCCTCAAGTGCGTCCGGGGTATGAGCATAATCGACATAGACCGGCGCGCCGCTACGCGTAATGACCGCTCGCTCCAGCCGACCGGGTACAGGTTGCAACCGGCTCAGCCCCTGCAGCGTCGTCAACAGATCGCCGCCGGTCGCGATGACCAGCCCGGCCGCGACCAGCGCATTGGCCGCCTGATAGGCGCCAATCAGCGGCAGCCGGACCTCGTGGCGTCCGCCATCCGCTTCGATCGTCAGATCCTGCCCCAGCAATCCCGGCTTGCGATCGATCAGCCGAAGCGTGCGCCCGTGCCGCCCGACGCTGATCAATCCGTTGCCGCGCGCCCTTGCAAGATCGACGACACGCGCCGATTCAATATCGTCTGCCCAGACTACCGTCGTTCCGTCCGCTGACAATACTTCGGAGAACAGGCGCAGCTTCGCGGTCAGATAGGCGCCCATATCGCCATGATAGTCCAGATGATCACGCGAAAGGTTCGTGAAAGCCGCGGCAGCAACAGACAATCCGTCGGTCCGGTGCTGTGATAGACCGTGGCTCGATGCCTCGAATGCCAGATGGGTAACGCCCTCCCTCGCCAATCCTCCCGCATTCGACAGGAACGTGACGATATCGGGCGTCGTCAGCCCCGTCGTCACCCGTTCATCGGCGGTCGTGACGCCCAGTGTCCCGATCGATGCGGCATTCAGGCCGGCCATACGCCACAATTGTCGTGTCATCTCGACACACGACGTCTTCCCGTTCGTCCCGGTCACTGCCACGACGGTCGACGGAAACGGCGCAAAGAACTTGGCCGCCGCGCGCGCGAATGCGGCACGGGGTTCATCATCGGCGATATGCACTGCGCCGCGAACTGTGATCTCCGACCGGGTGACGACGGCTACCGCACCGCTGCGTACGGCGTCCTCGATGAAGTCCTCGCCATTGACGCGCGTACCGGCAAACGCACCGAATACGGTCCCGGGGGCAACCTTGCGGTGATCGATTGCAAAGCCTGTTACGGCAACGTCCTCATGCCCACCCGTGAGGAGGCCGAGCCTCATTCCGCCCCCGCGCGGATCTCGCCGGGGCCGTGCCATAGAAGTGGCAGCAGGTCGCTTTCGTCGATATCCTTGTTCATGTCCGGAATGACGCCGAGCAGCGATCCCGTCCGTGCGATGACCCGGCTGACGACCGGCGCCGCAGTCCATGCGGCTGTGGTCAGACCATAGGATTCGGCGTTGCCTTTGGGTGAGTCCAGCGTCACCAGCACAACATAGCGCGGAGCATCCATCGGAAACGCCGCGGCGAACGTCGATACATTGCGATGTCGATCATATCCACCTGCCGAGGCAGCCTCCGCTGTACCGGTTTTGCCGCCGACCCGGTATCCCGGCGCCTCGCCCTTTCGCCCTGTGCCGCGCAGGACGACGAGGCGTAGCAATTGTCGCATCCGTGCGCTCGTTGCTTCGCTGATGACCCGGCGTCCGCGCGGCGCGTGACCGCGCTTAACCCGCATCAGCGTCGCCGGTCTCCAGATTCCGCCATTGACCAGCGTGGCATAGGCGTTTGCCAGGTGCAGCGGCGTCACCGCAATACCGTGTCCGAATGCGGTCGTCATCGTCGTCGTGCGCGCCCAGTATGTCGGCCAGAGCGGGCGTCCCTTCTCGCGTAGCTCGATATCGGGTTTGGTATCAAAGCCCAGACGACGGAACATCGCCTGCATTCGTGCTGGCCCGATCTCGTCCGCAATTCGCGCGGTCGCGATGTTCGACGAATAGATCAACGTCTCGGGAATGTTCAGCCAGCGACGCTGCTCATCACCACGGTCGTCATGGATCGTATAGCCGCCGACCTTGAGCGGAACAGTCGCATCGAACCGCCGCGCCATCGACGTCACGACACCACTATCCATCGCGGTCGCCATCGTGATCGGTTTGAAGGTCGAACCCAGTTCATACACGTTCTGCGTAACGACATTACGCAGTTCGTCGATCCCCGCCATCCCGACCCGGTTCGGATTGAATACGGGCAGTGACGACATGGCAATCACTTCGCCTGTGTGCACGTCCAGGACGATCCCGGCGGCGCCGCGTACCTGGAACGAGGCCGCCGCACGGCCCAGCTCGCTTTCCATCGCCGCCTGAACCCGGGTATCAATTGACAGCGCGACTGGCCTGCCATTCGTAGCGGGGTTCGTCAGCTGCTCGTCCAGCACCCGCTCCATGCCGGACATGCCCCGCCCTTCGCGCGACAGGAACCCCAGCGCATGCGCCGCCATCATCGATTGGGGATACAGGCGCTGCGTTTCGCGGTCGAATACGATCGCCGGCTCGCCGATCGCGTTGACCTGCTCAACCAGCGCAGGCGATGCACGGCGTTGAAGATACGTGAAGTTGACCTTGGATGTCAGCAGTCCATAAAAAAACGCCTGATCGCCGCGCTCGGGCATCAACGCCGCCAGCCGTGCCGCAATGTCCGAAGGATCGCCGATCAGATCCTTAGGATGCACCGCTATGGTCCATGCATCGATCGTACGGGCCAAGGGATTGCCGTGGCGATCAACGATATCGCCACGCGTCGCGATCACTGTTCCACGACCGGATTCATGGTCTGGCGCGGCCATGATCCCCAGCAAGAACAGTCGCACGATGACCAACATCACGCCGGCTGCGAACAGCATCATCAGCATCATCAGCCGCATGTGACTGACGGCTACAAGCTGATGGCGCGCCTGCGCTGTCTTACGCGGCAGTATGGCAGGACGAACGACCAGGCTTGTCAACGCCGCCGTCCCGATTCCGCTCTGGCGCCCGACAGAATATCGCCCAAGGTATTATCACTCAGCAACTTGCGATCCAGCATTGCTACTGCCTGCTGACGGACCTTGGCGACGACAGGCGTGGCAGGCTTCGTGGAACTGTCGTGCATAGGCGTCTGTGCGACAACAACACTGGCCGAAGGAGTCACCCTGTGCTTCTCGAGCGCCGTCACCTGAGCCATATCGATTGCTCTTGTTGGCGCAGCCGGCGTCCTGACGGAGACCTGATTGACGGGCGACGGCTTCACGACCTGCGTCAGCGTGGGCACCAGCAGCGCTGCCGTCTGCATCTTGGCCGGATCCGACATGGTTCCCAGCCCCGTCACATCCATCTGTGCCAATTGCGCCTCATCATGCACGAATTGTTGGGCGGTCGGCGCCGCGAGCGCCAGCGTATCGCCGTTCCACTTCTCAAGCTGCGCCAGGTTGCTGCGCGTATCGAACTCGGTTTCCAGCGCACGAATATCGCGCTCCGCGGTCGCAATGCGTTTGTTCAGCAACTGCAGCCGGGTGCGCTCGGTCGCGACCTGCAACGACACCAGATAGAATGCCAGAACGACGATGACGCAGGCGCCGAACCATCCCAGCCCCTTCATACGGTACGCGGCCGTCATGCCGTCACCTCTTTCGCTAACCATGCCGGGGCATGCGTCCGTCGCGCCGCGCGCAGCGTTGCCGAGCGTGCGCGTGGATTTCGCTCGATCTCCGCACCATTTGCCCGGACCGCCCGTCCGACCGCCTCGAAGCTTGGCCGGTTCGCAGGTCCAGAGGCGGGGCGGTGCCTTGAGCCCGCCGGCATCGCTCCCGAGCGTTCACGCATAAAGCGTTTCACCATCCGGTCCTCCAGACTGTGAAACGTCACGACCGCCAGTCGTCCGCCGGGCCGCAGCACGCGCTCCGCTGCAACCAGCCCATCGGCAAGTTCGTCGAGTTCACGGTTGATGTGGATGCGAATGGCCTGGAAGGCGCGGGTTGCCGGATCCTTCTTGTCATGCGGGCGGTGGCCGAGCGCACGGCGGATCACGCTGGCCAGCTCCCCGGTTCGTGACAGCGGACGAGCCTCGACGATCATGCGCGCGACGCGACGCGATCGTGGCTCCTCGCCATAGCGATACAGCACGTCGGCAATTTCCTCTTCACCCGCGCTGTTCACGAATTCTGCGGCACTTATCCCGGCGCGCGCCATTCGCATGTCGAGCGGTCCATCCGCCTGAAACGAAAAGCCTCGCTCCGCCTGGTCCAGCTGCATCGACGACACGCCGATATCCATCACGACGCCATCGACCTTATCGGGCAGCGATTGCTCCATCGCGGAAAAATCTGCGGCGACGAGTCGCAGTCCCAGCTCGGCGGCTTCCAGCGCACGACCGTCTCTGATCGCGTCGGGGTCTCGATCGAATCCGATGACGTTGGCGCCGCTGGCCAGGATCGTACGCGCGTATCCGCCGGCTCCAAACGTTGCATCGACCACCGTTTGGCCGGCGCCAGGTGCCAGCGCGGCCATGACCTCGTCGAGCAGAACGGGGATATGCGGGGACGCGGTCAAAGTGTTTCGCCCTTCTGGGCCATGTGAAACCTTGCCATCGAACGCATCACCGCCGGCGCGTCAGCAGTTTCGACCAGCGTCTTGGGATCCCAGATCTCGATATAATCCAGCACGCCATAGAAGAATGCGTGCGCGCCGATCCCTGCATGGAATCGCGGGAAGGCAGGCATGATAAAGCGGCCCGATCCGTCAAAAGGTACGGCCTCCCCTGACGACGCGGCGCGCTTGATGTTATAGTCGAACTCACCATCCGACAGTGTATGCTCGGCCTCGCGCCGGCCAAGGCGATCGGCCAGAATGTCAACAAAACCAGGGTCATAGGCGATCAGGCATGGGCTTTTCTGATGCGCGCCGATAACAATCGTGCCCCCATCCTTGCCGTTTGATTTCGGGGCATTTCCGGCCAGTGTCTGACGCAGAGCAGCAGGAATCGCGACCCGGCCCTTGTCATCGACAAGGCCGATTCCGTCGCCTTGATAATGGCCCCTCTGCGACACCGCACCTCACCTCTGGCGCGCAGGTGTCACCGTTTCGACTGACAGCCATCGCCGCCAGTCGACCGTGGTTTGAACCAACGGTGGACCTGCCCCTTCCTGTAATGTGGGTTAACAGGAGGAAGCCGGGGACGCAACGGGATTTTTGGGGATCAGACGGGAAACTATTCGGTGTTGATCGTTCCCTGCGCATTTTCCTCGCTTGGTGCCACGCCCATCTCGGCCAGCGGTTCTCCCGCTCCGGATGCATTGATGTCGTTTTTGGTGACCATATTTGCGACGACGTCTTCTTTGGGCGCGCCGACCGTCGTCACAGGGCGTTGGCGATCCGCGGAGCGGATCATCGCCCCTGCCAGCGCCATCAACAAGATGACCACCGCCAATCCGATCATCCCCACCTTCAGCCGCTGCATGGACTGGTCTGTATGCCTAACGCTTTTCATCGATTGGCTTTTTGTAGGGGATAGCGCCTGTTTTGTCGAATGCAGGGATCTATCCCCCCTTCATTACAGCCCCTTCGTGGCCCGCCATTCCGGATTGTGCAGCGTCGAAAGATAGCGAAATCCGGTATCGCACAGGATCGTCGCCACCCGCTTGCCCGGCCCCAGTTCTCGCGCCAGCCGGATGGCACCGGCGACATTGATCCCCGATGAAAGTCCCAGGCACAACCCCTCGTCGGCCAGCAACCGCTGAACCCATTCCCACCCTTCTACGTCACTCACCCGAAATTGCGTATCAATCGGCGCCCCTTCCAGATTGGCTGTGATCCGCCCCTGTCCGATCCCCTCGGCAACCGATGATCCTTCCGATTTCAGCTCGCCATGCGCATAATAGTCGTACAGCGCCGCACCGTGCGGATCGGTGAGCGCGATGCACACGCCCTCATCGCGAGCCTTCAGGCCCATCCCGACTCCCGCCAGCGTGCCGCCGGTCCCGACCGCGCAGGTGAAACCATCGACCCGCCCCTCCATCTGCTCCCAGATTTCCTCGGCCGTCCCGACGATATGCGCACGCCGATTGGCAATGTTGTCGAACTGGTTCGCCCAAATCGCGCCAGGCGTCTCCTCGGCGATCCGCCGCGAGGTGTGAACGAAATGGCACTGGCTCGAATAGGGTGCGGCCGGCACCAGGACCAACTCGGCGCCCAGCGCGCGAAGCGTGTCCATCTTCTCGCGGCTCTGCGTCTCCGGCATCACGATGATCGTGCGATAGCCCTTCGCATTGGCAACCAAGGCCATACCGATGCCGGTATTGCCCGCCGTACCCTCGACGATCGTCCCGCCGGGTTGCAGCAATCCGCGCTCCTCGGCATCCTCGACGATGAACAGCGCGGCGCGATCCTTGATCGAAGCCCCTGGGTTGGCAAACTCGCATTTGCCATAAATCTCACCGCCGCTGGCCTCGCTCGGCCCTTTCAACAGAACAAGCGGCGTATGGCCGATCAGGGCAAGCGTATCGAGTGTCGTATGCATGGCATCTAGATGCCCACCGTCGCCACGCGGGGCAAGCCTATGCCTCAACCTCCATCTGCCAGAGCACGAAAGCATGTTCTTCTGCTGCCTCGCGCAAAGATTCGAACCGACCCGACTTGCCGCCATGCCCCGCGCCCATGTTTGTCTTGAGCAGCAAGATGTTATCGTCGGACTTTGTAGCGCGCAGCTTCGCCGCCCATTTGGCCGGCTCCCAATAGGTCACGCGCGGGTCATTCAGTCCGCCCGAGATGAACAAGGGCGGGTAGGCCTGCGCGCGAACATTGTCATACGGACTGTAGGAGCGAATGAGTGCAAAGGCGGCGGCGTCCTCGATCGGGTTTCCCCATTCCGGCCACTCGCCCGGCGTCAGCGGCAGGTCGGCGTCGAGCATCGTGTTCAGCACATCGACAAAGGGAACATCGGCGATCACCGCTCCCCACAATTCGGGGTCTGAATTCACAACCGCGCCCATCAATTCGCCCCCGGCGGAACGTCCCGCAATCGCGATGCCACCGGTATGTGCCCAGTCTTGTGCGATTAACTCGCGCGCAACATCGACAAAGTCGGTGAAGGTGTTCGTCCGCTTGGCCAGCTTGCCGTCCAGATACCATTGCTGCCCCAGATCATCCCCGCCCCGAATATGTGCGATCGCATAGGCAAAACCTCGATCCAGCAGGCTAAGCCGCCCTGTCGAGAAGCCAGGCGGGATTGCGTGCCCATAGGCGCCGTAGCTGTAGAGAAACAACTTGCCCGATCCGTCGCGCGGAAAGCCGGCGGGATAGACGATCGATACCGGCACCTGCGTCCCATCGCGCGCGGCGATATGCAACCGCTCGGTCCGGTATCTTTCCGCATCATAGCCTGACGGGATTTCCTGCACCTTCAGCGTCGTCAGTGCGCCGGAGTCGACATCATAGTCATAAACGGTGCCAGGCGTGACCATCGACTCGTATCCCAGGCGCAGCACCGACACGTCCCATTCGGGATTGTCACCAAGCCCTGCGGCATAGCTCGCCTCCGGAAACGCGATGCGCTGCGGCGCGTCGCCGGCGTAGGAATGGATCTCGATCTGATCCAGTCCGTCTTCGCGGCCTTCGACAACGAAAAAGTCGCGGTAGCATTCTACGCCGGTCATGTAGAATTTCGGGTCAGGCGCTATTCGCTCCTCCCATGCATCCGGGTTTTCGATCGAGGCGGTGCACAGGCGAAACTGCGGATCGATGTCGTTAGTGTGGATGAACAACGTCCCGTCATGCTCGTCGACGTCATATTCGCGCCCCGGTGTCCGTGCGGAAACCAGGATCGGTTGGGCCAGCGGGTTGCAAGCGGGCAACAATCGTACCTCGCTTGTCACGTGGTCGCTGGTCGCGATGACGATCCACGCCCGTGAACTCGTCTCCGACACACCGACGCGAAAGCCCTCGTCCGCCTCCCGGTACAGTTCCACATCCTCGGCAACAGGCGTCCCCAACCGATGAAGCCGCGCGTTGTCGGTCCGCCATTGCTCGTTTGCCAGGCCATAGAGAAACGCGCTGTCGTCGGCGGTCCAGACGATATCCGACAGCGTGCCGGGAATGACATCGGCCAGATGCTCGCCCGTCGTCAGGTCCTTGACGCGAACCTCGAACCGTTCCGCGCCGCTGTCGTCGATCGCGTAGGCCAGATACCGGCCGCTGTTGGACACGCTGAACGCACCCAGCCGGAAATAGTCATGGCCCTCTGCCAGCGCCGGCTCATCGATCAGCAGTTCATCGGGTCCACCCGCGATCGGCTTTCGCCACCATCTGCGATACTCGCCGCCCGTTTCATAGGCGGTCCAGTAAAGCCAGTCGCCGTCCTTCTGCGGCGCGGACGACTCATCCTCCTTGATGCGACCCCTCATTTCCCCATAAAGCTGGTCGATCAGCGAACGATGCGGCTCCATAACCGCATCGAAATACGCGTTTTCGTCCTTCAGATAGTTCAGCACGTCGACATCGGTAACGTCCGGATACCCCGCATCCTTCAACCATGCCCATGGATCCTCGATCGTGACCCCGTGCATGGCAAAGCAATGCGGCCGCGTCGGTGCAACAGGAGGTGAGAAATTGGTCATCCCGCCTCTTAGCCCCGCGTGGGGCGTGCATGAAAGAGCGCACGGTAAACTCTTGTTTGCGCTAGGGCCAATAGTCACTCCATTGGTCGGCTCGACGAATACAGTAGATCAATAGATCGATATAGGCCGGCTCTGAAACAAACCGGGGGCGGCGACGCTTGTCATCCGTCGCACCGTTCTGGCAAGGCGCGATTGCAAGCCAGCTGCCCTCCAGGACACCGTGAAAATGCCACCATTTTCTGATCGCCTCGTCGCACTCCGCGAACAATTGACCGGCGCCCGGCTGGACGGTTTCGTCGTTCCGCTGACGGACGAGCATATGAGTGAATATGTCGGCGACTATGCGCAGCGGCTTGCCTGGTTGACCGGCTTCCAGGGGTCGGCTGGCGCTGCGGTCATTCTGGCCAGTCGCGCTGCAATTCTGGTCGACGGACGTTACACACTTCAGGTTCGCGAGCAGGTCGATGCCGCCGATTATGAGTATGTCGACATCCGCCGGACCGGTATCGTCGACTGGCTCGCCGACCATATCGGACCAGGCGCGCGCATCGGCTACGATGCCTGGCTACACACCCGCGACTGGGTGCGCCAGGCCGAGGCCGCGCTTGCCGGGGAGGGTGCATCGCTGATCGCGGTTGATCGCAATCCGGTAGATATCATCTGGATCGACCGCCCTGCCCCCTCACCCGCCGGCGTCAGCGTTCATGACGACGCGCTCGCCGGTCAATCGTCTGCGGCCAAGCGAGCAATGATCGGCGAGTGGCTGGTCGAACAACGCGCGGATGCGGTCGTCCTCAGCGCGCTGGACTCGATCGCCTGGGCGCTCAACATTCGCGGCGTCGACGTTTCCCATACACCCGTCGCTTTGTCTTACGCCATTGTTGCAGCCGACGGAACAACCGACCTGTTCATCGATCCAGCGAAAGTCGATGGTGACGTGGCTCAGGCACTGGGCAACGCGGTCCGCATCCGCCCTAGCGACGATTTTGCCGCCGCGCTCACCGGTTACGCTGACAAGCGTATTGCCGCCGACCCTGAGCGCGCCGTCGCCGCCGTCTTCGATGCGCTGGAAGCAGGCGGCGCCACAGTCATCAGACGGCGCGATCCGGTCGTGCTGGCCAAGGCGCTGAAGAACCCCGTCGAAATCGCCGGTCACCGCGCCGCTTCGCTCCGGGACGGCGCCGCGCTGACCCGCTTTCTGCGCTGGGTAGAAACGGAATGCCCCCAGGGCGGTCAGACCGAACTCAGCGCGGCGGCAAAATTGCGCTCCTTTCGACAGAATACAGGCCTGTTCCTAGACAGTTCGTTCGATACCATTTCCGCGACCGGCGCGCATGGCGCTTCCCCGCATTATCGCGTCACCGAGGAGTCCAACGCCGAGATCGAAACTGGTCAGCTTTATCTGGTCGATTCCGGCGGCCAATATGCCGATGGCACGACGGACGTCACGCGCGTCATCCTGATCGGTGAACCGAGCACAGAGATGCGGGACCGCTTCACCCGCGTGTTGAAGGGTCATATCGCGATCGCGACCGCCATCTTCCCCGATGGCACGCTGGGTGGCCAGATCGACGCCTTCGCTCGCGCGCCACTCTGGCAGGCCGGACTTGATTACGGTCACGGCACCGGTCACGGGATCGGCAGCTATCTGGCCGTCCATGAAGGGCCGCAGCGCATCGCTGCTCCCAATTATCCCGGCGGCGGCGCGATGGAGCCATTGCGCGCGGGGATGCTCTGCTCGAACGAACCGGGCTATTACAAGGCAGGCGAATACGGCATCCGCATCGAGAACCTCGTTCTCATCAACGCTCGTGATGTTCCCGGTGGTGACCTGCCCATGCTGGGCTTCGAGACACTCACGTTCGCGCCGATCGAACGCTCCCTTATCGAACCCACCTTGTTGACCGACCCCGAGCGGGCATGGCTGGATGGCTATCACGCCGACGTAGCACGGATCATCGGCCCGGAGTTGGATGAAGGAGACCGAGAATGGCTTTACGCGAAATGCGCACCCCTCGGGTAACGTTGCTCGGATGGATCGGCATCGTGCTGGGCGTAAGCGCCGCTCCGCTCGCAATGCTGCTCATCCGTTGACGGTCCTTAACGCTTGGGCGCTTCGGTGGGTACGTCCTCGCACTGCTTCTGCCCGCCGCGAGCCTGCGCCTTCCTGCGCTTCAGATTCTCTCGTAGGGCGGCGCGCAGCCGCGCTGTCTTCTCATCGGGGTCAGTCATAGCGCCGTCGGTAGTTTACGGACGCCAACCTTGACAATGCCCGCTCGCTCCGCTCTAGCCGCGCTTCCCGCCCGGCACCGCCGGCGATGCTGCCGTAGCTCAGTGGTAGAGCGCATCCTTGGTAAGGCTGAGGTCAAGGGTTCGATCCCCTTCGGCAGCACCAGCATCCGCCTGATTTAGCGCAGAAACTCTCCCCCGACAGGGGCCAACTCACTATTACGCGGGGGGTCCGAGGGTGCGACGTAATATCCGCGTAATGGGACGCTGTCGTAGTGATTCCGGCGTAATTTGACGGATTGACGAGGGGAATGCCTTCCCCCGCGCGGGCGAGCCGCGTCTTCGACCGACCCTTCTGCGGGAGGTCTCCGCAACGCCCCGAGAGGAAAAGGGGATCGGCTTCGCCGTGACGGGTTGAGGCTGAGAGAGAGGCTCTTGGCGCCCGTCGTGGAGATCTCCCATGGCGACTATTCTTTCCGATCCTCGCGTTACCAGTGCTCCGCGTCCCGCGGCCGCTGGGCCTTACACGGTCGACATCAGCCGCGGCGAGCGGATCGGCCGCGTCTCGTCCGAGTGGTTCTCGCGACCCGATGACGAGCGCTTCTTGTCGCTCGGTGCGCTGCACGCGGCGGTTCGCGCCCGCGCCGAGCGAGCGACCGCCCGCACCGTTGAGACCAAGGAGCTGCGCGTCGAGGCCAGCCGTGACAATGCCGAGCGCCTTGCGTTGATCGTGCCCGGGCAGGACGCCCCGGTTGCGCCGACTCACTGGTCCTACGGCCAGCTGTGCAGCCTGGTGGGCGCGCCAGCCAGCTACATGCGCCAGCTTCCGGCCCCGCTCGCCGGCATCAACCTCCAGCACGGGCTGCTCTCGCACCGCGCCGAGCTGGTGAAGACGCTTGAGGCCGATGACGGCCGGATCGAACTGCGCGCCGTGACCGGTCCGGACTATGGCCGCATCTGGGACCACGAGCTGGTCGAGGCGGTGATGCGTATCGCCGGCGACGGCACCGGCGACACCCGCTGGAAGGTGCCGGGCCTGCTCGACTGGTCGACCATGACCCACAACCCGTTCGTCGAGGTGACCAAGGACACCACGACACTCTATGCGTCGGATCGCGACGTCTTCCTTTTCCTGGTCGATGACGCTCACCCGATCGCGGCCGGCCGCCTGCCGAATGGCGATCCCGACCTCTACTTCCGCGGCTTCTACTGCTGGAACAGCGAGGTGGGCTCGAAGACGCTCGGCATGGCGAGCTTCTACCTCCGCGCCGTCTGCATGAACCGCAACATCTGGGGCGCCGAGGGCTTCGAAGAGATCAGCATCCGGCACAGCAAGTTCGCCGGCCACCGCTTCGCCCATCAGGCCGCACCGGCGCTGGAGCGGTTCGCCACTTCGTCGCCGGCGCCGTTCATGGCCGGCATCCGTGCGGCGCGCGAGGCGATCGTGGCGCGCAAGGACGAGGACCGCGAGACCTTCCTGCGCAAGCGCGGCTTCTCGCGTCCGGAGACCGAGAAGATCATCGCCACCGTGCTGGAAGAGGAAGGCCGCCCGCCCGAGTCGATCTTCGATTTCGTGCAGGGGATCACGGCGCTCGCCCGCGCCAAGCCGCATCAGGATGCCCGGCTGGAACTCGAGGGCAAGGCTGCCAAGCTGCTGGCCTTCGCCGCGTAACGCCCGATCCTTCGGCGGCTGGCCTTGGTCGCCGCCGAACTTCCCACATTCATCCTCATCAGGAGGTCATCATGGCCGACCGCGTTTCCGCATCGATCGTGCTCGGCGGCACGATCGACAATGCCGCATTCACCGAAATCACAAAGCTCGTCCAGGACGAAGGCCTGTCGACCGAATGGGGCGGCGAGCCGTTCCAGCCAAGTGACATCGCGCCTGATCGGCCGCTCAGCCTCTACGCCCACGAGGTCGCATGGGACCGTTTCGAAGCGCTGGAGGCCTGGTGCGTCGCCAACGGCGTGCCGTTCACCCGCTGGTCCGGTGCCTATGCCGGCCAATGGGGTGCCGAGCGTGTCGTCTTCACCGGCACGGGCGAGCCGGCATCGTTCGCCGCCGACGAGGACGATCATGTCCTGATCGGCCGCGACCCGCTCGACCGGCTCGGTTCGATCGAAGCGATCCGCGCCCACTTCGATGCGGCGGATTTCGTCGTGCCGCCGCTCATCGTTGCTGGGCGGTCGCGGTAGGCCCGGCCCACCAAGCTTCATCGCCGCGCGCAGCCTTCTCCCTTTTTAGAGGGAGAGGGCTGCGCCTTGCTTCGTGACGGGTTGAGGGTCGGGAGAGTGGCTCCTGGCCGCCCGTCATGGAGAAGACCCATGGCCAAGGCCGTTCAGAAGATCACGCTTTCGTCGTCGCGCGATATCCCGTTCGACAAGCTGTTGCTGAGTCAGTCCAACGTCCGCCACATCAAGGCGGGCGTCTCGATCGAGGAACTGGCGGACGACATCGCCCGCCGCACGCTCATCCAGAGCATCATGGTGCGGCCGGTCCGCGACGCCGAAGGCGTCGAGACCGGCATGTACGAAATCCCGGCCGGCGGTCGCCGCTACCGGGCGCTCGCACTGCTCGTGAAGCAGCGCCGGCTCGCCAAGACCGCGCCGGTGCCGTGCGTCGTGCGCGAGGCTGGCACGCCGGAAGAGGACAGCCTGGCCGAGAACGTCCAGCGCGCGCCGCTCCACCCGCTCGACCAGTTCCGCGCCTTCCTCGCACTGCGCGAGAAGGGCCAGTCCGAGGAGGAGATCGCGGCGGCGCAGTTCGTCCCCGTCGCGGTGGTCAAGCAGCGGCTGCGGCTCGCGTCCGTCAGCCCGAAGCTGCTGGACGTCTATGCCGAGGACGGCATGACGCTCGACCAGCTGATGGCGTTCACGGTCAACGCCGACCATGCTCGTCAGGAACAGGTGTTCGAGCGGATCAGCCAGTCCTACGACAAGCAGCCCTACGCCATCCGGCGGATGCTGACCGAGGGCGCGGTCAAAGCGACCGACAAGCGCGCCTTGTTCGTCGGGCTGGACGCCTATGTCGAAGCCGGCGGCACCATCTTGCGCGACCTGTTTGAGCAGGATCATGGCGGCTGGCTGCAGGATGCCGGGCTGCTCGACATGCTCGTCGCCGAGAAGCTGCGCGACGAGGCCGAGGCGATCGGCGCCGAGGGGTGGAAATGGACCGAGGTCGCGCCCGACTTCGCCTACGGCCATAGCTATAGTCTCCGCCGGCTGTTCGGCGAGCAGGTCGCGCTTACCGAAGAGGAGCAGGCAACGCGCGACGCCTTGCAGGCCGAGCTCGACGCGATCGAGGAGGCCTACTCGGGGGGCGACGAGGACCTTCCCGAAGAGGTCGATGCTCGTCTCGCCGAGATCGAGACGGCGATCGCGGCGTTCGACGAGCGGCCGTTCGTGTTCGACGCGGCCGAGGTGGCGCGTGCGGGTGCGTTCGTAAGCATCGACAGCGCGGGCGCGCTGCGGGTCGAGCGCGGCTATGTCCGCGCCGAGGACGAGGTGCCGATCGAGCCGGACGCTGGCGATGAGGCTGACAGCGAAGGGGCCAACGCCGCCGACCAGTCCGATCGGCAGGACGCGGGCACCGACGACAGCGCGACCGAGCCTGAGGAGGACGAAGGGCTGAAGCCGATCCCCGACCGGCTGGTCAGCGAGCTGACCGCGCACCGCACGCTGGCGTTGCGCCATGCGCTTGGCGGCCGTCCGGAGATTGCGTTCACGGCGGCGCTCCACGCGCTCTGCCTGCGCGTATTCTATCGCTACGCACAGGACAGCTGCCTCGACCTCGAACTGAAGAGCGTGGGGTTTGCGGCGCAGGCGCCGGGGCTCGCCGACAGCGCACTGGCATCGGCGTACAACGCGCGCCATGCCGAATGGGCGTTGGCGTTGCCTAAGGAGACGGTCGATCTCTGGGACGCGCTCGCGGCGTTCGACGGCGATACGCGGCTCGCGCTGTTCGGCCACTGCGTGTCGCTGTCGGTCAACGCGATCTATGAGCCGTACAACCGTCGTCCGAAGGCGCTCGCACATGCGGATCGGCTCGCCACCGCGGTCGACCTCGACATGGTGTCCGCCGGCTGGGTGCCGACGGTCGACACATACTTCGGCCGCGTGACCAAGGCGCGCATCGTCGGCGCGGTGCGCGAGGCGAAGGGCGATCAGGCCGCCGACCGCATCGTCGCGCTCAAGAAGCCGGAGATGGCGGCGGAGGCGGAAGCGCTGCTCGCAGGTTCGGGCTGGCTACCCGAGCCGCTGCGCACGCCGGGCCGCACGCTGTTCGCGGTCGTTCCGCTCGCCGATCCGGAGACCGTGACCGTCGGCGAAACACCGGCGGCAAACGACGGTGAACCGGCCGTGGACGATGCGGGCTCCCGAGCCGATGAGAGCCAAGCCGACGAGTACCACGCCATCGCCGCCGAATAACGGCACCCCCTGCACCTAGTGGCCCGCCGTCGACGTGACCGACGGCGGGCCTTTTTCATTCCGGAGGATCACGCCATGCCGGATCGTGCCGCCGACATCGCCCGCCGCCTCGCCGAGCAGGCCGAGGCGGTGTGCCGCCATTATCTCTCCAGCGGACGCCGCGAGGGCCGCTACTGGCTGGTCGGCGATGCCGATAATTCGCCGGGTCGCAGCCTGTTCGTCCGGCTGAAGGCGAGCGATGCCGGCAAGCTCCCTGGCAAATGGACCGACGCCGCCACCGGCGAGCATGGCGACCTGCTCGACATCATCGCCCGCCGCGAGAGCCTGACAACCTTGCGCGAGACGCTCGATGAGGCGCGGCGCTTCCTTGCTCTGCCTCGGGCCGAGTCTGTCGACATCTACCAGCATCAATGCCCTGCAGCGACCGGGTCGCCGGAAGCAGCACGACGCCTGTTCGCTATATCGAAGCCGATTGCTGGCACCTTGGCGGAGACCTACCTGCGCGAGCGCGGCATCACCGGCGCACGGACCTGCACCACGCTCCGCTTCCATCCCCGCTGCTGGTATCGCAGCGACGACGACGACCCCGCCGACCGTGTCCGCGACAGCTGGCCCGCGCTGATCGCAGCCGTGACCGACGGCGCCGGTATCATCACCGGCGCACACCGCACCTGGCTCGACCCGTCCGGCAAGGCGAAGGCGCCGATCCCGACACCGCGACGCGCCATGGGGTCACTCCTCGGCAACGGCGTCAGGCTCGGCTGTGCATCCGACGTGCTGGCAGTGGGCGAGGGCATCGAGACGATGTTGTCGCTGCCATGCGTCCTGCCCACCATGCCGATGATTGCGGCGCTCTCCGCCAATCATCTCGCCGCCCTGCTCCTGCCGAACGGCCTACGCCGGCTCTACATCGCCCGCGACAACGACCCGGCCGGACGGCATGCGGCGGAGACGCTGGCCGAACGCGCGCGCACTGCCGGGATCCAGACGCTGCCGCTCATACCCGCGCTCGGCGACTTCAACGACGACCTGCGCCAGTTGGGACGATCCGCCCTGGCAGACGGCGTCCGGCTCCAGATCGACCGGGCCGATGCAGAACGGTTCCTGATGTCCGACCGGTCCAGCCAAGCGGCGTAACGCTTCCGCCGTCAGGTATCATCATTGGTGCCATCTACAGATGGTGAGAGCCGCGCCCACGGCCTTCTGAGAGGGCGGTCGGAGCGGGACCCGGCCGGGCCGGCAACGGCTGCGCCGAACTATTTTCCGCCGCCGGACGAGCCGGCTTTGCACCGCGAAGCAAAATAGCCCGGCTTCGCCGTCCTCCGCTCGGCTTCGGCCGCTCGTGGCTGCGCCTCGGCGGTGCAGGCCCGGACGGCTCCCGCTCTTCGTCGCCTGCGAAGGCCGCGATGGGCGCGGCCGCCAGCCTAAGGCAAGCCACCATGACGAACGATCCCGACCACGAACCGCACCACGCCACTTCACCGACGGGCCATATCCTCGAAGAACTCGCGCTCTACGGCCACCGCCCGTTCGACGACGAACCCGATCCCCGTCCGTTGCCGGAAGCGAACCAGATCACCGGTGCCATCGTCGACATCTTCGACGCACTGGTGGTGACGCTGCAGGACACCCGCCTCGAACCCGACCTCGAGACGCTGCTCTGGGGCCAGGTCAATCTGTTCCACCGAGCCGTCGACCGGATCGAGCGCGAGCTCGACGACAACGAGCAGGCGCAGAAGCGCTCGCAGCGCGAGCAGGACGGCTCGGAGGTCCGCTCGGTCGAATTGGAGCGACTGCTGGCAGAAGGCATGACGCTGATCGAGCGCCGCAATGCGTTCGAGCTGATGCGCGATCTTGCCGCCGAGCAGTTCGAGACCCACACCCGTCACGTCTGGCGTCCACATGCCGGATCGATGGTCAACCGCAAGGCGCTGACCGCGGCGATGATCGACAGCCGCGACTTCCTCGCCGCCCGCAGGCGCGCCGAGACCGAAGTGATGCTGCCGACGGGGCCGAAGATCGCGTTCACCGGCGGGCTCGACGTCACCGACCATCAACTCATCTGGAGCACGCTCGACAAGGTCCACGCCAAGCACCCCGGCATGGTGCTGATGCACGGCGGCTCGCCGAAGGGTGCCGAACTGATCGCATCGCGCTGGGCGGACAATCGCAAGGTCGCGCAGATCGTGTTCAAGCCCGACTGGACGCGCCACGCCAAGGCTGCACCGTTCAAGCGTAACGATGCGATGCTCGATGTGCTGCCGATCGGAGTAATCGTGTTCGCCGGTACCGGCATCCAGGACAATCTCGCCGACAAGGCGCGCAAGCTCGGCATTCCGCTGTTCGACTTCAGACCAAGGCTTCAATTGGGTGCGTTGCGAGCTAACCGCTTTCAGCGTCGGGTCAACGAAAGCTGAGGTACATGCGGTAACCTGACCTACATGATCGCGGCGTCGATGCGCTGGCTGCGCCTCCCGCCCGCCTTACGAGCATGTCTGTTGCTGAAACTTTATGAAGAGCTCGCCATGCAACAGGTTTTGCACAATTTCAGTGCGACCACGTGATTAGGCTGATCGAACCCTACGACGTCCGCCTTGTGCACCCGTCTGACCGCCGAGCCCAGCCGAGGCCGTAGCGCTGATGACAGCTGCCCTGGTCAGTCAAAGCGGTATAAAGTGACTCCCTCAGTTGCATCCTCAAGGCTCTGTCCCGGCGTGCGTCGTGCAGCAGCGCCATTAGGGTCAACAGTGCTCGCCGGCTCTGACCGCAATCCATCGATCAGCAACTCGTACACAGCACGGCCGTCCGCCTCTGCACTATCAAAAAACTCGGCCAGCACCCGCCTGCCCACCAACTCGAGTTTCAGAATGGCGTGCCCTTGTGCGGGCATTGCCTCGATCTTGTAGGTATTGGCGGCATCTGGACGACGTCTGGGGAAGGTGGGGCTAATCTGACGCTCCGCGCGGGTATGCCGATCGATCACGGTGAACGGTCCGTCCAAATTGACCTCGCCCAGTCGGCGTCTGACTTCCCGTGCCACCGCAAGCGGGATCTGGCCTTGAGTTCCACGAGCCAAGCGAAGCTTAACGAATACTCGGTTCCAGTCCCCAACCGGTGTCTCAGGGCGCGGTTCGATTGACCTTGGGACAGGCACTCTTGCCGGAATGCGACGTCGGATTGGCTGACGCGAACCAAAGAGTCTGTCTGCGGCGGCGCGGGCGGGGCCTGAATTGCCCGCCTTGCCTCTGAGCCGCGCTTCCGATTCAACGTACCCGGCTCGTGCGAGTTGATCGAGAAGATTTTCATCCAACCGCCTCGCAAGGCCGTCGGCGGGGTCGCGCAGCTGCCGCATATACGCCTTTAGTGAACGCTCGAGGGGACCTCCTGATTCCTCGACGAGCAGGGCAGAAAGTTCCTCGTTCTGCGATAACCCTGCACCAGTCAGATTGTTGGAGCCGACGAGAACGCGGCACTCTTCCCCCGCACGAAAGCCATAAAGCTTCGGATGAAAAATCGGCGTCGCCTCGTTGTGTCGAACATAGACACGCACGTCTCCCTCTAGGGCCAAGAGCATAGCCAAGCCCTCTCGTGACGTGTTCTCCCGATCAATGCCCGCTACGACCCTCAGGCGTCCGCCGCGACCAAGCATGTCCGTGACACTGTCCCAGAGCAGGCCGACGCCCGACGCTCTCACCCACGCAGTGGCCACGTAACTGCGATCTGCCGCACCGAACTCGCGCGCCAACGTGTCGAGAAACGGGCGGCCGTAAAGCTGAGGAATGAGCATTGACCGAACCCCCAAAAAATACCAGAACAGAAGATGAACGGTATTGACACCTCATCTTGAGCCGTACATTGTTCACCTCATGATGAGGTGCGAACCACAAATCGAAGAGAGGACAGAGAAGCTCGCCGTACATGCGTACGTGCAAGCTAACTGCCATCGCCGTTTTGAGGCGTACCTGAAGGAGATCGGCCTGACGAGCGGCTCCGCTCTTTTGACCCTGCTCATCCTGCGCGAGATCGAAATCCGACTACTCCAGGCCAATGTGCCATCGCCACCGGCACATGAGGCGCGCTCAAAGAAAGTGTCGGCCTATGTTCAGGCTGATCACGCCGAGCGGTTCCGCGCCCACGTTGATGCGCTCGGACGCTCCAATTCAGATTGTGCCGCCGAGCTGATAGCGCGCGAGTTGGACGAGCGGTGGCTAAAGGCGTCGCTGATTGCAGCGCCCGAGACTCGATCATGACGGCGGTGAGGTCGGCTTCGCCTAGGGCGGGGCGGTCCCTAGAGGGATTGGTCGCGCCTCTGCGCGAGCACGTCCTCGCTGCAGTTGGCGTCGCACGAAACCTAAGGCGCGGCGGCGACTGGCTTGAGGGCGCGTCTAGACACGACAGCATCCGGGCAGACCTGGAGGGTAGGGTTGCATGGGCGGCGGTAGCCATCACCCTTGCAGATATGATCCGCACGGGTCTTCCGGCCGACGGCGCCCGTGCCGGTGCTTGGTTCGGGCTCGGCGGCTCCGCGGGGTGGTCGGCGCTCGACAGCTCTCTGAGGCCGCTCCCCAGCGATACGCATCTGTTGGAACTGCTCCCGTATCTTCTCGACACCTACGGGCGGACCACGCGGCTCAATGTCATGCGCGACACTACGCTCTCCACAAGTCGGGCAGAGCGCAAGAAGGTCGGGTCGTTCTACACGCCCGCCGATGTTGCCGACTTCATGGTAGCGGCAATCGCAGCACCTGCTGGCCCCGACTTAGGTGAGTGGTGGCTCGATCCCGCGGTCGGAAGCGGCGTCTTTCTCGCTGCCGCCCTGCGGCGGTATCAGGGAGGTGGACGGGTAGCGTTCGCAGAGTCGCGGCTGACCGGGTGTGACATCTCACCCCAGGCTTGCGACTTTGCCGCCTTCGCGCTGCTCGCCGAGATTGCGACTGAAACCCAAAATCCGTTGGGTACTTGGGCAGCCATTCGCAGGAATTTGCTGGCAGTTGACACGCCTTCTGCTGCCCGTGCTGGCGACCTCCGCGCTCGACTGGCCCCAGGAACGGGGCCGCTTCGTCTCATTTGCAACCCACCTTATGCGACCGGCGACGTAGTGCCCATGGCTGATGGCAAGCCGACTACTTCGCTATATCTTCCATTCCTTGAGATGAGCTGGACGGTGGCGAGCGCCTCAGATGACGCTGCCGCTCTGGTCGTGCCGCTCGCGCTCGGCGCAAACCGTTCCGCCGACCACCGGCGCTGTCGCTCTGCCATGTCAGCCCAGGGTGGCGAATGGACCCTCCTGTTCTTCGACCGTCAACCTCATGCCCTTTTTGGGGAAGAAGCCAAGACCCGCGCGACGATCGCGATAAGGCGACCCGGACCCACGCCTTCCTCTATTCGCACAAGCCGTCTTCTGAAGTGGACGAGCCGGCAGCGCACTACGATCTTCACAGAATCACGGGCTGCGGAAATGGGTCAGGCACCCATCGCGCGCCTCGTGCCAAAGCTTGGATCGGACGCGGAGGTTGCATTATACTGCGCGCTTGAAACTCACCGCCTCCGATCGGGAGCCCGCCCTGAGCCGAGCAAGGCCGCAGCGTCAGAGATCGTCGGGACTGCGTTGAGCGCAGACGTGTTTGTCGCCGGCACAGCCTACAACTTTCTGAACGTGTTCCGAAACTATCCTGACCAGCTGAGCTGGCGCGGAACGCTGAGTGCCAGCGGTATAAACCGGCTTCGCTGCTCATCAGTGGATGAGGCCGACGTCGTCACGGCGATACTGTCCTCGCGAATGGCCTATTGGCTCTGGCACGTCGAGTGCGACGGATTCCACGTCCCGGCTTGGTTCCTTTCAGAACTACCGTTGCTGAACATACGGGTTCCAGAAAATTTGGCGACCCAGCTCGCGGGTCTTGGGAGATCAGCCTGGGCGGGCTTGCAGCGAGATATGATCTGCAGCGCCAATCGCGACCGCCTGACGTTCGCGTTCCGACCGACAGAGATCGGCGACGTTCGAAGCGCAATCGACACGCTGCTCGCTGACCTAATCGGTGCCGATCCCGACACTGCAGCAATGCTGCGAGATTTCGAACGGCGAGTGGTATCGATCGACGGCTCGGTCCGGCTCGCAAGAAATAGTAGAGACAAGGGAGTTGAGGAATGAAGCCCAGCGCAGAAGTGAAAGCACTCAGCGTGCTGACTAAGGACGAGTGGCGCGAATACACCAAGACGGTGTGGAGCATTGCGAACGTCAGTCATGAACTTCACCCCGCAACCTTCCCAACTGAGATACCCAAGCGGCTTACCAAGCTGTTCAGCTTCTGGGGCGAAACGGTACTCGACCCATTCGGCGGGGTAGGCACTACGGCAGTCGCGGCGATCCGCGAGGGCCGTCGCTCCATCTGCATCGACCAGAACTCGAAATTCGTCAAAGAGATGAAGGCACGGATCAAGAGTGAACAATTGAGCCTGGACGCGTTCGAGGGGCGCCAGGGCGACTCGCGTGATCTATCCGGGATCAAGGACGGCAGCATCGACTTGATCGTCACCAGCCCTCCTTACTGGGACAAGGCGGACTACGGTGGTCGAAACTCCGATATCGGCACGGCAGGCAGCTACGTGGAATTCCTCGATGAACTCCGCCGGGTCTTTCAGGAGTGCTATCGAGTGCTTCGTCCGGGGCGGAAACTATGTGTCGTTACCGCGAACGTCAATCAGATGACGGATCACGGTTTGCTGACGTTCCCGCTTAGCACCGACATTGGTGTGATGCTTCGCGATATCGGTCTAGTGATGATCAACGAGATTATTTGGTCGAAAGACGGGACCGGAGGTCGCTGGGGATCGGCAAACGGCCAGAGACCAATATTTGGCAGCTACCCTTATCCGCCGAACTTCCTCTTTAAGAACGTACACGAGTACGTAATTATATTCGCGAAGCCCAGCTTAACGCGATCAAAAGGCGCGAAGGTTCGTCTGTACGATGATGTCATGGGTGTGCCGCCTGCGGTGCTTGCAGCCGAGTGAACGCAGGCGAAATGCGGCGGCGGCGCATACGGCTGTAACCTCAAGTGAGCGGCACAGCGGGGCCACTCGTTCTGGTAACGTTGACTCGAACACGCTAGCCTTATGAAGTGCGATGACCATCGCCGACTGCTCAAACCGGAGTGATTCCTCGTATGACGGCAGACACCAGGAGGAAGCCTCGTGGCGTCGTCGCTAATCGCGAACTTGTTGAGCTCGCCAAAGCAGCTTGTACCACGGTGTCAATTTCTCCCCCTGACCTAGTGCACGTCACTTCAGTTGGTTGGGGACGACGCATCGTCAATGTAGGCGTGCTAGAACGCCGTCAGTGCACCGTCTTCGGTAAGGAACTTCTCTACTTCTTCGTAGCGCGCCCTGCGTACCGCTTTGGGCGAGGCGATGAGAAGAATGACCAGCTAAACTTCTTTCCATTCGCTATCGCCTTGTCTCCAAGTGCACTACCTGCACCATATCATGTGTACCCGTTTGATACCGGCGCCTATATGGCGGGTTTCTACGATGAAGCTGTAGACCCATCGATCTATATTGACGACTACGAGCTTGAGCCGACGCTGGCCTCAGCCGTTCGACACATCGAATGGGCGTTCGGCGGAGTAGAAGAATACTTCGATGCGAAGGTGCGATCGGGGCTGGCCAGCTCGATCCCACATTGGCGCTCTGTAGCTCAGAACTGGATACGTATCGCCTCTCTCGCGGCTACAGGACGGGAGAAACCGGACCGTCGCGCTTCCGCTGTAGAACTAGCTTACGCACAATCGATCGACCTTCGGCAAGGACACGCCCGGCTGTTGGTCTTTCCAGAGCAACTGCTTGAGGATCCAAATGGATCAAACAGCGCGCTGTTGACGGCAATTCGCGACCTAAACGTTGACTTCGAAACCTACGACTGGCGACCGAACGAAACGCCAGATTCGTTTGCTGATGTGATCGCCCAGATTATGCGGCGCCGGCTTGGAAGCGCCGCAGCATGACCGGCCGTGGCGAGAATCCCCTGGCAATGATGCTCATCGCATACGAGCGCCTTACCGATCATGGTCTCGCCTTACCGCTTTTTGCGTCTTCGCCCGGCGCGAACGCTCTTCATATCGCGGTCCCCTCGCAGCCAGGCGACCCAGCGGCTCAAATACAAGGCTTCGAGTTGTACTCGACAACCGACGCCAGCGCTCTTGACGCTTTACAGTTCCAAACGGCCGTCCCAGGCGAAATCTGGATCGACGTGTTTATCTGGCTGGATACAGTACACGTCGGCACCCGAGCACAGCTTTGGGAAAGCACACAGTCGTGCCATAAGGAGATGGAACGTACGTCTCCCCTCTCGCTGCTTTCCTTGGCCGAAGGCAGCAGCCGCGGAGAGGCCGCACGTTGTTCGGCAATAGCCTATGAGTGGCTGACACGAGATTGGGGCCGCAACAGAGCGGACCGATGGAGGGTGAGCAGCTATCTCACTCGGCTTGCACGTCGAGATTTGATGAGGCGTTATAGTATTGGCCCCTCGCACCTGAAAGCAGTGAAGCTCCTAGAGTTCATGCACTTGACGCACAATGACGCGGTGCTTGAGCTCAGATCGCCTCGTTTTTTGGACTTCAAGGCGGACGATTTGCCTGACCTTGCCTTTGCCGCGGATGCCTTGGGATGGCGGCTAGAGATCGTGTTTGAAGAGATCGACGAGCGTCCAGCCGCGGACGCTGCTTCATCGATCGTGCAAGCAATGGTTATGCGACTTCGACACGGTCGAGGGAGAACGCAAACGCAGATTCCCCTACGCGTGGTCGACAGCTTTTTCGCAGGTAGCCGCGCTTTGCGAGATGCAAAGACTGGACGATCAAGAACGATGACGCTGTCCAAAGCCGGCGAGGCGCGAAACACGATGAAGCTGCAGCTTCCTGAGATTGCAGAAATGTCCGACCCCGTTGCGCGCTTTGAGCGGCGTGATGATGGGGTCATCTTCGAAGTTTACGACTCGATCTCGTCTGAAGGAAGCAAGATCGCTGATCTCTTAGACGAAGGTGTCCGGGACGGCAGCACCCGTAAAACGCAGCGTGGGGCAACGTGGTGGCGCCTTCTCCCTGACCGCGTTTAAGCATAATCTAATCGGACAAGCATAACCACAAGCTGCGAGCTGAGGATCGTTCGATGCAAAGCGGCATCGAGCGATGGCAGATCCTGTCACCCCGCAGCGACCATCCCCGCTCTTTGAGGCGCTAGTCCTTTCCGCCCTGCGGCCTTCCACGATCAACCCGCAAGGGGTCCGCTATGCAAGCATGCGGCCGCTTGTCGCTGCGCTCCGTCGCGGTGACCGCGGCCGCCGGCCGGATGCGTCGGCGCCTGTCGAGCGGGGATGGCCCCCGCTCCTCGAACGACAGGAGCCACTCATGTCCCTCGATGCCGCACAGCGCTACGCCTGGAACCTCGCTTGCACCCTCAAGGTGATCATCATCCTGATCGCCACCGACAGCGGATATCAGGTGATGACCAGCGACGACTATGACGGCGACGTCGAGAAGATTGTCCGGGAATACGACCCGTGGGGCGCCTGATGGCGTCCCTCATTTCTCTAGATTTCGCCCGCGCCGGATTTCCTCCGGCGCTCATTCTTGCTATGATCGATCCCGCGCTGTGGTGGCAGGTGGAAGCGCGTCCGATCATCTATGCGAAGGACGCGACACCATGTTCATCACCTTGCCATTGGCGCTGATCGGCGTCGGTTTCATGATCTATCTGCTGTTCGCAGCGGCAACCTATGTGCTGCCGATCTACGCAGGCCTGTCCGCCGGCTTCGCCGCGCTTCACGTCGGCGCGTCCTACACGAGCGCGATCCTGCTCGGCATCCTCGCCTCTCTGCTCGTGGTCATGCTCGGGCAGATCGCGACCCTGCTGCCCTCGCCGCGGGCACGGATCGCGATCGCGCTCCTGTTCGCTGTGCCGGCTGCGATCGCCGGATTCCAGGTCGCATCTGCGCTGTTGCACCTTGGCGGCGTCGGCAGCTGGGGCGTCGCGCTTTCGCTGGCTGCAGCGCTGGCGACCGGCACGGTCGCCGCCAAACGGTATCAAAGCCTGCCCCAAGCCTGACCTGTACGCCTGTGGGCGGCGCCGGGAGGCGAGAATGCGAAAGTCCCGCCCGGTTCCCCGACGGGGCCAGTCCGAGCCGCATAATCGTGCTGGCGGCGGTCGGTACCCGGATGGCGGGTGCGGCTATCCTTAGCGGTAGCATAGGCAGAGATCGGGGCATTGAGGCTCTGACCGGCCTGAGGCTCTGATACCGCCCCTCGAACTGAAGCCATGCGGCGCCGATCTCCGCGCCACCGACCTCCCGTTGCTGAGACGGTGGTTGGCTGTGGCAAAGGAGATGGGCACCCGCCTGAACACCGACGTTCCTATCCACCTCTACGACATCCGTGCCGTTCCCCTCGAAGGGCGTGGTTTCGCCACCATCTCCGTTCGGGCTCATGCCCGGACCCGCGTCCACACGGCCTCTCGATCGGCTTTGATGACCGGGGACGGCTGCGCCTCGGCCGCCTGAGCCGCAACGGCGGACGGACACTGTTTTCCCCTGAGCTGAAGCTCATTCCTCGCGAGGCAAAACAGCGCCCGTCCGCCGTCCTCCGCTGTGCTGCGGGCCTATGGCTGCGGCGGCGGCGCGCCCCGGTCTTCGGGCAAGCCATCGAGGCCGCGATGGGCGCGGGCTCGAACATGAGAGAACGGAGACTTACCATGGCGACCATCGGCACCTTCAAGAAGAACGGCTCGAACGAGTTTTCGGGCGAGATCGTCACCCTCAGCGTCCAGGCCAAGGGCGTCCGCATCGTCCCCGAAGCCAACCGCGCCAACGACAACGCTCCCTCGCACCGGGTGATGGTCGGCCGCGCGGAGATCGGCGCCGCCTGGACCAAGAAGTCCAACGAGGGCCGCGACTATCTGGGTCTCAAGCTCGACGATCCGAGCTTCAACGCCCCGATCTACGCCAACCTGTTCGACGACGAGGACAGCGACACCTACAGCCTGATCTGGTCTCGGCCCACCCGCCGCAACGACTGAGCGGCGCCAACCAGCCCCGCCCCGGAAACCGGGCGGGGCTTTCGCGTTTGAAGAGGGGCAGCTACCAAGGGTTCAAAATGGAGTAAACTCTTACATACGCTTCATATTATAGGGACATAAGCGCGGCCAGACTTTATCGAAGCGGCGGCGATCGTCATCCTCAGCATTGGCGGGGAACCTCTTGTAGCGAGGAACTGACGATGCCCGGTTATCACAAGCTTCGCTTGCCGCAGCAGTATCTTGCCATGCTCGACCTCAACGCCTTCGGGTTCGCCTGGGAATGGCTCCGGCGCAATCCCGAGTTCCGATCGATGTGGGCAAGCGCCGGTGCTGCCGCGCGGCGCGCCTCGGCGCAGGCGGCGATCGCCGCCCGCCGCGTCACCGACAACGTCACCTTTATCGGCCAGCAATCGCTGGCGGAAAGGGCGGCCCCTTGGGGCCTGTCCTTTCGCCCCTCATCCTGACACACCTGCCACCGACCGTCCGCTGATCGGCTGGTCGCCAGAGCTGCGCGTCGACACGGTTTCGCTTGTCCGCCCGCTGCCCTGGGCGCGGGCGGTCGCCGGTCTGCGGTTCACGCCGGAGCGCTGGGGACCGGGCGTGTTCCGGATGGAAGCACCCGGCGGCGCGCATCTGCTCGTCCGCCGGCACGGCTCGACCGAACTGGCGCTCTGGCTGCCGGCAGAGCTGGCACCGGGTATCGGTGAGCCCTTCGGCCTCTATCTCCACGCCGATCGCCACCATGCCGATCGCGTGCGCGCGGCAAACTTGCTGGCTCGCGCCATTGGTGCTGGGCGACCACTTCGTCAACGTCGGCAGCCGCAGGCTGATCGACAAGCCGCGATGCTATGCATCCACGATCTTACGCAAAAGGGCGCCACGTTGCGCGACATAGGCGTCATGTTGCTTGATCCTGCGCCTGATGATTGGCGAACGAGCTCGGAGCGATCCGATCTTCGCCGTCTCGCTGACGCAGGCGCGCAGATGGTCGCCGGCGGCTATCGATCGCTCTTTCAAGCGAAACATGCCGCCGTGCCGACCAATGCTGAGCCGCTATAGCCCCGATACTGTGCAGCGTCGCTCCTGGTCAGGAGCCTCGTCTGTAGAAAAGAACGCGCCCCGCAGGCACGATCTGGCCGATGAGATCTATGTCGGAGACGTTGCCTGTCAGCACGGTGAAGCCGCCCTCCAATGCCTGCATAAAAATTGTGGCATCGTTCAGCAACGGCTGACGGTCGACCTTCGGGAGCCCGGTGAGTCGCGCGATCAGGCCGGTAACGATGCCCGCCTCCGCCAGCGCCTGGATACTCGGCGCGGTGAGCCGGTGCGGGCGTATCTCCGCGATCGCAGCTGCGATCGGCTCCAGGACGCCGGCAGTGTCCTTGTGCGCGGGATCGAGCCGGCCGAACAAGTGGACCAGCTCCGCGACGGCAAGCGACGAGTGGTTCACGTCCCGCGCGAGCAGCAGGTTCTTGACCGCTTGCGGCGCGCGACCCCGCAGCACGTCGATATAGACCGAGGTGTCCAGCAGCAGCCCCGGTCCGCTGCTCACGGGGTCTTTGACGAACGGAAGCTCAGCGTCGGCGCGCCGTGTCAGCGGCGCGAGTCGCTTTTCAGGTTTCAGGCGTCGAAGGGTCGCCGCGAGATCAAAGCCCAAGGTCGATGTCTCGGCCGATCGACCCTTCGAGCGAGATCAGCTTTTCGGCGAAATCATCCTCGAGCGCGACCTTGGCGAGCGCATATTCCAGCAATTCGCTGCCATCGAGGCCTGAACGCGCGGCTGCGGCATCGAACAATTGTTCATGGGCGCGTCCGGAAAGCCGCTTTTCCTTCTTGCCGGCGGTAAGCCCCGCCGCCGCGGCCGTACGGAGGGTCAGCGCGACGCGCGTCGTCACGACGGAGGGGGTGGCCCTTTTCGCGGGCTTGCGCGCGACGCGCGTCGTTTCACTTCTGCTGGCCATCTTTACCTCACAGTCCGGTATGACAAATACCTCTCTCTGTCAGACAGGTCAATGTGGTCGAAGACACTGCCCCGCCCTGTCCGACCACCCACGGCATCCTTTCCACGCCGATGATTTCCTCCGCCGCGTGGCCCCATACCGGGGCTGCGCGGCTCCCGCTCAAGGAGTCGATCATGTCCGATCTTATCAAAGACACGCGCTATTTGCGGACCAAAGAGGCCGCGCACTATGTCGGTCTGTCCGCGCGCACACTGGAAAAGCACCGCACCTACGGCACCGGTCCGGCCTACAAGAAGATCGGCGGCCGGGTCGTCTACACGCTCGATGAACTGCGCGCCTGGGCCGACAGCGGCAGCTGCGCGTCCACCTCGGACCCGAACAACGCGAACGTCTCCCCGCCCGTTCGCCGCAAAGTCGGCAGCGGCGTCGACGGTCAGGGGCAACGGTGATGCGCCTTCCGTCCTTCCTTGCCGGGGCGCAGCAGGCTGTCGCGCAATCTCGCGTCTGCGCCTCTGTCCGCCAGAAGCGGCGCGTCATGCTTGGGGGCGCTGCGGCGCTCTGCGCGCTGCTCTCGCCGGCCATACATCGTCCGACGTTGCGCCTAGTCTGGAACGTCACCGCAAGCGTTCCGGTCGGGCTCTATCGCATCGCGCCCGAGCCCGCGCAGCGCCGAGGTGAGCTGGTCGCGGTGCGACCGTCGCCGACGCTGGCGCGCTACATGGCGTCTCGCCGCTATGTCGAAGCAGGCGCGCTGTTGGTGAAGCCGGTTGCGGCGGTTGCGGGGCAGCAGGTCTGCCGCACCGGCGCGACCGTCACGGTCGACGGAGTGACAGTCGCGACCGCGCGTATCGCCGACCGCATCGGTCGGCCGTTGCCCGTCTGGACTGGCTGCCGCCGTCTGCCGGCCGGCGCGGTTTTTCTGCTCGCACGTGCGGTCCCCGCGTCATTCGACGGTCGCTACTTTGGACCGGTCGCAACAAGCAACGTCGTCGGCCGCGCCTTGCCGTTGTGGACTTGGCAGTGATGCGCCGGCTCCGCTTCGCGCTCGCGGCGATCGTCATGATTGTTGGCAGTGAGTCGGCACATCCAGCACCATCGGCAACGCCGCCGGCCGCAAGCTGTCGCGCGCATGCACCGGAGGCGGCGATACGTTCCGGCGTTGCCGTAGAAGTGATCCTGCGCGTCATGCGCGCGGAAAGTGGCGGCAACCCGGACATCGTCTCGCCGAAGGGCGCGATCGGCTGCATGCAGATCATGCCCGCAACCTGGGCGTATCTGTCGCCTCGCTACGGCCTCGACAGCGATCCATACGATGCGCGCATGAACATGATCGGCGGTGCATTGTATCTCGCTGAGCTGGCGCGCCGCTTCGGATGGCCGGGTGCCTACGCCGCCTATAATGCCGGGCCGGCGCGCTACATCCGCTATGCCACGAATGGCGTGCCGCTTCCGGCTGAGACGGTGGCGTATGCGGGGCGGCTCGGCGGTGCTGCCGCACCTGCCATTGGCGCGATCCCGCTTGCGCGCTGGCAGGAGGCGCGGCTGTTCCTCGATCGAAGCGGCGGAGATCGCGAGGTTCAAGACTCCCAAGCACCCAGGCTGGTTGCCGCACCGGAAGGAGCGGGAGTGTCGCCGGCTTACGTCTCTGCCCGGCCGAGTCACGGCATGACCGCGACGCTGTTCCCGCTTTCATCAAATGCGACACCCACCGAACGATAATCGTACCGGTACGTGGGCCAGCCTGCGCTTCGCGCCGCTGGCCCATTTGCCGAACGCCTATCCTGGCTAGCGATGCTGCCGGATCGCCGATCGCCCTACGTCTCGTGCCGACCCGGCGGCTTGCTCCGCCTCGGTCGCGAACGCGCGTGCACCGCGTCGCTTGAACAGCGCCTTGGCCTGGCTGCCGTCCTCGCTTTGCATCCGGGCAGCCGCGTCGAGGAACGCACCATATAGCATGGCGCGATCGTCCTCGGCGAGCGCGACCAGCCCCGCCTTCTGCACGAGGCCACCGAGCTCGATTAGATGCTTCGTTCGTTCCCGCCTCGCCACGACCCAGCTCCTAGTATCCGTTCGCGCTCGTGCTGCATCAAGCCTGTTCCGCAGCACTCGCAGCCGCTTCGCCGCCCTTGCCGCCGCCACGAGTGCCGCGCGAGGATCGCCGCCTCGTCTCCCGAAAGAACTGCGCCCCGGCTTCGCTCCATGCAGCTGTGGTCGCCTTGTCCCTTTCCGCCACGACGCCGAGCAGCGCGCCGGCCAGCAGATCGGGCTCCAGCGCATCGGCGCCGGTGGCCTCGATCAGCTCGCCAAACTGCTGGATCTTGCGCGCCCTTAGCAGCTTCGCCCGCTCGTTCAGCGCCTTCAATTCCGCATCGAAATCCCGTACTTTCCGCATGATCGCATCTCCTGTAGCGCGGTGTGATGCGATAAAGCTGGGTGGCAAGACGCACTTGGCCAAGGTCGTCGGTAGCCGTTTCAGCCTCTCCAATCTCGAATGCGTGCGATAGCGCATGAGAGCGCGCTTATACGTCGTACCGACGTCGCGAGGTCTGGGGCTATTCTTGGCTCCATCATGGCGATCTACCACTTCTCGGCGAAGGTGATCGGCCGCGGCGCAGGCTCCAGCGCCGTCGCGTCCGCCGCCTACCGCTCGGCGTCGCGGCTCCATGACGAGCGGCTCGACCGCCACCACGACTTCTCGAACAAGACCGGCGTCGTCCACTCCGAGGTGATGCTGCCGGAGGGTGCGCCCGAGCGGCTGCGCGACCGGACGACGCTCTGGAACGAGGTCGAGACGACCGAGAAGCGCAAGGACGCGCAACTCGCCCGCGAAGTCGAGTTCTCGATCCCGCGCGAGATGACCAGGGAGCAGGGGATCGCGCTCGCCCGCGACTTCGTGGCGAAGGAGTTCGTCGCGCGCGGCACGATCGCCGACGTCAACGTGCATTGGGATATCGGCAGCGACGGCAACGCCAAGCCGCACGCGCATGTCATGCTCACCATGCGCGAAGTCGGACCGGACGGGTTCGGCGCGAAGGTGCGCGACTGGAACGCGACCGCGCTGCTGCAGAGCTGGCGCGAGAACTGGGCGGCCCACGTCAACGAGCGGCTGCAGTCGCTCGGAATCGAGGCGCGGATCGACCATCGCAGCTACGATGCGCAAGGCTTGGATCTGGAGCCGCAGCACAAGATCGGCGCGGCCGGCGCGCGTCGGTTGGAGCGCGGCGAGGATGCAGAACGCGCCGACGAGCATATCCGCATCGCGCGCGCCAATGGTGCCATCCTCATCGCGCAGCCGGAGATCGGCCTCGACGCACTGACGCGCAGCCAAGCGACGTTCACGCGCCGCGACATGGCAATGTTCGCGCATCGCCATTCGGACGGTCGGGAACAGTTCGATCGCGTGCTCGCCGCGATGCGTGCGTCGGATCAGGTCCTCGCGCTCGGCCGCGACGGAAGCGGCGAGGAGCGGTTCACCACGGTCTCGATGCTGAGCGCCGAAGAAGCCCTCGCGCGCAACGCAGTTTCGCTCGCGGCGTCCAAGCATGCGGTCGGCCTGTACGACGTCGAGCGTGCTGTTGCGGCAGCAGCGCATCGCGGCCTGGTGCTCGGCCGCGAACAGCGGTCGGCCCTCGACCACGTCGCTAAGTCGCCGGGGCTCAGTTTGGTCGTCGGCTATGCGGGTGCGGGCAAGTCCGCGATGCTGGGTGTCGCCCGCGAAGCGTGGGAAGCGGCGGGCTACACCGTGCGCGGTGCCGCGCTGTCGGGCATCGCCGCCGAGAATCTGGAAGGCGGTTCTGGCATTGCGTCTCGCACGATCGCGAGCCTGGAGCACAGTTGGGCGCGGGATCGCGATCGGCTCACATCCCGCGACGTGCTGGTGGTGGACGAGGCCGGCATGATCGGCACGCGCCAGCTCCAGCGCGTCCTCGCCGAAGCGGCGAGCGGCGGTGCCAAGGTGGTGATGGTCGGCGACGTCCAGCAGTTGCAGGCGATCGAGGCGGGCGCGCCGTTCCGGCTGCTCGCCGAGCGCCACGGCGCCGCCGAGATCGGCGAGGTGCGCCGGCAGACCGCGCAGTGGATGCGCGACGCGACGCGGGACTTCGCCACCGGCCGGACCGGCGAGGCGCTCGCGGCCTATGCACAAGCCGGCATGGTCCACGCGGCCGAGACGCGCGACGCCGCGCGCGAGGCGCTGATCGACCGCTGGGATCTCGAACGGCAGGCCGCGCCGGCCGAGTCCCGCATCATTCTCACCCATATGAACACGGAGGTTGCGATGTTGAACCAGGCGGCGCGCGAGCGGTTGCAGGCGCAGGGCGAACTCGGGCGCGACGTGACCGTGCAGACCGAGCGCGGCGAACGGCAGTTCGCGGAGAACGACCGGCTCCTGTTCCTCAAGAACGAGCGCGAGCTCGGCGTGAAGAACGGGTCGCTCGGCACCGTCGAGAATGCGGGCCGCGATACGCTGGCGGTGCGGCTCGACGACGGCCGCAAGGTCGAGGTCGATCTCAAAAGCTACGCGGCCGTCGATTACGGCTATGCCGCCTCCGTCCACAAGACGCAGGGCATGACGGTCGACCGCACCCATGTGCTCGCGACCCCCGGCATGGACGCGCATTCGAGCTATGTTGCGATATCGCGCCACCGGGCGGGCACCGCGCTTCACTATGGTCGCGACGATTTCACCGACGAGCAGCAGCTACGCCGCACGCTGGCGCGCGAGCGGCCGAAGGACATGGCGCTCGATTACGAACCCAAGTCGGAGATGCCGCAGCGCCCCAGCCGCGCCATCGTCAATAGCGCCGGAAGCGCCGCGGACATGCAATCCGCGGCGCAGCCCGCGCAAGCGGCTGCGAATACGCAGGCACTCGCGTCGGCCGGGAAGGACGCAGGCGTATCGAAAGCCGGCCCGGATCAGGATCGCGGCCGGCAGCTGCGCGAGACTTTTGCGGCCTTGGGCAACGCGCCGCAGCGCTCGCCCGAGCAGACGCGCGCAGCGTTCGCCGCCGCGGCCAAGGTAGTGCCGACCCCGGCGCGCGATCGCGACTATGGAGCGGAGCGGTGAGCCCGGCCGGCGGCACGCCGGGACGTGGGCAGGGCCCCGGCTCGGACCCGGTGGTTCACCAGATCGCGTTTCTGCTGTCGCTCGTCGCCATCGGCGTCGGCTGGCCGGTGGTGGCGCAGTATATCCCCGCCGACGCGCGCTTTGCCTGGCGCGATCTCGTCCTCGAATATTGGCGCCATCGCGCCGCGCTTCAGCCCTGGTTCGACCAGCGCTGGCTGTGGCTCGCGCTCCATCAATACCATCTGTGGTTCGCTTTCGCGGCCTTGCCCGGAACGCTCGCGATCGGCGCGGTCCAGGCGATCGACCTCCGCACCCCCTGGGCGCTGCTCTCGGCACCGCTAGGCTGGGCCGGCGGGCTGTCGATAGGCTTGTGGCTCTATGCGAGCTTTCTCGACGACAGCCCCGCGATCGCCGTGCTGCTGCCGGCGATCTTCGCCTATCTCGGCGGGGCCGTGGCAGCCCGGCTCGGCGCCTGGCCGCGCAAGGATACCCATCTGCGCGGCACCAGGATGCGCGGCGTCGCCAACCGGCTGCGCAGCCGCGTGGTGACCGGCTTCACCAACCGAGTCGCGCTCGCGGGCGTCCCGCTCACGCTGGAAGACGAGACGATGCACATCGCCGCGATCGGCGCGACGGGGTCCGGCAAGTCGACCGCGCTTCGCGCGCTCATCGCCGGCGCGTCACGCCGTGGCGACCGTCAGGTGGTCGCCGACCCCGACGGCTCGGCGCTCAGCGTCTTCCACCAGCCCGACGACATTATCCTCAATCCTTACGATGCGCGCTGCGCGCGCTGGGACTTGCTCGGCGAGATCGAGCAGGTCGGCGACTTCGCGATGCTGGCCCAGTCGCTGCTCCCGCATCTCGGCCACGGCGATCACGACCAGTGGATCAGCTATGCCCAGCAGTTCCTCGCCAGCGCCATGGAAAGCTGGGTCATGAATGCCATGGGCAGCTCGACCGACTTCATCGGCGCGCTCACCCGGGCGAACAAAGCGCAGCTGAAAGAACTCTGCGACGGCACGCCGGCCGCGCGCTTTTTCGAGGAGGGCGGCGAGCGCATGCTCGCCAGTATCCTCGGCACGATCACGCCTGCGGTCGCCAGCTTGAGGAGTTTCGGCGTCCAAGGCGGCGAGGATTTCTCGATTCGACGCTGGGTGCGCGATGGCAAGGGCTCGCTCTGGATGCCCTATGCCGCCAACCAAGTCGCGGCGCTGCGCGGTCTCATCTCCTGCTGGATGAACCTCGCCATCATGGAGACGCTATCGCTCGCTCCGTCGACCGATCGCCGGATCTGGTTCCACATCGACGAGCTCGACGCGCTCGGCCGCATCGAGGGCCTTAAGGACGCACAGGCACGGCTCCGCAAGTTCGGCGGGCGCGTAGCGATCGGGTTTCAGTCGTTCGCGCAGGTCAAGGCCGTATACGGCGAGGGCGCTCATACCATCATCGAGAATTGCGGGAACCTGCTGCTGCTTCGTGCCGGCGCCAGCGACGGCGGTGGCACGGCCAAGCTCGCCTCCGATCTTATCGGAGACCGCGAGGTCGAGCGCGACGATGTCAGCCGCTCCCGAACCCGCGGGCGTTTCACGTCGCGCTCGATGTCGATGCAGACCAAGCGATCGATCGAGGACGCCGCGCTCGCCAGCGAGATCATGCAGCTTGGCAATCGCGACGGCTTTTGCAAAAGGGCGACTAGTCCCGACTGGATCAGAGTCACATTCCCTTACGTGCGCTATCCGGCTCGTGTCGCCGCATTCGAGCTCCGTCCGTCAGACCTCTTGAGGCCGTGAGCCGCCGGCGACAGATGATGCGGCCGCTTCACGCGCGAGTTCGAAGCCATCGACGTCCAGAAATGCGGCCACGTCGAGGATCGCAAAGATGCCGATCTCGCGATCGCACGTCTCGTATCGGCCGATATATTGCTGCGTCCGACCGGACAGGGCAGCGAGCTCGCGCTGCGTCAGGCCCTTCGACTTGCGCGCCGCGACGAGCAGTTCGATAAGGCGGCGATAGCGTGGATCATGAAGTTCGCTTGCCACAATTGCTCACATCGGTCCGACGCGAACAGGTGAGCTACGCACTGGCTTGACACCAAATCGGCGTCTAGTTTCTATACGTTATGGCGCGCCGGCTGGCGGGCATGAGAAAATGGCGCAAAGCCATACGGAGGGGAGGTCAGATGAGCATAACGGCGGCATCGACAAGCGACATCAAGCGTCGCGACGCAGCGTCGCGGCTGATCGTTCTGGCGATCGACATGCTGGACGCGGAGCCTGAGCAGATCGTCCGCGATTATCTCGATCACGCGCTTGGCGCGCTGCGGCGGGTAGGTGAGGCAGAGCGCGCGCAGCACGAAGAGGTTCGCCGTAAGTGAACTGAGGCCGAAGCGCGTCGCTGATTCGCCACATGGCATGAGTTCATCGCCATTTCTCGACGCAAAGAGTTTCCGATCGAGCGCAGTTCGGCGAGCTACCTCGCCTCTAAATAGCCGCCCGCCGCCGCCGCTACGCCAGACCAAATCCGCTGTTGCGAACGCCTGATCTTCGCATTCTTTAGCTGTCTCCAACGCCGCCGCGACTTTCGCAGGGCGCTTCGGAGACCGCCGTGACCCAGCCCTCGATCCTCGTCCATCAGCGCGGCACCGCGATGTTGCGGAGCGCGCTTGGCTCGGCGATCGGGGCGTTGCTGGTCGATATCCAAGTCGCCGAAGTCATGCTCAACGCCGACGGGAAGGTCTGGGTGGACCGGCTGTCCGATGGCATGGCCGATACGGGCGAGCGGCTGGCACCCGCGCAGGCCGAGCGGATCATCCGCCTCGTCGCGCACCATGTCGGTGCCGAGGTCCATGCCGGGTCGCCACGCGTCTCGGCCGAACTGCCGGAAAGCGGCGAGCGGTTCGAAGGCTTGCTGCCGCCGGTCGTCGCCGCGCCGGTCTTCTCGATCCGACGTCCGGCGAGCCTGCCGCTGACGCTGCCCGACTATGTCGCGGCCAGCGTCATGACTGCCACTCAGGCGACCTACCTCGCGCAGGCGGTCCGCGACCGCTCCAACATCCTCGTTGCCGGCGGCACCTCGACCGGCAAGACCACGCTGACCAACGCGCTGCTCGGCATCGCCGCGACGACCGGCGACCGCATCGTCCTGATCGAGGACACGCGCGAGCTGCGTTGCGACGCCGCCAACGTCGTCGCGCTCAGGACCGCGCCGGGGGTCACTCTCGGAGACCTCGTCCGCTCCAGCTTGCGCCTCCGTCCCGATCGCATCCCCGTCGGCGAGGTGCGCGGTGCCGAGGCGCTCGACCTGCTGAAGGCCTGGGGCACGGGCCACCCCGGAGGGATCGGCACCATCCACGCCGGCACCGCCAGCGCCGCGCTCCACCGGCTCGAACAGCTGATCCTCGAAGCGGTGCCGAGCGTGCCGCGCCCGCTGATCGCCGAGACCATCGATGTCATCGCGGTGCTCGCGGGCCGTGGCGCCCAGCGCCGCCTGACCGAACTCGTACGTGTTGAAGGTCTCGCGCCCGACGGCAGCTACCGCCTTCTGCCTCTCATCATCACCCCCAACGGAGATCGTTCATGACCCCCTCTCGTATATTCCGTCGCGCCGCCGCACTCGCGCTCGGCTTCACCTACGCGCTGCCCGCCTGGGCGGCCGGCTCCAACATGCCGTGGGAGACCCCGCTCCAGTCGATCGTCGACTCGGTGCAAGGCCCGGTCGCCAAGGTCGTCGGCGTGATCGTCATCGTCGTCACCGGGCTGACGCTGGCGTTCGGCGACTCTTCGGGCGGGTTCCGCCGGCTGGTCCAGATCGTGTTCGGCCTGTCGATCGCGTTCGCGGCCTCGTCCTTCTTCCTGAGCTTCTTCAGCTTCGGCGGCGGGGCGCTGGTCTGATGGAGGCGGACCTGCCCGGGTTCGCGGCGCCGGTCCACCGGGCGCTGGCCGAACCGATCCTGCTCGCCGGCGCGCCGCGCGCGCTCGCGATCGTCAACGGCACGCTCGCCGCCGCGATCGGCATCGGCCTGCACCTCTGGCTGATCGGGTTCGTCATGGCGGTCGCCGGCCACGGCCTCGCCGTCATCGCGGCGCGACGCGACGCGCAGATCCTGCCCGTCGCGCGCCGCCACGTCGCGCTCCCTCATCTCTTCGAAAGCTGATCGTCATGATGTTTTTGCGCGAACATGCCCGGCGCGCGTCGCGGCTCTCCGACTTCCTGCCCTGGGCAGCGATGGTCGCTCCCGGCATCGTCCTCGACAAGGACGGCAGCTTCCAGCGCACCGCGCGGTTCCGCGGTCCCGATCTCGACAGCGCGACCCAGGCGGAGCTGATCGCGACCTCGTCGCGGCTGAACAGCGCGCTGAAGCGGCTCGGCACCGGCTGGGCGATCTATGTCGAGGCGCAGCGCCGCCCGTCGCCGGGATATCCCACGTCGGAAGGGTTCGCCGATCCGGTCTCCGCGCTGGTCGACGAAGAGCGGCGCGACCGGTTCGAAGGTGGCGACATCACCCAGCCCAACCTGACCAGCGCCTATTACCTGACCCTGCAATGGCTGCCGCCGGCCGACGACGCGTCGCGAGCGCGGAGCTGGTTCTACGAAGGCGGTGCCGCCGACATCGCGTCGGCCGCCGACCATCTCACCGACTTCGAGCGCGAGACCGGCCGCGTGCTCGACACAATCGAGGGCGTCATGCCCGAGGCGGCGTGGCTGTCGGCCGACGAGACGCTGACCTATTTGCACTCTACGATTTCCACTCACGAACAGCGGATCGCGCTGCCGAGCACGCCAATGCACTTGGACGCGCTGCTCGCCGACGAGACGCTGATCGGGGGCTTGGCGCCGCAGCTCGGCAACAAGCATCTGCGCACGCTCACCGTCACCAGCTTTCCCGCCGCGACCGTGCCCGGCATGCTCGACGATCTCAACCGGCTCGGGTTCGCCTACCGCTGGACCACGCGCGCGATCTGCCTCGACAAGGTCTCCGCGCAGCGGATGCTGACCCGCATCCGGCGGCTGTGGTTCGCCAAGCGCAAGAGCCTGGCCTCGATCGTCAAGG
Source organism: Sphingomonas sp. (assembly GCA_965217805.1). GTDB lineage: Bacteria > Pseudomonadota > Alphaproteobacteria > Sphingomonadales > Sphingomonadaceae > Sphingomonas. Next base: position 1,973,507 of record CBDCJJ010000008.1, on the reverse strand, counting down.
AGGTGATGACCAACGAGGCGAGCGTGCTGGTCGATACCGACGCGACCAACAAGTCGGCCGAAGCCGACCGGGCGTTGCAGGAGCTCGGCGCCGACCTCGCCGGGTTCGCCTACGTCACCACCACCATCACGGTTCTCGGCGACACGCCGCGCGATGCCGACTGGCGGCTTTCAGCGATCGAGAAGATCGTCCGCGGCCGCGACTTCGCCTGCATCGCCGAGACCCTGAACGCGCTCGAAGCCTGGCTCGGCTCACTTCCCGGCAACCCCTACGCCAATGTCCGTCAGCCGCCGATCTCGACGCTGAACCTCGCGCACATCATGCCGGTATCGGCAGTGTGGGCGGGGCCGGACAAGGACGCGCATCTCGCCGGTCCGCCGCTGTTCCATGCGCGGACGCAAGGCTCAACCCCGTTTCGCTTCTCGCTCCACGTCGGCGACGTCGGGCATACTTTGGTCATCGGCCCGACCGGTGCCGGCAAGAGCGTGCTGCTGGCTCTGATGGCGCTGCAATTCCGCCGCTACCGGGACGCACAGATCTTCGCGTTCGATCATGGCGGCTCGATCCGGGCGGCAACGCTGGGGATGGGCGGCGAGTGGCACGACCTCGGCAGCAGCCTCGGCGGCGACGCCACGCCGGTGTCGCTGCAGCCGCTCGCGCGGATCGACGAGCCCGACGAACGCGCCTGGGCGGCCGACTGGCTGGCTGCCATCCTGGCACGCGAGAGCTTCGCGATCACCCCCGAGGTGAAAGACCATCTCTGGACAGCGCTCGGCAGCCTCGCCGATGCGCCGAGCGGCCAGCGCACGCTGACCGGCCTGTCGGTGCTGATCCAGGCATCGGGGCTCAAGCGCGCGCTTACGCCCTATACGCTCGCCGGCCCCTATGGCCGGCTGCTCGACGCCGATCACGAGGTGTTCGGCACGAGTGACGTTCAGGCGTTCGAGACCGAAGGCCTGATCGGCACGCCCGCCGCACCGGCGGTGCTGGCCTACCTGTTCCACCGCATCGGCCGTCGGCTCGACGGTCGCCCGACCCTCATCCTGATCGACGAGGGCTGGCTCGCGCTCGACGATCCGATGTTCGGCCGCCAGCTCAAGGAATGGCTCAAGACGCTGCGCAAGAAGAATGCGAGCGTCGTCTTCGCGACCCAGAGCCTCGCCGACATCGAGGGCAGCAGTATCGCTCCCGCCATCATCGAGAGCTGCCCGACCCGACTGTTCCTCGCCAACGAACGCGCGCTCGAGCCGCAGATCGCCGGCATCTACCGTCGGTTCGGACTCAACGAGCGCCAGATCGAGATCGTCGCCTCGGCGACGCCCAAGCGCGATTATTACTGCCAATCGGCGGCCGGCAACCGGCTGTTCGACCTCGGGCTTGGCACGGTCGCGCTGGCGTTCGCCGCCGCGTCGTCACGCAGCGACATGAACGCCATCGCCGCATTGCTCGACGCGCACGGTGCCGACGGGTTCGCCGCCGCCTGGCTGCGCCATCGCGGCCTCGGCTGGGCGGCCGATCTCATCACGCCTTCTGCTCAACCTCACACCCTGGAGATATCCGCATGAACCGCCGCAACCGTTCCAACCTGCTGATCGCGGGTGCCGCCGTCCTGTCCCTGATGGTCGGGACCACCCCTGCCAGCGCGCAGTTCGGCGGGGTCGTATTTGATCCCAGCAACTATGCGCAGAACGTGCTTACCGCCGCCCGATCGCTCCAGCAGATCAACAACCAGATCACGTCGCTGCAAAACCAGGCGCAGAGCCTGATCAACCAGGCGCGCAACCTGGCGTCGCTGCCGACCAATGCGCTGTCCGGCATCCAGCAGTCGATCGACCGCACCCGCCAGCTGATCGCGCAGGCGCAGCAGGTGGCGTACAACGTGGCTGACATCGACCGGGTGTTCGCCGCGCGCTATCCGAGCGGCAGTCTCGCCGACACCTCGTCGGCGCAGCTCGTAGCCAATGCCGAGACCCGCTGGCACGATGCGGTCGGCGGTTTCCAGGACTCGCTGCGCGCACAGGCGACAATCGTCACCAACCTCGACGACACCCGCGCGCAGGTCGGCAAATTAGTCGGCGCGAGCCAGACCGCGACCGGTGCGCTCCAAGCGGCGCAGGCCGGCAACCAGCTGGTCGCGCTCCAGACGCGCCAGCTCGCGGATCTCACCGCGCTGGTCGCGGCGCAGTCGCGCGCCGCCAGCCTCGCTGCGGCGCGATCAGCCGCCGACGAGGCGCAGGGTCGCGAGCAGACCCGGCGGTTCCTCGCGCCCGGCGCCGGTTACGTCGCGCAAAGTGTGCGCCTGTTCCATGACTGAGCGGGTCCGGAAAGAGGTGCGAGCCGCACGTCCGATCGCCCGCCGCTGGCGCGGTCTCGCGGTTGCCGGCGTGATCGCGATCGTCGGCGCGCTCGCCTTGGCGGCGCTGCATCGCCCGGCTGGGACCGAGAGCCGCTACGCCGTAGGCGAACAGGCGACGGAGCCGGCCACAGCCGTAGCCGATCCGCTGATGACCGAGCTGATCCGCTGCCGGGCGCTTCCGCCGCAGGTCGACGATCCCGGCTGCCGCGCCGCGTGGGAGAAGAACCGCCGCCGCTTCTTCGGCGAGCGCCGCGCCACGCGCGTGCCGGGCGAGCCGCTGCCCGCCTACGCTCCAATTTCCGCGCCCGGCGTCGCGCCGTCCGTGACAGAGCGCTGAGCGATGGAAGGCACCGGCGTCATCGATCGCTTCCTAGACCTGTTCGCCCGCTACATCGACAGCGGGTTCGGGCTCATCCACGGCGACGTCGGCTTCCTCGCCAGCTCGCTGATCGTCATCGACGTGACGCTCGCCTTCCTGTTCTGGACGTGGGGCGAGGGTGAGGACATCGTCGCGCGCCTCGTCCGCAAGACGATCCAGGTCGGGTTCTTCGCGTTCCTGATTGCCAACTGGAACGGCCTCGCCAAGATCGTCTACCTGAGCTTCTCGGGCATCGGCCTGAAGGCGGCCGGGTCGGCCAATGCGGACGATCTGCTCCATCCCGGCAAGATCGCGCAGATCGGCATCGACGCCGGACGACCTTTGCTAGATCAGGCGTCGCTGCTGGTCGGGCCGGTCGGGGTGTTCACCAACTTCGTCCAAATCGCGGTGTTGCTGCTCGCCTGGGCGATCGTGCTGCTCGCGTTCTTCATCATCGCCATCCAGCTGTTCGTGACGCTGATCGAGTTCAAGCTGGTGACGCTCGCCGGGTTCGTGCTCGTGCCGTTCGGGCTGTTCGGCCGCACCGCTTTCCTCGCCGAGCGCGTGCTCGGCAACGTCATGGCGACCGGCATCAAGGTGCTGGTGCTCGCGGTCATCATCGGCATCGGCTCGACCATCTTCCACGAGTTCGTCGTCGACTTCGCGGGCGTCCCTCCCTCGATCGAGCAAGTCTGCTCGATCGCGCTCGCCAGCCTGACCCTGCTTGGACTCGCCATCTTCGGTCCCGGCATCGCCGCCGGCCTGGTCTCTGGCGGACCGCAACTCGGCGCGGGCGCCGCGGTCGGCACCGGCCTTGCCGTCGCCGGCGTCGGCACCGCAGTCGGCGCTGCCGCGGTCGGCGCGGCGGGCATGGCCGCTGGGGCAGGCTCGAGTGCGATGTCTTCCCTCTCCCGATCCGCTGCTTCTCCCCCGGCTGGCGGATCGCCCGGTGGTCCCTCCGCTTCCCCCGGCGGCGGCGCACCATCGGGCGGCGCTCCGGCCGCCCCCGCCGGAGCGCCGGGAGGCGCGAGTGCGGAAGCCGGTGCGTCCGGAGGCGCTCCCGAAGCTCTCGCGGCAGCACCTGCGGGTGAGGTGAACGGCAACGCGCCGCCACCGTCCGGCGGCAGTTCCGGCGCGCCTGCCTGGGCGAAGTCGCTGCGCCGCCGTCAGACCATGACGCAGGGTGCGATGCTCACCGCCCATACTTTGCGCTCCGCCGATCATGGCGGCGGGGCGGCCCACATCTCCCTGGAGGATCGCTCATGAACCCGTTCCGCCGTTCCTCGTCGCGCCTCGGCCGCGAGCCGCAACCGGAGACTCCCTACCAGCGTGCGGGCCAAGTCTGGGACGACCGCATCGGTTCGGCGCGCCAACAGGCCCATAGCTGGCGGCTAATGGCGTTCGGCGCGACTGCTTTGCTGTCGCTGTCGGTCGTCGACAATCTCCGACTGCGGTTCGGCAGCCGTATCGTCCCTTATGTCGTCGAGGTCGACAAGCTCGGCGCGGCACGCGGTGTCGCTCCCGCCGAAGCGAGCTATCGCCCGACCGATCCGCAGATCGCGTGGCATCTTGCGCGGTTCATCGAGAATGTCCGCGGCCGCCCGGCCGACCCGATCGTGCTGCGCCAGAACCTCAGCGCGGCCTACGACTTCACTACCGAGCAGGGCGCTGCCGCGCTCAACGACTATGCGCGCGGCGCCGACCCGTTTGCCACACTCGCCGACACGCAGGTGTCGGTCGACGTCAAGAACGTCGTCCGAGCATCCGCCGACAGCTTCCGCATCGCCTGGGACGAGCGGCGCTATGATCACGGCCAGCTGTCCGGCACGACCTATTGGTCGGCGATCCTGACCGTAGTCGTCCGCACGCCGAACGACGCCGCCACGCTGAGCCGCAACCCGCTCGGGCTCTACGTCCACGCCATCAACTGGTCCCAGGACCTTGGAGAATGACCATGCGCTATACTTTGCTTACCGCTGCATTGCTTGTCTCGACTTCTGCCGTTGCGGCACCGCCCGATCATTCGGCTCGGCCCGTGGCCGCCGCCACTCAGGCTGCGCGTATCGAGCCACGGCCCTATGGCTGGCAGGGCGCTTCTCAGCTGTTCAGCTATGCGCCCGGCGGCCTCTATCAGGTCTACGCCGCCGTCGGGCAGGTCACCGACATCATGCTGCAGGAGGGCGAGACGTTGTCCGACACCGGCGCGGTCGCGGCCGGCGACACCGTGCGCTGGGTCATCGGCGAGGCGTCGAGCGGCACGGGTCCGACCCGCCGTACCCACATCCTGGTCAAGCCGACCGATCCGGGCCTGAAAACCAACCTTGTCATCAACACCGATCGCCGCACCTACCATGTCGAGATCCGCTCGACGTCGGCGACCTACATGGCGAGCGTCGGCTGGTCCTACCCGCAGGACGAGCTGATCGCGGTGAGAGCCCGGATCGAGGCGGCCAGCCAGGTCGCCGCGACGCAGGTGCAGGTAGGGATCGATCCGGCCAAGCTCGATTTCTCCTACCGCCTCAGCGGCGATACCCCGCCGTGGCGGCCGGTGCAGGTGTTCGACGACGGCGCCAAGACCTATTTGCTGTTCCCCGCCAGCATCGCGCAGTCCGAACTGCCGCCGCTGTTCCTGCTCGGCGAGAAGAACAAGGCCGAATTGGTCAACTACCGGGTGTCCGGCCGCTACATGGTCGTCGACCGGCTGTTCGCGATTGCCGAACTGCGGCTGGGGACGAGCAAGCAGCAGATCGTGCGGATCGAGCGCACCCGCGGGGGGGAGCGGCGGTCGTGATCGATAATGACGAGTTCGAAGCGGCCAAAGAGACGGCTCACCCCAGCGAACGCTCGGCGCCGATCGCCACGCGCGCGCCGGCACCGCGTCCGCGGCAACTCTCGCGGCGTGCCATCACGCTGTTCGCCGGCGGCAGCGCGTTCGGCCTGGCGGCAGCGCTCGTGTTCGCATTGAGTTCCGGTGACCGCCGCGCTGCGCCCCAAGAGACGGTGGCGGTCGATCACCGTCAATCGAGCGACCTGCTCGCGACCGCGCCAAAGGACTATAGCGCGATTGCCCGAGAGAAGGGCACCGCGCTTGGGCCGCCATCGTCCCTTGCACCGTCAGACGACCCCGTCGCACATGCGTCCGCAACGCCTCCGACAGCGATGACGGCCGGTGGTGCATCGAACAACGAGCGTGCCGCGACACTTCAACGCCAACGCCAGCAGCGCGATAGCGCACGGGCAAGCAAGCTATTCGCGTCGTCCGGCGAGACTGGACGATCGGCACAACCAACTGGAGCTCAGTCTACGCCGGAACCATCTCCGTCGAACGCACCAGAAGGGGCGGCTTCAACAGCCAGCGCCGACGCCCAAGATCGTAAGGCAGCATTCGTGGCAAGCGGCGCTCGAACCCCGGCCGCCAACAGCGGTCGACTGACGGCGCCAGCTGGACGGAATGTGTTGATCGCGGGTTCCACCATCGCGGCGGCGCTGATCACCGGCCTGTCGTCCGACTTGCCCGGCGAGGTGGTCGCGCAGGTGACCGAGGACGTGTTCGACTCCGTGAGCGGCCGCACCAGGCTGATACCGCAGGGGACACGGCTGATCGGGAGTTACGATGCGCATGTCGGCTACGGCCAGTCTCGCGCGCTGGTGGTCTGGACGCGGCTGATCCTGCCCGACGGCCGCTCGCTCGATCTTGACCGCCTGATCGGCACAGATGCCGCAGGGCAATCGGGGTTCGTCGACAGGGTCAATCATCACACCGGCAAGCTGCTCCAGGCGGGGCTGCTCTCGACGTTGTTCGGGGTCGGCTCCAACATCGCGACTAGCGGTAGCGGCAATGACGGCATTGCGTTCGCTATCCGCGACAGCGCGGGACAGTCCGTCGAGCGCGCCGGCGACAAGCTGGTCGGACATCAACTCGACGTTCAGCCGAGCATCACCGTCCGCCCCGGTACGCGCGTGCGCGTGCTGGTCAGCCGCGATCTAGTGCTGGATCCGCGGACGGGAAAATAGGCTCCACGTCGTCCTTGTGCTCGCGGATAAGGCTGAGCAGGCGGTGGCGCAGCGGGTTGCGATCATCCTGTGGCCACACTGCATCGACGTCAATCGTCGCATCGGCCTCGTCGATGGGGCGATACACGACACCCCGATGCGGGATCGCACCGGACGCGAACACGATCGTCGCGCCCATGCCGAGGCCAATCATCTCGAGCAAGGTCGTGCAGGACACGTCATGCTGCTCGAGACGGACCTGCCGGTCAAGACGATCGAGCAGCGTGCGGTAGGCGACAAGTTCGAAATGACAGTTTCTCAGTATGATGGTGACGTTCGCAATATCGTCCCAAGAGACTGCGGTCTGCTTGGCTAAGGCGTGATCCGCTGGAAGCGCCAAGAATAGCCGTTCGTCCCACAGCCGCTCCTGCGCGAGCGCCCTGCTCGCCAGCCTGGGTATCGGTGCTACGATCATGAGGTCGATCGTGCGCTCGTTTAGCTGTCGCCGCAGTTCCTGGGGAACTGCTTCGACGAGGCGCAAGTGAATCTGCGGGGCAGTGGCAGTGAAGTCGGCGATTCCTGCGCGCAACCTTCCGAAAACAAGCCCTGGAGAAAACCCAATCGTGAGAGTGCCGGCATTGCTCTGTGCAGTCGCCACCGCCCGTACCATTTGTTGCTCAATCGTATCGACGATCATTCTGGCGGAAGGCAGGATAGCTTGACCAATGGGTGTCAGCGCCAACGGCGAGCCGCGACGGCGCTCGAACAGGTCGCCGCCATACAGCTCTTCCAATCTGGCGATCGCTTGGCTGATCGCTGGTTGTGTCCTCCCCAGTATCCGTGCTGCGCCCACGAACGAACGTGTTTCTACCACTTTTAGGAAGGTCGCCAAGTGATGAAGTTCCGGGCGAGAAGAACGATTTCTCCTGATGTCTTCGCCGGGCAACTTGTCGGTCATGTGGGAAGACCGCTGGCGCAGAGGAACGTTGGCGGGGGAGGTTGCGTCTTCGGGCACCTTATCACTCCTGATCTCAACCAAGTCATCGCAAGCCATTCGTATTTCAGTAGGCAATTTCGCCGACCGCTCGGTCGCCTTCGTATACACCCCGCTGATTCGGCCTCGTGATGAGTGGGTAGAGATTCGCGACTCCCCGTAGAAAGCGCGGGAAGCTTGGCATCCTGATAATAGCTACTGTTGTAGTTGCTATTTTGCAATGATGGTGGCAGTTCGTTCTGCAGAATGGATTTTCCAACCCCCGATCCGGTCTCGATGATCCCGCTTTGCAGAAGCTCGTGCGGACGTTCGACGCGGGTTCGGCGAAGGAATCATCGGTCGAATCTCACTTCCAGGAGGCACGAATGCCAAGCACCAACCCCGACCCCGGCCCCGCCGAGCTCCTTTCGGAGCTGAGTGACGGGGTGCTGACACTGACGCTGAATCGCCCCGAATCGCGCAATGCGATGACTGGGGCGATGATCGAAGCGCTCGGCAATCAGCTTGAATGGGCCGAGAGCGACAGGGACATCCGGTGCGTCGTACTCACCGGATCGGGCAAGGGCTTCTGCGCGGGCGGCGATGTTAAAGGCATGGCGAGCGAGGCGGAAGCTGGTCCCAGTCTCTCGACGGACGAGTTCATCGCCGCACAGCGTCGCGCTCAGCATGCGACCGCTGGCCGCCTGTTCAAGATGCCCAAGCCCACTCTAGCCGTGGTCAACGGCGCTGCAGCTGGTGCCGGCCTCTCGCTCGCCTTGGCCTGCGATCTCCGTATCATGTCCACCGCCGCTGTATTGACGACGGCCTTCGCAAAGGTCGGCCTCGCGGGCGATTGGGGCGGCACATACTACATGACCCAGCTTGTTGGTCCCGCCAAGACCAAGGAGCTATATTACCTCTCCGAACGGGTGGACGCGGCGGCGGCACTGGCGGCAGGTCTGGTAAACTGGACCTGCGAGCCGGGCGAACTGGCGGCCAAGTCGAGCGAGCTCGCACGCCGGCTGGCGAACGGGCCCGGGGTCGCCTTCCGCTACATGAAGGAGAACATTAACCGCGCGCTCACCCCAGGCCATGACGACGCGTTGGACGTCGAGGCGACGCATCACGTTCACAGCTTCGCGACCGAGGACAACAAGGCCGCGGTAGAGGCGTTTGTCGCCAAGCGTGAGCCGGTGTTCAGAGGCAGATGACCGAAAGGTGGTCGCCATCGAGACGCTTGCTGGTTTTTCCGATCCTGCCGAATCTGCGATGGCAAGCATGACGCCTTTCGTGCATTTTCGCGCCGATCCTCGCCGAAAGCTGTTGTGGGTCGAGATGGAAGGTTTCTTCACGCTCGACGACGTCGCGACATATGCCAAGCAACGCAACGCCGCGTACGACCAACTCGGCTGCCGCCCTGGCGAGCACGTGACGCTGTGCGATATTCGGAAGTGTAAGGTCTCGAGCCAAGAGGTATTAGCTGCCTTCTCGAAGGTCTTGAGCGACCCGGCATCGCGGGCGCGCCGGATTGCCTTTCTAACGGGCAGCGGTCTCATGAGGCAGCAGATCCGGCGCATGGTCGATGGAGGTCGCTCTGCATGCTTCGCTGATGAAAGCGAAGCGCTGGCTTGGTTAGCCGCCGACTGATCTGTCGGTCCGAGAAGAAACTCCGAACGCAATCCCTTGAAGCGGGTGATTCGAAAGCCAAGCGGGTATCGCGATCCCACCCCGGGCAGCGGCATCTAAATATGTTGAAAGGAATCAGACCGTGAAATCGACCGCAGGCAGCCGTACTCAGGCCTTCTTACCACAAGAGGCGGCGGTGTTTGCTAACCTTAGACTGCCGGTGATCGCGTCGCCACTTTTCCTTATTTCGAACCCTGACCTAGTAATTGCCCAGTGCAAGGCAGGGATTATCGGCTCCTTTCCATCGCTCAACGCCCGGCCGCTTGCTCAGTTGGACGAGTGGTTGAGCCGCATCACGCAGGAGCTGGCGGCCTGGAACCGGACCCACTCGGAAAGGCCAGCGGCACCGTTCGCGGTTAATCAGATCGTGCATCGTTCGAACAACCGCCTCGACCAGGATCTGCTGCTGTGTGAAAAATATAAGGTGCCGCTCGTCATTACTTCGCTGGGGGCGCGCGAAGAGGTGAACCAAGCCGTGCACGGTTGGGGCGGCGTGACCATGCACGACGTCATCGACGACGTTTTCGCGCGCAAGGCGGTTGCCAAGGGTGCCGACGGCCTCATAGCCGTGGCGGCCGGTGCCGGTGGCCACGCGGGCACCCTGTCTCCGCTTGCGCTTATTCGCGAGATTCGCGCCTGGTTCGACGGCCCGCTCGCGTTGTCGGGCGCGATCGGCTCGGGTCACGCTATTCTGGCAGCGCAGGCGCTCGGCGCGGACCTCGCCTATATTGGCTCGGCATTCATCGCCACCACAGAGGCCAACGCGGCAGACGCCTACAAAGCGGGCGTCGTCGGCGGAGCGGCCAAGGACATCGCTTACACTAACCTCTTCACAGGCGTGCACGGCAACTATCTGCGCGGCTCGATCGTCGCGGCCGGACTCGACCCCGACAACCTGCCGCAATCGGACTTGAGCGCGATGAACTTCAGCTCGGGCGGCAACACGGAGGCGAAGGCCTGGAGCGATATCTGGGGCTGCGGTCAAGGGATTGGCAGCATCGATCGAGTGTATGGTGCGGCCGAACTGATCGAGAAGCTCGCGAGCGAATATAGGGAAGCGCGGGCGATGCTGGCGCACCCGCGCGTCGGCGCCGGCTGGCCTGACTGGCTTGGATGAACCGGCTCGTGTCGCTTAGCCGATCGAGCAATGATATAAGGGGGCCCTACCCTTCAGAGAGCGCCATCTTGGCAACGGCCACGGCAGGTGGGTAAACTTCACTACAAAGTGTCCTCTTTGCCGAACAACCCGTCCTCGACAGTCGGGGCACGACGTTCACAATCCTACGCATAACGACTGGTCGGATCCAATGGCGGGACCGAGCCGGCGCAGGAGGGGACGACGAATGAAGGTCAAGGAGCAACTGGTTTCGTGCATGGCGCTGTGTGTCGCCATGCTGGCAGCATCGAGCGCGGCGGCGCAGCAAGCATCGACCGGCACCTCGGAGACATCGACCGCTCAGCCGCCTGCCGTAGCCGAACAACCTCAAGCGCCGCGACAAGCTCAGGGCCAAACGCCTGCCGCGACCGCCCCGGCTCAGGTGCCGGCACAAAGTGGCCAATCGGACGGCGGCGTTGCCGATATTATCGTGACTGCGACCAGGCGCGAAACCTCACTCCAGCGGACGCCGCAGGCCATTTCGGTCGTAAACGGAGCGGCCCTGCAGTTGCAGGGTCGCTCTGGCTTGGACGATCTCAAACAGTCCGTCCCGAACGTCAACTTCGCCGCAACCAGCAACGTTACCCAACTCTACATCCGGGGTATCGGCAACACCTTCATCGCTGCCGGCGGCGACCCCGGCGTCGCGCTTTACCAGGACTCCGCCTACATCTCTGACCAGACCACCTCGACCGCTACCTTTTTCGACATCGAGCGGGTGGAGGTGCTTCGCGGGCCACAGGGCGCGCTCTACGGCCGCAATGCCACGGGCGGCGCGATCAGCGTCATCTCGGCCCGGCCGACGGCAACGCCGCAGGCGCAGGTGTCCATCACCGCCGGCGACTATGGGCGCGTCGATTCCGAAGGGTATGTCTCGGGTCCGCTCGGTATCGCGAACACGAGCGCGCGCCTCTCGTTCCAGACCCGGCATCTTGCCGGATACATTCGCAATAGCGACACGGTTGATCCCCGCGCGCCCGACCGATTGGACGATCTCGACTCGCAGGCGGTGCGGCTGCAGACGTTGACCGAGTTGCCGGGCGGCGGGTCGCTGACGCTGCTAGCCAGCTATTACCGGGAGAGCGACAACGGCCCCGCGCTGGCGGTGGTTCCGACGCCGGGTTACGCATACCCAGCCCAGTTGCTGAACGGCGTCGTGCCGAGCGCCAGACCCAGGGACGTCACGGTAGATGAGGGTGCGTTCCGGTCAAAGGTGACGGTCGTCAACGCCAACCTGAACCAGCCGCTCGGCGGGGGTACGCTGACGGTGACGGGCAATTACCGCCGCAGCAATCAGTTCTTCGATAACGATTGCGACGGTACAACGGTCAACAACTGCAGTTACCTTCGGCAGACTAGCAGCAACGATTATTACGCCGATGCGCACTACGCTTCGGCGGGCGATGCAGTGTTTCGCTGGCTGATAGGCGGAACCTACCTTAACTTTGATCAGAGCCAAGCGAACACCGTCCTTTGGGATGCGCCCAGTACCTATCTCGGCGGCCCGAGCACCAGCGTTCCGGTCGCGCTTGACACTTATGCGGGCGGGCGGGTCCGGACGGAAAACTTCGCCGTCTATGCCGACGGCCGGCTGAAGCTCTTCGGGCCGCTCGCTGCGACCGGTCAGGTCCGCTACAATCAGACGGTCAAGCGGGCCCGCGAATATTTGCGCATCGCCGCGTTTGGGATCAACGTTCCCGACTTCCCGAACCGACTCAAGGACACCAGCGTTCCGTTCAAGGTCGGGCTCGAGGCGCAGCTGACGCCCACGATCCTCACCTACGCCAACTATTCGACCGCGTTTAAGGACGGCGCGCTGAACCCCGGCGCGTTGCAGACGACCAGGGTGCGGGAGGAACAAGTCAAGAGCCTTGAGGCCGGCGCGAAGACCAGTTTTTTCGACCGCAGGCTCCAAGTCAACGTCGCCGCGTTCCACAGCACATACCGGGACCTCCAGATCTCCCAGCTCATCGGTCAGGTGATCGCGTTGGTGAATGCGCCAAAGGCGGAAATCAACGGCGTGGAGCTCGAGGTGATCGCAGCCCCCGTTACAGGCCTGCGGATCAACGGAAGCTTCGGCTATCTCGACCCGAAGCTCAAGCAGTTCATGAACGCACGGACGTTCCCGGGCACGGTCGGACCGCAGCTCGACCTTTCCGGAAACCAGCTGCCCTATGTCGCGAAGGTGAGCGCGACGCTCGGGATCGACTACCAGTTCATGCCGGTCGAGGGCTACACCGCAATGATAGGGGCGGGCTACGCCTTCCAGAGCCGCACCTACTTCAACGAGTTCAACGACGTCGACAACTCGCAAAAGGCAGTAGGCCGCCTCGACCTCAGTGCGTCGATCGGACCCGCGAACGAGAAGTGGAAGCTGTTCGCCTACGTCCGGAACGTCACGGACGAACTGGTGCGAACCGGCATCACCATCTACTCGCCGCTACTCGGCGCGGAAAAATCGGTCTCCTATGCCCCGCCGCGGCACTTCGGCGTGGGGTTCCGCTACGCCTTCTGACCGGGGCGGGGTGGCGCACCGCGCCGCCCCGCCGAACGGCGGATTTCAACGTGTCCAGCAGCCCGCGTCGGAAGACGTAAAGCCGACGGCGCGGTAGGCGGCATCGATCAACGCCTGACCACGCTCGTTCAGGCCAACACCGCTGCCATGCCGGTTCATCACATAACCAAAGGACATCCCGGCTTCGCCGTCGGCAAAGCCGATGCTGCCGCCCATGCCCGGCGTTCCGAAGGCATGCTCGCCAATGATAACGTAATTCCCGGGACCGAGCGAACGCTTGCCCCACGATTTCGAGTAGCCAAGCGTGAAGGCGGTCGCCAGTTGCAGCATCAGATCGCAATCCGAGGCGGACCGGATCAGCCGCATTTGCACGAGGCGGTCGGGCGCAACCAGGCGGATGTTATCGACCTCACCGCCGCGCGACAGCGGGGCGTAGATGCGCGCAAGCGCACGGGCATTGGCGATACCGCCATGGGCGGGCAGTTCGGCAGCATATTGGGCCGACTGATCGGTGACCTGACCACCGCCGTTCGTGATTAGCTTGAGTCCATACCAGTCCGCCTCGGAGCTGAGTTTGCGGACGAAGGCGGAATTCGGATCAATGTCGCCCATCACGAGCGCCGCGACGCGCCGGTGCTCGGCCGCCGGCAGGCCAATGGACGCGTCAGCCCCCAACGGCTCCGCGATCTCTTCTCGGAAGAAGGTGCCGATCGAGCGGCCGTCGATGCGCCGGACAAGCTCTCCTTCCAGGAAGCCGAGCGTCTGGGCGTGGTAGCCGTGAGCGGTGCCGGGCTCCCAAAGCGGCGCTTCGGCCGCTAGGCGGCTCGTCGCAAGATCCCAGTCAAGAAGCGCGCCATCGGGCAATTGCTCCTGCCAGACCGGCAGGCCGGCTTGATGACTCATCACCATCGCGACCGTGATGTTCTCCTTACCGTTGGCCCCAAACTCTGGCCAGTATCGCGCAACCGGGGCCTCGAGGTCTAGCTGGCCGCGGTCCGCGAGCATGTGAAGGCAGGTCGCCGCAAGTCCTTTGGTGGATGAGAAAACGACGGCGATCGTGTCCTCCTCCCAGGGCGCGCCTGTGGCCTCGTCCGCAACGCCGCCCCAGAGGTCGACTACCGGCCGGCCGTCGATGTGCACGGCCACGGACGCCCCCAGTTCGCCGCGTTCGGCAAAGTTGCGACGGAACTCGTCGGCGATCGCTTCGAACCCCGGTTCGCAACGCCCGTGCACCGTGATTGCCGTGTTCATTGATGCTCTCCTTGCAGGCCCGACGATTTCAGTTGCCCAATGTGCAATTCCTAGTATCTCTATATAAATGTCGAGGACATAATCGACGGGGGAGAGGACATGTCTGTGGCGTCGGCGAGGTTGGCTAGAGGTGGACTGGCGACCGACGCGCGCTCCAATCCGGCCGTTCGCTATGAACTTCCCTTGTCCTGGGTCGGACAGACACTCCGCTTGGCGGCTCTCGATGGTTTGGACCTGACCGATAGCCTGTCCGCCTTGGACTGCGATCTCACGGGCGCCTCGGGCGGTGATGCGGGCCTTGGACCAGCTGAGTGCATGTTATTGTGCTTATCGCTAGTCAACGCGGTGGACGACGAACTCCATGGCATCACGCGCGCGCGCATGAGCAGAGGCACGGCCGCGATGGGCGCGAAGGCGAGCGCTTCCTCTACCACCTTGGAAGGCGCAGTGATGACGCTGTGCCGGTTCTACGACATGATCGGCGGCCATTGTCGGTTCGCCCTTAGTCGATCCTCCGGCGATGCCATACTGACCATCTCGACCGAGCAGGGCGACGGTCCTCAACGCGCCTTGGTCGAAGAGCTGCTGGCGCATACTGTCCATATGCAGCTCTCCCACTTTTTCGGTGCTTTTCTACCACTGACGCAGTTCGTCACCTCCTCACCTCGCCACCCGTCCATCGGACGTTCACACCCATATCTGCTATGCCCCGTCGGGGTCGGCAGCACGTCGAGCCTCAGATTTCCTGTTGAGTTTCTTGCCGCGCAGTCTCGAGGGGTCGTTGTTGATTGCCCGGTCTGGGAGGCGGGACGTTTTTGGCTTGCGCGTCATCCGGCGACCAGCAACGCGATCAGCGAGAATGACACCGAGCGGCCGGCGTCGAGCGCGCTGATGTCCGTATTGAAGCGCGACGACATACCCATTTCGGACTGCTCGGCCGAGCTCGCGCTCAGCGTGCCCGACCTACGGCGGTCTCTGGCGGACGAAGGCACCACCTTTAGGCAAATCCGACGCGCGGCGCTCGTAGAGCGCGCACGTCCCCACCTCATGAGCGGGACTTCGATGGATGACCTCGCAGCCGCACTTGGATACTCGGATGCTCGGAGTTTTCGACGAGCACTAAAGCTCGCAACGGGGGTCAGCATTGGCGACCTACGTCGCCACGTGCAGGCCGCTGCACCAGAACGCAAGCTGGTGATGAGTTCCCTCCGCCGCGAGATGGCACGCCTCGAGTAGCCGTTAGGCTGATCCGCTGGCTCAACCGCAGCGCCCGCTCAGCGGCTTGGATCAATCAGGTATTTGCTGCCCGTACTTCTCTGGGCATACCGCTGCACCGTTTCAGGAACGAGCGCATCTCGCAGGCTGAGCACGTCGGTGTAGCGACTGGCGAAGGTCGTCTCCAATCCCCGGACAACACGCTCCTTGAGCTTTGCAGTGCCTTCTTCGCCGATCGTCTCGAGAAATGGGCTGAGCAGGAAGCCGCTGACGCCCCATGATAGGCCAAACCCTCGGTCAATGATCGTCGGGCCTGTGTCGAGGGAGCCGTAGATATAGACCTGCTTCCAGGTGCTCGACCCATACCGGCTGTAGGCGCTCTCCTGTCGATTGGCCGCGCGCTCCATGGCATGCAAGATGGACGAGGCGAGCCTGCCGCCGCCCACCGCGTCGAAGGCCAGCGTGGCACCCGCCTCCGCGATCGCCTCCTCGAGCTCGGCCCGGAAGTCTGGCGACGTGCTGTCGACAATCAGGCGCGCGCCGACGTCCCGCAGCATCACCGCCTGCCCTTCACTGCGGACGATGTTGACCAGCGGAATGTCGTCCGCTTGGCATAACCGGTTCAGCATCTGCCCAAGGTTCGAAGCGGCGGCCGTGTGCACGAGAGCACGGTGCCCCTCGCGGCGCATCGTCTCCGTCATAGCCAAGGCGGTCAGGGGGTTGACGAACAGCGACGCTCCTTTCGCCGCTGCCACCCCGTCCGGCAGCAGCACGCAATCACTCGCGCGCAACTTGCGGAACTGCGCGTACATGCCACCGCCAAGCATTGCGACGGTGCGGCCCAGATAGTCGGCGACGTTCACGCCAGCGGCCACCACGGTTCCTGCCCCTTCGATGCCGACGGACAGCGCCTTGCCTGACCTGGTAAAGAGCGAACGCATCGAAACCTCTGGGATAGTGGCGGTATATGTTGGGCGCTCCGCGGTGCCACCTGCCCGGCCAGTCGACAGGTCAGCGGGTCCGAGCAGCAAGGCGAGGTCCGAAGGGTTAATCGGCGCGGCTTCAACGCGTACGACCAGTTCGTCAGGTCTTGGTTCGTCTACAGACCGCTCTTCGATCGACAGGATCAGTTCGCCTTCCGGCGCCACTCGCGACCGCAACTCCGACCCGATCCATTTCGTCGAATTCATTGTCGCTCTCCTTATTTCGCTTACCCCGATCCGCGGAGCCTGAGTGCCTTCCTCAAGGAAGGCGAGAGTGAGGTTGCTCGCCCTCAGGTATGACGGACCTTATAACTGATCACTTTAGAGTTGCATATAACCTATCCAGCGGCCTAGATTACGGTCGTGGCGGATGCGCCCGTATTTCAATGGAGGAACGCAGTCGTGTCGACCGAAGCCCTATTTCAACCCTTCACATTCAAGAATATTACAGTGCCAAACCGCGTTGTGATGGCGCCTATGACCAGGAGCTTTTCACCCGGAGGTGTCCCGACCGACGAAGTAGCGGCTTACTACGCGCGCCGCGTCACGGGCGGTACCGGGTTCTTGATTTCGGAAGGTACGGGCGTCGCGCGTCCAGCCTCGGTCAACGGTGCCGACATCCCGCTCTTCCATGGCGAGCGGGAACTCGCCGGCTGGAAGAAGGTCATCGATGATGTTCACGCTGTCGGGGGGCTGATGGCACCGCAGCTGTGGCATGTGGGCGCGATGCGCTCGCCTTACAACAACGGAGCCAGCCCCGATGATTACGAGAGTCCATCGGGCTATTACAAAGCCGGAAAGACCTACGGTAAGCCGATGGCGGATGCGGATGTGGCTGACACGATCGCTGCGTTCGGCAAGGCTGCCACTGATGCCAAGCGTCTCGGCTTCGACGCCGTCGAACTTCATGGCGCGCATGGCTATTTGATCGATCAGTTCTTCTGGGTCGAGACCAATCAGCGAAATGATGCCTTTGCCGGACCCTCGATCCGCGAACGCTCGCGCTTCGCGGCTGACATTATCAAATCGGTGCGGAAGGCGGTTGGCCCAGACTATCCCATCATCATCCGGCTATCGCAATGGAAGCAGCAAAACTTCGAGTCCCGCTTGGCAGAGACGCCCGACGAGATGGCCGAGTGGCTGAGCACGCTCGTCGATGCCGGCGCCGATGTTCTCCACTGCTCGCAGCGGCGCTTTTGGGAGCCGGAGTTCGAAGGCTCCGACCTGAACTTTGCCGGCTGGGCCAAGAAGCTGACCGGCGCACCTACCATCACCGTCGGCTCGGTGGGGCTGACCGGCGAATTCGTTGCCGCGTACGGCGGTGAGGCTTCGCAACCGGCATCGCTCGATGAACTCACTCGCCGTCTCGAGCGCGGCGATTTCGACCTCGTCGCGGTCGGCCGGGCGTTGCTCCAGGATCCCAACTGGACCAACAAAATCCGTGAGGAGCGCACGTCCGAACTACAGAGCTTCGAAGCCTCCGCATTCGCGACCCTGTCCTGATCGGGTTGGACGTTCCGGTGGCCCGCGCAGGCGTGGTCGCCGGAACGTCGGCCGATCAGCACAGTCTCATACGATAGCTACATTCAATTTTCGGAGCAGCGGGAGCGGGAGGTCCGACCATGGCTGATGGGCCGGCCAGCGTGGATAAGGGCGTGGTGCTCGTGTCGGGTGTGGGTTCGCCCCGCGGCCTCGGCGCCGCCATTGCACGCCGTTTCGCGGCCGATGGGCATCCGGTCGCGATCGCCGGGCGCAACGCCGAGACGCTGACGGCCGCGCAGCAGCAGTTGCAGGACTCAGGTGTCCGCAGCGTGATGGCCGTCGGCGACGCCTCTCAGGCAGCCGATATGGACCGGTTCGTCGATCTTGCGCGGACACTCGGCCGGATCGAAGTCGCCGTTCACAATGCCGGCTCGAACCGGCCGTCGCCGTTCCTGGGATTGTCGGAGGCCAGCTTCGAAGAGCATTGGCGGGCGCACGCGCTGGGTGGGTTTCAGCTGGCGCACGCGACGGTGCCGGGGCTGCTGCAGGGCGGGGGCAGCCTCCTGTTCACCGGCGCCAGCGGAAGCCTGCGCGGGCGTGCGCACTATGCCGCGTTCGGCGCTGCAAAGGGCGCGTTGCGGAACCTGTCGCAGGCCTTGGCGAGGGAGTTCTGGCCGCAGGGCATCCATGTCGCGCATGTCATCATCGATGGCGGAATCGCGGGCGATCGGCTACTCTCCCGCTTGCCTCACCTGGAGGGGATGCGTAAGGGCGGTGGCCTACTCGAGATCGATGCGATCGCGGAAGCTTATTGGATGCTTCATCAGCAGGATCGGACGGCCTGGACGGGCGAACTCGACCTGCGGCCCTGGTCGGAGCCGTTCTAGGCGGTCGCAATTTATAAGCCGTCGAAAAGCCTATCCAAGCGCGTTAAGTCGGTGAGGATCAGCCGCCAACTGCCAGGACAATCTTGCCGACGTGCCCGCCCGCTTCCATCATCGCGTGAGCGTCGGCGGCGCGATCAAGCGGGATGATGGCGTTTACAGTCGGCTTGAACGTGCCATTGGCGAGCCAGGGCCACACCACCCGCTCGACGTCGCTGGCCAAACGCGCCTTCTCGTCCGCACTTCGCCCGCGCAACGTCGATCCGGAGATCGTCGCCTGCTTCTGCATTACGGCGAGCACCGGCAGGGTGACCTCGCCGCCCCCCAGTGCTGCGATGAACACGATGCGCCCCCGGTGCTTCAAGGCTTCAAGATCCTTGGCAAAATAGTCACCCCCGATCATATCCAGGATGACGTCTGCGCCGCCGGCCTGCCTGGCGACAGCGCCGAAGTCCTCGTTCGAGACGTCGATGCTGAGATCCGCGCCGAGCGATTTTGCTCGGGCTGCCTTGCTCGCGCCGCGCGAGGTGGCGAAGACAGTCGCTCCGCTCGCTTTCGCCATCTGAACCGCGGTCACGCCAATGCCTGAAGTGGCCCCGTGGACGAGCAGCGTCTCGCCAGGTTTCAGCTGCCCGAGTTCGAAAACGTTGGCGAACACCGTGAAGATCGTCTCCGGAAGGCTGGCCGCCTCGACAAAGCTTAGCCCATGCGGGATCGGCAGCGCGTGCCGAGGGTCACATACGGCGAACTCGGCGTACCCGCCGCCGCCGAGGAGGGCGCAGACGCGGTCGCCCCTTTTCCAACGACCCGCCGCCTGGACCACCTCGCCGGCGACTTCGAGACCAAGAGTGTCGGGCGCTCCCGGAGGGGGCGGATAGAAGCCGAGCCGCTGAAAGATGTCGGGCCGATTTACGCCTGCCGCCTTGACGGCGATCAGGAGCTGGCCGTCCCCGGCCGTCGGCACGTGGACCTTCGTGGACCGCAGCGCCTGCGCATCGCCCTTGCCACCCTGCACTTCGATTGCCGTCATATAATCTGTCATCAAGATGCCCCCCTGATCAGCTAACTGCCATTCCTATTAGAGCATTTGTCTGGTCCATGCGTCAACGCCCGCCCGCTTTGCCGGCATACCGTCGATGCGAAGCAACAATTGGCACTGGACCTGGCAGATTCGCCGCTTCTGCGACGTGGCGAGGTTGATCGACGACAGCAGCTGAAACTGTTCCTTTCGCGATCGGATGTGTCCTCGACTTCGCTCGCCATTCGGAAAAGGACGCCCGGATGACGAATGATATTTCAGCTACCGTCACGACCGAGCGGCGTGGTCATGTCTTTCTGCTCGGGATCAATCGGCCAGACGAGGAGAACCGCGTCGATCCGCCGACATTCTCGGCGCTTGGCCGCGCTCTCTACGAATATCAGCACGACACCACCCTCCGCGCCGCCGTCCTGTTCGGGCATGGACCGAATTTCTGTTTGGGTCTCGACGTCGCGGCGTGGGCGCCGGTCATCGCGGAAGGCAAATTTGATCCCACCGCGCCCGGAACGATCAATCCGTTGCAGATCGCGGCACCAAAGCTGTCAAAGCCGCTGATCTGCGTGGCGCACGGCAATACCTTTTTCATGGGCCACGAACTGTTTCTGGCGAGCGATGTCCGGGTCGCCGCGCAGGACACGGTTTTCAGCCAGTCGGAAGCGCACCGGGCGGTCTTCGCAGGGGGCGGCGCCACCGTTCGCTTTACGCGTGAGGCCGGATGGGGCCAAGCTATGCGCTACCTGCTGACGGGCGACACCTGGTCCGCCGAAGAGGGTCGCCGCATGTCGATCGTCTCTGACATCGCGCCGACACAGGACGCGGCATTCGCGCTGGCAGTGGCGCTCGCAGAGAAGATCGCGCGCGCGGCGCCACTGTCGATCGTGGCAACGCTCGCTTCGGCGCACCAAGCGATCGACGAGAGCGAGGAGGCCGCTTTCGCGGCGCTGGCGCCCACGTTCAGCAGGCTGACGGACGCCGAGGACTTCCAAGAGCGGATCCGCTCCCTCGGCGAGGGGCAAGCCCCAATCTACCAAGGCAGATGACCAGGCGTCACATCGGCCTATTTGTCCCAAGGAGACATTCGTGAATTTCGAACTCACCGCCGAAGAAGCCCATTTTCGCGATCGGGTCCGCAACTTCATGGACGTTGCAGTACGCTCGCACGCAAAGGACTATGCCGGCCAAGCCGCGGCGGAGCCGCGCTGGAAGGTTCTCCCCGTGATCGAGGAACTCAAGGTCAAGGCGCGCGCGGACGGCCTCTGGAACCTATTCATGCCGCCCTCCTCCGGACACGCACCTGCGGACGATGCCTTCACGTTCGAGGGGGAGCAGCTCAGCAACTTAGCCTACGCCTTGTGCGCCGAGGAGATGGGACGGATCCACTGGGCATCGGAGGTTTTCAATTGCTCGGCCCCCGACACGGGCAACATGGAGGTGCTGCTCCGCTACGGAACGCTGGCGCAGAAGGAGGAGTGGCTCCGTCCGCTCATGAACGGCGAGATCCGCTCAGCCTTCTTGATGACCGAACCTGGCGTCGCGTCGTCTGACGCGACCAACATCGAGACATCGGTCGTGCGCGATGGCGATGAGTACGTCATCGATGGCGTGAAATGGTGGTCAAGCGGCGCGGGCGACCCGCGGTGTCGCCTCGCGATTGTAATGGGCAAGACCGATCTGGAGACTGATCGGTACCGCCAGCAGAGCATGATCCTCGTTCCGATGGACAGCCCCGGCGTGCGGATCACCCGCATGCTCCCGGTATACGGTTATGATCACGCCCCGCATGGCCACGGTGAGGTCGTGCTCGAAGGCGTGCGTGTCCCCGCGTCGAACATGCTGCTCGGCGAGGGTCGCGGGTTCGAGATCGCCCAGGGCCGGCTTGGACCGGGACGCATCCATCATTGTATGCGGACCATCGGCATCGCCGAGGAGGCGATCCGGTCGATGGCGCAGCGCCTCACCAGCCGGGTCGCATTCGGCAAGCGCATCGCCGACCAGTCGGTGTGGGAGGAGCGGATCGCGCGAGCACGGATCGACATCGAGATGTCGCGCCTGCTCTGTCTCAAGGCGGCCGACATGATGGACCGGGCCGGCAACAAGGCGGCCCAGCTCGAGATCGCCATGATCAAGGTCCAGGCTCCGACCATGGCGCTGCGCATTCTCGACGATGCCATTCAGGCGCATGGTGGCGGGGGCGTTTCCGACGACTTCCATCTGGCGGCGGACTGGGCAGGTATACGTACGCTGCGTTTCGCGGACGGCCCGGACGAGGTTCACAATCGCGCGATCGCGCGCAACGAGTTCGGCAAGTATGCGCCGCCGGCGAGCCGGCGCGCCGCATGAAAGCCGAACCGGCCCTTCTTGCCTACGACTCGCTGCAGAACTGGTTCGAGACCAATGTGCCGGGCGCGAAGGGGCCCATCGTGCTCGACAAGTTCACGGGCGGCCAGTCGAACCCGACCTTTCGCGCGTCCAGCGGCACGCGCCAGTATGTACTTCGACGCAAGCCATTTGGCACCCTGCTAGCGTCCGCGCACGCGATCGAGCGTGAATATCGCCTGCTTTCGGCCCTCCATCCGGTCGCTTACCCGGTCCCTCGCCCGCTTGCGCTGTGCGAAGATGCCGCGGTGATCGGCGCGCCGTTCTACGTCATGGAACTGATGGACGGGACAGTTTACTGGGACGGCTCGTTGCCCCACATGTCGAAGGAGGAACGGTCCGCCATATACGGCGCGCTGGTGGACGCGCTGGCGGCGCTGCACCGGATCGAACCCACCGCGGTCGGCCTCGCCGATTTCGGCGGTAGCGGCGACTTCTTCGCCCGCCAGCTCAATCGATGGACGCGGCAGTATCGCACAACCCAAAGCGAGCATATCGAGGAGATGGAGCAGCTGATCGACTGGCTGCCACGGCACAAGCCGCGGCAGGGTCGCGCCTCCATCGTCCATGGGGACTATCGGATCGATAACGTCGTCTTCGCCCCGGACAGCGCGCAGGTCGCGGCCGTGCTCGACTGGGAGCTTGCAACGATCGGCGACCCGCTCTTCGATCTGGCTTATTTGGCTCTGGCCTGGGTCTTGCCGGCTGAGGGGCGGTCAGGGCTTGTCGGCGTCGAGCTCTCGGTACTCGGCATCCCACTGCTCGACGACATGCTCGCGCGCTACTGCGCGGCAACCGGGCGGGACGGTGTTCCCGACCTGCCTTGGCTGCTCGCCTTCAGCCTCTTCCGACTTGCCGTCATCCTCCAGGGCGTGGGCGCCCGGGCGGCCGCCGGTAACGCTTCGAGCGATGGGGCCGTTCGTGAGGCGCGGCGGGTCGTGCCGTTCGCCCGCGCCGCTTGGGACCAGGCCTGCCGCGCAGGCAAACCCTGACAGGAGATCATATGAAGCTATTCGACCTCACCGGTAAAGTCGCGATCGTGACGGGTTCCACTCGCGGGATCGGTCGCGCCATCGCCCTCGCGTTCGCCGAAGCCGGCGCAAGGGTTGTGATATCCGGCCGCAAGCAGCCGGCCTGCGACGATGCCGCCGCCGAGATCAATGCGGCAGTCGGCGACGAGCGGGCGATCGCGGTCGCAGCGCACATCTCGGACAAGGTGGCGCTGCAGGCTCTGGTGGACGAGACCCGCTCCCGGCTGGGCAAGGTGGACATCCTCGTCTGCAACGCCGCGTCGAGCCCCCATTACGGACCGATGCTCGGGATCAGCGATGTCGATTTTCGCAAGGTGCTGGACAACAACGTGCTCTCGAACAACTGGCTGATCCAGATGGTCGCGCCCGAGATGATCGAGCGGCGCGACGGCGCGATCATCATCGTGTCGTCAATCGGCGGACTGATCGGCTCGGACGTGATCGGTGCCTACAGCATCTCTAAAGCGGCCGACTTCCAGCTGGTGCGCAACCTCGCCGTCGAGTTCGGCCCTCACAACATCCGGGTGAATGCGATCGCGCCTGGAACGATCCGCACCGATTTCGCACGCATGCTATTTGAGGATCCCAAGGCCGAGGCGCACCTCAATAGGGCGACCCCGCTCGGGCGCATTGGTGAGCCAGCCGACGTCGCCGGTGCGGCTGTTTTCCTGGCGTCGGCAGCAAGCGCCTACGTGACCGGGCAGTCGATAATCGTCGATGGCGGCTTCACCGTCGGCCGGACTTCGGCGTGAGCACCGGACAGATGAGAGCGGCCATCACGACTGACGCCGAAGATACGGCAGCGTATCTCGAACGGGCGCAGCGACTCGCTGGCAAAGTCTTGGACCTGCCGGAAGGTCTGCGGCCACGCCCGATTGGGCGGGTCGGTATCATCGGTGCCGGCACGATGGGCGGCGGCATCGCCATGAACTTCCTCTCCGCCGGTATCCCGGTCACACTGGTCGAGACTGCGGCCGAGCCCCTCGACCGAGGGGTCGCGAACGTACGACGCAATTATGGGGCAAGCGCCGTCAAGGGTCGCCTTACGTCCGAACAGGTCGAACGGGCGATTGCGCTGTTGACGCCGACACTGGCATTCGACGCGCTCGGTGACTGCGACTTGGTCATCGAAGCGGTTTACGAAGATATGCGGATCAAGCGCGATATCTTTGGGCGGCTCGACCGAGTAGCGCGCGACGGCGCAATCTTGGCGTCCAACACGTCGTATCTCGACATCAACGAGATCGCCGCCGCGACGAGCCGGCCGCCGGACGTGCTGGGGCTGCACTTTTTCTCGCCGGCCAACGTCATGAAGCTGGTCGAGGTCGTGCGCGGGGAGCGCACTGCGACCGACGTGCTTACCACCGGGATGGAGATCGCGCGCCGGATCGGCAAAGTGCCGGTGGTTGCGCGGGTGTGCTACGGGTTCATCGGCAACCGGATGCTGATCCCCCGTCAGACTGAGGCTACCAGGCTCGTTCTTGAGGGGGCCTCGCCCGAGCAGATCGACGGCGTCCATCTTGCGATCGGAATGCCCATGGGACCGTTCCAGATGGCGGACCTCGCGGGCGTCGATATCGGCTGGCACCGTGATGCCAAGCGCATCGAGAGCCTCTCCGACGCGCTCAACGCGGCCGGGCGCTGGGGCCAGAAAACCAAGGCAGGCTATTATGACTATGACGACGCCCGACGACCGAGCCCGTCGCCTACGACTGCGGCCATCATCGACGACTTTCGTGCCAAGGCCGGATCCTCGCTGCGGGTCATATCCGACGAGGAGATTGTGGCGCGCACACTCTACACGATGGTGAACGAGGCAGCACTGATCCTGGAGGAAAAGGTCGCACAGCGCGCTTCCGACATCGATGTGGTGTATCGGTTCGGCTATGGCTGGCCGGTGGCGTCCGGCGGACCGATGCGTTGGGCGGACGGGATCGGCCTCGACCGTGTCGTCGCCGAGCTAGAGACCTACCGCGACCGCCTGCCTGCGGACTTCCGCCTGTCCACTCTCCTGCAAACCCTCGCTGCTTCGAGCAGCCGGTTCACCGATGGAACGCTCACGCCATGAACGATGTGCTGATCCAGTCGCGCGACCTGTCGTTCATCCTGTGGGACTGGCTGCGCCTCGACATGCTGCTCGACCGTCCCGAGCATCAGGCGCACGATCGCGAGACGATCGATGCGGTGCTGGATCTGTCGACCGAACTGGCGCGGGACGCGTTCCTCCCCCACTTCAAGGAAGCCGATCACCATGAGCCGTCACTGGACGCGAACGGCGAGGTGCACATCCTCCCTGCCGCGGTCGAGGCGCTTGGCCGTTATGCCGAACTGGGCCTCTTCGCGGCGGGTTTTGACCCCAAGCTTGGCGGTCTCGGCCTTCCGTCGGTGGTGACGTCTGCTTCACTGGCTCAGTTCACCGCCGCCAACCCGGCCACCGCTGCCTATGTGATGCTGACGGTCGCGAACGCGCGGCTGATCGCTACGTTCGGCACGCCCGCACAGGTCGAGGCGTTCGCGCGTCCGGAGATTGAGGGAAGGCAGCTCGGCACCATGTGCCTTTCGGAGCCGCAGGCCGGCTCCGGGCTCGGCGACATCCGCACGCGCGCACAGCCGGACGGCGAGGATGTGCTCGGCCAGCGGTTCCGCTTGTCGGGCACCAAGATGTGGATCTCGGGCGGGGATCAGGACGCGACAGGCAACATCGTCCACCTCGTGCTTGCGAAGATTCCGGGCGCGGACGGGTCGCTTCCGGAAGGCACCAAGGGCATATCCCTCTTCATCGTTCCCAAGCGGCTGGGCGCTGGGGACGTCGGCGAACGCAACGACGTGACCGTGGCCGGCCTCAATCACAAGATGGGCTATCGCGGCACTGCCAATTGCCTGCTCAACTTCGGCGAGGGCAAATATCGTCCGGGCGGCGAAGCCGGTGCCGTCGGATATCTGCTTGGCGAGGCCGGTCAGGGCCTCTCGCTCATGTTCCAGATGATGAACGAGGCCCGCATCGCGGTCGGCACCGGCGCGGCGGCGATCGCCTACCGTGGCTATCGTCACGCGCTGCAATACGCCCGCGAGCGTACCCAGGGGCGCGCGCTGGATGCGCCGCGCGGCGCCTCCGCGCCCATCCCGATCATCGAGCATCCGGACGTCCAGCGCATGCTGCTCGCGCAGAAGGCCTATGCCGAGGGTGCGCTCGCGCTGACGCTGTACTGCGCCATGCTGGTCGACGAGGAGCGATTCGACCCTGATGCGGCGGAGCTCCTGGCATTGCTGACGCCGGTTGCGAAGACTTGGCCCTCGGAGTGGGGCCTGATCGCGAACCAGCTCGCGATCCAGGTCCATGGCGGCTACGGTTACACGCGCGACTTCGACGTCGAGCAGTTGTATCGCGACAACCGGCTCAATCCCATTCACGAGGGGACCACGGGCATCCAGGCCCTGGACCTACTTGGCCGCAAGATCCTTCGCGGAAACGGGGCTGGCCTCGGCGTTCTCGGCGACCGGATTCAGGACACCATCGCGTCCACTTCGGCCAGCCCGCGACTGCAGATTTTCGCACGTCAGCTGTCGTCGGCTTGGGTCCGCGTCAACGACACGCTCGCGTTGCTGTGCGCTGCGGACGACCCTGCGCGCGCGCTGGGCAACGCGACGCCCCTCCTGCAGGCGTTCGGCCATGTCGTCCTGGCCTGGCTCTGGCTCGACCAAGCCAAGGTCGCCGAAACTGCATTGGCGGCGGACGTGAGCGGTGCGGCGGAAGCTGCGTTTTTCGAAGGCAAGCTGCGCGCCTGCCGCTTTTTCTTCGAATGTGAGCTGCCGAGCGTGGATCCGCTCCTGACCTTTGTCGGCTCGCTCAGTGACGTGGCCGCGAACGTTCCGGTGGAGTTGTTCTATTGACGGACCCACTCATCGCATCCGATCAGGGTCCAAGCCGTCACGAGGTCGAGTTCGAGCGGGCCTGGAACGAGATGATCGCTCCGGGCGCAACGTTCGAGGTGGAGACTATCCTCGTGCGCGGGCAGCGGCTCCGGCACTATGTCAACGCGCCACCCGACGCGCGCGCGATGTGGGCTCACGCCGCGCAATGGGGTGACCGCACCTATCTGACCTATCAGGCCGAACGCGTCAGCTATGCGGCGGCGCAGGCGGTCAGCACGTCGGTCGCCGCGTGGCTGACCGCGCGCGGCATCAAGCAAGGCGATCGGGTGGCGATCGCGATGCGGAATTATCCCGAATGGTTGCTCATCTACTGGGGCTGCCTGTCGATCGGCGTGACAGCAATCGGTATCAACGCTTGGTGGATTGCCGACGAAATCGCGTTCGCGCTCACGGATGCCGCGCCGAAGGTAATTTTCTGCGACGAAGAGCGCCTGGAGCGCGTGGCGGCGTGCGGTGACGCCGCCAAGGGGATCGCGGTGGTGGCGGTTCGGGCCGCCTCAACGGGAGGCCAGATATCCTGGGGCGACGTGCTGGCCACGCCGGGTGCGATGCCCGAGGTCGCGATCGATCCCGACGACGACGCCAGCATCCTTTACACGTCGGGGACCACCGGGGTGCCGAAGGGCGCGCAGCTGACCCACCGCGGGCAGATCAACACGCTGATGAACATCGCATTCGCGACGCAGGTCCATGCCGTGGCCGAGCGCCGCGCTCGGGGGCAGGAGCCCGTCAAGGGCGCGGTTCCGGTTGCCCTGGTCACCACTCCGCTGTTTCATGTGACAGCCTTGGGGTCAGCTTATGCGGCGACGGCGGGCGGGGGCACGCTCGTGCTCATGCACAAATGGGACGCCGACGAAGCTCTGCGGCTGATCGAGGCCGAACGCGTCACCAACCTCAGCGGCGTGCCGACGATCGGACGCGAGCTGATCCAGCATCCCCGGCTTCTTGAACACGATGTAGCGAGCCTCGAAGCCCTCATCGGCGGCGGCGCACCGATGCCCCCCGACCTGATCGACAAGATTGAGAAGGCGGACATCCCAGTGCGCCCCCATGTCGGCTTTGGCATGACCGAAGCCTGTGGCGCGATCGCCGCCGCGGCGGGTGACTATCTACTCGCCAGGCCCGGCAGCTGTGGCCGCGTCCTCCCAACCTTCGAGTATCAGGTGGTCGACGACGATGGCCGTCCGCTCCCAGCACTGGCGACCGGGGAGCTGCGCATTCGCGGCTGCGGTGTAATCAAGGGCTACATTAACCGGCCGGACGCGACGGCCGACACGATTCAGGACGGCTGGCTCCATACCGGCGACGTCGCATGGATCGACGCGCATCAATACGTGCACATCGTCGACCGCAAAAAGGACATGATCCTGCGCGGCGGCGAGAACGTCTATTGCGCCGAGGTCGAGGCGGCGCTGTTCCACCACCCGGCCGTGCTGGACGCTTGCGCGTTTGGGGTCGCGGACGAGCGGCTCGGTGAAGAAGTCGGCGCCGTCATTCAGGTCAAACCAGGTATGGCCCTATCCGGAGAAACACTCCGCAAGCACGCCGCTGACCGCCTCGCGCGCTTCAAGGTTCCACGCTACCTCTGGCTGACGAGGAACGCCTTTCCGCGCAACGCGGCCGGCAAACCGCTGAGGCGCGAGCTACGTGCCCACTTTCCCGTTGAGGATGCCGCCTAACCAGAAAAAGGCCGGCGCTAAGGCCGGCCCGAGTTTTAGGAGAGGATGCCTGAAAGGCCTAAACTTTGTGCACCGCAACAAACCTTTATGCAAGCCTTAAAGACGCAGTTCTACGTGGTTCGACGGCCATCGTGACGCGTCGTATGCAGCTGTTGCCGCATCGCCATTGGCAGCCTATTGTTATTTCCGTGATCGATCGCCGGTTCCCCACTGCGCTGCAAGTGATGCAGTCCCTCGTCCTGCTGGAGCGCGACGGCAGGCCATGGGTAAGCTCGGCCGAGTTCGCCACATATTTCCGAGTAAATCCGACCCTGATGCGTCGTCTTTTGACTACGCTCGTGCAACACGGCCTCCTGATCTCTCAGATGGGGCGTCATGGTGGCGTGCGGCTTGCCCGTGACCCGCAACAGATCACCTTGCGAGAAATATACCAATCGGCAGTCGCCGATAAGAAGTTATGGACTCCGCGCACCGGAATTCCACAACGTTGCGCAGTCAGCAGAAACTTTGAGCATTATTTTGGAACTCTCGAACGCGATGCGGATCTTGCCCTTACTGAGTTGCTCGACAAGCGGACGCTAGCAGAAAGTTTTGCAGAGATTGAAACTTTGGATGAGCTTGGCCGTCTGGCGAACATTAAGGGTGAAGGAGAATCAGGCACAAACGAAGCTCCCCAGTCTCAGTCCGTCTTGGCTTAGACCAAAGGCTTTTTCTTGCCGATAAAGCCGGTCGGATCTCCTTGGATGGCGCTTCGAGCAAGCGCCGCCGTTCTACAAACCTTCGGCAGACGAAGCCTCGTTGAACGCGCTTTGTTAGGAAGTGGACTCCTGTTCGATGTTCGACTGATCACCGCGTACGCTGCGGGCGCGGCCGTCCAGCAGGTCGGCAATCTTCCCCGATACCCGATCGGCCACCTCTCGGAGGCCCTCTTCGATATGGATATAACCCTGCGTTATCCCACGCTTGCCATGACCAAGTAACGCCGCGATGGTCAGCTCGGAATAGCCCATATCACCGGCGACGCTTCCAAATGTGTGGCGAAGCGTGTGCGCCGTGACGCCTTCGATCCTGGCGGCGACGCAAAGACGAACCAGCACGTCGGGTACCTGCTTGAAATGGCTGTCCCCGTAGTCGGAGGGAAATACGTACGGACAACCGACGATCGTTGGTTGCGACGTTAGCACCCGGAGCGCGGCCTTCCCGATCGGTCGGTCCTGTGCTCCCGTCTTCGTATCCGGGAAGTGGACTGCATGAGACTCCGCATCGACCCACAACCGATGAACCTGCTGCGCCTCCGATAACCGGAAACCGCTAAGCGCGATCAATCTCACTGCCGCCAGACCGGTCGGGTTCTCGTCGCGCGTTGAGGCAACACGCATGGCGGTCCCGAGCTTACCGAGCTCCAGCGCGCTCAGCCGGCGCGTTCGGCGATTGCTGGCCATACGCCGCGCGCCCCTGGCGGGATTGCTCTCGATGATGCCAAGGCGGACCGCGTGCTCGCACATCGAATGCAATGTCGAGATAACGCGCGACGCGGCTCCGGCACCGCCCGTCGTTGATCGACCGCGACCCTTCCCTTTGTCAGCGGCGCTTTTGCCGGCTGCAATATCGGCCTGCATCGCCTCGATTTCCGCCGGCTTCAGTCCGAGCACCTTACGATGCCCGATCAAGGGACGAATATGGCGATCAATCCGGCTCCGCTCCATTCGAACGGTCGAAGCCTTGATCGGCATGCGTCGGCGCCCGAGAAGGCGGCCAGCCTCCGCTTCTTCGAGATACCAATCGCAGACGTCACCAATGGTCGGGGCGGCACGCTTAGCCTGTTTCGCATCGGCCGGATCGACGCCCCGCGTCACATCGGCTAGCATTCTGATCGCCTCTTTCCGCGCCTCGTCGAGTGTGAATACGGGATACCTTGCATACGCCATACGGCGAAGACGACCGTCAGGACTTCGGTACTGAAGGACATACGACTTTACGCCGGAAAACGCGACGCGAACCCCGAGTCCCTTGAGCTCACCGTCCCAGAGGAAGGACTGACCGCTCATTGGCAGCGCAGCGGTCTCGATCATGTGAGTGGTCAATTTACGGGGCATCGTTCTTGTGACCTCCGAAACCAAAAATTACGTGGATTGGGCCGCGCCGCAACGTAATAACGACGTAGGAGAACGACCGGATACCATCGGCTACATTAGGGTAGGTTTGAAGGATCTATCCTGTTGATATAAGGCGGCAAACATAGAGAACTCGTGCCATGGGCCGGAGTAGGTTGCACAAGCCTATACCCGTTGGTAAGGCTGAGGTCGTGAGTTCAATCCTCACCGGCAGCACCACATGTTCCCGATCCCGGAAACCGCTTGATATGCCGGAGGGCAGCGGAACGTTGAATTGTGGCGCGTAATCGTCAAGAATTCGACAGCGAGCATGGATCAGGCCCCCAAAGGTGAGAGGATAATGGACTTGCAGCCGCTTGATGTCGTGGTTCTGGGTGGTGGAACCGCCGGCTGGATGACCGCAGCGGCGCTGGTGGGGCTGGTTCCCCGAGCAGCGCGCGTGCACCTGGTTGAATCCGCAGAGATCGGAATCGTCGGCGTCGGAGAAGCGACGCTGCCGCATCTTCGCGCCTTCATCGATCGGCTCGGCATTGATGAAGCTGCCTTCATGGCCGCGACGAATGCCACCTTCAAACTGGGGATCGAGTTTTGCGACTTCGGCCGTATCGGCGATCGCTACATCCATCCTTTTGGCAGCTATGGACGACCGTTGGCAGGCGTTGATTTCCACCATTATTGGCTCAGGCGCCATCATGCGGGGGACGCGCCGCGGATTGATCCCTATTCCGCCGGCGTCGTGGCGGCGCAACAGAACCGTTTTGCGCCGGCGGCGGGCGATCCCGACGATCCTGTTTCGGCCTATGGCTATGCCTATCAGTTCGATGCAACGCGTTTTGCTCCGTTCTTGCGCAGTTTTGCAGAGGCGCGCGGCGCCTGCCGCAGCGAAGGGCAGGTCGTGTCCGTCGAACGCGACGGATCGACCGTTCGCGCGATCATGTTGGCGGATGGGACGCGGATCGAGGGCGACCTGTTCATCGACTGCTCCGGCTTTCGCGCCTTGCTGATCGGTGACGAGGGTGGCTCCCCTTGGGAGGACTGGTCGCACTGGCTTCCGTGCGACCGTGCGGTTGCGGTCCCCTGCGTTGCCCCTGATGGACCGATCGAACCCTATACACGCGCCTGCGCCATGGCGGCGGGTTGGCGTTGGCGTATTCCGCTGCGGCACCGGATCGGCAACGGCTATGTCTATGCCAGCGACCACCTGAGCGATGATGCCGCGCGTGATGCGTTATTGAATGCACTGGAAGGGGAGCCGCTGGCGGAGCCTCGGCTGCTCCGGTTTCGTGCAGGTCGCCGCACCAGAAGCTGGACGGCAAACGTCGTGGCGATCGGCCTTGCGTCGGGCTTTCTAGAACCATTGGAATCGACCAGCCTTTATCTCGTCCAGATGGCGATCACCCAGCTGATCGAGCATTTCCCCGGACGCACTGTTACCGACGCCGATCGTGACGGCTTCAATGCCGAGGTTGACCTTGAATATGACCGCATTCGTGATTTTCTGATCCTGCATTATCACGCCACCGAACGCGATGATTCCTCTTTTTGGAACCATGTGCGCACGATGGACATTCCCGACACGCTCGCGCAAAAGATGGCGTTGTTTCGAAGGACGGCGCAGGTTGTCCAATATGCCAACGGCCTGTTTCTGGAGCCGAGCTGGCTCGCGGTCTATTTCGGGCAGGGCGTGATCCCCGGGGCGTGGGACGCGCGGGCGGATCTGCCTGAGGCGGCGTCGCTCAATCGTGCGCTGGACGCCCTTTCCAACGGTATCGCCCATGGTGTTGGTGCCATGCCGGACCACCGCGTCTTTCTGGAAGGCCGGATACCGGCATGAAGGGTAACGCGCGATTATCGCTTGATAAGATTGCAGTATTGGGTGCCGGCATGACGGGCACGATGGTCGCCATCGCGATCCGGCGCGCGCTACCAACCGCCGACATCACCCTGATCGAGACACCCGACGATCCGGCCGCCGTCGCCGATCGACTGCCAATTGCTACCGCCACGACACGCTCGGTGCTCGCGCGTATTGGACTCGACCAGACGGCACTCATCGCCGGCGGCCATGCGACGCACAAGCTGGGTACGCGATTTCTTGATTGGCGCCATGATGGCGCACCCTGGGTCCATGGCTATGGCGAAACCGGCATCGCGGTAGCACCGGGCGCTTTCCACCAGCATTGGCTCCAGGCCCAGCGGACCGGGCCGATAAAAGCGTTTCATACCTATTCACCCGCGGCGACGCTGGCCGACGCCGACCGTTACTTGCCGCCAGGTGATCATGGTGAGGTTCTGCTGGAGCGCCACGACCATGCTGTTCGGCTTGATCCGTCCACCGTCCTCTCGCTGCTGGGCCAGCATGCGGGCACGCTGAATATTCGTCGCATCGTCGGTCAGATCGCCGCCGTCGAGCGCGATGCCGATGGTCTGGTCGAGCTCCTTGCACTCGATCGGGATCGGCATATCACGGCCGATCTTTTCATTGATTGTACCGGCCCGCAAGCACTCCTGCGCTCTCGCCTCGACGCGGACTTCGAAGATTGGGGCGACCCCTGTGACCGGGTGCTGATACACCAGCGGCGCTCAGACGCCTCGCCCTGCGACACCTTTCAGGCGGTCGATGACGGCTGGCGCGCAACGATCCGGCTGCGTGATCGTGCAATCGAGCTTCTGGGCTACGCCAGTGCCATCACCGCAGAAGATCAGGCCCGCGCTACCTTTTCGGGTGATGCGCAAATAATCACGGTGCGTGCCGGAAGACGCACGCCCTGGGTGGCGAATGTGGTGGCGCTGGGGGACGCGGCAACCGCGACCGGTGCGCTTGCAACGCAGGGCTTCGCCCTCACGCTCGCCGACCTGGACTTGCTGCTCGATCTGCTTCCCGGTCGTCCTATCGCCGAGGAGGAGCGGTGTGAGTATAATCGCCGGTCCATGCTTCGCTCGTCGCTGATCCACGACTTCATCGCGCTCCACACGCTTCGCAGCACGCGGCGTAAAGGTGCCTTCTGGAGCATGCCGCGTGCCAAGCCGCCTGAGGGACTTGGCCTGCTGCTTGCACAGTTTGACCGGCGCGGGCTGGTGCCGCGGCTTGAGGAGACGATAATCGGCCGCGACGACTGGCTCGCCGTCCTGCTCGGGCTCGGCATCATGCCGGAACGCCCTGATCCGGTCGCGATCGGCGCTGACGCGGCCAGGATGCGGGTTGCGCTTGACCGGCTGCATATGGCGGTTGCGGCGCTGCCGACACGCTTGCCGCCCTACTGTGCCTGGTTGACCGGGCGATGAGCGCGGCGCCAATCCGGCGCGTCGTGATTGTCGGCGGCGGAACCGCCGGCTGGATGATGGCCGCCGCGGCGGCGCGCTTCCTGAACGACGGGCAGCGCCGCATCACGCTGATCGAATCGGAGGCTATCGGGACAGTCGGCGTTGGTGAAGCGACCATCCCGCCAATCCTCAGCTTCAACGCATTATTGGGCATCGATGAGGGCGCGTTCCTGGCCGCCACTCAGGCGACGTTCAAGCTTGGCATCGAGTTCGTCGGCTGGGACACCGGCACCGACCGTTATTTTCACCCGTTCGGGCAATATGGCCGCGACATCGAGGGGCTGCATTTCCACCAGATCTGGCTGAAGATGCGTGGCATGGTCGGTATCGGTGCGCTGGACGACTATGGTCCGTCAACGATACTTGCACGAGCAGGCCGCTTCACGCATCCGCCGCGCGACCCGCACGCCGCGCTCTCCGGACTCGGTTACGCCTATCATTTCGACGCCGCGCTTTATGCCGCGTTCTTGCGCGCGCGCGCCCATGCCGGCGGCGTCCAACGGATCGAGGGTCGGATCGCCAGCGTCGAACATGAACAGCGCCGCGGCCACGTCGCCGCTGTCACGCTCGCCGATGGCCGCCGCATCGCGGGCGATCTCTTCATCGACTGTTCGGGCTTTCGCAGCATGTTGCTGGGAGAGGCGATGGAAACCCCGTTCGAGGACTGGAGTCATTGGCTGCCCTGCGATCGTGCCATCGCCGTCCCGACAAAGCGGATCGACCCACTTCTGCCCTATACCCGATCGACCGCCCGCGACGCAGGGTGGCAATGGCGCATTCCGCTGCAGCATCGAACAGGTAACGGTTATGTTTATTGCAGTGCCCATGTGGACGATGCCCATGCCGAGGATGTGCTGCTCGCCAATCTGGATGCACCGGTCACCGGAGAGCCACGCCGGCTGTCTTTCAAAACCGGTCGACGCACGCGCATGTGGAACGGTAATGTTGTCGCGCTGGGACTTGCGGCGGGTTTTCTGGAGCCGCTCGAATCGACATCCATTCACCTTATCCAGATCGGCATTTCGAGGCTGTTCGCATTATTCCCCGACACCGGCTTCGGCGCGGTCGAACGGAATGAGTATAACCGCCAGATGGCCGAAGCGTATGAGATGGTCCGGGACTTTCTGATCCTGCACTATCACGCGACACGACGCGACGATTCGGAGTTCTGGCGCTACGTGCGAACAATGTCCGTACCCGACAGCCTGACCCGCAAGATCGAGCTATTCCGTCGAAAGGGTCGGGTCTTTCGTTATAATGACGAGCTGTTCGTTACCCCCAGCTGGGTAGCGGTGATGCTGGGGCAGAATATTCTCCCGGACGGCTATGATCCGGTGGTCGATGCGCTCGATACGGATCGCGTCGCAGGCGCGCTCAGGCAGTTGCGCACCGGCTATGCACAAGCCGCAGCTGACTCGCCAAGCCACGCAGATGCGATCAGCCGGATCATCCGCGCCTAGACAATTGTGGAGACGGGCATGCAAAGTCTCACTAGCCGGCTCATCGTCATCGCGCTCGCTGTATCGAGCAGCAACCTGGCAGCGCAGTCTTACGGTCCGTTCAACGCTACCTTCCCGGCGGCAGGCGACGGCATCGAACAGGTGCTGGGTGAGCAGGATGCCCTGATAAAGGCGCCGGAATGGACATTGGCTGCCTGGATCGAACCAGAAGCGCGGCAGAGTGGACAAGTTCTGGTCGCGGGTTTTGGCCCGCCGATGCAGGACTCCTACCGCTTTCTGGCCCTTCTGAACGGCCGTCCTCAACTGATTACCCAATCTGGTACGCTGACCGCTCCAGCCCCTCTTTCGCCGGGCTGGCATCACGTCGCCGCGACGCTGACAGCGGGCAAGGCAGCGCTTTATCTCGACGGTCAACTGATGGGCGTACAGGCAATGACCGCCGCGCCCGTGGCGCCGATCGCTGAACTCGCGCCGCGTATTGCTGGCCGGCCCGCATTTGCCGGTCGTCTCGCGTCCTTCGCGCTTGAACTCGCGGCGGTGTCGCCGGCAGCATTGGCAGACCGCGCGAAGCGACGACCCGATCCTGACCTGATCGTCTTTCAGACCGGCAGCCCGACATGGCCGGTGCAGGTGCGCCAGATCGTCGGGCTAGCTCGGCCACAAGATGCCTGGACTCTGCCGACCGCCATCACACCGCCATCAAGTCCCGCTGCCGCCGCACCGTCCGCTCAGCCGGCAATCGTTCCGCTCCGTGACAATCGCTGGGCCATACACAACTGGCGGCTTGCCGCAGCGCCGGGGGTCAGGGAAGCTGGGTCGATCCTCTCCGGCGCGCAATATGATGCGTCGCGCTGGTATCCGGCAACCGTGCCAGGGACGGTGCTCAAGACGCTGGTCGACCGCGGCGTCTATCCTGATCCCGCTTACGGCCTGAACAACATGGCGATCCCGGAAAGCCTCGCGCATCAGGACTATTGGTATCGCAGCGAGTTCGACGCACCGGTCGGGATCGCCGACAAGCAGCAGTCATTGCTGTTCAACGGCATCAACTATGCGGCCGAAGTCTGGCTGAACGGCGAGCGGCTTGGCACGATGAAGGGCGCCTTCATTCGCGGAAGCTTCGATGTCACCGGCAAGATGCGCTTCGGCCGCAACGCGTTGGCAGTGCGCGTTTCCCCTCCCCCGCATCCCAGCATCGCACATGAAGAATCGCTGGTGGCTGGCCCGGGCTACAATGGCGGCATGATGATGCTCGACGGCCCGACATTCGTCGCGACAGAGGGATGGGACTGGATGCCGGCGATCCGTGATCGCAACACCGGGCTGTGGCAGGGCGTCGAGTTTCGGACCACGGGGCCGGTCTCGATCGGCGATGCCCAAATTGTCACCACGCTCCCCAAACCCGACAACAGCGTAGCCGATGTAGAGATCATCGTGCCCGTCACCAATGTGAGCGAACGTTCGGCAACCGCAACGGTACGCGCCGCCTTCGACGATGTCATGGTCGACAAGAAAATCGCGCTTGCCGCCGGCCAGTCGGCCAAGGTCGTCCTGCGTTCCGGTGAATTTGCGCAACTCGCGGTGCGAAATCCCCGACTGTGGTGGCCCAACGGGTACGGCGACCCGGCGCTTCATGATCTGACATTGACCACCAGCATGAGCGGGCAGACCAGCGATACGAAGCATGTCCGCTTCGGCATGCGTCAAGTGACATACGGCATCTCGTTGATGGACACGAATGGTCATTTGCAACGTGTCAACATCGACCCGTCAAAGGCTCGTCAACTTGGCCGCCGGATCGTTGATGGGTCGCATGCCGGCATCCGCAAGATCGCGGGCGGCTGGGTCGCCAGTCTTGCCGCAGGCGCGCAAGACTCACCGGCGGTGACCGCCGTCAAGGATGAAGATGGATTGAGCCCGTATCTTGTGCTCCGCGTGAACGGGGTGCGGATCGCTGCACGGGGCGGCAATATCGGCATGGATGATTTCATGAAACGCGTCGATCGCGCGCATCTCGAACCTTATTTCCGCCTTCACCGCGAAGCACACCTCAACGTCATCCGCAACTGGGTGGGTCAGAATAGTGAGGAGAATTTCTACGAGCTGGCCGACGAATACGGACTGATGGTACTCAATGACTTCTGGGAGTCGACGCAGGATGACAATCTGGAGGCAGCGGATCCGGCGCTCTTCATGGCGAACGCGACGGACGTCGTACGGCGTTTTCGCAACCACCCCTCGATCGTCCTGTGGTTTGGCCGCAATGAGGGTGTGCCTCAGCCTATCCTGAACGAGCGCCTGGAAAAGCTGATCGCACGAGACGACGGCACGCGGCTCTACATGGGCTCCTCCAACCGCATCAACCTTCAGAATAGCGGCCCCTATGACTGGCGACCGCCGGTCGAATATTTTACGGAGCATGGCAAGGGCTTCGCCGTGGAGTTGGGTACGCCCTCCCTGCCGACGCTCGAAGCCTGGAAGCGAGCGATCCCGCCGGGCGAGCGTTGGCCGATCAGCGATAGCTGGGCCTATCACGATTGGCATCATGGCGGGAATGGCGACGTCAAGGGCTATATGGATGCGCTCGCCGAACAATATGGTGAGGGGACCAGCCTCGAAGATTTTGAACGGAAGGCGCAGATGATGCAGTACGTCTCGTACCGCGCCATCTTCGAAGGCTTCAATGCCGGGCTGTGGAAGACCAACAGCGCACGCATGCTGTGGATGACGCAACCCGCCTGGCCGTCATCGGCATGGCAGATCTTCAGTCACGACTACGACACGCAGGCATCCTTCTACGCCGTCAAGAAGGCGTCCGAGCCGATCCATGTGCAGATGAACCTGCCCGATCATAAAATCGTGCTGGTGAACAACCGGACCAAGCCGCTTGGCCGCGTGCAGGTCCGCGCGCGCGTCATGTCGCTGGACAACCGTGTGCTGGCCGACAGAAGTGTCACGATCAACGCGCCCGCCGCCGCCGTCAGCGAGGCGTTCACGCTCGATCTGGCACCGCTGATGGCGGATGGTGTCGCGCTTGTAAGGCTTGAGGCGAGTGATGCCGATGGCAAGCGGCTGTCCGACAATTTCTACTGGGAAAGTGCGACGATGCCGGCGATGCGCGCAATCGATGCGCTGGCGCCGGTCGCACTCACGACCAGCAGCATGTCCACGTCCGACGGAGCCGAGATCGTGACGAGTGTCACCCTGAAGAATACGACGCAAGTCCCCGCCATCGAAGCGAAGCTGACGATGATGAATGCCGACGGCAGTCAAATCCTGCCGGCCTATTTCAGCGACAATTATGTCTCGCTGCTTCCCGGCGAGGAGCGGACACTCGACATCCGCTATCCCGTCGCCGCCGTGCACGGAGCGACCACGATCACGCTGCGCGGCTGGAACGTCAAGGCCACGACGCTGGCGGCGCGGTGAGAGACGGAATCGGACAAGCAAAGCAAGGTCAGACGGGATTATTAGAGGAAGTTATCTGCGCTGGCTGTGTATCCTGGCTGCTGGCCTGACCGGCGAAGCATCGCCGGCCGCCACCGCAACCCCGATCAGCTACACGGTCGACATAGATGATCATGGGAATGCACCCGTGCTTATCGTCGGCATCACGTTTGACGGCGACAGCGATGGCACGACGGAAATAGACCTGCCTTCAAAATGGGCGGGAAGCGAAGGATTAGAAAAGCACCTGTGCGACTTTATCGTGATCGGCGGGACGTTGATCGGGAATAAGGATCCGTCGCGCCG
The DNA here is from genome assembly GCA_965217805.1 of Sphingomonas sp. Taxonomy (GTDB): domain Bacteria; phylum Pseudomonadota; class Alphaproteobacteria; order Sphingomonadales; family Sphingomonadaceae; genus Sphingomonas. The sequence goes on along the minus strand of CBDCJJ010000008.1, from coordinate 1,933,946 downwards.
AACGGTTCGACACCAACCCGGAGCGCGCCTCACGGTGCGCTACCGTGTCCTCGATGGACAACCCGGTCTTCCTGATGCTCGCACCTTTGAAAAGGCACAGCCGATCGTCGAGGCGGACTGGTTTTATCTCCATGCCGAGGGTGTGTTTGCGATCCCCGTCGATCGCGAGAATGCGCCAGCGCGCTTCCACTGGGGTCACCGCCCTAAAGGTTGGCGGCTCGCAAGCGATCTCGACGTCACGGATTCCATCAGTCTGACAGTCAATCAAGTCGTAAGTGCCGTTCTCATCGGAGGCAAGTCGCTCCGCCTGACCAAACGTCACGTTGGTGGCCAACCCGTAATGCTCGCAGCGCTCGGACAATGGACGTTCTCTGACGCTATGCTGTATGATCGGATCGCGACACTGATATCCGTTGAGAATGCGATGCTGTCCGCGCCAGCAAAACCTTTTCTAGTTACGCTTGCACCACTGACTGGATCCGAGAATGGCTCGTTCAGCTATGGCGGTACGGGACGAACATCTGGGTTCGCGCTGACATCAACTGATAATATTCCGCTCAACGACTTCACTCGGCTACTCGCACATGAATATGCGCACCGCTGGTTTGGTCAGTCATTCGGGCCCTATGCAGATGGGGCGACCGATTATTGGTTCACTGAAGGCTTCACCGATTGGTTCGCCAATCAGGCCATGGTCAAGTCAGACCTTTGGACAATATCCGATTGGCGAGCGTCCATAAATGAGTTGTTATTCCGCTACGCAGGATCGACCGCGCGCAATCTGACGGATGCTGAGTTGTCGACCCAATTCTGGACCAATCCCGACGCTATGCAGGTGCAATATGATCGCGGACACCTCACCGCGATGCTGCTCGACACGCAGCTGAAGTCTCGCAAGAGCGGACTTCTGAAGTCGCTCCGCCATATGGCCGATACGTCGGCAAACGCGCGCGAGGATGAGGTAAGCCGTCTTGAAAGGCTAACTGGCGCAAACCTGGTCACGGTTTCTCGGGAAGCGGCCAACAGACCGCTGCCGGTAAGTCTCTTTGGCCCCTGCGGATCTCTCCACACCGTCACTCAGCCAATCTATGATCGCGGCTTCACGATGACGCCAAACAAGGTCGTTGATGCCGTTCCCAAAACAAGCCCGGCTTGGATAGCGGGTCTTCGGCCCGGCTTCAGGTTTGTAAAACGTACATCGAGCAGCATAGGTGACGCGTCGAAACCCTATGTGGCGGAGTTCTTGGACGGCCCATTCCCGCGGCTTCTCTCATGGTTACCTGAGGGCAACACCAGTCTCGTTTTCCAGCGGCTCGTCAAAACCGAGGATGACAATAGCGCCTGCCAGGCATATTTCGATGACGCGCATGAGCTGCGTTAAAAAATCAGTGCAGCCACAAGAGCCTGAAACGTCGACAGCTTTGCATCGAACATCTGTCTTGCGACGTTCGCGCCTGCTCGCGTAGCGGACGGTGCGCCACTACCGCACGTACAAGGCTTCCGCGTCCCGCTTGAACGCGGCGCCGCTGTCGGTCCGGCTGTAGAACATGTGCCCGCCGGGATAGACGGACAATCTGACCCGCTCCGATTGGCCGAAGGCGGGCATCTGATCGACGATCAGGCGCGATGCGAAGAACGGGCAGGACAGGTCGTCCCAGCCGTGAACGATCAACACCGCCATCTTCGGGTCGTTGGCAATCGCCTTGCGCAGATCCGTCACCGGCTCGTCGCGCGGCTTGCCCCGGTCCCATGCCTCGTTCACCGCATAGGACAGGGCGTTATAGCGCGCATCTGTCTTCCACCCGACCTCGCGCGTGACGAAATCGACCATCGCGCTGGTCGTCGGTGCGATCAGCGCGTCAAGGATCGGATCGTTCGATTTTCGTTCGGCCGACCAGGGAAAGGGGTCGAACGCCGTCACATTGGAATCGTACACGCTGCCGATCATTCCCTCCACGCGGTGCACCTCGCGCAGATAGGTGCCCGTATCTATGCGTCCGCCCAGGCGCTGTACCAGGGCCGGGTCCAGCCCCGTCAGACGGGTCACGTTCTCGACGATGCGCTCCGTTGCCTGCCTGTCGGAACGCCCCTTGAGCAGGTCGGTCGCGAACGGGCCGCGCGTATAAGCCTCCACATCGGCCATTGCCGCTGCATTCAACTGCCCGCGACGCTCCAGGTTGGCGGCCGCCATCGACGGCAGGTCGATCATCCAGGGCAAGGGCGACAGCGCGGTCGCGTCATCGCCCGATGCCGGATCGAGATAGGGTGACACCATGATCAGCCCGCTGACGCCGACCCCAATCTGCGATTGCAGTTCGTAAGCGATGCGTGGCGCGCGGTAACCGCCATAGCTTTCGCCCATCACATATTTGGGCGAGCGCAGCCGGCCTTCCTTGACCAGCCAGTCATAGACGACCTTCGATAGATATTTGATATCTGGATCATTGGCGTAGAACGCTTTCTTCGTCTCAGCCTCATCGACCAGGCTGCGACTGAACCCGGTGCCGATGGGATCGATGAAGACCAGATCAGTGAAGTCGAGCCAGCTATTGGGATTGTCGAGTGCAATCGGAGCATCCGACGGCGCGTCCCCCTGCCCGCCAAAGGGAACATGCTTGGGTCCGACCGCACCCAAATTGAGATAGACCGACGATGCTCCCGGCCCGCCATTGACCGCAAACGTGACCGGGCGTCGCGTGTCGGACGAAGGGACGACGTAGGCGGTATAGACGACCTCGCCGATCTTCTTGCCCTTGTCATCACGCACTGCAATTGTGCCCACGGTTGCGCGATAGCTAATCTGGCGCCCGCCGATCCTGGCGGCCTGCGTAATCGTCTTGTCATCGGGCAGCGGCGGCAGTTTGATCTCGTCATCGACCTTCTTCTCGACGGTGGTCGACACTGCCTGCGCCAGAAGCGGCGCAGGCATGAGCGCAAGGGCAATCAAGAGCAGATGGCGCAAGGCTAAGGTCCGTTTATTTGGTAATTGTCGCGTGTTCGATGGCCGCCGATGATGGTTGCGTCAACGTTTCAGAAAGCGGTCCGCCGTCCGCAGCGACAGGGCCATGATCGTCAACGCGGGATTTGCCGCCAGCGAACTGGGAAAAACCGAATTATCGCAGACGTAGAGGTTGTCGATATCGAAGCTACGGCCATCAGGATCGACCACCGCCCGCGAACCGTCGGTCCCCATCCGGCATGTACCGATCGTATGCGCGGAACGCGGCATCGAAAAAATACCGCTTGCCCCTGCCGCCTGCCAGATCTCGGTCATCACGCGCCGCGCATGCGCGTCGATCGCCTGCTCGTTCTCCCCATAGCCGAACGTCACTCGTGCCTTTGGCAGGCCGAACGGATCGCGCTCGTCCGACAGTGTCAGTCGGTTGTCGTCGCTTGGCAGGCATTCCCCGTTGATGCCGATGCCCGCCAGATGAAGATAGCCGTCCATCACGTCGACCAGCGCGCGACCCCACAGCCCGCAACCGCGTGCAAAACCCGTCGCCATCGTGACGGGCTGCACGCCAAGGCTCTGCATCAGATAACCGCCCGCAAACCCGGCATCGTCGGGACGCATCATATCCTCGCTGATCAGCGATGATGGATAGCCGCGATTGCAGCGCATTTCGGCATCGAACCGCCCCCAGACCTGTGTGGCGACATGCGCCATGAAGTTCCTGCCGACCTGACCACTGGAATTGGCGATCCCCAGATGAAGCAACAGCCTTGGCGTCTCGACACCGCCTGCGCACAGGAACACGGCCTTGCAGTTCTGACGCCGCTCGATCCCGTATTGGTGGTAGATGACGGCCTTAACCCGGCCGCTGCCATCACGCTCGATCCCGTGAACCATTGCCTCGGCCCGGATTTCCGCGCCGGCCATGACTGCTAGAGGCAGATAGGTGACGTCCATGCTCGTCTTGGCGGCGTTGCGGCACCCCTGATGACAGGCACCGCAGCTGACGCACGCCTGGCGAAGTTCTCGACCCTCCTGATGCCAGTCACGCGATACCAGCGCCGCAGGTGCGTCCGTTGTCACAATTCCGCAGGCGTCACATCCCCGCGCCATCGCGTCGGCGGGCGCGTTGCGTGCGACCGGCGGCAGCGGATAACGCCGGTCCTCGTCCCAGGGATAGGGCGACGGCCCGGACACCCCGATAAATCCCTCGACCTCGGCGATGTAGCGGATCAGTTCATCATGCTCGATCGGCCAATCCTCACCCTTGCCCGTCAGCGTTTTCAGCCGCATGTCGCGCGCGTCGGGCCGGGGGCAGAATGCGCCCCAGTGCAGCGTCGATCCACCGACGCCTGTCCCGCTATTATTGCCACCAAAGGCCTGCGGCATGTCACCATCGCTCAGCCGCTCGCCGAGCCAATAGATGCTGCCCGCGTCAATCTCGTCGGGAGTATGCTCGTGCGACTGCCAGTTGCGCCCTGCCTCCATTGCCACGACGCTGAGGCCCGCCTTGGCGAGACGCGACAGAAGGGGCGCGCCTCCTGCGCCAGTGCCGATCACGACCGCATCGACCACATCATGGTCGGCATGGCGGTTCATCGCGTCCGGCTTCATGCGCTGGCTCTAGCCCGAGCCGGCTCCCAGCCCTCGGGATCATCGGCATGCGTGCGCTGATATCCCTGTTTGCGCACGCCATCGCCGCCATTGGCGAAGCCGTCATAGCCGATCCATGCCATATTGGCCGGGTGCGAAAGCCACGTCCGAACCGCGTCGGCACAGACGTCCTGAAACCACAATTTCATCTGCTCGTGCGAAAGATATCTGCCTTCTCCGTCGATACCGCCCTGCCCATTGGCTACCGCGTCGATCAGCGCGGTCTGCTCGTCCGCCAACCCTTCGGCAAATTTGCCGCCCGCCGTCATGTCGAGCGTATTCAGTCCCAGGCGATACGCCTCCTTGTCGGCCGGTAACGCGGCGAAGCGCCACCCGTCTCCCGGACCTTCGGCAAGCCCTGTGTCGATCCGCGCGGCCAGATCGATCCGTCGCTCATCCTGCGGCAGCACATGATCCAGCAACACACGCAGCACCGCCATTTGCCGCGCAGACAAGGCGCGTGGTTCACTACCCTCCTCGTCCGCTGTCGCTCGTCCGATCAAAACGCAGCGCGTGCGCTCGCTCACTCGGTCGGAGGCAATCAGCTCGGCATAAGGCGCGGGAATAGACGCATCACGCCCACAAACGCGCTGCCAATGTTCCTCGATCAACGTCGCAATAGTGGCTGGCTGCTCCAGCGGCAACAGATGCCCTGACTGTTGCACGACCTCCAAGGTGGCATTGGCATAATGCGGCGCGTTCAGCCGCCGCTGCGCCTCGGCTCCGAGATCCTCACCATCCTCGCTTCCAGCTACGATCAGCGCAGGCGTATCCAGCACGCCGACATTAGCCGACCAGTCCTCACGACTGCCGCGCTCAAGCCATCCCAACCAGCCATGGCGAGATGCGCGCGTGACATCGGTTACGGCCGACCGCTCCGCTTCGGACGCCATGTCACCCGCCTGGTTCATTGTAACAAATGCCTGCGCATTGTCGTGCGACACCGATCCCGCCGATGCCCAGCCGATCATCATCTGCCGACGATCCTCGTCCATCGGCTCAGGCTCGGGCGGAGATGCGGCAAGCAGGACGACGCCCGCCAATCCCGAAAGCCCGATCGCCCCCCCTTCCGCGCGCGCGGCCAAGATTGTGGCAATCTTTCCACCCATACTGTGTCCGACCAGCATCCAGCGCTTAGGTGCTCGACCCTTGATCCGGTCGATGACGGATGCCGCTACCTGCTCCACACCGAGTGCCGAAGCATCGGCCGCGTCACCAAAACCCGGCAGATCAATCGCCACGCAATCGAACGCCGGCAGCAACGGGATAACGACATCGAATGACCGCGCGCTTCCCCCAAGAGCATGCAGCAGGAAGATTACCGGCTTTCCGGTATCGTCGCTCATGCGCGCTGGTCCATCGCCGCTTCCGCTTTCAGTGCGGCCAGATCGCGCCCGCAGGTCATCACCGCCTGCTCCTGGCCATCCTCCCGAAACGTCGCGGTGAAATCGCCTGCCGTCACCTCGCCATCGATATCCTGATCGTCAGGGGACGCGACATGACCGACATAGCGCAGGCTGGTCCCGTAATGCCCGGACCAGAAGAACGGGGTATCGTGATAGTCGCCCTCGACCACACCGAGCAGATGCCGAGCCAGCCACTGGCCCATCCGCTGCGCCACGACCCAGTGCTCGACACGGATCTTGTGGGCGAGCCGGGGATCGGGGACGCTCGCGATGTCGCCGATCGCATAAATCCCGCCGGACGACGTCTGCAATTGCCCGTCGACCGCGACGCCACCACCCTCCTCCTTGCCCGCGATTGTCAGCCCTGCCGCTTCGCAAAGCGCGATCCGCGGTTGGACGCCTGTTCCCATCACCAGCAGATCGCCCTCGATGACCGTTCCATCGTCCAGGGTCGCAGCACTGCCGTCCCATTGCGTCACTTCACGACCCATGTGAAAGACGACGCCCTTGTCCTCATGCAGCGATCGGATGAATTTGCCGATCTCGGACCCTGCGGTCTTCTCCAGCGGTATCTCCCCATCGGCCACTAGCGTCACGCTCAGCCCGCGACCGGTCAGCGAAGCAGCAACCTCCAGCCCGATATAGCTCGAACCCAGCACGATAGCGCGGCGAGCAGAACCGGCGTGCTCGATCAGCGCGTCGGTATCGACAAGCGTTCGCACGACGTAAGCATCGTCACGATCACTGCCGGTGAAATCGGGTACGACCGGTTCCGCGCCCGTCGCCAGGATCAGCTTGTCGAATGCAATCGTCTCGCCGTCAGCGAGCGTTACCGAGCGGTTATGCGTATCGATGGCGCTGATCTCGCAACCAAGCCGGATCGTCGGCTTGGTCCCTCGCCCAAGCCCCGGCTCGGGCAGCATGGCTTCGTCGCGCGTTTTCTTGCCCGCCAGATATTGTTTGGAGCACAAGGTGCGATCATACGGCGCATCGGCATCGCTCGACAGCAAGGTTACCGAAGCACCGGCCCCATGCCGCGCCAGCATTTCGGCGCAAGCATGTCCCGCCGCGCCACCGCCGACGATCACGATCCGTCCGATGGAAGGAGCAGCCTCGATCGCGGGAACAGGATCTTGCTCGGATGTGACCCGAACGGTGTGATCTTCCTCGACGACCATATAACGAGCCAATGGTTCAAACGCCGGTGCGCCTACCGCCTCACCCGTCGCCAGCGAAAAGCGCGCATGATGCCAGGGACAGCGTAACTCGCCGTCACAGATCAACCCCTTCTCCAGCGGCGCGCCAAGATGCGTGCATTTCCCGGCCAATGCCGAAAGGCCGCTAGCGAGGCGCACAACAACAATCGGTTTTCCGTCAACAGAACCGGCGATTGGCTTGCCCTCGACCAGCAAGTCGGCGGAAACGCCCTGGCCGAAATCGTTCATCTCCGACATCTGTTCAGTCCTGCACCGGGTCGGACGCCTTGATCGGCTCAGGCGCGGAAACGCCGCCCAACGATTGCAACTGGCTTGCGGGATCGATCCTGCGCGTGCGTTGCAGCGGCTCGATTTTCTCCGGACGCCCGCTATCCAGCGAACGCCGGATGGCTTCGATGACCAGCAGATCGGCAAGACCCTCTTCCCCATCCGGTTCAGGATCGCGCCCTTCCAGAATACAGTCCGAGAAATATTTCAGCTCGCCGCCGAACTGGTCGGTCGCCTTGAATGACTGATGATCATGCTTTCCGCCGACCTTGCGATGCTGCTGCAGTGGCTCGCCATAGGTGTAGGCCGGGTCCATCGTGATCGATCCTTTCGTGCCTGCGATCGTCAGATTGTTGATACCGTTGGCAAAATAGGAAACGCTGAACTGAGCCAGCGCATCGCCGGGAAAGCGGAGCGTGACCGCCATCGTATCGTCCAACTCACCAAGGTTAGCCTGCTCGTGCCGGATTGCAGTCGCGGAGATGACCTCAGTCGGCTCCGCACCGAATAGATAGCGTGCAGCATTGATCTGGTACGGACCCATGTCGAACAACGGCCCCGCCTCGATACCGTGATCGGCGCGGTGATTGGCCGGGTCGAGCATCTGCGCGAAGCAGGACGTGAATGCGATCAGCTCGCCCAATTCGCCCTTCCTGATCCTGTCGATCGCATCCAGTGTCGCCGGCTCGAAATGCAGGCGATACGCAACCATCAACCGTGCGGAGGAACGCTGCTGCGCCTCGATGATGGCGCGGCATTTCTTGGAAGATATTTCCAGGGGCTTTTCACACAGCACATGGATGCCGGCTTCGAGCGCAGGAACGACGAATTCCGCGTGCCGCCAGTTGGGCGTTCCAATATAGACAGCGTCGATCTTGCCGGACGCGAGCAAATCGGCAAAACCGTCATAATCGCAGGTTTCGGTGACATCATAACGGTCGCCGACTTTACGGGCCTTTTCAGGATCGCCGGTGACCAGCGCCACAACCTCGGAATTACCTGTATGAGACACGCCCGGCAGGAACGCCTCCTGCGTGATGTCGCCCAGCCCGACGACCGCATAGCGAACTTTCTTGCCGCCGAAGCCGAATGCGGATGCGATACTCATGGTTATGTCTCCCGATATTGCCTTGGACGCTCAACGCACGCCTTCGCGCTCGTCTCCCTCGCAACTCCGGCAAAGGTACGAACACGTTACCCATGTTAAGCGTTGGGGGCCGCAATGAAGAAACACTCCGACACCTTGGCCCGCTCCCACACCGTGCGCGACGCGCAAGGATATCTTCCGCTGAAATCCTACGGTGCGCTCGGTGACGGTCGTGCCGTCGCGCTTAGCGGCGCCGACGGCTCGATCGACTGGTGGTGCGTACCCAACATGGACTCGATGCCGTTTTTCGACCGGCTGCTGGACGCTGAAGTAGGCGGTTGTTTCGTTATCGCGCCGACCGAGCCGTTCACGGTCGAACGTCGTTACCGCGACGACAGCAATGTCCTCGAAACTGTCTTCACGACGGCATCGGGGCGCGCCCGGCTGACGGAATCGCTCAACAGTGGCTCGGCCGGCCGCTTGCCCTGGGCCGAGCTCGCCCGACGAACGGAGGGACTCGATGGAACGGTCAGCTTCCAGGTCGATCTACGCCTCAGCCGTCGTGGCGACACGGCCAATCCCTATACAGCCAGGACCGGACAGCATCATGTCCTGCATGTCGAGGACGTGCTGGCAGTCCTTGTTCACGATGATCGACTGAACATCGGCGAACGCAACGACCTTGGTGTTTGCGGCAGCTTTCATGTCGATAAGGGAGAGACAGTCACGATCGGCCTGGTCGCCGGAGAGAATGAGCCGCTGGTCATTCCGACCATTGAACAGATCGATGCCCGGATTGATCAGTCCGATGCGGAATGGCGCGACTGGGTCGCCGGCCTCGACATCAAGTGCAATCACCGCGACAAATTGGCGCGCAGCGCGCTGGCATTGAAGCTGCTGGTCTATGCTGCTTCCGGCGCGATCGCTGCCGCGCCAACGACATCACTGCCCGAACGGCTTGGCGGGCCGAAAAACTGGGACTATCGTTTCGCTTGGATCCGCGACGCCGGCTACACCATCCGGGCATTCATCCATGTCGGCGCGTACGAAGAAGCAAAGTCGGCGCTGACATGGCTGCTGCACCGGCTGGAGGATGGCGAACCCCAGGTCTGCTACACACTGGGCGGCCGTCACGTCCCGATGACGGAGGTGATCGATCTGGCCGGCTATCGCGGGTCGCAGCCGGTCGTTCAGGGCAACGCCGCGGGGCAACAGCATCAGCACGGCATCTATGGCGACATTTTCGAGACGGTCGCCCACTTCATCGCCAACGGCAACATCCTCGACGGCAACAGCGCCGCCTTGCTGGCGCGCCTCGCCGACCTGTGCGCCGACCGGTGGCGCAGGAAGGATGCCGGTATCTGGGAACTGGAGGAGCCGCAGCATTTCACGATGTCAAAGATCAGTTGCTGGCAGGCGCTGGCCCGGGCAGTGGAACTGGTCGATGCGCGTCAGTTACCTACGCAAAACCGGGAACGATGGGTTAATGAACGCGACCGGATCGCGGAATGGATCGGTGAGCATTGCTGGTCGGAAGATCGCGGAGCCTATATGATGTATCCCGGAAGCGACTGTATCGACGCATCGCTGACACTGGCTGTCCGGTTCGGCTTCGACGGACACGATCGGCTGGAGCGCACGCTTGATGCCATCGACCGCGAATTGGGCTGCGGCCCGTTTCACTACCGCTATTGCGGCATGGAAGAGGAAGAGGGATGTTTCCTGGCCTGCACCTTCTGGATGGTCGAGGCGCGAGCGCTGCTAGGCCAGCATCAACGCGCAAGGGCGATCTTTACGAAGGCGATGGAAGCGCTGGATGGCGGCGTCGGCATCTATTCGGAGATGGTCAGCCCTGATGGAGCGTTCCTCGGCAACATGCCGCAGGGGCTGACGCATCTGTCGATCGTTCAGGCGATCGTCACTGCATTCGACGACGACGCATCGGGGCAGAAGTCCTGCGGCGACTAGGCAGGTTGCATCGACGCGTCGCCACGTCCACATCAATTCTCATACCCTGATTTCAAAAACGCATGGAGTGAGCAGCATGAAAAGCCATCTGAAGCATTATATCGACGGCGCCTGGGTCGAGAGTGAGGGCGGCCACCGTCATGACGTCATCGACCCGTCGACCGAGCAGCCCGTGACGGAGATCACGCTGGGCAGCACCGCCGACGTTGATAAGGCGGTCAAGGCTGCGCGCAAGGCGTTCCGGACCTATTCGCAGACCAGCATTGAAGACCGCAGCGCGCTGATCGGCCGCATCATCGACGCGTATAAGGCCCGGATACCGGATTTCGCAAAGGCCATGAGCGAGGAGATGGGCGCGCCGATGGGGCTGGCGACCGCGGCGCAGGCGCCGACCGGACTGGGTCATTTCGCGGCAACACTGAAAGCCCTGTCCTCCTTTACCTTCGAGGAGCAGGTCGGACGCGCGGTCGTTCGCCACGAGCCACTGGGTGTCGTCGCGATGATCACGCCCTGGAATTGGCCGCTGAACCAGATCTGCGCAAAGGTCGCGCCGGCGCTGGCCGCCGGCGATACCATGATCCTGAAACCGTCCGAGGAAGCACCGACCTGCGCAATCATCCTGGCCGAGGTTCTGGATGAGGCGGGCGTTTCCGCCGGCGTATTCAATCTGGTCAATGGCGATGGGCCGGGTGTCGGCGCTGCGCTTTCGGCGCACAAAGATGTCGACATGGTCAGTTTCACCGGCTCGACCCGCGCCGGAATCGCGGTAGCGCAGGCAGCTGCGCCCACCGTCAAGCGCGTTCACCAGGAACTGGGCGGCAAGGCACCGAACCTCGTCCTTCAGGGTGCCGACCTCGCCAGCGTCCTGCCACCAACCGTTCAGGGCGTCCTCGCCAATTCGGGGCAGAGCTGCATCGCGCCCACCCGGCTGCTCGTCCACCGCGAGCAGGTCACTGACGCAACCGACTTTGTAAAGTCGATGATGGAACAAACGACCGTCGGCGACCCCGCCGAGACAGGTCCGCACATCGGCCCGGTTGTCAACCGCGCGCAGTTCGACAAGATCCAGGATCTGATCCAGTCCGCCATCGACGAAGGGGCGACGCTGGTGACGGGCGGGACCGGGCGACCGGATGGTCGCAATGCCGGTTATTATATCCGCCCCACCCTGTTCTCCGATGTTACGCCCGACATGCGCATCGCGCGCGAGGAAACATTCGGCCCCGTCGCCACGATCACCGCGTATGACAGCGAGGATGAAGCGATCGAAATCGCGAATGATACCGATTATGGTCTGTCCGCGACCATTTCCGGCGATCCTGAAAAAGCGGCAAAGGTCGCGCCGCGACTACGCGCTGGATTGGTGACGATCAACTCATGGAGTCCCGATATCGCTGCTCCATTTGGCGGCTACAAGCAATCGGGCAACGGTCGTGAGAATGGCCGCTATGGTCTTGCCGACTTCATGGAAGTGAAGACCATCGTCGGCATCCCCGGCTGAAGCGTTGAGGGGCCATGACCAGGCCCCTCAACGATCCCCCTCAATAGTCTTTCGACACCCGAACGTTCACGCTCTGACGGCCAAGCGTGGAGATACTCGATAATATCGACAGCCATCGCGTCACCTGGAACTCCACGCGCGTCGCCGAATAGCCCTGCCCATCGGTCACGATCTCCGCATACAGCCGGCGCGTCACATATTTGCCCGCAGCGATCGAACTGCCCTGCCCGGTCTGCGGGTCCGCCGGCAAGATACGCAGTCTGTCTAGCCCCGCCGAACGCCGGATCGCGTTGATCGGGTCCAGCCCACCACCTCCGTTTTTGAGGGCCGCGACCGCACTGGCAAGCTGCAGGGCCTCGGGTGCCGACAGGTTCGTGATCGACGTCCCGAACAACAGGCGAGATAGCAATTCGTCTTGCGGTAGCGCCGGGATGCTGGCGAACGAGATTTCGGGCTTCAGCGCGTTGCCGGTCACCCGGATAGTGGCGCTCAACCCGGTCGTATTGGCATTGGCCTCAATGTCGAGCGCGGGATTGGCGGGCACCTCGCCGCCAAAACGGATAATGCCGCGGTTCAGGTCGAACTTGCGTCCGGCAAACTCCACGTCGCCACGGATCAATCGCGCGCGACCGGTTATCGCCGGGTTCTGCGGCGATCCCGCGATCGCCAGGTCGGTCGACCATTCGCTGCGCAGCCCAAGTCCAGACACCGACAATGAGTCAGGCGCCCGCGCCTTGACCGCCAATGTCCAGGGGGACGCCGGTGCATCGTCCTCGTCTCCTCCACCCGGCAGGTTGATCTCGCGGATATTGAGCTTCGGGACCGCCGCGGCGTTGCTGGCCAGCCCCAACCGATAGCGGCTGCTGTTCAGGACGACATCGCCACCGATTTGCCCCCCCGAACCGTTCGAGCGAAAGGTCAGCGGCCCCGTCACCGTCGCGCCGATCGCCTCACGATCGATGAGTACGGCATGGTCAGCCTGCACCGACAGGTCCAGCCCGATACCGCGCGGCGCGGCGAAGTCGAACCGCCCCTGCCCGGTCACGCGCCCGCCCTTGCCCGCGTCGGCCGTCAGTCGATCGATGGCGAGTTGAGACCCCTCAAACCGGCCTGTCGCCTGCACGTTCGTCAACACCGTACCTGTCGCGGCGCTCTCGATCCGCGCACCCTTTGCCTGGACGGTGCCACGAATGACCGGCGCCGCCAGCCGCCCGGTCACATCAGCACCAATCGCCACCGGACCTGACAGGTCGAACAGCTCGACACCCGTCAACCGCCACAAGGTATCGGCCGGCCCGCCATAGCGCAGCTGCGCGATCAGCGGCGCGTTGGCGATCCTGCTGGTCAAGTCGCCAGTCCCCAGCGGCCGGAGCAACGCCTGCCCCCGTCCGATCGTCTTGCCCCCCGATGCCATCACGGCGCGCAATCCCAGCTTGTCGGCGGATAGAACCCCCGCCAGCCCGACATCGATCGGCTGCGACGACAGGATCAGCCCGCTTCGCGACAGGCCACGAATGGTCATGTCGATCGTCCCGGTCGGTCTTGACCCACCCGTTGCATAGTCGATCTTGCCCGACGCGCTTCCGCTTAGTCCAAGTCCGGGATAGCCGATGTCGAGGACCGAGAGCGGCATGCCGGAAAGCCGGATCGTCGCGGCGCTATCGGCGCCACCAAAGCGGCCCTGCACCTGCGCCTCGCCGCCGGCAAAGCTAAGCCGTGTCGGTTGCAATCGCCAGCCTCCGGCCTCGTCACGCACCACCACCGCCGGTGCCAGCAACCTGATCGGCCGCCGGTCGATGATTCCCTCCAGTGTCGTTGCATAGCGGTCCGGGCTGACCTGAACGAGCGTCTGCACCGCGAAGGATCGGCCGCGAGAGCCTGCGATCGAGGCGCGAACCTGTCCGATACCGCCGCGTAGGGTAGCCGCCGCAGTGAAACGCGCAAGGCTAAGCGCCCCGCGCCTGATGCCCTGTGCCGTCACATTCGCCTCGATCGATGTCCCGGCGGGGTCGAGCAACGTCACCAGATCGAGATGACCCTGCCTCAGCGTCGTCCCCTCGAACCCCCAGGCGCGCGCGTTCAGATGCGCCTCGACCCGCTGGACGCTGCCAACAGGTCTGAACAGCATCACCCCTGACAGGCCACCGCCGGCAATGTCCAGCTTGCCGGTAAACCCGCCGTCGGTAATGGCGAGCACGCCGCGGGCATGCGTGTTCGCCACATCAAGCGCGTCGACGCGGATGCTCGCCTGGCCGCCACGCGGCAACAGGATCGCGCCCTGCGTCCGGAACGGACCCAGACGAGTCCCACCTTGCGCCATGAAAGCAAAACCTTCCGGCGTCGGATCAAGATGCGCGCGAACAGCCGCCAGTCCCAGCGCGTCATTCGGGCGTGCGAGCACCAGGTCAAGCGTCGGTTTGTCGATCCGCCCATCCAGCACAAGCGTGACCGGTCCATAACGCGCCTGACGCCCTGCCCCCTCAAAATGAAACGTCCCGTCGCGCCGGCGATACCCGTTTCCACTCAGGCGCAACTGCGGCGACGTCAGCACCAGTCCGCCAAAGTGCAGCACGCCGTCCGACGTTCGCTCCAGCGCGGTTTCAATCCGTGGCAATCCGCCGGTCAGACTGCGGAAAAACGCATTGTCCAGCCGTCGCATCTGCGCGATTCCGCGCCCGACGACACGCGTCCCACGACCGCCCGGACCGGGAACGACACGCAACGTCGAATTGACATCGACAATGCCCAGGCCCGGGATCAGATACCGGTCCAGCGCGCCGTTCAACCCGACATCGAACCGACCGTTCTTCAGGTCCAGCACCACGCTGATCCGGCCGGTCAGCTTGTCCGATCGCAGCATCAGGTTCGTCCCCGTCAGCAGCGCAGGCGTGACCTGCAACGGTCCCTCGACCCTCAGGCGCCGCAATATGCCGCCCGCAACATTCCCGACCCCGGTCACACGCTCTGCGGTCAACTTGATCGGCAACATGACTGGCGCAGGCGATAGCCGCCCGGCACCGACGGCCTGAACCATCTCGAAACCCGTCTTGTCGAACGCCATACGCTCCGCCCGCAGACGGTAAGCGAAGCGGGCGGTGTCGAACGGACCATCCAGCACGACACGCAGATCGATATTGCGCCCGGTCATGTTGGGAAACAGCGCCGCCGGCCGCAACAGCCGAGCGCTGATGGTCAGCCGCCGATAACTGCTCGCGCCCAGATCGACCATCCCCTGCGCCCGTGCCTCGATATTCGGTGATCGCAGCAAGATACGGCCGTCCAGGCGCCGCTCGACAAAGGTCGCGGTCCCCCGCACCGACATACTAGGCGCCGTCAACCGTTGCAGCTTGCCCTTCAACAAGGTCGACGGCGCGATGCGGCCCGACAGCGCATAGCGGCCTGATCGCGCGATGAGCGCGAGATCGACGACCTTCTCCTTGCCAATCCGCCCATCCGCGCGGCCCTGCCAGAGTGTCCAGCGGCCCTCGCCACCGACATCGACTGCCACCGCGCCTCGATTGCCGGCCATCTGCGACAGCACGCCGCCCGCTTGCCCACGCGCCATCACGTTGATGTCGAACTTGTCTCGATCAGGCTCGGCATCGATCCCCAGCCGGAACCGATCGCTTCCCTCGACCAGCGCGGACAGAACGACAAGTGCGCGCCCCGACCGAATATCGGCGCGTCCTTCTGCCCTGGCAGCACGCTTGGTCCCCAGCACCGGCGCCGCCAGTGTCAGGCGCCCGAGTGATAACTGGCCAATCCGGATATCGAAGCCCGGCAGGATCGCGCCGCGCTGCTTGGCCGGTCGCGTGCGCGGCTTTCGCGATAGCACCGCCTCGGGGATCGCCAGCCGATCCACATCGAGCCGATTTGCGAACCATTTGAGCGGCGACCAGTCGAGCGCGACCAGCGGCGCGCTCAGGAACTGACCGTCCAGATCATCGACCCGCACATCGACCAGGCGCGTGTCCGAATACAGCGATCCATCGATCCGACCGATCCGGAACCGCAATCCGTTGGCAAGGCGTATCTCACCGATCCGGCTCGCCACGAACCGATGCCCCACCGGCGTATCGACACCGACCAGCGTCACGACCAGCAGCGCGACAAGCGCCAGCACACCCAGTCCCAGCCAGCGTAGCCAACGCATCAGAAAGCCTGGCCCAGCGATACATAGACGGCGATCCGTGTATCGCCCGGCTGAGGATTGATCGGCGTCCCCACATCCAGTCTGATCGGCCCGAAATCGGAATAATAGCGCACGCCAAGGCCCGTGCCATAACGCAGGCTCCCGAGTCCGGGCAGTGGCGAGGTGGAGATGTTGCCGGCGTCGATGAACGGGACAATGCCAAAACTACCAAGCACGCGAATGCGCGCTTCGGCCGAAAATTCCACCAGGCTGCGTCCGCCGATCGGATCATTGTTCGGGTCGCGTGGGCCGATTGTCTGATAACCATAGCCTCTGACCGACGCGCCACCACCCGCATAGAAACGCCGCGATGGCGCGATCGCGTCGCGTGGTGCTCCCAGGATCGTCCCGACCCGCGTCCGTCCCGCCAGCACGACGCGTGAATTGAGCGGATGATAGACGCTCGCATCCAGTTGCGTGCGTGCATAACCGAACGCCGCGCCCTGTAGCGACAGCTCCGGGCTAATCCGCCCCCCGAGACGAAATCCCCGCGTCGGATTCAGCAGGTCGTCTGACCCATCATAATTCAGGCTGGTCGGCAAGGCACCGATGAAGAAGGTCCGCCTGCGCGGCTGTCCTGTCGACACGATCACATCGCGTTCGTCGGACGCCAGCAATTCCGCACCAAGCGACCAGGTCCAGGTCTTCTGGAAAAAGATATTGGTCTGCCGCTCCAGGCTGCCTGACAGCGAAAAGGTTCGCGCGTCATAGGCGTCGCGGTTCACGTGTGTCGCGGCGATCTGCCCTGTCAGCACCCGGTCACGCCCGTGAAAGTTGCTTCGCCGGAAGACGACAGAGCCAAGCTGCTCTTGCGTTCCCGCTACGCCGCGCAGCGTCAAAGCGCCTTCCGGCGGAAACAGGTTGCGGTGCGTCCAGCTGAGCGCCGCTCGTGCTCCCTCACCCGTGCCATAGCCCAACTCGCCCGCAATCGTGCGCGGCGGCGCTCGTGTTGTCGCGACAGAGATATCGACGACGCCCGGCGTTCGGCCTGCCACGGGATGCACATCGACCGACGAGACCAGGCTCGTCTGGATCAACGCCCGGCGCAGATCGACCAGCGCGGACGCATCATAGGGCTGGCCAGGCACAAATCGCGCAATCTCCGCCACATGATCGGCACCGAATACATGGTTGCCGGGAGCGGTGACGATGCGTCCAAAGCGTGCCTGCTGACCCGGCTGTAAGCTCAGGTCCAGTGTCGCCGTTTGGGTCGCATGGTCGACGATGATGCGCGGCTCACCAACCTTCGCAAAGGGAAAGCCCTCCTCCCCCACTCGTGCCCGCAACGCCGCCTCGCCGGCCGCGATCGTGTCGGCATTCACCGGATCGTTCGCTGCGACGTCGAATGCATTGCGCAAGATTGGCGCCTTGTCGCCCGCCGCCTGCGCGCCCTCCAGCGTGACATCGGCGAAGCGATAGAGCGAGCCGGGGGCCGCGCTCAATACCACGACGGGCTTTTCGCTATCCTCGATGCTGGTGGCTACGCTCGCGTCATAATAGCCCTCGCCCTTCAGCAGCGTCTGAAGCAACTCGGCATCCTCGCGCGCGCGGCGATCAAGCTGCCCGGCGGTAGCGACCTTCCCTTCATTCGCGCTCAAGGTCGACAGCTGCCCGAACCGCTCACGCAGCAATGGCGTGGCAACCGCATCGATACCGTCGATCCGCCAGGCGTAACGACGTTCGGCAGCTGCGTCGGCCTGCCCGCTCTGAACCGGCGCGCTGGTCGTCGACAGGTCCGGCCAGGCGACACCAATGTCGGGAAGCGGCGCCAGCGGCGCCTCGGGATCGAGCGTTGGCGCAGGTGCCGCCGATACTGGCGGTGGCGACTCCTGCGCGCTTGAAGCACTTGCCACCATCAACAGGGACGCGGCTGCGGCGACACCGCACCGCCCGACGCGCGATACCATGGCCGTCGTCCTAGCCGGTCACGCGGGCCAGCGACAATCCCGTACCCCCGTCAGGGTCGCCCCAGCCCCGTGGTGAAGCGTCAGGCGGCCAGCTTGCGCAGCACGTACTGAAGGATCCCACCGTTCAGGAAATACTCCAGCTCGTTCACCGTATCGATCCGGCACCGCGTCTCGAACAGTTCGGTCGATCCATCGCCGCGCGTCAGCGTGACCGTGACGCTCTGGCGCGGCCGCAAGTCGGCTACGCCGGTGATGGTGAATGTCTCGTCACCCGTCAGCCCCAGTGTCTGCCGCGTCACCCCTTCGGCGAATTGCAACGGCAACACACCCATGCCGACCAGATTGGATCGGTGAATCCGCTCGAAGCTCTCGGCGATGACCGCACGCACGCCCAGCAGGTTCGTGCCCTTCGCTGCCCAGTCGCGCGACGATCCGGTGCCATATTCCTTGCCGGCGATGACGACCAGCGGCGTCCCATCCGCCTTGAACCGCATCGCCGCGTCATAGATCGGCATGACCTCTCCTTTATAGCAGGTCATGCCGCCCTCGACGCCCGGGACCATCTCGTTCTTGATGCGGATATTGGCGAAGGTGCCACGCATCATTACGTCGTGGTTGCCACGGCGCGCGCCATAGCTGTTGAAATCCGCGCGATTGACCTGATGCTCCTGCAGGTACGTACCCGCCGGACTGTCCGCCTTGATGGAACCAGCCGGGCTGATGTGATCGGTCGTGATCGAATCGCCCAGCACCGCCAGCGGCATCGCCTCGATGATGTCGCGCACCGCCGCCGGCGTCATCTCCATCCCGTCGAAATAGGGCGGGTTGGCGACATAGGTGGAGCCTGCACGCCACTGGAACGTGTCGCTGCCCGTCACGTCGATGTCCGACCATTTCGCATCGCCCTGATAGGCATTGCCATAGCGCGCGCGGAACATGCCGTCGTCGATCGACGCATCCATCAGCTCACGGACCTCGTCATTGGTCGGCCAGATGTCCTTCAGATACACGTCCTCGCCGTCCGATCCCTTGCCGATCGGCTCGCTCACCATGTCGGTCGTGACGGTGCCCTTCAGCGCATAGGCGACGACGAGCGGCGGTGACGCGAGGAAGTTCGCCCGAACATCGGGGCTGATCCGCCCCTCGAAATTGCGATTGCCCGACAGGACGCTGGCGGCGACCAGGTCATTCTCGTTGATCGCCTTGCTGATCGGCGCGGCCAGCGGCCCTGAATTGCCGATACAGGTCGTGCAGCCATAACCGACCAGATTAAAGCCGACCGCGTTCAGATCCTCGGTCAGCCCCGCCTTATCGAGATAGTCGGTCACCACCTGGCTACCCGGCGCGAGCGATGTCTTGACCCATGGCTTTGGCTCCAGCCCCCGCGCCCGTGCCTTGCGCGCCACCAGTCCCGCGGCGACCATCACACTCGGGTTCGACGTGTTGGTGCAGCTCGTGATTGCCGCGACCACCACGTCGCCGTCGCCGATATCATGGTCCCGGTCGTTAACCGCGACCCGCGCCGGCGTCTTCTTGTTATACAGCGTCGACAGGTCGCCGTTGAACGCGGTGTCGACCTCATCAAGGCTGATCCGGTCCTGCGGACGCTTCGGGCCGGCCATGCTCGGCACCACGCTGCCGATGTCCAGCTCCAGCGTATCGGTGAACAGCGGATCGGCCATGTCGGCATGACGCCACATGCCCTGCGCCTTTGCATAGGCCTCGACCAGCGCGACATTCTCCGCCGAACGGCCGGTCAGCCGCAGATAGTCCAGTGTGCGCCCATCGACCGGGAAGAACCCGCAGGTCGCACCATATTCGGGCGCCATGTTGGCGATCGTCGCCCGGTCGGCGAGCGGCATATTATCGAGGCCGGAGCCATAGAATTCGACGAACCGCCCCACGACGCCCTTCTTGCGCAACATCTGCACGATGGTCAGCACCAGGTCGGTCGCGGTGATCCCTTCCGCCAGCGCACCGGTCAGCTTGAAGCCGACCACCTCGGGGATCAGCATCGACACCGGCTGCCCCAGCATCGCCGCTTCCGCCTCGATCCCGCCGACACCCCAGCCGAGTACGCCCAGCCCGTTGATCATCGTGGTATGGCTATCCGTCCCGACCAGCGTGTCCGGATACGCGATCGTCTTGCCATCGGCTTCGGACGACCACACCGCCTGACCGATATATTCCAGATTCACCTGATGGCAGATGCCGGTCCCCGGTGGTACGACGCGGAAATTGTCGAGCGCCTTCGATCCCCATTTCAGGAACTCGTACCGCTCGATGTTGCGGTCATATTCGAATGCCTGATTGTCCTCGAACGCCTGCGGTGTACCGAACTCGTCGACCATCACCGAATGGTCGATCACCAGATGCACGGGCACCTGCGGATTGATCTTGGCCGGATCACCGCCCAGCGCGGTGATCGCGTCACGCATCGCCGCCAGATCGACGACACAGGGAACGCCGGTAAAATCCTGCATCAGCACGCGCGCAGGGCGATACTGGATCTCGCGGTCCGACCGCTGTTCCTTCTGCCAGTCGATGATCGCTTGCACATCGTCGACCGTCACCGTCGTGCCGTCCTCGAAGCGCAGCATGTTCTCCAGCAGCACCTTCATCGAAAACGGCAACCGGTCGACACTGCCAAACTTCTCCGCCGCCTTGGCCAGCGAATAATAGTCGTAGCTCTTGCCCCCCGCCTGAAGCGTGGAGCGTGTCGATAGCGTATCCTGGCCGATGGCGGTCATGCTGGTCCTTCCCATGTGGCACGCGGAAAGCGGCGGGGGAGGCGACCGGCGACCGGCCGCACGCGCGTTCTCGCGTTAAAGCAGTGAATATGCGTACCTTAGCAGCAGGCCGCGCAAGGGGAAAGGTCGCCAAGCGCGTTTGTCCGACTGGTCGGGGTCGATATCCCTTCAAACACGCGTGTCAGCACCTCACGTCATAACGGTCGAGCATCATCACCTTGTTCCAGACGCGCACGAAGTCTTTCACGAATCGCTGATGACCACCACGTGCGGCGTATACTTCCGATACGGCGCGCAATTGCTGGTTTGATCCGAAGATCAGGTCGCAGCGCGTGGCGCGATACTTCGTCATGCCGGTCTCACGGTCGTCGATCGTGAAAGTCATGCCCTTGTCATCCTGCTTCTTCCAGACATTGTCCATGCTGGTGACCGCTGTGAAGAAGTCGTTGGTCAGTACGCCCACGCGGTCGGTAAAGACGCCGTGCCCCGATCCGTCATGATTGGCGCCCAGCACCCGCAGCCCGCCGACAAGCGCGACCCATTCCGGTGCGGACAGCGACAGCAGGTTCGCCTTGTCGAGGAACAGTTGCTCGGGTGAGACGCGGCCCTGCGTGATCTGGTCGAAATCGACATCCACATAATTGCGAAAGCCATCGACGACCGGCTTCAGCCAGTCGAACATCTCGATATCGGTCAGTTCCTGCGTGGTATCTCGCCGGCCGGGCGTGAAAGGCACGGCAGTCTCGACCCCGGCATCCATCGCCGCCTTCTCGACGGCGGCGCAGCCACCCAGCACGATCAGATCGGCCAGGCTGATCTTCCTGGCCTGCCCCGCCATGGCGTTGAAGTCCTCCATCACACTGCTCAGCGCATCCACGACCGGGCCGCACCGACGATTGACCGCCCAGCCATTCTGCGGGGCGAGCGCCAGACGGCCACCATTTGCCCCGCCGCGCTTGTCGCTGTCGCGGTAGCTCGCGGCCGCCGAGAAGGCGGTGAACACCAGATCGGACACAGACAGGCCCCGCGCCAGGATCGCCTGCTTCAGCGAGGCGATATCCTGCTCCCTCACCAGTTCATGATCACGCTCGGGGATCGGATCCTGCCAGGCCAGTCCGTCCTCGATCGTCCGCTCCGGCCCGAGGTACCGCTCCTTCGGCCCCATGTCGCGGTGGGTAAGCTTGTACCACGCCTTGGAAAAGGCGAGCGTGAAGGTATCGAAATCGGCCAGAAACTTCTCGCACACCGCGCGGTATTCCGGATCGACCTTCAGCGCGATATCGCTCGTCATCATCATCAGGTCGTTCATCCGCCCGGGGACGTGCGCGTCGGGCGTCTTCGGTGCCCCCGGATCCTTCGGCGTCCATTGCAGCGCGCCTGCGGGGCTCTTCGTCTGCTCCCAGTCGAACTTGAACAGGTTCTCCAGATAGCTGTTGTCCCACTGTGTCGGGTTCGGCGTCCAGCTTCCCTCGATGCCGTTGGTCATCGTGTCTCGACCGTGACCCGCGCCCTGCGGATTGTGCCAGCCCAGGCCCATTGCCTCGATCGGCGCAATTTCGGGCGGCGCGCCGATACGGTCGGGCGCGACCATGCCGTGACTCTTGCCAAAGGCGTGACCACCCGCGATCAGCGCCACCGTCTCCTCGTTATTCATCGCCATCCGTGAAAAGGTGACGCGGATATCGCGCGCGGATCCCAATGGGTCGCCGCTCGCATTGGGCCCTTCCGGATTGACGTAGATCAGCGCCTGGTGCGAAGCAGCCAGCGGATTTTCCAGATCATAGTCCGCGTCGCCATTTTCACCGCGCCAGCGCTTGTCACGCGTGACCATGTCGTCGAACGACGACACATCGTCGGGATTCCAGATCTCCGGACCCCAATAGGTCGCATTGTCCGCCTCCCAATAATCGTGGCGACCTCCGCCAAAGCCATAGGTCGGGAAGCCCATGATCTCGAGCGCGCAATTGCCCGTCAGGATCATCAGGTCACCCCAGGACAGCGCATCCCCATATTTCTGCTTGATCGGCCAGAGCAGGCGGCGCGACTTGTCGGTATTGCCGTTGTCCCACCAACTGTTGATCGGTGCGAACCGCTGCAACGCCTCGCCCGCGCCACCGCGACCGTCCGCGATCCGGTACGAACCCGCCGCATGCCACGCCATGCGGATCATCTGCGGGCCGTAATTGCCATAATCGGACGGCCACCACGGCACCGACGTCGTCAGAAACGACTTGATCTCCTGCTTCAATGCCTGAAGGTCAATCGTCGCGAACGCCGCGGCATAGTCGAAATCCTCTCCCAGCGGGTTCGCCCGCGGCCCGTTCTGGTGCAGCGTCTCGACGCGCAGGCGATCGGGGTACCAGTCGGCGAGCGTTGGTGACGTGCCCAGCGCCCCGCCGATCCGATCACCACCGAACGGACATTCGCCCTTCATCTCGAAGGCCGTCGTGTTGGTCATGTCGTTCATCGGTCGAAGTCCTTTGATTGAAGTGCTGGTCCGGCCAGTCGTCTTGTGCCCCGGCGGTCATTCCGAAAAGACGAAGCGATCCTGTCGCGCTGCGATCAAGGATGGCCCGATGATCTCGCCGGCCCAAGCCGTAGTCAAAGGCATTCACGTGTCTCACTCGCCGCAGCCAAATACCGATCGATGTCGCTCCATCATGGAACGGGCGCATGTGCGCTTGTATCCCTGCGCGCGAGAATTTTACCTTCCCGACGGTGCTTTAGTGCGAGCTACACAACCGTCGGTATCCCGCCCGACAACCTCAAATCCTGCCGCAAACCGCGTCAATGCAAAAGAAAAGGGGAGCGGCTCCGCGTGAAGCCGCTCCCCTTTTTCACATTCGTCCTGCGACTAGAAAGTGAACTTGGCCCCTGCGCGGAATTGACGGCCAAGGATGTTGGTGCCCGCCTGAACGGGATTATAGAGATACGCACCGTAAGTGACAGGATCGACCGGCGGCAGACGGTCGATCAGGTTGATCACGTTAACGTAGAAGGTGAAGTTGTCGTTCACCTTCACGCTACCGTTCATATCAACGGTGATGTAGCTCTTGACGCGATTGCCCGTGTAGCCCGGAGCAAGACCGTGGTCCCTGTACGCGTTGCCTTGATCCTGGGCGGAAAGGTCGTATCCCGAGGTGTAGTTGACCGTCCCGGTGAGCGAATAAGGCCCGGCTTCAAACGTGTTCTGCCAGTTGCCCCGCCAGCGGAACGTCCCCGAACCCGCGGTCAGGTTGAAGTTACCGAGCGTATCGACATAGGTTTCCCGAGTACCGTCCGGGAACGTCGTGCTCAGTTCGAGGATCAGGCTCGCGTCGAGATTGCTGGTCAGCTTGAAATACCCGAAATCATGAACCGCGTTAGCCCCGAAATCGATACCTTCGGACTTGATTGTGTTGGCATTGACCAGCTGCGACGCAACAAATGCGATCCTTGGCAAAGCAGTCGGATTATTGACGTCAGGCGCATCGGCGGTGACTGTATAGCCCGCCGGGATTGCTTGACCGGCATAATAAGCGTCGATCGCCGGCGCGCTCGACGGCGCGGTGATCGCGCCGGTCTTGCGGATGTTATAATAGTCGACCGTGAAGGAGATATTCCGGATCGGCTCGAATAGAATACCGCCCGTAAAGCTACGCGACTTTTCAGGGTCGAGATTGGGCGACGCCAATGTGGTCAGGCCGATCGAATATACACTCAGATATTGTGGGCATTTCGTAGCATCGGCCGCGCAATCCGGGCCGTATTGCTGACGCACGTTCAGCGGAATATTCGCTGGTGACTGAGTCACATATCCGGTGGTCGGCAATGCGTTTGCCTCACCAAACGACGGGATACGGAAACCGCGCGAGTAGGTGCCGCGAACTACGAGTTGGCGAACTGGCGTGAAAGTCGCGCCGACCTTCGGCGAGAAGTTGCTCTGGCCACTCGAATAATGATCGTAGCGCCCCGCGCCGTTGACCGTCAGCTGATCAAGTATCGGCGCATTAAGTTCGAAATAAGCCGATGATACCGTTCGATTACCATTGGTGCCGAACGCGTTGATCGAAAAATAGCGCTGCGTCGGACCATTGTCGTCGGGATTGGCGCTAGGCGCATCGACCGCTTCATAATAGATCGATCCACCAACACCCAGCTTCAGCGGACCACCCGGCAACTGAAACAGTTCCTTACTGACGTTCGCCTGCAACTGATAAAGATCAGACGACGCATTAGTGATGTTGGTCGGTGTCAGATAATTCATCGTCGCCTGACTGGTGGCACCAGGATTAACAAAGTTATATGACCCGTCGGCAATCACATCGAGCAGACGCTGAATGTAGACGTAACCCTCCTGCGTTTGTCGTAGGTCGGTATGCATCGCCGTCGCATCAACCTTGAAGTCGACATTGTTGAACACTGTCCCCGACACCCCGATCGCACCACGATAGACGCGGCTGCGCGTTTCATTGGAAACCAAGGTCGGAATACGACCGGTAAGCCGCGCGATCTGACCCTGTGCCGCGAACGGGTTGTTCGGGTTCAACTGGCCGTTTGGAGAGGCTGCGCAATTTACCCGCTCGGGGCAGATAAATATTGGGAGCGCGAGGACGCCGGATCCGGCCGCGTTGTTCGCACTCTTTGCGGTTGAGGTCGAAAATTGCGGGAAGAGAATACCGGTCGGAGCATTACCGCGCAGCACAGGCGGACGGCCTGTGTAGTTCGATGTGCTCTGCTGAAAATTGACTGTGCCATAGGCCTCGACATCGCCACCGACATTGCCGGTAAAGCGTGCCGAACCGCCGAAGCGTTCAATATTTGGCTGAACGACCTGATAATCCGCGACACCGTCTTGTTGGCAGATACGCCCCGACGGTACGGCCGCACCGAATGTCAGTGTACCGTCCGCATTTCTCTGCGCGAGTTCGGCCGCGCTCAGCGTCGTAGAACTTCCACCGTAGCATGCGCTACTCGGATTCAATTTCTGGTACCGACCGAGCGCGGTGCCGCCATTCTGGACGGCGTTGGCGTAACCGTCAGCGGTGTAGGGTCGAACGTAGAAATCATACGGCAGCGCGAAACCGGTATAGGTGCCGTCGGCTTCACGGCCGTTGAAGATATCGTTCGGCCCGCCGATACCGTTCTTATTATCACTATTGTACGGCGCTTCGAGCTGACGGTTATAAACAGTGCCCGAATGGTAATAAAAACCGCTGATGTAAGCGTTATACCCTTTTTCATCGAGATCGCCGGTGCCCGCAGTCAAGGTTAAGCGCTGATTGGGGCCATAGCCCCGTTCTGAGATGCCGGCTTCCGCACGACCCGAGATGCCGTTGAACGAACGCTTCGTGATGATGTTGACAACGCCCGCAATCGCATCGGCACCGTAACTGGACGACGCGCCATCGCGCAGCACCTGAATCCGATCGACGATATCATCGGGAATGGTGTTCAGATCGACGAAGTTGCGCGAACCATCATCCGAGAGTGGGTAATATGCCGCACGCAGACCGTCGAACAGCACCAGCGTCGAGTTTGTCGAAAGACCGCGCAGTGACACCGCCGACGCACCGCCAGCGAAGGCGCCGTTTGCGGTAAAGGAGTTCACCAGGCCCGGACCATTATTCGACGAGAGCTGCTGGATTGCGCCTTGCGTCGTGTTGATGCCGCGCTGATCGAGGTTCTCGGCCGTGATGGTCGTTATCGGTGATGGCGTTGCGCCCTGCGTCCGCAGGATCGATCCGGTCACGATAATGTCGCCTTCGGTTGTCCCGGTCGCGCTTGGAAGCTGCTGGCCCTGATCGGCGATTGCCTCGGCGTTTTGCTGGGCATCGGGCAGCGTCTGTGTCGACGCTGGAACCTCGGTAGGCGGGGTCGATGTTTGCGCCGATGCGGAAACAGCACCAATACCTGCACCAAGCAGTGCAAGCGCGTGAAGTGCCGTGCCGCTACGCAGCAATTGGCGCGATGAAGTCGAAACCTTTGTCATGAAAACCCCCGAAAGCTCAGCGCGATCAATCTCGCTCCCGTTCCAACCCGATGCATACGACCCGGTTAGCGGACTGGAACACCAGCAACGTGCTGGCGTCGGTTGATGCTCATGTAAAGCAACTCACTTTGATCAGCGCAGTTTTCGTAGAAGTGCGTCTTAAATGTGACACTTTTGACAAGCAGCCGAACAGCGCGGTCATCATGTCTTCTGCAATGACCATTGTGTAGCCGGTGGCCTGTTCGACGCATAGGCACTGTTATCTCGCGCACACTGCACCGCGACAGTTTCAGGGTCGCTTCTTCCGGCCAAGCGGGATTGACAGGGTCACGGCAGCACCCTGTCCGACCGCGCCCGGCAGTTCGGTCTGGATCGCATGCACGCGGCCAATGCCGACGCCGGGTAGCCGAAAGGCGAAGGGGTCGGATTGCTCGCGTACCGGCAGCGGCGGCAGCGGTTTCAGGCGCTGCTCCTCATCGCGTCGGCCACAGACTACCACCTCGCCGGTCTCGGACGGTCCGGCGCACGGTCGCGCGGTCACGGTCAATTGGTCCGGAATATCGGAAGCCGGTGTCGTCGCCGCTTGCAACAAAAGCGCCAGCGCCCGCATCAGAAGCGGTGGGCAATGCCGGCGTAAAGCTCGGCGTCCGGGGCGTCGTTGTTGAGACCAGCCGCGCCGAATATATCAAACTGCGTATTCGCCCCCGCAGTGAACGCGAAGGACAATGCGGCGACGGTCTGCGTCACATGCCCGTCAGGGTCATCGTCGCGTTGCGCCTGAAGCTCGCCCGTCACCGCCAGCGCATCGGTCAGGCTATAGGACACGCCTGCTGCGACGCTGTAGGCCAGGTGTCGTCCGTTGCCATCCCCGTCGACGGCGGCATCGACCTCCGGGGTCAGTGCAAGGCCGACCGTATCCGACACGCTGTAACTGATCGGCAGCAGCACGCCCGTCGCCCAGTCGCCCGCCCCCACCGGCGTTCGCCCGACCGGCAGCGAGACATAGGGCAGGACCGCGACGGAGAATGCGCTGCCGTCCGGATTGCGCAGGTTCGCCTTCACACCCAGCGTCACGTCCCCTGTCCTGTCGGCGGCGTCCACCGCCACTGCCGCTCCTGCAAATCGTGTTCGCTCACGAACATGGCCAAAGGGTGTCCAGCCGACCTGCGCCTCAACCGCGTTTGTCAGCCCGAACCGGGCCAATGTCTGCCCGATCAGCACCGTATCGCTGCGCGTTGCTCCCTGATCGTCACGTGTCCAGTCGGCGATCGACGTCTCGACCGAAACCCTGCCCGGCGCGATCGTGCAGGGCGGCGTATTGATACCGGGCCGCTCGGGGCAATAGCTGCGCTCTTGCGCATGCGCGGCCGCCGGCACCAGAAACGCCAGCAGCATCACGCATTTCATCTCAGCGTCACCCAGGTCGGCGCGTGGTCGCTTGCCTTTTCCCGACCACGAAAAGCCTTGTCGACACCGGCATCGACCAGGCGATCGGCGGCCATCGGGCTGAGCAACAGGTGATCGATACGAAACCCCGCATCGCGCGCCCATGCGCCGGCCTGATAGTCCCAGAACGTCCAGACGCCGCCCTTTGGCGCGCGTGTGCGCAGCGCGTCCGTCCACCCCTGCGCGACCAGGCGGCGCCATGCGGCGCGGCTTTCGGGCTGCATCAGCGCATCCTCCTCCATCGCGCGCACCGAATAGGTATCGTCGTCATGGGGAATGACGTTATAATCTCCCGCCAGCACCACCGGCCGCTCTTCCTCAAGCAATTGCGCCGCGCGATCGGCGAGACGTTTCATCCAGCGCAGCTTGTAATCGAACTTGGGTCCGGGCCGCGGATTCCCGTTGGGCAGGTAGATGGAGGCAACGATCAAACCGCCGACCTCCACCTCCAAAAACCGCCGCCCCTCATCATCGGGTTCACCAGCGAGATTCCGTTGGCGTTCGACCGGTGTCTGGCCCCGAGCAAGCACGGCAACGCCGTTCCAGGCCTTTTGCCCATTCCAGATCGCGCCAAACCCTGCTGCTTCAATCGCCGCGATCGGGAAGGTATCGTCGCTCGCCTTCAACTCCTGAAGGCAAATGATGTCAGCGTCGGCTTCTTCCAGATATTCAATCAGCCGCGGCAACCGCGCCTTGATCCCGTTCACATTATACGTCGATATTTTCACCCGCGGCGATCAAATGGCAAAGCTGGAACCACAGCCGCAACCGGACGCAGCGTTCGGGTTTTCGACGCGAAAAGCCGCCCCGCCCAAAGACTCAACATAGTCCACTGCACACCCTCGCACGAGGTCGAGACTGATACTGTCGACGACGAGCCGGACTCCATCGGTTTCGGCAATCACGTCATCATCAGCCGCAGCATCTGCAAAACCGAAACGGTATTGGAAGCCGGAGCAGCCGCCGCCATCGACCGACAATCGTAAAATGGCCGGCTTGTCCTGTCGAGCAGCAATTGCGGCGACACGCTGAGCCGCCGCGGATGTCAATGAGATATCAGGAGCGGAGGGTGCCATCTCGTCAAGATAAGCCGTCTGCCCGCATGCGGCAATGCCCTGCCGACGAACCTCAATCCTGCGCGGCAGGTCCGTCTGATACGGGAATTGCATGCGCATCGGCCGACTGTGCGGCGAGCAGATAGTCAGTCGAGGTCAGGAACGGCGCAGGGTTCACTGCCTTCCCGTCGATCCGCACCTCGTAATGAAGATGCGATCCGGTGGATCGCCCGGTCGAGCCCATCAACGCGATCAGCTGTCCACGCTTCACCCGCTGATTGGCGGTGACCAGAATGCGCGAGAGATGGCCATAACGCGTCTCGATCCCCTTGCCGTGATCGATGTCGACAAGGTTGCCATATCCTCCACGCCTTTCTGCTTCCGCGACGATGCCATCGGCGGTGGCGTATACCGGCGTGCCTACAGGGCCAGGAATATCGACACCGGCATGCATGTGAGCATGGTGCGTGAATGGATCGCTGCGAACGCCGAAATTACTGGTGAAGCTCAGGGAATCGACCGGATGGACGGACGGTATGGCGATCACGCCACTGGCCACGGGTCCATCAAGCTTCTTCCAGGATTGGAACAGGGATCGGAACTGCTTGTCGGTCCTCAACTCCGCTGTTGCCGCAACCGAGGCTGGTAGGATGGACGCAGCACGCGTCTCGACCATCCCCGCTTGCATCTGAACCGGTGTCGCGGCCGTCGTTCTGACGCCAACGTCATCGCTTTCAGCCTGCGCCGCGCTGCCCGTAGCTATTGCCAGGCTAGCAGCAAACAAGATGAAGCCGTGGTTGGAAAGCCTTGAGGCGGCGGAACCGGAATGGAAGATCATCGTTTCCCGTCACAAGCTTTATGCCAACCGCTACCGGTACGCATCTGTTCTGCCAGGTCTTGCAGAACGCCTGCGTTCCTGACGATGCTGATTTGTCCAGATTGTTCATCACGGCGCAAGCATCGCATCTGTCCGACGCGCCGGACCGGGAGAAGCGTGCGGCAAAGCGTTGATTCAGGCGTTCAGAGTGCAGCAGCGGCGTCTAGCACGGCGTCAACATGCCCCGGCACTTTCACCTTGCGCCAGGATTCGGCCAGCCGACCATTTGCGTCGAACAAAAAGGTCGCGCGTTCGATCCCCATGTACGTCTTGCCGTACATCTTCTTCTCCCCCCACACGCCGAACGCCTGTGTGACGGATCCGTCTTCGTCGCTCCCCAATCGCACTGAAAGGTCGTATTTGGCAGCGAATTTAAGATGCGATTTGGGCGAGTCCTTCGAAACCCCGATCACGGTGACACCGGCCTTGTCAAACGCATCGGCAGCCGCGGTAAAATCCTGCGCTTCGCGGGTACAACCCGATGTGTCGTCCTTGGGATAGAAATAGACGACGAGTGGTGCAATACCGAGTGATGCGAGCGATAACGCCCGGCCCTCTGCATCGGTCAGCGTTACGTCGGGAATGGGATCACCTTGCTGCATCATGCTTCCTCTCGAATTGTCTGCCAGCTTTGATTCACGTCCTGTCGGGTCTGCTCCAACGTGGCAATAACGGCGTCCCAGTCAGGCAAGTCCAGCGCACGCGCGATCAGCGCACATGTTGCCGGCGTCGGCACCTGTACGTGCGGTGCAACAAGCCGGATCGTGACCAGCAACCGCGTCAGCAAATCATGCGCCGTCAGCATCGATTGCGGCAACAGATCGCGACCGATGAGATCAGTGATGGCGGCGCGGAGGTCCGGGGTCAGTCCGGCATGTGCGCATAACTGCGTCGCATGAACAGCGAATTCCAGATCGACCATACCACCCGAAAGAAGTTTCACATCGAGCGGACCGGCGGGTGGCTTGTGCTTGCCCATCTCATCGCGCATCCGCGCCGCATCGGTGACAACTGATTGGGTGTGCCCCTGCATCAAAACATCGATGATCGCCGCCGTTGCCGCTTTGCGGGCGGGTTTTGAGCCAAAAACCGGGCGGGCGCGAGTGAGCGCCATATGTTCCCATGTCCAGGCGCTCTCCCGCTGATATCGGGCAAAGGAGTCGAGGCTAACGGCCAACGGACCTTGGTTTCCCGATGGGCGCAGCCGCGTATCGACCTGATAAAGTGGGCCGGCGGCGGTCGAAACCGATAGCGCTGCACTGACACGTTGCGCCAGCCGGTTATAATATAGCGTGGCGCCCAGAGGTCGGCCTCCGTCCGACGTCACGGCGAAATCACCAGTGAACAGATAGACAAGATCCAGATCGGACGCGTGCGTCATGGCGCCGCCACCAAATCGCCCCAGCGCCAGAATGACGAACTCGCTATCCGGAACAACGCCGTGCGCTGCAACAAATGTGTCGACCGTGGCAGCAGCGAGCACTTCAACCGCCGCCTCTGCCAAAATCGCATAGCCGTGAGCGATGTCGAGTAGGTCGGTGGTTCCTGCGATAATTTGCGCGCCCAGCGCGAAGCGGCGTTCGGCAACAATGTGGCGGACATGATCCAGCCGTGCCTGGTAATCGCTACGCTCTCCTCCGCGCATCAGTGCGATCAGAGATTTGACAGTGTCGGTAGTGTCGAGCGCGTTGATGTCGAGCAGCCCGTCAAGCAGCGCCGGTCGCGCGGCCAGCACATCGGCAAGCGGGGCTGCATGGCTCAGAATGCCCGCCAACAAATCGGTAACGACCGGTTGCGCCTGGAGCAGCCGCAGGAAATTAATCGCGCTGGGCAGCCGCGCGAGCAGCGCATCCAGCCGTAGCAGTGCAGGCTGTGGCGCGTCAGATGCGGCAAATGCCCGAAGCAGCGACGGCAGCACGGCCTCCAGCGCCTCTTGAGACCCCGCGCTGCGAAGCGCGGGGTAGTGCGCCCCGCGCCACGCGGCAATGCGCTGGCCAGCCGCTTCGATCTCCTCGAAGCCCATGGCCACTAGTTCGTCGGCCAGGCGAACCGGATCCTGTGACAGACCGGGCGATGCATTCTGGTCATCAAGCGCGTCGTAGAGGTGCCCGATCGAACGTACCGAAGGGCGTAGCAAGGCGAGCAATGCCGCGCCATCCTCAAGCCCGTGAAGACGCGCCACGCCTTCCAATGCCACGCCTTTCGGCAACACGTGCGTCTGACGATCGTCGATCATCTGTACGCGGTGCTCGATCGTGCGAAGCAAGGCGTAGCCCTCATTCAAGCGGACCGCCGCGTCAGCCGCGATCCAGCCCGCCGCGGACAGCCGCGCCAGTGCATCGCGCGTCGCTGGTGCGCGGAGTTCAGGGTCGCGGCCACCATGAATGAGCTGATGGATCTGGGTGAAGAACTCTACCTCGCGAATGCCCCCCCAGCCGCGTTTCAGGTCAAAGCCGGGGCCAAATGTCTGACCCTGCGCATGGTGATCGCGGATGCGCCGGGTCATCGAACGCAATTCACCGACCGCGCCGTAATCGAGCGAGCGGCGCCAGATGAAGGGATGAATGGCGGCCAGGAAGCGCTGACCGAGCGCAAGATCACCGGCCGCCGCCCGCGCTCTGATAAATGCGGCACGCTCCCACGGCAGTGCCTGTGACTCATAATAACCGATGGCCGCATCGATCGGCAGCGCGATCGGCGTGACCTCGGGCGATGGTCGCAGGCGAAGATCAACGCGCAGCACATAGCCGTCGCCGTCACGCGCCTGCAGTATCTCGATGACGCGCCGCCCGATCCTGACCGCCGCGTCGGCCGGCTCTTCGCGCGGGCGATGCGGCAGTATTGCGGGATCGAACAGGAAGATGGGATCGATATCCGACGAATAGTTCAGCTCGAAGCTGCCCTGCTTGCCGAGCGCGATCACCGCGAACCCGCGTGGTTCCGCATCCGGCGTACGCTCCGCAATTGCGGCTTGGACTGCCTGATCGACGGCATGGTCGGCAAAGCCGGTCAGTCGGGCCGTCACGGCGGAGAGATCATAGTGTCCCGAAAGGTCGCCGATCGCAACGTGCAGAGCAAGTGCGCGCCGTTCTAGACGCAGCCGCCGCATGATTGGTGCATCGACCGTCGCCGGCTTGTCCAGATAGCCGGCATCGAACCGCGCCGCTGCTGCCGGTTCGCGTTCCATCGCGGTGCGCAGGAAGGGCGAGAAAGATCTCGCTCGCCCTGCTGCGTCAGTGATCGACGGGTCGGCGCCGGTCACGAATAAAGGGTTCTTGACAATTGCAACGAAAGATGGGGCCGCACGTTTGCAGCACCATGACCGAGCGTGTGGACACTATCAAAGACAAGGGCGGCTATGTCGTTCGTGCGCCGCGTGTGACCGACGCTATCGGTAATGTTTTGCGCCGCGTTTTTGACGATGACAACATCATACCGCGTGAGATGACGGCGGCGCTGGTTCGGCTCGACCAAGACGTGTCGTAACCGACGCTATTTAAGCAGCTTGGGGGCTTCGCGCTCGACGACTGACCGAATGGCCGGTGCGAACATTCGAAGGAACGCGGGCAAGTCCACCACTGCGTGGACGTGACTATCGAATATCGTCACATTGCTTGCGATGTTTTGACCCATTGCCGCAACGTTGAAATGCATCGTGTCACCCACCCAGTGATGCGTGACATGTCCACCGCCCGGAATACGCGAAGTGATCTGGCCGATCCCGCCCTCCAACCGCTTGCGGACGCCCTCCAGACCCAGCTTGTGCGGGATGTCCAGCTCGATCGGGGCACTCATGCCGTCAATCCTGTCGTCATGGCGGCATTGTCCTGCGCCGGCTGCGGTGCTGTAGCAAACAGCATGTCATCGTCCGCAAACGCCTTGAACTCCAGCGCGTTGCCACTGGGGTCGCGAAAGAACATTGTAGCTTGCTCACCGGGCTGACCTTTGAACCGGATGTGGGGCGCAATACCGAAAGTGACGTCTGCGTCCGCCACCCGCTTCGCCATCGCATGCCAGTCGTCCATCGGCAGCACCACGCCGAAATGCGGCACCGGAACATCGTGTCCGTCTACCGCATTCCGGGTCACGAGGCGGGATGCTTCCGGGTCCAGATGTGCAACGATCTGATGTCCGAACAGGTCGAAGTCGATCCAAGTCTCGCTTGACCGCCCTTCCCGGCAGCCAAGCACGTTGCCATAGAATGATCGTGCCTCGTCCAGGTCATTCACCGGGAAGGCCAGATGGAAGGGACGCATTGCCATGTCGATGGCGATACAGCCCTTACCACCCGTTAAGCAATCAAGACCTTGACTTGCCCGCTTTCTGCTCGTCGATCCAGCGATCGATCTTTTGTTCCAGCACCGGCATCGGAAGCGCGCCCGTGTTCAGCACCACCGCATGAAAGGCACGCGGGTCAAACCGGGGACCGAGCGCCGCCTGCGCCTTCTCCTTCATCCGTGAAATGGTGAGCTGCCCGATCTTGTAAGCCAGCGCCTGACCCGGAATGGCAATATACCGCTCTACCTCCGCCGTTGCATCGGTACGTGCCATCGGCGAATTGGCGAGCATATACTCGATCGCCCGATCGCGCGTCCATCCCTTCGCGTGAATGCCGGTATCGACCACCAGACGCATCGCGCGCAGCATTTCATCGTTCAGTCCGCCCATCCGCTGATAAGCATCGGTCTCCATCCCCAGTTCGGGCCATAGCGTCTCCGAATACAGCGCCCAACCTTCGGCATAGGCCGTGTTGCCGCCAAAACGCATAAAGGCGGGCAACGCGTCATTCTCCTGCGCCAGGCTGATCTGGAAATGATGTCCGGGCACACCTTCATGCAGGAATAATGTCTCCATCTCCCACGTATAGCGCGACGGCAGGTCATAGGTGTTGTAATAGAATACGCCTGGCCGCGATCCATCGGGCGTGCCGCCCTGATAGGAACCACCGGCATCGGTCTTTTCCTTGAACGCAGGGACCGGACGGATTTCCAGCTTGGTCTTGGGCACCAGCGAGAATTGCTCCGGGATGCGGCGATAGATGCGCGCCTCGATGGCTTCATACCCCTCACGCAGCTTTTCCGCCGACGCCGGCTCGGAACGCTTGTCGGTGCGCAGAAAGGTGAAGAATTCGGGCAGCGTTCCCTTGAAGCCAACCTTGTCCTTTCGAACCTGCATCTCCTTGGTTATTCGCGCGACTTCGGAAAGGCCAAGCTGATGCACGTCCTCCGCCTTGAGCGGCAGGGTCGTATTCGCCTCGATCAGATAGGCATAAAGCTTGTCGCCCCCCGGCATGTCCGACAAACCGACACTGTCACGTGCCTGCGACAGATAGGTATCGTTGAGAAAAGCACGCATCCGCTGTTCTGCAGGAATGATGACGTCACGGATCTGCGCAGTATAGGCAGCGCGCAACCGCTTCTGCTCGGCAGGTGCGATCCCCTCTGGAAATGTTTTGACGGGGCCGTGAAAGGTCGAGCCTTCCACTCCTTCGGCGATCAGATTATCGAATTGGCCGATCATGTTGCGCACAACCAGCTTTGGCTGGACGATCTTCTTTGCCATGCCCTCGCGAAAGCGGACGATGGCTTCGTCTAGCATCGCGGCGTACCGCGCATTGCGCTTCAGATTATTGTCATAATCAGCAACCGTCTTGAACGGCGCCGCGCCGATACCGGATGCGAATTCGGGGTAAAAGGCTTGAAAACCATAAAAATGATCGATCGGGCGCACGATTGTCAGCGCAACGATCTCCGGGGTGAGACCGCGAAGGCCGATCTCGGTCTGGTTCTCGAATACGTCATAGGCGATCTGATCGACGGGCGTTAGTTTCGCGCGGTTGATCTCCTTTAACCGGGCAAGGTCGTCCTGCCCCGCTGCGCGCTCCGCATTGATATACGCGTCCGACAGGCTGTCCGCCATCCGGTCGGCGTAGCGCAGGTCGCCGCGAAAGATCGCGGAGATCGGATTGCGCTTCAGGCCGGCCTCGTCACTTTGATAGAATAGCTGCTTGAGCTTCATGTCCTCCGCACTGTCCCCCGCCTGAGCGACCGGCGGCGGCAACGCCTGCGCGCCGAGTGGTCCGGCGGCACCGGCAAGCAGCACGGCGACAATGAGTTTCTTCACCAATTTCGTTCCCTGTATTGAACACTGTTCAGTTCATTTCTGTAACGGTTCTGTGATGCATGGGCCAGACGGACACTGGACCTGATTGGCCAACCAGTTCGTACCATATTTGTTGCTGAGATGCGCAGGATCGTGAGACCACTTGCCCATAAGCATCAATCCGCTAAGGCGACCGGAAATTACGAAGGAGGGGGCAGCATGCACGTCGACACCACGTCGTCCACGGATCCTGTGGCGTCGGGCGATCCGGATCACGGCTATGACGCACCGGACCTGCGGGTCTTTGTCTTTGCGCTGTTCTTCATCTTTGGCGGGATCACGTCACTCAACGACGTCATCATACCCAAGTTGAAAGACCTGTTCACGCTGAACTACGCGCAGGCGCTGTTGGTTCAATCGGCGTTTTTCGCCGCATATGCGATAGTCTCCATACCGGCGGCGGCCATCGTCAGCCGTACCGGCTACATGCGCGCAGCATCGCTGGGCCTGGTTACGATGATGCTGGGATGTCTGCTCTTCATCCCAGCTTCTGCATCCTCGACCTTTGGGGTATTTCTGGTCGCCCTGTTCGTTCTGGCCGCAGGAATCACGATCGTGCAGGTTGTCGCCAATCCGCTGATCTCGCTGTTAGGCGCGCCACGTACCGCGCATAGCCGATTGACCTTTGCTCAGGCGTTCAACTCACTGGGTACGGTGATCTTTCCGCTGGTCGGCGCGCCGCTGATCCTGGGGTCGCTGAAAGACGTCGATGCGAGCACGCTGACCGGTGCAGCACTGGCAGCCTATCAGGAAGCTGAAACACACGTCGTCGTCGTCACCTATCTGGCACTCGCCGCAGCATTGCTTGTCGTCGCTGCAGTTGTCTGGACCCGGCGGAACCGGCTGGATGACCGGCAGACCGTACCTGTCGGGCTCTTCGCGGCGTTCGGGCTGCTGACCCGCCCCCGCTTCGGAATCGGCTCACTGTGCATCTTCCTGTATGTCGGTGCGGAGGTCGCGATCGGATCGCTGATCGTCAACTACCTGGAACAGCAGAACGTATTCGCCACCGATGCGGCGACGGCGGGCAGCTTCATTCCCTATTATTGGGGCGGGGCATTGGTTGGCCGGGTGATCGGCGGCTTCGTCCTGGCGCGAGTGTCGCCGGGCAAGGTGCTCGCTGCGGTCGCAACGGGCTCGATCACGCTGATCCTGATCTCGGCCAATACCGTGGGCGATATATCCGGCTGGTCGCTGCTGGCCATCGGGTTGATGAACTCGATCATGTTTCCCACGATCTTCAGCCTGGCGAGCGAGGGGTTGGGCAAACGGTCGGCCGAGGGATCGGGAGTCATCGCGACCGCGATCGTCGGCGGCGCGATCATCCCGCCGCTGACGGGCGTGCTGGCGGACCATTATGGCAGCCTGCACTTCGCGCTTATCCTGCCGGCGGCGTGCTATGCGATCATCGGCCTGTATGGGATCTACGCACGTCGGCCAGTCACCGGGGTCACGGGCTGAAGCGACTCAGCCGGCGCTGTCCGTCATCAACGCGTCGGTGAAGCGGCGGCGCCACCAGACGACATCCTCGGCCTGGACGTTGTCCATCATCGCCCGCCAGCGCCGGATACGCTCATCGCGCGACATGGCGAGCGCCTGGGCGATCGCATCCGACAACTCCTCCGCACTGTAAGGATTTACCAGCACCGCCTCGGTCAGTTGTTCGGCAGCACCTGCGAAGCGGGACAGGATAAGGACGCCCGGATCATCCGGATCCTGTGCCGCCACATATTCCTTGGCCACCAGATTCATGCCGTCACGAAGCGGTGTCACCAGACCGATCTTCGCTGCTCGATAGACGCCCGCCAACACGTCGCGGGGATAGCCCTGGTTGACGTAGCGAATCGGCGTCCAGTCCAGATCGGCATGCGCACCGTTGATCCGCCCGGACATGCTGTCGAGCATCGAGCGGATCTTCTGATAGGTCGTGACCGAACTGCGTGAGGGCGGCGCGATCTGCAGCAGGAAGACCTGTTTTCGAACATCGGGGTGATCGTTCAAAAACCGCTCATACCCCAGAAAGCGCTCTTCCAGACCCTTGCTGTAATCCAGCCGGTCGACGCCGATGATCATGTCGCGACCGACCGAACTGCGGCGCATGCGCTCAAAGGACTGGCGCGCAACGTCGGTCTGAACCAACGCTGCGAACTCGGTCGCATCGATGCCGATGGGGCAGGCAATGGCGCAAATGCGGCGATCGGCGAGCACAATGTCACCATTGTCGGCAACCGTCGCACCCATTTCCTCACGCGCGAATTCCTGAAACGATTCCAGCCATTCCTGCGTGTGAAAGCCGATAACGTCATACGCAAACAGCGTACGCGCCAGTTCCACCGCTTCTGGCAGGGCGGTCAGCAGACGGCGCGGAGGCCAGGGGATGTGGAGGAAAAAGCCAATGCGATTGGCCATCTTGCGCTTTCGCAACTCGTCTCCCAGCGGAAGGAGATGATAATCCTGAATCCAGATGACATCGTCTGGTTCGATTAAGGGGCGGAGCGTATCGGCAAACCGCTCATTGACCCGCTGATACCCGTCGGCGAATTCCCGGTCATATTCTGCCAGGTCGATTCGGTAATGGAACAGCGGCCACAGCGTGCGGTTAGCGTATCCGTTGTAATATTCGTCGACGTCCTGCTCCTCCAGGTCGATCGTCGCCGTGGTGACGCCGCTGGCCCGCTGAAAGTCGATATGGCCGGTGAAGTGCGGTGTGATCTCTCCCGACCATCCGAACCAGATACCGCCAAACTCCGCAAGCGCAGCTGAGAGCGCGACTGCAAGACCTCCTTGCGCACCCGAATGCGAACCCTTTGGCGCTGACACCCGGTTGGAGACGACAATCAGGCGGCTCACAGCAATTCAGCCCGGGTTATTGAATAACAAACAATGAAATCAACCATACCAGTCAGCGAATGGACCAGCGGATGGTTGCGGGCGGAGTTCATCGCATCGCCGAGTCCGCCGCTTCCAGCCACGCTATTGTGGCTGCTACACCGGGCAGACGATAGCGAGCCGCAGTGTGACGCTGCGGCCCGACTAGAATGCCGGACCCGCCAAGCTCCGCCGCCGCCACGAACGCTGATTCATCGGTAACATCATCGCCGATGAAGACAGGTTTCGTGCCGGCCATAACTCCTTCACTCATCATACGACGCAGCGCCGCGCCCTTGTCGCTACCGCCCAGACGCACTTCGACGACCATCTTGCCCGGCTGAAGCGATGCGCCCGTCTCCGCCGCGATGTCCTGCGCCAACGTGACGGCGACCGCCTCGGCCTCGGGCGCCATGCGATAGTGTAGTCCCAGCCCGAACGGCTTTTCCTCGACGATCATGCCCTGATAGCTCGCCGCCAGTCGGTGGGCGCGGCCGGCCGCTGACGACAACCAGGAAGGCGTGGCCGGCTGTTCGACACGTCCATCCGCATGGTGAAGCTCCAGCCCATGGCTACCGCTGATCGCGATGCCCTTATGTGGCAGGTAGCCCCTGATCTCATCCACAGGCCGCCCGCTGATGATCGCAAGCCGCCCCTCAAGGACAGTCGACAGGGCAGAAATCAGTGAACGCAGACGATCATCGACAACAACCGCGTCCGGACGACTGGCGATCTCGACCAGCGTTCCGTCAAAATCAAGGAACAGGCTGGCGCCATCCAGCAATTTTGCAGGCGGAGCGCTAAGTGGAGGGGGTGGACGATCCATATGTCAAAAACGTCGGTATGGTGGAGCCGAGGGGGATCGAACCCCTGACCTCTGCAATGCCATTGCAGCGCTCTCCCAGCTGAGCTACGGCCCCCGACCCTGCGGTCAAGGCGCGTCCCCTAGCGGGGGTACGCGCCCTTGGCAAGCGGGGGCGCCGCCCCGACCGTCAGTTCTCGTCGTCTTCCTTTGACGCCTCGACGCCCAGATCATCGTCGCCGCCCAGATCGACCTCATCATCGGCGGAAGGCTCCTCGTCCTCGCCGGTGATCGAGCCGATATCCTCTTCATCATCGCCGCCGAGATCGGCATCGGGCTTTGCCTTGGCTGGCTTTGCCTGCTCAAAGGGCAGCGGCTGCTTGGATTTCAGGATCGGCTCGGGTTGCCACGTCGTGCCGCATTCGATGCAGGTAACGGGATCTTCCTTGCCCAGATCGTAGAAACGCGTCGCGCATTTCGGGCACGTTCGCTTCGTGCCCCATTCCGGCTTGATCATGCCGTTCGTGCCTTTCAAAGAATTGCTGTTCGTGAGCGATGCTCTACGAGATGGAGCGCGCCTTGCCATGCCGCAAGTCGACTGTCAAAAGCCGCTCGGCATGCCCATGGCCCATCCCGCGTCCCTGACTATCACTGCCGGCGGCTCGCTCCAAGGCACCATCACGGTCCCGGGCGACAAGTCGATCAGCCACCGTGCGCTGATGCTCGCCGGACTGGCCGTGGGTGAAAGCCGTATCGAGGGATTACTGGAAGGCGAAGACGTTCTCGCCACCGCAGCGGCGATGCGGGCGATGGGCGCTGCGATCGAGCGTTCCGATGATGGCATATGGACGGTACACGGCGTCGGCGTCGGCGGTCTGCTGCAACCGACGGGCGCGCTGGACATGGGTAATTCGGGTACGTCGACCCGCCTCCTGATGGGATTGGTAGGCTCGCATCCCATCACCGCGACCTTCATCGGGGATGCATCGCTGTCGCGGCGACCGATGGCGCGAGTGATCGAGCCACTGGCGCTGATGGGCGGGCACATCACAGCCAGCCCCGGCGGACGCCTACCCTTGATGGTCCGCGGAATTTGCCCGGCCGTGCCGATCACGTACACGCTGCCGGTCGCGTCCGCGCAGGTTAAGTCGGCGGTCCTGCTGGCCGGGCTGAACACGCCGGGCATCACAACGGTGATCGAGCCGGTCGCGACCCGTGACCATAGTGAACGGATGCTGCGCGGGTTCGGAGCGGATATTTCGGTCGACACCACTGCTGGTGGGCGCGTCATCGCACTCACGGGCGAAGCCGAACTGATCCCGCAGCGGATCGTCGTACCCGGCGATCCGTCGTCGGCCGCCTTCTGGATGGTTGCCGCATCAATTGTGCCGGGATCGGACGTTGTTATTCGCAACGTCGGGCTCAATGACACGCGATCCGGCCTTCTGACCGTCCTCAAGATGATGGGCGCCGATATCACTGAGGCAGATCACCGAACCGTGGGCGGAGAGCCGGTCGCTGATCTCAACATACGCTCGGCAGACCTGACCGGAATAGAGGTGCCGACGGACTTGGCCCCCAGCATGATTGACGAATTCCCTGCCCTGTTCGTGGCCGCCGCCTTTGCCGACGGACAGACCGTCGTTCGGGGCGCGGATGAGTTGCGTGTCAAGGAATCGGATCGCATCACCACCATGGCTACGGCGCTTTTGGAATGCGGCGTCCACTGCGACGAAAAACCGGACGGGCTGATCGTCCGGGGCTCAGGAAGTAACGCGATTCCGGGCGATGCGACGATCGCCACCCGGATGGATCATCGGATCGCGATGAGTATGGCCATCGCCGGCCTCCACGCGGCATCGCCCATCACGATCGATGATGTGCGTCCCGTTGCAACCAGCTACCCCGACTTCTTCACAACACTCGACATACTGATGGGAAGAACGGCGTGATCATTGCTGTCGACGGACCCGCCGCATCCGGCAAGGGCACGATCGCGCGTACGCTCGCCCGTCATTTCGGCTTGCCGCATCTGGATACGGGTCTGCTTTACCGTGCGGTTGCAGCTACAGTGCAGCGGATGGAACTGGACCCTGAGCGAGAGGCCGATGCGGTCGCCGCCTGCGGCTTTGACGACCTGCTGCTGGCGGACCCCGCGTTGCGGGACGATGCAGTCGGCCGGATGGCCTCGGTCGTGTCGGCCCATCCCCTGGTTCGCGCGGCATTGCTCCAGCGGCAGAAGCGTTTTGCCGCACAACCCGGCGGCGCGGTGCTCGACGGACGCGATATCGGAACGATCGTGGCACCAGATGCGGATGCCAAGCTGTTCGTGAAGGCAACCCCCCAGATACGAGCCCGACGCCGTCACACCGAACTGCACGAACAGGGCAGCGCGGTCAGCCTCGACAAGGTTCTCGCTGATTTGCGCGCGCGCGATCAGCGAGATAGCACGCGTACGAACGCTCCCCTGTCGATGGCGGCTGACGCGGCGTTGCTTGATACGAGTTTCCTGTCGATCGAATCGGCGACGCTGCGCGCGATCGCGCTGGTGGAAGCGCGATTGAACCGGGACCGGACATGACCGCCAACACATCGACGTTCGACCTGCCCGATTTCGACCTGCCCGATTTCGACCTGCCCGATTTTGACCTGGCTGCATTTATCGCGAATACGCTCGCGGAAGATTTGCAGAGCGGAGGCGACATCACATCGGCGGCCGTCATTCCCGCCGATGCGCGCTTTACTGGCGTCATGGACAGCCGTGATCCGATCACCGTCGCGGGACTGCCTGTCGCGGAGGCCTTTTTTCGCAGACTCGACCCGGATGCCGTCATTGAGCGGCTGGTCGAGGATGGAGCACGTGCCAAAAGCGGCGCAATCTTGCTGCGGCTGGAAGGAAATGCCCGTGCGCTGCTGACGGCGGAGCGGTGCGCGCTCAACACGATTCAACACCTGTCCGGAATCGCGACGATGACGGCGGCCTATGTTGACCGGATCGCCGGAACTGGAGCGACGTTACTCGACACACGCAAGACCATTCCAGGGCTTCGTATCCTGGAGAAATACGCGACCCGCATGGGCGGCGCCACCAATCACCGCATGGGGTTATGGGATGCGGCGATGATCAAGGATAATCATATCGCGGTCGCGGGAGGAATAGGCCAGGCGGTCGGTCTTGCACGCGATGCAGGAATCACGCGAATTATCGTCGAAGTGGATGCTCTCGACCAGATCGAACCGGCGCTTTTGGCGGGGGCGACACATCTGCTGCTGGACAACATGGACCCGCCGATGTTGCGTGAGGCGGTGGCGATGATCGCTGGACAAGTGCCGACCGAAGCATCGGGCGGCGTGACGTTGGAGACGATCCGCAGCATTGCCGAGACGGGCGTGACCTTTGTATCCGTCGGGCGCCTGACGCAATCTGCGCCGGCGGCTGATATTGGACTGGATTTCACATGGTAGGTGAGAAGAAGGGCACGCCGTGCAAGTAAGGACAATGATCAAGCCCCCATCAATCGCTCGCTTCGAACAATTCTGGTGGGCGTCGACGGTGTTCTGGCTGATTGGGATAGCGATCGCATGGAGCAGGACGCAGGCAATGCTGGCTGCGAACGCGCAGACCGCAGTGGCGGCACCGTGGGTCCAATCACTGACAATCGCGATCGTCCTACTTTACACTACCGCGATGTGGTTTCTCGTTGCGCGGCGCGGCAGCGTGGTTGCCAAATGGGTAGTGGTTGTTCTGACGGGACTGGCCGTCCTGCGCTTGTTCAGTTTCATTGTCTCGCTGATGCACCCTCACGCTCCCGTCATGTCCTCGGTCGTGTTCATCATCGCGACCCTGTTGAGTGTAGCGGCCGTGGTGCTGCTGTTTCGTCCGGACGCCCGCACGTGGTTCGGTGAAGGCGATCTTCAGGAACCCGTCATATGAAATGGACGGTGATCACAGCGACCACCCTGCTGATGCCGTCCATCGCGCAGGCACAGGCCTATGTGTGCAGCGTTCCGTCGACGGTTCAGCGTCCCCATGTCGAAATGCCGAGCGCGGACCAGCCGAAGCGGCTACTTCCGATCGGCGGCTATACACTGGCGATCAGCTGGGCGCCGCAGTTCTGCCGGTCGCACGCGCGAAGCCCTGGTTCGCGCTTTGAGTGCCAGGACAATCGTTTTGGCTTCACACTCCATGGTCTATGGCCAGACGGCGTCGGCAAACAATGGCCGCAATA
The DNA here is from genome assembly GCA_965217805.1 of Sphingomonas sp. Classification (GTDB taxonomy): domain Bacteria; phylum Pseudomonadota; class Alphaproteobacteria; order Sphingomonadales; family Sphingomonadaceae; genus Sphingomonas. Next base: position 1,889,635 of record CBDCJJ010000008.1, on the reverse strand, counting down.
TTGCCGCACGACAACATTGCTGCCCAGTGCAGTCATACGCCGTAACATCTGCGCCACGCCGTCAGCCCAATTGCTGCAACATGAATGGGCCAAGCATGGAACGTGCATGCCGGGCGTCAGGCCCGAATCCTATTTTCGTCGCTCGACCGCGATGTACGCAAAGCTGCGCTATCCAGACATGGCTGCATTGTCCCGGCGGGTAATGACAGCAGGCTCATTCGCGTCCGCGCTTGCCAGTGCCAATCCGGGGCTGACGGCGGACATGATGCGGGTAACGGCGGATCGACGCGGCTGGCTGGACGAGGTGTGGATCTGTCTCGACAAGCGGTTCACTTATGCGCGCTGTCCGGCGCATCAAGGCGGCGTTGATCCTGCGAGTCGGCTGAGAATTTGGCGAGGCCCGCGCTAGGCTTCAACCGTCACCGTTGACGGATAATGCTTGTCGAGATGTCGCCGGATGATCTTCATGTTGCGGGTGTTTGAGCGAAACATGAAATCCGCGGCATCCCCGACGAACGGGACCAAGCCGATCAGCGTGTCAAACCCCACATTGCCGGCCATGCGCGCGAGCTGAAGTTTCGACATGCCCAAGTTGCGTGCTTCCCAGACCAGCCAGGCCCCAAGCCCGGTCGTCGCCAGATCACCGACGACAGGTACAAGTCCAAGGATAGCGTCCAGCCCGACGGGCCGGTTGATGCCGGGGATGACGAACAGCTTTTCCAGCAGATGCTCCATCGCTTCGATCCGCCGCCTTACCGCCTGGGGATCACGGCCAAGCGGCAGGCCGCCAGGAATTTCAGTTGGGTCGATCCGCCGTGCTGCCATTCAAATCAACTGGGGTCAGGGCGCAGGTGATTCAATGGATGCCAGGCACGCGTATTGGGCTGCCACTGCCGCAACCGCTCCGACACCAGGGACCATCGAAGCGGCCGTGCCAGGACGATAAACGCGGCGTCATCATTGACTGCCGCGTCTGCTTCGGCGAGGCGCTGTGCACGAAGCCGCAATGTCGGCGCGTCCCGAGCCTCCCGCACGGCCTGCTGCGCTGTCTCTCCGCATACCATGCACGCCGTCGCCAGGTACCAGCGCGCGCTGTCATAGGGCGCCACACGGTCGACAAGGACCAGATCGGTGGCAGCGCTCATCCCGACTCGCTCCGGTATGATGCCGATCTGAATCAGGTCGGTGGCGATATGGCCATAGGCGATCGTCGCTCCCGGCCCGGTTGGCATTGCGATGCGCAACACGACCGGCTCTTTCCACGACTCCACCCTGTCTCTTGCGCCGATAATCCGCTGAGCGCGGCTGAGGATCGACCAAGCCGGTACTTGGGATGGCGCCGCGGAGTCGAGACCATCCGGCAGCAGGTTCTGCGCGGCATCCCATCCCGGCGCGATCGCGGTGGTCAGCGCGGTGCGGTCGATCGCCTGAGCGATGGCCGCCCGGTTCAGCGCGTCCGCCAGAAAGCCTGACCGGTTGACGATGGCGAGACCGAACAAGCCAACCGCTGGATCGGTCCTGACATTGTTGGCGGGGACATCGGTGGTGGCGAGAAGCGGCCAATCGACAAAACTGCCGTCCGCGACAAGGTCGGACCGACGATTGACGAACCGCGTGATTGCCAGTGCCGCGCGCTCGCCTGTCAGGCGCACGTTGTCCTCGCTGGTCGATGGTTGGGCGTCGTCTCGGTCGTCCCGCTCGGGATCGGGTGAAGGATGAAGGATGGCGGAGTCATCCGCGCCAATCAGGAACGGTCCGGTTCCATCAACGCCTGCGCGCCGCGCTATTCCCATTTCCGGCTGCGCGAACAGCTTCAGCAGGTCAGTGCGTGGCCGCGCCAGCCTGATCTCGATGACTTGCGGCGTCATGGCGACGATTTCTTCGATCGCGCTCAGGAACGGCGCCAGCGGATTGGCGCGTGCTCTCACCGCGCGCATCAGGATCGCGGCGACCTGATCGGCCGTCACCGCCGATCCGTCGGCCCAGCGAGCGTCCTTCAGCCGAAAGATATAGCTCGTGCCGCCGTCGATGACCGTCCAGCGTTCCGCCAGTGCCGGCTCGATCTGCCCTGCGGCGTCGAAGCCGACCAGACCTTGCGCCAACGCCCCTGTCATCACCCGGTCCGGTGCCGACGATGCAAAGCGCGGGATGGTGCGCGACACGGGTTTACCGATGACACTGACAACGACGGCGCCCGAATCGGGACGACGGTCACTGCATGCTGCGATCAGGACTGGCAGCGTCGCCAGGATAATGGTGCGGACGGCGGGACTCGAACCCGCACTCCATAAGAAGCCGATTTTAAGTCGGCTGCGTCTACCGATTCCGCCACGTCCACACACCCGAGCAGGACAAGCGCAGCGGGCACGACAATGCAAGAGGCCTCAGACGTTCAGGCGCGCGCGCATTTCCTTGCCCGGCTTGAAATAGGGGACGCGCTTTGCCTCAACATCAACCGCTTCGCCGGTGCGGGGGTTGCGCCCGGTGCGCGCCTCACGCTCTCTGGTCGAGAAGGCACCGAAGCCACGCAGTTCCACGCGACCGTTCGCCGCAAGCTGCCGCGTGATCTCGTCAAAGAACGTCGTCACAATTGCCTCGACGTCGCGCAACGCGAGCGAAGGATGCGCGTCGGCAAGCTTTTGCACCAGCTCTGAACGGATCATGGCGATACCTCCTACCCGGTCGACCACTGACCGACCGGATCAGAATGTTGATACAGGTTATCCGTCGATAAGCAACTATGGGACCGCTTACTCCTTTGCGTCGCCACCCCGGGCCTTGAGCGCGGCCCCCAGAATGTCGCCTAGCGATGCACCTGAATCGGACGACCCATACTGCGCAACTGCCTGCTTCTCCTCGGAGATCTGCATCGCCTTGATCGAGAAAGTCGGCTTTTTCGAGCGATCAAAGCCGGTTACCATCGCATCGAACTTCTGCCCGACCTGGAACCGCTCCGGCCGCTGCTCGTCACGATCGCGTCCCAGATCGGTACGCTTGATGAAGCCGGTCACGCCATCGTCGCCCGCCTGCACTTCCAGACCCGCGTCGCGGACCTCCAGCACGGTCACGGTCGTGACGGCATTCTTGGCCAGACCACCTGCGGTCGCGGCACCGGCCGTCGGCGCACCGCGCTCGATCTGCTTCATGCCGAGCGAGATACGCTCCTTCTCCGCATCGACGTCCAGCACGATCGCCTCGACCATCTCGCCCTTGCGGTGCAGGTTGAGCGCATCCTCGCCCGACACGCCCCAGGCGATGTCGGACATGTGGACCATGCCGTCGACGTCCCCGTCGAGGCCGATGAACAGACCGAACTCGGTGGCGTTCTTGACCTCGCCCTCGACGGTCGATCCGACCGGATGCTCGGCCGCGAACGACTCCCAGGGGTTGGAGTGCGCCTGCTTCAGGCCAAGCGAGATGCGGCGCTTCTCGGTATCCACCTCCAGCACGATGACATCGACCTCCTGGCTGGTGGAGACGATCTTGCCGGGGTGAACATTCTTCTTCGTCCAGCTCATCTCGCTGACATGGACCAGACCCTCGATGCCCGCTTCCAGCTCGACGAACGCACCATATTCGGTGATGTTCGTCACGCGGCCGCTAAGCTTGGCACCAACCGGATACTTGACGGTCGCCGCATCCCACGGATCGCTCTCAAGCTGCTTCATGCCCAGCGAGATGCGCTGCGTATCCTTGTTGATGCGGATGATCTGTACACGCGCGGTATCGCCGATGTTCAGCATCTCGCTCGGATGGCCGACCCGCTTGTACGAAAGATCGGTGACGTGGAGCAGGCCATCGATCCCGCCAAGATCGACGAACGCACCGTAATCGGTGATGTTCTTGACCACGCCTTCGATGATCTGGCCTTCGGCAAGACTCTGGATCAGGCCCGAACGCTGCTCGGCGCGCGTCTCTTCCAGAACGGCGCGGCGAGAAACCACGATGTTGCCGCGCTTGCGATCCATCTTGAGGATCTGGAACGGCTGCGGAATATCCATCAGTGGGGTGACGTCGCGCACCGGACGAATATCGACCTGACTGCCGGGCAGGAAGGCGACGGCCCCGTCCAGATCGACGGTGAAGCCGCCCTTGACGCGGCCGAAGATTGTGCCCTCGACGCGGCTGGTCTTGGCGAACTCGACTTCCAGCTTGTCCCACGCGGCCTCACGACGCGCACGATCACGTGACAGCATCGCCTCGCCGTGCATGTTCTCCACCCGGTCGACATAGACCTCGACTTCGTCGCCGACGCTGAGTTCGGCCTTCTGGCCCGGCGCTGCGAACTCGCGCAGCGGCACGCGGCCCTCGCTCTTCAACCCGACATCGATGACCGCGAGATCGTTTTCGATGGCGGTAACGGTGCCGTGCACCACGCGCCCCTCAAAACTGTCTGCGCCGCCGAACATGTCATCCAGCATCGCGGCGAAATCATCGCGGGTCGGAAGGGCCTGAGTTGCCATAAAGTTGTCGATCCTCGTAATCGTCTATGTGTCCGGCCAGCCGGTTGTCTCCGGCGGTCTTGGCTCGGGTGAAGGCCATGACGACCGCATGTCGCCACAGCATCAAACCGACAGTGACGCTAGGAGGAGCCAGACGCTTTATGCGAAAAGGGCGCGTGCGGACACCGCCGACGCGCCTACCTCCACGAGTCCCTGCCCGTCGGATAAGAGGGGTATGCAGCAGGGGTGGGATTTTTGCAAGCCGGTGGTGAGCCCGCGGGGAGTAGGCCGGGGGGTTTGTACAACTGCCTGGACGGGCTACGCGCCCTCCGTCCTCGTTTCTACCTCTCCCGCTTGCGGGAGAGGGCTGAAACTCGCCCGCTAGTCGCCGGTGACCGGCACCGGCCCCAGATCGCCCTGCCCGACCGTCCCGCTCGCCATGCTCAGCATCGCGTCCAGGCTCTTCTTGGCCTTCAGGCGCAGCGTTTCCTCGATCTCGATCCGCGGCTCCAGTTCACGCAGCGCGACGTACAGTTTCTCCATCGTGTTGAGCGCCATGTACGGGCAGATGTTGCAGTTGCAGTTTCCGTCGGCGCCCGGCGCGCCGATGAAGTTCTTGTCTGGCAGCGCGCGCTCCATCTGGTGGATGATATGCGGCTCGGTCGCGACGATCAGCGTGTCGCCGGCAAAGTCCTTCGCATAGGCCAGGATGCCGCTGGTCGAGCCGACATAGTCCGCATGGTCGAGGATGACGGCGGGGCATTCCGGATGCGCGGCGACCGGGGCGCCGGGATGCTGCGCCTTCAGCTTCAGTAATTCCGTCTCGCTGAACGCCTCGTGCACGATGCACACGCCCGGCCACAACAGCATCTCGCGCCCCGTCTTGCGGGTCAGATAGCCGCCCAGATTGCGGTCCGGACCGAAGATGATCGGCTGGCTCTCTGAGATCTGCGACAGGATCTTCTCCGCCGAAGACGAGGTGACGATCACGTCGGAGAGCGCCTTCACCTCGGTCGAGCAGTTGATGTAGGTCAGCGCGATATGATCGGGGTGCTTTGCGCGAAAGGCGGCGAACTGCTCCGGCGGGCAGCTGTCCTCCAGGCTGCACCCCGCGTCCATGTCGGGCAGCACGACGGTCTTGTCAGGCGACAGGATCTTCGCCGTCTCCGCCATGAAGCGCACACCGCAAAAGGCGATTACGTCGGCGTCGGTCTCCGCCGCGCGGCGGGACAGGTCAAGGCTGTCGCCGACGAAATCGGCCAGATCCTGCAATTCGGGCTTCTGGTAATAATGCGCGAGGATGACCGCATTGCGCTCCCGCCGCAGCCGCTCGATCTCCTCGCGGATGTCGACGCCTGTCAGGTTGCTGGTCATCGCGGTCATGGTAGAAAATCCCTGTTTTGCTCCCTTCAGATAGGAACAAATGCGTGACTTGTCAGCCGGCGGGCCGGGCGATCACCTCGGGAATGGAGCGAGACACGTCCCACCGATCCGAAGACCGTGTGCCTTCGCCGGGAAACACGACCTCAACCGTCACCTTGCCCAGTCCTGCCGCGCCGAGCGGTGCTCCGACCAGCCTTTGGAGATCGCGCCGCGCCTGTGCACGGGCCTGATCAAGCCGCTCGGGCTTCGTCGCCGACGCATAGGCAACCTGTCCGGCCCTTGACGATGCCTGACGATGCATCGCGGCCATTGCATCGCGGGTCACGAAGATGCCTTCGGTCTTGTCGATGAATGTTCGCGCTTCGTCGATATTCGCCTTGCCGACGCGGACATCGGGCGGATGCACTGTCAGCGTCTTGGTCGCCTCATTCCAAAGAAAGTCGGACGGTCCCATCCGTGACAGGTCGACGAAATAATCGACCGTGAATGGTGCCTTCATCACGCGCGTCGAATTGAGGAGGCCCAGCGCGCGCGCATCGCTAGCCACACCCTGTACGGTGCCTGACAGGGAAGCGACGCGAAGATCGGACGCGCCGGAAAATGTCTCCCGAACGACTTGCGATACTGCAACATCGTCGGTCGGACCCGTACTGACACGGTAGCGTTCGGTATAGGTACGATAACCGACGATGAGCGCCGCCATAAGGATGCCAATCAGCACGATCGCCAAGACGGCCTTCACGGTCGAGGCGCTCGACGATTTGCCGGCCGGGGTTACGCCATCACTTTCCACGCATCCTCCATCTCAACGATCTTGTGCCGGTCACGCAGGTCCAGCAGATGCGCCAGTACCGATCGCTCCGCCGCCGGTACCAGTTTTGCGTCCAGCCCGACATACATGCGCGCGACCAGCGCATTCACCGTCCGCGCTTCGGTCGCCAGCAGGCGCAGGATCTGCCCCTCGCGCTGCTTACGGTGGCCCAGCATGCCGCGCACCAGACGCTGCGGATTGTCCACCGCCTCACCGTGGCCGGGATAATAGACGCGATCAGCGCGCGTCATCAGCTTTTCGAGGCTGGCCATATAGTCGCCCATGTCGCCATCGGGCGGAGAGACGATGCTGGTGGACCAGCCCATGACATGATCGCCAGAAAACAATGCGCTGGCTTGTGGCAGGGCAAAGGCCAGATGCCCGGACGTATGCCCCGGCGTCCCGACAGCCTCCAGCGACCAGCCATCGCCCTCGATGATGTCGCCGTCGCAAAGCACCCGGTCAGGCGCATAATCGGCATCGAATGCTGTATCCGCGCCACCTCGAACGGACGGATCGGCACCGATGATCGGTGCACCCGTCGCCGATGCCAGCGGACGGCTCGCCGGACTATGGTCGCGGTGGTGATGTGTCACCATGATCGCCCGTACGGGTCGATCGCCGATCGCCGTCAGCAGTGCGTCGAGATGCGCCTGATCATCCGGCCCCGGATCGATGACCGCCAGGTCGCTTGATCCGACCAGATGCGTCTGTGTGCCGGTATGCGTATAGGGCGACGGATTGGGTGCCAGCAGGCGCGCGACGAGCGGGCCGAGCGCGATCGGAATACCGGTCGGTGCGCTCGTCATCGGCGCGGCGGTCGAGCGATCAACTCACTTCTTGCCGAGCGCCCCGGCCAGTTCGCCGCTCTCGTACATCTCCATCATGATGTCGGAGCCGCCAAGAAACTCTCCGCCGGCATAAAGCTGGGGAATCGTCGGCCAGTCGGAATAGCTCTTGATCCCCTGCCGCACGCCCTGATCCTGCAGCACGTCGACGCTCTCGAACTCGACCTCCAGCTGATTGAGGATCGCGACCGCGCGACTGGAAAAACCGCATTGCGGAAACAGCGGTGTGCCCTTCATGAACAGGACAACGGGGTTGCCCTTCACGACGGCGTCGATACGGGCGGTTGCGTCTTCGGTCATTGGTACACTCCTCAACTGATCGCGGTGGTTAGCTGCAGCGCGTGCAGGACACCCCCCATATTGCCACCCAGCGCGGCATAGACCGCCTGGTGTTGCTTCACGCGCGTCATCCCTGCAAAGCTCGGTGATACGACGCGCGCCGCATAGTGATCACCATCACCGGCCAAATCGGTGATCTCCACGTCCGCATCGGGAATGCCGGCGCGGATCATCGCGGTGATCTCGTCTGCGGTCATCGCCATCGCTCAGCGCGACTCCATCAATTGGCGACGTGCCTCGATCATATGGTCCGCGACCGACTGGCGGATCATCGCCTCGTCGATTGCCGGCACACCCGCATTAGTCAGGTCACCCAACAGTTTGCGAACGACGTCGTCGTCGCCGACTTCTTCAAAATCCGCCTGCACGACCGACGTGGCATAGGCCTCGGACTCTTCGGGTGTCAGCTTCATCAGCCCCGCTGCCCATTGGCCGAGTAGCCGGTTGCGCCGCGCGGTGACCCGGAATACGAATTCCCCGTCCTGCGCGAACTTCGCTTCCTGTGCCCGCTCTCGATCGTCAAACATCGTCATCACCGTCCCCCGGTCTTCCTCACCACCGAGATAGGACGCGGCGGGGTGCGGTGCAACGGGCGCGGTCCCTCAGTCCGCGATGCCTTGGTCCAGTGTGACGACCAGCTTGCCGATCGCCCCGCGCGCGGCCATTTTTGCGATCGCGTCGCCGCCGCGTTCCAGCGGAAAGGTGTCGGTGACGCGCGGGCTGATCCGCCCCTCTTCCCACAGCCGGAACAGATGCTCGGCATGCGCGCGGTTGGCCTCTGGATCGCGCGCGGCAAAGGCGCCCCAGAACACGCCACAGACGTCGCAACTCTTGAGCAGCGTCAGGTTCAGCGGCAATCTGGGGATACCGGCTGGGAAGCCCACGACCAGGTAACGCCCTTCCCAGGCGATCGATCGCAGCGCCGGCTCGGCATAATCGCCGCCGACCGGGTCATAGATCACATCGGCGCCGTCCTTGCCAACCGCCACCTTGAACTGCTCGGCCAGCGCCTTTGACTGGGCCTTGTCGAACGGCGCGCGCCCATAGATCAGCGTAGCGTCGGCCCCGGCATCGCGCGCGGCCGCGGCCTTTTCCTCGGAGGATACAGCAGCGATGACCCGCGCGCCGAATGCCTTGCCCAATTCGATCGCCGCCAGGCCGACGCCGCCGGCCGCACCCAGCACGAGCAGCGTCTCCCCCGATTTTAAATGCCCCCGGTCCCGCAGTGCATGAATCGTCGTGGCATAGGTCAGCATCAGGGCCGCGCCGTCGACGAAGCTGCGCCCCTCAGGCAATGCGTAAAGGCGCGCGGCATCCACCACGACGCGCTCGGCCAGACCGCCATGACCGATCATCGCGATCACCCGGTCGCCCACCGACCAGCCCTCCACTCCGTCACCGATCGATTCGATCGAACCGCCGACTTCCCCCCCCGGCGCGAACGGCCGTTCGGGCTTGAACTGATATTTGTCTTCGATGATCAGGACGTCGGGGTAGTTGATCGCGCACGCCTTGACCGCGATGACAATCTGACCCGGCCCCGCTGACGGATCGGGCAGGTCTGACAGTTCCAGAGTTTCAGGTCCGCCGATCGCCTTCGACAATAATGCTCGCATGTCCGCTCCTGACCTGAGTCCACGGGCGATGCTCTGACACCGCCGCCTCGAAATTCGAAATCGCGGTATCCTGTGCCATTGTCAGAGCGATCTCGTCCAGCCCTTCCATCAGGCAGCGACGGCGAAACAGGTCCAGGGTGAAAGCAAAGCGATCCTGATATGGGGTGGTGACGGTCATGGTCTCCAGGTCCACCGTTACCGGCTGGTCCTTTGCGGCCACCAGCAACCGGTCGATCGCCGCCTGCGGCAGAACGACCGGAACGATGCCATTCTTGACCGCATTACCTGAAAAGATGTCGGAAAAGCCCGGCGCGATGACCGCCTTCACGCCCATGTCGAGCAACGCCCAGGCGGCATGCTCGCGACTGGAGCCACAACCGAAATTGTCGCCCGCGATCAGGATCGGGCTGCCGGCATAACGGGCATCATCGAAAATATTGCCGGGCACCGCGCGAACCGTCTCGAACGCGCCGCGACCCAATCCGGCGCGGCTCGTCGTCTTCAGCCAATGCGCCGGGATGATGACGTCGGTATCGACGTTCTTCGCTCCCCAGGGATAGGCGGTCCCTGATACGCGCGCGACCGGAGTCACTACTGCTGCTCAACCGGTGCGGATGGCATCGCGGCGGCGACATAGGCGGCGACTCCGCTCAAGACGGCACCCGCGACCAACAAAACCAGAGCCTTGCGCATATTATATCCCCTACCCGATCAATTCACGAACATCGCTCAACCGACCCTTGACCGCCGCCGCCGCCGCCATCGCCGGCGACAAAAGATGCGTGCGAGAGCCCGGCCCCTGCCGTCCGACAAAGTTGCGGTTCGACGTCGATGCACACCGCTCACCGGCGGGAACCTTGTCGGGATTCATCGCCAGGCACATCGAACAACCCGGCTCACGCCATTCAAAGCCCGCGTCGATCAGGATGCGGTCAATGCCCTCCGCCTCCGCCTGGCGCTTGACCAGTCCCGATCCCGGCACGACGATCGCGCGCACGCCATCGGCGACCCGCCGTCCGTCGGCCACCACCGCGGCCGCCCGCAAATCCTCAAGCCGGCCGTTGGTACAACTGCCGATGAATACATGATCGATACCGACGTCGCGCATCGCCGTGCCCGGCGCCAATCCCATGTAATCGAGCGACCGGGCGGCAGCCGCCCGCTTTGCCGGATCATCGAAACTGTCCGGATCGGGAACCCGCCCGGTGATCGCGACCACATCCTCCGGGCTCGTGCCCCAGGTCAGCGTCGGCGCGATGGCACTCGCATCGATCTGCACGACCCTGTCATAGCGCGCACCGGGATCGCTCGGCAGGCGGCGCCACGCCGCGACTGCCCGGTGCCAGTCATCGCCAATGGGCGCCATCGGCCGCCCCTTCAGATAGGCGAACGTCGTCTCGTCGGGTGCGATCAGGCCTTCGCGCGCGCCGGCCTCGATCGACATGTTGGCGACCGTCAGCCTACCCTCGACCGACATGGCACGGATCGCCGCCCCGGTATATTCGATGACATGGCCGGTGCCACCGGCCGCGCCGATCCGCCCGATGATCGCCAGGATCACATCCTTCGGCGAGACGCCAAATCCCGGTGCGCCGTCGACACGGACTTCCATGGTCAGCGACTGTTGCAGCAACAATGTCTGAGTCGCGAGGACATGCTCGACCTCGCTGGTGCCGATGCCAAAGGCGAGCGCCCCTAGCGCGCCATGCGCGGCAGTATGGCTGTCGCCGCAAACCAGCGTCGTCCCCGGCAGCGTAAACCCCTGTTCCGGGCCGACGACATGAACGATACCCTGAGCCGGGGAGAGCGCGTCGATATAGTCGATGCCGAACTCGGCGACGTTGCGGCGCAGCGCATCGAGCTGCGCGGCGCTCTGCGCATCGGCAATCGGAACCGCATCGCCATGCGCATCGACACGCGGCGTCGTCGGGAGGTTATGATCGGGAACCGCCAGCGTCAGATCGGGGCGACGCACGGTCCGCCCCGCCGCACGCAGTCCGTTAAACGCTTGCGGGCTGGTGACTTCATGTACCAGATGCCGGTCGACATAGATCAGGCATGTACCGTCATCGCGCCGCTCGACCACGTGCTGCGCCCAGATCTTTTCGTACAGGGTGAGCGGTCGGCTGGCCATCCACGCCGCCATTAACCTAGTTTGCGATTGATCTAAAGTACCTGTCTGACGCAGCAGCCCTTTCAAGACGCAGCCCTATCCTCTAAGTTGCAATGCATGGATGCAGTGCTAGCTCGGCCACGGCTATCGCAGGCCGTGATTGGCCTGTCGTTCGCGGCCGCTATCATCCTGGGATGGCTGGCGATCCATGTCTACGCCATGTTTGCCTTTAGAATTACCGCCGCCAACTGGCCTCTGGTAGCGGTCATCGCGGCGGTCCAGTGCTGGCTGTCGGTGGGGATGTTCATCGTCGCGCATGACGCAATGCACGGATCACTCGCCCCCGGTCGGTCGCAGCTAAACGCGGTCGTCGGTGCCGGCGTCATGATCCTGTATGCAGGCTTTGGCTGGTCATGCATGCGTGACGCGCATTTCGCGCATCACCGTCGGCCGGGTACTGCGGAGGACCCGGATTTCGATGCCGATCATCCGTCGCAATTCTGGCCGTGGTACACGACCTTTCTTCGCCGCTATTTCGGCTGGCAGTCCGCCGCCTATGTCGGCGCTATCGTTACATTATACTGGGCAGTGCTGGGCGTTCCGGTCGAAAATGTCGTTCTTCTCTATGGCCTGCCGGCACTGGCATCGTCGGTCCAGCTTTTCTACTTCGGTACTTACAGAACTCATCGGCATGACGAACATGGCTTTGACGACCGTCACAATGCCCGGACGGAAGAGTTCGGCACGCTGACCAGCCTCGCGACCTGCTTTCATTTCGGCTATCATCACGAACATCACATGTCCCCGAACGTGCCTTGGTGGGCACTGCCCGCCCGCCGCCGGGCCAGCATGGTGAATGGAGCCGACCGATGAGCGTCGTGGAGAGACTGTCGATCGTCATCGCGGCGGTGGCGGGGATGGAAGTCTTTGCATGGATCATGCACCGCTATGTCATGCACGGCTGGGGCTGGGTTTGGCACCGCGATCACCATGAGCCGCACGAGCATGCGCTCGAGCGCAACGATCTGTACGCCGTGGTGTTTGGTGCGATCGTGACGATATTGTTCGTCATCGGCTATTTCTATTCCAACGCCTTGTGGTGGGCAGCCCTGGGTATCACCGTTTACGGCGTGATCTATACGGTCATCCATGACGGTATCGTCCATCAACGCTGGTTCCGTTGGGTGCCTAAGCGCGGCTATGCCAAGCGTCTGGTGCAGGCACACAAACTGCATCACGCGACGGTGGGGAAGGAAGGCGGTGTCAGCTTCGGCTTCGTGGTCGCACGCGATCCGGCGCGATTGAAGGCTGAGCTGAAACGCCAGCAGCGTGACGGCTCCGCCACGGTTCGCGGTGCCACCGGCGCCCAACGCCTGGACGCCTGACAGACCACTAATCCTCGCGGACGACCATCACCTCGACGTCCAGTTCCTCCTCGCCCTCGCCAAGGCGGGAGCCGGCGATCGGCGATGCGCCCGGCGCGTCCAGCGCGGCGGCGACGCGGACATATTCCTCCTCTAGCGGCAGACCCGTACACGGATCGAAACCGACCCAGCCGATGTCATCCACAAAGGCTTCGGCCCATGCGTGCGGCGCGGGGCGATGCTCCTCGCCCGGGTTGCGGCGGTAACCGGCAACATAGCGCGCGGGTCGGCCCAGCGACCGCGCGGCGACCACGAAAATCTGCGCCAGATCACGCGCCGTTGCCGTCTTGCCTGCAAAAGCGGTGCCGGCGATCAGCGTCGGATCGGGCCGAGCGAGACTACGCTCGAACCGTTCGTGCAGCCCGGCGCTGAGCGCGTGCAGCGCCGGCATCGGTTCACGCTCGCCCGCCGTTTTGGCGGCGAAATCAGCGATGGCGGGATCGGCCGGTGTCGCCGGCGTCGCGCGGAGAAACAATGGCGGCGGCAACACCTCGTCGGCCCCGTTCAACACACCCCCGGATTGGCTTGTCAGCACCTCACCCAGCACGGCGATCTCGATCCCGTCCAGCGGACCCTCGGCGTACAGCATCGTGATGGCGTTACCGAACCCGTCGTGACCTGGCCGCATCGTCGCATCGCAATCGACGTCAATGCGCCATGACGCGACCGTCTGGTCATGCGTATTCTGCGGCGTGAGGCGAAGCATCTGCACCAGCCGCGCCTGCGGCGTCGAAAAACGATAGGTCGTGCGATGATCGATCGACAGGCGCATGAACTCTCCCGGTGGCTTTCCCTAGTCGAAGCGGAATTGACGGCCGATTGCCGCGTTGAGCTGCGCGTTCTCGACGATGAAAGCCTGAAGATATTCATGCAGTCCCGATTTGATGACTTCATCGGTGCGCGTCTTGGCGACACGGGAGGCGCGCATGCGCGCCATCCGGTCGGCCTCGCCATGCGTGCCGGTGCGCCGCGCGAGCATGCCGAGCAGTTCGACCGTCTCCTCGGCCGACGCCGCAAGGCTCCGCGGCAGTTCGGGCCTGGCGATCAGCAGGTCGATCACATTGGCAGGGCGCAACCCCTCATTATACAGCCATCGATATGCCGTCACCGCTGACACGGTCTGCAACAACGTCGTCCATTGATCGCGATCGATGACCCCGCCGACGCGTTCACCCTCTGGCAGCAGCAGATGATATTTCACGTCGACCAGTCGCGCCGTGTTGTCGGTCCGCTCCACCGCCTGTCCCAACCGGATGAACCAGGCGGTCTGGTTGCGTAGCATTCGATGCAGAGCGCCCTCAAAACCGCGTGTTTCACTCACTGCGGCATCGACCAGCGTCAGCGCGGCAGTGGTACCCTGAGGTGGGTCTCGCCGCTCTATGGCGAGCCACGCACGATTGATTGCCGTCCACGCCTCGCGCGACAACGAGGTTCGCACCGCGCGGGCGTTCGTCCGCGCACGGTCCAGGCAATGAATGATCGAGCCACTGTGGCTCTGATCCAGCGTCAGGAAACGCGCGACCGCGACACCGCTCATGTCGGCGCCGCTGTCCTCAAATGCTTCCTCATTGTCGGTCACCGCCAATGCCGATGCCCATGCCGCATCCCCCGCCGGAGACGAGGTCAGCGCATCCAGCCGTACTGTCGCCTCCACCAGCCGGGCGATAAAATCGGCGCGCTCGAAATAGCGGCCGAGCCAGTAAAGCGAGGCGGCGGAACGTGACAGCATCATAGCAGGCCGCCCTGTGCCTGGCTCAAATCGCCCAACTGCTGTGACTGATCCTGTGCGGACTGACTCTGTTGCGACTGCTGACCGCCAGACGGGTCAGGCATCAGCACGAAACTGTCCTTGGTCCCGCCACCCTGGCTCGAATTGACTACTAGCGATCCCTCCTTGAGCGCCACCCGCGTCAGCCCGCCGGGCACGACCTGAGTCCCGTTCGCGCCGGTCAGCACAAAGGGACGGAAGTCGACATGCCGGGCCCCGAGCGTGTCGCCCGCCAATGTCGGCACCGTCGACAGGGCCAGAGTCGGTTGCGCGATGTAGCGATGCGGCTCGGCGATCAGTGCGGTACGAAACGTCTCGATCTCCGTGCGGCTCGATGTCGGCCCGACCAGCATGCCGTAGCCGCCCGAGCCATCGACCAGCTTCACCACCATTTCATCCAGATGGTCGAGAACATAGCGCAGCGCATCTGGCTCGCGGCACCGCCACGTCTCGACATTGGGCAGCTTCGCCTCGGCACCGGTATAAAAGCGCACGATCTCGGGCATGTAGCTATAGATCGCCTTGTCATCGGCGATACCGTTCCCCGGAGCATTGAGGATCGCGACATTGCCGGCGGCATAGGCCGCGATCAGGCCGGGAACGCCCAGCATAGAGTCCGGGCGGAAAACCAGCGGATCCAGAAAATCGTCATCGACCCGGCGATAGATCACGTCGACCCGCACCCGCCCTTCGATGGTCCGCATCCAGACGATATCGTCGGCGACGACCAGATCGGCCGGCTCGACCAACTCGATACCCATCGAATCGGCCAGAAAACTGTGCTCATAATAGGCGGAGTTGAAGTGACCCGGCGTCAGGACGACGCAGGTCGGGTTCTGTCCATGTCCATGCGGTGCAACCGAGCGCATCGTCTCCAGCAGCATGTCGGGGTAGCCATCCACTGCGGCGATTCGGAACGCGCGGAACAACTCGGGACACAGCCGCAGCATCGCCTCGCGGTTTTCCAGCATGTAACTGACGCCCGACGGCGTTCGTGCGTTATCTTCTAGCACGAAAAATTCATTGGGACCGGTCCGTACCAGATCGATCCCGCAGATATGCGCCCAGACGCCGTGGGGGGGGCGGATACCGGCGATTTCGGGACGGAATTGCTCATTGGCCAGCACCAGTTCGGCGGGCAGGATACCCTCGGCGAGAATGCGGCGCTCGCCATAGATGTCGTCGAGAAAGGCGTTTATCGCCTCGACACGCTGGATCAGCCCTTGTGACAGCCGCGCCCACTCATCCGCCAGAAACACACGCGGGACGATATCGAACGGGATGATCCGCTCGCTCGAATCATTCTCCCCATAGACGGCAAAGGTAATTCCCAGCTGCCGGAACGTCGTCTCGGCTGTCAGTTGCCGGCGTTGAAGCTCATCGGGCGGCGTTTCGTTCAGCCACTGGCCCATCGCGGCAAGTTCGGCGCGCGCGGTGCCATCATTGCCCAGGATCTCGTCAAATGCCGATCGTTTCCCCATCGTAACTTATACGCTAGGCCGTCGATACGGGTTCCGGACACCGGCAATTAAGTCCCCAGCGACTGGAGCATGCCGGGCGTCAGGACTTGCGGCAGCACCTGTGGCTCCCCGCCGCCACGCGGGTAGAACAGATATAACGGCACTCCGGCCCGATTATGCGCCTGAATGAAGCGACCAAGCACCGGGTCACCGTCGGTCCAGTCGCCGACCAGCACCTGAACGCCATGGCGCGCAAATGCCGCGCGGGTGGCGGCGGTGTCGATCGAGGATCGCTCATTGACTTTGCACGTCAGGCACCAGTCGGCGGTGAAATAAGCGAACACCGGCTTGCCTTCCCGTCGCATGACGGCGAGGCGGGCTTCGCTGAAGCCATTGGCGGCGGGCGCTGTCGTCGCGGGCGCGCGCGTCACAATCGCCGCCCCCGCGATCGTGCTGCCGACCAACAGCAGCGCGGGCACGATGCCGAAAGCCAGCCCGCGCTGCTGGCGCCGCCCGCCAATCCATAGCGCGAAGCCGACGATCAACGCCGCGCCCAGCGCGATCGTCATGCCGTCCACCCCCGCCTGCCGTCCCAATATCCAGGCCAGCGCCAGCGCGGTCAGCCACATGGGCACGCTCAGGATACGGCGGAACCGCTCCATCCACGCGCCCGGTTTTGGCAGGCGGCGGCGCAGCGCTGGCACGAAACCGATCAGCAGAAAGGGGAGGGCCAGCCCCAGTCCCAGCCCCGCGAAAATCGCGATCGCGACATACCAGGGTAGGACCAGCGCCGCGCCCAGTGCCGCGCCCATGAACGGCCCGGTGCAAGGCGTCGCGACGAAAGCAGCCAGCGCCCCCGTCGCGAACGCGCCCGTCGTCCCGCTGCCACCCGCAAAGCGTGGTGTGGGTACTTCGAATAGCCCCGACAGATTGAACGCGATGCCGACAGACAGCAGCAACAGGACGCACACGACGCGCGGATCCTGCAACTGAAACGCCCATCCAACCGCCGACCCACCGGCGCGGAACCCCAAAATCGCTGCACCGAGCGCCGCGCAGACCAGCACGACACCCGCCGTGTAAGCCAGCGCCTCGCGCCGCGCCCCGCGCTCGCTCGCACCACCGCGTGCCAGGCTCAGCGCCTTCAGGCTCAGGATCGGGAACACGCACGGCATGATGTTGAGGATCAGCCCCCCCAGCACCGCACCGGCGAACGCGATCAGCGCGCCGCTCCACCCCGCCCCCTCGCTGCCGCCCGAGACGATACCGGCAACCGCATGCACCGCCAGCCCGCGATGCGGCGCAGTCCTCAGTACGCCGTCGATCGCGCCGCTTCCCCTGCCCTTCGTTGCGATCAACAGCCGGTCGCCGTCGCGGCTCACCAGCTGCGGCGCTGCATAGTCCACCGCGCTGGTCGTCACCGGAAAGAAATACGCGCCCTCCAGCGGTGCGCCCGCCGGATAGGGGATCGCCAGGCGCATCGCACCGTCCTTGATCTGATAACGCGCCTCGCTCGCCAGGGGCTGCGCAATGGCGCGGCGGTGCGCGTCGAAGCGTGCCCGCGTCTCGGGCGCGATAGCCCCATCGCCGACGGTCAGGCTGGTCTCGACCGTCTGGTTCTCAGGCACGCAGATTTCGCGCGTGCATACCAGGTAGATCGCGTGCAGCCGGATCGGCAATCGCGTCCCCGGTGCAACCCCGTCCGGCACATGCAACCGCAGCAGTGGTGCGTACGGCGTCTCATAGACATAGTTCATCAGGTCCGCGACGATCAGCGTCGTCGGCACCGGCCATTCGGGTTCGGAGATCGTCGCCCCTTTCGGCAATGTCCAGTCGAACTTCGACGCGAACCCCGCATCCCCCGGATTGCGCCAATAGCCATGCCAGCCGGACTCGGGCCTGGTCTCGAGCGCAAGTGTGACAGTCGACCCGGCACGCGGCCGCGGCGTCTCTGCCACCAGCGTCATCGCCAGATGGATCGGCCCGGTGTTTTGCGCTCGTGCAGGGGACAATCCGATCAACAACGCCGCCAGCATCCAAAGCGTCATCGTTGTGCAACGCGAAAAGTCCATGACGCGACTTGTACCGATACCCATCCCCGCGCCATAGGCGCGCTCGCCACGATTTACATCCGAGACCGCCATGAAAGCCGTGTTCGTCGCCCCCCTGCTCCTGGTTACCGCCGCCGTATCGGCGCAGGACCACATGCCGGTTCCGCCCGCGCCTCCTTCGCCGCCGCAACAAACGCAGCGGCAAGCCGGACCACCCAAGCTGATCGTCGCCATCTCCGTCGACCAGTTCGCCGCCGACCTGTTTCAGCAATATCGCAACCGCTACACCGGCGGCTTCACCCGGTTACTGAACGGCGCCGTTTTCCCGTCCGGCTATCAGAGCCATGCCGCGACGGAGACATGCCCCGGCCATTCGACGATCCTGACCGGCGACCGACCCGCACACACCGGCATTGTCGCCAACAACTGGGTCGATCAGGCGGCACCGCGTGAGGACAAGATCGTCTATTGCGCCGAGGACGAGGACGCGCCCAACACGACGCACACCGACTATGTTGTCTCCGACAAGCATCTGAAGGTGCCCACGCTGGGCGACCGGATGAAGGCGGCAAACCCCGCTTCACGCGTCGTCTCGGTCGCGGGAAAGGACCGCGCGGCCGTGATGATGGGCGGGCACAAGAACGACCAGACATGGTGGTGGGACGGCAAGACCTATTCCAGCTATATCGGGAAGCCAGTGCCGCCGGTGATCGAGCGTGCCCGCACCGCCGTCGCCGCGCTGATCGTTCGTCCGCAGCAGCCCCTGCCGCTTCCCGGCTATTGCAAGGGCGTCGACCGTGCGGTCGCCTTCGGGGATCAGCAACTGGGCCAGGGTCGCTATCAACGCGCGGCGGGCGACGTGAAGTCATACCGCGCATCCCCCGCAGCCGACGCGGCTGTCCTCTCGATCGCGGCCGCCTTCATCCAGGACATGAAACTGGGCAAGGGGCCGGCACCCGACCTAATCGCGGTCGGCCTGTCATCGACCGATTATATCGGTCACGCATACGGCACGCAGGGGTCGGAGATGTGCATCCAGATAGATCAGCTCGATCAGGCGCTGGGCAGCTTTTTCGACACGCTCGACGGCTTCGGCATCGATTATGAGGTGATGCTGACCGCCGATCACGGCGGGCATGACGCCGTCGAACGCCAGCAACAGCGCGCAATGCCGATGGAGCAGCACGCCGCCTCGGCAGCATCGGTAAAGGCGGTGGGTGACGCCGTCGCGGCTGACCTGCATCTGGCCAAGACCCCGCTGCTGGCGGCTGAGGGCGACATCTATATCGACCGCGATCTGCCAGCGGCGACGCGCGCGAAGGTGCTGGCCGACACCGCGCGCCGCTACCGCGCGATGCCGCAGGTCGCCGCCGCCTTCACTCGCGCCGATCTGGATGCGCAGAAGACGCCCAGTGGTCCGCCGGAAACTTGGACACTGCTGGAACGGGCGCGCGCTTCCTATGACCCGACGCGGTCGGGCGATCTGCTGGTCCTGCTGAAACCGCGCGTGACGACGATCGAGGCCCCCGGCCCCGGCTATGTCGAGACGCACGGTTCGCCCTGGGATTACGATCGCCGCGTACCGATCCTGTTCTGGCGCAAGGGCATGACCGGCTTCGAACAACCGCTATCGGTGGAAACCGTAGACATCCTGCCGACCCTGGCTGCGACGATCGGATTGCCGGTCAGCGGCATCGACGGCCGCTGCCTCGATCTCGATCCGGGTGCCGGGGACACGTGCCCGAGGTAAGCAAGCGTTCTTTTTAGCCCTCTCCCGCCAGCGGAAGAGGGCTGAACGGAATCGGCCGCTAACTCCCACTTGCAGACATAGCATAGGCGCGTAACATCCTGCGATGACCGAAGCGGCAATAAGCGGTGTTCTGCTATTTTTGATTTCCACCGCCGTACTCACAACCGGGTTGGCTACCGGACAAATACCGTTCAATTACAATGCTCTCGATACAAACCGCGAGACGGCTCCAGCTACGTTCTGGACATTCGCAGCCTCGTGGGCTGCGTTCGCCGTCATAGGGCTCGCGATCGCGGTTCGACACTGGGGCGGGTGACCGCATTCCACCAATCATTGCCATTGCCACCTACACTAAAAAGGCAATTGCACCCCACCTACCGCTGCTCAAACCGCCTGATCCCTCCACCCAGCGCATTCGCACCAATCGCCAGTCGCGCATGGCTGTAATCGGCCACGAATACCGGTCCGGTCGGCGCACCTGCGCCCAAGCGCGCGTCGTTGCGGTCGACCTTCAAGCCGGCAGAGTTGTTGTTCCGATTCTCCGCCGCGACGGCGATGAAGGCGGAATGATTTTCCTTGTTTGGCCCCTGCACGAACATGTTGCCCTCGATCAGTCCGGTCGCGCCGTTGGGCAGGTCGATCATGTAATTGGTCGCGATTCCGCGCGTGTCATCGAAGCTGTTTTCGGTGATCGTGACGCGCGGGCTGCGTACCTTGATATAATGCCCGCCGCGCCCGCGCTCAAAGCGCGAATGGGTGATCGTGACGGTTCCGCGATTGTCGAGATACACCGAATGCGCGCATCCCGCATCGCCGCCGCAGCGGCCTAATCCGGAGAAGGTCGCGTGGTCGATCAGGATGCGCTGGTTCGTCGGCTGGCCGCCCAGGATGCCTTCCTGACTGTTGAGGAACATCGTGTTACGCACCGTCAGGTCGCCCATTTCGGTACGGATGCCCGCGCCGTTGCCGTCGGGAACGCTGTAACCGCGAAAGATCAGGCCATCGACCACCGATCCCTGCCCGCGCAACACCAGTGCCGCCTTGTCCTCACATGCTTGCCGCTCGAAGATCGCGGTCCCGCGCGTTTGTGCCTGATACGTAATGCGCCCGCCCTGCTGCACGGCGCATTGGCGATAGGTGCCGGGCGCGATGCGGATCGTGGCGGTGCCCATGCGAACGGACGACACCGCATCCTGCAATTTGGCATAGCCCTGCCCGGTCTCGACTACCGTGAACGGCATTCGCGCTGGCTGGGCGACCGCGCCGCTGGTGAGTGTCGCGGCAAGAAGGGTCATCGAACGCATCGCAAAGCTCCTTTAAGCACCTTCTGCCCAACTCAAGCGCAGTTGGGGAGAAAATACTTTGAGCTGAACTTCTTCTAGCCCTCTCCCGCAAGCGGGAGAGGGTTGGGTGAGGGTCTTCTTTTTTCTTTTGTGCGACGAAAAAGGCCCTCACCTCCCACCGCTGCGCGGCGGACCCTCCTCTCACGCTTGCGGGAGAGGGTTTCGCCAACTCAATCCAGGTTCGGTCGCAGCCATCGTTCGGCGGTCGGCATGTCGATCTCGCGGCGTCGGGCATAATCCTCGACCTGATCCCGCCCGATCCGCGCCACGCCGAAATACTCGGCCTGCGCATGCCCGAAATAAAAACCGCTGACCGCCGCTGTCGGCAACATCGCAAAGCTGTCGGTCAGCGTCAGGCCGACCGCCTTCTCCACACCCAGCAGGTCGAACAATTGCCGCTTCAGGCTGTGTTCCGGACAGGCGGGATAGCCGGGCGCCGGGCGGATACCGCGATATTGCTCACGGATCAGTGCCTCGTTGGTCAGCTGTTCGTCGGGCGCATAGCCCCACAGGTCGGCGCGGACATGGCGGTGCAGCGCCTCGGCCAACGCCTCGGCCAGGCGATCTGCCAAGGCTTTCAGCAGGATGTCGTTATAATCGTCATGCGCGGTCTTATAGGCGGCGATATGTGCGTCGATCCCGTGGATGCCGACCGCGAAGCCGCCGATCCAGTCGCCCGCCGGATCGATGAAATCCGCCAGGCACATGTTGGCGCGCCCCTCCCGCTTCGCGATCTGCTGGCGCAAGAACGGGATGCGGGTTCCATCATCCAGGACGACATCGTCGCCGTCGCGCGCGCATGGCCACAGCCCGGTCATCCCGCGCGCGGTCAGCCATTTCTCGGCGACGATCCGGTCGAGCATCTCCTGCGCGTCGGCGAACAGCGCGGTCGCACTTTCGCCGACTATTTCGTCGGTCAGGATCGCCGGATAATTACCCGCCAGTTCCCAAGCGCGAAAGAACGGCGTCCAGTCGATCAGTTGCCTCAGATCCCCTAGATTCCACTCGTCGAAGACATGCAGTCCCGGCTTCGCCACATCGGCTGCCTTGAGGGCCATGTCCGCGGCAAATCCCCGTCTCCGCGCTTCGGCCAGCGGCAGCAGGTCATTCTGCCCTTTTTTGGCGCGTGCGACGCGGACCGCCTCGTAATCCGTCGCCACGCCCAGGACATACTCGTCGCGCCCGGTATCGCTGACCAGAGTGGTCGCCACGCCGACCGCGCGGCTGGCGTCCAGGACATGGACAACCGGCCCGTCATAGGCCGGCGCGATGCGCAGCGCGGTGTGCACCTTCGACGTCGTCGCCCCGCCGATCAGCAGCGGCATCGTCATCCCCGATCGCTTCATCTCCTCGGCCACCGTCACCATCTCGTCGAGCGACGGCGTGATCAGGCCGGACAGCCCGATCATGTCCGCATCATTCTCTTTCGCGGCTTGAAGGATGGTCGACCACGCCACCATCACGCCCAGATCGACCACGTCAAAACCGTTGCATTGCAGGACGACGCCGACGATGTTTTTGCCGATGTCGTGCACATCGCCCTTGACGGTCGCCATCACGATCTTGCCCTTGCCGCGCGCGCCCGGCTCCTTTTCCTCCTCGATGAAGGGCAGCAGGTGCGCGACCGCCTTTTTCATCACGCGGGCCGATTTGACGACCTGCGGCAGGAACATCTTGCCGGAGCCGAACAGGTCGCCGACGACATTCATCCCGTCCATCAGCGGGCCCTCGATCACCTCGATCGGGCGGGCATAGCCCTGCCGCGCTTCCTCGGTATCGTCGACGACATGCGCGTCGATTCCCTTGACCAGCGCATGTTCCAGGCGTCGGCGCACGTCCCAGCCGCGCCATTCGGCCGCCTGTTTCTCCGCGACCGGATCGGTGCCGCGATATCGTTCGGCCAGCGTGACCAACCGGTCGCCCGCGTCCGGATCACGGTTCAGGATCACATCCTCGCACGCCGTCTTCAGTTCCGGGTCTATCGTGTCATAGACGTCCAACTGCCCGGCATTGACGATCGCCATGTCCAGCCCGGCGGGGATCGCGTGAAACAGAAACACCGAATGCATCGCGCGCCGCACCGGCTCGTTGCCGCGAAAGCTGAACGACAGGTTGGATAGCCCGCCCGAGATATGAACATGCGGGCAGCGCGCCTTGATCTGCTTGCACGCCTCGATAAAATCGACCGCGTAATTGTTATGCTCCTCGATCCCCGTCGCCACTGCGAAGATGTTGGGGTCGAAGATGATGTCCTCCGGCGAAAACCCGATACCGACCAACAGGTCATAGGCGCGTTCGCAAATCCCGACCTTACGCCGCTCAGTATCCGCCTGTCCCACCTCGTCGAATGCCATGACGACGACCGCCGCACCATAGGCCATGCACCTGCGCGCGGCGGCCAGGAACGGCTCCTCGCCCTCCTTCATGCTGATCGAATTGACGATCGGCTTGCCGCTGACGCATTTGAGTCCCGCTTCGATCACGCTCCATTTCGAGCTGTCAATCATCACCGGCACGCGGGCGATGTCGGGCTCGGCGGCGATCAGCTTCAAGAAGGTGGTAATGGCATGCTCGGCGTCGAGCAGCCCTTCGTCCATATTCACGTCGACGATCTGCGCACCGTTCTCGACCTGCTGGCGCGCGACCTCGACGGCGCGTGTGTAGTCGCCCGCCATGACGAGCTTCTTGAACGCGGCGGACCCGGTGACGTTGGTGCGCTCGCCGATATTCACGAACTGGGCGGTTGAGGTGATGGTCATGCTGCTTTCTTTTCCCTCTCCCGCTAGCGGGAGAGGGACGGGGTGAGGATTCTTCTTCTCTTGGCGTCGCCGGGGCCTCACCCGACCTCGCTTTGCTCGGCCACCCTCTCCCGCTAGTGGGAGAGGACTTCACGCCGCCATCGTGAACGGCTCCAACCCTGCCAGTCGCGTCCGCACATCGGGCTTCGCGATCTGCCTGGGCGCCAGACCCCGCACCGCATCCGCCATCGCCGCGATGTGCGCGGGCGTCGAGCCGCAGCAGCCGCCGAGGATGTTCACCTGCCCGGCCTCGGCCCATTCCGCAACCAGCGCCGCGGTCGTCGCGGGCATCTCGTCATATTCGCCCAGTTCGTTGGGCAGCCCGGCATTGGGATAGACCATGATAAGCGTATCGGCGAGATCGCTGAGCACGCGGACGTGCGGGCGAAGCTGTTCGGCACCGAACGAGCAGTTCAGCCCGATTGTAACGGGCCGCGCATGGCGCACCGCGTGCCAGAAAGCCTCGACCGTATGGCCGGACAGGTTGCGCCCCGACAGGTCGGTCAGCGTCATCGAGAGCATTACCGGCACGTCCACGCCGCGCGCGACGCCTGCTTCGATCGCGGCCATGATCCCGGCCTTGGCATTGAGCGTATCGAACACCGTCTCGATCAGGATGAAGTCGACGCCGCCGTCCAGCAGCGCGTCGATCTGCTCGCGATAGACATGCGCCAGATAGTCGAAATCGATCTCGCGGTAGCCCGGATCATTCACGTCGGGCGAGAGCGAAAGCGTCTTGTTCGTTGGCCCGATGGCCCCCGCAACGAAGCGCGGGCGGCCGTCCCTCGCATACTCATCGGCCAAGTCGCGCGCGATCCGGGCGGACGCGAGGTTGATGTCGCGCACCAACGCCTCCGCGCCGTAATCCGCCTGGCTGATGATGTTGGCGGAAAAGGTATTGGTCGATACGATGTCGGAGCCGGCATCCAGATAGACGCGGGTGATGGTCTCGGGCACCTCGGGCTTCGTCAGCGCCAGAATGTCGTTATTGCCCTTCTGGTCGCGCGCCAGCCCCAGCGTCCCGGCATAATCGGCCTCGCCCAATCGCCAGTTCTGAATCTCGGTTCCGAACGCGCCGTCGGTGATGAGGACACGCTCTCCGGCCGCGGCGTTCAGCCGCTCGCGCGCATTCATGCCGCGGCCTCTTGGCGGGCGGGCCTGGCGCGGACCCCCAGCAGATGGCAGATCGCATAGGCCAGTTCCGCGCGGTTCAGCGTGTAAAAATGGAAGCTGCGCACGCCTCCCGCATACAGCCGTCGCGTCATCTCGGCCGCGATCGTCGCCGCGACCAGCTGCCGGGCGGCGGGGTGATCGTCCAGCCCCTCGAACAGCCGGTCCATCCACGCCGGGATCGCCGCCCCGCACTGTGAGGCGAAGCGCCGAACCTGCGCGACGTTAGATACGGGCAGGATGCCGGGCACGATCTCCGCGTCGATCCGGGCCGCGGCTACCCGGTCGCGAAAGGCGAAGAACGCCTCGGGCGAAAAGAAGAACTGCGTGATTGCGCGCGTGGCGCCGGAGTCCAGCTTGCGCTTCAGATTGTCGAGGCAAGCCGCGTTGTCCAGCGATTCCGGATGCCGCTCGGGATAGGCGGCGACCGACACCTCGAAGGGATGGAGCCGTTTCAAGCCCGCGACCAGTGCAGCCGCGTTCTCATATCCGCCGGGATGCGAGGCAAATCGGCTGCCCGCGGTCGGTGGATCTCCTCGCAGCGCAACGATATGGCGCACGCCCGCGGCCCAATATTCATGCGCAACCGCGTCGATCTCGTCGCGCGTCGCATCCACGCATGTAAGGTGCGCCGCCGCCGCCAGCGACGTCTCGCGCTGGATCCGCGCGACGGTCGCATGTGTGCGCTCTCGCGTCGAGCCACCTGCCCCATAGGTCACGGACACGAAGCTGGGTGAAAGCGGCTCCAGCATACGAACCGCATCCCACAGCTGCGCGTCCATCTTCTCGTTCTTGGGCGGAAAGAACTCGAAGCTGACGGTCATGTCGCCGCCGACATCGGCGAATAGCGGTTCGGCAAGAGCGCGCTGCGCTTCTGCCTGATGGGTCATCGTCATGCTGCCCTCACCTGTTGCAGGCCCGGCGCCTGTCGATCGATCCGGCGCGCGAGCCAAAGTTTCACAGTCAGTTCCCCGCCGTCCAGCGTTTCCACCCGCGCGGTTTGCAAACCGGCGGCGTCGAACCACACCGCGATCTGCTCGTCCGAAAAGCCCAGCCTCGTGTGCGCGTCACGCCGGCGCAGTTCCTCGCGTTCATGAGCGGCAAAGTCGGCGATCAGCAGCCGCCCGCCGATCGTCAGCACCCGCGCCGCTTCCGCAATGGCTGCATCGGGCTCGACTGCATAGTGGAGTACGTTGTGCAGAATGGCGACATCGGCCGCGCCATCGGCCAGCGGTAGCGCATAGAGATCGGCTTGGCGAAGCTCGGTATTGGCGGCACCGTTCAGCTTGGCGCGCGCAAGCCGCAGCATTTCCGAACTGCGGTCGATCCCGAGCGCCGACTCCGCACGGTCGCCGAACAGCTCCAGCATCCGCCCCGTACCCGTCCCGATATCGATGAGCGTGCTGACCGCCGCGTCGCCCAGCACCGCGCCCATCACCGCCTCGACCTGTTCCTCGGCCACTTGCAGCGAGCGGATCGCGTCCCACTCGGCCGCGTGTTCCTCGAACCAAGCGGCGGCGGCCGTCGCTCGGTCCGCGCGCACCGCCGCCAGACGCGCCACATCCGCCACCGCCCAGTGATCCGCCTCTCCCGCCGTCCACGCGTCGAGCGCGGCCGACAACGGCGCGACGACCGACGGATCGCCCAGCACCACGAAGACCCAGCTTCCCTCCTTGCGGCGCTCCGCCAGCCCGGCGTCGCACAGGATCTTGACGTGCCGCGACACGCGCGGCTGACTCTGCCCAAGCACTTGTGCCAGTTCGCCGACCGACAGTTCCATGCGCCGCACCAGCGTCATGATCCGCAATCGCGTCGCGTCCGCCAGCGCGCGAAAGATGTCGAGGGTTGCCGTCACGCCGCATCATATAAAGAATTCTTTATATGCGGTCAACGCAGTGGCGATGAACCAAACCGCGTCACTGCACGTTGGCGAGATCGTTACAGAGGGAGAACGTCCATGAAGAAATTGCTCATTCCCGCAATGGCGCTGGCCATCGTGCTCGGTGCCTGCAGCCAGAAGGCACAGAACGAAAGCGCCGATGCCGCCAATACGATGGCCGCCGACACAGCCGCGACGACCGGCAACGCCGTTGATGATGTCAGTGCATCGACGGATCAAGCCCTCGGGTCCGCGGAAACCTCTATGGACAATGCCGGCGATCGGATGGCAACCGGCAGCGATCAGGCCGGCGATTCCATCTCGCGCGGTGCGGACCGTGCGGGCAATGCAATCAGCAACGGTGCAGACGCCGCAGCGGACGCCACCGGCAACGCGATGGTCGAGGGCGGCAACGCTATTCGCGACTAGTGAACTCATCGCCCGCTCCGCCCGTCGGCTGCTTAAGCCTGATGGGCGGAGCGGCTATTCCCAGTTCCCGCCTCGACATACGTGTGCCACGTCAATGCCCGGAAACACAGTCCATGATCACCAAACACAGTCTCGGCGGTTCCGGATTGGACATCGCCCCGCTGGTACTTGGCGGCAACGTATTGGGCTGGACCGCGGATCGCGTCTCCAGTTTTGCCGTGCTTGACGCATTTGTGGATGGCGGTGGAACGATGATTGACACCGCCGATGTGTACTCGGTTTGGGCGGACGGCCATAAGGGCGGTGAATCAGAAACGGTGATTGGGGAATGGCTAAAGGCCAGCGGCAAGCGCGATGATGTGCTGCTCGCGACCAAGGTGGGGATGCTGCCGGGCGCTGGCGGTGAGAAACTGGCCCCTTCGCGCATTGCCGCTGCCTGCAACGAATCGTTGCAACGCCTTGGGACAGATCGCATCGACGTGTATTTCGCACATCGGGACGATGCTGATACGCCGCAAGCAGATGTGATGGACGCCTTCGCCAAGCTGATCGAAGCCGGAAAGGTACGAGCCATCGGCGCATCCAATTACGATGTGGACCGGTTGCAATCGGCGAACGAGGCCGCGCGGCGGAACTGTTACCCCGAATTCACCGTGCTTCAACCCGAATATAATCTTGTCGCCCGAGCGTCGTTCGAGGGCGATTTGCAACGTTATTGCATCGCGTGCAACTTAGGTGTCGTCCCCTATTTCGGACTCGCCGCGGGTTTCCTGACTGGCAAATATCGTTCGGCCGATGATTTTGCGAAGAGCGTGCGGGGCCAACGCATGGGTACCAAGCTGGACGATCGTGGTCAGCGGATTTTGGTGGCAATGGATGGCGTTGCGTCCGAGACCGGCGCCACCCTGCCTCAGATCGCGCTTGCTTGGCTAATGGCGCAGCCGGGTGTCACCGCACCGATTGCGAGCGCCCGGACAACCGAGCAACTTGCCGAGCTGTTGCCGGCGATGACGCTGCAACTCAGCCCCGAGCAACGATCCGCGCTGACCGAAGCGGGTGCCTGACCCGCACACATGCCGAAGTCTCGCAAGACGAACGTCATCGTCCTCACGGCGCTGGCAGCCAATCTGGGCATCGCCGTCGCCAAATTTGTCGCCGCTGCAATCTCCGGTTCGTCTTCGATGTTAACCGAAGGCGTACATTCGGTCGTCGACAGCGGCAATCAGGTACTGCTGCTCTATGGCAAGCACCGGGCGAACCAGGCGCCCGACCAGTTTCATCCGTTCGGCTATCAGCGAGAGCTGTATTTCTGGTCGTTCGTCGTCGCAATATTGATTTTCGCCATCGGCGCCGGCGTCTCTGCCTATGAAGGCTATGTGCACATCGTCGCGCCGGAGGAATTACGAGACCCCCTGATCAATTATATCGTGCTCGGTATTGGCTTTTTGCTGGAAGGCACGTCGTGGGGAATCGCCGTTCATCATTTCGTGCAGGCCAAGGGCGATACGTCGATGTGGCAAGCAGTAAAGGATTCAAAGGATCCATCGAGCTTCGTCGTGCTGTTCGAGGATTCGGCCGCGCTCGCAGGACTGGCGGTCGCGGTGATGGGAGTCTGGGCCAGCCATCATTTCGCTGAGCCCCGCATCGACGGCATTGCATCGATCATCATCGGCGGCATCCTAGGTATTGTTGCACTACTACTCGCTCGTGAATCGAAGGGGTTGCTAATCGGCGAGCGGGCCGATCCCGCCATTATCGAGCGTGTCCGCGCGACTACATTTGCCGTGCCAGGCATCATACGAGTCAATCATGTCCGCACCGTTCATACAGGACCCGACAGCATCTTCGTCGCGATCAGCGCCGACTTCGACGATGTAATCACCATGGGTCAGGCGGAAGGGATGATCGAGAATCTGGAGGCGCGGCTTCGTGAGGCCGAACCTAAACTTGCCTCCATCTACATTCGCCCCGAACGCCGGGAGGAAGCAGACGAATTGCCTGCATGAAACGTCAGTCCGCGGGTCCGGAACCCTCAGTGACGCTATATATCGAGACTTGGCCCCGACCGGCTATACAGACCATTCGGGGACCGCAGAACGGTCCCCGATAAGCCATGTTAGCGGTGAAGATCGAACCGGTCGGCTTCCATCACCTTGCTCCATGCCCCGATGAAACGGTCGACAAACCGGTCTTCACCGTCGTTGCTGGCATAAACCTCGGCCAGCGCTCTCAGTTCCGAATTTGACCCGAATACCAGGTCGGCGCGCGTGCCTGTCCATTTCGCAGCGCCATCGACACTTGCCTCGAACATCTCGGACTGACGATCGGTCGGACGCCATTCGGTACCCAGAGCCAGCAAATTCACGAAGAAGTCGTTGGTCAGCGCGCCCACGCGACCGGTTAGGACGCCGTGCTTCGTACCCTTGTTCGTCACACCCAGCACACGCAAGCCGCCGACCAGAGCCGTCATTTCAGGCGCGCTGAGGTTCAGCAGATTGGCACGATCAACCAGCAGATACTCCGCAGGCAAGCGGCTATCCGGGCTCTTGTAGTTGCGGAAAGCGTCGGCGCGCTGCTCCATTTGCGAGAAGGACTCGACGTCAGTTTGTTCCTGCGTTGCATCCATCCGCCCGGGAGTGAAGGGAACCGAGACATCCCTGCCGACCGCCTTTCCGGCCTCCTCGATACCGACGCCGCCGGCCAGCACGATCAGATCGGCGACGGAGACTGTCTTGCCACCTGATGTGCTGCCGTTGAAGTCGTTGGCAATGCTCTCCAGAGCCTCGATGACCGGGCCGATCGTAGCCCAGTCATTTGTCGGCCAGCTGCGTTGCGGCTCCAGGCGAATGCGTGCGCCATTCGCGCCGCCGCGCTTGTCGCTGTGACGATAGGATGAGGCCGACGCCCAGGCCGCCGTCACCAACTGCGTGACGCTGAGCCCGCTTTCGGCAATGCGCCGTTTGAGTGCGGCGACGTCATCAGCATCGATCATCGGGCTGGTCGGCTCGGGCAGCGGATCCTGCCAAAGCAGTTCCTCCTGTGGAACCTCACCGCCGACATAACGCGATTTTGGTCCCATGTCGCGGTGCGTCAGTTTGAACCAGGCGCGCGCAAACGCATCGGCAAAACCATCTGCATCGTTAAGGAACCGACGCGAAATCTGCTCGTAGGCAGGGTCCATGCGTAGCGCCAGATCAGTCGTGAGCATCTGTGGCTGGTGGCGCCGTGACGGATCATGCGCATCGGGCACGGTATCGGCCGCGGCACCGTTCTTCGGCTTCCACTGGTGCGCGCCTGCCGGGCTCTTGGTCAGTTCCCAGTCGTGGGTGAACAGCGTCTCGAAATAGCTGTTGTCCCATGTGGTGGGCGTGGCCGTCCAAGTTACTTCCAGACCACTGGTTATCGTATCGCTGCCGTGTCCGGTACCGAAACTGTTGCGCCAACCCATCCCCATTTCCTGAAGCGGTGCGCCCTCTGGTTCCGGTTCGACATGCTCGGCTGGATTGGCGGCGCCATGTGTCTTGCCAAACGTGTGGCCACCGGCAATCAGCGCGACCGTCTCCTCGTCATTCATGGCCATTCGACCAAAGGTTTCGCGAATGTCTCGCGCGGATGCCACCGGGTCGGGGTTTGCGTTGGGGCCTTCGGGATTGACGTAGATCAAACCCATTTGCACGGCGGCCAGAGGAGCTTCGAGCTCGCGGTCGCCGCTATAGCGTTCGTCGCCGAGCCATTCATTCTCCGGTCCCCAGTAAACGTCCTCGTCGGGTTCCCATTCGTCCACGCGACCGCCGGAGAAACCGAACGTCTTCAGCCCCATCGTCTCCAGCGCAACATTTCCTGTCAGCACGAACAGATCGGCCCAAGATAGCGACTGGCCGTATTTCTGCTTGATCGGCCACAAAAGGCGTCGGGCCTTGTCCAGATTCGCATTGTCGGGCCAGCTGTTAAGCGGGGCGAAGCGCTGCTGCCCGCCACCCGCGCCGCCACGACCGTCCGCCACGCGGTACGTGCCGGCACTATGCCATGCCATGCGGATCATGAATGGGCCATAATTGCCGAAATCCGCAGGCCACCAGGGCTGCGACGTCGTCAGCATTGTTGCGATGTCCGCCTTGACCGCATCAAGGTTGAGCGCCTTGAACGCTTCTACATAGTCAAAACTCTCGGGAAGCGGATTGATAGCCGGCTGGTTCTTCGCGAGGATACGCAAGTTCAGTTTCTTTGGCCACCACTCCTGGTTGGGCGCGCCTTGTGTCGGATGCGCGACTCTGTCGTGCGCGATCGGACATTTCTGCCCGGCGGCAACCGCGCCGTCGGTGTTCATCTCGGCTTCGACTGCGTCGTTATGCTTCACTTCGGCCATGAAGATTCTCCTTTGAAGGGTTGGACATTACCGTCGCGACCAACGGCAGGTCGCGCATTGGAACAGGCAGGACAAAACCCGCGATAGATGACTTCGGCCTCGTCAATGATGAAGCCCGCGGCCTCCGAGGCCTTTAGGCACGGTGCGGCGCCGGTCGCGCAATCGACATCAACGACCAGTCCACAATTGCGGCAGACGCAGTGATGATGATTGTCGTTCGTCCGCGTCTCGTAAATTGCAGGGCCACCGTCCATCATCAGGCGCCGCAGCAACCCCGCGACTGTCAGATGGGACAGGCAGTCATAAATGGCCTGATGCGACACGCCAGGAAGTATCGCCGAGACCCGTGCGAGCACGGCCGCGGCATTCGTATGTGGCGTGGCCTCGACCTCATCGAGCACGGCAACTCGCTGTCGCGTGACCCGCATGCCGACCGACCGGATCAACTCCTCGGTGCATGAATTAGCGTCGGCAACCATGCTCCTAGATTAAGACTCTTTCTGGAATGGTTCAAGAAAGAAGTATCGGAATTGAGGAACGCTGACGTAAAGCGCAAGATTGCCAGATACGTCACGGCGCGGCACGGTTGGTCAACTTGCAAGTATGCGCTTCACGATGGGCAGCATACGCTTGACAATGATCGCCACGCCCCTCGCATTGGGGTGTAGCCCGTCTGACTGGATCAACGTTCGCCGCGCCGCCACACCCTCGAGGAAGAACGGATACAGCGGCACGTGATATTTCCTGGCGAGTGCCGGATACATCGCCTCGAACGGCACGGCATAGTCGCAACCCAGATTGGGAGCCGCACGCATTCCCACCAGCAAAACTGGTATATGTCGCCGCTGCAACTCGCTCAGGATCGCGTCGAGATTTCCCTTTGCCTGCTTGACGGGCAATCCGCGAAGCATGTCGTTTGCGCCAAGCTCTACAATCGCCAGATCGGGCGTGCGACCCAGTCCGCGCAGTCCCCAGCGCAGCCTTGCGTTCGCCTGCGCTGCCGTGTCGCCGGCGATCCCTCCATTGCGCACCGACGCCGCCAGACCCGCGCGTCGTAGCGCCAGCTGCAACTGGCTCGTGAACCCCTCTCTCGGCGGCAAGCCGTAGCCCGCGACCAAACTGTCACCGAAAGCCCAGACGAGTTGCTCGGGCGCCGCGTTGGCGCTTCCCGCCCCGCCCAAGAGAAACGCCGTCGACAAACATAGTTGGACAAGCCAGCTTACCGCCCCATATCGCCGCCATCGTGCCATCCGCCGCTCCCGTCATCACCGTTGCCAATCTAACGCTGTCGCTCGACAAGGTCGACATCCTGCGCGGCATCGACCTCGACGTGGCCGAGCAAGAGACCGTCGCGCTGTTGGGTCCGTCGGGATCGGGCAAATCATCGCTCATGGCGGTACTCACCGGACTGGAGCGGCCGAGCGGCGGCAGCGTCCGGGTGACCGGCCTCGATTTCTCGCGGCTAACCGAGGACGCTTTGGCAGTTGCCAGACGCGGACGGATCGGCATCGTATTACAGGCCTTTCATCTGCTCCCGACAATGACCGCGATCGAGAATGTCGCGGTACCGATGGAGCTGGCGGGCGTCGCCGATGCATTCGACCGCGCGCATGACGAACTGGCAGAGGTCGGGTTGTCCGAGCGGCTCGACCACTATCCCGCGCAACTATCGGGCGGCGAGCAGCAGCGCGTGGCGATTGCCCGCGCGCTGGCGCCCTCCCCGCCACTGCTGTTTGCGGACGAGCCGACCGGCAATCTGGACATGGCGACAGGCACCGCGATCATGGACCTGCTGTTCGCGCGAACGGGTGAGCGTGGCGCAACATTGTTTGTCATCACCCATGATTCGGGACTCGCGGCGCGCTGCGGCCGCGTGATCGAACTGGCCGATGGCAAGATTGTCGCAGACCGGGCGACACGTTGACGGTCTGTTGGCGGCTAGCGTGGCGCGACCTGCGGCGCGGTGGGCACGGGCTGTTACTGCTTGCACTGTGCCTGTTCCTGGGAACCGCGGCACTCGCCGGCATCGGCAGCCTCTCCTCTAGCCTGATTGCAGCATTGGACGCGCAGGGTGGCCGGTCGCTGGGTGGCGATGTCGAACTCGCCGTCTCGCAGCGCCGGGCGACAGTCGAGGAGCGCGCCGCCTTCGATGCCGCCGGACGAACGTCGGAGACGATATCGATGCGGGCGATGGCGCGCGCCGAACAACGCACACTGCCGGTGCTCGTCGATCTGAAAGGCGTCGACGATGCCTGGCCACTGATCGGCCGCCTCAGACTGGCTGCCGGGACACATGCGTCGCGACCGCACGGGCTTGGGGTTGCGATCGATCCCGCACTGGCTGATCGGCTGGACGTGAAGACTGGCTCACCACTGCGCATCGGCGCGGCGACCTTCACCGTCATCGGTTTAATTGCCGACGAGCCGGATCGCTTGGGTGCCGGGTTCACTCTTGGTCCGCGCGTACTGATGGACATGGCCGGCCTGAAGGAGACTCGCAGCGTTCAGCCAGGGAGTCTTTATACCAGTCGCTATCGCATCCTGCTTCCGCCCGGCACTGATGCACACAACATCGCGGACAAGCTGGTCGCGCGCTTTCCCGATACCGGGTGGCAGGCGCGAACCAGCGATCAGGCGTCGGCGTCGCTCAAACGCGCGATTGCGCGGCTCGGTCAGTTTCTGTCATTGGTAGGGCTCGCCGCGCTGGTCATCGCCGGGGTCGGGGTCGGAAGCGGCGTCGCCGCCTATCTCGACGGCAAGACGCAGATTGTCGCCACGCTGAAGGTGCTCGGCGCGAGTTCGTCGGCCATCGCGACGGTCTTCGTCATGCAACTGGCGATGGTCGCGCTGGTCGGGATCGGCGGAGGCCTGGCATTCGGTGCCGCTACGCCCGCGATCGTCGCTGGTCTGGCCGGTGATGCGCTCCCGGTTCCCCCACGCGTCGCAATCTATCCTCAGCCATTGCTGGTCGCTGCGGCACTGGCCCTGTTAGTCGGCGCGCTCTTCGCGTTGCCGGCGCTGGCGCGCGCCCGGCGCGTCCCCGCTGCGACCTTACTGCGCGGCGTGCTCTCTGGCCGGCGCTGGCCCTCTGGGCGCGTTGTTATCGCTATGACCGGCCAGATCGCCGCGCTGGTCGCGCTCGCGATCCTCAGCGCAGACGATCGCCGCCTGGCGGCATGGTTCGTTGCGGCGACAACCGCGCTGCTGCTCGGCCTGTGGGCATTGGGATTACTGATTCGCTTCGCCGCTACCCGGATCCCGCGACCCCGCCGGCCACTGCTGCGGCTGGCGCTTGGCAATCTCCACCGACCCGGCGCGCAGACCGATCGGCTGGTTGTTGCAATCGGACTGGGCCTGTCCCTGTTCGTCGCACTGGCAACGATCGACTCCAGCCTATCCGCCGAACTGCGCGGTACGGCGCCAGACAAGGCACCGCGCCTTGTTGCGATCGATTTGCCAAGCACGAACGAGCAGTCATTCTCCATCGCCATCCACACCGCATTTCCAAAAGCGACGATCGAGGCCGTCCCGTCGCTTCGTGGATCGATCGTTGCGCTGGGCGACCGGCGTGTTGCCGACATGAAAACACTGCCGGAGGGCGCCTGGGTCTTGCGCGGCGACCGGACCATCACCTGGTCGGCAGGCGTGCCACCCCGTAACGAAGTGGTTGCCGGAAATTGGTGGCCGTCCGATTACCGAGGGCCACCGCTGGTGTCGATCGAGGATCGCGCAGCGCAGGCGCTGGGGCTTCAGGTCGGAGACGGCATCACTGTTTCCGTACTCGGTGTCGATATCCCTGCAAAGATCGCGGCACTGCGGCGGATCGATTGGGGATCGCTGGGCCTCAATTTCGCGATCGTGTTCTCGCCGGGCTATATTGAGGAAGCACCGCACAGCCTCATTGCCAGCGTTTACGCACCATCTGGACATGATGGTGCAATGTTGCGGACGGTTGCCGAGGCCTTGCCCTCGGTCACGCTGATTAGGGTCGGCGATCTTTTACGCCAGATAGGCGATCTGCTTGGCAGCTTGGCGACGGCAATCCGGATTGCCGCGTCAGTCACGATAGCCGCGGGTATCGCAGTTCTGGTTGGAGCAGTTGCCGCATCGGCTTGGGCGCGTCGTTACGACTCGGTGGTACTGAAGATGCTTGGCGCGACCAGTCGGCAGATGCTGACTGTGCAGGCAATCGAGTATCTTGTGATCTCGTTCATCCTGATTATTGTTGCGACAGCCATTGGCAGCGTCGCAAGCTGGTTTGTGATCGTCGACATCTTGACACTGCGTTGGGTACCGGACTGGACATCGGTAGCGATCGTTCTTGCCAGCACGTTATTCGTCACGCTTGGGATCGGCATCGCGGGAAGTGTCCCTGCCCTACGTGCCCGACCCGCCGAGACACTCAGGACAGCGTAGTCAATAAGCATAGAGAACAAACTTGCTCTATGATCAGTGGCAAAAAGCATTGGCAATTCTTACTTGCACGGTTGACGCTGACGCAGTCATTGCTACGGCATGCCATCCAAGGAGTTTTTGATGACTGAAGATACCCCCGATTTCAATGCTGTCGAGTTGGCGACTGAATTGACAATTGCTTGGCTAGGCAATCCCAATACGCGCACCTCTGCAGATGAAGTTCCAGCGTTCCTCGGCAAGATGCACGAAACCGTCTCAAGCCTGTTTGGCAATGGCGAGTCTGAGGCGCCGACAGAAGCAGCGCAGGATTACACACCCGCGGTGTCTGTCCGTAAATCCTTGGCGTCGAGGGATCACATCATTTCATTGATCGATGGTAAGTCGTACAAGACATTGCGGCGCCATCTTTCGACTAACGGGTTGACACCTGACGAGTATCGCGAGCGTTATGGCTTAAAGCCCGATTATCCGATGGTGGCGCAATCCTATTCGGAAAGCCGGCGCGCAATGGCAAAGAAGATTGGGCTTGGTCGCAAGCCTGATCAGAAAGCCGGCACGAGCACACCGAAGCCGGGCCGCAAGACCAAGGCTGCCGCAACCGGCGCCGAGCAAGACTGACGAAGCATATAGTAAGCCGGTAATCGATATTGATTACCGGCTAATTTTTGAATGTCCCGCGGCGATAGAGAAGTGTGATTGCAACGCGGCGATTACGTGGGTCGGTGGTGTCGTTCTGGATAAGCGGTTCACGGTCCGCAACTCCCTCGATGCGCTCGAAACGATCCTCGGAGATTCCGCCCGAAAGCAGCCGCCGCCGCGTCGCCTCCGCGCGTCCGCTTGCGAGCATCCAGTTGTTCATCGCGCGCGGATCCCCATAGGGGACGCTGTCGGTATGGCCCCGAATCATGATCGGGTTCCCCTGCGTCCGGACCGTTTCGGCGATCATGCCGATCAGTTCCGACGCGCGCGGGTCGAGCGCGGTCGTGCCCAGCGCGAACATCGAATAGTCCGCGTCGTCGACCAGATCGATCCGCATCCCGTCTTGTGTGGGGACAAAGCGAACATGGCTGGCGAGTTTGGCTAGCGTCGCCGAGCGAGCGATCTCGCTAAGCACGCGCTTCTTCATTTCCTCGAAGTGGCGGCGATCCTCGGCCTCAAGCGCACTGCTGCTACGCAGTGACCCCTTTTCGCCGGCACCGACCTGCTCGCCGCCCTGCCCGACCTTGGGCGCGGAGATAAACGGCTTGAACGATGCGCCTGCCTGCTCGCCTATCTTTTCCTTGCTGGTGATCGACTTGCCGCCGAACAATCCGCCCCCACCGATGCCCAGCGATTTGGTGTTCAGGAGTGTCGGGGCGAAGTAATCGGCGATGCCCTTGCGCTGCTTCTCGGTAGTTGCGCCCAGCAGCCACATGAGCAGGAAGAACGCCATCATCGCCGTCACGAAATCGGCATAGGCTACTTTCCAGGCGCCTCCGTGATGGCCGCCATGCCCTTCGATGTACACTTTTTTATAGATGATCTTTGGCGGTACATTGCTGCCGTGCGGCGCGCGCGCCATGCCTTAGCGCCCCCTCAAACCGTCAAAGACTTCGGCAAAGCCGGGCTGGTTCTTGTGAGCGATCCCCGAGCGGGCGGCCTCGATCACCAGCGGCTGCGGATGGCCGTGGAGCGAGGCGACGATGATCTGCTTGACCACACCGTAGATCGCGCCGTCGGCGTCGATGACCTGCTTCAGCCGCCCGGCTAGCGGTGCGACGATGCCATAGGCGAGCAGCACACCCATGAACGTGCCGACCAGTGCCGAGCCAATCATCGCGCCCAGGATCGATGGCGGCTTGTCGATCGAGCCCATCGTCTTGACCACTCCGAGCACAGCAGCGACGATGCCCAGTGCGGGCAGCGCATCCGCCAGCCCGGTCAGCGTGGTGTGCGCACCCTCCACCTCATGGTGGTGCGTCTTGATCGAGTTGTCCATCACGTCCTCGACCGCGTGCACGTCGAGCGTGCCCGATGAGACGACCACGAGCCGAAGCGTATCGGCGATCAGGTTGATGAGCGTGTGATCCTTGGCCAGCTTGGGATATTCGTTGAAGACTGCGGACGACTGCGGATCCTCGACATGCGGCTCCAGCGCGATCGGGCCGTCGGTGCGCAGCATCTTCATCAGCTTCGACACCAGGAAAATGACGTCCAGATAGTCCTGTTTTTTGTACTGCGGTCCCATGAAGACCTTGCCGAGGCCGCCGCCCAGCGCCTTGAGTTCCTTGCCCGAATTGCCGATGATCATCGCACCCGCGGCTGCGCCGCCGATGATCAGCATCTCATGCGGGATCGCCTCCATCACGGGGCCGAGCGCGCCGCCGGTGAAGGCGAAGCCGCCAAACACCATGACGAGCAGGACAACGAAGCCAATGGCCGGAAACATGCTGGTGGGCGCCCCTCGAAAATCTACGGGCGATGGTTAACCCGGCAAGGTAGCCAAGCGGTTAATCTCAGCGAAGATAATCGAACAGCGACAGTTTCGAGAGTTTGGAAAAGCTGGCCTGTGTCGCCGACAGGATCGTCATAGTCTTTTGTAGGTCGGTAATCGCCTGCGTGACGTCGGTATCCTCGATCGCGCTGCGCGACGCTTCACGATTGGTCCGAGTCTCGATCGCCTGTTGCGCAACCATGTCGACCCGCGCCCCACGCGCACCGATCGACGCCTGGATTGCCGTCGCCTGCTGGGTCGCGGCCGACAGATCGTCGAGCGCGCCCCGCGCATCCGCCGCGGTCCCCGTATCCGATGTCAGCGTCGCCGCCAGAGCGGCAATGATCGACAGCGCGTCCTTGTCACCGAATTGGAAAACGCGCGCGGCGGTCTCGCCGGGCTGGACGGTCTGGCCGTCGGCGATCGCAATGGCGGACGGCGCGGCGCTTGCATAGGTAAAGCTGCCATCGGCGGTGCGCGTGACGGCCGGGCCGCCGTCGGCGCCGCCGAACAGCGCCTGTCCACGTACATCTTTGCCATTGGCCAAGCCCGTCAGCGTCTCAACGATGCCTGACAGCGCCACGCCGATCGCGGTGCGAGCTTCGCTCGTAAGCGTATCATTGCCCGCCTGCACGGCCAGTTCCTGCGCGTGCTGCAACTGGTCGGTGATCTGCCCCGTCACTGTGTCCGCCTGCTGGAGCAGCGAGGTCGCGAGTGTCACGTTCTTGCCATAGGCCTGATCGTCGGCACCAGCGCGCGCCAATCCCGCAAGTCGTTGATAGGCGACCGAATCGTCGGAGGGTGCGGCAAATTTCTTTTGGGTCGCGATCTGCGTCTGGAGCGTGTCGGCACGATCCTGCAGTAACGACATTGCCGCCGCCGACCGATCATAAAAGCCGCTTGTCGTTATCTGCATGGGTTTACCTGATCTCCAGGATCGACTGGAAGGTTTCCCTGGCGACTTGAATGATGCGGCTGGAAGCCTGATAGGCCTGCTGAAACCGCAGCAGATCGACGGCTTCGGTGTCCAAATCAACCGCCGTCACCGCGTCACGGGCGCCGATGGCCGCATCGCGGATAGCACCCTGCGCGTTGCCGACTAGCTTGCGCTGTTCCAGCATCGACGCGTTGTCCGCGATGAGTGCGGTCGCTTTCGCCTCGACCTGCCCGGTGCTGCGCGCGACATCCAGCGCGTCAAGGTTGGACGCATCTCGCGCCCCGCCGCCCGACGCCGCCGCCGCGATCCCGCGCGGGTCGGTCAGGACGACCGACAGGTCGGGCGCGAAGACGGGCCGGCCGGGATTGCCATCCAGATCGTCGCCATTTTCCTGCACCGTGTTCACCGCCGTTACGAAATCGTTCGCAATGCTGTTCAGCCCGCCACGCGCATCGACTATCCGCTGCGCGCCGTCGGCAATTCCGGCAAGCAGACCGCCCGTCGGGGCGACCGTCGTCGACCCATTGCCACGGACCATGGCAAAGCCGACCGATCCCTCTTCATTGCGGGCAAAAGAGGCGGTGCCCGCATCTCCCTGGCTCACGAATACCGACCCCGACTGTCCGCCGAGTCGTACCGTCGCACGGCCGACGCTATCGGTTTGCACGCCCATCTCAACGATCGCGCTCATCTGTTCGAGTAGTTGGTCCCGCTGATCTGCCAGCGCCGCGGCACCCGCAGTCCCCGCTCGTGTACGCCCAAGCCCCAGATTGACCTTGGCCAGCGCCGCGCCCAGCGCATTCAGGTTGGCGACCGCACCGTTCGCCTGATCGTCTAGGTCCGTACCCGCCTGATCCAGAGCGCGCGCGGTTGCAGTAAAGGATGCCGAGACGGCGCTCGCCGCCTCCAGTATCACGCTGCGCGATCCCAGCGATGTCGGATCTGCCGCCAGCGTCTTTGCGCTGTTGAAGAAATCGGTCATCCGCTCGGTAAACTGATTGCCGGTCAGCGCCGTCTCGATCCGCCCCAGCCATGCCGAGCCGGTTTGTGTCCGCGCCAGATCCGCGCTCGAGTCCCGGACCGCGGCCGATATATACGCATCGGCCGAGCGGGCCACGCCGTCCACGCGGACGCCAAGGCCGTTCAACTGATTGCCGGTCGTGAAGCTGCTGCCGGTCGCTGCTACTTCGCGTAGGTCGGCGGTTCGACGCGCGTAGCCGGCAGTGCCGACGTTGGCGATATTGTCCGATACGGTCGTCAGCGCGCTTTGGTACGCCCTGACGCCACTCGCGCCGATCGACAGGAGATCGCTCATGTGCTGCGCTGTGGCGTGCTATGGGTTAAGATCGGGTTTCGACTGTGCCAGAAAGTCGGTCATCGCCCGCCCGATGCCCAGCGGCGCATGTTCGGCCATGTTCTCGGCCAGCCGCTGATCCTGCATCTCGCTGAACGTGTCGATCGCCTTCGAGTCGAACAGCGGATTGGCGAGCTTCGCGTGGCGCATGGCTTTTAGCATCATGCCCGTGAACACCGCCTCGAACCGTTTGCCCGCGCGATCGAGATTATCCTTCGACTGAAGGCGACTCGTATCCGTGCCGCCACCGGCCGCGATGGGCGCGATCTCGCTCACAGAACGATCAACTCGGCCTTGAGGGCGCCCGCCTCTTTCAGCGCCTCCAGGATCGCGACCAGATCGGCGGGCGACGCGCCGATCGCGTTCACCGCCTTCACGATGTCGGCTAATTTCGGCCCCGGGGCCAGCAGGAACATCGGCCGGCGTTCCTCATCGACGGCGACCGCGCTGCTTGGCACGACCGCGGTTTGGCCCCGGCTGAGCGGCGCAGGCTGGCTGACCAGCGGCTGCTCGTCGATCCTGACCGTCAGCTTGCCGTGCGTCACCGCCGCCGGGCTGACGCGAACCGCCGAGTTGATGACAACAGTGCCGGTTCGTGCGTTGACGATAACCCTGGCAGGCGCCTCCGCCGAGACGACGTCAAGGTTCTCGATCGCGGACATCAGCGCAGTGCGCGGCTGCGCGCCCTGCGGCGCACGGACCGCAACCGACACGGCGTCGATTGCCTGCGCGGTGCCGAAGCCCAGCTTCTGGTTGATGGCGCCTGCGACGTTCTGCGCGGTGGTGAAGTCCGCGCGCGCCAGGTTGAAGGTCAGGGTCGGCGCGGTCTCGAAGCCGGTAGCCACCGCACGCTCCACGGTCGCACCATCGGGGATGCGACCGGTCGAGGGGACGTTGACCACGATCTTCGACCCGTCCGCTCCCTCGGCACCCAGCCCGCCGACGGCCAGATTGCCCTGCGCCATCGCATAGACCTGATTATCGGCACCAACGAGCGGCGTCAGTATCAGGCTGCCCCCGCGAAGCGACTTTGCCTTTCCCATCGAGGCGACAGTGATGTCGAGGCGCTGGCCGGGCTTCGCAAAGGGCGGCAGCTCGGCCGTGATCAGCACGACCGCCGCGTTCTTCAACCCCGGATTGGCACCTGGCGGCAGTTGCAGGCCGAAACGTGACGCGACGGCCTTCACGGACTGGACCGTATATTCCAGATTGTCGTCGCCCGTGCCAGGCAAGCCGACCACGATGCCATAGCCGGTGAGCTGGTTCGATCGGATGCCCTGAAACCCGCCCAGATCCTTGATCCGGTCAGCGAAAGCGGGCGTCGCCAGGACGAGGCCTGCGAAAAAGGCGAGCACGATTTGAAACACGGCGCGTCCCATCAGAACGGGCTGATCGTCTGGAAGAATCGGCTGAGCCAGCCCTGCCGGCTGGCGCGCGCCACGTCGCCCTTGCCGGTATAGGCGATCTGCGCATCGGCGACGCGGGTGGAGGGAACGCGGTTGTTCGCGTCCACGTCCGCCATTCGCACGACGCCCTTGATCCGGACGAACTCGTCGCCCCGGTTCAGCGTGACCCGCTTCTGGCCCTGCACCAGCATCGTGCCGTTCGCATAAACCTCCGCGACCGTGACCGAAACCTCACCGGACAGCGAATTGGCTTGCGCAGCCGTCCCCTGCCCGTTGAAATTACGATTGCCGCTGACGCTCGCATCGGTCGGGTCGAATAGCGACAATGGCCCGGTTGAGGGCGGGGTGACGCCGAAGCCGCCGGCCGAATTGAGCTTCGAACCCGAAGATTTGGATGCCGCGGTCCGCTCGACCAGCACGATGGTCAGCGGATCGCCAACCCGCCGGGCGCGCCAGCCCTCATAGAGCGGGGCGTAACCTTCTGACGCCGCATAGATCGCTCCGGTCGCGATAGGCACCGGCGCTGCGACCGGAAGAGCCGGTGCACGCGCGGCGCTGAAGTCCTCGCGTGGTGCCTTGCGTCCGAACAATCCTGCATCTGCGGGAGAAGGCGCGGACAGCACGATCGCCAGGGTACCGGCGAAGACAGCATGAGCGATCGTACGCATTACAGGTTCTGGTTCACATATTTCAGCATGTCGTCGGTCGCCGAGATCATCTTGGAATTGACCTCATACGCACGCTGAGTCTCGATCATGTCGACCAGTTCCTCGACGACGTTGACGTTCGATCCCTCAAGCATGCCCTGGCGGACATTGCCGCGACCATCCTGCCCGGCGATGCCCAGATTAGCTGCGCCCGACGCCGCGCTTTCCAGCAGATAGTTATCGCCCGATTGCTGCAGGCCGGCGGCGTTGGGAAAATTTGCGACCTGTATCTGACCAAGATTGGATGGCTCGGTCTGGCCCGGCACGGTAGCGGAGACGGTGCCGTCTGTCCCGATGGTGATCTGCGTCGCGTTTTCCGGCACGGTGATGCCGGGCTGCACCTGATACCCCTCGGACGTGATCAGCAGCCCCTCGGGCGAGCGCGAGAAATTGCCCGCCCGG
The DNA here is from genome assembly GCA_965217805.1 of Sphingomonas sp. Classification (GTDB taxonomy): domain Bacteria; phylum Pseudomonadota; class Alphaproteobacteria; order Sphingomonadales; family Sphingomonadaceae; genus Sphingomonas. The sequence goes on along the minus strand of CBDCJJ010000008.1, from coordinate 1,845,950 downwards.
GTGTAGCCCAGCGTGCCGCCGGGCATCTGCACCTGGAAATAGCCGTTGCCGTCGAGCGCCAGATCAAGGCTGTTACCCGTTGTGGCCAGCGAGCCTTGCGTATCGATGCGCGCGGTGCCCTGAACTCGGACGCCGGTGCCGAGGTTTAAGCCGGTCGCGTATTTCGTCTCCGCGGTCGACTGCGCGCCGGGTGCCGTGACCACCTGATAAGACAGCGTCTCGAACGCCGCGCGATCGCGTTTGAACCCGGTCGTGTTCACATTGGCGAGGTTGTTCGAGATCACGCGCATGCGCATGTCCTGGGCATCAAGCCCGGTGCGCGCGATATGCATTGCAGCGGAAGTCATGGGTCTGCTCCTTTAACCGGGCATGCGCATCAGCGATGCGCTGGATTCATCCATCGTGCGGGCTTCCTTCAACAGGTTCGCCTGCACTTCGTACGCGCGCTGGTTTTCGATCATGTCGACCAGCACCTTGGTTGCGTTCACGTTCGATGCCTCCAGCGCGCCGGGCTGAACCTTCGCGCCGAGATCGTCGGGCAGCGCGCCGCCGCCTCGCACCCGAAGCAGATTGTCAAGGCCTTTGACCGTGTCGGTGCCAGTCGTGCTGGCAAGTTTGAGCCGGTCAAGGATCTGTGGCTGGCCCGGATCGCCACCCTGCGGCACGAACAGGATCGATCCATCAGCGGCGATCGTAACGCTGGTCGCGGGCGGAACCGTGACCGGACCCGAGCCGCCGATCACCGGAAATCCGTCGCCCGTCTGCAAGACACCTGACGCCGCGATCGTCAGGTCGCCGCGCCGCGTATAGGCTTCCTCTCCATCAGCGGCCTGGACGGCCAACCATGTGTCGTTTCCCGCCATCGCCACATCGAGCGGTCGGCCGGTCTGTTGGATCGCGCCGGGCGAGCGATCGGCGTCGGTCACTTCCTCCGACGTCGGATTGCGCGCCTCGAAGACCTTCTGACCCTTCAGTTCCACTTCCTGGAACACGACGCGGTCGGCGCGAAAGCCGGTCGTCGATGCATTCGCCATGTTGTTGGCCGTCGCCGCTTGCGCCGCCATCAACGCTCTCAGCCCGCTAGCGGCGGTATAAACCAGCTTGTCCATCTAGCCGCCTCAGTTACGGATGTTGAAGATGGTCTGCGAAATCTGGCTGGCGGTATCGAGCGCCTTGCTGTTCGCCTGAAAATTGCGCTGCGCGGCGATCAGATTGACCAGTTCCTCGGTAATGTCGACGTTGGAATGCTCGATCGTGTTGGACATCAGCTTGCCAAAGCCGTTGTCATCAGGGCCGCCCAGCCGCGCCGCGCCCGAAAGGCCCGTCGCACTCCAGTAATTGCTGCCCAATTGCTTCAGCCCGGCGGGATCGGTGAAGGTTGCCAGCGCGACCTGGCCCAGGGCGCGGATGTCTCCGTTTGAGTAGGACGCCTTGACGATGCCATTGGTATCGACGGTCACGTTTTCGAACTGGCCGGTGGGCCAACCGTCCTGGCTCTGACCGGCAAGCTTGAACGGCTGGGTCAGCTGGCTCGTCCCGCTGGCCACGTCCAGCATGAACGACTGCGCGACACCAGAACTGGCCGGCGTAAAGGCATCGAACGTCGTCGCCGCGGTCGGCGCGGTCAGCGTGCCGCTGGCGTCGAAGCTGAGCGAAATCATGTCACTGCCAGCCGCCGTCATCGGCTGGTCGCTGACGAAACTGTGGACCGACCAGGTGCTCGACAGATCGGCCGGCGCGCCGGCCGCGGTCGTCACCGGTGGAGTCTCGCGTCGATAATAGCTGACCAGCGTCAGCGGATTGCCGTTGGCGTCAAAGATCTTGGTCTGGATCGACTGGTTATAACTGGCCGGATCGAACCGGTCGAAGGCCGCTGCCGCCGGGACGGCGCTCTGCGCGTTCAGGTTGACGCCCAGCCCGACCCTGCTCGTCGCGATAGGAGTTCCGCTGGTGGCGGGCAGGACGAGTCCGGTCATCGACGCCGCGGTCGTGCCGATCACCGCGCCCGATCCATCGACGGGATAGACGAGGAGCTGCGCCCCGTTTCCATCGGTGACTTCGCGCGCATCATTGACCCGGAAGCTGCCGTTGCGGGTGTAGTTGATCCGCGCCGCCGCCGGATCGGGCTTCACCATGAAAAATCCGTCGCCCGAGATCGCCATGTCCAGCGCGCTGGTCGACTGGACCAGATTTCCCTCTCCGAATTGCTGGCGCGCGCCGCGCGAAACGGTGCCGAGCCCGATCTGCATGTTGGGAGAGGTGCCCGCATTGGATGCAATTACATCGGCGAATTCCGCACGGCTCTTCTTGAAGCCATTGGTTGCGACGTTCGCCAGATTGTGACTGATCGTCGACATATCGGTCTGCGCCGCCTGAAGGCCGCTGAGCGAGGTATAAAAGGACATACGAATACTCCTGGGAAACGGGGGTTAATCAGCCGATCTGGCGGACGGCGGTGGTCGGAACCTGGCCGACGCCAGGCAGGGTCAGGACCGGGGCGCCGGTTGCAGGGATGGCGACGGACTGAACGGGCGCCCAGACCAGCGGTCGCGCGGTGACGGATTTACCGGCATCCTGCGCGGTGACGCTGACATGATAGGGGCCGCCGTCTGCCTGATCGCCCGCATCGGTCATGCCGTCCCAGTCGAAGCGGGCCGTACCGGCCGCCTGCGCGCCCAGTTTCAGCGATTTCAGGATTTGGCCGGAGTCCGATGCGATCGTGACGGTGACGTTGCTGGCGGCTGCGTCCAGCTCCACGCCACCGGCGATTCCCCCGCTCGCTCGCGCATAGGCGACCTGTCCTTCGGTCAGGACATTCTTGCCGATATAGGCGGTGGCATCGGCGGTTGTCGTCGCGCCCAGCTTGTCGCTGATCGCCTTCAGCGTTGTCGACATCTCACTGATGCCCGCCAACGATGAAAACTGCGCCATCTGCGCAACCATCTGCGTATTGTCGACCGGCGCGAACGGATCCTGGTTGTTGAGCTGCGCGGTCATCAGCTTCAGGAAATCACCCTGACCCAGCGTCGGCGTCGCCGATGCCGCAACCGGCGCGCGGCTCTGCTGCGCAATACCCAGACCCTGAATGGTGGTGGCAAAGTCAGTCATTGGATCAACGTCCCATCTTGAGCGTGTCGATAACCAGGCTCTTGGCGGTCTGCATGACCTCGACATTGTTCTGGTAGGTGCGCGCGGTTTCCATCATGTCCACCAGCTCGCGCGTCTGGTCGACTGCGGCTTCAAATACGTTACCGTCCTTGTCGGCCATCGGATTGGCGGGGTCATAGCGTTTGGTCGGCGTCTCACCGGCTGTCACGATGCGCTCGACATCGACGGTGGCGAGGCCGGATGCCTTGTCATAGCTGGTCCGAAAAATTGGTTTCATCGTCTTGTACGCGGTCGCTTCGCTCGACGCGACGCCGCCTGCATTGGCAAGGTTCGATGCGGTCGTGTTCATCCGAACGAGCTGCGCAGACATGGCGCGCCCGGCGACCTGAAAGATCGATAGCGGTGACTGGCCCATCCTATTCCCCCTTCAACGCGCGGGTGATCTGGCCGATGCGGCCGTTCAAAAATGAGAGCGTGGTCTGATACTGGACCGCGTTCTCGGCGAATGCGGTCTGTTCCTGGCTCAGCTCGACGGTGTTTCCGTCCATCGACGGCTGGTTCGGGACGCGGTAGCGCACCGCCGACGACAGGTCGGTGCTGCTCTGCCCTTCGGCAGTCTGCAGCGCCTGGTTGAAGTCGATGTCGCGCGCCTTGAAACCCGGCGTGGAGGCATTGGCGATATTGGACGCCAGCACGCCCATGCGCTGCCCGCGAACCTCGAGTGCCGCGCCGTGTACCCCGAACAATGTCTCGCCTGCCACGACCGATGCTCCCTTCGCGCTTCATGCGCATCGGGGCTGATGCAAAGCGCGTGCCAAATATGCTTTGCACGCTCTTGGCCACCGAACGTTACAATAAGCGGCAAGGGTTTGCCGCGCGACGCGGCGATCGTTGCCGCCTTGCCGGCGCTTTCGTTCCTTCAGGCGCGTCGGACGTATTTGGCCCGCCTTTTGCATGGACGCCACCGATATGACGGACCTGATCGCCCAGTTGCTCGACCCGTATGCGCTCGCGATCGTCGGGGGGGGCACGGTGCTCGCCGTCTTGCTGCGCAATCCGCCTGCCGATGTGTGGCGCGCGATCGCCGCTGCCGGCACCCTGCCCCGTCGGTCATTTTCGGCCGAGCCATTGATCGGCCAGATCGCCAGCCTGGGGCGGATCGCCAGGCGGCACGGCGCGATGGCGCTGGACCGCACCATCATCGCCGACCCGGATCTCGCCGCCGCGATCGCAGCCATTGTCGATGGCGCGGCGCCCGCGACAGTTAGCGATCTGGTCGCGACCCGCCGCCATACGCGCATAGAACGCCACGCGCGGGCGGTGGACGTGTGGACCAGCGCTGCGGAAGCGGCGCCGGCGATGGGCATGATCGGCACGCTGATCGGCCTCGCGCGGATGTTCGCCAACCTGACCGATCCGGCGGCGATCGGCGCGGCAATGGCGGTCGCGCTGCTCGCGACGCTGTATGGCGCATTGCTCGCCAATCTGGTGGCGCTGCCGGTCGCTCACCGTCTGCGTGTCGCCGCGCGGATGGAGGCACTTGAGCGCCAGCGTCTGGATGCGCCGCTGGTCGCGCTTGCCGAGCGGGAACGGCCCCAGGGATTGTCGCAGGCGGCATGACCGACGATCCGCTCCTCGCTCAACCCAACCGGCCGATCTGGCTGGTCACGCTTGCCGACCTTGCCCTGCTGCTGGTGGGGTTCTTCGTCCTCATGCATGCGACGCAGGGGCTGGATCGGGCTGCGCTGGCCAAGGGACTGCGTGAGGGTTTTGGCGCCAGTGAATTGCCCGCCGCACCAATTCCCGTGGCCGCCAGCGCCATGACCGAATTCGCGACCGGCAGTGCCGCCTTACCCGCCGCACCGGCCGACCTGATTGCCTGGGTGCGTGACGCGACGCGCGATCCCAGGGTGACTATAATGCTGACCGGCAGTGCCCAAGGGGGCGTTGATGTCGATCCGCTAACCGGCAGCGCCGCGATCCTGGCCGCCGACCGCGCCCGGGCACTAGCCGCGGCACTGGTCATGGCCCGCGTCGTCCGGGGTGAGCGCATTGCCATCGCCACCACCTCCACCCCCGCCCGACGCGCCGTGATGGTCACGCAGAGCTTTACTGGACCAGATCAATGAAGACGATGTTTCTGCCCCTTCTGCTTGCAGTGACGCCAGCGGCAGCCGCGACTTTTCAGGAAGGCCCGGCACTCGACAGGGCGGTCGCCGCGTTTACCGGCCGGGCAATTGGCGAGGATGGTGGCGCCCGCACGCCGGTCGATCCGCGACTGAGGCTGGCCCAATGCCCGATGGTGTCGCTGTCATGGCGCACCAGCGCACATGATGCCGTCGTCGCGAATTGCACCGGCCCTATATGGCGCATCTACGTCCCCGTCCGGATGGCAGCTGGCGCCATCGCCACGCCAGTCGCCGCCCCAGCCGCGATGACATCGCCGATCAAGGCTGAACCAGTGATCCGCCGCAATGATCCGATCGTGATCGAGGCCGGGTCAGCCGGCTTCTCGATCTCCAGCGAAGGCGTGTCGATGGGTGACGCCGCCCCCGGTGGCCGCTTCATGGCGCGTGTCGCGGGCGGCAAGGCGCCCGTCCAGGTCGTCGCGGTCGAAGCCGGACGAGCGACGCTACCGGGATGGCAAGAATAATTCTTCTAAAGCTTTCGTGGCGACAGCCGTATTTCCAGCTAGCAGCAATGATCGCTCTGGAGAATGGACATGGTCGACGCGATAGGAGGACGGACAACCAGCACGGTCATCGCCGTTACACGCGTCCAGTCCGTACCATCCGTCCGGCAATCGGAAACCGCCGTACAGCGCGAACCGCTGGGGCAAATCGCCCGCGAACTGTCATCGTTGCCGCCGGTGGACACTGAGCGAGTGGAACGGATCAGGCGTGCGATCGCCGAGGGCAAGTTTCCGCTATCGCCGACCACCATCGCTGATCGCATGATTGCCCTCAGACTGAACTGGACCTCGAATGAGCAGGCGTGATGCCCTGATCCGCGTGATCGACACGCTGCATGCCGAGATCGCCGCGCTCAAGACCAACGACGTCTCCGCACTGGAACGCGCTACCGCCGAGAAGCTGGTCCATCTGGAAGAAGTGGCGGTCGCCGGCACCGGCCCGGCTGGTGATGAGCTGCGCGAACTGGCCGACGAGGCACATCGACTGAACGAGACGGCACGGATCTATACGAACCTGATGGCGGCAAATGTCCGCCGCCGCCTGCAAACGCTGACCGGCAGCGCCGGTCTGTCGGGTAGCGCAAGCTACCGCCCGAGCATGGCCGGAGCCTGCGCCTAAGCCGCTGGTCACCGAAATAGTGAGGTTGGCACGGTTATTGCTCTGAAGTGTCTCGAACAGGGGACACGACGCCGGCCGCATGACCGTTTCTGCCATCACCGCCAACCGCATCCAGTCCGCCATCGCGCAGGCGAGCAGCCGGACGGGTATCGATTTCGACTATCTGCTGGGTCAGGCAAAATTGGAGAGTGGCCTGAACGCGAATGCGCGTGCGGGGACCTCTTCCGCATCCGGACTCTACCAGTTCATCGAGCAGAGCTGGCTGGCGGTCGTCAAGCAGCATGGAGCCGAGCACGGGCTCAGCTGGGCGGCGGACAGCATCGGGCGCGGCGCTAACGGACGACTGGGCGTGGGCGATCCCACCACGCGACAGGCGATCCTGAACCTGCGCAACGATCCGGCCGCGGCATCGCTCATGGCGGCGGAACACGCGTCCGACAACAAGGACGCGCTGGAGACATCGCTGGGCCGGCCCGCGACTGGCACCGACCTCTATATGGCGCATTTCCTGGGTCTGGGCGGTGCGCGCAAGTTTCTATCTACGATGCAGGCGCAGCCTGGCGCGACCGCTGCCCACCTGTTTCCTGCCGCCGCCGCCGCCAATCGCGGCGTATTCTACGCGAGCGACGGCCAGCCCCGATCACTGAACGAGGTTTATGATCGCTTCGCCGCAAAGCTGGGCAATGGCGCAGGCCAGACGAACGAAATGCCGGCCACGCATTTCGCCGCACAGTCGCTGGCAATAGACGGCGCGACGGTCATCACCGGCGACGGGCAGAGCGCGACCGATGCACTTGCCTGGGCCAGTACCGCGCTCGGCAAGGTCGGCGCGGCGAGGACGCAGACGGCGTCGCTCATGCGACCGACACCCGATACGGCGCGGCTGGCGTATATGATGCTGGCAAGTCTGGGAGGCTGAGCGAATGACCCGACTCTTCGCCCATATGCGCGGCGCCGCGCTGCCGCTCGCGATCCTGCTGCTCGTCCTCGTCATGGTCGTACCGATCCCGGCGGCGATGCTGGATGTCTTCTTCATCGCCAATATCGCGATCAGCCTGGCGGTGCTGATGGTGGCGCTCAACGCGCAGAAGCCGCTCGATTTCTCCTCCTTTCCCACCGTCCTTCTGTTCGCGACCTTGTTCCGGCTTGGCCTGAACGTCGCATCCACGCGGGTCGTACTCGTCCACGGGCATGAGGGAGAGGGCGCGGCAGGGCATGTGATCGAGGCGTTCGGGACGTTCCTGATCGGTGGCGACTATGTCGTCGGCATCTTTGTCTTCGCGATCCTGATGATCATCAACCTGATCGTCGTGACCAAGGGCGCGGGGCGCGTCTCGGAGGTCAGCGCGCGCTTCACGCTCGACGCGCTGCCGGGCAAGCAAATGGCGATCGACGCCGATCTGAACGCAGGGCTGATCACTCCCGACGAAGCAAAGGCGCAGCGGATCGAGGTATCGACCGAGGCCGATTTTTACGGCTCGATGGATGGTTCGTCGAAGTTCGTGAAGGGCGACGCGGTCGCCGCGCTGATGATTTTAGCGGCCAACATCATCGGCGGCCTGATCCTGGGGCCGGTCAGCCACAACCTGTCGATCGGTGACGCCGCGCACAATTATATCCTCCTCGCGATCGGCGATGCGCTGGTTGCGCAATTGCCCAGCCTGATGCTGTCGATCGCCGCCGCCGCGATCGTGACGCGGGTTTCGTCCGAGAAGGACCTGGCCGGCCAGATCGGCTCGCAATTTGGCTCCGCCCGGACCTGGACGCCGGTGGCGGTGATCCTGGGCCTGTTGGGCGTGATGCCGGGCATGCCGCATTTCGTTCTGCTGACCGCGGCCGGGATCGCTGGGTTCGCCGCCTGGAAGCTGCGCCAGATCAGCCGCCGCCCGGTCGTGATAGCCCCCGCCAAGGCCGAGACGCCCGATCCATCGCGCATTGGCTGGGACGAGGTGACCGAGGGGATGCAGGTCAATATCGACATCGGCTACGGGCTGGTCCCGCTAGCCGATGAACGCCGTGGGGCGCCGCTGATGGGTCGCATCACGGGCGTACGCCGCCAATTGTCCAAAGAACTCGGCTTCGTCGTGCCGCAGGCGCGGGTGCGCGACGATATCAACCTGGCGCCCTATAGCTACCGGATCATGGTCAACGGCGTGTGCGTGGGCGAGGATCAGGTCGCGCCCGACGAGATGCTGGCGCTCGACACCGGCCAGGCGTTCGGCGAATTGCACGGCAAGCAGGCGAAAGATCCCACATTTGGTCTGGATGCGACGTGGATCGCGCCCGGCGATGCCGATGCGGCGACCGGAATGGGATATCTGGTCGTTGATCCCGGCACGGTGATGGCAACGCACCTCAACCATGTGCTGGATATCAACGCCGCCGATCTGCTGGGCCCCGACGAGGTTCAGTCGCTGCTGGGCGAACTCAAGGAACGCGCCGAACATCTGGTGGCGGCGATGACGCCTCAGCCGCTTTCGCTGACCACGCTGACCCAAGTTCTGCGTGGTCTGTTGCAGGAGAATATCCCGTTGAAGGAGTTTCGCCGGATCGCGTCGGCCATCGCGGTCGCCGCGCAAAAGACACAGGATGCCGACGAGATCGTCGAGCTGATCCGCCCGCAACTCGGTGGCCTTATCATCCAGAAATTGTGCGGCCCGCGTGAGCCGCTGCGCGTGATGACGCTGGAGGGCGCACTGGAGGGGCTGCTCGGGCAGGCGGCGCGCGCCGACCCGTCGCGGCGGCACATGATCGAGCCGGAACTGGGTCAACGCATCGTCGAGGCGCTGCAACAGGCGGCCCAGCCGCTGCTGGCGGAGGCGAAGCCCTTCGCGCTGGTGGTACAGCCGGCGATCCGGCTGGCGATCAGAAAGCTGGCCCGGACCTGCCTGCCTGACATGCCGGTCCTGTCATTCTTTGAAGTACCCGAGGAAAAGGCGGTCGAGGTCGTCGCGGTTATTGGCACCCCGACGCAGGCTTTGGCGGCATGAGCGCGCCGGTTTCACATTCGGCATTCGCCGACGCCCGCCCCCTGACCTATCGCCGCGATGGCCGCCGCCAGTCGGACCTGCTGATCCGCGAGCATTTGCCGCTGGTCCGCCGCATCGCGTGGCATGTGCACGGGTCGATGTCGTCGATCGTCGAGGTCGAGGATCTGGTTCAGGTCGGGCTGGTCGCGCTGGTCGAGGCCTCGGCCACGTTCGAGGATCGCGGGTGTGCCACCTTTCGCCAATATGTCGCTACCCGGTTGCGGGGCGCGATGATCGACGAGCTTCGCCGCCAGGCGACGACGACACGCGGCGCGATGCGGCGGCGGCGGCAATATAACGATGCTGTCTTGGCGCTGACCCACGAGACCGGACGCGCCCCCGACGAGGCGGCATTGGCCACAAGGCTGGACGTCAGCGTCGAGAAACTGCGGGCCGAATACGCCAATGCCGAAGCGGTGCGGTTTGATTCGATCGATGAGGTCTATGCCGACGACCTGCCCTGGTTCGCCGACGACACGCCCGACGCCTTCACACAATTGGCCGACGGCGCGCTGCGCGAAGCGCTGACAGCGGCGATCGCGGCGTTGCCTGAGCGGGAGGCGCAGGCCGTTCAACTCTATTATGTCGAGGAACTGAACCTGGAAGAGATCGGCCAGGTGCTGGGCGTCGGCGCGGCGCGCGTCTGCCAGATCAAGAAGTCAGCGCATGACCGGCTGAAAAAGGCGCTCGCCGACCAGCGATAGACGGAGCGATCTGCGTTACCGCCGACCATACCGGCACTTGCCCATCACTGGCGGCCGGTCCACGCCCGTCTGCAATTGCAGGGGCTTGAGCATGGCGGACGACGATACGCGGGAACACGAGCAGAAGGATCAGGAAGCCGAACCCGCGCCCGGCCTGTCCGAGGATGAAGTCGCCTCGGTCGCGAAGCGCAAATCCGGTTCGGCAAAAGTCATCCATGAAGTCATTCGGCTTCAGGGTGACGAGGAGCTGGATCGGTCGGTCACGTCGCTGCTGTTTTCCGGCTTTGCGGCCGGGGTCGGCATCACGGCGTCAATCATCGCAGAGGCTGCGCTGAAAACCCGCTTACCGGATGCGCCGTGGACCGAATTGATTGTGGCGCTGGGCTATGCGGTCGGATTCGTGATCGTCATTCTTGGCAATCTGCAACTCTTTACCGAGAACACGGTGACAGCGGTGCTGCCGCTGGCGACTCATCCCACGATCCGAAATACGGGACGCCTGCTGCGGCTTTGGAGCATCGTCTTTCTTGCCAACATGGCGGGGACGCTGCTCGTCGCGCTGCTGATAGCGAATGGCGCGATCATGTCGCCCGAGCAGCTTGCGGCCGCGATCGAGCTTTCGGACCATGCGCTGTCGCATGACGCATGGACTACGCTGCTGCTGGGCATGCCGGCCGGTTTCCTGGTCGCCTCGATCGCGTGGATCCTGCCCAACGCGCGCGGCGGCGCCGAGTTCTGGATCGTCGTGCTGCTGACTTATGTCATCGCGATCGGTGGCTTCACGCACGTCGTCGCCGGCTCGACCGAGGCCTGGCTCCTTTGGCTTAGCGGACATGTCGGACTTGGCAAGGCGGTCGGCGGCTATATCCTACCGGCGCTTGCCGGCAATATCATCGGTGGCACCGGCCTGTTCGCGGTCGTGGCGCACGGTCAGGTCCGCGCGGAGATCGACCCCGAGGAAAATGAATGACGCGGTCTACCCCGACACCCCGAGGTGGGGGCGCAGGTGCCGGGGAGCTGATCGATGTTCAGTCGGATTAACCGCCGAGCAGCTTAAGCACGCTCTGCTGGGATTGGTTCGCCTGCGCCAGCATCGCGGTCGAAGCCTGGCTGAGGATCTGTGCCTTGGCGAGCGCGGTCGATTCCGCCGAGAAGTCGGTATCCTCGATGCGGCTGCGCGCATCGGACAGGTTCGTCGCGTTGGAGGTCATGTTGTTGACCGCCGACTGAAGCTGGTTCTGCGTCGCGCCGAGGCTGGAGCGCCGGTTGACGACTTCGGCGATCGCGACATCGAATGCTTCCAGAGAGGCACCTGTGACCAGCGCGCCGCTGGCGACGACCGGGGTGATGTTGGCATTCGTCAGCAGATCGGCGCCGAGGTCCATATCGATCGCGTCGGTGGTATTGGCGCCCGCCTGGATAGTGACGACGCCGGATGCACCGGACGTGCCATCGAACAGCGGCTTGCCGTTGAACTTGGTATTGGTGAGGACATTGGTGATCTGCGTCGCCAGCGCGTCCTGCTCGGCGGTTATGTTGAGAATGTCGGTCGGTGAATAGATGCCATTGGCCTTCTGTACCGCCAGTTCGCGCATGCGCTGCAGGTTGTTCGTCACCTCGTCGAGCGCGCCTTCGGCGGTCTGCGCCATCGAGATGCCGTCGTTCGCGTTGCGAATGCCCTGGTTCATGCCGCGCACCTGCGCGGTCATCGAGGACGCGATGGCGAGGCCGGCGGCATCGTCCTTCGCGCTGTTGATTCGCTTGCCGGTCGAGAGGCGCTCCATCGATGTGGAGAGGTTCATCTGGGCCATGGTGGTGGCGTTGCCAGAGCGCAGCGCGCTGATGTTGCTGTTGATGACGGTCATCGGTCGGTCTCCATCTGCTGGTGCTCTCCGCCGCCCCCACGAGCAAAGGCCGAGCAGCCAAGATGGATAACGACCGGTTAGTCGCGACCTTTAGGCAAAAAAAACGACACACCCGCAAAAACCCCGGCGGCACTGCCACCGGAGTCTTTTTGGGGAACCCCGCCCGACCGAATCTTGGGAGGGGATCGTTCGGGGTCGCGGCGCCCTGGTTTGGGGGGCGGCGCCGCGACCTCGTTCGCTTAGCCGAGCAGCTTCAGCACGCTCTGCTGCGACTGGTTGGCCTGCGCGAGCATCGCGGTCGATGCCTGGCTCAGGATCTGAGCCTTGGCGAGCGCGGTCGATTCGGCGGAGAAGTCCGTATCCTCAATCCGGCTGCGCGCATCGGTCAGGTTCGTCGCGTTGTTGGTCGCTGTATTCACCGATGACTGGAGGCGGTTCTGCGCCGCACCCAGCGTCGCCCGGGCACCCGCCACCAGCTTCAGAGCGTCATCGAATGTCGCCAGGTCGGCATTGGTCGCCGTAGTCGGATCGACCACGGAGCCGGTCGTGCCCGCCACCGTGGAAAGGTCGACTTCTGCCAGTGAGACCGTGATGGCGTCGGATTCATTGGCGCCGGCCTGGATCGTAACGTCACCGCCGGTTCCTGCCGAACCATCGAACAGCTTGACGCCGTTGAAGTTGGCGTTGGTCAACGTGCTGTCGATCTGCTTCGCCAACTCGTCCATCTCGGCCTTGATGTTGCTCTTGTCGTCGGCGCTATAGGTGCCGTTGACAGCCTGAACCGTCAGCTCACGCATACGCTGAAGCTGGTTGGCGATCTCGCTGAGCGAACCGTCGGCGGTCTGTGCCAGCGAGATGCCGTCATTGGCGTTGCGGATACCCTGGTTCATGCCGCGGATCTGCGCGGTCATCGACGAGCTGATGGCCAAGCCGGCGGCGTCGTCCTTGGCGGAGTTGATGCGCTTGCCGGTCGACAGGCGCTCCGATGCCATGGCGAGCGAGTTCTGCGCCATCATCGAGGAGTTGGAGGCGCGCAGCGCGCTGATGTTGGTGGCGATAACGGTCATGTCTGATCTCCATTCGAGTGCCCGGCCCCCCTTGCCTCACCGTGAGGACCGAGCCGTCAAATGCAGTAACGGCCGCCGACCGGCAGGCTTTAGCCGGTTGCGTGACAATTTTTGCCGGTCGTTGCCGGTCGGTGGCCATGTCGCATGTGGCGCGCAGAAGGACTCCCGCGCGCGGATCGTGCGCCGCGACGCGCCCGGAAAAAACCTGCCGCATCGCCTGTTCGTTTAACCGCGCGTTTACCGCGACCGCCGCATTGGGTGCTCGACCACGGGAGCAATTTTATGCGTTCGATCCACCCCTCGCCCGCCATCGTGAAACGCCGTTACGCGTTGCTGTCTTCGCTGCGTGTCCAGGGCCTGCCTGTCGTGACCGACGGCCCGGTGCCCGGGGACGCACTGATGCTGGTCGGCGATGATGAGCAGATTGCCGCTCCTGCGCGTACGATCGTCATCGGTGATGGCCTGGGCCGGATAACGCCGTCACGCGCCGGGTCACCGGCGCGGATCGCCTATGGCACCGATGAGGCGGCAGTAGGCGCAGGCTTCGTCCGCGCGCTGATCGGTGGTCCCGACCTGCCGACCGCCGCCGACCCCGAGAGCCTGGCACTGCTGGCGCTCGCTGAGCGGGTCGCGCAGGCGAACATCACCGTCCTGATCAACGGGCCGACCGGCACAGGCAAGGAAGTGCTGGCACGGACCATTCACCGCCAGTCGCCCCGCGCTGGCAAGCCGTTCATCGCGGTGAACTGCGCCGCTCTGCCGGAAACTATGCTGGAGGCGATGCTGTTTGGCCATCAGAAGGGCTCGTTCACCGGCGCGTCTTCAGGCGGAGAGGGTTTTTTCCGCGCGGCCGATGGTGGCACCTTGCTGCTCGACGAGATCGCCGAGATGCCGATCCAGCTTCAAGCCAAGTTGCTGCGCGTGTTGCAGGAGCGTGAGGTGGTACCGATCGGCGCGTCCACGCCGCAATCGGTCGACGTCCGCATCATCGCGTGCGCCAATCGCGATCTGCAGGCGGAGGTCGCTGCCGGGCGTTTCCGCGCCGATCTCTATTATCGCCTGTCAGTCTTCCCCCTGACGACAAAGGCGTTGGCGGAGCGGCCGCAGGATATTCCCGCACTGACCGCGACGATGATCCTTCGCCATGCGGGCGATCGCGCGGTCGTGCCCTGGCCCGATACAGCGACCATCGACATGCTGATGCGTCACGACTGGCCCGGCAATGTCCGCGAGCTGGAAAACGTCATTCAGCGCGCGTTGCTGTTCGCGGGCGGTGATGTGATCCTGCCAAGCCACATCATCTTCGACCGGCCGATGGTCACCAGTCCCGCCGCCAATGACGGACCGGAGACGCTCGGCAATATCGTGCAGATGAGCGAATTTGCCGCGATCCGCGACACGATGCGCGCCTGTGGCGGCAGCCGGATCGAGACCGCCAGACGCCTGGGAATCTCCGAACGCACTCTACGCTATCGCCTGGCCAAAGCGCGTGAGCAGGGTGAGGATATCGTGCCGCAGCGCAGCGTCGCCAATGCGGGCTATGGCGCATGAGCGGGATTGGCCCTCTAACCGGCGGCGTGGGCGGCGCGATGAGCGTCGATCGGGTGATGCAGATGCGCCAGCAGATCCTCGAGCGCAACCAGGCACTGGCGCGCGCCAATGCTGCCGCTGGAGCCGATGCGCCCGCCGCTGCAAAGCCCACCAGCTTTGCCGATACGATGACGTCCGCCCTTAAGGACGTGAACGAGGGGCAGCAGCAGGCCAACGCGCTTTCCGAAAGCTATGAGCGCGGTCAGACGGTCGATATCGCCAAGGTGATGCTGGCAAGGCAACAGGCGAGCGTCGGGTTCGAAGCGACGCTGCAGGTCCGCAACAAGCTGCTGTCCGCATACAAGGACATCATGAGCATGCCGGTCTGACATGAGCAACGCCCTCGCTACCACAATACCTGCGCTTCCCGAGCGCTTCGCCAATCCGCTGATGCAGATCAAGGGTGTGCTGGCGCAGCCTGCCGTCCGCCGCTCGCTACCCATGACGCTGATGGTCGGCCTGATCATCGCCGCCGGGCTTGCGTGGAGCATGCTCTCCACGCCGACGCAGCGCACGCTGTTCACCGCGCTGCCCGATGCCGACAAGGCGGCGGTCACCGGTGCACTGTCGCAGGCGAGCATCGACAGCCATATCGATGACGCGACCGGGTCGCTGAGCGTCGCTGAGGAGGATTATAGCCGCGCGAAGATGCTGCTGGCCGGCCAGGGACTGCCCAAGGCGGCGCCGGGCGGATATGCGATTCTCGACCAGCTGCCGATGGGCGTCAGCCGCGCGGTCGAGGGCGAGCGGCTCCGTCAGGCCCGCGAAACCGAGCTTGCCCGCTCGATCGAGGAGATTGACGCGGTCGCCGACGCGCGTGTTCACCTCGCTATGCCAGAGGCGTCGGTGTTCGTGCGCGACAATGCCAGCCCGTCCGCGTCCGTCATCCTGAAACTTCAGGGCGGTCGATCGCTCAGTGATGCGCAGGTTTCATCGATCGTCAATCTGGTTGCCTCGTCGGTTCCCGGCATGAAGCCCGATCAGGTGACGATCGTCGACCAACTGGGCGCGCTGCTGACCAAGACGGGCGGGCAGGACAATGGCAGCGACGAACGCATCCAGTTCCAGGCCCGGGTCGAGAACAAATATCGCACGCAGGTCATCCAGTTGCTGACGCCACTGGTCGGCAGCGGCAACTTCACTGCCGAAGTGCAAGCCGATGTCGACCTGACCGAGACACAGGCGACCAGGGAAGTCTTTAACCAGCCCGGCATCCTGAAGGCCGAGACAGGTCAGTGGACCGGCAACCAGAGGGACACCGCCGTGCCCGGTGGGATTCCTGGCACGCTGTCCAACACCCCACCGCCCGCCAGCACGTTGCAGACGCCGCAGCCGGCGGTCGGCACACCCGCTCCGGTCGCTGGTGGCGCGGCGCCCGATCCAATGAAACAGTCCGACCAGTTCCAGCGCGCCTATGAACTGGGCAAGGAAGTCTCGGTGACGCGCGCGACGCCCGGCGGGGTCAAGCGGCTGTCGGTCGCGATCCTGCTGCGCGATCCGGACAAGGGTCGTCGGACGGGGGCCGAGATCAATCAGATCACCGACCTGGTGAAAAGTGCGGTCGGCTTCGATACAGCGCGCAACGACAATGTGACGGTCATCAGCCGCAAGTTCGCCGACGCGAACGACTTTGATGCAAAGCCGGCCTGGTATGACAATGCCTGGCTGCCGGTCATTGCTCGCAACGTGACCGCGATCCTGATCGCGCTGCTTGTCCTGATGCTGGGTGTCCGCCCGATTGCCAAGGCGCTGATGAAGAAGCGCGAGGACGCGAGTGAAATGGCTGAAGGCCAGCCGGTGGAGACTCCGGATGGCATTACCGTCGCCGCGCCCGTCAGCCTCGACCAGCTTGAGCAGAGCCGCGGCTATGACGACCGGATCGGCGCGGTGCGTGGCTTCACGCGCGACAACCCGACGCGCGCGGCACTGGCGGTTCGCGACATGATCAAGGCCGAAGCCTGATGACCGCTTCTGTGTTGGCAACGCGCACCTACACCGGGGTGGAGCGCGCGGCCGTCCTGATGATGCTGGTCGGCGAGGACGAAGCGGCCGCGATCCTGCAAAAGCTGGACCCCGACGAGGTACGCCAGCTTGGCCGGGCGATGTTCGATGTCGCCGACGTCAGCGAGGATGAAGTCGAGATCGTGCTGGATGATTTTGTCGGCCGTGCGCGCGAGCGGACCGCGATCGGCTTCGACCCGCGCCCGAAGATCGAGGCTGTGATGAATCGTGCGCTGGGGCCTGAAAAGGCCGACAGTGTGCTGGCGCGTATCACCCCGCCGGAAGCCGCATGCGCGATCGACCTGCTCGACTGGCTCGACGCGCCCGAGATTGCCTGCATGCTGGAAAAGGAGCATCCACAGATCGCCGCGGTGATGATTGCGAACCTCGATCCCGCCGTTGCTTCCCAAGTGCTGGAGTTGCTGCCCGATACAGTGCAGCCCGACATTCTTCACCGCATCGCCCGGCTGGGGCCGATCACGATGGAGGCGGTGGACACGCTGAAGACGGTCCTGGCGCGCCGCAGCGGCAACACGAGCAGCGCCGGCGTCACGCTGGGCGGCACGCGCGAGGCAGCGAAGATCCTGCAGGGCGCGCGCAAGGCGACCGAACAACGCGTCATGCCCAAGCTGTTCAAGATCGACAAGGAAGTGGCCAAGCAGATCGAGGAGGCGATGTTCGTCTTCGACAATCTGCTGGAGATGGACGACAAGAATCTGGGCACGCTGATCCGCAACATCGACGGCGACATTTTGACCCGCGCCCTGAAGGGACTGGACGAGGCCGGGCGGACGCGCTTCCTGGGCTGTATGTCAGCCCGCGCGGCGGACGGCATCCGCGACGAGATGGAAAGCCGTGGGCCGATGAAGCTCTCCGAGGTGCTGGAGGCGCAAAAGGCGATCATCCAGATCGCGCGGGGGCTGGCCAAGGACGGCACGATCATGATGGGTGGCGGCGAGGACGACTATGTCTGACTTCATCGCCGGCTTCGCGGCCCGTCACGCAGCACCCAGAGCCGTGCTGGAGCAGGCCTTCGCGGCACCGATGGGCTTTGCGGCCATCGATCTTTGCCGCACGCCGGGCCCAGCGCCATCGGTTGGACCAAAGCATTTCAGCCCCGCCGACCGTACGCACAATCCCACCGCGGGATGGGATCCGCTGGACCCCGGCGCGCCCGCCAACGAGCAACCAGCGATCGATCCGTTCGTCATGGCTCGCGAAGCCGGCTATGCCGAGGGACTAGCCGCCGCGATTGATGAAGCCGGTAATCGCGACCGCGCATTGCTGGCGGGGCTTGCCGAGCAACTCGCCGGCGGTCGCACAATAGACCGCGATCTGGTTGCCGAACAATTGCGCCAGACCGTCCTCACGCTGGTCGGCAAGGTCATCGGCGAGGTCGGCATTGCACCCGATATCCTTGCCCGGCGCATTCAGGCGGCGGCGGATCATCTGGCCGATACCACCGAGACCGGCTTACTGCGCGTGCATCCCGACGATGTGGCCCTGCTCCATGGGCGCCTGCCATCACGCCTGTTCGCGGTCGGCGATCCGCATATGGCACGGGGCAGCTTCGTGCTGGAGACCGCATCGAGCGTGGTCGAGGACGGCCCTGCCCTGTGGCTTGAACAACTGACGCTGGCGATCGACCGGGTCGGCGTCCCCTCCGCCCCATGCTGAACGGGTTCGCGCGCGATTATCTGGGCGATCTGGGCGGTATCGATTTCGCACCGGCGCCTGTCATCTCGGGACGCCTGTCCTCTTATGACGGGTTGCTGATGGAAGCGGTGGGCCTGTCGCTGCCGGTCGGCACCATCTGCCGCATCGGCGATAGCGTTGAGGCGGAAATCATCGGCTTTCGCGGCGACAAGACATTGCTGATGAACCTCGGCGGGCCAGCCGCGCTGCTGCCACGAGCCTCCGTTCGCCCGATCGGCTCGCCCGGCGAAGCGGAGGTGGGCTCTGCGCTCCTCGGCCGCGTGATCGACGGAGCGGGCAAGCCGATCGACGGCCTCGGTCCGATCCGGGGCGCGGGGCACTGGCCGCTTGCCGGCAAGCTGCAATCACCACTCGACCGGGGCCGCGTGCTGGAGCCGCTGGATGTCGGCGTGCGCGCCATTAACGGGTTGCTGACAATCGGTCAGGGGCAACGTGTCGGCATCATGGCAGGCTCGGGCGTCGGCAAGTCCGTGCTACTGGGCATGATCGTCCGCGCGGCCGAAGCCGATGTCGTCGTGATCGGCCTGATTGGTGAGCGATCCCGTGAGGTCGCCGACTTTCTCGAAACCAAGGTAGCGGGCGCGGCGCGGCAGCGATCGGTGGTCGTGGCTGTGCCCGCCAACCACTCCCCCGTTCTGCGCATCCGCGGTGCCATGCGCGCGACCGCCATCGCGGAAGGGTTTCGCGCCGAGGGCAAGCGGGTGCTGCTGATTATCGACTCACTCACACGCGTGGCGCATGCCGGGCGTGAAATCGGACTGGCGCTGGGCGAGCCTGCATCCGCGCGCGGCTACCCGCCTTCGGCGATCGCGATGCTTCCCAATCTCATTGAACGAGCCGGCGCCGATGCGCGCGGCACGGGCTCGATCACCGCCATTTATACCGTGCTCGCGGACGGCGATGATGGCAATGATCCTGTGGTCGACGCGGCGCGATCGATCCTCGACGGCCATATCGTACTCAGCCGTCAGCTGGCGGAGCGCGGCGTCTATCCCGCGATCGATCTGGGTCCATCGGTCAGCCGGGTGATGACCGATATCGTCGAGCGGCCTCATGCCTTTGCCGCGCGCACGCTCAGGCGTCATCGGGCGACCTATGAGGAAAACCGCGACCTTGTGTTGATGGGTGCCTATCGCGGTGGCGTCGATGCGGCGATCGATGCGGCGATCGCCTGTCATCCGGCGATCATGGAGTATATCCGCCAGGACGCCGACGAAGTCGTCACCCTGCCCGACGCGGTGGCCGAACTGACCGGTGTCTTTGGTGAATGACCGCAGGAAGCTGACTCGGATCCACCGCGTTCGCACGCTGCAGTTGGGGCTCGCCGCCGTAGACGAGGCAGCCGCACGTGAACGCCATGCCAGTGAGCTGGCACTCGCGAACAGGATCACCCAGCTTGCGGACGCCATTACACCCGCCGGAAACCGGCATGACGCGCGCTCGTTTGGCGCGGCGGCTTATTACCGTGACCGGCTCCATCAGTCTGCCGTGACTGCCGGAGAGCGCGTCCGAACAGCCGAGCGACAGGCCGGTGCTGCGCGTGACATCCGCCAGTCGGCGCGGCGCGACCAGAATGCATTGGAGCGACTGCTCGAGCGTGTCGATGCGAACGACGCGCTGAAGGAGTTGCGCGCGCTGGAGGATCTTTTGCCGACGCGACCTTCCGATCACAAGGTTCGGCACGGTCCTTGCTAATCTGATCGTCATGATCGAGTTCACCGCCCTGACGATGCCGTCGCCCACATCGGACGGGGTGCGAAGGACAACGCCGCCCACGACCGGTTTCACGCTGGCACTGGATGAGTTGCTCTTGCCCGCGGGCACCGACGAAACCCCGCCGAACAGCGGCACGGACGGGCAGGATGACGCCGACGACGGCAATTTCTTGCCGGATGCCGCGCAAGCCGGTGACGACGTGCTGGCGTGGCTGGCAACGCTCACACCAGTGTCCGGCATCGTCGTATCGGCTGCTCCAGCGGCGTTCTCGTCATCTTTGCCGGCCGGTGGAGCGAGGCCGATCGCGACGCAATCGCTCTCCGCAGCGACTGGCTCACCTTCTCCGGTGATATCACCATCATCGGCGGCTTCACAAACACCCGCGACGGTGATTCCGCCATCGCGTCCTTCGCAAGCCGATCCGACAATTCCCGCGCTCGTGGAGACAAAGTCAGTGCCGATCGCGGCGGACGCACCTGCCCCGCCGTCGCTGGTGCCGATACCGGGTGTCGCCATGGGCATGACGGGACGGCCGGAGACCGCCGGGAACGCCGATAAGGCGTTACTGCTGACCGAATTCGTATCCAAACCCCGTCAGACGCAAGCTGTGCACGTCCCGGATGTCGCACCCCACCCGGCGCCGCTCACACCCGCTCCGTCTCTCGACCTGAATGTCGCGCAGGGCGTGCGGGCCTTCGCAGTCATCGTTCAGGAGTTAGGCGACCAAAAGCCGACTGCCCAGCGTGACGTCGATGCTGCCAGCTTTGCGCCGCTGTCCCCGATCGAGACACAGCGACACGCGGTCGCCGCGACATCAGATGTGCAGCAGGCGCCGCTCGACATGCGGCACGATCACTGGCCGCAGCGGATGATCGAGCGGATTGAGGGGCTGCGTGATGCCGCCGATGCGCTGGATACACGCATTCGCGTCGTGCCCGATGCGCTGGGTACGATCGACGTGAGCCTCAGGCAGGATGGTGATGCCGTCCATATCCACTTCACCGCGGAACAGGCAGCGACAGCACGGTTGTTGCAGGACGCACAGCCACGCCTGAACGAGCTGGCGGAAGCACGCGGGTGGAAACTGGGCGGCAGCGCCACCGATACCGGCGGGACCGGCAGCGGACATGAGCAACGGCCACTCCGGCGTGAGTCGGCGGCGGTCATGCATAATGTCAGGCCGACCGATGAACCCGGCACCGACACGCGCATAGGTTGAAAAACGAGGATAGACGATGAGTGACAAGGCCGAAGAGACGCCCAAGAAGAAGGGCAAGATGGGCAAGCTGCTGATGATGGGTGGCGGGCTGATCGTGCTGCTGGGCGGTGGTGTCGGCGCGGGGCTTTACGCGTCGAACTCAGGTTTGGTCGGCCATGCCGCCGCCGAAGATCACGGCCCCAAGCTGGTCCCGAAAGAGGAACAGAAGCGCGCGAGCGCATCCGAAGGCGAGGGCGGACATGGCGGGGAGGCCGCCGCCGGTCATGCCCCCCCTAGCGGCGAGGGCGGGGACAAATACGCGTCCAACTATTACGCGATGGACAAGGATTTCACGTCCAACCTGCAGAACTCGGTCCACTTCATCCAGGTCGGGATCGCTGTCTCGACCCCTTATGACGACTCGGTCATCGGCAACCTGAAGACCAACGACATTGCCGTACGCTCGGCGATCCTGATGGCGCTGGGTGATACGACCGAGGACGAGGTGTTCACCGCCCAGGGCAAGCGCCAGTTACAGGCGAGAGTCACCAAGGCGATCAACGATACGCTGAAGCAGAAAGAGGGCTTTGGCGGCGTCAGTAACACTTATTTTACCAGTTTCGTCGTTCAGTGAGCGCATGGTTAACACCACCTCCACCACTATAGATCGACGCGCGGCCAAGCGTGTGCAGGCAAAGCATGAAGGGGTGCTCGGCCCGGCAAAGCTGAACCCGTTCGGCGACCTGCACACCCTTCAGCATCTGTCGGTCAGGCTGGTGAAATCACTGCGCGGCGTGTTCGAGCCGATGCTGCGCCGGGAAGTGCGCTGCTGGGCCGAGCCGCTGGCGGTGCAGCGTTTTGCCGACTACCGGGCGGAGCGGCCTGACAGTCTTACCGGCTGGCTGCCGCTGGAGATGGCATCGCCGGCCCTTCCGGCTCGCGGGCAGGCGCTCATCGTGCTCGACGGGCAGTTTATCCTTGAGCTGCTCGACCTGTTCTTTGGCGGCGCCGGGTCGGCATCCCCTGAATTGCCGCGCGAATTTTCGGGTGCGGCGGACGCGCTGGTCGAGCGCCTGGGACGGCAGATCGCCGGCCCGCTCTCGGCGACTTGGGAACCCTTGGCGAAAATCGAGTTCACCGTGGGCCACCCCGAAACGAATCCGGCGATGCTGGCCGACATCGACAGCGACGACGCGGTGATCGTCACGCGCTTCGGCATTGCCTCAGGGATCGCAGCGCCCGTCCATCTGGATATCGTCTATCCGGTCGCTGCCCTCAAACCGCATGGAACCGCGCTGACCGGGAAGGTCGTTGGCTCGGCCGAACCCGATCCGGGCTGGCGAAACGGACTCACCCGCGCGGCGATGCATGTGCGCTTCCCCGTCCGTTCGGTGCTGGCGGAACCGACCGTCAAGCTGTCAATGCTGATGGACCTGAAGGCAGGCGACGTGATCCCGATTTCGTTCGGGCCAGAGGTTCCGGTGATGGTCGGACGCGACTGCCTGGGCGTCGGCACGGTCGGCGCGGCGAATGGCAAGGCGGCCGTCAGGTTGACGCGCCTCAACACGGTATTTGACGAGGAAAACGCATGAACGACATGACCGGTGCCTTCGCGGTTGACGCCAGCGGCGACGCGGGGATCGCCGCCAATTTTCGCCTTCTCCAGGATGTCGATGTCAAACTGACCGTCGAGATCGGCTCCGCGCAATTGTCACTGCGCGAATTGCTGGCGCTGGGAGAATCGAGCGTCATCGAACTCGACCGGCAGGCGAACGAGTTGCTGGATGTCTTCGTCAACGGAACGCTGATCGGACGCGGCGAGGTTGTCACCGTCGGTGAGCGCTTCGGCATTCGCATGACCGACCTGGTGACGCCGGACAAGCGCGGCTGACATGCTCTGGAGCTATATCCTCAAGCTTGTCGTGCTGCTGCCGCTGGTCTGCGGGCTGATGATCGGCTGCCTTTACCTATGGCGGCGGCTGGAGGCGCGCATGCCCGGCAAGCAGGCAACGCGGATGGTCGCGGTCAAGGAGACGATGATGATCTCGCCTGGTCTGCGGCTCGCGGTCCTCGATTTTGAGGGGCGGCGGCTGCTGGTGTCGGTCGGGCGCGGCGGGGTGCAACTGGTGGACAAGGTCGATATGGCATGATTGTGAAGCGCCTGGGCGCCGGTCCAGCCCTTTTTATCACGAGAGCCTCTCGCCTGCGCCCGGGCCGCGCCCGGTGGCTGTGGACCTTAATCGCGCTGCTTGTCGCCGTGATGATCAGCGTACCGGCGTTCGCACAAGCGATGCCTGCCACGCCCGGCGTCGGCGATGCCGTCGATCGGGCGCTGGGCCAGCTTGGCGGGCAGGCATCGGGTAATACCGGGCAGAGCGGCGGACTGTCGCTATCGCTCCAGGTGCTCATCATCATGGGGTTGCTGACAATCCTACCCGGGATCATCCTGATGATGACCAGCTTCACGCGGATCATCATCGTGCTGGCGATCCTGCGCCAGGCACTGGGACTGCAGCAGACCCCGCCCAATCAGGTGCTGCTGGGACTGTCGCTGTTCCTGTCGTTCTTCGTCATGGCCCCCGTCATCACGCAGATCAATTCAACCGCGATCCAGCCCTATGCGTCCGGGCAACTGGCGGGCACGCAGATGATCGAGACCGCCGGTGCGCCGCTTCACGCCTTCATGGTCAAGCAGACGCGGATCAAGGACGTGACGATGTTCGCGCAGATGGCGAAGTCCGGCCCCTACACATCCCCGCGCGACATTCCCTTCTCGGTCCTGCTTCCCTCGTTCGTGACATCCGAGTTGAAGACCGCATTCCAGATCGGCTTCCTGATCTTCCTGCCGTTCATCGTCATCGATCTGGTAGTCGCGACCGTCCTCATGTCGCTGGGCATGATGATGCTGTCGCCGACGATCATCTCATTGCCGTTCAAGCTGCTGCTGTTCGTCCTCGTCGATGGCTGGGCACTGACGATGGGCAGCCTTGCTACCAGCTTCGCGACCTGACGATCCGGTGGACGCCCAATATTTCCTGACCGTCGCCAACCAGACGATGTGGGTGCTGGCGCTGGCCGCCGCGCCGATCCTGTTGCCGGTCCTCGTCTCCGGACTAATCGTCGGTATGGTCCAGGCCGCCACCTCGATCAATGAGGCGACGCTGTCCTTTGTGCCCAAGCTGATCGTCGTCGCCATCTCGATCCTGATCTTCGGCGGGCTGATCATGGGGCTGCTCACCGACTTCACCGTCGACATCTTCCAGCGTATCCCCGACCTGGTCCGCTAGGCCATGCTGGGCTTCGGGCTGTCGATTGAGCCGCAGCTCTGGACATTGATCTTCGTGATGATCAGGGTCGGCGCGGCTTTCATCGCGGCACCGGTCTTCGGCGCGGTATCGGTGCCGGTGACGGTGCGGGTAACCTTGTCGGCGGCGATCGCGTTCCTGGTCATCGCCGCGCATCCCGTCGTCGCGCCGCAACAGATCTTCGCGGTCGGCACCTTTCTCAGCATCGGCGCGGAAGCGGTCGTGGGCCTCGCAATCGGCTTCATCCTGCAGATCGGTTTCGCCGCGCCACTCATCGCATCGGAAATCATCGGCGGGTCGATGGGGTTGAGCTTCGCCGCATCAATCGACCCGCAATTCGGCCGATCGAGCCAGACGATCGGGCAGTTCTTCTCGATCATGCTGACGCTGTTGTTCCTGTCGGTCGACGGGCACCTGTTGCTGGTTGACATGCTGGTCAGAAGCTATGACGCGCTGCCGCCCGGCGCCGCATGGCTCGGTACTGATAGGCTGCGCGGGATCGCGTTCTTCGGCGGCTATGCATTTCTTGCCGGGCTATTGTTGGCGCTGCCGGTCGGGTTCCTGCTTTTATGCCTTAATATCGTGGTGGGCATGATGAGTCGCGCGGCGCCCGCGCTCAATCTGTTCGCGATCGGCCTGCCCGCCGCACTGGCGGTCGGCGTCATCGCGCTCGCGGTCGCGTTTCCGGCGATGGGTGACTATATGCTCGTCATCGTCCGGCAGAGCCTGGACGCCGCGCAAAACCTGGTCTTCGGCTGATGTCGGAGGAGTTCGGCGAAAAGACCGAAGCGCCGACTCCCAAGCGCCGCAAGAAGGCAGCCGATGAAGGACAGGTCCTTCGCTCAAAGGACTTCTCGACCGCCTTCGTGGTGATGGCGGGGGTCGCGTGGATGATCTTTGCGGGGCCATCGCTGCTTGCCGCGTGCAAGGCGGTAATGGCAGCCAGCTTCAGCTTCGGGCGCGCCGATATCGACGACTTCGCGCCCTGGCGCCCGCTGGCGGAGGCGGGATGGAAACTCGCGCCGTCGCTGATCACATTGATGGTCGTCAGTGTCGCCGCCGCGATCCTCAGCCAGGCAAGCCTTGGCGCGCCCGGCTTCAAACCGGGCCTGATGACGCCCAAGGGCAACCGCATCAATCCAGCTTCGGGCCTGAAACGCATCCTGGGGCCGCAAGGCTGGGTGGAACTGCTTAAATCACTGTTCAAGGTCGTGCTGCTGGGAGCGATCGGTGCGTGGATGCTGAACAAAACCGCACATGCGACCCTGCGCCATGTTTCATCCGACCTGAGCGGCGCGCTGGCCGAATTGTCATCGACCTTCAACGGCGTCCTGATCGCGATGGCGCTGGGACTGGTGGTAATCGCCGGTGTCGACCTGCCAGTCCAGATCATCCGCCTGCTCGGCAAGCTCCGGATGAGCAAACAGGAGATCAAGGACGAACACAAGGAGAGCGAGGGCTCGCCCGAGGCTAAGGCGAATATTCGCCAGCGCCAGCGCGCCATGCTGTCTGGTGGCGCGCGCAAGGCGGTGGCGGAGGCGCACGTCATCCTCACAAACCCGACCCATTTCGCGGTTGCGCTACGCTATGATCGCGGCAAGGATCAGGTGCCGGTCGTCGTCGCCAAGGGTCGCGGCGCGACCGCGCTGGCGATCCGCGAGATCGCCGGCGATGCGGTGATCCCGGTGCTGGAATATCCGGCACTGGCCCGCGCGGTCTATTATACCAGTCGCGAAGGACAGGAAGTCCGCGACGATCTTTATCTGGCGATCGCGACGGTGCTGGCCTTCGTGTTCGGGCTGAATGAACGGATGGGTGGATCGCCACCGCCGATCGATGTGCCGTTCAGTGCGCGTTTCGACGAAAACGGCACCGCCGCCGCTAAAGCCTGATCGCAACCGGCCGTTCTAGGAGACAGCGCGGGAGCAGAATGACCATGGAAGCCGGGACGACGACAGCAAAGTTCAGTGGATCATCGATCCTGACGGCGCTCAATTCCGGATCGGGCATCGATACTGCGTCTTTGGTCTCCGGCCTGGTCGACGCGCAATTCGCGGTCAAGAATCAGCAATTCACCGCGAAGGCCGACAAGCTGACCAGCCAGATCTCGGCCCTCTCTCAGCTGAAGAGCGGCATCACCGGTTTTGACGCGGCGCTACGCAGTCTGGTCAAGGGCGGAACGCTCTCCACGCAGCCGACCAGCACGAACGCCGCTATCAAGCTCAACGTCCTGCCGGGTGCCACCGTCTCTTCACTTTCCGGAACGCTGACCGTCAGCCAGCTTGCGGGAGCGCAGGCCGCGACCACCAATACGCCGATCGACCGGACAGCAGCCTTTCGCACGGGTACGCTGTCGCTGCGCTTCGGCACGGAGAACGCGTCAGGTAGTTTCACCGCCGGCGGCGCACCGGCCATCACCATCAGCATCGACAGCGCAGACACGACGCTGGATGGTATCGCCGCCAAGATCAACGCCGCCAACACCGGAGTGACCGCAAACGTGGTCACCGATGGCGGCGGCGCGCGGCTGACGATCAAGGGTGCGACGGGCGCCGCACAGGCGTTCCAGCTGACGGGCACCGATGCCAGCGGTGGTGCCCTGGGCGGTCTGGGCGGTGGTTCTTCGGGAATCAGCCTCTCCACCTTGTCGATCGGCGGCGGGGCAAGCGGCACAACGATCGGCACCCGCGCCGCCGACGCCGTCGTGACACTTGACGGCGCCACCTATCGCCGCTCCGGCAACAGCATCAGTGATCTGGTGCCTGGCGTCCGTCTGGACATCACCGAGACAGGTACGACGACGCTGGGCGTCAGCCAGCCGACTTCGGCGCTGAGCGAGTCCGTGAGCAATTTTGTCGAGACGTTCAACCAGCTGCAAAGCGTGGTGAAGACCGACATCGACGCCGCGACCGGTGTGCTCAAGACCGATACGGCCGTCAACACCATGGCACGCAGCCTAGGGCGGCTGACGACCGCCGTGCTGGTGACCGATGCGCCGGCCGGAGCGCCGCGTACTCTGGCCGATCTGGGAGTCACTACCAATCGTGACGGGACTTTGAGCGTCGATCAGGGCAAGCTCGGCCGCATGCTGGCGACGCAGCCGCAGGCGGTGGAAAAGCTGTTCGCTTACGGTACGGGTAAGGCGACCGACGGCGTTGCGGGCGCGCTGGGCGCGATCACACAGACAGTGACCAGCCGAACCTTTGGCCTGGACGCATCCACCGCCAGTTACAACAAGGCGCAGACCGACCTGAGCGACGCACAGGCAAAGGCGCTTGATGCGGCCGAGGCCATGCGCACGCGGTTGACGGTGCAGTTCGCCAAAATGGACGCGGTCGTCGCGTCCTACAAATCAACCCAGTCGTTCCTGAAGAACCAGATCGACGCCTGGAACAAGAGCGGCAATTGATGGCGTATGCCGCGCTGGCGCGCAATCCGGCCGCCACCTATCGCCAGATCGACGTCGCCGGCCGCACCGCGACGGCCGACGGACCCGGACTGGTACAGCTGCTGTACGAGGAACTGGTCGCCGCGTTGCGCGCCGCCGCATGGGCGGTCGAACATCGTCAGTTCGCGGTCAAGGGCGAACGGATTACCCGCGCGACCGCGATCCTGTTCGCGCTGGAAGCGGGGCTGGATTTCGACGCAGGCGGCAGCTTGTCGGCGACGCTGGCCAATCTGTACGCCGGCGCCCGTCATACCATCGTCAATGCTGCCGTCGGTGCTGACCCCACGCCGTTTCGCGACACCGCTCAGAATATAGCCGAGATCGCCCAGGCATGGGCCACCGCCCGCGCGGCTTGAGCCTGAAAATCACTGCAGCATGATGACTTCAGGTTGATCGTCTCGTCGTTGCGAGCGCAGCGAAGCAAATCCATAGCGCTCATGCGAAGCTGGATTGCTTCGTCGGTTCGCTTCTTGAAACGTCGGTTTCGCATAATGTCATCACACTCTACCGCTGGAACCAGTGGCGTCGGATGAAGAAGCCGCTGATCAGTGCGGCGATGACGACGCAGGTGATCACGACCCAGTCGAACGCATAAGGGGCCTGCGCATAGGGAATGCCGCGCACGTTCATGCCCAGCAGCCCCGTCAGGAACGTCAGCGGCAGGAACACCATGGCGACGATCGAGATCACCAGGCTTCGTTGATCCAGCTGCTCGGCGCGCAGGTCGGTCAATGTCTCATGCACCAGCGCGGCACGTTCGCGGATCGATTCCAGTTCTTCCGCCATGCGCGCCGCACGGTCGGCGGCGGCGGACAAGTGAAGCCGGTCGTCGTCGGCCAGCCAGTCGCCGGGGAGCGCCGACATCTTTTCCAGCGCGGCACGCTGCGGCGTCAGAAAGCGACGATAGCCGATCGCCTCGATCCTGACCCGGCTGACCGCACGGCGCAGCTCGAACACGCGCTCGACACCTAATTGCTCCTCGCAATCGTCGAGTTCATCGCCCAGCGCCGCAACTTCGGGATCAAGATCGCTGGTAATCTCGGCGGCGAATTCGGCGACGAAATCACCCGGATCGCGCAAGCTGCCGGCTTCCATAGCAGAGATGACCTCGGGAAGCGCGATCAAATGCTTGCGCGACACCGTGAAGATGCGGCCGCGGAGCGCCCAGATCCGGACGGAGGCGAGGATGTCGGACGAGTCCATCGCCTCGTCCGTGCGGCCGCGCAGATTTAGAAAAACGCCATCGCCGATCGCCTCACATCGTGGCCGCGTTTCCAACGCGGTCAGCGCGTCGACGACATAATGGTCCAGCTTCGCCTTATCGCGCAGCCAGACTTGCGCCTCTTCGGTGGTCGTCGACAGGTGCGTCCAGATAAGGTCGGCTTCGCCGGTCAGCGCCTCACCGACGGTAACGCGCTTGGCGTGCCCGCCGGTGACATGGTAGCCAAAGCCAATCACGTCAGGCCGACCGACAGGCCGGGGCCTGGCTCTGCCGGCATTGGACCGTTGATCCGGATAGCATCAGCGCGGGCGCGGTCTAGGATTACTGCGGCGACAGTATCGGCGTGAAACACACGGTCTGCACTTGCAAGCCACCGCGCCTCACGCAGTGTCAGGTCATCGGGATCAGCTGAGCGCAGCCTGATCTGCTGCGTCTCCGCCGGCGCACTACCGCCCGAGAAGACTGCTTCGACGCTGGTGCCGGCGCGAAACGGGTCGAGCTGTGCTCCCGGTGCCATCGCGTCCGCGAGCGCCCGGCGTCGTGCGGTGCCATCAGGGAACGCCGCGCGCAGACGCGTGCGGGCTGAAAACAGGGCATCGGCGCGGGCACCAAGATCGGCGGGGAGCAGCGCCTCCAGCCGTTGGCGCAGTGCCGCCGCCAGTCCAGCAGACGCACCGCCGGTCCCAATCGCCACCAGCACCGGTGCACGGTCGACTATGGCGGGCAGCGTGAAGTCGCAGTGTGCGGGGCGGTCGACGGCGTTGACCAGGATTCCCCTGCCCTTCAACCGCGTGATCGCACCTAGCGCAAGCTCCTCCTCCTCGATTGCGACGATTGCCAGTGCGGCATCGGCATCCTCATTGACGATCACCGCACCAGCGCGCCCCAGCAGGCGACGCTTCGCGTCCGCAGCCTCGCCTTCACCCAGCAGGATGACCGGGCGGCCTGCCAACCGCATGAACAGCGGCAGGCTGTGCAGAGTCACCGGGTCAGCCATTCGGGCACGCGCTCGGCCGCGATCAGCGCCTCGGCCGCCACCCGGTCGGCGACTACCGCGAACCGGTCGCCATCGACCAGCACCTCCGGCACCAGCGGGCGGCTGTTGTAGGTCGAGGCCATTGTCGCGCCATAAGCGCCGGCGGTGCGAAAGACCGCCAGATCGCCACGCACGACCTGATCGATGTCGCGGCCCATCGCAAAGGTATCGCCACTCTCGCATACCGGCCCGGCGATGTTGGCGATCATCCGCTCGCCGGAGGGATGGACCGCAACGAAGTCATGCCAGGCATCATAGAGAACGGGTCGGGCAAGGTCGTTCATCGCCGCATCGACGATGACGTAAGGATGAATGACGCCGGGCTTTACCCAGACGACGCGTGTCAACAGCACTCCCGCATTGCCGGTGATCACCCTGCCGGGCTCAAACATCAGCTCGACGTCCCAGCCCGCCGTCGCCCGCGCAACCATCGCACCATAGTCGGCCGGTGTCGGCAATTGCTCACCCGCACGATATGGGACACCCAGCCCGCCGCCCAGATCGACGCGGGTGATGGTATGACCGGCATCGCGCAGTGCTGCGACCAGTTCCCCGGTACGGGCAAAGGCGGCTTCCAGCGGGGCAAGGTCGGCCAGCTGGCTACCGATATGCAGCGCAAGGCCGTGCAGCGCGAGGCCCGGCAGTGTCGCAAGACGCCCGAACATCGCCGCCGCCTGATCGATGGGAACGCCGAACTTGTTCTGCTTGCGCCCCGTCGAGATCTTCGCATGCGTACCGGCGTCGACGTCAGGATTGATGCGCAGGACGGCCGGCGCACGCAAGCCGCGCGCTTCGGCCAGCGCGGACAGGACGACGCCCTCTTCCTCGAGCTCCAAGTTGAACTGGCCGATCCCGGCATCGAGCGCGGTGGCCAATTCTTCCTTGGTCTTTCCGACGCCCGAGAAGACGATGTCGCCGGCGGGCATTCCGGCAGCCAGCGCGCGCTTCATCTCACCGACCGATACGACATCGGCGCCGTAACCCTCGTCTGCCAGTACACGCAGCACCGCAAGGTTGGGGTTGGCCTTGATCGCGTAGGCGAGCTGGACACGCCCGGCTGGTGCCAGTGCTTCGCGAAAGACGCGTGCATGACGGCGCAGCGTTGCCACCGAATAGACATAAACGGGCGTGCCGACTTCCTCGGCGATTAGCGCCAATGCCACGTCCTCGGCGAACAACCGGTCGTCCCGATAATGGAAATGGTCCATCAGCGCGCGATCATCGCTGCGGCGGCAGATCGAACTCGTCAGACCGACGGTCCTCGGATGATTTCAACAACTCATCACTGCGTCCCGGTCGCTGCTGGGTGGTCGGGGTGAGAAGGTCAACAGGCGTGGGCGTCGCGCGCGCGCCATAGGAGGCAACCGGCAGCGACTGACCGGGCGCAGGCTGCAACCGCGCCGTCGATCCGCAGGCGCTCAAGGGCACCAACAGAACCAATGCCATTTTCTTCATCGATCGCGGCCGCGCGCGGCCGCGATCGCCGCGCGGACATTCACAGGCGCTGTGCCGCCAAAGCTGGTGCGGCTGGCAACCGAGGCGTCGATCGACAAGACATCATAGACACGCTCATCGATGCGCTGGTCGATGCCGCGCAGCGCGTCCAGCGGCAGCGCGTCCAACATGACGCCGCGCTCCTCTGCCAGCGCGACGACCCTTCCTGTCACGTGATGCGCGTCACGAAACGGCACGCCCGCCTCGCGCACCAGCCAGTCGGCCAGATCAGTCGCGGTCGAATAGCCCGACGCCGCTACCTCCCGCATCCGCTCCGTCCGGAACGTGGCGCTTTCGACCATACCCGTCATCGCCGCGATCGAGAGCGCCAGCAGGTCATGCGCCTCGAATACGGGTGGCTTGTCGTCCTGCATATCCTTGGAATAGGCCAGCGGCAGGCCCTTCATCGTCACCATCAGCGCGGTGTGGCACCCGATAATCCGCCCGGCATGCCCGCGCACCAGTTCGGCGGCGTCCGGATTGCGCTTTTGCGGCATGATCGAGCTGCCCGTCGACCATTCATCGGAAAGCATAACGAAGCCGAACGGCTGCGACGCCCAAAGGATGAACTCCTCAGCAAGTCGCGACACGTGCAGCGCACAACTGCTGGCCGCCGTCAGGTAATCGAGCGCGAAGTCGCGGTCGCTGACACTGTCGAGCGAGTTTGTGGTGGGGCCGTCGAAGCCCAATGCCTTGGCGGTCGCATCGCGGTCAATTGGAAAGCTGGTGCCGGCGAGCGCTGCGGCGCCCAGCGGACAACGGTTCATCCTCGCACGCGCATCGCGAAAGCGGCTCACGTCGCGCGCGATCATGTTGTGATACGCCATCAGGTGGTGGCCCAGCGTCACCGGCTGCGCGGATTGCAGATGCGTGAAGCCGGGCATGATGCTCGCCACGTGTTCCTCGGCGCGCTTGAGCAGCGCCCGCTGGAAAGTGGCAAGGGCGGCCACTGCCTGGTCGATCGCCGCGCGAACCCACAGGCGAAAGTCAGTCGCCACTTGGTCGTTGCGTGAGCGCGCAGTGTGTAGCCGGCCCGCGACCGTGCCGATCCTGTCGGCGAGCCGCGCCTCAGTCAGCATATGGATGTCCTCCAGCGCGAGGTCATCGGGAGCGCCGTTCACGTCGTAATCCGCCGCGACCGCGTCCAGCCCGGCAACGATCGCATCGGCATCCGCGCGCGATATGATCCCGCACGCGCCCAGCATCGCGGCATGGGCCTTCGAGCCCTGAACGTCTTCGCGCCACAAGCGCTTGTCGAAGGGAATGGAGGCGTTTATCTCACGCATTACCGCGGCCGGGCCGCCCGCGAACCGGCCGCCCCACATCGCATTGGAATTGCCCGTGTCGTCCCGCGCGCTGATTATCGGTCTCCTGAGCACCATCCTACTCACCGCTGGGTGCGATAGGCAATCGACCGTCCCCCGG
This sequence comes from Sphingomonas sp., assembly GCA_965217805.1. Lineage (GTDB taxonomy): Bacteria > Pseudomonadota > Alphaproteobacteria > Sphingomonadales > Sphingomonadaceae > Sphingomonas. Next base: position 1,812,715 of record CBDCJJ010000008.1, on the reverse strand, counting down.
CAAGCAGACACCGGTCCCATGCCCGATGAGGTCGCGCCGACCGCCTCGCCGACGCCGGTCGCTGGAAAGATCGATCGATCCCATCATGGCCAAGCCGCGCCGGACGTCACCCTACAGACGATGGACGGACGGCCGATGCCACTGGCGGCGTTCAAGGGCAGACCAGTGCTGCTCAACCTGTGGGCGACCTGGTGCGCGCCCTGTGTAGCGGAGATGCCGACGCTGGACCTCGCCGCGACCGCTCTCGGCGACAAGATCGCGGTCGTCGCCGCAAGCCAGGACCTGGACGGCGCGGCCAAGGTCAGGCCGTTCATGCAGAAAGCCAAGTTCAAGACGCTGACCCCGTATCTCGACCCGAAGATCGCGCTCAGCCTAGCCTATCAGGCCAACCTGCCCACCACGATCATGCTCGACTCCAAGGGGGTTGAGGTCTGGCGCATGACGGGGGGCTATGAATGGGACAGCCCTGCCGCCGCCAAGCTGATCGCCGAGGCGTCCTGAGCGTCTACGACGCGATCATTTTGGGCGCCGGCGCGGCGGGCCTGATGTGCGCGGCGGTCGCTGGTCAGGCCGGACGACGCGTGCTTGTCATCGATCACGCATCTGGAGCCGGGGCCAAGATACTCATCTCCGGCGGCGGACGATGCAATTTTACCAACCTGCAGACCACGACGGACCAGTTCCTGTCCGCCAATCCCCATTTCGCGAAGTCAGCGCTCGGGCGCTACACCCCCGAAGACTTCATCCAGCTGGTCGATCGACATGGCATAGCCTGGCACGAGAAGACCCTCGGACAGCTATTCTGCGACGGCTCGGCGAAGGCGATCGTCGCCTTGTTGATGGGCGAGTGCGAGATGGGCGGCGTTGCCTTCTCGTTCGGCGCGCCGGTCAGTACCGTCACCCACAGCGACGCCGTTTATACCGTCCATCATAGGAACCACGTCTCGTCGGCCCCCTCGCTGGTCATCGCGACTGGAGGTCCTTCGATCCCGAAGCTCGGCGCGAGTGGCTTCGCCTATGATCTGGCGCGGCGCTTCGGGCTGAAGGTCGTCGAGCCGCGTCCGGCGCTTGTCCCGCTGACGCTCGGGCCAGACGAGGCACTGTTCCGTGCGATCTCCGGTGTCGCCGCGCCTGTCGAGGCACGCTGCGGGGGTGCAGCGTTCCGCGAAGCCGCGCTCTTCACGCATCGCGGGCTATCGGGTCCGGCCACTTTGCAGGTTTCGTCCTATTGGCGGCATGGGCGCGAGGTCGAGATCGATTTCCTGCCCGAGCGAACGCATGGCTGGCTGATCGAGGCCAAGCGCACCCGGCCGCGCGCGTCCTTACAATCGGTGCTGAGCGAGGCACTGCCGGCGCGGCTGGCGGACATCCTTGCCGAACGGATCGCGATTGGGGGTGAGCTGGCGAACGTTACCGACAAGCGGCTGCACGATGCGGAAGCGCGGCTCGCCGACTGGCGCTTCACGCCCAATGGCAGTGAAGGCTTTGCCAAGGCGGAGGTCACGGTCGGCGGAATCGACACCGCCGGCCTCTCATCGCGCACGATGGAAGCACGGAAAGTGCCGGGCCTGTACGCGATCGGCGAGGCGGTCGATGTGACCGGCTGGCTGGGCGGCTATAATTTTCAATGGGCATGGGCGAGCGGCTGGGCGGCCGGGCAAGCAATTTAGGGCGGCGATTTAGGGCCGGCGCTGCATCAGCGCGGTCCGCAGGCAGCGGCAGACGACCTGATCGCGCTGGTTGTGCAATTCATGCGCGAAGGTCACCAGCCCCGCGTTCGGCCGCGATCGGCTATCGCGCAGCTCAGCTACCTCGCTCGTCGCGCGCAGCGTATCGCCGATGAATACCGGCGACGGATGGACCAGCTTGTCATAGCCAAGGTTCACGACCAGCGTACCCAGCGTCGTATCACCGACCGACAACCCCACCATCAGCGCGAAGGTGAAGGTGCCGTTGACCAAGATGCGCCCGAACTCGCTCGCCTTCGCCGCTTCTGCATCGAGATGCAGCGGTTGCGGATTGTGCGTCATGGTCGAGAACAACAGATTGTCGGTCTCGGTCACGGTACGCCGAACGTCGTGCTCGATCCGGTCGCCAATTGTCCAGTCTTCGAAATAGCGTCCTGACACTAGATCCTCCCCGCTCGCTGGGAGGTAGTGCAGAGCGCCGGAGGGCGCTCGGTCCCACGCGACCCGCTCGGTCCGGCACCCCCTCCGTCGGCGCTGAGCGTCGCCACCTCCCCGTATTGTGGAGGATTTCGGTTTGCGATCATTCCTGCCGCTCCACTCGTGCCAACACTGCCCCTTCACTAACCTGCCCGCCTTCGACAGCGTTCAGCTCGGCAACGGTGCCGTTGAAGGGCGCGGTCATTGAATGCTCCATCTTCATGGCTTCGAGGGTGACGAGCTTTTGGCCCTTGATGACGGCGTCGCCCTCGGCCACGTCGACGGCGATCAAGCGTCCGGGCATGGGCGAGAGGATCGCGCCGTCGGCGGCAGAACCCGCAATTACGCCTTGTGATCGCCAAGGAGCAACAGTGTAACTTTGACCCAGTTCATTTAAGATCGCCAAGTTGGATGTTTCATCAATGCGCGCATTGGAAGAGTTCATCTTGCCGATCGTGACGTAAGTGGGTTCACCGTCCACCAGCACCAACGAATCAGCGACCGACGTTCTGTTCAATCTAAAACCGGGAAGCCCGCCGTTCCAGGGATCTCTCTCATAAGCGCCGTCCAGGTAGCGAAGTATGCTAGACGCTTCTTCCAATGCAGCTTTTGAAGGTTTTTCCGGCGCGATCAAAGCGTCAAGATTGTTCGCGATAAATCCTGTGTCAATATCAGCGGCTTTGAACGCCGGGTTTGAAACTGCGCGAAAGAGGAAGCCGGCATTCGTACGAACCGGCCATATATTGATGTCCGTAAGCTTCGCCAAGAGTCCTTCGATCGCGGCCTGACGCGTCGGACCGTATGTCACGAGCTTTGCGATCATCGGGTCATAAAAGCTCGACACAAAATCGCCTTGCTCCACGCCCGTTTCTACCCGCCCCGGCCCTGCATGCAACGTCAGCCAATCCAATCGACCAGTCGATGGCAAAAACCCCTTCGCCGGATCCTCCGCATACAGTCTCGCCTCGATCGCCCAGCCGCTGATGCCGAGTTCGTCCTGCGTCTTCGGCAACGCTTCGCCGCTGGCGACGCGCAACTGCCATTCCACCAGATCCTGCCCGGTGATCTCCTCGGTGACGGGATGCTCGACCTGAAGCCGCGTGTTCATCTCCATGAACCAGATGCGGTCGGCGCGCAGGCCGTCGCTTGCGTCAGCGATAAACTCGATCGTACCCGCCCCGACATAGTCGACCGCTTTCGCCGCGCGAACTGCGGACGCGCAGACCGCCTCGCGCGTGGCCTCGTCCATTCCGGGCGCGGGGGCTTCCTCGATAACCTTCTGGTGACGGCGCTGGAGCGAGCAGTCGCGCTCGAACAGATGGACCACGTTGCCGTGGGTGTCGCCGAACACCTGCACCTCGATATGGCGCGGCGAGAGAATGTACTTCTCGATGAGCACGCGGTCGTCGCCGAACGACGAGGCGGCCTCGCGGCGGCACGATTGCAGCGCGTCGGCGAAGTCGTCCGCGGCATCGACACGGCGCATCCCCTTGCCGCCGCCGCCCGCGACGGCCTTGATGAGGACGGGATAGCCGATGGCGTCGGCTTCGCGCTGGAGTCGCTCAGGCGACTGGTCGGCACCCAAATATCCCGGCGTCACCGGCACCCCGGCGGCGATCATCCGCTCCTTCGCCGCGTCCTTCAATCCCATCGCGCGGATGCTCTCGGGGTTGGGGCCGACCCAGATTAGCCCGGCGTTGATCACGGCTTGCGCGAACTCGGCATTCTCGCTGAGGAAGCCATAGCCCGGATGGATCGCCTCCGCGCCCGTCTGCTTCGCCGCGGCGACGATCCGCTCACCGACCAGATAACTCTCTTGCGCCGGAGACGGGCCGATATGCACCGCCTCGTCCGCCTGGCGAACGTGCAGCGCCTTCGCGTCAGCATCCGAATAAACCGCGACCGTGCGGATGCCCATGCGCCGCGCGGTGCGGATGACGCGGCACGCAATCTCCCCGCGATTGGCGATGAGAAGCGAAGTGATCATCGACGAGCTAGCAGATAGTTCAGCTTGCGCGGAGTGAGGTGCCGGCGGAGCATAACTTGTCGACGCTTTGCAAGCGCAACGAAGATCGCTGACAGCGTGCCAATGGCGAGACCCCAAAGATCAAAGTGCATTCGCGCAGCGAGTCCACCCATAAATAAAACCACCCAGACCTCAATATTCGCCGTCAAGCCGAATTCACCAGGAAGGCTCTCCTCGAACTTCGCGAGCGCCGTATCAGTACGGTTCCATAATAGCATTCCCAGCATCCATTCATCAGAAATATGCAGCAAGCTGGTAACTAGACGAACGATCATCCCTTCTCTTTTCACATCCTAAACACGCCGAAGCTTGTCTCCGTAATAGGCGCTTCAAGCGTCGTCGCCAGCGCCAGGCCCAGCACGTCTCTAGTTTGCGCAGGGTCGATGATGCCATCGTCCCACAGCCGCGCGGTCGCGTGATAGGGGTTGCCTTCGTCCTCGTACTTCTGGCGGACGGGGGCCTTGAAGGCTTCGGCCTGTTCAGGAGTCCAGTCGTCGGCATCGCGGTGGACGGTCGCCAGTACCGATGCGGCTTGCTCGCCGCCCATCACGCTGATCCGGGCGTTGGGCCAGGTGAACAGGAAGCGCGGCGAATAGGCGCGGCCGCACATGCCGTAATTGCCAGCGCCGAAGCTGCCGCCAATCAGGACGGTGATCTTGGGCACGGTCGCGGTCGCGACGGCGGTGACGAGCTTTGCGCCGTGCTTGGCGATCCCCTCGGCCTCGTACCGGCCGCCGACCATGAAGCCCGAGATGTTCTGAAGGAACAGCAGCGGGATGCGACGCTGCTGCGCCAATTCGATAAAGTGCGCGCCCTTTTGCGCGGACTCGCTGAACAGCACGCCATTGTTCGCCAGGATCGCGACCGGCTGTCCCCAGATATGCGCGAAGCCGCAGACCAGTGTGGTGCCGTAAAGCGACTTGAAGGCGTGGAACTCCGACGCGTCGACCAGCCGCGCGATGATCTCGTGCACGTCGTAGGGCGCCCGGACGTCGTCCGGGACGATACCGTACAGCTCGTCCGAGTCGAACCGGGGCGCACGGGGTTTGCGCATGTAGACGGTGGCCCGATCGGCTCGCGGCAATGTCGAGACGATGTCGCGCACGATCGTCAGCGCGTGCTCGTCACTCTCGGCGACATGATCGACGACGCCGGACTTGCGCCCGTGCGTTTCGGCACCGCCCAGTTCCTCGGCCGAGATGACTTCACCGGTCGCCGCCTTGACCAGCGGCGGGCCGGCCAGGAAGATCGTTCCCTGCCCGCGCACGATCACCGTCTCGTCGGACATGGCAGGGACGTATGCGCCGCCGGCGGTGCAGCTGCCCATGACGCAGGCGATCTGCGGGATGCGCAGCGCCGACATTTGCGCCTGGTTGAAGAAGATGCGCCCGAAATGGTCGCGGTCGGGGAAGACCTCGGCCTGATGCGGGAGGTTCGCGCCGCCTGAATCGACCAAATAGATACACGGCAAATGATTTTGCTGCGCGATCTCCTGCGCGCGAAGATGCTTCTTGACGGTCACAGGGTAATAGGTGCCGCCCTTCACCGTCGCGTCATTGCATACGATCATGCACTGCCGCCCCGATACGCGGCCGATGCCGGCGATCAACCCACCGCCCGGCACCGCGTCGTCGTAGAGGCCATTCGCCGCCAGCTGCCCGATCTCGAGAAATGGCGAGCCGGGATCGAGCAACCGCTCCACCCGCTCGCGCGGGAGCAGCTTGCCGCGCGCCTCGTGCCGCTCGCGCGACGATGCGCTGCCGCCGAGCGAGGCCGCGGCGACACGTGTGCGCAGATCGTCCGCCAACGCCCGGTTGTGTGCGGCGTTAGCACGGAACTGCTCGCTGTCGACCGACAGCTTGGTGTCGAGGACGGGAGCGCTCACCCTATTGCGCGACCGGCGAGTTGTGGCCGATCAGTTCGCGGCCGATCAGCATGCGCCGGATCTCGTTGGTGCCCGCGCCGATGTCGAGCAGCTTGGCGTCGCGCATGAACCGCTCGACCGGCCAGTCCTTGGTATAGCCAGCGCCACCCAGCGCCTGGATCGCCTCCAGCGAGACCTTCACTGCATTCTCGCTCGCCAGCAGGATCGCGCCGGCTGCGTCGAAACGCGTCGTCTTCCCCGCGTCGCACGACCGGGCGACGGCATAGACATAGGCGCGCGCGGAATTGAGCGCGACATACATGTCGGCGATCTTGGCCTGCATCATCTGGAAGCTGCCGATCGGCTGACCGAATTGCTTGCGCTCTCGGACATAGGGGATGACGACGTCGAGGCATGCCTGCATGATGCCCAGCTGAATGCCCGCCAGCACTGCGCGCTCATAGTCGAGACCGGACATCAGTACGCCCGCGCCGCCACCCACCGGCCCCATCACCTGTTCGTCCGCGACTTCGCAATCGTCGAACACCAACTCGGCGGTCGGCGAGCCGCGCATGCCCATCTTGTCGATCTTCTGCCCGATCGAGAAGCCGGGCATGTCACGCTCGATTAGGAACGCGGTGATGCCCTTCGACCCCTCGCCGGTCTTGGCGTAGACGACCAGCGTGTCGGCGTAGGCCGCGTTGGTGATCCAAAACTTGGTGCCGTTCAGCACATAGCCGCCCTGCACCGCATCGGCCTTGAGCTTCATCGAGACGACGTCCGATCCCGCCGATGCTTCCGACATCGCCAAACTGCCGACATGCTCGCCCGATACCAACTTTGGAAGGTATTTCGCGCGCTGCTCGTCACTCCCCCAACGGGCGATCTGATTGACGCAAAGATTGGAATGCGCGCCGTAGCTCAGTCCGACGGAGGCCGACGCGCGCGACACCTCCTCGACGGCGACGACATGCTCCAGATAGCCGAGCCCAAGCCCGCCATCCGCCTCGGTAACGGTGATACCGTGCAGGCCCAGTGCGCCCATCTCGGGCCAGAGCTCGATCGGAAAACGGTCGTCAGCGTCGATCGACGCCGCTAGCGGCTGGATACGGTCAGTCGCGAAGCGCCGCGTGCTCTCACGGATCATCTCCGCATACTCGCCCAACGCGAAATCGAAATCGGGGGTCAAAATGGCCTCTCCAGGTCGGGAATTGCGTCAAACGCTTAGGCTAGCGGAACGGCTGGGGCAATGTGCACCCGGCGTGGAACACCAAGGCAGGGCTTGTCGTTCATCATTTCAAGATCGATAGTCCGCGACCAAGGGCGCGTGCTCATGCAGCGGAGGAGGATAATGCGACAAGGTGGACTGATCGCGAGGCTGAGCCAGTATCTCCGCCTAACAGATAGCGAGCGGGATATGCTCGATTGGCTGGAACGGCGCGAGATCAGCGTGCCGGCGGGCAAGCCGTTGATGGAAGAGGGCGAGCCGAACACGCGACTGTTCGTTGTGCAGCAGGGTTGGCTGCATTCGTCGTCGCGGCTCAAGAGCGGCGGGCGACAGATCTTTCGCTTTCATTATCCCGGCGACCTGATCGGTACGTCGAGTATTGCATGGGTTAACGCGGCTGTTTCGATGACCGCGGTATCCGATTGCATCGTATCGGAGGTGCCCAAGGCCAATCTGGGGCGGATCTTTACTGCACAACCCCGCATCGCCGCGCTGCTCTATGCGATGATGGCGGCCGAGAATGTTGCCGCGAACGATCGGCTGGCATCGATCGGCCGTATGAACGCGGAGGAAAGGCTGGCGACGTTGCTGCTCGATATGCTCTTTCGGCTGCGAGTGACCGCCGGTGGTGTCGTGACTTCGTTCGAGATGCCGCTGACGCAGCAGGACCTGGGCGATGCAGTCGCATTGACTAAGGTGCATGTCAGCCGAACCTTGGGTGAGATGGAACGAGCCGGGATGATTGAGCGCAACAACAAGCGGATCAAGATCGTGGACGAGGCGGCGCTTGTCGAGTTTACGGGCTTTGTCGATCGCTACAACGTGATCGACACCGATTGGCTCTCCGCCAATACGGCGCGGGCCGCATGATCCATGTTATCGCTTCTGGTTCAATGAATTATCCCTGGTGTTGACTAGCCTGATTAAAAACAGGTTTTTCTGTACGCGGTTCAACCGCTTGATCATCACGCGTCTCCGAGCGCGGCAGCGGCCGATCCGATGAGGCAGGAAAAGGAATAACGACATGGCCGACCGCGTAGGTGTCGCAGTGATTGGCTTGGGCGGCGCGGTCTCGACCACCGCGATCGCGGGGATCGAGATGATTCGCGCAGGCTCCAACGACCGGCAGGGACTACCGCTCGCGGACCGTGACGTGCGCGGTATGGTGGACTACTGCAACCTCCATTTCGGCGGGTGGGATCTGTCCGGCGGCGATTTGGCGACATCCGCGTTGAAGCACGGCGTAATCGGCGACAAGGAATTGTCGAACGGCGCCAGCGCGTTGGCGCAGATGAAGCCTTGGCCTGCGGTCGGGTCGACGGATTTCTGCGCCAATATAGACGGTGCGAACAAGGTGGCGGCCGATGGGCACCGCGCGGCGGTCGATCGGATTGCCGACGATCTGCGTCGGTTCAAGGCACACGGATCGCTGGACCGCGTCGTGCTGGTCAATCTCGCGTCGACGGAACGCGTGCCCGATCCCACTTCCACCAGTTTTACGTCGGTCGATGCGTTTGAGCGCGGGCTGGATGCCAACGATCCGGAGATCGGCCCGGCGATGCTCTACGCTTATGCTGCGATCACGAGCGCCACGCCCTATGCCAATTTCACTCCCAGCGTCGCAGCCGATGTCGCGCCGCTGGCCGAGCTGGCTCGGCAGCGCGGCGTGCCGATCGCGGGGAAGGACGGAAAGACCGGACAGACATTAATGAAGACGGTCATCGCACCGGCGCTCCGTGATCGGGCGTTGCATGTTGATGGCTGGTTCTCGACCAACATCCTGGGCAATTCCGACGGTCTTGCGCTGGACGATCCAAAGTCGTTGCAATCGAAGCTCGGCACGAAGAAGAGCGTACTGGACCAGATGCTCGGCTACCCGGTCGAGGATCACATCATAATGATCCATTATTATCGACCGCGCGGCGACGACAAGGAAGCCTGGGACAATATCGACCTGACCGGTTTCATGGGTCAGAAGATGCAGTTGAAGATGAACTTCCTATGCAAGGATTCGGTCCTCGCCGCGCCGCTCGCGATTGAGATCGCACGGGTGCTAGATCTGGCGGCGCAGCGCGGCAATGGCGGCGTGCAGGAGCAGATGGGCATCTTCTTCAAACAGCCGCAGACGGCCGAAGGCCGTGATCCAATCCACGGCTTTGCCGAGCAGCAGATGATTCTCGACCGCTGGCTCGACGAGGACAAGTGATGGCTGAGCAAGGCGGTGCGAATGCCGCCCTGCTGCCGCTGCTGCGCGAATTGGGCGACCTAAAGCGGATCAGTGTCTCTGGACAGATGAGTTCGATCGCGACGGGATTGTTCGCGAATGGCTGGAGCGCACTTGCCGCTGGCATGGATCCAACCGAGGTCATGTATCGTACCGTCGCGGCCGCGATGGCAGCGGCCCGGTTGGGTGGTCTTGATCGCGCCAGGCTCGACGCGCTTGAACTTACCGATGACGAGGCGCTCCGCACGCTAAAGGGTGCGGTCGACGAGGTAGCGGGCGCAGTCGATCCTACCATCATCGACATGCTGTCACCGGCCCTTGCCGATGGCGCTCCGCCGGTGATCGATCCGCCGGCCTTTGTCGCCGCGCTGGCGATGCAACCGCGCGCCGGCATCACCTGCCCCGGACGCGCGCGCATCATCTTGCAACCCGCCGAAAATCATGCCGAACATTGTCTGATGGTCGGAGTTTATGGAGTGCTGATGAGCAGCGGTTATGGCGCGGAGCCGACATCGGTATTCGTCGCGTCGATGGCGCATCATTTTCATAATGCGACAATGCCTGACAGCGGCTTCAGCGGTGAAATGCTGCTCGGCGCCGCACTGGACCGCGTCATCGAGCGTGCGCGAGAGAGATGTCTGGCGCAACTGAACAGCGATGTCGCTGGTATTGTCCGAACGGCATTGGAACCGATTGCAAGCGACACGACCCCCGAAGCACGCGCATTTCATGCCGCCGATGTGCTGGACCGCGTGCTGGAGATCGAGCAGCATTTGACACGAGCCGCCGTTACCATGCCGCAGGTGATGGAAACCTATGGCTTGGTCCATGAAGGGCCGGTCAAGCCGTTCCATGACCGCGTGCTGGCGCAGATGAGTCTGGTATGAGGCAGTATCGTTCTCCAGTCAGCGGGGAATCTATGGTCCCCGACAGCCCCCATTCGCTGGCAACCGCACGCGAGCGCTGGCCGGTCGTCGACGGCATCCCCTATCTCAGGACGGATAGTGAGGGCTTGGTCGCAGTCGCGCTCGATCACCTCGATGCCGGATGCCCGGACGATGCGCTGGTCGCGCTGCTCACCGATCAGGACGCGTGGTGGACGGGACCGGCAACCGATCTGGGTGAAGTGAAGCGGCTGGTGCGAGAACGCGATACGCTGACGCTGCGCGAGGCAATGGCGCTGCTTCGCATGGGGCCGGTCGCCGATTATTTCGCGTATCGCTGGGTCGACCCGACCTATCTGGCGGGGCTGGCTTTGCTGGAAGCACATTGGGATCAACCCGCGTCGGCGTTCGAACTGGCATGTGGTATCGGTCACTATCTGCGCGAATTGACGCGACGCGGTGTCGCCTGCATGGGCGGCGACGTGGTCTTCGCCAAATGCTGGCTGGCGAAGCACTGGGTCGCGTCGCTGGCCGACTATGTCGTATTTGACGCAGGTCAACCCTGGCCGGTCGCGGACGAGCGGTTCGACCTGGTGATGTGCCACGACGCCTTCTACTTCCTGCCCGAACAAGACCAAGTCGCGGCGCGGATGCGGATGCTGCTGAGCGAGCGCGGTTCGCTGGCGGTGAGCCACCTGCATAATGCGGGCTTTACGGGCGGCAGCAGAGGACCGGCGCGACCGACATGCGAATGGCAGGCTATGTTCCACGAAGCGACCGTCTATAACGAACGCGATCTGCTGGGCGCGTTGCTTGCAAGCGGTGAGCCCGCGCCGTCGGGGTGGCGAGACGATGATGCAATCGAGGCCTATTCGCTGGTCGAGCGTGCCGAACCACCGCGCAGTGTGAAGTACGGCATCGCGGTCCCCGCCGATGATGCTGCGCTGGTCCCCAATCCCCTGATTCTGAATCAGGGGATAAGCTGGCCTTCCGATCGCTGGCGCGACGAATATGGCGAACACTGCCCCTGGGCGGTTCCGTCTAATCCAACCGATGATGCAAGGACACGCCGCATCGTCGACCTGCCGGGACGCTGGTGATGCGCTGGGGCATTGCCGGGTTTGGCTGGGTCGCGCGCGACTACATGGTGGCGGGGATCGAGGCGGCGGGCGGTTCAGTCGTCGCGGTTGCGGATCCCGATCCGGTCGCGCAGGCTAGCGCGGAGTCCGCGGGGATCGTCGCCTTCGACGACGCGACCATGATGCTGGGCGGGAGCGACATCGACTGCCTGTATGTCGCGACCCCCAATCACCTGCACCTGCCGCCGATCGAGGCCGCCGCGAAGGCAGGCGTGCCGGTCTGTTGCGAAAAACCTATCGCGCAGGATCTGGCAACCGCCGAGGCGATCGGCGTGGCGGTGCGCTCCAGCTCTATCCTGTACGGCACCGCCTTCGATCAGCGGTATCACCCTGCACACTGTGCCATCGCCGATGCCATTGCGGACGGGGCAATTGGGCGACAGACCGCGATCAGGATTGTCTATGCCTGTTGGGTAGGGCCGGACTGGTCACCGACGAACTGGCGCGCGGACCCGACGGCGGCGGGCGGCGGTGCGGTCATCGACTTGGCGCTGCACGGTCTAGACCTGACGCAGATGCTGATGGGCGAGCCGCTGACCAGCCTGCATATCGCGCTGCAACGTCGCATCCACGACTACTCCGTCGACGATGGTGGCATGGTGACGGGGCGCTCCGCTGGTGGCGTGCTGGTGCAAAGCCATGTTGCTTATAACTGCCCCGAGACGCTGCTGCGGCGGCGGGTGGAGATTGTGGGAGACGGCGGTTCGATCGTCGCAATTGACACCATGGGGCAGACGCCGGGAGGCACCGTTACGCTGAGAAATCGCGACGGCGAGGAGCGCGCCCTGCCCTTCGATGCGACGCTGTCGCCCTTTACAGCGCAGGCCGCGGCGTTCGAGGCCGCGGTGCGCGGCGAGCCACATGATTACGATCTCGAGCGCGATCTGGCGCTGATGCGGCTGTTCGATGCCGCGCATCAGAAGGCGCTCGCGTGCCTTTGAGCCACTATGCCTGCGCCAATTGCGGATTCTGGCAGCAATATTTCGCATCGCCGCCCGATTGCCCGGTATGCGTCGACGTGCGCAACGACCTGCCCGAGGATGGCTGGTGCTTCCTGCCCGAGGACGAGGTTCGCGCCAGCCATGACGGCAGCGCACGTGAAGTCGCGCAGGGACTGTGGGCGTTCACGACGTCGCCGAACCTGGGCCTGGCCGGCACGGGGTGGCTGATCGTGCGAGAGGGCGGCAATATCGCGTTCGAGGCCGCGCCCTATTATTCGCCGTCGATGCTGGCCCGGATCGAGGAACTGGGCGGCGTCGCGATCCTCGCCGCCTCCCACGCGCATGGTTACGGCGCATTGTTCCAGTTGCAGCGCGCGTTCGAGCCGGAGACGCTGGCGATCCACAAGGACGATCTGCCCATGACCAAGGCGTTTCGCGTGACGACGCCTTATGACGACACGCTCGACCTCGCACCCGGCTATATGATGCATCATGTTGGCGGCCATTATGCCGGGCAGGCCGCGCTGCACGATGAAGCCGGAGGGCGCCTGTTCTGCGGCGACATGTTCAAGATCGACCAGGATGCGGACGGCCACGCGACCGCGATCAGCAGCCACAAGGCGTTTCACAAGGACATTCCGCTGACCCATGCCGAACTGCGCCGTTATCGTGACGTCATCGCGCCGCTGGCATTCGATGCACTGCTGACCCCGTTTGAATATGCGCCCGACATTGGTCGTGACACAGCGGTCGCAGTGCTGGACGACGCGCTGGCACGACCCGTTGGCGTCCACAGGGTTGCGCTGTGAGAAGGGTGAGCGGACTGCCCGACGGACTGAGCGAGGCGGCGCGGCGCTATATCGACGCTTTTCCGGCGGGCGATGTCGTCGCCTTTCCGATCGACGGGATCGACCGCGTCGGCATACCCGTCCGGGTCGTCGCGCTGTTCCCCGAAGACACGGCGCTGGAGGGCATCATGCCCTATGGCGTGGGGTACGGCACGACCGAGGAACAGGCGGTATTGGGCGGGCTGGGCGAGATCGCCGAGATGATCTGGCCAACGTTGACGCTGGGCGCACGCGCTAAGACGAGCGGTTCCTATGACGATCTGGTCGTGTCGCTGGGCGTGCATGGTATCGCCGATCCGTTGACGTTGTGCCTGCCCGCCGGATCGCCGGTCGGACGCGATACGGCGCTGGAGTGGGTGGAGGCGAAACGCTGGGCGGACGCATCAAGCGTGCTGGTGCCAATCGACCTCGCCGCCTATTCGGCCAAGGAATTGTCGCCCGGCTACATGCCGTTCACGACGATCATTTCCAATGGGATGGGTGCGGGGCCGGATCTCGATTGGGCGATCGGCCACGGCCTGTGCGAGATCCTGCAGCGCGACGGCAATGGGCTGTTGTTTCGTGCGCTCGACCGGGGCGTCACGATCGACCTCACCTCCCCGCCCGCGCCGGTCGCCGACCTGATGGCGCGGTTCAAGGCGGCGGGCGTGCGCGCGATTCCGAAATTCGCGACCGACGAGTTCGGCATCGCCAACGTCTATTGCGTCGGCATCGACGAGGGCCGCGCGCCGACGGTGCCGATCATGGCAACTGCCTGCGGCGAAGCCGCTCATCCGGACGGCACACAGGCGCTGGTCAAGGCGCTGAGCGAATATGCCGCGTCTCGTGCGCGCAAGGCGTTCGCGCATGGCCCGGCGTCGCTGATCGAGACGATCGCGCCCGAGGGTTATGTCGCGCGGTTCATGGCGCAAGCTGGGGTTGCCCCGCAAAATAGTATTCCACGGGGGCCTCAAGCCAGCGGTGCCGCGAAATCGAGTGACCTGCGCGCGTTCAGGGAGATGCGGCGGTGGGCGGGAACCGACGCCGCAACGCTGCGCGACTGGCTGGCCGACAATATGCTCAGCGCGCGGTCGTCCAAACCGTTCGCCGACCTGCCCGCCGCCGATGTACCCGATGCGCGTTCGCGTGGTGCGCTGACGCGCGCGGCGGTCGAAGCGGCGGGGTTCGACATTCTGTATGTCGATATGTCGCCCGCCGATCGCGCGGTCAGCGTCGTCAAGGTCATCGTGCCCGGCATGGAGGTCGAGACGATGAGCTATTACCGGATCGGCGAGCGCGGCACCGCGAAGCTGCTGGCGATGGACTCGCCACTGATCGGCTTCGGCACGGCGAACGAGAGCAGACGTCCGGTGCGATTGACGCCAGACGCATATGACCGGCTTGGTGGTCAGCCCGTATTCGATACCGCGCTTGCCGATAATATCGTCGGCCCGCTCTATCCTCTTTACCGCGAGCCCGAGGCGCATCATGTCGCCTGGGCCGGGACGCGCGAGTGAGCCTCCGCTTTGCCTATAATACCAATGGCGCCGCAAATCACCGGCTGGAGGATGCGCTGCACCTGATCGCCGACAGCGGCTATGACGGCGTTGCACTGACGCTCGACCATCATCACCTCGATCCCTTCGCCGACAATTGGGTGCGCGAGGCGGAACGGGTCGCGGCGGTGCTGGATCGGCTGAAGCTCGGCGGCGTCATCGAGACGGGTGCGCGCTATCTGCTGAACCCGCGCGACAAACATGAGCCGACGCTGGTGACCGCCGCGCCGGAGGGTCGCGCACGCCGCGTCGCGTTCCTGACGCGGGCGGCGGAAATCGCAGCGATGATGGGCAGTGAGACGGTGTCCTTCTGGGCGGGAGTGCCCAAACCGGATATCGCGCGTGAGCAGGCGTTCGCGTGGCTCGATGAGGGCATCGCGCAGGTCCTGGAAGCGGGCGAGCGGCTGAATGTCACCATGAGCCTGGAACCCGAACCCGGTATGCTGGTCGAAACGGTCGGGGACTATCTGCACATCGCCGGGCGACACCCCATGCTGCGGCTTGCGCTCGATACCGGGCATTGTCTGGTCACCGGCGACATCGAACCAGCCGATGCGGTGCGCGGCTTTGCAGAGAGCCTCGGCACGGTCGCGATCGAGGATATGCGGCGCGGCGATCACACGCATTTGCCCTTCGGACAGGGCGACATGGACATGCGGGCGGTGGTGTCCGCCCTGCATGACATTGCGTTCGATCGGCTGGTCTGTGTCGAGCTGTCGCGCGAAAGCCCGCGTGCCCATGCCGCGATCCCGGAGGCGATGGCGTATCTGCGGGGCGTGATGTGAGGATCTGCTTTGTCAGCCGCCGGTTCTTTCCGGCAATTTCAGGCATGTCGATCTATGCCGCCAACCTGCTGCGGCAGTTGGTCGCGGGCGGGCATGAGGTCACGATGATCTCGCAATATCGCGGCGATGCCTTTGGCAAGCGCGTCTATGGCGGCGGCCCGCCACCGGCAGTGCCGGGCGTCAGGGTCATCGGGCTGGAACAGGTCGGCGAGCAAAGCGTCGGCGACTTTGAGCGGGACATTGCCGTGATGGTCGACACGATCGTCGCCGCACACGCGGATACGCCGTTCGATGTCCTGCACGCGCAATATGGTTATCCGACAGGCTGGGCCACGCTGATTGCCGCACGCAGGCTGAGGCTGCCCTGCGTCGTGTCGATCCAGGGCGGTGACGGACATTGGGTCGGATCGTGCTGCGAAACGCACCGGCTGGCGATGGTCCGCGTGCTGGAGGGCGCCGATGCGCTGCTGATCGGGGGCGACAGCTTTGCCGAAGAGGTCAGCGGGCGTCTCGGTACAGCGATCGAGCGGTTCACCATCGTCCCCGGTGCGGTCGACACGGCCCGCTTCTCCCCCGGGACGCCGCATGACGGCCCGGTTCGCCTTCTTTATCATGGCCGTGTCGATGCGCGAAAAGGCGCCCTCGATTTTCTACACGCGCTGGTCGATCTGCCGGGTGAATGGACCGCGACAATCTCGGGGATCGGCCCCGACCTGGATGCCGCGAAAATGCTGGCCGAAACGCTGGGCGTTCGCGTCACCTTTTCCGGCTATGCCGATTATGACGATGTCCCGGCAATCTATGCCGCGCATGATGTGTTCGTGTCACCCACCTATGCGGAAGGATTTTCCAATACCATCCTGGAGGCGATGGCATGCGGTCTGGCGGTACTGTCGTGCCGCTCGGTAGGGGTCGTCGACTGCATCCGCGACGGCGAGAACGGACTGCTGGTGGAGGCAGGCGACGTGACCGCCCTGTCCCATGCGCTGGGCCGATTGATCGCCGACACTGAACTGCGCCGCGATCTTGCCGGTGCCGCGCTGGTCGAATGTCGTGCAACCTATGGCTGGGACGTGGTGGCCGCCCGAATCGTGCGGGTCTATGACGATCTGGCCGGCACCGCCGCGATACGGAGCCTGGATACGGCCCTGCCGATGACGGCGTGCCGATTTCGACAGGAGCCGCATCTGCTGTGACGCATGTCGTGGCCATTTCTCCCCATCTGGACGACGCCGCTTTCTCCGCCGGCGGAACGTTGGCGCGGCACCGCCGCGACGGTGCTCGTGTGACCGTCCTGACCTGCTTCACCGGCAATGTCGCGCGACCGGCCGGGTTTGCGCTCGCCTGCCAGCTGGACAAGGGCCTCGACAGCGGCGTGGACTATATGGCGTTGCGCCGTGCCGAAGACAAAGAGGCCTGCGCGGTGATTGACGCCGAGATATGCCACCTGCCGTTCCTGGAGGCACCGCACCGGGGTTATGACAGTGCCGACGCGCTGTTCGCGGGCAAGCGGGCCGATGACGATGTCGGTACGCGACTGATAATGGTGTTGAAGGAGCGGTTGCGCGCACTGGCGCCCGATCTCGTGCTTGGCCCGCTCGCGCTGGGCAACCATGTCGACCATCTGATCGTTCGTGACGCAATGACAAGGACTTGCGAGGACCAGGCGCTGCTCTGGGAGGACTGGCCGTATCTTGACCGCCCTGCTGTCAGGCGCCCCGATCCGCCTGCGCTGGACGTCATGCTGGACGATGACCTGCGCGCGACGCGTACCGCGATGTGCGCCGCCTACACGACCCAGATCAGCTATCAGTTCGGTGGCGTGGAGGCGCTGACGGCCCGAATCGGCGCGATTAAGACCGAGCGGTTCCACCGGCCATGACCGCGCGCCGCTGGAAGCCGGCGCAGGTCCTGATAACCCGAAGCGCGCGCGACTGGGCACATGGCCGCGCGATGGCGGAGCGGGCCGCCGACGAAGGCATCGATGTTACCGAACTGCCCAACGACCGGCTGAGCCTGGCTTTCCCCGACGATCCGAAACGCGCCTATGCGGACGCCAAGCAGACGCTGGCCATCACCGTCGCGCCGCCGTCGAAACGCAAATTCCAGCCGATCGCCCCCAGCGCCGACTGGCGCGTCGATCTGGCCGAGGGATGTCCTGCGCATTGCAGCTATTGCTACCTGGCGGGGTCGCTCAAAGGGCCGCCGATCACCCGCGCCTATGCCAATCTCGATGAGATCATCGGCGCGCTGCCCGACTATCTGGGCCAGGGCACCATCACCTCACGCTCCCGCCACCGCGCGCATGAGGGCACCACATTCGAGTCCTCCTGCTATACGGACCCATTGGCAATCGAGCATATCACCGGATCGCTGACGGCGATGATCGAGCATTTCGGGGATTGGGACGCGGACGTGCAATTGCGTTTCACGACCAAATTCACGGCTGTCGATCCCTTCCTGAACCTTGCCCATCACGGGCGTACGCGGATGCGTGCCTCGCTTAACCCCAGGCAATATGCGCGTTATGAAGGTGGCTCGGACCCTGTCGTCGCGCGCATCGCCGCGCTCCGGCGGATGGCGGATGCGGGCTATCCGGTCGGGCTGACGATCGCGCCGATCATCGCGGCCGCCGGTTGGGAGCAGGCCTATGGCACGCTGATCGACGATATCGGCGCGGCGATGGCGGGAGCACCCGATCCGGACCTGACCGTCGAGCTGATCACGCACCGCTACACCGAGGGGTCGAAGGCGATGCTGGAGAGCTGGTATCCCGGCTCCGGCCTCGACATGGGCGATGCGGGGCGCACGGTAAAGCGTACCAAATTCGGCAACGTCAAATATGTCTATGACAAGGACACGATGACACGGCTGAAAACCTTCTTCCACGATCGTATCGCAGATCGCCTGCCGGACGCGCGTATCTTGTACTGGACGTAGGCGTTCAGCCGCGCGACAAGAAGCGGAGACGATAGGAGAGCGATGGACGCGAGTGCATCAACAAGCAGCGAGGCGGCGCCTTCAAGAAGGCGGTGGAGCCTTGCGCTGCGGATCGTCGGCGGCTTCATCCTCGCGGTCTTCATTGTCTGGCTCGTGCTGTTCGTCACCAAGGGGCGGTTCCTGCGCCATCCGTTCGAGCGGATCGTGGGTTCGGCGACCCACCGGACGGTCAAGGTCGCCGGCGACTTCCAGCTGTATTTCGCACCCATCAACATCAAGTTCGTGGCCGAGGGGCTGTCCATCTCCAATCCGGGATGGGCGAGCAAGCCGGACCTGTTCGCCGCCAAGCGTATCGAAGCACGGATTGCCAGCTTTCCACTGGTCGTCGGCCGGCGGCGCGTCCGCACACTGCAACTGGATGGCGGGGCGGTCGATCTGGAATGGAGCAGGGACCGCCGCAACACCTGGACCTTCAGCGACAAGAAAGGCGGCAGGCCGTTCGAAATGCCGGTGATCGACCGGGCAAATGTTGCCGGCACGACGCTGCGCTATATCGATCCACAATTGCTGCTGAAGGTCGATATCGCGTTCGAACCGGTGAGGAGTGCGGGGCGGCATATTCGCGATGCAATCGACCTGCACGGCGATGGAACGCTACGGGGCAAGGCGTTCCGACTGACGGGTGCGTTGCAGTCTCCGAACGAAACGGTCGCCAACGGACGCAATGCCCTGCGTCTGCGCGCGGACTTCGCGCATACGCGCATCGATGCGGCGGGGACGCTGGCGCGGCCGACCGAGATCGACGGCGCGGACCTGAGCGTCGCTGCGCGCGGCCGCAACATGGCCGAACTGTTCGCGCTCATCGGCGCCGCCGTTCCGGAGACGCGCACATATCGGCTGAAGGCGCATCTGACGAAGCAGGACATCGAGTACCGCTTCACAAAGCTGACCGGCGTGTTCGGTGACAGCGACATCGAAGGCAAGGTCACCGTGCGCGCGACCGAGCCACGGATCGGGATCGACGCGGACGTGACGACGCGAAAGCTCGATATCGTCGATGCCGCGCCGTTCATCGGGTACAATCCGGACCTGATCGCGACCAAGGGGGCGGTTGCCGCATCGGGCCAGGGACAGCCGGCCCGCCTGCTGCCCGACGCGCATCTGAGGATCGATGCGATCAGCCGCTTCGATGCCGATGTGCAATGGCATGTCGGTATTGTCCGGTCGAAGAAGGTGCCAATCTCGGACATCGACCTGACGCTGGCGCTGAAGAACAGCCTGCTGAAATTGTCGCCGCTGACGTTCGCCATGTCACGCGGCAAGGTCGCGTCCGATATCACGATCGATGCACGGCGAAAGCCCGTTCACACGGTTTATGACATTCGCCTGCTACCGACGCCAATGGCTCGGCTGCTCGCCGGGTTCGGTGTGGCGGAAGCCGGGACGAGCGGCACCATTCGTGCGCGCGTCAAGCTGGAAGGGGATGGCGATACCGTCCACCGCTCGCTTTCAACCGCCAACGGCCGCATCGCGATCGTGATGCCGCGCGGCACGTTCTGGACGCGCAACGTGCAATTATCCGAGCTCGACATCGGGACGTTCGTGCAGAAAATGTTTCAGGACAAATTGAAGGAGCCGGTGCAGATCAATTGCGGCCTGATCGCCTTTACCGTGCGCGGCGGCACTGCTGCTGCTGATCCGATCCTGATCGACACCAGCAAGAACGTGATCCTGGGTCGCGGCGGGTTCAGTTTCGCCGACGAGGCGCTGGACCTGCGTATCCGCGCGGACGCAAAGAAAATCAGCCTGTTCTCCGCCCAGTCACCGGTCGGACTGCAAGGCCATTTCGCCAGCCCGGCGATCAATCCGCTGAGCCCGCAACTGTTTGCGCGCGGTGGTGCGGCGGTGGCGCTGGGCCTGGTCGCAACACCACCGGCCGCGCTGCTCGCCTTCGTCGATCCGGGTGACGCGAAAGCAACCGCCTGCGGACCGGTCCTGGCCGGCGCCCGCGCATCGCAGCAGCGCACGACCAAGGGTAAGCCGCGCGACGATGTCGGCCAGGGCACCACCGCCAAGACCGAGGACGGCAAGCGCAAGAAGAAATTTCTCGGCATTTTCTGACGGTCCCGCGTTTGCCAGTCCGGCCGCCGCGCCCTATCCGCGCATCTGGTTACGGGAGACAGTGATGAAGGGCGGATGGCGACGCGTGCTGGGTTGGCTGGGCGCGGTGCTGTCGCTGTTCATCGCGAGCGGCCCAGTAGTCGCCGCGGACCAGCCGATGCTCACCGTCTTTGCCGCCGCGTCGATGACCGACGCAATGCAGGCGGCGGGGCGCGCCTATACCGCGCGCACCGGACAACGAGTGCGTTTTTCGTTTGCGGCGAGTGGCACGATCGCCCGCCAATTGGCCGCTGGTGCGCCGGCCGATCTGTTCGTCTCCGCCGATCCCAAATGGATGGACCAGGCGGAACGGCAGCGACTGATCGATCCGCGCAGTCGCACGAACATCGCAGAGGGTCGACTGGTCCTGATCACGCCAAAGGCAAATACGCTGACCATCAAGATCCGTCCCGGATTCCCGCTGATGGCGGCGCTGGGCGAGAATGGGCGCGTTGCGATCGGCGATCCGGACTATGTTCCCGCCGGTCAATATGCGCGTACGGCGCTGATGCGGATGGGGGTGTGGAAACAGGTGGCGGGCCGACTCGCACGCGCCGACAATGTTCGCGTCGCGCTTGCCTATGTGGCGCGTGGCGAAGCACCGCTCGGCATCGTCTATGAAACCGACGCGGCGATCGAGCCGGACGTGCGCATCGCCGGCGTCTTCCCGCCCGCAAGCCATCCGCCGATTGTCTATCCGGCGGCAACGACGCCCAAGGCAAAACCGGGCGCCGCGCGCTTCCTGAAATTCCTGCGTGGTCCGCGCGGACGCGCGATCCTGCAGCACTACCGATTCCGGGCGTGAGGGACGGTACCGCGGCGCCGTGACCGGACTGTCGCCTGCGGAATGGGAAGCACTCCTGCTGTCACTCAGAGTTGCCGGTTGGGCAACGCTTTGGGGCATGGTTGCGGCGACTGTTTTTGCCTGGCTGCTGGCGCGCCACCGTTTTCCGGGTCGCGCGTTGCTGGACGCGCTGCTCCATCTCCCGCTGATCCTGCCGCCCGTGGTTGTCGGCTTCGTCCTGCTACTGCTGTTCGGGGTGCAGACGCCTGTTGGTCGCTGGCTGCAGGGAACGCTTGGCGTACAACTTCCCTTCACCGCCGCGGGTGCCGCGCTGGCGTCGGGCATATCGGCGTTCCCGCTGATGCTGCGCGCGGTTCGCATCGCGCTGGAGGGGGTCGATTCACGGCTGGAGGAAGCTGCGCGGGGATTAGGCGCAGGCCCAATCGACCGGGCGATGTCGATCGTGCTGCCGCTCGCCTTACCCGGGCTGGTCGCGGGTATCATTGTCGGCTTTGCCGCCTGCCTGGGAGAGTTTGGCGCGGTCATTACCTTTGCCGCCAACATCCCCGGGGAGACACGGACGCTGCCACTCGCCATCTACGCCGCGATTCAGGTACCGGGCGGTGAGGATGCGGCGCTCAGGCTGTCGGTCATTTCGTTCGCGGCGGCGCTCGGCGGTTTGATGCTGTCGGAATCGCTGCTGTATCTGGGCCGTCGTCGGGCGGGACGCTGATGCTTGTTCAGGCTCGTGCAAAGCTGGGTGACTTCCTGCTGGACGTTGCGTTTGAGGGGCCGGCGGACGGCGTGACGGTGCTGTTCGGTCCCTCCGGTGCCGGCAAATCGGCAACGCTGGCGGTGGTCGCCGGCGCCTTGGCGGCATCCGATGCCCGTATAGTCCTTGGCGAGCGTATATTGACCGACACCGCCGCGCGCCGCTTCGTGCCGCCCGAACGCCGACGCATCGGTATGGTGCATCAGGAGGCGCGGCTGTTTCCGCACATGCCGGTCCGGCGCAACCTGCTTTACGGATGGCACCGCGCCGGCGGCAACAGACGGATCACCATTGACGAGGTTGTGGGCGTGTTGGCGATCGGACATCTGCTGGGCCGGCGCGTGGCGGACCTGTCCGGCGGCGAGCGCCAGCGGGTCGCGTTGGGCCGCGCACTCCTCAGCCAGCCCGATCTGTTGCTGCTCGACGAGCCGGTGTCCGCGCTGGATGCGGCGCGGCGTGGTGAAGTACTGGGCTATATCCTGCGGCTCCGCGCCATCTTTGCCCTGCCGATCCTGTATGTGACCCATGACGCGGACGAAGCACGGGCGATTGGCGACCATGTCGTGATGATCGAGAATGGCCGCGTGACGGCGCAAGGCATGCCGGCTGACGTGTTGGCTCAACCGGGAATGATCGGAACGGTAGCCGGCCATGAAGCCGGTGCAACCCGTGTGCGGATCGCCGACAGCACCATCCGCTTCCCGCGAATCGATGCGCCCATCGGCGCGGTCATCCGGGTTTCGTGGTAGCCGCGCTGCCCAGACGCTTTTGCAGAAATTCCAGGACCAGCGCCTCTTCCGGCCGCAGCCCGTCTGCGTCGGCTTCCAGTTCGCGCTCCACCTCACCGCGCACTTCCAGGACAAGTCCCTCATCCAGATAGCTGTCGAGGACGGCCGGATGCACATAGCATTTGCGGCAGACCGTCGGTGTGTTGCCCAACCGCGCCGCCACCCGCTCGATCGCGGCCTTCACGTTGCGCTTGGCCGCCGCCTGTGAATCGAATGCCTCATATTCCGCCAATGCCAGTGCGGCGAGCACGGTGCCCGTCCAGGTGCGGAAATCCTTGGCGGTGATGTCGTGACCGGCGATCTCTTTTAGATAATCGTTCACATCACCCGAAGTGACATCGTGCCGCCCGCCATCGCCGTCGACATATTGAAACAGGTGCTGTCCGGGCAGATCCTGTGTCGCCTTTACGATCCGCGCCACACGCCGGTCCTTCAGGCTGAGATTCCATTGCTTCCCGCTTTTCCCTTTGAAGCGAAAAGTAAGTTCGCCGTGATCGACCGCGACATGGCGAACGTTCAGCGTCGTCAGGCCATAGCTCTTGTTGCGTTTGACATATTGATCGTTGCCGACCCGGATCATCGTCGCCTCCAGCAGGTGAACGACGGTCGCCAGAACCTTCGCGCGCGGCAGACCGTGCTTGCGCATATCGACGTCGATGCGCTTGCGGATCGCCGGCAGCGCCTGGGCAAAATCCAGCATATGCTCATATTTGGTCGCTTCGCGGATTTCGCGGAAGCGTTCGTGGTAGCGATACTGCTTGCGCCCCTTCGCATCGCGGCCGGTGGCCTGCATATGACCGTCCGGATCGGGGCAAATCCAGACATCGGTATAGGCGGGCGGGATCGCCAGCGCGTCGATGCGCCGCCTTACCGCCGTGTCCGTGATCAGATCGCCGTCGGCTGTCCGATAACTCCACCCGCGACCCGACCGCTTCCTGCCGATACCGGGATCGTCATCATTGACGTAATTCAACCCGACGCTTTCCGCCGCGTCCTGAGGATCGACAATATTCTCGTTGCTGTCATCCGCGCGGTGATCAGCCTTCTTATTCGCCATACGCGCCTGTCACTTGCGATTATCCGGACATGCTAAGCGCGCATGATGGGACCATCGTTCCGCAACACTGCGATCCGGCCATCCTTGAGGCGAGGACGATTATTGCGGGATGTAACCGCGATGCGGCGGATGCGTCGCCAGATGACCTTCGCTATCGGATCGTCAACCGCCATCGACGGTTGTGCGAAGAAGCCACTCCTCCGCCTCTTCTGCATCCAGAAAGCAAGCCGCGTCGCGGTGTGCGATGACGCGCATGAGCTGCATACGCGCGAGCGTTGATGCGACCACGAAAGCCAATCGCCGCGATCGGATGATCGGATCCGACAACATGTTGCGAAAAGCGTCCACGATGTCCTGGGACTGGATCTTCATATCGCGCACGTCATTGACGGTGACGAACTGATTGGGACCGCAGCGAAGCCTTTTATGCGCGGCACGAAGCTGGACGACGAATGCCGCGATCGTTTCGCGATCGTAAAAGCCGCTCATTCGGACCCGTACAAGATCGTGCTCCGGCACCAGGTCGATCGTGTACTTGCCGTCCATGCAGCGTTCGGTAGCTGTTTTACGTAAAATTATTGTAAGCGCCGCTTATGGTCAGCTCTCCCGGTCGCCCTTATCGGCTCTTGCCAGTGGCAGCGGTTCCTTGAAGGTAAGTGTTCGGTACGGGAAAGGAATTTCCATACCGGCTTTATCCAGTTCGCGCTTGAGGGCGCGCACGACCAGATCCTTGGACCGATGCGCGTCGACCGGCTGTGACCCGGTCCACCATCGGACCAGAAAATTGATCGAACTGTCGCCAAATTCCTCAGCGTACACCTCGGCGCCCTTGTTGTTGTCGACGATGTCGAGGTCGTTGACCGTCTTCAGGATCAACTCGCGCGCGGCGTCGACGTCGACGTCATAGGCAACACCGACATTGACCGTGTGCCGCCTCAACCTGCTTTCGGTGACGATCTCGACCGGGTTCTTGAACAGGTAGGAATTGGGGACGACAACCAGTTCGTTGCTCAGATGCCGCAAATGCGTGTCACGCAGGCTGATCGCCTCAATCCTCCCCTCGACATCGCTACATTTGATAAAATCACCCAGCTTCATCTTCTTGCGCAGCATGATGAGCACGCCGGCGAGAAAATTCTCGAAAATGTCCTTGAAGGCGAAACCGACCGCGACCGATCCAAGACCGATGCCCGCCAGAACGTTTGCCGGCGTGACGCTGGGCAGGATGATCGACATCGCGATCAACAGGCCGAGGATCCAGATAAGGACGCCGATCACCGTCTCGACGAGATTGGCGAGCGTGTCGCGCAGGTCTGTCTTCGACAGCAACCGGTCGGCGATCCGGCGCGCAAATTTTGCCGCGATGAACGTCACGAAGATGACGACAAGCCCGATGGCCAGTTGCGGCAGGATCGCGATAAAACCGGTGCCGATCTGCGTGACGCGATCAACGAGGATGTTGACGTAGTTCATCATTTCCTTCCCTGGCGGGTCTATCCTTCCGCCGGCGCGCCGGCGAGCGCCGCGACGATACAGATGACACCGATGACGACGAAGCCGGCCCGGGCGAAGATGCCGCCGTGCCTCGTGCGGACCGATACCCAGAGCGCCAGCCCGGCCTGCATCGCATAGAATATGGCAAAAGCCCGCGATGACAAGGCGATGACCGAATAGGGGTTGGTCAGCCAGACGACGGCGATCGCCAATATGTTCGACGCAATGAACGCAGTGCGGATGTTCAGTTTCTGCCGGGACACCTCGATCAGGATGCCGCCCGAGCCGATCGAGTCCGCGATCGCCGCGCTCAGCTGGCTTGAGACGGCACCGACAAGGACGAAAATGCCGAGGATTGGCGCGACGATTTGCATGACGCTGACGATGCCGGCGACCCCTTCGGAATCCATCGCCTGTGTCAGGAACGGGGTGAGAAGCGCCAGGAACGCGAGGTAGATGGCGGACGAAATCCACTGCGCCCAGCGCATCGTGCGAATGCGTGTTGCCTGGTCATAGGTCTCGCCCATGTAGCGCGATGTCTCAAACCCCTGAACCGTGATGAGCAGCCCCAGCAGCAGCGGGATGCTGTTCCAGGAGATCTTGGCCGGTGGCAGATCGAGAGGAGCAGCGGGATGCGTCGCCCACCAGATAGCAAGTCCGGCCAGGAGTCCGGCGATGACGCCCAGCTTTACCGAAACGCTGGCATGGGCGGCATGCTCGATCTTCTTGATATCACCCGAAAAGGTCAGCCCGGTCAGACCGACGATAATGACCGTCACAAGGATGTTTGCGACCAGCGGCTGATTGGCGCCGGCGATCGAAAAGGGACGCATCGTGAATTCGGCGAGCAGTTTCAGATAATAAGCGACCGACACAGCATAAGCGATGGCCAGCATGACCTGTGCAACGCGCATGGCCCATTGCATCGGGTCGTGCGGCCCCATGCGCGTCTTCTCGTTCTCGACGTGCGTGATGTTGAAACGGATGACCGCTCCCGCGCCGTAAGAGATCGCCAGCAGCACCGCCATTGCCAGAATGGCCGCGGAGCCGAACTCCTTGGCGAGCAGCGGCCCGCAGATCAGAAATCCCGAGCCGATGATCGAGGCCAGCGGCGTCACCGTTGCCAGCCACTGATCCGACCGGGCAAAGCGCGTGAAGGTCAGCAACGCCGCTACGATCAGCGCCGCGGCAATGGATGCGATAATGATGATCACGCGCGGCGCACGTGCCGCGACCCAAAGGCCTGCCCTTTGGAGGGAAGAGGGGCCGTTCCAGCCATTGATGATCCCTTTTCATTGATGACAGGAACCGTGATGACCCACGCCCCGTCGCCAGCGTTACTCGCTGAACTGTCGATCAGCCATTGCACTTCCGGGCGTTCAGGGACCCAAGTCAATGGGTTTGGCATCGGCCTTGCGCGAATTACCGCTTCCTTGGCCGAGTTGCTGCGCGACCATATCATTCCAGCCATAGGGATCGGTGCGGAAAACGACATTGCCGCCGGGTGCGACAAAGACGTTTTCATACAACAGTCTGACCGGAATTTGCCTGGGTAACGCGATCGTCTGGTACTCGCCCGACACATGTGCCTCTTGCCACTGCTCCCCGACCCCTTCGTCACGAGCCAGCATGTCTGCAAAACCCACGGCATCGTCGACGCGTACACAGCCGTGGCTGAGATGACGTTCACTCTTGTCGAATAGCGACGGCGCGGACGTGTCGTGAAGATAGATGGCCTGGTCGTTCTTCATGTCGAACTTGACAAGACCCAATGCGTTCTTGGGTCCTGGCCGCTGGACGATGTAGCCGCCGCGCCAGACCATGTTGTGCGCGCGCAGATAGGAGCCGCTGGTATTCATCTTCGCCTGAATCGATTTTGGAATCGTCCAGGTGGGATTGGCGACGAGCCGGTAAATCGGCGAACCCAGCATGGGCGTCGGACGATCCGGTTCGCCGACCACGACCTTGCGTTCGTCAACGAGTTGACCATCACGAAAATACTGCAGCCGGGCCGCAGCGATATTGACGTCGATCCTGGTCGATGGCGGCGTTCGCGCAAGCCATCGCTGGCGCTCCAGCGCGACGGCGAGCATTCGCGTCCGGTCGCCTGCGTTCAGGTTCAGCACGCTCAGCGTTTCCGGTCCGATCACGCCATCGGCGGCAATGCCATAGTCGGTCTGTACACGCATCACCGCATCGGCGATCTGCTGCGTATACGTACCTTCATTCGTGCCGGGCTGCGGCGACATGTAATCGGCATCCGCCAACGCCCGGATAATGCCGGGAACGCGCTGGTCGCTATCCCCGACATGGATGAACTTACCCCCGGGCTCGATCCCGGTTGCGGGTTCGCGATTGTCGGATCTCTTGTCGCGCTCGCTCAGATACGACTGTTGCAGCCGACGATAGTAATCATCCTGTGGCGCAAGCCCGGCGAACCATTTGTCGATCTGGCCGGATTGCAGCGCGCCCGCCAACCCTGACGCCAAATCGGGATGCGGGCGGGGAAGTGTATAGACTTCGTGCAGTTTCTCGGGATCAGCGATGCCGCGGCTAAGCGCGCTCGCATATCGGAGCGCAGCAGTCGTCCGGGCGATGTCACGGCCAGCGGGGGAAGCCCCGGCGCTATCATCGGCTAGGAATCGAACATGGTCCAGCCCATGATCGACGCGCGCAGCCAAGGATTTGTCGAGCGCCGTGGCGTTCCGATCGGACCATGCGGCGTGCCAGCCGAGCCTTTGATAAACGCTGCGGACCAACTGATCGGAGGTCGCGGCCTTGAGCGATTGCTGAGAAATGCTGGGCGCTGGCTGCGCGCTGATCGGCGCAGAAATAGCCAGGAGCAGGGCCAGAACGGCTGCTGACGGTCGTTTCGGTACGGTTATCATCTTGGTGGAGAACGGCCAAACCGGCCGTTGGGTCCATTGAGCCCGAGTTGGCATTTGACTGCGAGAAGGCGATAGCAGCGCCATGACCAAATGCTTTCACGTGGCCGGTACCGGAACTGCACACCGGTGATGATGCAATCGGCGGCCGATGCCTGGCTCGCTTGGCGACCGGTCGCCGGGATCGCCTTCATCATCATCCTGTTCATCGCCTTTGCGCTGGAGCGTTATCCTCCTGTCATCGTCGCGATCGGCGGTGCCGCGGTGATGATGGTTCTGGGCCTGGTTTCTCCGGCAGAAGCGCTGAGCGTGTTCGCCAATCCCGCGCCCGTGACCATCGGCGCCTTCTTCATCCTATCGGGTGCGCTGGTGCGTACCGGCACGATCGAGGCGATCGCCAATCTGGTGGTCCGCCGGGCAGCGATTCACCCGAGACGCAGCGTTATCGAGTTGCTGGCAGGCGCAATGATCGCACCCGGTTTCATCAACAATACGCCCGTCGTCCTGGTCCTGATTCCGGTGATGAAGCGATTGGCCAAGGTCGTTGGCATTGCGGCCACCCGGCTGCTGATCCCGCTTTCCTATCTGTCGATCTTGAGCGGTACGCTGACGCTGGTCGGCACCTCGACCAACCTGCTGGTGGACGGGGTCGCGCAGGAATATGGCCAGGCGCCTTTCGGCATTTTCGAGATGACGCGGATCGGCGTTGTGGCGCTGGCTGCCGGTGTGACGACGCTGTTGCTGCTCGGACCCAGGCTGTTGCCTGCCCGGCCCGACAATGATCTGACCGGTCGCCGCCAGCGCATCTATCTGACCGAGTTGCAGCTCACCACCGAAACATTGGGCGAAGCGCCGACGATCGCCACCCTTCCGGTGCTGGCGCGCGGCCATGTCAAGTTGCTGGCGCTGCGGCGTGGTGCGGAACTCGACCGAAACCCCGCGCCGGACACGCTGCTGTTGCCCGGCGACCGTCTCGCCGTTCTGGCATCACCCGCGGAACTGGATGGACTGGCACGATCGAGCGGTCTGATCGTAGGCCTGCAAAGCGGTGGTCCGACGATTCGGCTTGCCGAGGATGAACGTTCCGCCGACGTACGGTTGATCAGCCTGACGGTGTCGCCGACCCATCCGGCGATTGGGCGACGCCTGAGCGCGCTGCCACTTCTATCCGATCGTCACATTCGCATCCTGGGCATCAGCCGCGCGCAACTGACGCACGGTGCCGACCTGGGCAGGACACGCATCCATGCGGCCGACAGCCTGATCGCCGCGGTTGATTCTCAGGCGATCGCGGAACTCGGCCAGCACCCGAACTTCATCAGTGAGGATACAAGCGCGGTCCGGCGTTATCGTCGTCGCCGTGCACCGATCGCGATCGCCACGCTGGCGCTGGTCATTGCGCTGGGTACGCTCGGCATCATGTCGATCGCGGCGCTGGCGTTGATCGGGGTAGCGGTGGTGCTGGCAGCGCGGTGCATCGACCCGGAGGACGCGTGGCAGGCGATCGACGGCAATGTCCTGGTGCTGATCTTCGCGATGCTGGCCATCGGTATCGGTCTGGAACGGGCGGGAAGTGTGCGACTGATCGTCGATGCGCTTGATCCGTTGCTGGCGCTCCTGCCGCCGCTGGCGGTTATCCTGCTGTTGTATTTCACGACGTCGGTGTTGACGGAGGCCATCACCAACAACGCGGTCGCAGTCATCATGACGCCGGTTGCGATCGGTGTGGCCGGCCAGATCGGCATGGATGCCCGGCCGTTGATCGTGACGGTGATGTTCGCGGCATCCGCCAGTTTCGCCACGCCAATCGGCTATCAGACCAACACGATGGTCTATGGTGCGGCCGATTACCGGTTCATCGATTTCGTACGGATCGGCGTGCCGATGAACCTCACCGTGGGCGCGGCGACCTGTGCGGCAATTGCCTGGTTCTATTGATCCTGCATCCTTTGACCCCGCATCCTTTGACCCTGCATCCTTGATGGGGCATCCCTTGACCGCGCGCGCCTAACGGTTGAACGCGCTGGTTCGACCCGTGCCGCTGGATTGTTGAATGCATCACGTCTATTCGACCGCCGATCTTCAGCGCCTGACGGGCGTCTGGCGCCGGCGGGTCGCTACCGGGGCGGGCGGCGTGCTGCTGGGGCTGGTGGCGCTCGGTTTCGCCAAGCTGGGCGATCTGGTCCAACGGATTTTCGCCGGACTGGTTGAGGCGCAGCCCTATCTGCCGCTGTTGCTGACACCGGCGATCTTTGCCGCCGTCATGTTCGTGACGGTGCGCTGGACACCGGATGCGCGCGGCTCCGGCATTCCGCAGGTCATCGCCTCCACGCGTTCTCCCGCGCAGGCTGCCGCCGGTCCGCTGGTGTCGTTGCGAACCGCGTTCAGCAAGTTCGCGCTGACCATCGCAATGCTGTTCGCCGGTGCGTCGGTCGGGCGCGAAGGGCCGACCGTGCAGATCAGTGCGGCGCTGATGGTGATGGTCCACCGCATTTTGCGCGTGCCGATCAGTGCGGGCGTCTTGATCGCCGGGGGTGCTGCCGGCGTCGCGGCCGCATTCAACACGCCACTCGCGGGAGTCGCCTTCGCCATCGAGGAGCTGGCGTCGGCCTATGAACAGAAGGTCGCAGTGCTGGTGATGGCCGCGGTGATGATCGCCGGTCTGGTCAGCCTGGGAATCGCCGGTGACTATGTCTATTTCGGGGTCATGCGCCAGACGCTGAGCGTCTCCGCGATGATCGTCATCTGTCCGGTTGCCGGGGTCGTCGGCGGCGTCTCCGGCGGGCTTTTCAGCCGCACGGTCCTGTCCTTTTCAGCACCGACGCATCGCTGGCTGCGCCTGACCAAGGCACGGCCGGTCGTGTTTGCCGGTGGTTGCGGTCTGGTCGTCGCCATATTGGGGATCGTGACCGGGGGGTCGACCTGGGGGACGGGGTATGACGCGACCCGGGCGCTGTTCGACGGCGCGGGGACCAGCCTGTGGTTCGGCCCCGCCAAGCTGATAACGACGCTGGCGACCACGTTGAGCGGGACGCCAGGGGGCATCTTCGCGCCATCGCTGGCGGTTGGAGCCGGGGTCGGCAATCTGCTGACGCCACTGTTTCCGGAAAGTTCGGCCGGCGCGGTCATCCTGCTCGGCATGGTTGCCTATTTTGTCGGGGTCGTTCGTGCGCCACTGACGGCCGTGATTATCATCAGCGAGGCGACCGCCAGTCGCGGCATGATCGTGCCGCTGTTCGCGACCGCCTTGATCGCGGACGGGATCAGCGCACTGGTATCGCGTGAGCGATTATATCATGGCCTCGCCAAACCGTTCTTTCCAAGCGTCGCGTCAAGCGAAAGTGCGGATCGAGGCACCCTGGACGATGACACTCGTCGGACAGACCAGCAAGACCACCCTTAACTTCATGCCCGGACTGTCGACGATGCAATCGATCAACTGTCTTCCCCCAATTTGTGCGTAGCACGGGCGATAACACGCTCGATCGTCCCGCCCTGCACAATGACCGAAAACAGAACGACGATATAGGTCGCGGACAGCGCGATGGAGCGCGCCGGACCTTCGGGCAGACCCAGGGCCAGCGCAACCGAGATGCCACCGCGCAACCCTCCCCAGATCAGCGTGATCGGCGCAACCCGCCCCAGCGACACGAACGGCCTGACCAGCACCAGCGGCGCGACAACCGCTGCCCCGCGTGCGAGCAACACCAGCGGTATCGCTCCCAGCCCCAGCAAAATCAGTCGGAAGTCCGACGAAATCGTCACAACCTCCAACCCGATCAGCAGGAAAAGCACCGCATTCAGCACGTCGTCGATGATCGCCCAGAAGCCCAGCATATAGCGCGTGGTCTGGTC
The DNA here is from genome assembly GCA_965217805.1 of Sphingomonas sp. GTDB lineage: Bacteria > Pseudomonadota > Alphaproteobacteria > Sphingomonadales > Sphingomonadaceae > Sphingomonas. Next base: position 1,780,341 of record CBDCJJ010000008.1, on the reverse strand, counting down.
GCTCATGGCGTGCGCAACACCCGCATTGCCAATCAGCAGACCCGCAACCGCCATCGCGACCGGCCCGCTGACATGAATATGGCTGGCGAGCGTATAGCCGCCCATCACGACCGCCAGGCTGATCATGACCTCGACATTATATTCGTCGATCGAGCGCATCGCGCGAAACGCGATCCAGCCGACCGTCAAGCCGATCAGGATACCGCCGCCGGCCTCCAACGCGAACAGCTCCAGCGCATGGCCGATCGACAGCGGCTCGCCTCTGGTCGCGGCTTCCAGCAGGATCGCGAAGACCACGACGCCAACCCCGTCGTTGAACAGGCTTTCGCCGGCGACCGTCGCCTGCAGTCGGGGCGATACCTTCGCGCGCTTGATGATCGCCATGACCGCGACGGGATCGGTCGGGCTGATGAGCGCGCCGAAGACAAGGCACCAGATGAGCGGCATGTCGAAGCCGATCAACCGCGCCAGATAATAGAATCCGCCGCCGACGATCGTAGTCGAGATGACGACGCCGACCGTACTGAGCGTCAAGATCGCGGAGCGACCCTCGCGCATGTGACTCCAGTCGACGTGGAGTGCGCCGGCGAACAGCAGGAACGACAACATGCCGTCCATCAAGGTCGTGTGAAAGTCGATACGCGTCAGGAACTCCGCGACCTTTTGGGCGGCATTACTACCCGGCAGGATCTGGTCCGCTGCGACGACGATGAGTGACGCCACCGCGCCCATTACCGTCAGACCGATCGACTGCGGCAGCTTGATGAAACGATAATTCAGATAGCCGAGCGTCGCTGCCAGGACGATCAGGATCGCGGCCGCGTCGAACGGAGTGATGATGATGCCGGCAGTCATCGGCCATTCTTCTGATCGGCGGCGGAGAGCGTAAAGACCTGACCTGCGGGCGGCGCTGGTGCAACCTGCACCCCTTGTGCCTGCAACAAAACGGCCACGGCGGCGGCGCGGCGCTGGCTGAGATTTGGGCGTTCGCGTGGAGTATCTGTCAGGCCCGGCACGGCGAGCACGGGTATATTCCAGCGCTTGGCCTCCCACGCCGAGAGCAGCACGGCGTTGCGTGCGGCATTGTCCAGCGTATCGACATTGTCGGCGAAGGCGATTTCGGGCAGCGGACTGAGCGGCGGGATGATGATCACTTGCCACCCGTCGGCGGCAGTCGATGCGCGCCGTTCGAGCACCTGATAAGTCTCGATGCTTGCCCCCGGCAACAGAGAGGCGGTCGCGGTGACGCGCCGGTGATCCCGATCCACGGTCACTGCCTCCGGTGCCACGCCTGCGACCAGCGCGACCGATTGTGCGATCGCGCGAACCCGCGCTTCTTCCGCGGCCGCCGCGCTGGACGCCTGGCGCAACTCGGCTTTTTGCGCGTCGAGCGAGCCGGCACCCGGGTCCAGCAGGATCTGATCGAGCTTCAGTTCAACCGGCTCCCCCAGCTGCTTTATCAGCCCCGCCCTCAGCGCCTTGCTGTTCCTGGTTTCGGTGCGCGGCGCGATGATGACCGATCGGACAATCATCGGCTTGTGGTCGAAATCTATGTCGAGCTGAGTCACTCGGGCGTTTGCACCGAAGGCGGTGGTCAGGAATGATCGAACTTGCGTGGCCGTGACGGTTTCGCCGGCGATGCGCCTCAGCGATATGCCAAGCGGCACCGCCATGCCGATGAATACAAGGGTAAGGACAAGCGTCTGGGTCCAGCTCTGCTTGTCCGACAAGGTATGCCCGAATCCATAGTAGCGCGCCATGACGGTCGCCGCGAGCGCGATGGTCAGGAAGTTGGTGACGAACAGCGCCAGTGATCCTGTCAGGACCGGCACGTTCCAGGTCGCGAGGCCATAGCCGACCACGGATAATGGCGGCATCAGCGCGGTCGCGATCGCGACACCCACAATCGTTTCTCCGCGCCCCCGAATGATCGCGAACGTACCCGCAAGCGACGCGAACAACGCGACCAGCAGATCGAACAGATTGGGGCGCGTGCGCGCCAGAATTTCGGCGGTCGGCGCCTTCAGCGGCGAACAGGCGACGATCAGCGCGGAAAAGGCGATCGCGACCAGTGACCCGACCGCCAGCGCGAGAACGGACCGGCGCATCTCGGCAAAATCGAACAGCGTCAGGCTGAATCCCAGCCCGAGGATCGGATTCATCAACGGGGAGATCAACATCGCGCCGATCACGACCGCCGGCGACGATAACAACAGCCCCAGCACGGCGATGCCCGCCGACATCATCGTCATGAAGGTGTAGCGCGCGGTCAGTCCGCTCTCATCGACAATGCGGGTTACGATCTTTTCATGGTCGATCGACCCGACCACGCGGCGACGCCACCAGCGGTATAGCGCGAACGTATCCAGCCGCTCGCCCAGCGCGGTCGAACCCGCCATCACGCCAGAGTGTTCCGTCATCCAACCCTCAATTTCGGAGCGCCCTGTCTTGCCCACGTCGCCGCGCAATTGATAGCCCGATGTATCGCAAACGGAACGATCACCGCCGCTGCGTATTGAATTGCAATGCGCCACAAGACGTTTTTCCTGTCGCTGAACAGGCATAGCGACGGATGAAAGGCTGGCTGTTGCGCGTCGGCGACAGGCTGAGTTCCAGCTACTGGTTCCTCCCATCTATCATGGCTTTCCTCGCGACGCTTCTGGCGGGTGGGATGATCTGGTTCGACAGCTATGAAGGGTCCGGCTGGATGGAAAGCGTGCCGTGGCTCTACACCGCACACGCCAACGGCGCGCGACAGATGCTGTCGGCTATCGGCGGATCGATGATCACGGTCGCGGGGACGGTCTTCTCGGTCACGATTGCCGCGGTCGTTTACGCATCCGGCCAATATGGTCCGCGTCTCCTGACGAACTTCATGAAGGATCGCGGCAATCAGGTGACGCTCGGCACCTTCATCGCGACGTTCCTTTACTGCCTGATCGTCCTGCGCACGATCCGCTCGGCGGACGAAAGCGGCGGGTACAGCTTTGTGCCGAACATGGCATTGCTGGTCGCAGTCGCGCTGGCGGTCTGTTCGATCGCGGTGCTGATCTTCTTCATTCACCACGTTCCCAGCCACATTCATATCAACAGCGTGATCGAGGATGTCGGACATCGGCTTCTCCGCGAGATAGATGAGCAATTCCCCCGCTTCATCGGCGAACCGCGTGATGAGGATCAGGCGGTCGCGGCGCATGCACACGTGCCGGGCACCTTTCGCGAAAACGCGACCGGTGCTGTTGCCGACCGCTCATTGTCCATCCGCGCGCAGCACACCGGTTATATCGAATACGTCAATGAAGAAGGATTGCTGGCCAAGGCGCGACGGGCCGATATCGTGCTGCGGCTACATTATCAGCCCGGCGATTTTACGCACAAGGGCCGCGTGCTCGTGGAGGCATGGCCGCCGGACCGGTGCGATGGCGATATCGCCGCTGGACTGCGCGATTGTTTTTCGATCAGCTCCAGCCGTTCTCCCTTGCAGGACCTGCGCTTCCTGATCGACGAATTGGTGGAAATCGCTGCGCGCGCCTTGTCGCCCGGGGTCAACGATCCCTTCACCGCGGTCACGTGCCTTGACTGGATGGGTGCTGCGCTGTCCGATCTTATCGACCGGGATTTGCCGAGCCATTTGCGTGTCGACAAGGATGGTGCGCTGCGCGTCATTGCCCATCCCCAGACATTCGCGGGTTACCTCCAGCGCTCATTCGGCGCGCTGGCGCAATATGTCGCGACGGACATGATCGCGGCGCTCCGCTATCTGGAGGTTTTGGGATCGGTGGCACTCGACTGCGAACGAGAAGAGCGGCTGAGCGATCTTTCCGATCAGGTCGGCAAGCTGGAACTGCTGGCCAAGGACAGCCTGACCGGCGTCAACCTTGAGCGCGTGGTGGTTCGCGCAACCGAGTTGCGCCGGGCGCTGGCCGAACCCGATTACCGTCGCCATTTGCTCAACAGCACAGCATGGCTGGGGGGCACGTCCTGATCATGGAGTTCGCATCTTGAGTAACGCAGCGCCCTCCGCCGGGTCGGTTCACCCCTCCGAAATCTGGGCAACCGTCAACGGGATGGTAAACGGTTTTCTGTCCATGCTGCCGCTGCTGGGCGTCGGCGTGATCGTTTTCCTGATCTTCTGGGCGATCGCGTCGGGCGTCCGTCGCGGGATCGAGAGAGTTGCACGGCAACGCTCCGAATTTCCGAGTGCCGCGACCGCCTTTGGCAGGCTTGCCTATATCGCCCTGATGCTGCTTGGCTTGCTTGTAGCCGTCACTGTCGCATTCCCTTCCGTCACGCCCGCCAAGCTGTTCTCGGCGCTCGGCATCGGCGGCGTTGCGATCGGATTCGCGTTCAAGGACATCTTTCAGAATCTGCTCGCGGGCATCCTGCTACTCATCCGCCATCCGTTTCGCGCCGGCGACGAGATCACCAGCGGGGACTTCACCGGCACGGTCGAATCGATCGAGACGCGCGCCACTTATATCCGCACCTATGACGGGCAGCGGGTCATCGTTCCGAACAGCGTCATCTACACCGAATCGGTAACGGTGATCACCGCCTATGACCTTTTGCGATCGGACGTCGACATCGGCATCGGCTATGGCGATGACATTACGCACGCGAAGCGACTGGCGCTGGAGGCGGTCAAGGGCGTCGATGGCGTGCTGAGCGATCCCCCGCCCGACGTCTTGCTGTGGGAACTGGCGGGATCATCGAAGAATTTGCGCGTACGCTGGTGGACCAAGCCAAAACGCGCCGGCGTCGTTTTGATCAAGAGCGACGTTCAGCAGGCTGTCGCAGAAGCGCTGGTCAATGCCGGAATCGACCTGCCGTTCCCGACGCAACAGATCCTGTTCCACGACCAGACCGAAGCGACAGACGGCGATCGGCGTCGCCAGCGTGAAGGCTGGCCTGCGGGCGACGACGTGCCCGATCCACGACCGCTCAGCCATGTCGAAATCGTCAACGGCGCCACGAACGAGCGGGGCTAGCCCGCCTCGGTTACCGGCCCTCAATAGCCTGCAAAATCGCTGAAACGCGTAACCGTCGGATCGAACTTCAGCATGACCTTGCCCGTCGCGCCGTGACGCTGCTTGGCCACGATCAGCTCGGCCAGCCCGTAGACTTTTTCCATATCGGCGGCCCAGCGCTGATGATCGTCGAATATGCGTGACTCATCGCCCTCCGATGGCCGCTTCGGCTCTCTGGCGGCGGTGTAATAATCCTCCCGATAGACGAACCAGACCATGTCGGCGTCCTGCTCGATCGATCCCGATTCGCGCAGGTCCGACAGCATCGGCCGCTTGTCCTCGCGCTGCTCGACCGCGCGGCTGAGCTGCGACAAGGCCAGCACCGGTACGTTCAGATCCTTCGCCAGCGTCTTCAGGCCCCGGCTGATCTCTGAAATCTCCTGCACGCGGTTATCGTTCGAACTGCGGCCCGAGCCGGTCAGCAATTGCAGGTAATCGACGACGATCAGCCCGATCTCGTTGTTATGCCGCCTCTGCAGCCGCCGGACGCGTGTGTGCAGCGCACCGATCGTCAATCCGCCAGTATCGTCGATGAACAATGGCAGATTTTCCAGCTCGGCGGCCGCGGCGGCCAGTTGCGCAAACTCGCTGCGGCTGATCTTGCCCATGCGCAGTGCCTCGGACGAAATTCGGGACTGTTCGGCCAGGATACGCGTCGCGAGCTGGTCTGCTGACATTTCGAGCGAAAAGAACGCGACCTTTGCACCCACCGAATCGGCAGGGGCAATCCCGTCGGCCATGTCGCGCATCCAGCGGCGTGCGGCATTGAACGCAATATTGGTTGCCAGCGATGTCTTCCCCATGCCCGGCCGGCCCGCCAGGATCATCAGGTCGCTGTGATGCATGCCGCCGATCTTGGCGTTGATGCTGTCGAGCCCCGTTGTTACACCCGACAGGTTGCCGCCGGAATTGAGCGCGCGCTCGGCCATCTTGACCGCCATCGTCGTCGCCTGCGCGAAGGTCTTGACCGACGACTCGGTCCCACCATCCGCCGCTACCTTGAACAGCGCCTCCTCCGCCAACTCGATCTGCGCGCGGGGGTTCACCTCCTCAGACGTATCGAGCGCGCGGTCGACCAGCGTCCGGCCAACGGTCACCAGCGCGCGGAGCATCGCCAGATCATAGATCTGCTGGGCAAACTGACGCGCACCGATCAACCCGGCGCCGCTTCCCGTCAACTGAGCCAGATACGCCGGCCCGCCAAGCTCGGCCATCCCCTCATCCGCCTCGAACATGGGCCTTAGCGTTACCGGCGTCGCCAGCATGTCGTTGGATCGCAGCGTCTTTATCGCCGCAAAGATGCGGCCATGCACGGATTCGAAGAAATGCGCCGGCTCCAGCCGGTCGAGCAAATCGTCAGCCAGCCGATTATCGATCATCATCGCCCCGAGCATCGCCGCCTCCGCCTCGATGTTACGGGGGAGTTGCTGCGGCTCGGTCGATCCGGCGGTGAGTGTCGGGAATGCGAGTGTGGCCATTCCAGTGTTGTACGCGTCCGACATGATCGCTCAAGGCGACTGCGACCGGTTGTTGTGGATAAGTGGATGCGTCGCTACCGCTTTGCTCATGGCCGATCCGCGGATCATTGACGTCACGCTGGATGAACGCACGATCATCTGGCGATCCGCCGATGTTGAACAGGAACGGCGGATCGCGATCTTCGATCTGATCGAGGAAAATCACTTTGCTCCGCAACGCGTTCATGCGGACCGCTATGCTGGACCCTATCGCATCGCCCTATCGGTCGAGGAGGGCCGACTGGCGCTGGCGATCAAGCGCCAGGATGACACGTTACTCGAAACGCTTATTCTGGCCATGGGCCGTTTCCGGCGTCCCATCCGCGATTATTTCGCCATCTGCGAAAGCTATTTCCAGGCCATTCGGCAATCGACGCCGCAACAGATTGAAACCGTCGACATGGCGCGGCGCGGTATTCACAACGAAGCAGCCGAGTTGCTGTTGGAACGATTGAAGGGCAAGATTGAGGTGGATTTCGATACCGCGCGCCGGCTGTTCACGTTGATCTGCGTGCTGCATGTCCGTGGCTAAGGAAGGGCCGACGATTGATCCGGTTGCGTTAATCGCAGCCGCGCGCGCGGCTGCTGCTCACGCTTATGCGCCCTATTCCCGCTTCGCGGTCGGGGCGGCGCTGCTCATGCGCGATGGCGATATGGTGACCGGCACCAATGTCGAGAACGCCAGCTACGGTTTGTCGTTGTGCGCGGAGACGGTCGCCGTCGCGACCGCCAGTACATCCGGCCGCATCGCACAAATCATGGCCGTCGCGGTCGTCGGCGGGGCGTTGAACGCAGATGGGCGGGCAATCGGGACTGACCCCGTCAGCCCATGCGGGCGGTGCCGTCAGGTGCTGAACGAAGCCGCGCAGATGGGCGGTCGCGACCTCCCGATATTTTGCGCAGGCATAGACGGTGACATCGTGCGCCGACACATGCTGTCCGATCTGCTTCCGGACGCCTTCGGCCCTTCAGATCTGGGCATGATTGACGGCTTGAAGAACGCATAAGACGCATCATCACGGCAGGTTATGCGTCCGGGCTAAAGCGGCAAGCGGCCCGTCCGCTTGCGCAACGTCCGCTCAATCTTGTCTATCACACTTGTGCGAAAAGCTTCGTCCCGACGACACCGATCACGGTCAACGTCATAAAGCCCGCTTGCACGATGCTCACGCGATCCCCGAATAACACAACGCCGCCGATGATGACGCCGACGGCGCCGAGTCCCGTCCAGACGGCGTAAGCGGTTCCGGCAGGCAGGCCGCGCATCGCGAGCGCCAGCAGACCCATGTTCACGAAGCTGAGGACGATCGGCACACTCGATGCCTGCCAGGTGGCTACGGTCGCCGCCCATTTCAGGCTGAGCGCCCAGCAGATCTCGGTCAGAACGGCGACGCCCAGGATAAACCAGGACATGGTCAGTTCGGGCGTGACAATCCGGCGATTGACCGGTCGATCAGGGACCGGTCGGCCGCGGCGTCGTGATGCGCGGCGATCAACGTACCGGCAGCCTGCGAGGCGGCATCGGCGGCACGGGCACGAACCTCCGCCACGGCGCTCCGCTCGGCGGCCGCGATCTTCTCCTCGGCCATCTTGCCCCGGCGGACGATGAGATTGGCGGTGTCGGCTTCCGCCTTGGCCAGCAGCGCGTGCGCTTCCTGCTCGGCATATGCGACGATCGCCTCCGCGTCACCCGCGCTCGCCGAATGACGGCGCTTCGCCTCGGCGAGAAGCGCTTCGGCATCACGGCGGATCTCGGCAGCTTCGTCCAGTTGACGGCGGGTCTGCGCGATCTTGGCGTCGAGCGCATCGCGGACGCGGTGATGCGCGCGACCGAACCAGACCAACCCGACGATGAAGATCGTCAGGCTGACATAAACCCAGCCCTCGGCATTGAGACCGAGAACAGTGTTCTCCGCTTCGGCGATGGGCGGGACAACGCCAGCGGCGACGGCGATGGTCAGCAGCATCCCGAATTCCTCACGCCAGCGCGGACCGTATCGCAGCCTCGGCCGCTTGTGGGGCCGGTCGCGAGCCGGTCAGTTTCTCAACGATATCGGATGCGGCGTCGGCCGAGACGCTTTCGATCGCGGTCATGGCGTGCGCACGCGCCGCCGACAATGCGGCATCCGCATCCGCCGCCTTGGCCGCCAGATCGGCATTCGAGTCCGCCAGCTTCGCCTCGAGCGCGGCCGTTGCCCGACCGCGAGCAGATTCGACGCGCACCCGTGCATCATCCTGCGCGCGGGCGATGCTCGCATCATAAGCCGCCGCCATGTCGTCAGCTTGCGCCTTGGCACGGGCCGCAGTGTCGATATCGCCTTGTACCTGCTGTTCGCGCGCATCGATCGCCCGTCCCAGCTTGGGCAGCGTCGGCCGCACGATCCCGAAATACAGGACCGAGAAAGCGATCACCAGCCAGACGAACTGCGGGGCGAAATTGACAAGCTCGAACTGCGGCATGGACTTGCTCGCGCCTTACCTAGCCCGCGAAGGCGAGATAGAGTGAGACAACGGCGGCGATCAGGCCGAGTGCCTCGACGACCGCGAACCCCAGGAAGAGGCGACCGGCGACACGACCATCGGCTTCGGGATTGCGGAACGCGCCCTGCACGTAATTACCGAAGATATATCCCACGCCGATCGCGGCGAGGCCCGCACCCATTGCGGCGAGGCCGGCACCGATCAGCTTTGCTGCTGCTGGATCCATGATGATTTCCTTTTCCGTCTGGTCTTAGTGAAGATTGACTGCGTCGTTCAGATAGATCGACGCGAGCAGGGCGAAAACATAGGCCTGGATGACCGCGATCAGCAGTTCGAGCGCGGCGAGCGCCACGTTGACCGCGAGCGGCACGACACCGAACACATAAGGTAGTGCGCCAAACGAGCCGAGTGCAACGACGAAGGTTCCGAACACGTTGAGCAACACGTGACCGGCGGTCATGTTCGCGAACAGGCGGATTGCCAGCGTGAACGGCCGCACGAGAAAGCTGATGAGCTCGATCGGCAGGATGAACAGCCCCAGCGCCCAATGTACGCCCTTCGGCCAGAACAGCGTGAGAAAGTGGAACCCATGCTTCCAGAAGCCCACGATGCATACGATGAAGAACACGATCAGCGCCAGCGCGAGTGTTACGGCGATATGACTTGTCGGGGTAAATGCGCCGACCCAGGGGATCAGGCCCAGCAGGTTCAACACCAATACGAAGATGAAGATCGAGAAGATCAGCGGCACATAGCGCCGACCACCCGGCCCGACATTCTCGTCGAGCATGCCGACGACGAAATCATAGACATATTCCACCGCCGCCTGCGCCCGGCCGGGGACCAGCTTCGGGCTGGCAGTGCCGATGAACAGGAACGCGGCGATCACGACCAGCGCAATCATCATCCACAGCGATGAGTTGGTGAACGATGCGTTGATCAGACCCAGCGGATGGAACGGTTCCATCGTATGGATCGCGAACTGCTCCATCGGATTATTGGCGGCGGCCATCTATCTATTCCTACAGCCGGTCATTCGTCGGATCAGCGTCGAACTGCTTGGAAGTCGCCATCGCCCGACGCAAGCCAGCCGCAAATCCCAAAAACAGCAAAACGATCATCAGCCACGGCGCAGTCCCCAGCCACCGATCCAGCAGATAGCCAATGAACGCACCGATCAGCACCGCGCCGACGAATTCGACACCGATCGCCCAACCACGACTCTCCGACCGCGCTTCGGCCGGGGTCACGCCGGAATCACGCTCCGCCTTCGCGCGAGCGATGCGGCGGTCCAGGTCGTCGGGTCCGTTCTGTCGGTCGTCGGCCAACGCGTGCGTGATCCTGATAACAAAACGCCGCCGGGGTCGATCCGACGACGAAAAAAAGCATGATTTGAGGCACAAGCCCCCGAGTGCCTTTTCCGTTTAGGAAAGCGTCATTCGCAAGTCAACCGCCGGTTGGCGCTGCGAGGTGCTGTACGTTCAGACGCAGCGCGAGTCCCGATCAGGGGCCGCAGACGTGCGAGTCTTCCAGCCGCCATCAGGCGACTTGTACATCTCGCCCGGTTTTGTCTGGAGGATCAGGTTGCACCCGCTGGTGAAGGCAAACTGCTCGACCGTCGCACCGGACTGCGCGCTCTGTGTATATTTTGCCTTGCGCTGGATGTTGATGTTGTTGACCACCGCGCGCAAAGCCGGCGTGCCGCCACCAACAATGCCCAGATAGCCGTCGGGCTGTTCACCCACCTGTCCCGCGGCGCGCGCCGCCGAATAGGCCGGGTCACGTTGCGCGACCGCGACAGAACTGAAGCCTGCCAAGGCCAGCACGGCGATCATCAATTTGGTCTTCATGTCAGAATATCCCCGGGTTCTGCTCGATCAGCGACTTTGCCTGGCCATCAAGCCGGTACACCACTTCCTGCGTCACGCTAATGTTGAGGTTGATCTCGATCGGCTTGTCCGGCGCGGTAACACTGACGCATCCGGTCATCGTCACGGGCGCAAGGACCAGCATGATGGCGAGCCTCCTCTTCATCACGGCGAAGGTCGTCATCCTCCGTCGCTTCGTCAATATCATGCTCATGGCACATTCCTGCTTGCGGGGGGCTGAATGGGAGATGCCGGGGCCTGGCGGTTCTGCTCGTCGAGCAGCGCCTTAAGGTTGCGTTGCACCAGCCGGCGGGGATCATAAAAGGACGCCGCCGAATCGATCAGTCCGCGAAACGGCGCGCGAATATGGATATTGAAACGGATCGGCAGTTTCTGCAGCCGGCGGATCAGGAAGTTCGTCTTTGCTCCCTCCCCCTGGCTGATCCCCTCAAACCGAACATCGGTCACCATCTCGCCTGCCAGCGGACCGTTCATGCCGATCGTCAGTTGACGATAGCGCAACGATTTCAACGCCTGGAAAGCCAGATTGCCCCAGGTGCCCAGATCCTTCTGGCTGACCGCACCAACATAGGCGATCGTGCCACCACCCGGTCGCACAACCAGCGAACCATCGTCGATCCGCCCACCCTGTTCGTCAAAGACCATCGGCAAGACCCCGTCGAAGGTACCGGTCGCATCAAGATTCTTGAAGTCGAATTGCTGCAGGAACTGTGCGGCAACCAGATGATCGACGCGAAAGGTCAACCGTCGTTCCGATGGCTGTGAGAAGTCGAGGAGCGTCGGGTCCAGTGAAAGGGTTCCACCGGCAAAAGGCCATCGGCCCGACTGGACCAGCACGCGTGAATCGCGGAAAAGCTGAAAACGCACAACACCGTTCTCGACGGCGATACCGGGGTTGATCGTCTTGATCGTGACCGTCTGACCTGGCGCACTCTCCAGGGCCAGGAGATCGGCGAAGTTGATCGTCCCGGCCAGGCCAGTGACCGGTCCGAAAGCGGCGGCAAGATCGGTATCGAGGGTCGTGAAGCTGCCGGTGCTCGTCACCGCGTCGGGACTCCAGCCGATATGCCCCTGCCCATCAATCCTGCCGCGAACGTCGGCCACGACACCAAATGTAAGCCGGGTAAGCAGATCGGGCTGGAAATCTTTCGTGAAGCTGAGCGCGGAAACCTTCAGGTCGGCGCTGCCTTGCCCGCTACCCAGTGCGTGGCCAATCTTCACATCGGCAACGTGAACTCCTTTGGTTGGTTCGAACAACTCACCAGTCGCGGTGATACGACCATCGACAAGAGCGAGCGCGACATCGCGGCCAGCAAGCGGATTGAAACGCGGCTGCTCGGCGGTATCGGCGACGCGGAGCGCACCCTTGAGCCGCAGCGCGCCGCGTTGCAGCGACCAGTCTCCGGTGGCGGCGGAAAGTAGAAGCGGCACCTGACCGATCTGCCCCCCGCCGCCCGCGAACGTACCGGTGATTCCCTGACCGAGCTGGCCAGTCAAACGGGCAAACGACAGGCGCGTAATATTTTTGCCAGCGCCGATCCTGGTCGACAGGTTATCGACGGTGAAGCGCGATGCCGCAAGGCGCAGTGTCGCGCCCGCAGCGGCAATGGCGACCGGCGTTTGGCCGAGACGCCCACCGAGTCGAACCGCGCCGAGCCGCGCGCCGCCATTTAGGTTGCCATTGGTTAGCTGCACGAGTGCGCCATCGACAGGGCAAAGCCGTATCCGGCTGCGATCGAGCGTCAGGCCGCTTAGCGTCAGCCGCTCGAAGCCGACGGGAACGCACGCGGGATCGACCGTAACACGCCCGGCCCTGTCCCATGTCACGGCAAGCGGCAGCGTGAGTGCATCGACCCGGCCGCCCGACAGCGGTCCGGATAGGGTCGCGCTGGTATCGATCCGCGTCACACCATTTTCGCCGGCCGTGAAAGATATTGGCGTCAGTGCCAGCCTTGCTCGACCCGCGGCATAGGGTGCTATCGTGGCGACGCCCGTTACCGATGCACCAGGCCTGAGCTGGTTCAACCGCACCGTCGCGTCCGGCCAGCCGCCTCCCCGAACAAAAAGATTGCCTGCCACGCGCACGCCGCCCGCCCCCGTATAGCGTATATCTGCATCACGCAGTCGCAAATTCGCACCCGACGCCGCGTCGATCGCAGCCTGGGAAATCGCGACCCAACCGTCCCCGGCCTTCAGCGTGGCAGAGGCATCGAAGGAGCGACTAGCAGCGATCGTGGATGCGATGAGGCGCTGGACGATCGGCGCGATTGGGGTGCCTGCGCCCGCTTGCCCGGCTCGGCGTAACGGCGCGAGGCGATCGGGCGCCACCGCTACAGCTTTCGCCAGCACGCGACCCTCAAAAAAGGCGCCCGCCGTGCCCACGCCATAATCGCCGAGCAGCCCGATCGACTGGCCACTGGCTACATCGGTCATGAAGCGGCCGGACGACAAGATCGCATGGCCTTTCGTAGAGCGGGACGACCCATCAAAGCTGATCGAACCGCCGACTCCCTCCACTCGTCCAAATCCCGCGATTGTCCGCGCAATCGATACACGCGCAGTGCCACGCCACGATGCCAAGCGGGGGTCGAGCGCGAAGCGTACATCGGACCAAAGATCGTGCGCGCGTGCGCCGGCACACGCAAGCGCCCCAAGGTGGACTGGCCCGTCGAGCGACGGCGCGGCGTCGGTGATGTGGATCGCGACCGATCCGCGCAGTCCGGACGCGGCGCATTCGCCTGCTTTCAGTTGATCCGCAAAGACCGCGAGATTTCCATTGAAGCCGTCGTCAAGCTGGCCCTGGCCATTGAGCTTGAGGCTGAACCGCCCTGCGGGTGTCTCCAGCTGCATCCGACCATCGGCGACTTCCAGATCGATCGCAGGCAATGCGAAAGGCTTACCCGAAGGCGGGGGCAGCAGCCGATCGATCGCGCCGAGTGACAAATGCCCGTCGATCAACCGCCCGCGCAGCCGGACTTTACCGGCGCGAATGCCGGTCACATGCGCGCCATGAAAATCGATCGTCGTGCGCGTCTCGACCCAGTCGGCGACAAGATCGGGATCGGCCGGGTCACCAATCGCGACATCGGTCAGCCGCTGACGGCCAAGGCCCAGATCAGCAATCCGGTAACGTGCGGGCACCTTTTTCGCGGCCAATGTCCGGTCGACAACGCGGGTTGCGATCGACGTGCGCTCCAACCAGCCAATGCAGAGTGCGACAAGCATCAGCAGCATGAGGCCGGCGATGGTCCAAATCAGCACCTGACCGGTTTTTCTGGATGGACGCGTGGCCAGATCATTCGGGTCGCGCACGTGATCGGTCACATAAAACCCATAGGCGGCTCGGCATGGCGCTGGCAATTGCGGAGCGTCCCTGCCCGTCCTAATCGCACTGTTGATGAGCGATCCGCAGGATCAGAACGAACGCGCGCGTGCGGACCAGGCAGGGCACCGCGCGCGGCTGCGCGATCGGCTGGCGAACGGTGGTGGCGACGCGCTGCTGGATCATGAACTGGTCGAGTATCTGCTGGCGCTGGCGATCCCGCGGCGGGATACCAAGCCGCTAGCGAAGTTACTGCTTCACGAGTTCGGCGGAATCGGTGGTGTGCTGAGTGCGGACGGCGCATCGCTGATGCGGATTGACGGCATGGGCGCAACATCGGTCGCGGCGCTGAAGATCGCACATGCGGCTGCGATCCGGCTATTGCATGCACAGGTTCGCGAACGTCCGGTACTGGGCAACTGGCAGGCGCTGCTCGACTATCTGCACGCCGACATGGCGCACGATTCAATCGAGCGATTCCGCGTCCTGCACCTGAATACCAAGAACATGCTCATTCGCGACGAGGTGATGAGCCGCGGATCAATCGATGAGACTGCGGTGCACGTACGTGAGGTCATCCGCCGGGCAATCGACCTGGGCTCCGCGGCGATCATTCTGGTGCACAACCACCCCTCGGGCGATTCGTCGCCCAGCAAGGCCGACATTGCCGTCACCCGCGCCATCATCGATGCGGGAGAGCATCTCAAGATCACGGTCCATGATCATCTGATCATCGGCCTGAACAGTCAGGTCTCGCTGCGTGCACAGGGACTGATCTAGCTTACTTTGCGCCCTCCACGCTGCCAATCGCGAAGATTTGTGCGGGCGCCGACGCGCTGCTAATCGCGCCGCTTCAGTCGCAGCGCCAAGGAAGCCCGATCATGGTCCCCCGTTATTCCCGACCAGAGATGGCGGCCATCTGGACGCCGGAGGCGCGGTTCCGGATCTGGTTCGAGATCGAGGCGCATGCGACCGACGCGCTGGCCGAACTGGGCGTCGTACCCAAGGAAGCGGCGCAGGCAATCTGGGAACGCGGCCGTTTCGAGGTCGAGCGGATAGACGCGATCGAGCGGGAGACGCGGCACGACGTCATCGCATTCCTGACCAATGTCGCCGAGCATGTCGGGCCGGAGGCGCGCTTCATGCATCAGGGGATGACGTCGTCGGATGTGCTGGACACCTGTTTGGCGGTACAACTGGCGCGGGCCAGCGACATTCTGATCGCTGATATCGACGCCCTGCTCGTCGTGCTGAGGCGACGGGCATACGAACACAAGCTGACACCGACAATCGGGCGAAGCCACGGCATTCATGCCGAACCGGTGACATTCGGGCTGAAGATGGCGCAGGCCTATGCCGAATTCGATCGGTGCCGGACGCGTCTTGAGCATGCCCGCGCCGACGTCGCCACCTGCGCCATTTCAGGCGCGGTCGGCACCTTCGCGAATATCGACCCCTTTGTGGAGGCATATGTGGCCGGCAAGCTGGGGCTGACGCCTGAGCCGGTCTCGACCCAAGTTATCCCGCGTGATCGACATGCAATGTTCTTCGCGACGCTCGGCGTGATCGCTTCGTCGATCGAGCGGCTGGCGACCGAGGTACGGCATCTCCAGCGGACCGAAGTACTGGAAGCGGAAGAATATTTCGCGGCCGGCCAGAAGGGTTCGTCGGCAATGCCGCACAAGCGCAACCCGGTGCTGACGGAAAACCTGACCGGGCTGGCGCGGATGGTGCGCGGCTATGTCACTCCGGCGCTGGAGAATGTCGCGTTGTGGCATGAACGCGACATCAGCCATTCGTCGGTCGAGCGTTACATCGGTCCGGACGCGACGATCACACTGGATTTCGCGCTCGCACGGTTGACCGGGGTGATGGACAAGCTGCTCGTCTATCCCGAACGGATGGCGAAGAACCTCAACCGGATGGGCGGCCTGGTCCATTCGCAGCGCGTGCTACTGGCGCTGACGCAGGCGGGGGTAAGCCGGGAGGATGCCTATCTGCTGGTGCAGCGAAACGCGATGCGCGTCTGGGAGTCGGACGGCGCGCTGTCGCTGGAACAATTGCTAAAGGACGACCCAGACGTTGCCGCTGCCCTGTCGGCCGACAATATTGCCGCGCTTTTTGATCTCGAACATCATCTGAAACATATCGACACGATCTTTGCCCGCGTCTTCGTTGGCTGATTGCATTTCCTGCAACTGCAATCGCCTGTTACAAAATTGCACCGCCGTTGCATCGATGCCACATGGCTCGTGCCGGATATCGGTTCGGCATCTGGAGACCAACCCATGCGCATGTTCGAAACCGTGACCAGCACCATGCTGGCTGTCGCGGCTCAGGCGCTGGTGGTCGGGGTAGTAATCGCTACCTTTTGATCCATCGGCCCGCCGCCCCTTTTTACAAGGGGCGGATCGGCCCGCATTGATGCTATCCGCTTACTAGCAGGCCGATTGCACGGGCGCATCGGGATACCGTTAGCACTGAACAGAGTATGGCCGATCGTTCGCCTGACTACAGTCGAGGCGTTGCTGCACATTCGCGAGATGTCCCGGCGTCAGCTGACCGCCATCCTCCGGCTTGAATTTCTGCACATCCTTGTAAAGGTCGCGCATATCTGCACGAAACTTCTGCGGCGCGATCTGCTTGGGTGTGTGAATGCAATCAAAGGACGGATCGGCTAGCCTCTCGTCATCGTTCGAGGTGTTAGCGGCGATCTGATCTGTGTGGCCGGCTTTGATCGCCTGAAATTGGGGAGCATCGATGATCCGTACTGTATCGACCACCGCCTATTCCGACCAGAAGCCCGGCACGTCCGGTCTGCGCAAGAAAGTGCCTGTTTTTCAGCAGCCACACTATGCCGCAAATTTTATTCAGTCGGTGTTCGATGCGGCGGCCGCCCTGGGGGAAGGACTGGCCGGGCAGACTCTGATTGTCGGTGGCGACGGGCGGTTCTTTAATCGTGAAGTCATTCAGGACGCGATCCGCATCGCAGCCGCGAATGGGGTTGACCGGGTCGTCGTCGGGCGGGGCGGTCTGCTGTCGACACCGGCGGCCAGCCATCTGATCCGCAAGCGCGGCGCTGGCGGTGGCCTGATCCTGTCGGCCAGCCACAATCCGGGCGGCCCCAATGAAGATTTCGGGATCAAGTACAACATCGCCAATGGCGGCCCCGCGCCGGAACGGGTGACGGCGGCGATCCACGACCACACGCTGTCGATCGAACGCTACCTGACCGTCGATGCGGAGCCGGTCGATCTGGACGCCGAGGGTGAAACGATGCTGGCGGGCATGGTGGTCGAGGTGATCGATCCGGTAGCGGACTATGCGGCCCTGATGGAAACGCTGTTCAATTTCGCCGCGATCCGCGATGCGGGGCTGACGATGGCATTTGATGCCATGAACGCGATAACAGGGCCGTATGCGGTTGAAATTCTGGAGCGGCGGCTCGGCTTTGCCCCCGGCACCGTGCGGCGTGGAGAGCCGCTGCCGGATTTCGGCGGGCATCATCCCGATCCCAATCTGGTCCATGCCCACGATCTGCATCAATTGATGATGGGTAATGACGCGCCGGATTTCGGTGCGGCATCGGACGGCGACGGTGACCGCAACCTGATCATCGGGCGTGGCCGTTTCATCACCCCGTCCGACAGCCTGGCGATGCTGGCGGCGAACGCGCATCTGGCGCCGGGCTATGTGCAGGGCCTGAAGGGCGTCGCGCGATCGATGCCCACCAGTGCCGCGGCCGACCGGGTTGCCGCGTCAATGAACATTCCGGCCTTTGAGACACCGACGGGCTGGAAATTCTTCGGCTCGCTGCTGGATGCCGGACTGGCGACGATCTGCGGTGAAGAGAGCGCGGGCACGGGATCGGACCATGTGCGGGAGAAAGACGGTCTGTGGGCAGTTCTGCTCTGGCTCAACATCCTGGCCGTGCGCGGTGAAAGCGTCGATGCCATCGCACGATCGCATTGGCAGCGCTTCGGCCGCAATTACTATGCGCGTCACGATTACGAGGGCGTCGAAAGCGAACGCGCGGACGCGCTGATGACGACGTTGCGCGGCCGGTTGGCAACACTGCCCGGAGAACGGTTCGGTCCACTGACCGTCGAAATAGCGGATGATTTCACCTATACCGACCCTGTCGACGGATCGACGAGCGCGCATCAAGGCGTGCGCGTCTTGTTTGAAGGCGGCAGCCGTGTCGTCATGCGCCTGTCGGGTACTGGCACCACCGGTGCGACGCTGCGCGTCTATCTGGAGCGATACGAGCCAAGCGACGGCGAACTGAACGAGGATACGGGCATCATGCTGGCGGACCTGATCGCGGCGGCCGATGATATTGCGGGGATTGCCGCGCATACGGGACGTGAAAGGCCGGACGTCATCACCTGACGCTATGGCGCTGATGCGGGAGGATGTCGTGGACAGTTACGATTTATCGTCATCGGTCTAGGGTCAGCGGGTTGCTACCGGCGTTGCGACTGAGCGAAGACCCGACGAATTTCGCGTCTTGGACGCATCCTCGACGCCGCGGGCTGACCATTTCCAACACCGATGCACCGACGATCATGATCGCTGAAAAGGCCGCAAACATGATCCGGTGCCGGACCGCGCCCGATTAAACTTTCGGCTATCGCTGCATGCTTTGCATCATGTCAGTCGACATCAAATTGTGATTCAAGTGCGCCATGATCCAGAGCGACCCGATAAAGACCAGCGCAACAATGAGCACCCCGAATGCGAGCGCGAGGACGTTGTTCGTGTTGTCCGGCCCAGTGGTGATATGAAGGAAAAATACCAGGTGAACCCCCATTTGACCGACGGCCAAGGCCATCAGGGCGACCGGAATCCCGCCTTCCCATATTCCGCCGTAGCCGCCGGCGACCAGGAAGCTAGCGACGCTAAGGATTGCCGCACCGACCAGCCCGATCAGATATCCACGAACGCCACCCGAAAGCCCTTCGCTGCCGCCTTCAGAGCCTGGCGCGACATCATCCTGAACGCCCTCCCCGGAGAATTGGTCCGGTCGATGTTCGGTCATGCGCCTGCTCCCAACAGATAGACCACGGTGAACAAGGCGACCCATATGATGTCGAGAGCATGCCAGAACAGCGCGAAGCAAAGCACCCGGCGCTGGATATCCTCACGAAAACCCTTGGCCTGGACCTGTGCCATCATGGTCAGCAACCATAGCATCCCAAGCGAGACGTGCAGTCCGTGACAACCAACCAGCGCGAAGAAAGAGGATGTGAACGCGCTGCGATCTGGACCAGCCCCTCGCGCGATCAGGCTCAGAAATTCGTGCAACTCCAGCGAGAGAAAAACGGCCCCCAATGCGCCGGTTACCGCCATCGATATTTGGAACCACAAAACATTGCGCTGCTGCATTGCAAGCCCGGCCATGCCGCAGGCAAAGGATGACAGCAGCAACACCGTCGTCTCGGCGGCAACCAGCGGTATTTCAAATAGCTGCCGACCTGCCGGACCGCCCGCGGTTTCGCTGTGCAGTACCGCGTAACCGGCGAAGAACGCCGAGAACATGATGAAGTCGCTGAGCAGAAATATCCAGAAGCCGTAGGACACGACGATATGCTTGGGCGCGGGCCCACGCTCGCTGGCCGGTCGTTCGCCATGGCCCAGGCGATGCGGATCCGTCTTGGCGGCGTGTCCGCTCATCGACCAATCTCGACGAGCTTGGGATCCTGAGGGATGCTCAGCATCTGCGCCTTGCCACGACGACGATCGTCGTCGAGACGCTTGAGCGTCGCAGCCTTGATCTCATACTCGTCCTCGTCGCGCCAGGCGAACACGACGAACGTTGCCCATGCCCCCAGCAGGCCGGCGATCACAAGCCACCAGATATGCCAGACCAGCGCAAATCCGACAGCCGATGAGAAGAAGGCGACCACGAAGCCCGTCGGCGAGTTACGCGGCATGTGGATGTCTTGATAATCCGGCATCTCACTCAGGCGGCGTTCTTCACGGGCACGACTTTTCACGCCCCAATATGCTTCCTCGTCCGACACGTCGGGCAGGACCGCGAAGTTATAGACCGGCGGCGGTGAGGTCGTAGACCATTCCAGTGTCCGACCATCCCACGGATCACCTGTATCGTCGACCAAATGCTCACGGTCACGGATGCTGACGTAAAGCTGCGTAATCTGGCATGCGATGCCGCCGGCGATCAGTAGCGCCCCGAATGCCGCGGCGATCAGCCATGGCTGCCAGCCAGGCACGTCATAGCTCTGCATCCTCCGGGTCATGCCCATGATACCCAGCACGTAAAGCGGCATGAAGGCGACATAGAAACCAGTCAGCCAGAGCCAGAATGCACGCTTCCCCCATGTTTCGTTCAGTTGAAATCCAAACATCTTCGGGAACCAGTAACTAAAGCCCGCAAAAGCGCCGAATAGAACTGCACCAATCACGATATTGTGAAAGTGCGCCACGAGAAACAAGGAGTTATGAAGCTGCCAATCCGCCGGTGGAATCGCGAGCATGATACCGGTCATTCCGCCAATCACGAAAGTACAAATAAAACCGGTTGCCCACCACATCATTGACGTAAAGCGAATACGTCCGCCGTACATGGTGAAGATCCAGTTGAATACTTTAACTCCGGTGGGTACCGCAATAATCATGGTTGTGACACCGAAGAAGCCATTAACGTCTGCCCCTGCTCCCATTGTAAAGAAATGGTGAAGCCATACCATGAATGCCAGCAGAAATATCGACATCGTCGCATAGATCATCGAGCGATAACCAAAGAGCGGCTTTGAAGAAAAGGTTGAGACAACCTCAGAGAATATCCCAAACGCCGGTAGCACGAGAATGTAGACCTCAGGATGCCCCCATGCCCAGATCAGGTTGACGAACAACATCTGGTTGCCGCCCGCTTCATTTGTGAAAAAGTGGAAGCCCAGATACCGATCGAGCGTCAACATCGCCAGCGTTGCAGTCAGGATAGGAAAAGCGGCGACGATCAGCAGGTTTGTCGCCAGCGACGTCCAGCAGAACATCGGCATACGCGTCAGTCCCATACCGGGCGCCCGCATCTTCAAAATGGTCGTCACCAGATTGACGCCGGACAAAAGCGTCCCGACGCCAGAGATCTGCAACGCCCAAATATAATAATCGACACCAACGCCCGGTGAGAACCGCAGCTCACTAAGTGGTGGATAAACAACCCATCCGGTCTTCGCGAACTCACCGATGACGAGACTGATATTGATCAGCAGCGCCCCACTCGCGGTCAACCAGAAACTTACCGAATTGAGCGTCGGGAAGGCGACGTCCCGGATGCCCAATTGCAGTGGCAACGCAAAATTCATCAGCCCGATCATGAACGGCATCGCGACGAAGAAGATCATCAATGTGCCGTGCGCGGTAAATATCTGGTCATAATGGTCGGCCGGGAGGTAGCCGGGGTTACCCATTGCCACGGCCTGTTGCGAGCGCATCAGAAGAGCATCGGAGAATCCGCGTAACAGCATTACTCCGGCCAGGACGCAGTACATGATCCCGATCCGCTTGTGATCGACACTCGTCAACCACTCGCGCCACAAATAAGGAAAATAGTTGTTGCGATAGATCCATATAGCGATGGTGGCGATGACGATGACGATCATCGCGCCAGCGACCATCGGTTCAACTTCCTTGTAGGGAATTGCCTCCCATCCAAGTTTTCCGAGTAACTTCACACTTATTGCTCCCGGCCATCGACGGCGGTCTTTGCCGATAGGGTTCCCGAATTCGCAACTATTCTGTCAAACAGTTGCGGCAACACGGCACGATAGGTGTAGGGTTTGACATTTTCGCTATCCTTCATCAATTCCATGAAGTGCTGTCCATCCAGCGGCGGACCCGAGCCTTTCGTATTGGACACCCAATTGGCGAATTGAGCGCGCGGTACGGCATCGGTCATGAACGCCATCCCCGGAAAACCACGACCGCTGTAATGGGCGGACAGGCCGCGATATTGGCCCGGCCGATCTGCCATCAAATGCAGTTTGGCTGTCATTCCCGACATCGCGTAGATCTGACCACCCAATTGGGGAATCATGAAACTGTTCATGACCGTCGCCGACGTAATACGAAAACTGACCGGTGTGCCCGCCGGAATGACAAGCCGATTGATGCTGGCGACACCCTGATCCGGGTAGATGAACAGCCATTTCCAGTCGAGCGCCACGACATTGACATTGATCGGTTCTACACTCGACACCAGCGGCTTTGGGGGGTCATATTGATGGCTGCCGATCCAGCCGATGCCGCCGATGAAGATGACGATGAGCGCCGGGACGGCCCAGATCAACAATTCCAGCCGCCCCGAATATGTAAAGTCGGGCTGATAGCGCGCCCGCTTGTTACCGGCACGGAACCACCATCCAAACACAATGGTCAGGACAATCACGGGCAAAATGATGCACAGCATGATGACAAGCGCATTGAGCGTCATTGTCTTCTCGCCGGCGGCGATCGGTCCCGCCGGACTCCAGATCCCCGGTTCGCACCCCGTCAACAATGTGAAGACCGTTGCCGAAAGTGCCCGGCATACCAATCCCACTTGCCGATATGTGCCATCGGGAGTGAGTTTCCTCATGCGTGGTGACCTATCCCGTCGCGTCTGTCCGGGCTATAACGCACATCAGATTATTCCGTGCCAGCGTAACGTGTGATACGGGGCCGATCATGCTGTCCTTCAACGCTGTAACCGTCCGCCTCGGCGGGCGTACAATCATCGATGCCGCCAGCGCGGCATTGCCTCCAGGCTCCACCGTCGGCCTCATCGGCCGCAACGGCGCGGGCAAGTCGACGCTGGTGAAGGTCGTTGCGGGGTTGCTGGAACCCGACGATGGCGGCTGTGACATGCCGCGCGGAGTGCGATTCGGTTATCTGGAGCAGGAAGCGCCATCCGGACCGGCAACGCCGTTCGAAACGGTGCTCGCTGCCGACACAGAGCGCGCGGCACTGATGCTGGCAGCGGAAGACCATAGCGATATGGACCGGCTGGGCGATGTCCACGAACGGCTGATGGCGATCGACGCCTATACAGCACCCGCCCGCGCCGCGCGGATCCTGGTCGGACTTGGTTTCGACGAGGAGGCGCAGGGGCGACCGCTCGACAGTTTTTCAGGCGGATGGAAGATGCGCGTCGGGCTGGCTGCGCTGCTGTTCTCCCAACCCGACATACTGCTGCTAGACGAGCCGTCGAACCATCTCGATCTGGAAGCGGTGCTATGGCTGGAGGATTTTCTGAAGTCGTATCGCGGCACGATTCTGCTCGTCAGTCACGAGCGTGATTTTTTGAACAACGTCGTCGATCACATCCTGCATCTCGAACGTGGAAAGCTGACACTGTACCCGGGCGGGTATGATCAGTTCGAGCGCCAGCGCGCGGAACGGCAGGCGCAATTGGCAGCGGCCAAGGCAAAGCAGCTGGTCGAGCGCGAGAAGTTGCAAGACTATATCGCCCGCAACTCGGCACGCGCCTCGACGGCAAAACAGGCGCAGAGCCGGCAAAAGGCGCTGGCGAAGATGCAGCCGATCGCCGAATTGTTCGACGACCCGTCGCTGTCGTTCGGATTTCCCGATCCCAGCGCCCTACGGCCACCGTTGGTGACGCTGGATTATGCCGCCGTCGGTTACGGCGAAACCCCCATATTGCGACGGCTGAACCTTAGGCTGGACCCCGACGACCGGATCGCGCTGCTGGGACGCAACGGCAATGGCAAGACCACATTGGCACGACTGTTGGCCGCGCAACTGGCGCCGATGGAAGGCGACATGGCTGCATCCGCCAAGATGCGCGTCGGGTATTTCACCCAGTATCAAGTCGAGGAACTGGACGGCGCCGACACGCCGCTCGAGCATATGACCCGGGTCATGAAAGGCGCGACGCAAGGCGCAGTCCGGGGGCAACTGGGCCGGTTTGGCTTCTCCGGCGACAAGGCCACGACTCAGGTGCAGCGACTGTCGGGTGGCGAACGTGCCCGCTTGGCACTGGCGCTCATCACTCGCGACGCGCCACACATGCTGATCCTGGACGAGCCGACCAACCATCTGGACGTCGATGCGCGCGAGGCGCTGATCCAGGCGCTGAATGAATATTCCGGCGCGGTCGTGATCGTCAGTCATGACCGGCACATGCTGGAATTGACGGCGGACCGGCTGGTACTGGTCGATGACGGCACGGCGCGCGACTTCGACGGCAGCCTCGACGATTACCTGGCACTGGTGCTCGCCAAGGAGCCGGCCGGGGCCAAGCCCAAAAAGAAGGACCGCGTCGCCGCCGCCAAGGCGCGGGAAATGAGTGCTGCATTGAAGCAACGCGCAAAGGAAGCGGAAACCGAACTTGCCAAACTGACCGCCGAGCGCAGCACAATCGACCGGGCGATGTTCGATCCCTCCTCCGCCGGACCGCCTTATGCAATGCTCAGCATGAGCGAACTCCTGCAGCGTCGCGCCGCGATCGAGGCCAAACTGCAAGCGAGTGAGACGAACTGGCTGGAGGTGAACGAGGAACTGGAGAAGCTGGCCGCGTAAGCCGCCATCCTGTCGTAATTTCCGCGTCTCGGCCTATATCGGGATCGATCCATTTTACTTCCCCGAAAGCTTGTTTGTCATGCCGTTTTCTCGTCTGCCTCAGCCTCTTCGCGAGGCGTTGATCGAACGCGGCTATGCCGAGCCCACATCGGTGCAGGCCGCGGTCATCGAAGATCAGGCGCGCGGGCGTGACCTGTTGGTCAGTGCGCAGACGGGCTCCGGCAAGACCGTCGCCTTCGGCCTGGCGATGGCGGATGAACTGCTGGACGACGACCGCGCCGATCCAAGCGGCACGCCGGGGGCGATCGTTGTCGCACCGACCCGCGAACTGGCGCTTCAGGTGTCGCGCGAATTGTTGTGGCTGTATCAGCGCACCGGCGCACGGATCGTGTCGTGCGTCGGCGGCATGGATCCGTCGGCCGAACGTCGCCAGTTGAACCGGGGTGCAACGATCGTGGTCGGGACGCCGGGGCGGTTGCGCGATCATCTCGAGCGCGGGGTACTGGACCTGTCGGGCATCCGCGTTGCGGTGCTGGACGAGGCCGATGAGATGCTGGACATGGGTTTCCGCGAGGATCTGGAGCAGATTCTGGATGCGACGCCGAGTGAGCGTCGGAGCTTCCTGTTTTCGGCAACGCTGCCCAAGCCGATCGTATCGCTGGCCAAGCGATATCAGCGCGATGCGCTGCGTATCCAGACCGCTTCCGCCGAGCGTGGGCATGGCGACATCAGCTACCAGGCGGTAACGGTTGCGCCGTCGGACATCGAGCAGGCGGTGGTGAACCTGCTGCGCTTTCATGAGCCGGACACCGCGATCCTCTTTTGTGCGACTCGCGACGCCGTAAGGCGCTTGCATGCGTCACTGGTAGAGCGCGGTTTCGATGCGGTCGCGCTGTCGGGCGAGCATTCTCAGTCGGAACGCAATCACGCATTGCAGGCGTTGCGTGACCGGCGCGCGCGGGTCTGCGTCGCCACCGATGTCGCCGCGCGCGGGCTTGATCTGCCATCGCTCAGCCTGGTCGTTCATGTCGAATTGCCGCGTGACGCCGAGGCGTTGCAGCACCGCTCCGGCCGGACGGGGCGCGCCGGGCGCAAGGGGATCGCGGCGCTGATCGTGCCCTATCAGAAACGTCGCCGCGTCGAGGCGATGCTGCGCGGCGCGCACATCGCGGCTGAGTGGGTTGACGTCCCCAATGCGGAGGCGATCCGTGCAGCCGACCGAGAGCGATTGCTGACCACGCTGGCGGCGCCCGTCGAGCTTGATGACCAGGATCGCGAGCTGGGTACAGCATTGCTGGAAAAGCGTGAGCCGGCTGAAATCGCCGCCATGCTGGTTCGCGCGCACCGTGCAAAGCTGCCGGCGCCCGAGGACATGATCGAGCGCGGCGCGGCAAGCGAACGAACCGAGGGCCATCGCCCCGGCTTCGAGAACACCGTGTGGTTCCGCATGAATGTCGGCCGCCGCCAGAATGCCGATGCGCGCTGGATCCTGCCGCTCCTGTGCAGGCGAGGCCATGTCACCAAGTCCGAAATCGGTGCGATCAGGATTGCACCTAATGAGACAGCCTTCGAAATACCGCAGGCGGTTGCAAGTCGCTTCGTCGCATCGGTCAAGCGCACCGCGGGTGCCGATGGAGACGAGGGCGAGATCATGTTTGCAGCGATGGACGGCCCGCCGGCCAAGCTGGGCACACGCCCACCCCCGCGCGGTGGACCGAACCGTCCTGTCCGCCATCAGCCCAAACCCTATAAACGCAAGCCCGCGCACGCGCGCTGACAATCGTACGCCGCTTCCCTATATGGATGAATGGCCGAAAAGTTCGAACGTCACCGTCAACCCTGGAAGCCCGACGAGGTGCAAAAACTGCATCAATTCGCGAAGAAAGGTATGGCGCTTAGAGCGATCGCCAAGGCGCTGACGCGCAGCGAGGAATCGGTCAAGGATCGCGCGAAGGCCGATGGGCTGTCGATCGCGAAGCTGCGTTAGGAAGGAACTGAACGATGAGCGGGATGATGCGGTTCGACTGGGAAGACCCCTTCCTCCTCGACGAACAGTTGAGCGAGGATGAGCGGATGATCCGTGACACCGCCCGTTCCTATGCGCGTGACAAATTGCTGCCGCGTATCGTCGAGGCGTTTCAACACGAACACACCGACCCCGAGATCTTCACCGAAATGGGCCAGCTTGGCCTGCTCGGCCCGACGATTCCTGAGGAATACGGGGGAGTCGGCGCTTCGTATGTCGCATACGGGCTGGTCGCGCGTGAGGTTGAGGCGGTCGACTCCGGTTATCGCTCGATGATGAGCGTGCAGTCCAGCCTCGTGATGTATCCGATCAACGCCTACGGATCGGAAGAACAGAAGAAGAAGTTCCTGCCCAAGCTTGCGACCGGCGAATGGATCGGCTGTTTCGGGTTGACCGAGCCCGATGCCGGCTCCGACCCCGGCAGCATGACGACGCGCGCGGTGAAGACCGATGGCGGCTATGTCATTTCCGGTGCGAAGACGTGGATCAGCAACTCACCGCTGGCGCATGTCTTCGTCGTCTGGGCGAAATCGGACGCGCATGACGGCGCAATCCGCGGCTTCCTGATCGAGCGTGGCGCAAAGGGACTCGAAACTCCCAAGATCGAGGGCAAACTTAGTCTGCGCGCGTCGATCACCGGCATGATCATGATGGACGAGGTCGAGGTCGGCGAAGACGCATTGCTGCCGCATGTCAGCGGACTGAAAGGTCCGTTCGGCTGTCTCAACCGCGCCCGCTACGGTATTTCATGGGGTGCGATGGGAGCAGCCGAGTTCTGCATGCATGCCGCGCGTCAATATGGCCTAGACCGGCAGCAGTTTGGTACGCCGCTCGCCGGACGGCAACTCTACCAGAAGAAGCTGGCTGACATGGAAACCGAGATCGCGCTCGGCTTGCAGGCGTCGTTGCGCGTCGGGCGTCTGATGGACGAGCATCGCTTCGCGCCGGAGATGGTCAGCCTGGTCAAGCGGAACAATGTCGGCAAGGCGCTGGACGTCGCCCGCACCGCGCGTGACATGCACGGCGGCAACGGCATTTCGGGCGAATATCATGTCATGCGCCACCTGATGAACCTGGAGACGGTAAACACCTATGAAGGAGCGCACGACGTCCATGCGCTGATCCTTGGTCGCGCCATCACCGGCATCGCCGCGTTCTGAATATTTGCGGACGATCCCGCACCGTGCGATGATCACGCATAACAATCAGGAGAGCGATCATGGCCACCGCGATCATGTCGAAACCGCAAATATCAGACGCCGAATGGGCCGCGCGCCAGGAACTCGCGGCATGTTACCGCGTCTTCGACATGCTCGGCTGGTCGGAGATGATCTACAATCATATCACGGTAAAGCTGGACGGGGAGGAAGGCGCGTTCCTGATCAACCCGTTCGGACTGCACTTCTCCGAGGTAACGGCATCAAACCTGGTCAAGATCGACATTGACGGCAACAAGCTGGGTGACAATCCCTACGGCGTGAATCAGGCAGGTTTCATGCAGCATGCGCTGTTCCACGCGCGCCTCCCCGATGCGCATTGCATCATTCATACCCATACGACGGCCGGCATGGCGGTCAGTTCGGTCGAGGGCGGACTACGGCCCATCAACTTCTATGCCTGTAATTTCTTCGGGCAACTCGCCTATCACGACTTTGAGGGCGTTACGGTGCGATCCGAGGAGGGCGACCGCCTGATCGAGCATCTTGGCGACAGGCGCATGATGCTGTTGCGCAACCATGGCATTCTGGTGATGGGCCGCACCCTGCCCGAGGCGTTCCTGAAACACTGGGCACTTCAACGCGCCTGCGAGATCCAGGTCGCGACCTGCTCGATGGGCACGCCGATCGAGGTGCCGGACGAAGTCGTAGCGGTTCATCAGGGTGACATCGGCAAGGTGTCGCTGCCCGGCGGGGTCGGTCGTGCGGACTTCGATGCGATGGTCCGGCTGGTCGACAAACGCGATCCGAGCTGGCGCGACTGATCGCACCGAATGGTCAAGCTGACGGTCAACGATGAGCCGATCGATTACCGGCTGGATCCCGCGACGCCACTGCTCTGGGCCTTGCGCGACGCATCCAACCTGACGGGCACCAAATATGGGTGCGGCACCGGGGAGTGCGGAGCCTGTATGGTCGATGTCGACGGTCGCGCATTGGCGTCCTGCCGCGTGCCGATAAGCGCGGTGGAGGGGAGCTTCATCACGACGATAGAGGGGCTGTCCAGCGATCGAAGCCACCCGGTACAACTCGCCTTTCTGGCCGACAATGTCGTGCACTGTGGCTTCTGCATCCCCGGCGTTGTCGTGGCAGCGGCGGCGTTGCTGCGCCGCAACGCTAATCCCGACGATGCGACGATCAAGGCGGAGATCAAGAACATCTGCCGCTGCGGCATTTATCCCAGACTGATCGGATCGGTTCAGCGCGCGGGACGCGCGATGCGGGGTGAGGAACGCATTCCCGCCGGCGCGGCGCCGGGAGTCGATGAACGCGACGCCGCGCGGATCGTGCCCGCGCTCTCCCCCGGCCGGTAACAACCCTGTCGGATTGCTGTCGAGCCGGTTCAGCGTTCGCTCAATTGACCCATGCGATACATCGTGCATCATCGGGGTCGGCTGGTGCGCCGACGGGTCGGGGATCGACAATGACACGAGGTTTTCTGAAAGTGTTGCTGGGCTTGAGCGTGGTATTGCCGGGCGTGGCCGCGGCGCAGGACAGGCCGAATGCCAGCAATCCCGGCTTTCGCGGTCCGCACACCCGTCACATGCGCGAGGATGGCGACGTATTCCGCCCGCGCCGCGAGCAGCGGCGCGCCACCGCACCCGACGCAGCATCAGAGCCACGCAGTTCCGGCTTTCGACAGGATACGCCCGCCCGAGCGGTCGCCCAGCGTGTCAGCGACCGGCGCGACGATCGACGCGACCGCGCTTTTCGGGACGGCACCGTCGTGCGGGAGCGCGGCGATGACAGACAGGTCCGGATCGACACGATGCGCGCTGGCCGCCGCGATCGCGGATTGCGTACCGGCACTGACCCCGCCTATTTGCGCTACGGCGTCGCCGGATATGCTGGTGATGGCGATCGTCGTGGCCGGCGGGCGGACCAGCGTCGGACAGATGGCGGGGATCGGTGGTGGCAATCGAGCCGTTTCGCCGATCGGCGGGATGCGTATCGCGAGCAGCGGCGCTTCGATGACCGATCAGTCTGGAGCCGCGGTTGGCGCAACGATCGGCGCTATGACTGGAATCGCTATCGGACGAGCAACCGGGGACTTTACAATCTGCCGCGCTATTACGCGCCGCACGGCTCGACCTATGGCTACGGATATCGACGCTTTGGGATCGGCGTAACATTGTCGAGTGGGCTGTTCGGGCAGGATTACTGGCTGGACGATCCCTATGCCTATCGCCTGCCGCCCGCTTATGGTCCCTATCGCTGGGTCCGCTATTTTGGTGACGCGCTGCTGGTCGACGTATGCAGCGGCTCGGTCGTCGATGCGGTGTACGGCATCTTCGACTGAGGTCTTGCCTTTCACCGGCGTGCACGCGACATCCACGCTCGTGAATATTTTCGCGCGCAAGAAGGCCACTGCCCCGGCTAAGTCCCCCGTCCGCGCCGAATTCGGTCAGACGGTGGCGGCGCGGCTGGATGCTGATCCTGCGGCAACGCGTGTGGATATGGACACAGCGCAGGTATATCATTGTGACCACTTCCTCTCGAGCGAGCAATGCGATGCACTGATCGCGCTGATCGACGCGGGACGACGGCCTTCGACATTGTTGTCTGACAAGGCCGATACCGGGTTTCGTACCAGCGAGAGTTGCGACTTGGATCGCTGGTCACCGGACGTCCAGCCGATCGACGAGGCTATTGCGGCCATGCTGGGCATTGATCCGCATTACGGCGAAACGATGCAGGGACAACGCTACGCACCCGGCCAGCGGTTCAAGGCGCATCATGACTATTTCCATCAGGGCGAAAGCTATTGGGACGCGATGCAGGCGCAGGGCGGGCAACGCACCTGGACCGCGATGGTCTATCTGAACGACGTGGCCGAGGGTGGTGCGACATGGT
The DNA here is from genome assembly GCA_965217805.1 of Sphingomonas sp. GTDB lineage: Bacteria > Pseudomonadota > Alphaproteobacteria > Sphingomonadales > Sphingomonadaceae > Sphingomonas. Next base: position 1,749,464 of record CBDCJJ010000008.1, on the reverse strand, counting down.
TCCCGCAAGCCGGGATCCGCATTGCTCCGCGTCGGGGACTGCTGCTGACCTGGAACAACATGAATAACGACGGCACCCCCAACGACATGACAATCCATGAAGGCATGCCGGTCGTCGACGGGGTGAAGTACATCGTCACCAAATGGTTTCGCGAACGCATCTGGGTTCGCGCGACGCGGGATTGACCGCAGTCCGACCTCGCATCGGGGGTGATAACCTGTGTCACTCGACGTTTGGTTGATGGGAACGTATAACGAACATCATGGCGCAGCTTGATACACGGCAGAAGTTGGAAATACTCGCCGATGCGGCGAAATATGACGCTTCGTGCGCGTCGTCGGGGACCGCCAAACGCAATTCCAAGGACGGCAAGGGGCTGGGATCGACGGAGGGCTCCGGCATCTGCCATGCTTATGCTCCCGATGGTCGGTGCATTTCGCTGCTGAAGATCCTGCTGACGAACAGCTGCATCTTCGACTGTCATTACTGCATCAACCGCAAGTCATCGAACGTGCGCCGTGCGCGCTTTACGGCGAAGGAAGTCGTCGACCTGACGATCTCTTTCTACAAGCGCAACTATATTGAGGGGCTGTTCCTGTCGTCGGGGATCATCCGATCCTCCAACTACACCATGGAACAGATGGTCGAGGTGGCGCGATCGCTGCGCGAGGATCATCACTTTCGCGGGTATATCCACCTCAAGACCATTCCCGATGCCGATCCGGAGCTGACGCATCAGGCCGGACTGCATGCCGACCGGGTGTCGATCAATGTCGAGCTGCCGACGGTCGGTGGCCTGCGGCGGCTGGCGCCCGAAAAGGATGCGGGCCGCATCGAAGGCGCGATGACCGCGAACAAGACCGCGATGATCGAAAATCGCGATGCCCGCAAGCGTTACAGGTCTGCGCCCAGATTCGCTCCCGCAGGTCAGTCGACACAGATGATCGTCGGCGCGGACGCGGCGACCGATGGCGATATCGTCCGGCGCGCATCCTCTCTCTACGGTCAGTTCGGCCTTCGGCGCGTCTATTATTCAGCGTTCAGCCCGATCCCTGATGCCAGCACCGTGTTGCCGCTGCAACGTCCGCCGCTGATGCGCGAGCACCGGCTGTATCAGTCCGACTGGCTGATGCGCTTTTACGATTATCGCCCGGAAGAGGTCGTCGCTGCCGCGGACGACGCAACGGGGATGCTGCCGCTGGACATCGATCCCAAACTGGCCTGGGCACTGAAATTTCGTGATCACTTTCCCGTCGACGTCAATCGGGCACCACGGGAAATGCTGTTGCGCGTACCCGGGTTGGGCGTGAAAGCCGTTGGCGCGATTTTGACGAGCCGGCGCTGGCGCCGGTTGCGGCTGGATGATGTGGCGCGGCTGACCGTGTCGATCGCCAAGCTTCGCCCCTTCATCATCGCCGCTGACTGGCGACCGCTTACCCTGACGGATCGTGCGGATCTGAGGCCGCTGGTCGCGCCCAAGGTCGAACAACTGGAACTGTTCGCGGCCTGACGCGGTAGTTCGTAATGCGCGTCGTCACCCTGCCCACTCCCGACGATTTCGATAACTGGCGCGACGCGGCGCGGGGCCTCGCAGCCGATAACGTACCGCCCGACGATGTCGTCTGGCAGGTTGGGAATACACCCACCGATTTGTTTGCCACCGCAGCTGACCCGGTTGCCGATGCGACTCCAGCGGTATTTTCCGTCCCGCGCCCCTTCATTGCATTGGCGCGTACCGTCATCCTGTCGAGCGATCCTGAACGCTTCTCACTGCTTTATATGTTGCTGACACGGCTTCGCGGTGAACCTGGATTGATCGAGGATCATGCCGACCCACTGTTGCGACGGCTTGAGACGATCGCCAAGGGGGTACGACGCGACATCCACAAGATGCGCGCATTCCTGCGGTTCCGCGAGGTCGATGAGGATGGCCAGTCGCGCTTCGTCGCCTGGTTCGAGCCCGAACATCACATCGTGCGCGCCAATGCCGCCTTCTTCGTGAACCGCTTCGGCAGCATGCGCTGGTCGATCTTGACGCCCGAGGTGTCGCTGCATTGGGACGGCAAGACGCTGAGTGAAGGGCCGGGTGCGGTGAAGGCGGATGCGCCGGAAGGCGATCCGATCGAGGATGTCTGGAAGACCTATTATGCGAGCATCTTCAACCCCGCGCGCGTGAAGGTCGGCGCGATGCTGAAGGAGATGCCGCGCAAATACTGGAAGAACATGCCCGAGACCGCGCTCGTCCCCGCGCTGCTCAAGGGAGCACAGGCACGGGAGGCCGGAATGATCGAGCGAGCACGCGGTGACGTCGGCGACAATAGTCAGGCCGCATGGGATGCACTGCGCGACGAAGCCGCGGGGTGCACGCGCTGCCCGCTCTACAAACCGGCGACGCAGATCGTCTTTGGTGAAGGGCCGGTCGATGCCGACCTGATGTTCGTCGGCGAGCAGCCTGGCGATCAGGAGGATCTGGTCGGTCAACCTTTTGTGGGACCAGCCGGGCAGATGTTCGACCGCGCGATGGCCGAGGCGGGCGTGAACCGCTCCCGCGCCTATGTCACCAACGCGGTCAAGCACTTCAAGTTCGAACAGCGCGGTAAGCGGCGCATTCATTCAAAACCCGGAATCAGTGAGATTGACGCCTGCCGCTGGTGGATCGAGCAGGAACAGATGCTGGTGCGCCCCAAGATGACCGTCGCGCTCGGCGCTACGGCGGCGCGGTCACTGCTGGGCCGGACAGTAACGATCGGCCGAGAGCGCGGTCGACCGCTGCCACTTGCCGATGGCGCGGGTGAGGCGTGGATCACCGTCCATCCGAGCTATCTGCTGCGCCTTCCCGACGAACGCCAGAAGGCAGAAGAATATGACCGCTTCGTCGATGATCTGCGCCAGGCCGCAGCGCGGGTAGAAGGTTAGACCGGCCCGTCTACCCGAATTTCATGGGATCAGGTCCGATCCTGCCACCCGTGTCGTCCATCGCATCGATTGCCGTCATATCCTCATCATCCAGCGTAAGGTCGAGCGCGGCGTAGTTGTCGCTCAGATGCTCGGGGCTGCTTGCCTTGGGGATGACCGACAGCCCATGCGCCAGATGCCAGGCGAGCACCACCTGCGGCACCGACCGCCCATGCTTGTCGGCGATACCGGTCAGCGTCTCCTCCTCCAGCAGGTCACCGCCCTGCCCCAATGGACTCCAGCTCTGCGTGATGATCCCGTGATCGGCATGGTGCTCGCGCGCCGTGCGTTGCTGAAACCGGGGATGGAGTTCGATCTGGTTGACCGCCGGGGTGACGCCGGTCGCCTCGACGATCCGGTCGATATGCTCCGGCAGGAAATTGGATACGCCGATCGAGCGTGTCTTGCCCTCATCGCGCAGCGCAATCAGCGACCGCCACGCATCGACATAATTGCCGGCATCCGGGACAGGCCAGTGGATGAGATAAAGATCGACCGCATCGACGCCCAACAGAGCCAGGCTTTCGTCAAGCGCGGCCTCCGCATCGTCCTGTCGATCATTCCACAACTTGGTCGTCAGAAAGGCATCCGAGTCCTTATACCCCGCGCCAACTCCGCGTTCATTATGGTAGATGGCAGCGGTATCGACCAGCCTGAAACCGGTATCCAGCCCGCGTCGGACAATGCCGGCGGCATGCGCCTCGGGGATCTTGAACGTGCCAAGGCCCAGCGCCGGCATCGTTCGATTATCGTTCAGCGTCATATCTGTCATGTCGGCCCAACCCTCGGATGTCTGGCGCGGTTCCGTTTGGGCTTGCATCTTGCCCTTCGGCTCGCGCATCGCGAGCGCCATGATTGAGAAGATACTCGCCGCACTCGCCACCTTCACGATCAGCGTCATTTCCAGCGGCGGGTATCTGGGGATCGCACTGCTGATGGCGATCGAGAGCGCGTGCATCCCGCTGCCGTCGGAGATCATCATGCCGTTCGCGGGATATCTGGTCTCGACCGGGCGATTCGACCTATATCTGGCGGCGACCGCAGGCGCGATCGGTTGCAATCTGGGGTCGATCGTCGCTTATGAGGTCGGCAAGCATGGCGGCCGTGCAGCGGCGCTTCGATGGGGCAAATATGTACTCATCGGACCTGGCGAGATCGATGCGGCCGACCGCTTCTTCGACCGGTGGGGCGGCGTCGCGGTCCTGATCGGACGGCTGTTGCCGGTGATCCGCTCGTTCATTGCCTTTCCGGCGGGCGTCGCACGGATGCGCCTGATCCCGTTCCACCTCTATACCTTCATCGGTTCATGGCCGTGGTGCTTCGGACTAGCCTGGGTCGGGATGAAACTGGGAGACAAATGGGACAGCGACCCGCGCGTGAAAGCCGCATTCCACCGCGCCGACGCAGTCATTGCGGTGCTGCTAGTGGCCGCGATCGCGTTCTATATCTGGCACCGCGTACGCGGTCTCAGATCGCACTGACAGGCGTCTAACGACAGCAATCATCCCTGTGTTTACGGCGCCTTGGCTTCCTCTTCCTTGCGGTCGGCATTTTCGCGCCTGGTCTGGCGGGCCTGCTGCATGAAGCAGCCGGTGGCGGTGGCGGGGCCGATGGTCGAGCAGCTGCCGATGCCGTTCACGCCGACGCCGGTGTCGGCCGCCGCCCGTGCCTTGAGCGCCCAGCTTTCGTTTTCCGGCGTGATCTGGAACTCGCGCAGTTCCTTCGGCACGCGGAACTGCTCCTCCGCGCCACGGCGTTGGCACACGACGACCTCGGCACCATTATTGTCGGTCGGGCAACGCTGATTGCCATAGAGCACCAGCACGCCGTTGACCGGCGCGTTCTTCGACACTTCACCGGCACCGCGCGCAGGATCCACCCGGACGACGCCCGGCAATGCGGCGGTCGGCGGGGGCGAGGCGACCTGCTGCGCCGACGCCGGAAATGCGAGGACCGCCAGCACCCATGACAGTTTGCGCATCGTCTGCTCCTTATATCCGCTTGGCGGCGGCGATCGCCATACGGCAGCCAAGGCGAATGGCCGCGCTCATCACCGGATAGGCGAACGCCGTCTCTGCGCCGGCGGCAATCGCATGCTCCTTGTGCTCGACCTCCTCGGCCTGGAAATCGGCGATGGCGCCTGACAGTTCGGCATCTTCCTCGCCCAATTCGATCAGTTGCTCGGCATAGTGCTTGTCGATCTCGGTCTCTACCGCCGCGGTACAGGCCATCGCCGCCTCCGGCCCGATCGCAGCAGTCACCGCACCCAATGCGAAACCGGCGGCGCTCCACAGAGGCTGGAACAATGTCGGCCGCACACCGCGTTCGGCCATGACACGGTCAAAAAAGGCGCGGTGGCGTTCTTCCTGATGCGCCATATGACTGATCGCGCGTGAGGCGGGGTGCCGCGATCCCAGCACCGCCAACTGGCCCGCATAGATCCGCGTGGCACCAAATTCGCCGGCCTGATCAACGCGGATCATCGCATCGATCGCAGGGCGCCGATTGCCGGGCTTCCATCCGTTCATCGTCTCATCCTCGTCGATCCCTTGCGCATCATTGCCAGGATCAGCACTGCGCCGCCCAGCGACAAGAGCGCGTTATACCCCGCGAGGCTGATTCCGAGAAATCGCCACTGCGCCTGGTCGCAGCGTACCATGGGTGCCCGCATGATTGCCGCCAGGCGATCGGCAGGGTTCATCGAGGGGTCGAGCGTCGTGGTGGCCGTGCAGGCGGTGATGCCTTCCCACCAGTGATATTCGACACCGGCATGGAAGACGCCGATTGCGCCCGACACCGCGATCAGGATCGCGGCCGTGAAGACCAGTCCTTCCCTTGCCTGACGGCCCGGAATGACAAAGGCCATGGTCGCCGCGACGATGGCCAAATAGTGCGGCCATCGTTGCCAGTGACACATCTCGCACGGATAGAGATTGCCGATATATTGTGATCCCAACGCGCCGGCGATGAGCGCAAGCGGCAATAGCAAGGCCAACAGGCGCGCGCGGCGTTCTCCACCCGTCATTCGACTCACTTGACCTGCGGCTTCGTCGCTGCTGCGACCTGCGTTGGTCCACCCAGTCGCGCCACTGTCTTCAGCGCATAATAGAGCTGAAAATCGTCAATGCCCTTTTTCTTCAGCGTGTCGATCGATTCCGCGAACCTCGGGTCGGTTCGCGTATCTTCCTCCAGCGCGGCATTGTCCGATTTGATTTCGTTGATCAGATGGCGCCGCAAGTCAGCTTCACGAAAGACCGGGCGTGACTTGTAATCGGGGTCGCTGATCTGCGGGACGGTGATGTCGGGCGCAATCCCGCCCTCCTGCACCGATCGCCCCGACGGCGTATAATAGCGCGCGGTTGTCAGCCTGAGTGCAGTCTTGGGGCCAAGCGGCAGGAGCGTCTGGACCGATCCCTTGCCAAAGGTCCGCTCGCCCATGACGAGTGCGCGGTGATGATCCTGCAGCGCGCCGGCCACGATCTCGGATGCGGACGCGGTTCCGGCGTCGGTTAGCACCACAATCGGAAGTCCGTGCGCATCGTCGCCCGGATGCGCGTAATAGCGTTCGATGTCCGTCTTCTCACGTCCGCGCTGCGACACGATCTCGCCCGCGCCCAGGAACGTGTCGCTGACCGCGATTGCCTGTGTCAGCAGCCCGCCGCCATTTTCCCGCAGATCGACGACATAGCCGAGCGGACGGTGCCCCAGCGACTTGTCGATCGCCATGATCGCCGCGCGCGTATCAGCCCCCGTCGATTCCGAAAAGCTGTTGATGTTGATGTAACCAACATCGCCCCGGACTTCCCATTTGACCGGTCGGGTCACAATGATCTCACGCGTCATGGCGATGTCGATCGGCTTGTCGCGGCCCGGTCTGACGAGCGTCATGGAAATGCGCGTGCCGGGTTTGCCCCGCATGACGCCGATCGCCTCGTCCAGCGTCTCGCCATAAATCAGCTTGCCGTCGATATGCGTAATGTAGTCGCCCACCTTCACGCCTGCGCGCGCGGCCGGTGTGTCCTCCTGCGGGGCGATGACCTTAACCGCGCCGTCCTCCATCGTGACCGTCAGCCCCAGCCCGCCGTAGTTACCCTCCGTCTGAATACGCAGATTGTCGAAATCCAGCGCATCGACATAAGAAGAATGCGGATCGAGGCTGGCCAACATCCCGCTTATCGCGCCCTTGATCAGGGTCTTGTCATCGACGCGATCGACATAGTCGGCCTTGACCGCCTGGAAGACCTCAAAAAAACGATCGAACTCGCCCATCGTCCCGCGATCGACCGCGGCCATGCCCGCGGTCGCCATCGGGACGAGCGCAAGAGCGGCAACAATGCCAGTAGCGGAGAGGAGCGGGCGTGACATACAGAAGTCCTGGCGAGGAGGAAGGCTATTCCTAGCGGTATCTCTCGCAGGTAGCAAAACACCCTGCCGCGCTGACACGCGCGGACCGTCTCATCCCAGCAACGCGACGATATCTTGCGGTTTGCCGTCCCGGCGCAATTCCACGGTGATCATTTGTTCGGTGCCATCGCCAGTCCGTCCAACGGTCATGCCAGCCCTTATATGCTGCCCCGCTCGGACGCGAACGTCGGACATTCCGCTCAACAGCGTCGTCCATCCGTCTCCGTGGTCAATGATCACAATCGCGCGATAGCTGCGGAATGGCCCTGCGAACCGTACCGTTCCACCCGCGGGCGCCACCACGACCATTTTCTGACCAGCCGCGAAGGTCAGTCCGCGCGAACGGACGCCGTTCGGCGACAGTTCATCGAGCCCGGTGATCAGCCGGCCGGTGATTGGCAACCGATATGCGTCGCCAGATGACGGTTGCATGATCATATCGTCGCGTGACCTGAGCACTGGTCCCGTCAGGGCGGCGAGCTCCGCGGCCGTTGCCTTTCGTTGATCGGCCACGACCATCTGGTCGACCAGATCGCGCGCTACCTCTCCCATCGCCAGCGCCTGATCCGATACTGACAAAGCGTCCTTGCTCAACGCGCGGCTGCGCGCGCCATGTGTTGCAACCAGCTCGGCAAAGTGCGCACGCGCCGTTTGCAAGGCCTTGCGATCGGCACGCAAAGCACTGCTCGCCGTAATCGACTCCTTGCGCAGAGCGCGGGTCCGGGCAATTTCGTCTCGAAGACCCCGGGTCCGCTCCTGCACGATCGGTAAGGTCGCGCCCAATACCGCCCGAACATGGACGAGGTCGTCAATCGAGCCGGGCTGCGCGATGGCAGCAATGGCAGGCCGCCGGGCAAGTGACGTCAACGCAGCGAGCAACCGGGCGGTCGGCTGTTGCTGACCACGCAATCGTTCGCGCCTCTCGGCAAGTGACCGATTGACCAGCAAGACCCGCAATTGCGCAGCGTTCAGCAGAGCCTCGGCGGCAACAACGCGCGCCGCCGATGCCCGCTCATCGCGCGCGGCTCGCTTGGCGGCAACATTCTCCCGGGCGGCCTCTGCACTGAGTGCGGCCGCGCGCGCGGCTGCCTCAGCTGCGGCCCGGCGCGCACCTGCCAGCTTGGCCAGTCCATCGGCTACAGGCTCCGCTGAAATGATGCCCGTACCGGCTACCGCCAGCACCATGCCGGTCAGGATGACCCAGCGTCTCATCCTTCGCGGTGATAAGGGTGATTCGCCAGGATACTGACCGCGCGAAACAATTGTTCGGTTAGCATCGCTCGCGCCAGCAGATGCGGCCATGTCGCCTGTCCGAATGAGAGCAACAAATCTGCCCTGTCCCGCTCGGCCGCACCAAATCCGTCCGCGCCGCCGATCAGGAACCGCGCCTCGCGCACTCCCTCATCACGCCAATGCGCTATCCTTTGAGCGAACGCGACCGATGACAGCGTTTCGCCACGCTCATCCAGCACCACGCGGCGCATCTGCGGCTCATCGACTGGCACATGACCGGTCCTGGCGGAAACTTCAGTGATGCGCGTCGGCCACGAGATTCGCTTCAGGTAGCGCTCGACAAGCTCAGCCTCGGGCGATCGACCGATGCGACCATGTGCAACGATATGGAGAAGCACGCGGACTGGAGAGCGGTCAGGCCCGCTCACCAGGCAAAGGGGCGTCACCGAATGACCACATTCTCTCCAGATTGTAGAAGGACCGAACCTCTGGCCGAAACAGGTGGATGATCACATCGCCGGCGTCGATCAACACCCAATCGGCGGTCGGCAATCCCTCAATCCGGCTGAGCCGGCCGAACTCTGCCTTGATCTTTTCCGACAGCTTTGACGCCATCGATGCAACCTGCCGCGTGGACCGGCCACTCGCGATCACCATATGATCGGCGATCGTCGACTTGCCGGCGAGCGGAATAGTGACGGTATCAACCGCCTGATCATCGTCAAGACTGGCAAGGACCATACGGTGCAGCGCCTCGACTTCTTCCGGGTCGACGGGTCGTGGATTTGAAGCTTGATTGGACAATATCGTTCCTATTGCCGGTTAGACATGGCGAAGACAGGCGCGCGGTCACGCCGTTGCCACTCGGGATCGCGCAGGCGCAATGCTGTCGCGGAACTAGGGTCGAGACGAAAACGCAAACGCACCAGGGCCGGCAATCTCCACGTCGTCCAGTGCTTCGCCGACGATGGTCGTCGCTCAAAGCGCCTGAACCAGATCGCCGCCGGACCGGCGGCGCTTCGCGATTCATACCCGGGTCGGTCGATCACCGCAATCGGAACCTCTTGGGCGATCCGCCGCCAGTCGCGCCACCTGTGAAACTGCGCCAGATTGTCACTGCCCATCAGCCAGATGAAATGGTGGCGGGGAAAGCGCCGCTTCAGCGCGCGAATCGTATCGAGCGTGTACCGCGTGCCCAGCCGCACCTCGATGTCCGTCGCCCTGATCGGCGCGCGCCTGGCCATGCGGCGCGCCGACGCCAGCCTGATCGCCAGCGACGCCATATCGCCGCGCCCTTCCTTCAGCGGATTGCCGGGTGACACCAGCCACCACGCCCCATCGAGTCCCAGAATGCGGATCGCGTTCAGCGTAATCCGCCGATGACCGCGGTGCGCCGGGTTGAACGAACCGCCTAGCAGGCCGATCCGGCTCAGCCGCGCACCTGTCCGGTTCCACGCCCAATCCATTTATAGGTCGTCAGCCCCTCCAGCGCGACGGGTCCGCGCGCATGTAGCCGACCCGTCGCGATGCCGATCTCGGCGCCCAGGCCGAACTCTCCGCCATCCGCGAATTGCGTCGAGGCGTTCCACAGCACAATGGCCGAATCGACGCGCGACAGGAATTGATTTGCGACATCTGCGTCCGACGCGACGATCGCGTCGGTGTGATGCGATCCGTGCGCGGCGATATGCGCAATCGCGCCCTCGACACCGTCCACCATCGCAACGGATGCAATCGCGTCCAGATATTCGGTGTCCCAGTCCTCTGGCATGGCGGCCTCCATATCGATCAGCGCCCGGATGGCCGCGTCGCCCCGAAGCAAGCAGCCAGCAGCGTGCAATGCCTTCACCAGCGCTGCCGGTTCGGAATAACGCCGGTCGATGAGCAGCGTCTCCATTGCCCCGCAAATCCCTGTCCGGCGCATCTTGGCGTCCAGCACGATCCGCGTTGCCATAGTCGGGTCGGCCGATGCGTCGACATAGACGTGATTGATCCCGTCCAAATGCGCGAGAACCGGAACGCGCGCCTCGGCCTGGACGCGCGCAACCAGACTCTTGCCCCCACGTGGGACGATCATGTCGATCGCATCGCTGGCCGTTAGCATCGCGCCGACGGCGGCACGATCGGTGGTCGGAACAAGCTGCACCGCCTTGCTTGGCAATCCGGCTTCGGCCAGCCCTGATACGAATGCCGCGTGGATAGCCCGGTTGCTCTCGGTCGCTTCGGAGCCACCGCGAAGGATGACCGCATTCCCCGCCATGACGCATAGCGCCGCCGCATCGGCGGTGACGTTGGGCCGGCTCTCAAAAATGATGCCGATGACGCCGATGGGAACGCGGACCCGCGCCAGCGACAGCCCATTTGGTCGCTCGCGTCTATCAATCTCTTGTCCTACGGGGTCGTCCAAATTGGCAACCGCCTCGATCGCCGACGCCATTGCCTCGATCCTGCGCTCATCGAGCATCAATCGGTCGAGCATCGCGGGCGACAGATCGCTTGCCCGGGGCGCCGCCATATCCCTGCCATTGGCAATGAGAATGTCGCCTTTCGCCGCTCGCACCTGCTGTCCGGCGGCTCGCAACGATTGCGCTTTTGTCGCGGTCGACGTCGCAGCAAGATTGTGCGCCGCTCCCCGCGCACTAACACCCATCGCCGCGATCATTGATGCCGGGTCGGCAATAGTCGTTATCATCGCCTGCTGGCTAACATGGTGCTGGCCGACATGCCAACGGTGCTCGAAAACGAGCTTATGCCGTAACCATGAAGGCCGTTCTTCTTCTAACGCAGCCCCAACAGCTTGTGCGTCTGGAGTGACAGACGCCAGGCGGGGCGCTGCATGACGAGCATGACCGCCAAATCGCGGTTTGCGTCCGCATCGCGATCGTCGAGCGGCTGGACAAGCCGGTTCGCGAAGTCCCAGACTTCCAGCTCGGCCGGGTCGATCCCGACCTGCGGCCAGACCAGCTTCAACTCGTCGCCGTGCCGATGGACGACATGGCTGCGTGCCTTGGGACTGACGCAAATCCAGTCGATGCCGGGGTGGACGGGGATCGTGCCATTGGTCTCGATGGCGATGCGGAAATCCGCCGCATGCAGCGCATCGACCAGTCCGTCATCTACTTGCAGCATCGGCTCACCGCCAGTCAGGACGACAAAACGGCTGTCCCGCCCCGCGCCCCAATGCTCTGAGACCCGGGCGGCCAGCGCGGCAGCATCGGCAAAGCGCCCGCCGCCCTCTCCGTCCAACCCGACAAAATCCGTATCACAAAATCGACAGACCGCATCCGCGCGATCGTCTTCGCGGCCCGACCACAGGTTGCATCCGGCAAAACGGACGAACACCGCGCGCGCACCGGCATTGACGCCCTCCCCCTGCAACGTGAGGAACATTTCCTTGACCGCATAGCTCATGGACGCGCGGCATAATCCGTAGGATCGCGCACGCCCGCCTCCTCGAACCCGCGGCGACGCAGCCGGCAACTGTCGCACAAGCCGCAATGTCGATCATCGGGCGTCGGGTCGTAACAGGACCAGCTCAGCCCCATGTCGAGGCCCAGGCGATCGCCCTCGCGCACGATGTCCGCCTTGGTCATCGACTGGAGCGGCGCGTGAATGCGGAACGGTGATCCTTCCACACCAGCCTTCGTCGCCAGCTCCGCCAGCCCCTCGAACGCAGTGATGAACTCGGGGCGGCAATCGGGATACCCCGAGTAATCGAGCGCATTGACGCCAATATACATGGCTCGCGCGCCAGCCGCCTCCGCCCAGCCCAGCGCCAGGCTGAGAAAGATCGTGTTGCGCGCGGGGACATAGGTGACGGGGATGCCGTCTCCCACTCCGGTCTTGGGCACGGCGATATCTTCGGTCAGCGCGGAGCCGCCAAAGACCGACAGGTCGAGCGGCAGCACCACATGCCGCTCGGCCCCCAACATCTGTGCAATACGCGCCGCGGCCCCAAGCTCGACACGGTGGCGCTGGTTATAATCCACTGACAGCGCCAGCAGCCGGTGGCCGCTTTCTAGCGCCAGAGAAGCGGCAATCATCGAGTCGAGGCCGCCCGAGACCAGCGCCACGGCAAGCGGTTCGTCCATCACCGCCGATCGCCCGACGCCAAAAAGGGGCTGCCCGAAGACAGCCCCAGTATTGGACTTGCGCCCATCAAGGGAGAGAAACGTGCTGCTGAGAGCACATTATGCCTGTCGCACGGCGCGCATGAACGCAGCGTAAACGTCACGCCGCGATCGCCGACGGGTCGAACGGGAATATCTGCGAGCAAAACGCACAGTCTACGCGGATTATGCCATCATCCTCCGCCATCTCGCGCCGCTCCTCGACCGGGAACTTCGCCAGCACGCCGGCCACATGCTCAGGCGTGCACCGGCACCCCTGCGTCAGGGGAACCGAAGCAAGGACGCGCACGTCCTTCTCCTCATTGAATAGGCGCCAGACCAACGTTTCCAGTGACAGCGACGGATCACTTAGCTCGTCAGCGCCCATGGTCACGCCGAGCGCCTCGATATGCGCCCATTCGGGATGGTCGAGACGAGTATGCAGCCGTTCGCGTCCGTCCTCCCCCTCGGGCAGATGCTGAAGGAACAGACCTCCGGCCATTATTCGCCCATCCGCTGTCCTGGTTGCGCCGACGCGCACCAGACTGGGAATCTGTTCAGACTGGATAAAATAATTCTGCGCAGCCTCGGCCAGCGTATCGCCATCCAGCGGCACGATCCCCTGATAGCGTTCGCCGGTTGATGCCATGTCGAAGGTAATGGCCAGATACCCCGCACCAAATAGCGCAAACAGCGTCGGCTCGGCCGGCGCCGCAGTCAGCCGCTCGGCATCATATTCGACATAGCCGCGCAACTCGCCCCCACGATAGTCGCACACCAGCAACGTCACGACGCTGTCCTCGCTGCGGGTCTGCATGGTCAACTGGCCGTCTGCATCCTTGAGCGTCGATCCCATCAGCGCGGCCAGCGTCAGCGCCTCGACCAGAAGCGCCTCGATCACCGGCGGATACGCATGAGAGGCAAGGATGGTATCGAGCGCCGGCCCCAGCCGCACGATCCGCCCCCGCGCGCTGCGCATGGGGATCGCAAATCCGAGAACGCGGTCCAGATCGGTGAGTGTCGCATCAGTCATCGCTCGCGATGTAGGCAGGATGCCGCGATTATCCAGCAAGGGCGCTTTTTAGACCTCTCCCCCTCAAGCGGGAGCATCAGGTCGGTCATTGCCCTGGCGCGGCGGATCCCTCCTCTCCCGCTTGCGGGAGAGAGTATCAGTAATACCCTCACCTAATCTGCCCGAAGCACCATCTCAGGATTGACTTCTGTACATGGAGCCGGTTTTCCGCCTCCGCCCAGATCAGCGACTGCGGGCCGTCAATGACGTCGGCAGCCACCTCCTCGCCGCGGTGCGCGGGCAGGCAATGCAGGAAGACTGCATCGGGCTTGGCATGGCCCATCAATTTGGTTGTCACCTGATAGGGCATCATCGCCTTCAGCTTGGCTTCGGCGTTCGCCTGTCCCATCGAGATCCAGGTGTCGGTGACCACCACGTCGGCGCCAGCCATCGCCTCAGCCGGATCAGCGACCACGCGGGCACGGCCGGAGGCGGCGACGATCGCCTCTTCCTCCGGCTGAAATCCCTGCGGGCACGCGGCAACTACATCGAACTGCATCAACCCGGCCGCCTCGACGATCGACGCAAGGACATTATTTCCATCGCCCAGCCATGCGACCTTTAATCCGGGCAACGACCGGCCGCTCTCGACCATGGTCAGCAGGTCGGCCATGATCTGGCAGGGGTGCGACGCATCAGTCAGCCCGTTGATGACAGGCACGGTTGCATGGTGCGCCATTTCCTCCAGCTTGGCATGATCGTCCGTGCGCAGCATGATCGCATCGACATAGCCGGACAGGATGCGTGCGGTATCGGCAATTGTCTCCCCGCGACCGAGCTGCATCTGATTGCCATCACTGACGATCGTGGTGCCGCCCAGTTGCCGCATCGCCATATCGAACGAAAATCGTGTGCGCGTCGAGTTTTTCTCGAACACCATCGCGAGAGTGTGCCCGGTGAGCGGCGTATCCGCATCCGGCAAACCTTTGGGCAACCCCGCCCGCGCCGCCTTGCGGTCGAGCGCATCGGCCAGCATCGCGGCAATCCCGTCCGCGCCGGCGTCCGAGAGGCTACAGAAATGCCGCATTATTCATCGGAGGCGGGTACATAGACGCGCGCGGCATCACTCAGCTTGCCGATGAATTCATCGATATGCGCTTCATTGATGATGAGCGGCGGCAACACGCGCACGACGTTGTCTGCGGCGGCCACGAGCAATAACTGGTGGTTGTCGCGGGCGTGCGCCACGAACCGACGGCTGTCACTCTTCAGCTTGATTCCCTGCATCAGGCCTGTCCCGCGGACAGAATCGAACAGATGATCATGATTGGGAATCATCTGTTCGAGCGACGCTCGCAATCGCTCCCCCATTTCAGTGACGTGCTCAAGAAAGCCTGGCTCCCGGATGACGCTCAGCACCGCCTCGCCCGCCGCCATCGCCAGCGGATTGCCGCCATAGGTCGATCCGTGTGTGCCGGGCACCATGCCCTTCGCCGCTTCCTCGGTCGCCAGACATGCACCGAGCGGAAAGCCGCCACCGATCCCCTTCGCCGTCGCCATGATGTCAGGCGTGAACCCGTATAGCTCGTGAACGAAAAGCGCGCCTGTACGCCCATAGCCGCATTGCACCTCGTCGAGCACCAGCATCAGGCCATGCTTGTCGCACGCATCGCGCAGCCCGTGCAGGAAGGCGCGGCTGGCGGGGCGAATGCCGCCCTCGCCCTGGATCGGCTCGACCAGAAACCCGGCCGTATGCTCGTCGACCAGCGCCAGCGCGCTGTCCAGATCGTCGAAGTCCGCATATTTGAAACCGGGCAGCAACGGGTCGAACCCGTCGCGCAGCTTTGCCTGGTTCGTCGCCGAGATCGTCCCCAGCGTGCGGCCGTGGAACGCGGTATCAAACGTGATAAGGTCGTGTCGCTCCGGATTGCCGTTGGCAAAGTGATAACGGCGCGCAGTCTTGATCGCGCACTCGACCGCCTCGGCGCCCGAGTTGGTGAAGAACACCGTATCGGCGAACGTTGCATCGACCAGCTTCTGCGCAAACGCCTCGCCCTGCGGCGAGCCATAGAGATTGGAGACGTGCATCAGCGTCGATGCCTGATCGGCAATTGCCTTGGTCAGCGCAGGATGGCCATGACCGAGGCAATTAACCGCGATACCGCTGGCGAAATCGAGATACTGTGCTCCGTCCTCGCCGTACAGATAAACGCCCTCCCCGCGTACTGGACGCACCGCGCACCGCGGATAGACGGGCATCAGGGCGGTGATCGACACGGGACAGCTCCTTTACAAATGACAAGGGCGGCCCATGAGACCGCCCTTTCTTCTTCATACCGACCGCACTCACAATCGGTCAATGCGCACTTACGCGTCGTCTTCGACGCCATGCTCGTTTAACGCCGCACCCAGTTCGCGGACCTTTTCGGCAACCTTCTCGTCATCGCAGCGATCAGCCAGCTTGACCGTTGCCGGTCCAAGCTTGCACAGAATTTTCTGGACCTTGGCCGTGTCCGGCTCATCCTTCTCCAGTTCCTTTGTCAGCCGGTCAAGATCGCCATGCACACCCTTGGCGCCTGGCAGGTCTATCTTTTCCAGTTCGGCCGACCAGTCATGGACCAGCTTTGCGCCCTGCTTCGGGCTGGCCTGGTCCAGCCCCTTTTCGATGGCATTCTCGGTGGCAATAAAACGTTTTGGCATCATGTTGCTCCCATGCCCATGGCACTACGCCCGGACGGGCGTTTAACCATGTGGCATCACGAGCCGTTCCCTTAATTCCGGCAATTCACCTCATTGTTGCAGAAGGTTATGCGTCGATCGATTCTTCGTCCATACGTCCCGCATTGGCCTGGATGAAGTCGAAGCGGTGGGCGGGATTGTTGCCCATCAGCCGGTCGACCAGATCCTTTACGCCGGCACGTTGCTCATACTCCTGCGGCAGGGTGATGCGCAGCATGCTTCGGGTTTTGGGATCCATCGTCGTCTCACGAAGCTGGATCGGATTCATCTCGCCCAACCCCTTGAACCGCGCGACATCAACCGATTTTCCCTTGAGCTCGGTGCGCTCGATCTCGGCGCGGTGTGCATCGTCGCGCGCGTACAACGATTTCGCGCCGACCGTCAGGCGATAAAGCGGCGGCTGCGCCAGATACAGGTGCCCTTGCCGCACGAGATCGGGCATCTCCTGGAAGAAGAACGTCATCAGCAGCGTCGCGATATGTGCGCCATCGACATCGGCATCGGTCATGATCACCACACGCTCGTAGCGTAGCTGCGCCGCATCACAGTCCTTGCGCGTGCCGCAACCCAGCGCCTGGATCAGATCGGCGATTTCCTGGTTCGCGAGGATCTTGGCGCTGGTGGCGGAGGCGACATTCAGTATCTTGCCGCGAATGGGCAGGATCGCCTGCGTCTTCCTGTCGCGTGCCTGTTTGGCGGAACCGCCGGCTGAATCGCCCTCGACGATGAAGAGTTCGGTGCCTTTGTTACCGTCGTTGGAACAATCGGTCAGCTTGCCCGGCAGGCGCAGCTTGCGCGCCGAAGTCGCCGTCTTGCGCTTGATCTCGCGCTCCTGCTTGCGGCGCAGGCGATCATCCATGCGCTCGAGGACATAGCCCAGCAGCGCCCGACCACGATCCATGTCGTGCCCGAGATAATGGTCGAAATGATCGCGCACCGCCCGCTCGACCAGCCCGGCGGCCTCCGGGCTGGTCAGCCGATCCTTGGTCTGGCTCTGGAACTGCGGCTCGCGAACGAAGACCGACAGCATCAGCTCGGCGCCGACCATCACGTCGTCTGCGGTGATGTCCTTGGCGCGCTTGTCGCGAACCAGTTCACCAAAGGCGCGCAAACCCCGCACCAGCGCCTGGCGCAACCCCTGTTCATGCGTGCCGCCATCGGGGGTCGGAATTGTATTGCAGTACCAGCTATAGCTGCCGTCGGACCATAACGGCCACGCGACCGCCCATTCGACCTTGCCCTGCGCGACGCCATCCGGTCCGCCGGGGAAATCCTGCTGCCCCGCAAAGAAGGCGGCGGTGGCGCATTCGCGCGCGCCAACCTGTTCACGCAGATGGTCGGCCAAGCCGCCCGGGAACTGGAACACCGCCTCGGCCGGGGTTTCATCGGTGATTAGCGTGGCGTCGCATTTCCAACGGATTTCGACACCGGCAAACAGATACGCCTTGGACCGCGCGAGCCGGTAAAGGCGTGCCGGGTCGAAGTCGAGCCGGGTGCCGAAGATGTCGGTATCGGGCGTAAAGGCCACCAGCGTACCCCGCCGATTGGGCGTTCCGCCCAGATGTTCGAGCGGCCCCAATGTCTGCCCTCTGGAAAAGGACTGGCGATAAAGCTGACGGTCACGCGCCACCTCGACCACCGTGTCGGACGACAGTGCATTGACGACGCTGATGCCGACACCGTGAAGCCCGCCGCTGGTCGCATAGGCCTTGCCGGCGAACTTGCCGCCCGAATGAAGCGTCGAGAGGATGACCTCCAGCGCGGACTTGTCGGGAAAGCGGGGGTGTGGATCGACCGGAATGCCACGGCCATTGTCGGTGATGGTCAGGCGGTTGCCGGGCTCCAGCGTGATCTCAATCCGGCTGGCATGGCCAGCCACCGCCTCGTCCATCGCATTGTCGAGCACCTCGGCCGCCAGATGATGCAGCGCGCGCGCGTCCGTACCGCCGACATACATGCCCGGCCGACGCCGAACCGGCTCCAGCCCCTCCAGCACCTCGATCGAGGATGCATCATAATCAGTGGAAGGCAGGGGAGCGGCGGCGAAAAGGTCTTTGGCCATGCGGAACGTATGCGGTACGTGACGGCTTAGGGCAAGCGTGCCAATGACGCCCTCTTCCGGACGGCGGGAGCGAGTTTGAGTTTAGCGTACCCTTGGCCCGCCAAAGGGCAATGGCGGCGGTGGCCGGCGGTCGCGGCGGGGGAGCTGCGCCTGATAGGCGTGGCCGCAATGATCGACGCAATAGGGGAAACCGGGATTGACCTTGTCGCCGCAGAAATGAAAGTCGGGCTCACCCGGATGGCCCATCGGCCATTTGCAGATGCGATCATTCAGATCCAGCAGGCCAGTCTTGCCCGCAATGTCCACGGACGGCTTGGCCGGGATCAGTCGCCGCGGCGGCGCCGGCGTCGATGGAGGCTGCTGCTCACCGGGTGCCTGACGCAAAAATCCTCCGGGGCCGACGGACCGCATCACCGGTTGCGCCGGCGCACCTTCATGAGACGCGGCTGAAGCAGCGGCGACAGGTTCGGGGCGAGCGGGTTTCGGTTCGGGTTCCGGCTCGGGTGCAGGCGGGGGTGGCGGCGCGGCGGGTTCGGCGGCCTTGACCGGAGAGGGCCGCGATTGGAGACCCAGGCGATGCGCCTTGCCGATCACGGCGTTGCGGCTGACCTCACCCAGCGCCTCGGCGATCTGGCTGGCGGTCTGGCCTGCCTCCCACATGGTCTTGAGCGTTTCGATCCGCTCGTCGGTCCAGGACATTGATCTTCCTTCAACTCTCTAATCGTTGCGAGGCACGACCGCAGCGACTACCCATCCGCGCATGGACAGTCAGCCCCCCTTCGGTCAACTGAACAGCGCCATTCGTAGCGCACCCGGCGAACCCGTCATTCGCCGTGTTAATCTAACCGGCCTCAAGACACTGTATGTGAAGGAGGTCCGGCGCTTCTTCAAGGTGCAGTTGCAGACCATCTGGGCGCCTGCGATCACGACTTTGTTGTTCCTGGTCGTCTTTACCATCGCAACGGGCGCGAAGAGTCCGGTGCATGTCGACGGACGGTCCGTGTTCTTCGCCGACTTCATCGCGCCCGGCCTCATCGTCAGTACCGGCATGATGCAACCCGCCTTTGCCAACGCCAGTTTCTCACTGCTGGTCGGCAAGATCCAGGGGACGATCGTCGACTATCTGATGCCGCCTTTGTCCAGCGCGGAATTGCTCGGGGCGCTGGTCGGCGGCGCGGTCACGCGGGCCTTCTGCGTCGGGCTGGTCGTCTGGGCGGCGATGGCGCTGTATCCCGGCGTCCATGTCACGCCGCACGCGCCATGGGCGATCATCTGGTTCGGGCTGCTCGGGTCGATCTTCCTGGCCCTGCTGGGCGTACTGACGTCGATCTGGGCGGACAAGTTTGATCACGCCGCCGCTGTGACCAATTTCGTCGTCGCACCGCTGGCGCTGCTCTCGGGCACCTTTTATTCGGTTGACCGTCTTGCCCCCACCTTTCGTGCAATCAGCCATCTGAACCCGTTCTTCTACATCATCTCGGGGTTCCGCTACGGCTTTCTGGGGATCGCCGATTCGCCCGTCGGCATTGGCGGCGTCCTGATCCTTTTGCTCGACATGGTGCTGGCGCTGCTGTGTTACGCGCTGCTCAAGCGTGGATGGCGGCTGAAGAACTGATATGTGGCAGAGTATTGAAGCGGCCGGCGAACCGCTCTTCGCTATGTTTGGCCGCTATGGTAATGTCGCCGACGAAGCGGGAATAGTAACCGAGTAGAGTCTGCGTAAACCTTGTCGGTTTTTCAGCACGATCGGATACATGATGGCCAACGAATCACGAACGGCGCCGAGTGGTGACCTTAGCGCCACTCACTATGTCGTCGAACTCGGTGAGAATGAATCGAAGCGGTACGCGATCTGCGAACGTCTCCTGACCGTCGCTCCGCACGAAACGGTCGACGGGATGTCCGGCCAGATGCTCGAACGGCTGTTCTCTGGCGATACGCTGCGCGCGTTGCCGATCCCGACGGCGGATGACGGTCAAGGCAGCCGGCACTGGGGCGAGATGGCGGCCAGACTGCAATCGGGCACCGGCCCGCACATGCGCGTCACGATCAATAATTTCGCCGGTGGCGGTGAAGTCGACAAATAGCCGCCCAGGTGGTGCGATGGCGGGGCGCACGAGAACAGCCGCGTGAACGATCTCCGGCCACAACGCTGATCATCGCCCAAACGGCGGCGCGGGCCGCTGGGGTCAGCCGCCTGGCGGACATGACCGCGATGACTACGATCGGCGTCCCGGTCTTTCAGGCGGTTCGGCCCCTATCGCATTCGCTCTCGGTATCGCAGGGCAAGGGGCTGACACCCATCGCGGCGCAGGTCGGCGCGCTACTGGAAGCGGTTGAGTTCGACGCCGCCGAGCGTCTTGCCCCTATAGGTCCGGCGCGGTGCCTTCGCGACATGGATGAAGGGACGCGGCGTATCTGGTCCTCGACAGATGAGAGATCGGGAGGGATCACGCTCGACCCGCTGGTCAAGCGCCAATGGCTACCGGGCACGGTGGTCGGCAGCGACGCGCCGTGCCTCATTCCGTGGGATCTGCTGTCGCTCGATTTCACGCGCGCCGGGTCAAGCGACATCGTCGCCGCGTCCAGCGGGCTGGCCTGCGGCAATACACCCGCAGAGGCGGTGGCGAGCGCGCTGGCGGAAGTGATCGAGCGTCATGCAAGCTTCCGGCTCGATCACTCATCGCCGGCCGAACGGCGCGCGGTCGAATTGGACTGCGCGAGTGTTACGCATCCGGTGATCCAGGCGCTGCTCGCCCGCTTTGCGGCTTGCGGCCATGCCGTCCGGGTATGGGCCAGTGGTCTGCCGATGGGAATCGCTGCATTCGATTGCGTGCTCGGCAGCAGAAGCGGAAGCAGTTTGCCGCCCGTCGGGGGCTCCGGTTGCCATCCCGACCGTACGGCAGCGCTGCTCCGGGCGTTGCTCGAAGCGGCGCAATCACTAACCACGCTGCTTGCCGGCGCGCGCGACGACCTGACAGGCGACGATTACGGCAAGGGTGACGAGCGCTGGTTCGGCATCCTGTTCGGCGCGCTCAGCTTCGGGCCCGGTCCCGTCCATTGGAAAAAAATACCCGATCAGCGCGACCTGACGCCGCGGCAGCGAGTCGCCCTGCTCCACGACGTCGCACTGCGCCAGTCGCCGGCGCCGGTATTGCTGTTCGAGCATGATCCGCCCGCCCCCGGTCTCAGCCTGGTCCATGCCGTCGCACCGGGCCTGTCGGATCTGGGACGGACCGCCCGGCCGAGCAGCCCCTGCCCTGCGCCCGCCCGGATCAGGCAGGCGCGTGGTCGCAGGCTCGTCATCTTTTCAGGGCCGAGCCTGCGATACGATGATATCGACCCGATGATCGAGCGGCACCCGCCCGCATGCTGCGGCGACCTGGCCCGCCTGCTCGACGATCCGCCTGCGGCGGTCGGGCTGATCGACGGCTGTTTTGAAGTTGCGCCGACCGTCTGGCACAAGGAGATAATCGACCTGATCGCCGCCGGTACGACGGTCTATGGCGCCGCCAGCATCGGAGCACTGAGAGCCGCCGAACTGGGCGATCACGGCATGATCGGGATCGGCGTCATCCACGCGCTCTACCAGGCCGGATGGATCGCGCGCGATGATGCCGTGATACTCTCACACGCGCCGGCCGAACTTGACGATCGCCCGCTCACCGTTGCGCTGGTGGATGCCGAATATGCGCTGCTGTGCATAGCGCTCGACCCGTCCGAGCGCCGGATGCTGCAGCGTATCGTACGGACGACGCACTACGCCAATCGCACATGGCCCGCATGCCTTGCCGCCTATGCTCGGCGAACCGGCCGGGCCGCGTCCATGACGCCCCGGGCGATGGAAATCATGCCCTCCCTCAAGCGCGCCGATGCGCTGCTGCTGCTGCGCGTGCTGAACGGCCACAGGCGCGTGGAGAACCCAGCGAGACGCAGCCGCCCGCCGCTCACGTGCTTCTACAACGCTATGATTGCCGAATGCCGTTGAGCGCAGCGACCAGCCCATCGCAGAGAACGGCCTCGTGCTCCGGCCGCCACAGCGGAAGCGTGTAGCGCAGCCATGCGCAGATATCGTCCATGTCGGGCGCCGTCGCGCCTTGCCACGCCGCATCGAACGACCGTTGGAACTGGCGGGCCAATGATACCGACTGGCGATGCTGATCGGGGAGCGAAGCGAGGTTGGCGATGCGCACGGCCAAATATTGTAGAGACTGTTCACCCGCTACCGCGAAATGCTCTTCGGCTTCCTTGTGGTTGCCTGACAGCGCCTCGATGATGGCATAATCGGCGTGATAGTCGGAAGGGGGGAACGGGTTCAGCATGAATGCGCGCTGCATGGCGCTCCGGGCCTTTTCCAGCTCGCCGATATGATAACAGGCGCATGCGGACTCATTCATCGCATCCGCATCGAGCGGCGCGGCATCCATGATCGATTGCAGCATGCGCTCGGCAACCGCCCAGTCTCCGGCGCGCAGATGGCACCAGGCAAGCCGGGTGCGAACACGCACATTTTCGGGATCGATCTTCGCCGCCTCCGCGACGAGCTGCTGCGCCTTCGCACGGTGCGCGGCGACATCATGCCCCGCCATCTGCTGCCAGAAATCCGTATTATAAAGCTGGGCCAGCAGCAACCGGGCACCAACATGGCGGGGATCGTCCTCCACAACCTGATGCAGCATCGCCGCGCCGCGCTGCGCGTCGTCCAGCGTGCCTCTGTCTTTCACGACGGCACGCGCCTTGGCATAGAGCGCGACGCCGTCGCCCTGATCGATATCGGCGCCGATGAACCGGCTCGACAGGTCGCGGCCGATGACCGGATCGACCGCGCCCACCGCGCGAGCGACGATCTGCGCGACGGCGTCGCTCAACTCGCCCAGCGGCACGGCGAGCCGTTCCGACCATATCAGCACGGTGTCGCCGATGTGGCCGATCTGCAGATTGATCCGCAGGTCGTCGCCGCTACGCCTTATTCGCCCCGACATCATATATGCGGCCAGCGCACCTTTGCACACGCCAACCACGCGTTCGATATCGGGTGTCTCGAGTGCGATCACCCTGAGATCACGGTGGCGCGTCAGCTCCGCCCGAATGTCTTCGGTGCACAGGTCGGCGAGCTCGGCTCCCAGCCTGTCGTCGGCACTGAACGAGAGCGGACTGACCATGATCATCGGCAGCCCCGTCGGTATGGGGGCCGCCGCCTTGTCGGACGCGGCGTCGGTCTCTCCCGCCTTCAACGACGAAGCGGCTTTCTCGATCGATGTAAGTTCGTGAAGGAGGTCGCGCGTCGCGGCGGAAGGCTGCGTTGCGAATTCGGTCGTCAGCCCGTCCTCCAGCCGGCGATACCGGCGATGGAGCGAGGCGATGTCACCGTTGGCGTGATCCGCTTTCATCCCCAGTCGCGCGACGGCCTCATTAAATGGGTCGAGGCGATCGAGCGCACGCAAGATGATATGCAGATCGGCGAGTGTTGATGATTCGTGCATGTAATCCAAAGCTTTCAGGGAACGCGTTACAATCAGGTCGTGCTGGCGACTGCGTTCGGCAGATGCCCATTCGTCGAAGACCTCGGCAATATCGGTCAGATCGTCCAGAAATCCGCCATCGACGCGCTCCAGGCACCGCGCCAGACCTTCACTATCGGCGCGATCGGCCGCCCGAAGGATCCGTTCGATGTCCGTCACGAGTGTATCGCGGCACAGGCCGATGTCTGTCCGGGTAATGCGAAGCATCGCCGACCCGGTAAAATGCCC
The DNA here is from genome assembly GCA_965217805.1 of Sphingomonas sp. GTDB lineage: Bacteria > Pseudomonadota > Alphaproteobacteria > Sphingomonadales > Sphingomonadaceae > Sphingomonas. The sequence continues at coordinate 1,725,200 of CBDCJJ010000008.1, read as the reverse complement.
GCGCGCCTCCGCCAGCGCCTGGCGCAGGCTGCCACGCGCCTGCTCCTCGCCGCGGTCGCTCCACAGCAAATCGGCTATCCGCTGTCGTGATGCCTTCGCCGATGGCGCCATCGCCAGATAGGCGAGCATCGCACGGGTCTTGCGCCCACGGATGGATATCTCCGAACCCAGATGGCGAACGGCAAACATGCCGAGCGTATCGATCTCGACCTGCTGATCAGCATTGAGCGCCACGACGTTGTTCAAGTTCGGCACCGCCCTTGAAAGAAGCCGATACGGATTACGACGATAAGCCAGGCACAATTCCGTCGCTTTGCGTACGATGTTGGCGCTACGGTTGCAATTACGGGAGCGATACCGGACAGTATCGCTCCCATAATTTGCTGTGTTCGGGTGATTGATCAGCGCGATGGTTCAAGTGCAGCCATCTGCACCGGCGCCAGACGATTGTTCCGCGTGCTCGCGTCGGCCAGCATGATCTTGTTGTCGCGGTTGTATTTCTCGACATCGCCCGGATCGCCGATCAGCAGGTGCAGCGTGATCCTGGTATTGGGATCATAACCAACGGGCAGCGCCTGTAGATTGCGCAGCCGAAGGATGCTCTGCCGCGCCGCTGCGTGCAGCGCGCGATTGCCCTTGGCAACGATGATATCGGTGGGCCGACCATCCTCGCCGCGCCGGAAGCTGACGGTTGCCATGCCCGTCGAATTACTTGCCGGCATGACCATCACCCGGTCGATCTGACGATTGGCGGAATCAACCCAGCGTGCCAGCGAACTGGACGTGTCCTGAGGCGCGGCGACGGCAGGGACGGCGGAGAGAACGACGGCAAGCATGCCGACTGCGATAGGAGTATGCTTCATTTCAGGGTTCCTTTCACCCCGGCTCAATCGACCGGTGAGACTCCTCTGCGCGTCGAAGCGTCATCGCCGCGCGACCGGATCGTGAAAGAATCGTGAAAAGACGGGAAAAGTGCGCCGGCCGATTATCGGCGGGGCAGTTGGTTCTTGCTCATTGATGAATTGCCGTCGCTTGCCAGGCAGGGCCGCTCTCAAAGGCTTCCAGAATGACCTGTCGCTCGCCTTGCGTCTTCGTCCTCGCGGATGCCCCGGCCAGCACCGCCTCTGCCCGACTCGCCAGCCACGCCTTGGTATGATCGTCAGTGCTGCATCGCCAGAGACTTGCCAACATGCGGATCAGCCTGGCGCTGGCGACGGGTTGCGGCGCGACGGCGGTCGTCAGGATCTGCAGCGGCTCCTTGAGCAGGCGGATGGGCGCAAGGTCCGGGACGTGGACACGCGCACTGGCCTGACCGAACCAACCGTCATAACCCTCTGTCGCGAAGCCATGCCGCAAACCGTCTCCCAATTGGTCGATACAGGCGAGCGCGGTGTAGATGTCGTTCAGCGCGGGCGACAGCGCGCGTGCCGCGATCTCGGCAAGCAACGCAACGTAGAACGGCGCGCCCGCGCCTTCCCGGCGAAACCGACCGACATGAATTGCCCGTTGGAGGACATGATCGGCGTCCTGCGCCGTACATGTCGCGATCGCCTGCCCCTTGGCGACGAACGGAACGCCGATTGCCGGCAATTCGACAAGCGCATCGCGCGACTCCGCCCATTCACACAAACTGACCAGGTCGATATCGTCAACATAGCCCGCTCGCCGACTGTTCAGCAGGAACACCGGATCGATGCGGTCCGGTCGGGTTTGCGTCGCGGGAACACGGGCAATCAGCGCGCCGATCGCATCCCTCAGATCCTGGCCGATACTGGCGACAGAGGTATCGACATGGACGAGACGCGACAGCGCATGAAAGGCATAGCCTAGCCAGCCGAAGGTCACGATCATCAGCGCGAGCAGGACCGTCAGCGTCAGTCGGGGCAGGAGATCGTCCGGCCCGTCCGGATCGACCGAGGCCTGCGCCAACAAGGCGTAGAGAAGCAGCGCCAGCAGGATCGACAGCGTCACCCGATTGACCGGATTGTCCACCCATCGCTCGATCAACCGGACGGCAAGATTGCTGGCAGCGATGGTCAGGACGATCAGCGTGATCGAAAAGAACAATGACAGCAGCGTCACGATAACCGTCGTCGCACTCGTCGCCACCTGAAGGACGGTCTTGCCCTGAAGCGCCCACGGCCAGCCGCGTGCCGCCAGCCAAGCGGATGCCCCGGCATGGTCGGCGACAAGCGTGACAACCAGCAGGAACACGCTCGCGACCATCATCAGCAAAGGCAGTGACCAGAAGTTCTGGAGCAACCGCCGCGCGGCAATCGGCATGTCGGCGGGTGAAAAGCGCATCAGTACATAATGGCGGGGCTTCACCGTCCTGTCCCGCGCTAAGATCGTCTCTGACCCCGATACCAGCGCCTGCTGCGCTGCCGGCCGGAGCTATTGCAAGGCCGGTTTCATCCGCCCCGGCGCAAGCCCGGCATCGACCCGCATCGTTGCCGCTGCTCCCAGCAGCATCAGCACGCCGGACAGATAGAGAATGTTGCGTGCATCGCCGCCCAGCACCGGCCCATAGAATATCGGCACCGTCAGGCTCTCGATCATCATCGGAATGACGATGAACATGTTGAAAATGCCCATGTAGATTCCAAAGCGCGCTGGCGGGATCGCTTCTGTCAGCATGATGTAGGGATTACCCATCATGCTCGCCCAGCCCAGGCCGATACCGATCATCGGCAAATAGAGCCACGCCTCATGCCCGACCCCCGGAATGGTCAGCATCGCTATACCCGATGCCGCCAGGCAGATCGCGTGCACTCCGCGCGCGCCCAATTTGCGCGTGATCGGAACCAGCGACAATGCGGCGACAAAGGCGACCGCGTTGTAGAAGGCCCCGACCTGCCCGACCGTCAGCACCGCATCGCGAAACCCCTGGCTCTGCGCGTCGGACGTGCCGTGCAGAGAGCGAGCGAGCGCAAAGGCGATGAACTGCCAATAGGCAAACATCGCATACCATTGGCACAGCATCGCGAGCGCGAGCTGTCGCATCGGGCGTGGCATATCGACAATCGCGGATCGGATATCGCCGAGCGCACCGCGCAATGTCAGCGGTTCGCGGCGCAGTTGCGCCTGCTCGTCGGGGGTCAGCGGCAGTTCCGGCACGCGCACGACCGACCAGACGATCGTGGAGAGACTGAGCACCGCACCGATGATGAAGGCGATGCGCGTGATATCCGGAATGCCGTTTGCGTCGACCGCGTCCTTGTTGATGCCGGTGAGCACCAGCAGCGAGGGCGCAAGATAAGACAGGGTCTGTGCCAGGCCGGTGAACGCGCTCTGCGTCAGGAACCCCAAGGGTCGCTGTTCCGCGCCCAGGCGATCCCCGACATAGGCACGGTAGGGCTCCATGGTGACATTGTTCGCCGCGTCGAGCACCCAGAGCAGGCTTGCCGCTATCCACAGGCTCCGGCTGTAGGGCATCGCGAACAGGCACAGGCTGCAGAACACCGCACCGACCAGGAAATAGGGCGTACGGCGACCCAGCCGGCTGTTCGTCCGATCGCTCATTGCGCCGATGAGCGGCTGGATCAGCAACCCCGTCATGGGCCCGGCGAGCCAGAGCAGCGGCAACGACGCCTCATCGGCACCCAGGAACCCATAGATCGGTCCCATGTTCGCCTGTTGCAGGCCAAAGGAAAATTGCAGGCCCAGAAAACCCAGGTTCATCTCGACGATGCGAAGCAGTGTGAGCCGCGGCTTGATCATCATGCTGCCTTCATCGCCAACGCCAGCGCCCCGAGCAATCCGGCCTGCTCGCCCAGCCCAGGAGCGACAATCAGCTTCGCATAGCCCTCGTCGCTGGTTCCGAAATACTGCGCCGCCAGCCGCGCAGCCAGGAAGCGCACACGATCGATCAGGCCCGGCGTCGCCAGGACGCCGCCGCCCATCACGATGCGCTGCGGTGACAACAATGCCTGCTGCGCGATCGCCAGTTGGGCCAGGTAGAAGGCGATGATCTCATGCGCGTGATCATGCTCCGCCAATTCCGAGAGCGTCCTCCCCCAGCGTGCGGCGATCGCCGGTCCGCTCGCCAGACCCTCAAGACAGTCGCCGTGGAAGGGACAGATGCCTGCGAACTCACGATCCGCGGCATGGCGAGCGACTCGTATATGGCCCATTTCCGGATGGCGCGCTCCATGGATCGGCATGCCTGAGACCAGCACACCGCCACCGATCCCGGTCCCCACAGTCACATAGGTTGCAAGATCGACCCCGGCGGCGGCTCCCCAGCGCGCCTCCGCCAGCACCGCTGCATTGACATCGGTGTCGAAGCCGACCGGACAACCGAACGCCAGTGCAAAGGGGCCGGCCATGTTCGTCCCTGACCAGCCCGGCTTGGGCGTGTCGAGGACGTGGCCCCATCCCGGTTCATCGTGCCGCAGACCGACCGGACCGAAGCTGGCGATACCGATGGACGCGATCGGGCCAAAGGTTGCGGCGGCGGCGCGCAGGAAAGCGATCGAGCTTGCGATCGTCTCGGCCGGCCCTGCGGTTGCAATCCGCGTGGTGCGCATGATCTCGGCTGGTCCGCGCGCGATACCGACGACGAACTTCGTTCCGCCCGCCTCGATGCAGCCAAAGGTCCGACCCTCACTCACGGCTGCGGCGTCAGCCATCTTGCCTGCCAGGCCGCGATGTTGAGCGCTGCACGACCCCGCTCATTGCTCAGGCGATCCCGCCACGACGAGATCGGAGCCGTCAGGTCGATCGGGACAGCCGAGAAATTGAGGTACACCCGGTCCTCGCCGCAACATAGCGCCGCGATCCGGGCATCGCCGCTATCAAAGGAGCATGGCGCCCCTGCAAACCCACTTGCGATGCGCGCATCGCGCAGGCTTTGGAGATCCGCCAGGATCCGGGGCGCTGACCTCGATGATACCGCATCCCAGTCCATCACGGGCCGGTGCAGCCAGCGGCCTTCCTTAGCGCGGTCCTCGTTTTCCAGAAAACCATAGTCGTTGAGCAGACCAATCTCGTCGCCCATATAGGTCAGCGCGAGACCGCCGCTGGCAATGGCAAGCGCGTTGAGCAGGCGGATACGCTGGCATGCCTCCTCCCGCTCCTCGTCTGTCTCCGCCGCTTCCAGCCCTGCCAGCGAGGCGAAGCTCCCGTTTGTCCCGTGCAGAAGTGAACCGTCGGACTGAAACGGCCGTCCGCGCGACCAGCTTGTCCCTGCCCCGTCGAGAAAGCGCGCGGCGGTGCGGAGCCGATCCTCCGGTTCGGGATCGATCTGCGCCAGATCGCCGAGCACTGCGCCCCATCCGATCTCGTCGTGGCAGCGTGCATAGCTGACCCAGTTGCCCTTGTCGGGAAGCGCCTCGCTGGCCTTGAGGATCGTCACCGGCAGTTCCGCCAGTCCCTCGGCCAGCCCGACCCAGCCCGCCACCATCAATGAGTTATTGTAGACAAGGTGGCATTCGGGTTCAAACCCGTCGCCTTCGTCCGCACCGAAATAGGGGGCGACATATTTCGTCGGCACGATCGCTTCTGCCTTGAGCAAGGTTGCCGGGGCGACGATATCGAGCGCGGCACGAAGTGCTCGGACAATGAAATGCGCCTCTGGCCGGTTGCGGCAGTTGGTGCCGGCGGCCTTCCAGAGAAAGGCGATCGAATCGAGCCGGAATGCTTCGATGCCGCGATTGGCAAGCCTGAGCATGACGTCAAGGATCGCGAGAAAGACCTCTGGATTCGCCCAGTTCAGATCCCATTGATAGGGATAGAACGTCGTCCAGACCCATCCTTGCATTGCGGGGACATGAGTGAAATTGCCCGGCGCGGTCGTCGGAAAGACTTGCAGCAGGTTACGCTCGACCTCGCGCACCGCGACATCATCCAGCACGATGTAGAAGTCACGGTAGAATGGATCGCCGGCCTGTGCGGCGATCGCCCAGTCATGCTGGTCAGCCGCATGGTTGAGCGCCAGGTCGATGCAGGGACTTATCCGGGCATCACGCAGTGCCGATGTCAGCGCTTCAAGATCGCGCATCGTACCCAGATGCGGCTCGACCGACAGATAGTCCGCGACCGCAAAGCCGCCGTCGCTCTCTCCCTCCCTTGCCCGCACGACCGCCAGCAGGTGAAGATATCGGACGCCAAGCGCGCTCAGATGGTCGATATGACCGCGCACCCCCTCCAACGTACCACCGAAATGGTCGGCATAGGTCGAATAGCCGAACATGTCCGGCGCCAGAAACCAGTCCGGATCACCGATACGCGCCGTATCCAGTGCCAGCAGCGCGGACGGACGATCGTCATGTCGCTCGCCCAGCATGACCGTCGCGCGCTGCCACAGGTGATCGACGTCGCAGGCAGCGCCATACAGTCGAACCAGCTGGCGCCGTAATCGGGGACCGTGCGCGGCCATGCGGTCGGTCATCTTCTGCAAATCGGCCACGCAGCATCCCTCTGATCCGCGACGCTGGGTCGTGGATTGATCGATATCAGACAAGCATCAGCGCGAAACGTCAGAAGTCGAAGCGGACGGCCGCCGAGATCGTGCGGCCGGTGATCGACCGCGCGCGAACGATACCGTTGGCCGGGATTGACGCGTCTTCCGCCTCTGTAAAGCCCTTCACATCGAACAGGTTGTTACCGTTGACCATGACCGTGACGCGCTCGGCGGGATGTATCGACACGAAGCCATTGACCTGGGTGTAGGCGGGCAGCTTCAACTGGTTGGAGTCCTGCGTATAGCTCGACGTCGTGCCGATGACATTGGCGCCAATCGTGAAATACCCGGTCTGGAACTGAGGCGTCGCTTGATAGATGACCTTTGCCTGCCGCCTGGGCCGGTTGCCCTCGACGGCCGGCGTCAGCACGTCCTTGTCGATCGTCGAGTCAGTGTACGTACCGCCCGCGGTCAGGCTGAACGGACCGGAGGCAAAGCGACCCTCGACCTCGACGCCTGTCGCCTTGTAACTGCGGTTGAAGAAACGCTGCGTCGTCGCCTCGTAATTCTGCTCTTCGGTCAGCGCATGGAAGCCGGTCACATAAAGCGCGATCGGTCCCTGCCGGTATTTGACACCACCCTCCAGCTGGCGGACGAAATCGACCGCGGCACTCTGGTCGGTCAGGTTGCCGGTGACCGGGTTGATCGTCGGACCGAATAGCAGCCGGTCGGCATTGGCACGCCCGCCACGGCTGTACCGTCCAAACAACGCGGTGCTGTCGGTCAGACGAAAGTTCACGCCACCGGAATACGACACATAGTCGTAGTTATAGTCGAGCGGCGAGCGCTGCGCCGGGATCACGGCAACCTGTTGTTCGGGCAGCGTGATGATACCGTCGCCGTTGATGTCGACCGTCGTGACGCCAGTGCCGAAGACGTCCGACCCGGCAACGCTGCCACGTGCCCGCCCGAAGTCATAGCGTACCGATCCGTCAACGTTCAGGCGCCCGATCTCGAAACCCAGCTGCGCGAAGGGGGCGAGTGTCGTGTAGTTCAGGTCATAGGAGCGGCGGCAGCAATTGCCGAAGAAACTCGCCGAATATCCCGGCACACCGTTCTGGGTAATCGGCACGCCGCCGGCGCTGCGGACGTCGATCAGTGACGCGCGGCCGCCATCGACCACGTCCTGCACGAACGATGTCCATAGCCAGTCTGTGGCGATGTCCTGGCGTGACGCATAGAATCCGCCCGTCACATTGACCGATCCGCCGCCAAAGGGAATCTGTCCGTTCACGCGCACATCGTTGGTGATATTGTTCAGCTTCTTCAGGTCGACATCGAACACGACGACATTCGCGAGCAGGCCGTTGCCATTCAGCGCACCGGGATTGGCAATCGGCTGTCCGGTCAGCGGGCCGCTGGCATAGAACAGCTGCGAACCCGGACCGCCGAGCGCGTCGGCGACGTTCTGCGCCGAATCGACGCTTGCCGGGAAGGGCGAGATGAAACCGCCCGAGATGTCGGCATAACGAAACCGCTCGGTCACGTCCCAGCCGCCGCCAAAGGGGATCTTCGCCTCGAACCCGCCGGCCGCAACCACGGGATGCTGGCCGTCGGAGATCTGGCGTGAGGAGATCTGGTTGTCGCCGTCAAGCGTGGCGATCCGCTGGATATACCGGCTGTGGAGCGTGCCGTTGTTGATCGAGAAATTGGGCAGGCTCCGATAATTGGGGTCGCTGTCGCTCCCGGTCACCTGGACCGGGTTCGGCAGGAATCCGATCGCATGATCGTCCAGATACTTGCCGTACAGCCGCACATAACCGCCGCTCGGGAACTCCTTGGTGATGTTGGCCTTGATCTGGCCGCCGTGCACGCCGTCATAACCGACCTGCCGCGTGCCATCGCCAACGCGGTAAAAACCGCCCAGGTGATACCGCACGCTGTCTGACAGTTTGCCGCCATAGTCGAAATCGGCGCGGTACTCGCGGTAATCCAGCCCACCGGTGAACTGAAATGCCCCTCCTTCCACGTCGCCGGTCTTCGAAATGAAGTTGATGACGCCGCCTGGCGAATTGGACGCAAAGGTCGAGGCAGAGCCACCGCGCACCGATTCGACCGTGCGAACGTTGAAATCCGCGCGCAGGAAAATGTCGGCATTTCCAAAGGTTATGTCCCCGAACTCGAGGATCGGCAGGCCGTCCTCCTGGAGCTGCAGGAACTTCGATCCGCCCGAGGCCACGGGAAGCCCGCGGACCGAGATATTGGCGTTGCCGTCACCTCCTGATGCCTCAACACGAACCCCCGGCAGGTTACGGAGCAATTCCGCCGACGAACGCGGCGCAAGCTGGACGAGTGTATCGGCGCTGATTGTACTGGTACTGATCGAGGTATCGAGCCGATTCACGCCGCGCGCGACCGCGGTCACGATAATATCTTCGGACGCGGATGTCTGCTGCGTCTGCGGCGAGTCCGCGGATGGCTGCGCATCCTGTGCGTCTGCAATCTGCCCCGGTGCGGCGGCGGATTGATCATTGGCCTGTGCCTGGGCGGCGCTCACTACGAACACAGAAGCGCTGACAAGCATGATATGGCGCAATCGCATCGGACTCTCCCTAGTCGCGATCCTCTGAAGGAATCGACGAGCTATTCGTTAGCCCCTTCACAATCGATTGCAAGCGGTTTCTGCAATCGATTGTGAAAAGTCGTCAGGTCAGGAGGAACCGCGTTTGATCAGGACAGGCGGCACGATCGCAGCAGTTGCCGCTTCGCCGGCGACCAGGCTGAGCAGCCTATCCACCATCAGGGTCGCGCCCATCATCAGATCCTGACGAATAGTCGTGAGCGGCGGCGTGGTATGCGAAGCCAAGGTGACATCGTCATAGCCAACAACGCCGACATCGCTTGGAACATTCAGCCCGGCATCGGTCAGCGACCGCAGCACGCTCATGGCGACGACATCGGATGCGGCAAAAATCCCGGTCGGGATGGGGCCGTTGCGAAGTCGCTCGCTCATTGCTTGATAGACCGCATCGGGCGTCATCGACGTCTCGAGCGTCATGACATCGATGCCATGCGTCTGCGCTGCGGCAGCGAAGCCGGACAGCCGCTGACCGAACTCGGGTAGCCGGCTGTCGCCGACAAAGAGAAGACGTGATCGACCCGTCTCGACGAGATGATCGGCCACCATGCTGCCCCCTGCAAAATTGTCGGAGCCGATCGCAAGGTGTCGCTGGCCTTCGCGGTGCGTTCCCCAGACGACGAGAGGTCCGTAAGTCGCTGCGGTTCTTTCGATCGTGTCGTACTGGTCCGACTGCCCTATCAGGAGCAGCCCATCGAACTTTCCTCCGTCGATCATGCGTTCCAGCCACATCCCGTCGGTTGGCGTGACCCGGGACAACAGGATGTCATAGCCCCGCTCGGTCAGCAGGTCCGTCAGGAATCCCAGCATCGACAGGAAAAACGGGTCGGTCAGATGCTGCGACTTCGCATGGCCCAGCGGGAGTGCCAGGCCGATTGCTCCTGTTGAACGCTTGCGCAGGTTGCGAGCCAGCAGGTTGGGGCGGACGCTGTGCTCGTCAGCCAACGCCTGAATCCGCTCGCGTGTCTTCTCGTTGACCGACGAATGGCCGGATAATGCTCTCGAAACCGTCGACGTCGAGACGCCTGCAATTACCGCGAGATCGGAAAGCTTTACCGCCGTTCGCATCACTTTCCTCTCATGCTGACTTGCGCTTTCAGCCGGCAAGCTTCTCCACCAACGCTTTCACCTTATGTTGCCGCCATTGTGGAACAGGCGCGATGAGCCAATAGCCCGTAGCGGACGGCGCCGCATCTGAAACCGCCTTGACGCGCCCCATGGCAAGATCCTGGCGCGCGAGGATTTCTGGCACTGTTGCGAGGCCGAACCCGGCGGCCGCGGCGTCGATGGCCAGGCCGGCATCGGCCACCTTGAGCGCCGCCGACACAGCATCCGGGTCGGTAGACCAGCCAATCAAGGTTTCGGATCCAAGCTCCGGCGCTGCGACCGTGATCATTCCGTCGGATGCAATTGCTTCCCCCTGATATTCGCCTGGCCCTTCACTCCACTGAACGGCCAGGTCGAGGTTTGCCTGCGCGAAATCAATGCCGTCATCCGCTGACAGTATGACAAAACGCATATCGGGTTCGTCTGCGGCAATACCGGCGAGACGAGGCAGAAGCCATTTCGATGCGAGATCACGCGGAGCGGCGATAGTAAGCGATTTGGACGATTGTCCCGCCTGCATTGCACGAACGGTTTCCTCAAACTCCAGAAAGCCGCCACGCAGCGCCGGCAGGCCGGCCTCCGCCTCGGGCGTGAGTTCCAACCCCCGTGTCGTCCGCCGGAACAGGACGACGCCCAGCGTGTCCTCCAGGGCGCGAACCTGCTGGCCGACCGCTGCTGGCGTCACCGCCAATTCATCGGCAGCCCGCGTGAAACTCAGATGCCTGGCGGCTGCGTCAAAGACACGCAGACCATTCAGCGGGAGATGCGTCCGCTTCAATGCAGGACCGCGGACGCCAGCAGCATGAAGCGCGGGATATCGACATCGAACGAAGAACCGTCCGGGCTGGCCATCCGGTAGCTGCCCTGCATCGCTCCGCTCGGAGTGGCGAGCGGACAACCGGAAACATAGTCGAAGCTGCCACCCGGTTCGATCAGCGGCTGTTCACCGACCACCCCCTCGCCCTCTACGGTATGCCGTGCGCCGCGCCCGTCCGTGATGATCCAGTGACGGGTCAATAGCTGAACTGCCTGCTGACCATCATTCTCGATACGGATGTGATAGGCCCAGAACCAGCGACCACGATCGGGTTCGGACTGTTCGGGCAGGAAGCTGACCGCGACGCGGACCGTAACGCCCTGCGTCGTCGCGGCGTAGGCGAACAGCGTCTTCATCATGTCGGTCGATTTCATAACGCCACGCTCGTCAATGCCTGGTCGAGATCGTCGATCACGTCGTTGACGTCTTCCAGCCCGACATTGACACGCAGCAACCCCTCGCTCACGCCCATTTCCAGCCGGCCGTCCTCCGCGACGCTGGCATGCGTCGTGGAAGCTGGATGAGTCATCAGTGATCGGGAGTCGCCGATATTGTTGGAGATATCGACGAGCTGCAGTGCATCAAGGAGTGCATGGGCCTGATTGCGATCCTCGACCTCGAAAGCAAAAATGGGCCCACAGGCATCCATCTGGCTCATCGCAAGATTATGCTGCGGGTGACTGGAAAGCCCGGGGTGCAGCATCCGAGGAACGCGCGGCTCAAGGAATCGACCGACAGCACATGCGTTTTCCGACTGGCGATGAATACGCAGCGACAGCGTCTCCAGACCTTTCAGGACTACCCAGGCGTTGAAAGCGCTCAAGGTCGGACCGGTGTTCCGGGTAAAGGGTAAAAGCGTGTTGACGATGAAATCTTCGGTCCCGCAGACTGCGCCCGCCAGCACACGGCCCTGCCCATCCATCATCTTCGTCGCGCTATAAGCGGTGACGTCGGCGCCCCATTCCATTGGCCGTTGCAGCGCCGGCGTCGCAAAGGCATTGTCGACGACAGATGTAATGCCATGTTCGCGCGCGATGTTACAGACCGCGCGCAAGTCGACAACGTCCATCGTTGGGTTGGCGGGCGTCTCGAAGAAGAAAACCTTCGTCTCGGGCCGGATTGCATCGGCAAATGCCTGCGGATCGCGCGCATCGACGGTGGTGGTCGCGATGCCGAACTTGGGCAGCAACGTGTCCGTCAGCCACCTGCACGAGCCGAACGCAGCACGACCGGCGACCACATGATCGCCCGCCTGTAACTGGCATAATAGCACCGCCGTCATCGCCGCCATGCCGCTGGCCATCGTTCGGCATGCCTCCGCCCCTTCCAGCAGCGCGATCCGCTGTTCCAGCATTTCGACCGTTGGATTCTGAAGCCGCGAATATGTCATTCCCGCCTGCTCGCCGGCGAAGCGCGCCGCCGCGTCTCCGGCGCAGTCATAGGCATAGCCGGACGTCAGGAAGATAGCCTCCGACGTCTCACCCCACTCCGATCGTGCAGTGCCGCCGCGAACCGCGCGGGTTTGCGGGCGCCACGCGCTCGTCGTCGTGCGATCCTGTCCGGCCTTACGCTTCATGGCTCCTGCTTTGGCGATGGCGACGTGGTGAGGCAAGTGTTACGGGTAAACGGCCTTTGTCGGAAAGACGTGCCCAAGATGCCCGCATTGCGCCGTCCGTTGCCCGTTGCCCTCATGCTGGCGATCTTCGCCCAACTCCTGTTCTGCTGGCGGCTGTCAGAGCCCGGCATCCTTGTCTTTGACGAGATTTATTACGTGCCGGCTGCCCGCACGCTGCTGGCGCTCTCACATCCGGTCAATACAGAGCACCCGCTGGTCGGCAAGATGCTGATCGCAGGCGGCATCGCGTTGCTGGGCGATGGCCCACTGGGATGGCGACTGCCATCGACGTTGGCGGCGATCACCAGCCTGCTGGCCATATTCGCGATTCTTCAGATGACGTTTGGATGTCGAAGAACCTCGGTCATCGGAGCGCTTCTGGCGCTCCTGAACTTCACCCTGTTCGTACAAGCGCGCATTGCCATGCTCGACGGCTTCATGGCCGCCTTTGTCCTCGGCGCGGCGACGATGATCGTCTGGGCGATCCTAAGCGAAGGGCCTCGCTTTTGGTGGCGATGGAGCGCGGCGGCGGTATTGCTCGGCCTGGCGATCGGGACGAAATGGACCGCGCTGCCCTGTCTCGGTTTTGCCGGACTGACGCTCATCATTCGCGGATGGCGCCGCCCTTCACTCGTGCCCGCGCTCATTATTCTGGTGCTGGTGAGCAGCGTGACATATCTGGCGACGTTCGCGCCTGCGTTCTTCTACGCGCACGAGCCGATGACGCCGGCATCGCTGTTGCCGTTCCAGCTGGAAATGTATCGGCAGCAGACACAAATACTCCCCGCGCATCTCTATCAGTCGGCCTGGTGGAGCTGGCCGATCGATCTCAGACCGATCTGGTACCTTTACGAGCGGGTTGACGGCGCGCAGCGGGGGGTGCTGATGATCGGCAATCCTGTCGTCATGCTGGGCGGGCTGATCGCCGTGATGGCGTGCATGTGGGGCTGGTGGCGCGGCGATCGGCGACTGGGAGCCACGGCGATGCTGTGGGCGGGATCGTGGCTGATGTGGGCGCTGATCCCGAAGTCGCTCGGCTTCTTTTATTACTATTACCTGTCCAGCCTGTGGCTGCCGATCGTGATAGCGGCAGCCCTGCACCGGTTCGACAGCCGCTTTGCCGAGCGCGCGGTGCTGCTGCTGGCGGCAGTGTTCTTCGCCTATTTCTATCCCATCCTCTCGGCCGCGCCGCTTCCCGGCGTAGCGGCGTTCAGATACTGGGCCTGGTTGCCCAGCTGGGTCTAGTAACGGCCCCAGGTGAAGCGCGAAGACAGCGCGTAATTCCATACTGCGCCGAACAGCACGCCAATCAGTGCCGGTGCTGCCCACGCGCCGGCCTGTACATCGTGGAGGAAGGCGGCAATCCCGACATTGACGACCGCGCCTACCGCGCAAACCGCGCAGAAGGACAGCCAACCGCTCAGAAGCGCGCGCAACCCGCGCAACCGGCGGTCGCGGTAGGTCAGTGCATTGTTCAGCGCAAAATTGAGCGTCATCGCCGCCAGCGTCGCGACGATTTCTCCCAGCAGGAACGTCGTGCCCAGCGCCAGATAAAGCGCCGCCAGCACGCCCATATGGACAGCGACCCCCAGCAGGCCGATCGCCGAGAACATGGCGAAACGCACCGGCACGAACCGGCCAAACCGGCGATCGTACAGTGCGATCAGAAATTCCATCGCAACGACATGATCGAGCTTACTCTCGCCGTGCGTGCGCGTGCGGAAAATATAGGGAAGCTCGGCAAAGCGAAGCGGCGCGGGCGATGTCGTCATGATGTCCAGCAGAATCTTGAAACCGATTGCGGCGAGATTGGGCGTGAGACGACGAACGATCTCGGTACGAACCATGAAAAAGCCACTCATCGGGTCGGTCAGGTCAGCGCGAAGAACACGCTTGGCCAAGCGGGTAGCGAAGGCGGACTTGGCGATGCGGTCGCGGTCCCACGATCCGGTGCCACCACCCTCGGCGAATCGCGACCCGACGACCAGATCCAGCGCGCCTCGTTCGCGCAGCAGGTCGAGCATCGAAGGAATCAGGGTCTCATCATGTTGCAGATCACCGTCGATCACCGCGACGCAGGGCGCCGCTGTCGCGCACATCCCCTCGATGCAGGCGGACGACAATCCGCGTCGGCCGATGCGCTGGAGTATCCGGATGCGCCGATCGACGCGCGATAGTTCGCGCACGGCATTCGCGGTGCCGTCCGGACTGTCATCGTCGACGACGATCGCTTCCCAGCCGATGCCGCCCAGCACCTGGTCCAGCCGGGCGATCAGGACGGGAATATTCTCACGCTCGTTGAAGGTTGGAATGACGACCGCCAGTTCCAGCGGCGGTGCGCTCACGCGTCGACGGTCTCCAATGCCGCCAGCACCGCGTCTCCCATCGCTGCTGTTGACAACTCACCCCCCAGATCCGCCGTGCGTGCACCAGCCTGAATAGCGGCGGCGACCGCGCGTTCGATCCGGTCGGCGGCGTCGGGCAGGCGCAGCGAATAGCGCAGCATCATCGCCGCCGACAGGATCGCGGCGCAGGGATTGGCCAGCCCCTGCCCGGCAATATCGGGAGCGCTGCCGTGGATCGGCTCGTACATCCCCTTGCCGTCGGCATCCAGCGCGGCGGACGGCAGCATCCCGATCGAGCCGCACGCCATCGCCGCCTGATCGGAGAGGATGTCACCGAACAGATTGCCGGTCAGCATCGTATCGAATTGGCCCGGATCGCGCACCAGCTGCATCGCGGCATTGTCGACGTACATGTTGGTCAGCGTCACCTCGGGATAATCCGCCGCGACCTCGTTCACGACATCGCGCCACAGCTGAGACGTCTCGAGCACGTTCGCCTTGTCCACCGACACCAGCCGCCCCTGCCGCGCGGCCGCCACTGCGAAGCCGACGCGAGCAATGCGCGCGACCTCCACCTCGTCATAGCGCATCAGGTCGTGCCCTTCGCGAAGCCCGGTCTTCGTATGCCCGTGCCCCTTGTCGCCGAAATACACATCGCCTGTCAGCTCGCGCACGATCATCAGGTCGATGCGCCGCGCAATATCGGGCTTGAGCGAGGACGCATCCTCCAGCCCCGCGATCATCCGCGCCGGACGCAGATTGGCAAACAGCCCCAGTTTCTGACGCAGCCCCAGCACCGCCTGTTCCGGGCGCATCGCGCGTTCCAGCGCATCGAAGGCGGGATCGCCGACCGCGCCGAACAGGATCGCGTCGGCGCGCCGGGCCAGCGCGATCGTCTCAGGCGGCAGCGGATGGCCGGTTTCGCAATAGGCCGCGCCACCGACCACGCCCTCCTCGAATGTCAGCCCCGGATCCACCGCCTCCAGCACGCGCCGCGCCTCGGCGGTTACTTCGGGGCCGATGCCGTCCCCGGCCAGAACCGCGATCAGCGCCATGCGCCATTCCTTCCGATTGAGATCATGCGCGCGGCCTTGCCGATAGCGGCCGCGTCACGCAACCGCTCTCTTCAACCGGTCGACCAGCCGCCCGCGCGCGGCCAGTGCGTCGGCGCGCCGATCGACCAGCACGTCGCGCGCCAGGAAGTGCCCGGTCACGCGCAGCCCCTCGAACATATCCGGCCAGTCGCCGTCCGCCTCTCTGCGCAACACGCGCGCCAGCGTGAACAGGCGATCGGCATGCGGCGCCCCGGCATCGCGCGACACGGCCATGCCGCTCCTCGGGCTGATATAGGCCAGATCGTCCACGCGGCCTGTCAGAGCGCAGCGATCAAGGTCCAGTCCGAAGCCCAGCTCGGCGAGCAGCAGCAGTTCGTACCGGATCAGCGCCGCCACCCATCCACGCGCGCTGGGTGCGGCTTCCAGCGCCAGCAGCAATCCGTCGAGTCCCGCATAAAGACGCGGATAGGGCTGCGCCTCCGGCAGCGCGGCGGCCGACAGCGCGGTCACCCATTCCAGCGCGGCGGCGGCCAGCGGCTCGCTGTGCAACGCCGCACGATTGGCGATCGGCTCAATGGTCAGCGACGCCAGCTGCTCATCGGTGCGCGCGCGCCATTCGGCCAGCACCAGGTCCGCCGGCTGCAACAACGGCCGCAACCGTCGCGACCGCCCGCCGCGCACATAGCCCGCCCGCACGCCGTCACCCCGCGTCAACGCCCGCACGATCGCCCCATGCTCGCCGTGCGCGCGGCTCGACAGGATAATGGCCTCACAGCGCAGGTGCATGATGCGCGATATAGCGCGGGCACGAGACGAGGCGAAGAAGCAACAAGAGGGGAGCGAACTTCCTCTCCCTCTCCCGCAAGCGGGAGCAGCGGAGAGGGCCTTCCCTGAACCAGCACCGCCCGATCACCCCACCGACCAGTCTTTCCTGTCCAGCACGGTCATCGCCTGCGTGATCGCAACCGTATCGACGCTGACGCGCACCACCTTCGCCAGCAGCGCGATCATGCTCTCCTTGTAATCGGCGAAGCGGTACGTATTGAATTTCTCACGGATGGTCGGATCACGCGGGGTCTTCTCCTTGTGCTGGTCGAGCACCCAGTCGATCGCGGAGCGGTTGCCCAGGCGATAGGTCCACGCCTCGGGCGGAATGCCGCTGATCTGCGTATCGGCGTCGATGACGACCAGCCCGCGCTCGGCATGCGATTTTAGGATCGGCTTGGGCGCAATACCCTCCGCCCGCCGCTTCTTCCTGTCCTTCCCCTCTCCCCCTTCTTCCCCCTCTCCCGCCTTCGCGGGAGAGGCTGGGTGAGGGTCTTCTTCTACTCTAACCACAGGCCAGGGTTCGACATCCTCATAACCGATATGCATCGCCATCAACGTCTCGCCCCAGGCAGCCCAGCGCGCGAAATCGGGGTAGAGAGGAATACGCGGAAACTCACGCTTGAGGTTCAGCGCATAGGTCTCGCGATAAACCGGGTCATGAAGGACGGCATAGACATAGTGGAAGATCGCGTCCTTGGTGACGCTCTTCTTGCCGTAATGCGCGACAAACTCGCCCAGTGCCCAATCGGTGATGTTGTCGACCCGCTCGCCAAATTTGGTGTAGCGGTAGCGGGAGACACCCTGCGTTCGACCGTTGCCGGTTTTCAAGACGCCGAAGTCAAACAGGTTATCGGTAGCTAAGCTTGAGAAAGATGCTTGAGCGGCCATACCCAACTGCATAATTGTGGGATTAGGCGTTTGATTCGGGTACATCGCTGGAAGTCGAAACGTGTACGCATTGAGGTTGCGATCGAAATAGACCGGCTTTTTAATGAACGGTCTCGAGAGGCCAATTCGAAATGAATCTTCGTCTTTTGCGATTGTTTGGCGGGCATGGAGGCGCCGACCCAGTTGGCGGTCAAGTTTAAGTTCGGAGGTTCCCGACTTTGATTTCACGGCGGCGTTATATGCGCCCAAGAACGCGCCGACTTTCGTCCTCAGATCATCGGCCGAGCAAGACCAAAGCCATTCGTCACGTCCAGTTTCGATCCCATTTGACGTTAGCCGGAAGATTGCTCGGGGCTCCCGCCCAGTAAAATCAGCGCCTTTCGTTGTGTCGGCTAGCGCGAAGAAATCACCCCAATCGCCCGTCGGTTGATCCAACCAATCATGCCTACTGTCGGGCGTTACGGTAATTGTTGGAATGTGCTGAAAAGAGCCGACATGTCCAAGCCAAGTCAGCTTATCCTCTGCAAGCTCTGTCTCAGGTCGACGAGCATAATGAATGCTGACGTTCTTGGGATCCCTGCGTTTGACCAGAACCGCGACCATCACGCCAGTCTGGATTCCAAAGACATTGTGTGCAGTTCCCGAAAGCTTCGGGTTGTCCCGGATATCGCCGCCCAGATCCATAAGCCAGATGTCAATAAACTCCCGCTCAAGAGACTTGCGAAAACCGTCATACGCGCCTTTCGCGATCGGCTTACGGCCAATGACAAATACAATAATCCCTTCGTCGCCTAACCGATCAGAAGCCCAGCGGACGAAGCGGGTATACATATCGTACACGCTGTTCTGGTTCTGAGACGTTCCCTCTTTGATATAGGTTTGCTTTATACGTGCATCGACGCGAGCGTGCGGCCGGTTCGCATTGTTCTGAGTGTAGCTCTGCTGCCAAGCATTGTAGGGCGGGTTGCCAATGATGACGCTGATCTTGCGGCGGTTCTGGCGCTTGACGCGTTCCATATTCTCGTCGGCCAGCCCGCCCAGCAGGTCGTGCTGGTATCCGGCATGGATGCCGAGCGCGTCGACATTATCCAGCGTGTCGACCAGGCACAGATTCTCATACTCCGCGAACTGGCCGGTGATCGCCTGATAGGTCGCCTCGATGTTCAGATTGGCGACGTAATAGGGCAGGATCGCGACCTCGTTGGCGTGCAGTTCCTCCTTGTATTTGTGCCGCAGCTTGTCGCGGTCGCCGCGAAAATATTCGAGCAGCTCGACGATGAAGGTGCCGGTGCCGGTCGCGGGATCGAGGATTTCGACGCCGCGATCGATCAGGTTCCGGCCGAAATGCTTCTCGCACAGCCAGTCCGCCGATCGGATCATGAAGCGGACGATCTCGCCCGGCGTATAGACCACGCCGAGACGGTCGGCTGCCTTCTTGTTATACGCCTTGTAGAAATCCTCGTAGAGCGCCTTGAGGAACCCCTGCTTCTCGCTGTGGCTTGAGATCAGCGCGGCGGTGGACGCGATGCCCGCATAATAGGGCGCGAGCGCGCGGAGCAGCCCGGCCTTCTCGCCGCGCCCGAACAGCACGTCCTCCAGCCGCTTCAACTCGGCGGCGACATTGTTCAGCCGATGGAAATCGGGATTGTCGAACACCTTGGCGAAGATGTCCTCGGTCAGGATGTGCTGGATCAGCATCTCCTGCACATCGTCCTCGCTGACCGCCGGGTTGATGGCATCGCGCGCATGGTCGAGGAACGCGGTTTCCGCCGCCGCGAACGCGCGGGACGCGGCGCGCTTTTCTGCAATCCGTTCGCGCAACGCCTTCAGGATTTCGGGGAGGTCGGCGGCGAACTGCTTCACCGCCTTGTTGAAATCGGCCACCTCCTGCCGCTCGTGCGCGAAGAAGCGGGTCAGCAGGCCGTACAGCGCGTCGGTGTCGTCCATCGCGACGCGCGACGCCTCATGCCCATCCTGATCAGGACGGCGGTGTGATCGTCCGAATAGACGATGTTGTCGCGCGGATATCCCTTGCGCGTCTTGGCCGCGATCTCCGCGTCCAGATCGTCGTCGGCGTCCTTCGCCTCCCAATAGCCGAAGGGGACGCGCAGCGCATGGAGCAGCGCGCCGTCCAGATAGATGCGGTTCTTCTGCGCGGTGACGATGTCGTGTTCGGGGATGAACTGCAGCTCGCGCGACTTGCCCCAGCGTTTGAGCAAATCCTTGAACGCTTCGCGCAGGACGCTTTCACGCCGGCTGCCGGAGACGGCGCGCAGCCGGTCGAGATCGGCGCGATATTCGTTGATCAGTTGTCGGCTCAAAAATGGTCCCCCTTGAACCGCGACTACCCCTGGCAAGGCGCGTTCGACAAGTTCGCTCGGAACGGGGCTTCGTCGTCGCTCAGCACGAACGGATCAATTTCTGCTCGCGCTAGCGGCTGTGATAGAAATCATACACTTGCTGCGCGACGCCTTTTGACACGCCTGGCGCCTGTTGCAGGTCGACCAGGCTCGCGTTCCTGACCGCGCGGCCTGTCCCGAAATGCATCAGCAACGCCTTTTTGCGCGCCGGGCCAATGCCCGGCACCTCGTCCAGCGGGCTGGCGCCGATCGCCTTGGCGCGCTTCGCCCGGTGCGCGCCGATCACGAAGCGGTGAACCTCGTCGCGCAGCCGCTGGAGGTAGAACAGTACCGGCGCGTTGACCGGCAGCGTCACTTCGCGCCCGTCCAACAGATGGAACACCTCACGCCCCTCTCGGCCATGGTCAGGCCCCTTGGCGACACCGACCAGGCACACATCCTCGATGCCCATATCCTCCAGCACGCCCCTGACCGCATTCAACTGCCCGCGCCCGCCGTCGATCAGCACCAGATCGGGCCAGTCGCCCGCGTCACGATCGGCCTCCTCCGCGCCCCCTTCGGCATATTTGGCAAACCGCCGCTGGAACACCTCACGCATCATGGCGAAATCGTCGCCGGGCACGGTCTCCTTGTTCTTGATGTTGAACTTTCGATACTGGCCCTTGCGAAAGCCTTCCGGACCCGCGACGACCATTGCGCCCACCGCGTTCGTCCCCTGGATATGGCTGTTGTCATAGACCTCGATCCGGTCCGGGGACTCTGCCAGCGCGAACAGATCGGCGACTTCGCGCAGCAGTTTCGCCTGCGTCGTCGATTCCGCCAGCCGCCGGTCCAGCGCCTCCACCGCATTGCGCTGCGCCTGTTCCATCAGCCGTCGGCGCGTCCCGCGCTGTGGAACCGAAAGCGTGATTCTGTACCCCGCCGCCTCGCCCAGCGCCTCGGCCAGCAACGCGCCCTCGCCCAGTTCGCGGTCCAGCAGGATTGTGCGCGCGGGCGGCACGTCTTCATAGAATTGGCTCAGGAAACTGGTCATCACCTCATCCTCCGGCACATCGGCGGTGTGCGAGGGGAAAAAGCTGCGATGCCCCCAGTTCTGCCCGCCGCGGATGAAGAACGCCTGGATGCCCATCACCCCGTCCTTGCACGCCAGCGCAAAGATGTCGGCGTCGCCCACTCCTTCGGCATTGATCGCCTGAGTCCCCTGGATAAACGTCAGCGCGCGGAGCCGATCGCGCAGCAGCGCCGCCAGCTCGAAATCCGTCGCCTCGGCCGCCGCTTCCATCTGGGCGCCCAGCTTCGCCTGCACGTCCGTCGCCTTGCCGGCGAGAAACTGCTTCGCGTCGTCGACCAGCTCGGCATAGCCCGCCTCATCGATGCGCCCGACGCATGGCGCGGAGCAGCGCTTGATCTGGTACAGCAGGCACGGCCGATCGCGCGTTTTGAAGAACCCGTCAGTACAGCTGCGCAACAGGAACAGCTTTTGCAGCGCGTTCAATGTGTTGTTGACGCTCCCTGCGCTGGCGAACGGGCCATAGTAATTACCCTTCGCGCGCCTGGCGCCCCGATGTTTCTGGATGCGCGGGAATTGCTGATCACCGCGCAGCAGGATGAAGGGGAAGGATTTATCGTCGCGCAGCAGCACATTATATGCGGGGCGATACCGTTTGATCAGCTGCGCCTCCAGCAGCAGCGCCTCCGCCTCGTCGTTGGTGGTGACGATCGTCATGGAGCGCGTTTGCGCCACCATTCGCTGCAGCCGTTTGGGCAGCCGCTCGACCTGCGTGTAATTTGTCACGCGATTGCGCAGCGCACGGGCCTTGCCGACATACAGCACATCGCCACGCGCATCCTGCATCCGATACACGCCGGGCCGGGTCGGCAACGTTTTCACGACATTACGGATCGCCTCCACTCCCGTCGTCAGGTCGGGCGCATCGGCCCCGCCGCGAACGGTGTAGGTGGATCTGTCTTCGTTGAACCGGTCGGGCGCGTTGGGTGTCGACATTGCCTTTCATCTAGGACTCATCCCGGAGTCCGCCAATGGCCGGACGACGCAACGACCGCTGGGTCTTGCCGCTGGGTCTCCCCGCTGGGTCTTGCCCCTGCGCCTGGCCTCGGCGAAAGGGAGCGTCATGACCGTACAGTCCGACCGCTGGATCAGGGAACGCGCGCTCGCCGATCGCATGATCGAACCCTTTGTCGAGGCGCAGCGACGAGACGGCTGCATCAGCTACGGACTGTCATCCTATGGCTATGACGCGCGCGTCGCTGACGAGTTCAAGATCTTCACCAATGTTGACTCGGCGGTGGTCGATCCAAAGGATTTCGCCGCGAACAGCTTCGTCGATCGAAAGACCGACTGTTGCATCATACCGCCGAACAGCTTTGCCCTTGCGCGCACCGTCGAATATTTTCGGGTGCCGCGCGATGTGCTGGTGATCTGTCTGGGTAAATCGACCTATGCTCGCTGCGGGATCATCGTCAACGTTACGCCGCTGGAACCCGGTTGGGAGGGACATGTCACGCTGGAATTTTCCAACACGACGCCGCTGCCTGCCAAGGTTTACGCCAATGAAGGCGCATGCCAGTTCCTGTTCCTGTCAGGTAATGAACCGTGCGAGACCAGCTATGCCGATCGCGCCGGCAAATATATGAAACAGCGCGGCGTCACACTTCCCAGACTGTAGGGCACCTCAACGCGACGCGATCGTCCGCGGCATGAGCGACAAGCCGCGAGCCGCAATGGCGTGGCTCGACGCAGACCGGCCTGAGGGCAGGTCCATCGTAACCTCCGGCCGCTTCATAACATCCGCGTAAAGTATGCGCGCGTCAGCAACTCGCCCAGCATGCAGGTACGTGAACGCCAGGTTTAGCGCCACTTCCGGCGCATCGGGAAACATTCGAAGCTCCGACTCCAGCCTAACCATCGCCCCCGCATAATCTCCCGCCGCAATGGCACGGTAGCCATTTTCATCGCGAGCAACGGCCGGCGCGGTCATTCCGGCCAGCACCACCATTGCAATTCCAATTGTCGCGCTGCGCATCTCCAATCTCCTCGAATAAGTGTCGTTACCGTTTCACTTTTGTTACACAGTCATGACACTTAAAAGACAAGATGACAAGATGGCTCGATGCCCGGGTGCAGCACGGAACGCTGATCCCGCGGCTGCGACCATCGAACAAAAAAACGCTCACATGGCCGAAGCCATATGAGCGTCCTTTTCCATCAATCTGACAGGCCGCCATGCTGGCGACGGATGGGTCAGTGTTTAGAAGTCGTTGCGATATTGCTCGTTGCCGATGAAACCCAGCTTCGTAATATTCGACCGCTTGATTACCGCCAACGTACGATCAACCACTTCGTACTTTGAATTAGCGTCGGGCTGAAAATGCAACTCGGGCTCCGGGTTCATACCCGCTGTCTGATCAAGATACTGACGCAACGTCACCTCATCGACCGGTGCGCCATTCCAAGCGACCGTGCCGGCAGCGTCGATCGAAATCTTGTTCTTCTGCGGATCGATCGGCGGCGGTGGCGAATTGGGGTCGTTGATCGGCAGATCGACCTTTACCGCGTGAGTTTGGATCGGGATAGTGATGATGAACATGATGAGGAGCACGAGCAGGACGTCGATCAACGGCGTCATGTTCATGTCCATCATCGGCTCACCGTCATCGGAGCCGCCACTCATTGCCATGCTAGTTTACTCCTGAAGTCACTGGACGGACGCGGGATCAAAGCCGCGTCACTCCCTGGCCCGGGGGCGGAGACGAAATAAATCCGACCTTGGCGAACCCGGCCTGCTGCATCTGATAGATCGCACCGCCGACACATTTATACGGCGTGTTTACGTCACCGCGAATATGCGCCTCCGGCAACTCGATACCAACGGCATTCGGTCCACCCTGACGGGCGATTTCCGCCTTCAACTTGGCAACCGCACGATCCAGTAATTCCTCATGCGTTACAGGCGATAGATTCCAGAAGACCTGACAGTCACCCGCCGCATCGCTTGTAATCGACAGCGACACGTTCTCGGGCTTCGTCGTCGTCGGATCGAACCGAACATCGGGTAGCTTCAGCTTCACCGCCTGCACAGCTACGGTCGCGGTCACCAGGAAGATTATAAGAAGCACCAGCATGACGTCGACCAGCGGCGTCGTGTTGATATCTGAAATCGGTTTCTCGGCGGAATCTCCACCAACACTCATCGCCATATGCGAATTATCCTATTCATTCGATACCGCCCGCGCCAACATGCCGCGGGCGGTTCAGCCAACACGCTTATGCGCGGGTCTGCACACCACCTGCCTGGCCGGCGGTTGTCGTTGCACCGGCGGTCTTGGTCGGCATCGGCTTCGAGGCAGTGGTGGGTTTACCGCCCGAATCGACCATCGGACGGACCGCGCCGTTGGAGGCGAGAAAGCCGAGCACGTCGTTCGAGAAGGCCGAAAGATCCTCTGCGATCGACTTGTTGCGACGCTGCAGCCAGTTATAGGCAAGCACGGCGGGGACCGCGACGACCAGTCCGAGGGCGGTCATGATGAGCGCTTCTCCAACCGGTCCGGCGACCTGATCAATCGAACCCGAACCCGACGCGCCGATCTTTACAAGCGCACGGTAGATGCCGATCACCGTGCCGAACAGGCCGATGAACGGCGCGACCGAACCGACCGTCGCGAGGAAGGCGAGACCGCCACCAAGTTTCGAGTTGATCGCCGCTTCCGAACGCGCAAGCGACCCATGCAGCCAGTCATGCGCCTCGACCGGGTCGGTCAGGCGACTATGCTGGTCCTGCGCGGCCAGACCGTCGTCGACGATCTGCTTATAGGCCGAGTTCTTCTCCAGCTTGGCCGATCCTTCACGCAACGAGTTGGACTGCCAGAAGCTCTGACGCACGCGCTTGGCCTGATTCATGATCTTCTGCTGCTCGAACAGCTTGGAGAACAGGATGTAGAACGACACGATCGACATAAGCACCAGAATGCCGAAAACGGTCTGTGAAATCAGCCCGCCTTCGCGCAGTGACTGTTGAAGGCCATATGGGCTTTCGCCCGCGGTAGTTGCGGCGGCGCCAGCGGCAAGAATGGTGGTAAGCATCGTTATTCCCTCGATGAATTAAGTTGATACCGTCACGAAACCTTATGGTGCGAGCAATTCAAAGCCGTCACACCACGCACCTATTCCTCCAAGTTCCAGACCACCGACAACGGATATGTTGAGGCGATCGGCGCGCCGGTCTGGTCCTTCGCCGGCGTGAACCGCACCCGACTTCGGGCGATACGGCACGTGGTGCTGTCCAAGTCACTGTTACCGCTCGATGAGGTCACGTTGCAGTTACTTACCCGTCCATCCGTCCCGACGGTCAACGTCGCACGAACGCGACCTTGCGCTCCGGCACGAAGCGCCGCGGGCGGATAATTGTCACGGCCGAAGAACTGGCCTGGAGTGCCCTTGATTCCTGCAGCCTGCGACACTTTCGGCTTAGGTGGCGCGGGCGGCGCGACGACGACCGGCGGCGGCGCCGCGATCGGGGTCGGGATGAACACCTTGGGCGGAGTCGTCACAGTCGTCACGATTTGCGGCGGCGGGTTCGGATTGCGTACGATCGGCGGCGGCGAAACCACTGGAGGTGCCTGCGCCGCGGGCTGGTCGGGCGGCGGCGGCGGCGGCTCATCGGGCGGCGGCGGCGGCGGCGGCGGTTGAACGTCGAAGGTGTTAAACTCCTTCGAAACCTTCTTGACGTATTGATACGCCAACCCGGTCACAAAAGCATAGCCGAGAGCGATATGGATCAAAGCCACGATCACGATCGCGGCGACCTTACCTCCGGACATCTTCTGGTCAGTATAGGCCATTCAGCAATAACACTCCCTAAATCCCCTCCGTCACCGCCTTGCCGTAGCGTCAGCGAGCGGCACCGGAATTCCTGTCAGGCCGGCTGACGACATGACAGGATTTGCAAGTCCTATCGCCGGGAAAGGCGGTGCGCAAATGCTTTGTCGATGCGATCGGCCAATGGCGGGACGATTGCGGGGTTATTTCTAGGCCGTTCAGCTTTCGTGGATTAAGGCGGGATAATGTCGATCAAGCACAAAAGAGCAGTCAAGGCGTTCCTCCTGTTTGGCCTGATCTTTGGCGGGTGTGTCTCGAGCGCAGGTGGCGTCACGGCGCAGACTATTCCGACATCCCCCCCGATCACCCGTCCCGCACAGGACTCGTCCTACGCCGATCTGGTTGACCTCGTCGAAGCGAGTCCCGTCATCGCCGACGCGACCGTGGCGACAACGGCGCAGATCAAGGGCGCCGAAGCCGCAAACGTTCGCCCCGGAAGCGTCCGTCTCTATGTTCAGGCCGATCTCCTTTCGCTTTTGCGGGGCAAGGGAGGATTACCGGCACGGATCGGCTATTTGGTCGACTTGCCGCTCGACGCACGCGGCCGCCCGCCAAAGCTGAAGCGGCTGCGCGTTCTGCTGTTCGCGCGTCGCGTTACCAATAGAGCAGATCAGCTCCAGTTATCCTCGCCCGACGCGCAACTGGACTGGGCGCCGGCGCTCGACTCGCAAGTACGCGCCATTGCCAAGGATGTCGTGTCCGCGGATGCGCCGCCCACGATCACCGGCATCGGCAACGCCTTTCACGTCCCCGGGGCGCTGCCGGGCGAGGGCGAGACGCAAGTGTTCCTCCAAACGGCCGACGGGCGCCCTGTCTCGCTGTCCGTCCTGCGGCGCCCAGGCGAGCAGCCGCGTTGGGCGGTCGCGCTCAGCGAGATTGTCGATGATGCCGCAGCGCCTCCGGCCGCTAACACATTGCTATGGTATCGACTCGCCTGCGGTCTGCCGCAATCCTTGCCCGATAGCAGCACGGGGTCGATGGATAGAGCAGATGCCGACCTCGCACGCCGCGACTATCAGTTTGTGCGCGACCAACTGGGGCAGTGCGCCCGGACGCACGGCTAAACGAGCTCGATTACCTGCCCGGTTATTGACGCGGCGCTGTCGAGGAAGCAGACGGTAGCGGCAAAGTCCGCCTCATTCGTCCCAACCGTGGCGACTACCGCATTGATCCGCATCGCCGGCGAGCGCTCAAGCGCGAGCTGCCTGATGGTGGCCAGCACGGTTGTCATCGACAAGGAGTCACGACCCGGCGCGATGATCAGCGTCACCGACTCCCCATCGGCCCGAGAAACCAGCGCAGGGACGTCGTCATCGGGAAGAACTGTTATCTTCATCAACGACGATGTCGCACCAACGTCATACCGATCGACTCGTTAGCCTCCGCGATGGCAAGCTTAACAATTCGAACCTCCACCCGCCAGACGCGACGATCTTGTAAAAACAGGGTCTCGCAAATGTGATCGGCCACCGCCTCGATCAGCGCGAAATGCACACCCTGCGGCAGCGCGCGGGTCGCGGCATGTTTGAGGTCAAGATAATTTTTCGACGCGGACAATGGCGTATCGGAAGCAAAATATTCCGGGGGTCGCAGATCGGCACTCACCGAGACGCGCAGTGGCTGAGGGAGATGCGTTTCTTCAGAGTAAATTCCGGTCAGCACCTGAAGCTCCAGGTCACGCACTTCCAGCCGCAGCGAGTCATCCATCGGGCGCTCTGTAGCAGACATGCGGATCAGCGAAAGCGGCAGCCTTGTGTGCTATCGGGGCATTGCTAGTGCACCACCTATGATCCATCTCGCACCGCTGGCACATATCGATGCCCACGCAAATGAAGCGCTCCTCGACCATGCGTTCGGCAAGCATCGCCACGCGCGTACAGCCTACAAGGTACGCGGTGAGGGTCCGATGATTGACCTGCTCAGCTTTGCGGCCATCGCACATGATAAATTGGTGGGTTCGATCCAATGCTGGCCGGTCGTCCTGACGACACTGGCGCAAGAACGCTTACCGCTCATCATGGTCGGTCCCGTTTGCGTTGAGAAAGGGTTTTGGGGGAAGGGAGTCGGCGGTTCAATGATGGCGCGGATGTTGGACGCGGCGGCACAGACGAATCAGACGGGCGCGATGATGCTGATCGGTGATCCCGAATATTATGGACGATTCGGGTTCGAGGCGACACGCACTGCGCAGTGGCGGCTTCCGGGACCCGTCGAGCGCCACCGACTGCTTGCGCGCGGTCCCGCGGTTCCCGATTTGGCCGGCATGCTCGGCGCAGCCTGACCACGCTGGACGATTCTACACCGCGTCCCTACCTCCCATTGTATGCTTGGCGATCAACCTGACCTATCTTCGCTCAGCCTCGCGGAAATCATGCGCCTGGTCGAGGAGCGCCGCCTACCGCCCGTTGACCAGTGGAACCCCGCACGTTGCGGCGCCAGCGAGATGCGGATCGCGGCGGACGGTACCTGGTTCCATCAGGGCTCACCCATCGGCCGGCCGGCGATGGTTCAGCTGTTCTCGTCGGTGCTGCGCCGCGAGCAGAACGGTGGCTATGTCCTTGTGACACCCGTCGAGAAGCTGGATATTGCCGTGGAGGACGCGCCATTCGTCGCGGTCGAGCTTCGCCATGAGGGCAAAGGACAAGAGGCGCGGCTGATCTTCCGACTGAATACCAATGAACTTGTCGTTGCCGATGCCGCCCATCCGCTGCGGTTCGATCATTACGATGAGGGTCCACGGCCCTATCTGACGGTCAGGAGCGGATTAGATGCCCTCATTGCACGGTCGGTCTATTACGACATCGTACATCACGCGAGCGACCAGGCGCAAGGTGGCGATGTGAGCGGCATCTGGAGCAGCGGTACATTTTTTCCTTTCTTCGCAGAATGACAGCACTTGAAGAGCGATTGGTCACAATGCTCGGAGCGCCACTTGCCCTCGATACGAGCCTGCTGGCGGGTGATCATGCGAAACTGATGGACGAGCCCGGCGAGGCGCTCACTCCCGCCGCGGTACTCATCGCCATCACTAATCGCTCCGAACCCGGGGTGATCCTGACCAGACGGACCGAGACGCTACGCCGTCATCCGGGGCAGATCGCCTTTCCGGGTGGAAGGATCGATCTAGGCGAAGATCCGGTCACCGCCGCGCTGCGAGAGGCGCATGAGGAGGTGGCGATGCCGGTCGAGCAGGTTAGGGTCATCGGCCCCGCCGATCGCTATCGGACCGGCACCGGCTTCGACATCACGCCTATCCTGGCAACGGTTCCGCCCGATCTGCCGCTCGTTCCCGCAGAAAGTGAAGTCGCGGACGTGTTCGAAGTGCCGCTCGCCTTCGTGCTCGATCCGATCAATCATGACGAGGGTAGTGGTGATTGGCACGGAGAGTTTCGGTGCTTCCACGTTATCAACTGGAATGGGTATCGGATCTGGGGCGCAACCGCGGCGATCATCATCAATCTGTCACGGCGGCTGCGATGGCGGTAATGCTGCCGGAGGCTCGGTGGCGACACCGCGAGGGGCTGGACCGGCTGATCGGTGTTCTGGGCGCAGACGACGCCCGGGTCGTAGGAGGAGCGGTGCGCGATACGCTTCTCGGGCTGGATGTTGCCGATATCGACATCGCCACGCGGCATACCCCTCAGAGTGTTGTCGAATTACTGACTAACGTGGGCATCAGGGTCGTCCCTACAGGTCTAGCCCATGGCACGGTGACGGCGGTGCTGCCGGGTGGCGCGATCGAGGTGACAACACTGCGCCGGGATGTCGCCACCGACGGCCGGCATGCGATCGTTGCCTTTAGTGATAACTGGCGCGAGGACGCCGCCAGGCGGGATTTTACCATCAATGCACTGTATGCCGATCTGAAGACCGGTCTTGTCCATGACTGGTTTGATGGGTTCGCGGATCTGACGGCGCGGCGCGTCCGCTTCATCGGCGATCCGCTACGTCGCATCGCGGAGGATCACCTGCGAATCTTGCGCTTCTTTCGATTTTCTGCGCGGTTTGGCAGTCTTGCAGATACCGAGGGGCTTGCCGCCTGTATCGCCCGCGCCAATGACCTGATGGCGCTGTCGCGCGAACGGATCGCGAGCGAACTTCTGCGCTTGCTGGTGGCAAGCGAAGCGGTCGCCATAGTCGGACTGATGGTCGAGAACGGTATCTTGCATAGCGTTCTTCCCGAGATCGATAAGAACAGCGTCACCCGCTTCGCAGGCCTGGTCAGGCGCGAGTGGGATGCAGGCGTTGCACCCGATGCGATCCGCCGCCTCGCCGCGCTGTTGCCTGCCGAGGCGGCGGACCGTGTCGGAGCGAGACTGAAGCTATCAAAAGCGGATCGTCGCCGGTTGGTTTCGGGAACGGCGGGGCCGGGCTTGGAAGGCCCCCGGGCATTGTCTTACCGCGCCGGACGCGAGAGCGCAGTTGATCGTCTGTTGCTCTCAGGCGAGCCGGTCGCACCTATTATGGAATGGACCTCGCCAACGCTACCGATCCGAGGCGGTGAGCTGGTTTCGCGCGGACTCGATAAGGGTCCGGCGGTCGCCGAGGCATTGCGTGACATCGAAAAGCGCTGGATCGCCGAGGAGTTTCCAGGACAGGCTCGCGTCGATCAGATCGCTGACGAGGTGCTGGCCGCCATCAGTGCGAAGGCGTCATCGAATTCCAGCGGGCGCGCATAGAGATAACCCTGCCCGCTGGTACAGCCCATCACCCGCAGCGCCTCGGCTACGTCGGGCGTCTCAATTCCTTCGGCCGTCACGCGCATGTTGAGTGCCTTTGACAGCGACACGATAGCGTTCACGATCGCCAGTTTGTCAGAGTCGTCCGTCATATCTGTGACCAGGCTTCGATCGATCTTGAGAACATCGATCGGCAATTGTTGCAGATAGGCAAGGTTTGAATAGCCCGTCCCGAAATCATCTAGTGCGATCCTGGTGCCCAGACGCTTCAACTCACGTAGCGTCCCGGACACCCCTTCCGGATCGCTGACGACTGCGCTTTCCGTCAGTTCCAGCATCAGGCGGTCTGCACCAAACGACTTGTCAGCGACAACTTGCGTCACCAGTGCGGGAATATTGTCACGCTGTAGCTGGATCGCAGAGACGTTGAACGCCATGCGAATGTCAGTTGACCGGTGGAGCGCGCGTTCCCAACGTTCCAATGTGGCCGCAGCCTCCTCCGCAACCCAGCGTCCCAAGGGTATGATCAGGCCCGATTCCTCTGCGACCGGAATGAATTCAGCCGGTGAATGCTCGCGTCCATCTCGGTCCCGCCACCGGGCAAGCGCCTCAAACCCCCCGATCGCTCCGCTGGCGAGCCTGCGCACCGGCTGAAAGACCAGCCGCAACTCGCGCATCTCGATCGCCCTGCGCAATGCGGTCTCCATCGCAAAACATGCTCGCGCCGCGGTCAATGTTTCGGTCTGATACGTCTGCGTGCGCTCCGCCGCCGTGGTTCGCCGTGCAGCGAATTTGGCGTTACGGATCATGTCGTCGCCATCGGCATCAATCTTGTCGATGCCCACCGAGCATTCGACCCCAATTTCATACGTGCTCAGCCGGAACGGGGAATTCATCGCGCCGTGGATCCGCTCGGCCAGTCGATCGGCCTCGTTGGTGGCACGGTCGATTGCTGCCAGAATCCCGAAGGCGCTGCTATCAATACGTGCTAGCGTATCGCGCGCGCGCAGCGCTCCACGGAGGCGTCTTGCGATCGTCAGCAGCAATTCGTTGCCGGCCACGCTCCCGAGACACGAATTGACTCTGCCAAATCGTTCCAGATTAACCACCAGCACAGCATGCTCGTCACCTTCGGCTCGCCGCGCATCAATGAGGTCGGCGAAACCTTGGTGGTTCAGCAATCCGGTCAGGCTGTCCGTCGTCATTTCCCGGCGAAGACTTCGCTCGGTCTGACGCTGCGATGTCTGATCGATGAGCGTGATGGTGCAGCAATCGGTCAACGCGGGCGATGTTCGCGCAAAGCCTACCCGGTAATAGCGGCAGTCCACTGTTTCGCCTGCCTGCCAGTCGAACTCCTCGCGCAATTGGGCACCGGATAGAAACAAGGTGATCCGGTCGATCAGCGCCTCGACCATCGGCGATGTGGCCGCGTCGGTGCCGAGTGTCGTTTGGGCATAGGCGCTGTTAAAAGCGATGATCGACGCTCCGGCAGCCTCGAGCACCAGATGGACACTCGGCGCGGGAAAGAGCTCGAGCGCGCGTGCCAATCGCTCAGGTATCCGTGTTAGCGGCTCATCGATCCTATCAACGCGGGTTGCCATAGGGTTGGGGTAAAGCCATGAAGTTTCTTAATACTTAAACCATGCGACGGGCAAAGGTTTCAAACTGCGTTGCGACAACGGCCTCGCCTACTCCATCACTCGCTGGCGGTACGGATATCACGAAACATCAGAACCGATTGTCGCGTGGAAATCCGACGGGTGGCATTCGCCCCGCCGCCCCGCGCGCCGCGCGCCAGGGACTCAGATCAGCTTCGGTCCGGACCCGCCCGGATTCGCCGCCCATAACCCACTGAAGACCGTCAGCGAATACGAAGGTGGTCACATCAGACAAGCCGCCATCGCGGTAGCGTTGCAGCTGCGTCCCCTGTCCACGCGTCATTTCTGCCATCTCGGTCAGCGGGAATACCAAAAAACGGCGATTGTCTCCGATGGCGGCGACATAGTCATGCGCCGCGGGCAATGGGCGAACGACCTTCAGCGTCGCCGATCCGCGCGGGCTGACGACCGCTTTGCCCTTGCGCGTCTCCGCCAGCACATCGCCGGTCTTCACAAGGAATCCGCGCCCGTCGGATGATGCGAGCAGCAATCGCCCGATCTTCGTCGCCGGGAGCAGCGCAACGACACCTACATTGCCGTCCAGGTCAATCATCGCGCGGACGGGCTCTCCAAAACCGCGTCCGCCGGGCAACTTGTCCGCAGGGAGAGTGTAAAAGCGACCGTCTTCAGAGGCGAGGAGGAGTTTGTCGGTGGTTTGAGCGTTGAACGCGAAGGCCGGGCCATCGCCTTCTTTGAACTTCAGCGTCTCGGCGGCGGTCAAGTCGACATGCCCGCGCATCGCCCTGATCCATCCGCGCTCCGACAGGATGACGGTGATCGGTTCGCGCTCGATCATCGCCTCCAGCGGGATGTCGCGTGTGGGCTCGGCTTCCTCAATCATCGTCCTGCGCCGGCCCAACACCGT
The DNA here is from genome assembly GCA_965217805.1 of Sphingomonas sp. Classification (GTDB taxonomy): domain Bacteria; phylum Pseudomonadota; class Alphaproteobacteria; order Sphingomonadales; family Sphingomonadaceae; genus Sphingomonas. The sequence goes on along the minus strand of CBDCJJ010000008.1, from coordinate 1,692,046 downwards.
GTCGGCGCCATAGCGATCGCGGATCTTTGCCAAATCGCGCTTCATCCGGTTCCGCAGCTTGATCGGAGAGGCCAGCAGCGCGGTCAACTCGCCTTGCTCCTTGTCGAGCCCGTCGCGCTCCTTGCGTATCTGGAATTCTTCCAGTCGCCGCAGCGAGCGGAGCCGCATGTTGAGGATGGCCTCCGCCTGCCGGTCGCTCAGCAAGAATTCCGCGATCATCACCGCCTTTGGCTCATCCTCGGTCCTGATGATCTCTATTACGCGGTCGAGGTTCAAGAAGGCGATGAGATAGCCGTCCAGCAATTCGATCCGATCGGCGATCTTGCTAAGGCGATGTGCGGTGCGACGCCTGAGGACCACGAACTGATGCTCGACCCATGCCGACAGCGCCTCGCGCAGTGACATGACGCGCGGCGTCCGCTCGGCATCCAGCACATTCAGATTGAGGCTGAAGCGCGTTTCCAGATCGGTCAGGCGAAACAGCCCGTCCATCATGATGCCGACGTCGACGGTGCGGCTGCGCGGCTCTAGTACGATCCGCACCTCGGCATCCGATTCATCGCGGACATCGGCCAGGATGGGCAGTTTCTTGTCGTTGATAAGGGCCGCGATCTGCTCGATCAGCTTGCCCTTTTGCACCCCATAGGGCACTTCGCTGACGATTGCGGACCAGGCGCCGCCCTTCTCCCGCTCGACCGACCAGCGCGCGCGTATTCGAAACGACCCGCGGCCGATCCTGTAAACCTCGGCGATCATATCGGCCGAGTCGACGACCAGTCCGCCGGTGGGAAAATCCGGCCCGCGCACGTGCGCCAGCATCGCGGCGTCGTCCGCCTCCGGGCGCTCGACAAGCATGATCGCCGCGTCCAGCAACTCGGCGGCGTTGTGCGGCGGGATACTGGTCGCCATGCCGACCGCGATCCCGCTCGCCCCGTTTGCCAGCAGGTTGGGGAACATGCCGGGAAAGAGTTCGGGCTCCTGATCCTCGCCATTATAGGTCGCCCGGTAACCGACCGCATCCTCGTCCAGACCATCCATCAGGTCGATCGCAACCTGCGTCAGCCGTGCCTCGGTATAGCGATACGCGGCCGCGTTATCGCCATCGATGTTGCCGAAATTGCCCTGCCCGTCGACCAGCGGATAGCGTAGCGCGAAATCCTGCGCCAGCCGTACCATCGCATCATAGACCGATTGATCGCCATGCGGATGATATTTGCCGATCACGTCACCGACGACGCGTGCGCATTTCTTGTATCCCGATGCCGGGTCTAGCCGCAACAGCCGCATGGCCCACAACAGCCGCCGATGCACGGGCTTCATCCCGTCACGGACGTCCGGCAACGACCGCGCGGTAATCGTCGAGAGCGCATAGACAAGATAGCGCTCCGACAGCGCGGCATCGAATGGCGCGTCCACAATGGCATCGAAGGGATCGGAAAGGTCACTGGCCATTCCCGCATCCGATAGCAGCGCCGGATGCCGTTCCACAAGCGTTCCGCTTTTGCTAGCGTACACCATGACACTCAACGAAGCCCGCGCGCTCGATGCCGCTGACCCGCTCGCACCCTGGCGTGACCGCTTCGTCCTGCCTGAAGGTATCATCTATCTCGACGGCAATTCGCTCGGTGCCCTACCCCGTGCGACTCCCAAGGCGATGACAGACGTCGTTGAGCGCCAATGGGGGAAGCGGCTAATCCGTAGCTGGAACGAGGGGTGGATCGACGCGCCGCAGCGGCTGGGTGCCAAACTCGCGCCGCTCATTGGTGCGCGACCGCACGAGGCGATCGTTTGCGACACCACGTCGACCAACTTGTTCAAACTGCTCGTCGCCGCGCTGCGCCTTGACCCGGCCCGCCGCATCATTGTCGCCGAGCAAGGCAATTTTCCAACCGACCTTCATATTGCCGAAGGGGCGGTTGCTTGTGTCCAGGGCGCAAGACTTCACACCGTACCCCGCGGCGAACTGTCACAAGCGTTGAACGACAATACCGCGGTTTTGATGCTGACCCATGTTCATTACCGTACCGCCGAGCGGTTCGAAATGGACGGCTGGACACGAGCCGCGCATGATGCCGGCGCACTGATGTTGTGGGATCTTAGCCACTCCGCCGGTGCCATTCCGGTTGACCTGAACAGCGCGGGCGCCGACCTGGCCGTAGGGTGCGGATACAAATATCTAAATGGTGGACCCGGTGCACCGGCCTGGCTTTACGTCGCCGAGCATTTGCAGAACCGGCTGACCAGCCCGCTGTCCGGTTGGATGGGACACACCGCACCGTTCGATTTCGAGGACGCCTATACGCCCGCGCCCGGTATGACCCGCTGGCTCGCCGGGACGCCGACGATGCTGTCGATGGCGGCGCTGGAGGCGGGACTCGACCTGTGGACCGGCATCAACCGACACGCCGTCTGGCAAAAGAGTGCCGCGCTGTTCGACATCCTCGCCGCTGCCGGCGATACGCTCGGCCTCGACTGCGTGACACCGCGCGATGCGCACCGGCGCGGCAGTCACATCAGCTTTCGCCATCCTCATGCCTGTGCCCTGTCGCAAGCGCTCATCGAACACGGCGTCATCGGCGACTTCCGCACGCCCGATATCCTGCGCCTCGGCCTAACGCCGCTTTATCTCCGGTATTCGGACATATGGCTAGCAGGCGAAGCACTCCGTGAGACACTGGCGTCCGAACCCTGGCATGACGCCCGCTTTGCCGCCCGCAATCTTGTTAGCTGACCGCCGCCAGTTGGCAGCTGCTACCCGGCTCTGATTGCACCTCCCGCGCCCATCCCCTATAGCGCGCGCATCTCAGCGCCCCGGCCTCGCGACCCACGCGCCGCCGGGGCCATTCGCATTTGTCAGGGGAACCACGCATGGCTCGCCGCCGCCAGATCTACGAGGGCAAGGCCAAGATCCTGTATGAGGGCCCCGAACCCGGCACGCTCATCCAGTATTTCAAGGACGATGCCACCGCCTTCAATGCGCAGAAAAAGGGTACGATCAACGGCAAGGGCGTGCTCAACAATCGCATTTCCGAGCATGTCTTCACGCTCCTCGACGGAATCGGCGTGCCGACCCATTTCATCCGCCGCCTCAATATGCGCGAGCAGCTGATCCGCCAGGTCGAGATCGTGCCGATCGAGGTCGTCGTGCGCAATGTCGCCGCCGGCTCGCTGTCGAAGCGCCTCGGGATCGAGGAAGGCACCAAGCTGCCGCGCACGATCATCGAATATTACTACAAGGACGATGCGCTCGGCGATCCGATGATTTCCGACGAACATATCGCCGCGTTCGGTTGGGCCAGTCAGGAGGAAATGCACGACATCGCCGATCTGGCGATCCGTGTGAACGACTTCCTTTCCGGACTATTCGCGGCAGTTTCGATCCGGCTGGTCGATTTCAAGCTGGAGTTTGGTCGAATCTGGGACAATGATTATGGCCGGATCATGCTGGCCGACGAGATCAGCCCGGATGGCTGCCGGCTATGGGACATGGAAACCAACGAAAAGATGGACAAGGACCGCTTCCGGCGCGACCTGGGCGGCGAGGTGGAAGCTTATCAGGAGGTGGCACGCCGCCTGGGCCTGCTGCCCGAGGGCGGCGACAATGCAGTGCTTGACCTTGACAGCCACCGCAAGCGGCGGGGGAAGTGACGTGAAGCTCAACATCCATGTGACGCTGAAACCCGGTGTACTCGACCCGCAGGGCCGCGCGATCCATCACGCGCTTGGCAATCTTGGTTTTGCGGGCGTCGACGACGTGCGTGTCGGCAAGGTGATCGCGATGGAGGTCGCTGACGACACGTCCGATGAGCGTGTCGAGGCGATGTGCCGCCAGTTGCTCGCGAACACCGTTATCGAGAATTACCGCGTAGAGCGCGCGTGAAGGCTGCTGTCCTAATCTTCCCCGGCTCCAACTGCGACCGCGACATCGCGGTTGCACTGGAGGCGGTAACGGGCACCAGACCGTCGTTGATCTGGCATGGCGACAGCGAATTACCCGAAGACATCGGGCTAATCGCGGTCCCTGGCGGTTTTTCCTATGGCGACTATCTGCGTTCGGGCGCGATCGCCGCGCGATCGCCGATCATGCGCGCGGTGGTGGACGCAGCCAGCAAGGGCATGCCCGTCATCGGGATCTGCAACGGATTTCAGGTCCTCACAGAGGCGGGACTTCTCCCCGGCGCGCTCATGCGCAACGCATCTCTCAACTTCATCTGTCGCCACGTTGCACTGACCGTCGAGAACACCAACACGCCCTTCACAGGGCGGTTTGATAAGGGAGACGCGATCACCCTGCCCGTCGCCCACCATGACGGCAATTATTTTGCCGACGAGCAGACGCTCGATCGGCTGGAAGGGGAAGGCCGCGTCGCGCTGCGTTATGCAGACGAGATCAACGGCTCCGCCCGCCGCATCGCTGGCATCGTCAATGAGCGTGGCAACGTCCTGGGTCTTATGCCCCACCCCGAACGCGCGATCGACGAAGCGCACGGCGGGACCGACGGTCGACTGCTGTTCGATCAATTTGCGCAGGCGATTGCCTGACAGCGCAAACTTGTGGTGCGGACGTGAGCTAATACTGCCCGGGCGCAGGCGGCATTGACACTGGTTCAGGACAAGGTCCGCTATGTCGCGCTGACGATGGGTGCCGGCGGTTATGTCCCGGCTGATGCGAGCGCGACATGGTCGCGCCGGTTCGGCGATTGCAAGGGCAAGACCGCGCTGCTTCTTGCCCTGCTTCACTCTATGAGTATCGAGGCCGTACCGGTACTGGTCAGCAGCAGCGGCGGCGACGGACTTGACCAGCGACTGCCGCTGGTCGGCGTCTTCGACCACGTCATCGTCCGTGCGATTATCGGCGGACGCGTGTACTGGCTTGATGGTACACGAAAAGACGATGTGAACCTCGACAGGCTGACGGTGCCCTATTTCGGCTGGGGACTGCCCGTCGTCCCAACCGGCACCGCCCTCCTTCGAATGCAGCCGCAACGGCTCTACAAGCCCGCGCAGGATGTTGCGATCGATATCGATGCGCGCCAGGGACTACCGATACCGGCGCCCTTCAAGGTCCGCTCGGTCTTTCGCGGCGACAACGCCGTCGGGATGAAGACGTCGCTCGATACGGTGGTCGGCGAAGCGCGCACCCGTGCACTCCGCGACTATTGGAAGGGCGAATATGATTTTGTCGAAATGAAGACCGCTACCGCAGACTTCGATCCCGCGACCGGAGAGGAACGACTGACCATGGACGGCATCGCGACCATGGATTGGCATACCGGCTGGTACGAGACCGATGGCACTGGTGTAGGCTACAAAGCGGATTTCAGCCATGAGTCGGGTTCCGACAAGGACGCGCCATTCGTCGTTCCCTACCCCATCTTCAATCGCACGACTAAATTATCCAGCTTCCCCCGGGCTTCACCAAGGCCAAGGCTGGTGACAGCGGCAATATCGATCTGACCGTCGCGGGTATCAAATACAAGCGTCACGCGAGTATGACGGGAACCGTCTTCACAATTGAGCGAAGCGAACGAAGCGTGATGTCGGAGTTCCCCGCGAGCGAAGCGACAGCTGCGCAGAAGACTTTGCGTGAACTGGCTGACCAGACAGTCTATCTTCGGCGCCCGGACAGCTACAGCCCGACCGAGCAGGAATTGGCCGTGCTGATGGCCACTCCGCCGACAACCGTGCAGGCGGCGCTTGCCCGTGGTAATTTACTTCTTGATCGTAACCGCTTCGACGAGGCGATAGCAGACTTTGATCGTGCCATCGCTCTAGATCCCAAGAGCGTCTGGGCAATTGCGGATCGCGGCATCGCCAAGGTGCACAAGCAAGATTTTGCCTCAGCGGACAAGGACATCGCCGCCGCTGCGGCGCTTGATCCCAAGAATATCGTCGTGCTGCGCGCGTGGTCTGGCTGCCGAGCTGAAAGATAATCCCAAAGAGGCTGTCGCCGCTTATGATCGAGCGCTGACAATTGTACCAAATGATCCGTTCTCCCTGTCCCATCGCGCGCAGGCCCATCATAGCGCCGGATCGGATGACGCCGCTTTAGCGGATTCAGCTGCTTTATTAGTCGATGCACCACAGTCATCGAACCTGCGGCTGATGCGCGCCAGCATCTACCGCCAGCGTGGCCAACGCGACAATGTACTGGCGGAACTCACCGCAATGACCGACGCGGCACCCGATCAAAGCTATGCCTTCGTCGCGGCCGCCAATATGTATCATGCACCCGGCGAAGAGGCGTTGGCGACGCAATCTTACGATCGTGCGTTTGCGATCGAGCCGGAGGCGTACATCTATCTGAACCGCGCAGAAAATCGTGGTGTGTCCGACCTTATCGGACGCGGCACCGACATTGACGCGGCCTTGAAGCTGGAACCTGGAATGACGGAGGCGTTGGCGATGAAGGCTCGCCTGGCTGTGAAATCGCACGACTATCAAACTGCGCTGGCGACTTATGCCACAGCGTTGAAGGCCAAACCTAAAGACGTGAACCTGTTGGCGCAAAGGGGCGTGGCTTATCTCAAGTCCGGCGACGCAACCGCAGCTGAGCGTGACTTCGCGTCGGCGCGTGCGAACGCGCTTACTCCCGGCGCCCTGAACAGCCTTTGCTGGTTCAAGGCGACAGAGAATGTGGCCTTGGACTCGGCGTTGGCAGACTGTGAAGCCGCGCTGGCGACGATGCCGGATAATACGTCATTTCTGGACAGCCGCGCCTTGCTAAAGCTCAGGATGAACCGGCTGGACGACGCGATTGCCGATTATGGCCGGGCGTTGGCGACCACTTATCCGTCGGCCGGATCCTATTACGGCCGGGCTATCGCCTGGGCACGTAAGGGCGAAGCGAAAAAGTCGGAGGCTGATCGTCTCGCCGCTGTCAAACGCGACAGCCGAATTGCGGAACAGTTTGAGCGCTATGGACTAGAGCTTTGAAACGTTCCGTCCGTTATAATCGCGCGCGAAACGGCGTGAAGGCCGTATTGCGATCAAAGACGTCGACCCCCTCACTATGCTTGAGCCTGCCGACGATCACATAGGTCGCCGGTGTCAGCATCACTTCCCAACCAACCTTGAGCGCCCACTGCGTGACGAGCACGACCAGCACCAGATGCGTCGTCCAACCCACCGCACCTAGAAACGCCAGCGGATAGAAGATTGCGCTGTCAACCGCCTGCCCCACTACCGTCGAGCCGATCGTGCGCGTCCACAGATGCCGTCCGCCCGTCCATAGCTTCATGCGCGCCATGACATAGGAATTGACGAACTCGCCGGCCCAGAAGGCGCAGACGCTGGCAAGGACGATCCTCGGCACCTGCCCGAAGACCGCTTCATAAGCCGACTGATTGCCCCAGCCCGGCGCCGGTGGCAGCGCGACGACAATCCAGCTCATCCCCGCCATGAAGACGACCGCCGCGAACCCCGCCCAGATTACTCGCCGCGCGCGCGCATAGCCATAAACCTCGGTCAGCACGTCGCCGATCACGTAGCTTAACGGAAAGAACAGGATCCCAGCGCCGAAGGGTAATTCACGTCCGAACAGCGTGATTACCGCAACCTTGCCGGCACCGATGACGTTCGACAGCAACAGGATCGCGACGAACGCGGCCATGATGAAGTCGAACCAGCGGAACGACCGGGTGCTAAGGTCGGAAGCTTCGACGGCGATCACGCCGGCTCTCATGAACCCGGTTTCACCAGCGCGCAAACGGCGCTAATCGAGGCACAGCGCGCGCCCGTAGCTCAGATGGATAGAGCACGAGCCTTCTAAGCTTGTGGTCGCTGGTTCGAATCCAGCCGGGCGCGCCAGCATTTCCGTCGTTCTTGCGGGTTAGTGAGTTAGTGCGACGATCCGCTGAGCCTGAAAATAAGCACATGGTAAGCACGGGGACGGATTTCGTGCCTTGGGACACGCCGGTTCCATGTCGCCATGACCGCTACCGCGTCGTCCGCGTCGATCAAGCGAGCAACCGCTGCACGTGTCGGCTCGACCTTTGCCGCCACCAGCGTATCAAGCGACCGCCGCACGATCCCCGGTGACGCCTGTTCCGCGTCACGAACTTGCCACGCGTCGTGAATGTCTTTGTGCGACAGGCCGATAACGGCGGCGGTTGACAGCGGTTCAACCTTCTCGTCCGGAGGGTTGCTATTACGCGCACCACCGTGGCCGGCAACCTCGCCCCGATCCTGAGCCGCGTCATATTCGTCGGCAAGGCGGCGCATCGCGATCGTGGCGGGTGCGTCATGCTGCACTACCCAGCCCGCGCCTCGCTCCCGTAAATCAGCCCGTGAGAATCGTGCGGTGGTCCGGCAGTACTAGCATAGCCTGCGCCCTCGATCGGTCCTGTAGCGCGTCCCTAGCCCGCTTATCGCGAGTGCAATCGAATGGGTCCTAGGTTTCAGGGCTGGGGACCTAAGAGGCACGTTACCGCAATTTTAACCTGTGGCGCACGTTTTGAGGTTTGGGTTAGTCAGTGGTCGCCAGCGAATCGTAGTGTGAACGGCAAGCGTAAAGCGCCCGGAATTCCGCCATTCTCCGTTTCACGCGTCCCGGTCTTCGTCGGGTTCAACGCGCCGTTCGACTGGTCATTCGTGAATTAACACTTCCACCGGTTCACGGGCGCCAACCCGTTCGGCTTCACCGCGCTCGACATCAAGGCGCTGTGGATGGGCGCCTCGGGCTGCAGCTGGGTCGACACGCGCTCCAGTCGCATGGCCGAACATCTTGCGCCTTCGACCCGCGGCGACCACGATGCGCTTCATGACGCGCGCTATCAGGCCGAATTATTCCGGCTCGTTCTCGCCCGGCGAAGCGCGATGGACGCGCACAACGTGATCAAGCGATGACTACGGGCGCGTGAGGTTTGGTGGCTGCTCAGATGTTGCACCATCGCAACCATTTTCTTGGCACTTCTCTTGAAGAGTCTGCTTGAGCCGATATCTTGGCTTGAAGGAGCGTTGGCGGGGGGCAAGCCGCGCGATCGTCGAACAGGGAACAACCCATGACCACGAAGCTGCGCATCGACATTTCCCAAGGTCTTATCGACATTGAGGGCGATCCCGAACTGGTTCGCGAAATCTACGCCGACTTCAAGACCCACCTCGTGTCAGGCGTGAAGTTCGCCAGGCCCGCGCCTCCTGCCCCACCGAGCGCGGCTGCTGGGGCTGACACCGATGAACAGACCCCGCCCGCGCCCAAGTCCAAGGCGAAGCGTCGTCCCGCAGCGAAGAAGACCAACGGCGAGGAGAGTAGTGGCGGTGTGATCGCAGACTCACCCAAGCTGGACAAGAATTTGGACACGTCTGGCCTCGGCACGTTTTATGGCCAGTTCGCGGCGAAGAACAACGCGGACAAGATTCTAATCTTCCTGAAGTTCATCACCGAGTCGCTGCATATCGAAAGCCCGAACACGGATCAGGTTTACACCTGCTTCAAGGCTACGGGCGACAAGATACCGAAGGCGTTCGCGCAGGCGTTCTACGATACCAGCAGCAAGCTCGGTTACATCGATTTTAGGTCATCTACCGATCTGCCCATCACCATCGCGGGCGACAACCACTTCAACCACACCATGAAGCGTAAGGCTGCTGAATGAACGACGCAGTCAATCGCTTCTACAATTCTATCGAAGGTGCGGCAAGCCAGAGCCAGAGCGGATTGGTCGAGTTGTTCGTCTATTTCCTGACGGCGGAGCTAGGACAGGAAGCTGCCACGCCCAAGCAAATCACCGACTGTTTTGAAGCGTATGACCTGACGGTGCCCGCGAACGTCAGCGCGCGGTTAGCCGAGGGGCTGAAAGTCAAACCACCCAAGTATCTCAAAACCAACGGCACATATAAGCTCCAACGCCACATGCGAGAAGCATTGTCGAAGAAGCTCGGTGCCGAGACCATGACGGCTCAGACCAGTGCCACGCTTCGAGGCCTCGAACACAAGCTGCCGGCTGGCGCTGACAAAGATTTCTTGAAGGAGGCAATCGACTGCTTCGAAATCGGTGCGAACCGCGCAGCGATCATCATGACTTGGATATTGGCGATGGACCACATGTTTGCCTTCATCCTCGCGCACAAGCTGAAGGACTTCAACGCGGCCCTGTCCAAGGACAAGGGTGTAAAAATCATGTCCGTGTCGCAGCGCGACGATTTCACCGAAATCAAGGACACCAAGTTCATCGAGCTGTGCCGAGCGGCCGGCATCGTCTCAAATGACGTGCGAAAGATTCTCGATCAGAAACTTGGCACGCGGAACTCGTGTGCGCATCCTTCCGGCGTGACCGTCAACAAGTCGAAGGTGATCGATTTTATTGAGGACCTTATCGACAACGTCATCCTAAAATTCCCAGTCTAGCTTACGAGCGGCTGCCGCATCGATGGGTGTCGCTATGAAATGGAATGGAGGCAATCGCTTCGCGGCCGCGTGCGGGATTTAGCCAAGCAGGGATCAACGAATGGCGGGCTTTGGGATTTACCGACCCAAGCGCCGTACGACCGACGTTGAGGCACATAACGGCCGTCAGGCTGCTCGAGGAAGCACAATTTCCCAATGATCTGAGTGCCCATCACTTTCATGCTGGGTGCGCCAGCTGCCAGCCTAACTCGAGAGCTTGCACAACCCGGTGCTGATCCACGAGGAAGACACCTGTAACATCTTCAGCCCGAGCGGCTGGTATGGCTAGCGGGGTTCAAGCTGACACGTGTCCAGCGATGTTGCCGCGATGGGAACTGACCGTGTTGTCTTGTCTCACGTCGAGCACCGTTGCCAACAGATGGACATGGTTGCGTTGTCGTTCATCATTGAAATTGAGCACGTGTTAGCATTTGGCTGCGAGAAAGTTTGGCATGATGCAGCACATGCCGATCATCAAGCAGACAGAACACTTTGTCGAACGCCGCGCTGCCGAGCGCCATGAAGTGGCCATTCGGGCTGAAATCGATCAATGCGACTGGCAGCCGTACCGCCTGGCGATCAGCGAGATTTCTCTTCAAGGCTGTCGAGTAAGCGGTTTGAAGTGCGTTACTATCGGCCAGCAGATCGACATCGCCATTTCCGATCTTGGCATCATGACGGCGCGCGTCGTCCGTCGTTCAGGATTTAAACAGCACGCAATCGCGTTCAGCACGCCCCTGCCCGAAGGATCACTTGACGGGTTGTTGACGGCGGAAAAAAAGTGGGCATTCGTCGGAAGTTTTCCGGACGCAAAGCACGTAACCGACGCACCGGCGGGTGTGATGAAAGCATTGTCCCGGATCGTCTCATATGGGTTTCGTCCGAACGCCGCCTGAGCCAATCCGGAGCGCGGTGGCGTTCACGAAGGCAAAGGCCGACAGGATGCCGGCCTCTGCTTCTTATCAGGCGATCGCGCTCATTGGACGACGACGTGCACGAGCACGCAACGTGCCACCGATCATGCCGAAGCCGAGGATCATCATCCCCCAGGTCGCTGGCTCCGGTACCGCGTTGATATAGAGGTTATCGATCTCGAATGCAGCGCGGTCAGAGTTGAAGGACACCGAGCGCAGGTTCATGCCGGCCTGGCCATCGACGTTCGACCCGCCGAGGTTGAACTGTACCACAGGGTTCCGCGAAGGCGCGCTTTGATTGCCATCGGCAACCGTTCCATTCAGTGCCGCAATGTCGGAACCCGTAAACGTCTGGCTCGACCCGTTGGCGTAATTGAAGACAACCGAGTTGTAATCGTCGATCGAGCCCCAGATAAAGCTGACCGCGTAGGCGCCCTTGGCGATCTTGAGCAGGGCCGACTCTGTTCCGGGGCCGATCGCGAGAAAGCTGCCGGTCCCGCCCAGCGGTCTTGCAGCGATGTCGGGGACGCTGCCGCTGTAACCTTCGCCACCTTGTACCGATGTCTGCGCCATCGAGGCAGGCGTTGAGCTAGAATAGCCCTCGAAATTGTAGAAGTTCCTGCCACCATTGTTCGCCGTCGCCGGAAAGCTGACGGAGATCGCCGCTTCGGCTGGCGCTGTCGTCGCAATGACTGCCGTCGTGGCAGCCAGAGCCAATATCATCTTCATGATTATACCTTTCCCTATTGAGCGTAATGATCATAACAAGCCGCGGCCGAAATAATTTATTGCCGCCACGATTCTGATTGCTCTCGAAGAAAGAGAAACTCTATTTGAATTGAGGCTGGTCACTGACCTGCTTTGATGCACCTGTTCGATAAAGAGACGATCCCGGAACATAGAGCCTTTAATTCGGCATACGGGCGTTAGCGAACACCGAGCCAAGTCTTCGACCTTGGTTCCGGATGCAAAAAAAAGCAGCCCGGTGGAACTCACCGGGCTGCTCGACAGCGACCGACGCCCTCTGCGCCGCTTACCAAGGATATTGCCCTAACGCTGGGCAGTCTTTGGCATTTCCCGTGGCGCAAGGCCCTTTGCATAGTCGATTGAGACACCGGACCTGAGCGCCTTTCGCCGCGATTCGACTGCTTTTGAGACCCGTTCCGCCTGGATGCGTTGCCGTGCGATCTCCTGGACCTGATCAGGAGGAGTGGGCTTTGCCTCGCGCTGATTGATGCTGATCGCATCGGCGGCATCACCGCTAATTGCGACGAGTGGCTCGCCTGGCTTCAGGTTGCTGATCTTGTTCATAATCTCGCTCGGCACCGTCGCAGTATCCAGGACCAGCGGCTGCTGCTGAACCTGAATGTTACCCGAACGTAATACCTGAAGCAGATCGTCCATCGTCATCGTGCTCTTGATCTTGGCCACCATGGCCGGATCTTGCGGCATGTTGAAGTGGACCTGCATCCCCTTCAGTACGGCGCGGTCATCCCCGATTTCCCGGTGATTCGCGGCATACTGCAGGATTTCGCTTGATGACGGTGGCGTACGCAGACCAGTCAGCGCCCGTTCCAGATAAGCCCGCTCAAGCACCTGCGACCGTGTACGATCAAGGGCGACGACCACCGCCGGAGTCTGCTGCAACTTCTCGTCCTCTGCCGCCTTGACGAACAGCGCGCGGTCCACAAGCTGCTGCAGGATCACCGGGGCTGCGCTTTCGCGCTGTTCCGGCGCTATATTACGCGCCTGCATCTCTGCGTCGAGTTGGCTGCGCGTGATCTCCGTCTTGCCGACGCGTGCGACTACTTGCCCTGTTGGAGCCTTGTCGCCGCCACCGCAAGCCGCGAGCATGGTCGCGCTGGCCAGGACGAGTATTCCGGCACGTTTGCCGGGAAACCTGTTGTACATTCTCCCTCCCTATGTCGTATTAAATGAATGTAGTGACGCGCCCCGTTGCACAATTTGGAGACTGAGTGAATGGAAACGGTCTGGGATTGGCTGGCGCTCGGTCTTTTTGCGGGACTGGTCGTTTTGCTGTTACAAAGATCGATGGAGCCTGAGCCATCTGATCGTCTATGGCAATATCTTCCTGCGGCTATCGGGTGTGCGGGCGCCAATGCGCTGGGCAATAATGACTATGGCATCATTGCCGCGTTGCTGCTCGCCGGAACGGTCGCGTATATATTCTACATTCTGAAGCCATTCGGTCGGCATGGCAGCTGAGCGTCGGGCGATACGATAGATGATAAGCTATATCTGGTGCGAGAGGTAGGCGCAGCGTGCAAGCTACAACAATCGGCGGTTCGATGGACTCGCTGCAAGCCCGTCAAATAGATGACGTTGCGTCCGGACGGGCGGGCGCCAGCCAGAATCATTGGCTGAGCTGGCTTGCTTTCGCGCTTCTCGCCATCGCTACGCTCATTCGCATGGCGACCCTGTCCTGGTCGACGGAGGGCGGTGCGCACGGACCGATCGTGCTTGTGACCGGGGCATGGCTCTTCTATCGCTCGCGCGCGCAGCTGGGGCAGGCACGGCCGTTTGCGCTGCCCGCCTTCGCAGCACTGCTGCCGCTGCTGCTCTTGTGGATGTTCGGCCGCATCACAAGCCTTTTGGCAGTCGAGTCGGTCGCGCTATACGGTGTCGGGCTGACGCTTCTGGTTGGTCACTACGGCGCGGGCGTCCTTCGCCGCTTCTGGTTTCCGCTCCTATATTTCCTGTTCCTCATCACACCGCCAGAAAACTGGATGGTGGTCGGCACGCAACCGCTCAAGCTGGCGCTGTCGTCTCTTGCGGTCGACGTCACGTCCGCGTTCGGGATGGTCGTTGGGCGGACCGGCGTCATCATTCAGGTTGACGGTTATCAACTGTTGGTTGCCACCGCATGCTCGGGGGTGAACTCTCTCTTTGGAATCTGCGCGATCACCAGCCTGTACGTCTATCTGATGCACGGAAGCGAACCGCGTTACGCAGCGATCCTGGTTGCGGCATTGTTGCCGGTCGCGATTCTGGCCAATCTCATTCGCGTGGTACTGCTGATTTTGATTACCCATTTCTTCGGCGAGAGCGTGATGGAGGGCGTCATTCACACGATCACCGGTATGGGCATGTTCATTCTGTCGCTCGGCCTCTTGTTACTGATTGATCAGGCGCTGCATCCGATTGTGCGGCGGATCGGATGGGCGTCATGAACAAGGTCGCCGCAGCGCTCTCCCCGTCACAACTCTCGCGCCGCGATCTGCTGATCGCCGGTACCATCCTGGGCGCGGAGGCGATTGCCTTCGCCCGTCGTCCGTGGAAGCAGGTTGTCGCGGTACAGTCCGGCAAGCTTGCGGACATTGTCCCGCGCCAGTTTGACGGCTGGGCTGATTCGGGTTCAACCGGTCTCGTCCTCCCGCCAGAGCAGCAGAAGCGAAGCGAGCGGGTCTACACCGACACTTTGGCCCGCAACTACGTCGATGGCGCCGATGCGCTGGTGATGCTGTTGATCGCGTATGATCCGACGCAGAGCGGAATGCTGCAGGTTCATCGGCCGGAAGCATGTTATCCGGCCTCTGGGTTCCAGACGACCGGCACGCAGCCGGTCAATATACCGCTCGGCAGCGAGGTCGTCGTGCCGGCGCTTTTCATGACGGCGACCAACGGTCCGCGAGTCGAGCAGATCCTGTACTGGACGCGGATCGGCTATTCGTTCCCGCTAAGCTACGATGACCAGCGTTCAGCGCTGATGCGGCAGAATCTGCGCGGTCTGGAGCCCGACGGGGCGCTTATCCGAATGTCGGTCATCGATCCGGACCCGGCGAGGGCGGTGACGCGGCTCAAGGCCTTTGCCGTTTCGCTGTTCGCGGCGTCCGGCAAGCAATCCCGCGCACTGCTGATAGGGCCGCCAGCCTGAGGCGTTATTTAAATGAAAAAACGAGCGCGATCATCAAATCGCGCTCGTTTTTTTTCGCCAACGGGGCGGCTGACCGCCCCTGAAAGTTATGCCAGGGCCGCAACCTGCCTGGAACGGCGACGCCGAAGTCCGCCACCGACCATGCCCATGCCCAGGATCATCATTCCCCATGTTGCCGGCTCCGGCACCGCGCCGACATCAAATGCCACATTACCCGCATACTGACCCCGACCACGCGAATAGCCCATGACAGTCAGAACATAGTTGCCGGGCGTCAGGCTGGTCTCAACCGAAGCGCGGTCCTCATTGTCAGGACCGCCGTTCGTGATCAGCGAAAACGGCGATGTGCCGTTGGGGCCGGACAATGTCACGGACCGGAAGTCAAGATCGCTGACGCTGCCGATCTTGATCGTCGCGCTGGTCAGCGTCGACGCAAAATCACCGGCCTTGGCAATGGTGAATGCCAGCGTGTCGGTGAAATTACCCTTTGCAATATTTGCATGGCCGAAGAAGCCGGAATTTACATCGCCCGAGGCAAAGTTGAGAACCGCGGCATGGGCCGGCGTGACCGAACCCAGCATCAGGGCGGCAGCAAGTAGCGTCTTTTTCATCGAAATTTTTACTCCACTGGGAAACTCAGGAGCCGAATGATCGACTCGGCTCAAACGAGCTAGACGGCGGCATAATCATTGCCAATGGATTAACCTCGAATTGACCGCATCGTTTTGGCACTGTCCTGTATCGGCACAACATGGCCTGGCTTCAATACAGCCAGACGCTCCATTGCGCCGTCGCGACCCAGTCGTTTCCACGCGGCTGGATCGCATAGGTCGTTGCCCAATGATCGGCGCTTGCGGTCACAAACCCGACGCCGGCATCCCAGACCGGGTTGGACAGTGTGAAGTTGGGCACGCAGCCCGGCGCAAATTTGTTGAACAGCCACCATCGAGTGGTCGTACCGGGTACACTGCCCGACTCGACGACCGTGCTTGGTGCCGGAAGGGCAAGGGACAGGCGCCGAGCTGCAAGATCGAGCGACCGTTGCTCGTTATATGACAGAGCTTCCGGACCGACATCCGGTTGCCGCAGATAGGTCCTTTGATCTTGAATCTGATCCCGAAACAATTCCTTACCACTCAGACCTGCGGGTGGGCGCAGCGGTTGTGGCGCTCGCCACGCCAGCGGACGGCGCGACGCAGGCGGCGCGCCGTCCATGGCCCGAAACACTGCCAGGGGAGCACCGCGCGTTCGACGATCAACGCATACGTCCTGACCGTCCGAGGCCAGAACCCGCAAGGTCGCCCGGACGATCTTCTCTTGCGTATCGAGCGGCCTTTGCGAGCACGCGGTCGATGACAGTGCCGCCATGAACAACGCCATGCAGGCGCCCCACATTGCAAGGCGCCTTCCGCCCATTTTCTTCCCTTTCCGCATGTCACTGGTCTTCAAAATCACGATGTACCAAAGCAACACAGCGCTAGCGAAGCGCGCCGCGACCGTCAAAAATAGTCGACGAATCGGCGAAAATGTCTATAAAGGGGCATGGCCCTGACATTCCAATCGATTAGTAACGCGCGCACCGAGCAGCGTCTTATGGTCGGGACGCTCGTGGCGTTCGGTTTCCTGCTGTCAACCGCCGCGCGAAATGAACGAGCGCTTTTTGTCCTCGATACGCTTCAGCCTACTGCGCTGAGTGCTATGGCGCGGTCAGCGGATGCCGGACCCTATTGGATCAGCTTTCCGGGTCGCGGTGGTCCTGCCGGCATCGCCGCGCCGCGTGGTGGAGTCGGGGGCGGCGCGCCAGCGCTACCGCCGGTTCTGCCAATAGCGGCGCCCTTTCTCGCAGGCGCTTCTCTGCCGCTGTTAGCCGGACTGGCTCCAGGCGTATTGCCGCGCTTTCCTGCTCTGGGCTTACCGCTGACGAATGCGGGCGCAGGCGCTCCGATCGGGGATGGCAACGCCCTCCCACTCGCGCCTGGCTTGCCGGGCGTCAATGGTGCACCCGGCAACGCGTTACCAGGCACCGGTACTCCGGGGACGGGTGGACCGGGAACAGGTGGTCCGGGAACTGGCGGTCCGGGAACGGGAGGCACACCGGGCAATAATGGCTCGGGTCCGGGCTCGCCGGATGGGGGTACAACACCTGCCGTTCCGGAGCCGATGGAATGGATACTTCTGGTCGCTGGAATCTTCGCGCTCGCCGCGGCGCTGCGTCGCAAGCGATCTCAGTCGATCACCATGTCCTCACCTGTGAGGCGAATTCCGTCGAGCTGAGACAGGGCGTTCTGTCCGAGCAATGACACCCCATCGTCATCGCCGACAATCGCGGCATCTACGCCCTTCAGACGATGACGGCCAATGCGCACCTCGTGTAGTCGGGTCCAGCGCATGCTGGCGCTTCCTGATGCGGTCGCAAGACGAGTTGTCGGACCTGTTGATCGGGCACCAATGCGATTTGCATCCCGCTTCGTGAGGACGACGACATTGGCTCCTGTATCAACGACGAATCGGACCGGCGACCCATTGACCGCGGCACTGACGTAGAAAAGACCATCATCAGCCCGTTGGAGGGAAAGCTGCCTGGCCTTCGCGGCGGATGCTTTTGCCACCTTCGGAGGTCCGAACGAGGCCGGAGGAAAGCTGATCTCCATTCCGGTCGCCAGCGGCAGAACCGAGCGCCAGCTTCCCTCCGGCATGATCGCAGCCGTCGATGCAAACGTGAAAAGAAAGATCGTCCGAAGCATGCGGCATGATACTGCCGGCAAATAATTGCCGGCTTACCATAGCCGGTTAATATCGCGTTAGGCAGACACCGTCTGCTTGATCGCAGGCGTCTCCTCCGCGTTCCTTTCCGGTCTGTTCGCCAGTCGGCGCAAGCGGTCCGCGAACAGCCGCTGCAGCAGTGCAAACACCGCAAACAACGCGCCTGCAAGAACATACTCCCCGGCAACGACAAAATACGGCCACCGCATCGACTCAGCCGATGAGAACAAGACATAATAAGGTTCGTCGATGCTGTAACCGACATAGCGATACAGCCGGATCAGTTCTCCCGGCAAACCGTGGAGACGCAAGATGCCGTTTCGCAGTTCCATACTGCTCACCGAAGACCGCTCTTCCGGCGATAGCTCGATGAAAAATCGCACTGTACGGCCATCGGACCCGATGCCGTTCATTGGAGCGAATCGCGTGCTGCGGCGCAGCAGCCATAGATCCTGGTCGAAGGCGGCGGTTCGAAGGTAGTTGATCGAGCCGACCAGCTGTGTCGGGCCTTGCCTGATCTGGCTGTTCGGCGTGCTGCGCACCTGGACTTTCTGCACGTCACCTGTTGCGGAAGGAAGTGCCAGCATCGAGAGTAGCGATATGACCGCCACTACCAGGCAACCACTGGCCAGAACCAGGAAAATACTCCGGATGACCAGTGCGGTATGGATCGGATCGGGCACGGAATCGACGACACCGCGACGACGACGGACGCGCCGTCTGACGACAACGAAGAGCCACAGCGGCACCAGCAGCAGCAGCAGATACAGCATGTAGGTCGCAGAGGGATAATAACGCCCAAACGTATCAAACTGCCATTCGGCGGCCAGTGCGACGATGCCACGGTAGGAAACCGTCAACCACAGGATGACGAGGCCGATCATTGCACCGATCGCGAGC
This sequence comes from Sphingomonas sp., assembly GCA_965217805.1. Taxonomy (GTDB): domain Bacteria; phylum Pseudomonadota; class Alphaproteobacteria; order Sphingomonadales; family Sphingomonadaceae; genus Sphingomonas. The sequence continues at coordinate 1,673,187 of CBDCJJ010000008.1, read as the reverse complement.
AATATCTCTCGCAGACTGACCTTACGGCGAAGCCACGCAATACGCATACAAAGTCTCACCACCCCAAGCCGCGCTCCGGAAGGACCGGACCGATCCTTCCGAAACGTGTCAAAAAAGGGTTAACAAATCCTTTAGAACAACCGCTCCCGGACGAAAAGCGTATCGTCGGGCTGTATCGCCGAGTCGAGGTCGAGCTTTTTCAGCTTCTCCTTGCCGCGATAGATCGTCACCTTGTTCTCGCTACCGCCCAGCGTAGGCCCGCCCGCGCGCGCAAGCGCCTGACGAATCGTCATTCCGGACTTGATCGCATACACACCGGGGGATTTTACCTGGCCATAAGCGAAGAAAGTCGGCGCCTCCGGAATCAGCAGCGTGTCGCCCTGAAGAAGCGCTGTCGCGCCGCTCCACTGACCCTCCAACGTATCGAACTCGATGCGGTGCTCCTGCGGGTCGCCGGGGCGACGCAGCAGCGCGAAGTCGGCACCATCGGGGCGGGCGCCGCCGGCGCGAGCCACCAGCATCGCCACCGTCATGCTGCGGTCGAGCGGGTAGATGCCGGGCGTCGCCACGTTGCCGGACACGGTTACCACGTTGCTGATGAATTGCGTCACGTCGACATTGACCACGGGGTTGATCAGGTAGCCGCCCTTCTCAAGCGCCGTCTGAACCCGCTGCGCCAATTCACGGGCGGTATTACCGGACGCCTTGATCGGCCCGGCGTAGGGAACCGTAATCGTTCCATCTTCCTTGACCCTGGTTCGCACGACCTGGTTTTGCGCCCCGAAAATCGTCACCTCGACTTCGTCGTTCACACCCAGCACATATTGCTCGGGTGCCTTTACCGGCATGGCGGTCTGGGCCGTGGTCGCAGGAGCCTGAGCCTGCTCCATCGACGATGCCGGAGCGGGCGCGCGCGACCCTGGCGTTGCCTGCTGCGCCGACGCGCAGCCATTGCTTGCCAACAGGAGCATCGCGGGGATCAGGGTAGCAAATCTTGCAAACACTATCGTAACTCCATTAGAACCGGACGGTGACGTTGCCGCCACCCCCTAGCGAGCTATAGTTGAAAAAGGCGTTATCGGAACGTCGCCGGCGATAGCCGACGGTCGCGCCCAGCCTGAGTCGTTGCCGCAGGTCGAACCCATAGGTGCCGCCGAGTGCCAGGGTAGAATCCGCGCCGCGTGCGATAAAGCCCGGTACGACATTCTCTCCGCGGAAGCTGCGATGGGTGTAGGACGCCGATCCACTGAGGTCGCTACGCTCCGACAATTGCAACCGCGGCGACAACCGCAGACTGTCGGTGACCGAGTAAGTCGCTGAAATCGATGTTTCGCTGGTCACCGAGCGCTCGAACTCACCGACCACGCGCAAGCGCGGCGACGGCCGGTATGTCAGTGCCGCCGAATAGCCGGCGCCGGTAAAGCCGCTGACGTTGTTCCGGACCGGATTGACGTCGACGATGCTGGCCGACAACCGGCCGCTCAGGCGCGGCGCGACGGCGCGGATCAGTTCGATACCGGCGGATTTAACCTCCGCCCCGTCATTGATACCCAACAAATCCCGCAGCTTCGGGCGCTCAATCTTCCGATAGGATGCAAACAACCGCAACGTTCCCAGCGAAGGCTTGTTGTAATCCACGCCCCCCGTAACCGTACGCGAGCGGTAATTGGCGACGAACCGCCGCGGCTCGCTGTTTGTGCCGCTGTCCTGCCGCAACTCCAGATAGGGCGAGAAACCGACCTGGCGGTTGCAGCTGATCGTGGCTGCATAAGACGTCAGTTCAGCGGTGTTGTTCCTGATCGTCGTCAGATCGCCCAGATCGGCCTGCAATCGCTGATAGGACACCGACGGCCGTACAAAACACGTCGCCGATAGCGGAACCGCCGCATTGCCGGTCGCCGCGATGCGCACCTGGTTCAGAAACTTGAAGCGCGAATTGAAATCATAGCCGACCGATGCCCCGGCATTGACCGAGTAACGGCCGATGCTACGCCGGATATGGCCATCGACCTGCGGCGTGACGCGCAGATTATCCTTTGGCCCGGTAAATCCGCGCGCGGCCGACGTGCGCAATACATTGCCGTCGTAGAAGGTGTTGACCGAAACATCGACACCCAGATTGTCTTCCGCATTCTGCGCGCGCGCAGGTGCAACCAAACCCATCATAGCTATCAGCGAAGCTGCGCCAACCGCTATATAGCGATCACCTGGCAACCGCCGCTCCCAACGCACAATGCACCCCAATGAAACCCCCGATTTCAACGCAGTTGAAGTAACAGAATAACAACGACGGTTATAAAAGTCGCTGAGGAATTTGCGCCTACTGCGTTACTATTGAGAAAACGTCAGCTTTACGAGCGCTCGCCAACGGTTTGATCAAGGCTCCTGAAAAGGGACAGATGCGAAAAAGCAGGTGCGTATGGACCTGAAGCCAGCGCGCTTGGCCACTCTTTCATATGCTCTTCACGTATTGATAATCGGCGGTAGAATAATGGAAACGGTAACCGGACTCCGGGAATGAGGCATTTGAACGCGACATTGTGAACGATAATTCGAGGTAACACCTAGGCTACCCGCTCACACGTTCTATCAACGGGACAAGCGGCAGAACGTGTTGGATACACTCGTACGATGTACAGTAATTCGGTCGTTCGTCGACGCATCGTGGCGCAAGGCAAGCGACAGATAGTGAGGCGCGCCATTTCAATTATGGAAAAACGGCACTTGCCGCCAAAAATTCGGGTTCAGATTTGATGTTCAAGCCAGCTACCGTACCTGCCAATCTCGGCGTCACATCGCTTGATCGAAGGCGCTATTCCCGGCCGGCACGCTGGCGCCTTGACGTCGATAATCGCAAAGTGCAGGTGCTGATCATTGCCATCACGCTCGGAACCGTCCTCTATAATGCGATTCTGGCGTTCGCGAATTCCCATGGCGTTGGCTTGACCGCAGCGTCGGTCGGCATTTGCGAGACGTTCCTGCTTGGCTGTGCTGGTGCGATCCTTTTGCTTGGGGGGCTGGACCGCAAGGATGCAGCGCCACTGATTCTGTTTTATACTTTCGTTCTGCTTTGCGTAGCACTCTCGTTGTTGAATAATTTTGTTTATGTGAATGGGTTACGAAACGTATTGATCATTTCATTCTTCACAATGCTGGGCAGACGAACGCACGAGGACACGTTTGTCACAATTATAGTCGTTGCAACAGCAATCGTATTCGCCGTACTCATGCTGGAAATAGTGTCAACTGCTCAATATGTGAATCTTTTCGAGCCGGGACTCTATTACCAGAATACGCGTGGAATGGAGATTCAACAATATAATGATACTGGTCTGTTCGGAGGTTCTTTAGGGTTCAATTCGCGCTTTACGTTTGGCCTACTCGATCATCGGTCCTCTTCCTTGTTTCTGGAGCAGGTATCACTAGCCAACTACTCGGCTCTGTTATCGATTATTCTGATAAGCTTGTGGCAGCGGCTGTCTTGGCCGGTCCGGATAGGGTTGATGTCCGTGATGATGCTGATCGTACTGACGAACAGCACGCGTACCGGCTCCGCGATTTTGTTATCGGCGCCGATAGGCTATTTTCTCTATCCGCGACTGCCACGCTTTCTAACCCTGTTTGTCGCACCCGTCGCACTGGCCTTCGGCCTTCTGGTCATTGCACAAACCGGCTTCGTGAAGGGCGATGATCTGGCAGGACGGATGACCGTTACAATCCAGGCGCTTGCCAACATGGACCTGTCGGCGCTGTTCGGGCTACAGCTTGCGCTGTCAGAGAATATGCTGGACAGTGGATTTGGCTATGTCATAATCTCCAGTTCTGTCATCGGATTGTTGGCGCTATGGATCTATATCGCTGAAGTCCTTCCGCGAACGACGGCAGAGCAGAAACGTTGCGCGTTCGGGATCAGCATTTATATCTTCGCCAACATGATGGTTAGCGGAACGTCCATCTTCTCGATCAAGGTTGCCGCGCCTATGTGGTTGCTTGTCGGCATGCTGTTGAGGCCCAGTGAGGTCGAGCGTCGGCCGTTCAATGATCGTCGATCCGAATCGCTCTAACTCGACATTCACGATGCCGGTCACAGCCGGCCTCGTGCTGTACCAGCACTGGGATCGGCGTGATCATCAGAAGTGGCACCGTTTCTCACCATGAGCAGCAACGAAGTCCGTGTTCCTCTCCTTTGGGAACAGGTTCGTCGCGGTGCTGGGCCAGCTGCTGACAAAGCTGGACCGCGACGCCGATTTCCGGGGCGATGTCTGGGCCGATTTCCGGGGAACTGTCTGGAGCGGGTGGACCTATTGGGCGGCGGGCAATTGATGGAGGGGTAAGTATTTCTTCAACGTCCGGCCTGCAAAGGGCATAACGAGGTCCGCAACTCGACGTGTTGCGGGAACACGTTCCCGCAAGGGGACGAAACACCGGGTCGTGACATGGGGGTTTGCTTGTCTGGCGAAGGCAATTTGCATAAGGGAGCGCGCGTCCCCGTAGATAGAATGCGAGCACCGATTGTGTTGAAGTCCGCCCAGCGAATGCTGGAACGCGTGCGTAGCTGGTTCGGGGGTAGTCCGCGAGCACTGCCGCTGATCGCCGCACCGAAAGTGCAGGCAAGACCTGCCGTGCCTGCCGCCATGGCCCCCGAACCTGTCGCGCATACCGCACGCGAATCCAATCTTCGCCGCCGAATCGCGACCGTGTTCGACCCCAGTCATCCGGTCGAGACACGCCGTGACCTGATCGGTCGCGAAGTGGAGCTCGAGGATCTGCTGAGCGCCGCGCTCGATTTACGCCAGCACGTCGTGCTGCACGGCGCGCGCGGATCGGGAAAGACCTCTCTCGTGCGCGTGTTCGGCGATCATGCCGATCAGCGTGGTACCTTCGTCATCTACATGGCCTGCGAACCCGACTCGAGCTTCTCCGAGATCATGCGGCCCTATCTTCGTCACTTCCCCGGTGCGGCACTATCCGTCCGCCGCGATGAGTTCGACCGCAGGGTCGCCGCCCTGCCCAGGGAATTCGGGCCGCGGGCGCTCCTCGATCTGCTGCTTGATATCAGCAGCCGCCCGATCGTGCTCATTCTCGACGAATTCGATCGGATTACGAGCTCGGCGATCAAGGAAGAAGTCGCGTCGTTCATGAAGCTGGCGTCCGATGCCCGATCCGACATTCAGCTGATGCTCGTCGGAATCGCGAAAAGCGTCATGGAACTGATCGACGGGCACCCCTCGCTACGGCGCCATATGAGCGCCGTTCCCGTCGGGCGGATCAGTCGCGAAGGTGTCACGGCGCTGATCGATTATGGCGAGCGCGCGACCGGACTGCAATTCAGCGGCGAGGCGCGCGCACTCATCGCCCGCGCTGCATGCGGATCGCCTTATCATATCCGCCTGTTCTGCCGTCACGCCTGCATTGCCGCGATGGCGACCTGGGATGCGGTTGGCCGCATGGTCGTCGACGAACGCTCGACGCTGAAAGGCATGACGGTCGCGCTGCGCCATTGGTCGCAGACCAACGAGCGCGACGCACGGCTGTTCACGCGACTCGCCGCCGATCCGATGCTTGCCCGTCCGCTGGAGGCGCTGGCGCGGCGCGCCGCGGTCGAGGATGGGCTGACCCTCGACGAGGCGGTTTCAGACAATATCGACCACCGTGTCCTTGACCTGCTTGGCGATGCGCTGTCGCGCGACGGTCAGGCGCTTGACCGGTTGCTGTTCGCCGACACGGTCGCACCCCAATTCCTGATCGTCAGCATCGTTCTTAACGAATATGATACAGGGCGCTATGGTGCAGGGCAGTTGAATGTGCGGCCAGTCTCAGTTGAAGGGGCGTTGAAATGATTGGTGACTTCCTTGCCACGATCAAGGCGCGGTGGCGTCTGGAACTGGGCATCGTACTGGCGGTCATGCTGCTGGTGTTCGTATGGATCTGGATGACGCCCAAGGTCTATTCGGCATCCGCGTCGCTGCTGTATGACGTGACGCAGCCCGAGCCGATTGCGGCCGGCGGCAGTAGCCCGAGCGACGACGAGCTTCTCGGAACGCAGGCCGATGTCATCCGAAGTGAGACGATCGCGGCCGCCGTCGTCGATCGTACAGGTCTTGGCTCGTCGCCCAACCTTATTGATCAATGGCGTCGTGCGACCAATGGTGCGGTCGAGTTCAACGCATGGATGGGCAAGCGGCTGCTCGGCAGTCTGCTGGTTACTCCGATCAAGGGGTCGCGCGTACTGGGCGTGGAATATCACGCTGCCGACCCGGTGTTCGCCGCGCAGATGGCGAACGCATTTGCAACGACCTATGTCGAGGAGCGTCTGCGGATGCAGACGGATCCGGCCAAGACCTATGCGCAGTGGTTCGAGGAACGGACGCGCGAAGTTCGCCAGAAGCTGGACAAGGCACAGGGTGCACTGACCGCATTTCAACGGCGAACGGGAATCGTCGACAGCGGTTCGCTCGATGCCGAGGCGAACCGTCTGACGGCCCTGTCCAGCTCTCTGGTAGGGGCAGAAACATCAGCGGCGACCGTCGGCGCCAAGACTGGCGGGAGCGCTTCGCAGTCGAACGACGTGCAGTCGTCACCCGTTGTCCAGCAGCTTCGTTCGCAGATCGCCTCGCAGACGGCGCAGATTGCGCAGATGCGTGCCACGATGGGCCCGAATCACCCGGCCATGCTCGCCGCCAATGCAGAGATCGGTGCGCTCAAGAGCAAGCTCGCAACCGAAATCGGCGAGGCGACTCGCTCGCTTAAACTCGCAAGCAACTCCGCTTCCGCAACCGCAAGTGACCTGCGCGGGAAACTGAACGAACAACGCGGGCGCATGCTGAGCCTGGCCGGCGATCGCGGAGAGCTGATCGGGTTGCAACGCGACGTGGACTCCGCGCGAGCCAATTTCGATGCGGTCACGCAGCGTCTGAATTCGATGCGGCTGCAAAGCAGCGTGCCCAGCACCAATGTTCGCCAGCTCGACAGCGCCCTGCCGCCGGTGCTGCCCTCCAGCCCCAACGTTCCGCTACGTGTCGTGCTTGGGCTGGCGTTCGGTGTACTGCTCGCGGTGGGCATCGTCGGGCTGCTGGAGTTCTGGCGGCCGCGCGTGCGGACCGAGGAAGGACTGGAGAACGCAACGAACATTGTCGTGCTCACCAATGTCAACTTCTCGGGATCGACGACCGAGCGTCGCTTGATCGGTCAGGTCGCATGAGGCTGCGCTCCTCGATCAGTGCCGGCTCTGTGGACATTGTCGACGCCGACGCGGCGCACGGCGATCCGCTCGATACGTTGACGACTACCCAACTCGACGAGGTGACCGCGCTTCAGAGCGAAAGCGATCTCACGCCCGAGGAAGCGGCGATCTCGCTTGGCTATGTCTTGCCCGACCGGACCGGACCCGGCCTGACCGTACTCGATCAGGGTGACGATCGTGTGGATCCTCTGGTAACCGCGGCGTTCGACCTTGAGGATACACTCGCCCAGTCGGTCCGGTCACTGCGCGGCGCCATCACGGCGCTCCGCCTTGGCGATGGACGCCCGGTACGAACGCTGGCGATCCTGTCCGTCGAAGCGGCGACGGAGGCAACGATCATCGCGGCCAATCTGGGCGTCGTGTTCGCGCAGGCCCGCTACCAGACGCTGCTGGTCGATGCGAATCTCCAGTCGCCGTCGCTGCACTCCCTGTTTCGCACTGCGAACAATTACGGAGTGTCATCGTTGATGGCCGAGGATCTGGACGGTCGATCGCTACCGCAACCGACTGCCCTGCCCACCCTGTCCGTGCTTGGATCAGGGCCATCGATCGTCAATGCGCCGGAATTGTTTGAACGGCACGTACTGGCCAGGAAACTCGTCATTTTCGAGGACATTGCCGAGATCCTGATCGTGGACGCGGGCCACGCAGAGGTCGATGCGCCCGTCATCATCGATGGGCTGGATGCCGCGATCGTCGTCGTGCGCCAGCATGTGTCGTCGCTGGGATCGGTTCAGCAACTGATTGCCGCGGTCGAGGAGCGCGGCACAAAAGTATGCGGCACGATCTTCTCGACGTGATGCCAGCCTGTCTCGCGACACAATATGATGATGCGTGAACCCGACACGTCAGGCCCGGTAAGCGAACATCTGCCCGGGATGCGGCGCATTGGTGATATTGATGTTGCAACGTGCGGCCGACGCGAAGCGATCGATCGGGTAATCGACGCGATACGATGTCGATCCGGCGCGATCTTCGGATTTGTCAACGCCCATACGGTCAACCTTGCCAGGCGTCGGGCGGGTGTTGCCGAAACTCTTTCCCGAATGACGTTGTTCAATGACGGGATCGGCGTCGATCTCGCCAGTCGGCTGCTCTACGGACAATCGTTCGAGGAAAATTGCAACGGCACCGACCTGACATCGGACCTGCTCGCCGCGCTGCCGCGCATGACGCGCATCTTCCTGCTTGGCGGCCTTCCCGGCGTCGGCGAGCAAGCGCGCAGCGTCATTCATGAACGCTTTCCCATGGCCGACATCGTGGGTGTCGCCCATGGCTTCTTCGAGCGATCGCAGGGCGACGACCTGGCGATGCGGATACGTGAAACACGCGCCGACCTGATTCTGGTCGCGATGGGTCAACCGCGTCAGGAGGAGTGGGCGATACGCTATGGCCCGTCCTGCAACGCAGTGACGATCTGTGTGGGTGCTTATGTCGACTTTATAGCTGGTCGAATTGCCAGAGCGCCGGCAATCATCCGCGCGGCAAGAATGGAATGGATCTATCGCATGTGCCGCGAACCGCGGCGTCTCGCGCATCGCTACCTCGTCGGCAATGTCACCTTCATGGCGGCAACCCTCAAGCAGCGCCTGTCGCTCAAGCGTGCCCGGGATGATGCGCGCGCACCGCACGACCGGATGTCGTCAACCACAGGATCGATACCGTAACTCCTGATGGTCGATCAGGAAACATCGTCCAGCACGACATCCCGCAAATGATAGGGATCGCTTGCTTTCTCAAACGATACCGCAATCCCCTGCTCATCGATAACGAGCGTCAACGGGCGACTCGTGCCGGCTGTGACCACCGCGGGCTGGGCCTGTAGGGGCGAGGACACGAAATCCTGCTGGACAAATAGCGGGCCACTCGCCCTTACCTCGGCACCTTTGACGATTACGATCGATTGCGCTTGCTCGGTACGCCCCGCCTTGCCGGAGCACCCTGCCGACCCGAGGGCCAGCAGGGTCAGTGCCGCAACGCTCCGCGTCTTCATCGCCCGCTGATCGCCTTCGTATAGGCGCTTACCGGCGTCTTGGTTCGTGTTCCCTTCTTGGGCTCAACCTTGAAGAGGTAGTTCTCGACCCAGGCACGGCCACCGCCCCACCAGGTTACACCGGCCCAGGTGTTGGGGTGCGAGCGTATCTCGTTTACGGCTGCCCGACCAACGGCCTGACAGCTACTGGGTACGCCCTTGTAACCGCCGAACGCGCTCTCCCCCAGGAACAGCCGATAACCGCGCTTCGCGGCAGCCTCGCGCGTCCTGTCCAAATTCAGCGTGTCGATACATTCCGCAACCGTACCCGTCGACCATCTGTCAAAATACAGGTGCGGGCTGAGCAGTGTACGCCCCATTGGATCCTTCAGACCGCCGACTCGATCCAGCGCGCATGCCGCGGATGAACAGGGTTTTGAGTCCGCTTCATTATTGTCGAACTTGTACGCAGCGGAATAGGCCGGCCATTCCATCAGCAACATGTTTGCGATGCCCTTGGCGCGCAATCCGGCTACGATCGTGTTCGCATCGTCCGCCCATTGTTCCCAATCATTGGTCTTGGCGGAGTCGTCAAACCCCTTGGGCTCGTTCATGACGTCGATCAGGACGTGCGAGTTCTTGGCATAGGGGCCAATGGCCTTCGCCCAGAACGCAACCTGCTCCGCCGGCCTGGGCCATTTGAAGTCATGGCGATCGAGGATAACATATCCGCCCCGGGCGGTAATTTTCTGTACGATGGGGTACAGCTTGGCCGGATCCATCTGATCACGGAACGGTATGCGGATTACCTTGAAGCCCTGATCAAGATACCAGTCAATATCGCTCGCATTGGGACAGAGTGCGCCATTGTTCATGAACTCGCAGCCCGACAGGTTTATTCCCATCTGACCACGCAACTCATTCGTGTTACTTGCGCTCGCGGAAGATACTGCCGCAGCAATCATCATCGTCAGTGTCAGGGGCATCGCAATTCCTTTCGATGACTGTCAATACCGCTGACCTTTCAACCGGATGCTTCCAAGGCTGGTTAAGCTGCAATGTACCAAGATGTCGCGATCTGGGTCAGGATCGCTGCGCGGAAGTGAACCACGTTTGCGTACTTGACCTTGGCGGGTCGACGGGTATCCAACCATGAAACGCTGAATCATCAGCGCAGGAACGGCCGCGATTGACGGTGGCTGTTCCAGCAATTGGGGGTATCGATGCGGATCACGATGATCGGCTCAGGCTATGTCGGCCTGGTCTCTGGTGCATGCTTCGCCGATTTCGGCCACGATGTCGTGTGCGTCGACAAGGATCAGGGCAAGATCGACGCGCTGCTGGCCGGGCGCATGCCTATTTACGAAGTAGGACTGGAGGATCTGGTGGCGCGTAACGTCGCGACCAACCGTCTTCGGTTCACGACTGACCTGGTCGAAGCGGTCGCGGAAGCGGATGCGGTGTTCATCGCGGTCGGCACGCCATCGCGGCGCGGCGACGGCCATGCCGATCTCTCATACGTCCATGCCGCAGCCACCGAAGTGGCAAAAGCGATCAAGGGCTTCACCGTGATCGTCGACAAGTCCACGGTTCCTGTCGGCACCGGAGACGCGGTCGAACGGATCATTCGGGAAGCCAATCCCGATGCCGACTTCGCCGTCGTCTCCAATCCCGAGTTCCTGCGAGAGGGCGCCGCGATCGACGACTTCAAACGGCCGGACCGGATCGTGATCGGCGGTGACGACGAACGCGGCATGGCCGTCATGCGGCAGGTCTATCGCCCGCTGCACCTCAACCGTTCACCGATCATCGAGATGAGCAGGCGCGCCGCCGAGCTGACGAAATATGCCGGCAACGCGTTTCTTGCGACGAAAATCACCTTCATCAACGAAATCGCCGACCTGTGCGAGAAGGTCGGCGCGGACGTACAGGACGTCGCGCGGGGCATCGGACTCGATAATCGGATCGGCCCCAAATTCCTGCATGCGGGTCCTGGCTATGGCGGTTCCTGCTTCCCCAAGGACACGCTGGCATTGCTCAAGACCGCGCAGGATCACGAAGCGCCGCAGCGCATCGTTGAGGCGGTGGTGGCGGTCAACGACAACCGCAAGCGCGCCATGGGGCGCAAGGCCATTGCCGCGATGGGCGGGGACGTCCACGGCAAGACGGTCGCGATCCTGGGACTGACGTTCAAGCCCAATACCGACGACATGCGTGATTCGCCCGCGATCGCGGTTATTCAGACGTTGCAGGATGCCGGTGCATCGATTCGCGCCCATGATCCGGAGGGTACGGAACAGGCGCAAAAGGTGCTGGAGAACGTCACCTACTGCGACAACGCCTATGCCGCGATCGAGGGGGCCGACGCGCTTGTTATCGTGACCGAATGGGACGCCTTTCGCAGTCTCGACCTGCCGCGAGTCAAGACGATGCTCAGTCAGGGCGTCTTTGTCGATCTGCGCAACATCTATCCACGCGACGAAGTGGAGGCGGCCGGACTGTCCTATCACGCGATCGGTCGCTGAGGGTGGGCGCGCCGGTTCTGGTCACCGGCGCGGCTGGCTTTATCGGCCACGCGACATCGCATCGCCTGCTCGACCGCGGCGAGCGGGTGGTCGGCATCGACAATCTGAACGCCTATTACAACCCGGCGCTGAAGGCCGCGCGATTGGCGACGTTTGAGGGTCGCGACGACTTTTCGTTTCGGCAGATGGACGTCGCGGACGCCGACACGATTGCCCGGCTGGTTCGGGACGAAGCGATAACGCGCGTCGTACATCTGGCCGCTCAGGCCGGCGTGCGCTACTCGATCGACAATCCCTTTGCCTATCAGCACTCCAATCTGGCGGGTCATCTCTCGGTGCTGGAGGCGTGCCGCCACGCCCCGCACTTTACGCATCTGGTCTATGCGTCATCGTCCTCGGTCTATGGTGACAGACCGATGGGCGGCGCGGGCTTTACCGAGGATGATCCCGCGGTCGCACCCGTATCGCTTTATGCCGCGACCAAACGCGCATGCGAATTGATGAGCCACAGCTATGCCAGCCTCTACGCGCTGCCGCAGACGGGCCTGCGATTCTTTACGGTCTATGGTCCATGGGGCCGCCCCGACATGGCCTATTTCGCCTTCGCCGAGAAGATCATGCGGGGCGATCCGATCGAGGTCTATGGCGAAGGCCGAATGGCGCGAGACTTTACTTACATCGACGACATCGTCGATGGCATTTTGGGCGCGCTCGATCATCCGCCGCACGGTCGCCAACCGCGCATTCTCAATATCGGTAACACGCAGCCCGTGGGATTGATGGAGATGATCGAGACGCTGGAAGACGCGCTGGGTCGCAAGGCTGAAAAGATCATGCGACCGATGCAACCGGGAGACGTGACCGCGACCTTTGCCGATGTGACCCGTCTGCACACGCTAACCGGATATGAGCCACGTGTAGATCTGGCCGACGGGCTTCAGCGCTTCGTCAAATGGTATCAGACGTACACGTCATCGCAGTGATCGCGGCCGGACGCTGGCGCCATCCGCTAGCGGTCCTTCACAGCCTCCCTATACTGTTTCCGGTTTGCGGTTACGGTCTTGCGACGATCCTCCGCCAGCGCCTCTTCCAATGCTTCACCCTCCAGATGGACAGCAATCACACTGTCGGTGGCGTAGGGACTTGGTGCGGGTATGGCAGGTTTGGCGGACGGCTTTGCTGGAGGCGCCTTTTGCGCCTTCCTAGCGACGGGTTTTGCCGACTTGCTGACCGACGGCTTTGCAGCGGGGGTTTTCTCGACAGCCGCTTTTACCGGCTTCGAAGACGGAGTCGGGGTTGGCTCTGCCGAAGGTGACGCTTTAGGCGATGGACTGGAACTGGAAGTCTGGCGAGGCGATCGCGCTGCACGCGCCGAATACGCTGCCGGCACGATCGACGGCTTGCGGGCGACGACGCTTGCCGGCGGATGCGGGGTCACAAAAGCCGTCGCAGGTCGCGGCGGCACTCTTACCAGACCAAGCCAGTAACACACGATGGCGACGGTGATTACCGCCCCGGCCAGAGAGGCCACCCATGTCCGCTGCCCGGTGCTTCCACCATGTCTCACTTCAGGCGCTGGCGACCGGGCCAATTCCGCAATCTGCCGCTCGAAATGCTCGCGTTGCTCTGCCAGCGCGAACAACGCAGTCATGCTGGACATGCGCGTACCGTAATGCGCACCATCGATCTGCTCGGCGCGTTGCAGCGCGGCGTGATCCTCATCGGTGACGATCGGCTTTACATCCATCCCCGCCTCCTTAGCTGCTCAACGCGCCGACAATCCAGAGGGTTGTTGCGTCAAGCCTGTCCCTCACTTCGCATTGGCAAGGACAAGCGGCCTCGGCGGCAACGGCGTACAGGAGCAGCCCGGTACTGGCGCCGTCATCGCGCCGCCAGCATCCCGCCTGGCACGTCGCTGCCGGATGCCGAGTTGCAGCACCGTCTGTCGCGATACGCCAACCTACGCAAGCATGGCCACATCATGTCCTGATCGAACTCTGAAGATCGCTATGCGCTATCCCCGCAGATCTTGACCGGTTCCTTGCCTGCACAAGACACAATTATCCTGCACGCAATCAGAATTTGAGACGAATGCCGCCCATCACGATCCTGCCGCTGGTATGGTAAAAATTGACGCGGCGGGACGCCTCGTCGACGAAGGGATAGTCTCCCTGGTTCGTCAGGTTCAATCCTTCCAGAGTCAGCGCGAAGTGTTTCGTGAGCTCCAGCCGCGAGGACATGTCGAAGTTCAGCGTGCTGAACTGGCCCGACAGGATATTGCCGTAGGAGCCGGTCCCGGTGTTGTAATCGCCGCGATAGGCGAGCGAGCCGCGCAGGCTGAAGCGATCGTCCTCATAATAGAGGGTAGCATTGTAGGACCATTTGGACGCGCCGAAGAACTCGCTATTCACGGTCGTCGAGGGAGCAAGCGTGGGGAAGCGCGCCGCCGCCGCGAGCGTTGCCGGGCCACTGACGGCATAGGGGAAGCTGGAGTCGATATAGGTCACGTTGCCGAGAAACCCAAGGTTGCGGGCGAATGACGGCAGGAAACGGAACGGAAGCTGCACGCCCACCTCAACCCCTTGCAGCGTGCCGCCCGGCCCGTCGATCTGGCTGCTGATCGTCCAGGGCTTGCCCTCAATATCGGCCGCGGCGGGAGAGTTCGCGGCGATGAGCGAGATGGGCAGGCCTGTCGATGCATAGCTGCCTTGCCGGGTGTTGCCGATCGGGAAGCTCTGGATCGCCTTGCGGAAATACGCCACCGAGATGAGCGACGACGGAGCGAAATACCATTCGACCGAAGCGTCATAGGTGGTGGCCCGCGTCGGGGCGAGCGTCGGGCTTCCGAAATTGACCGTATAGCCGAACCCGTCGACCGATCCTCCCGGCGTCAGTGATCCCAGGTCGGGACGTTTCACGACCTTGGCAATCGCGGCCCGTACGATCAGATTCTGCGTGGGGAAGAACGCCAGGTTGATGGAGGGAAGCCAGTCGTCATAGCTGCGATTGAGCGTGATCGTCTGGGCGTTGTTGATACCCGTCGAGGACTGATCGGTGTGGACGTAACGAACGCCGGCGTTCGCCGAATAATCGAGGCCCAGGAGGCGGCTGTTGACGTTGAACTGGAAATACGCGCCGCTGTCCTTTTCCTCGACGCTGCGGATAGAGCCGGTGTCGGGATCGAGCGGACGATCGAAGAAATTGAGCTGATCGACGATCGCGTCGAGGTTGGCGAGCGTGAAGGTCTTGGACGTACCGTCCGGCGCATAGTCGATGCCGGGGACGGTATATTGGGTGGAAAGCGCGTCGGTGACCTGCAGCCCCAACTGCCCGGGCGCGCAGGCATAAGCGGCGCAGTAGGTCGTTGATCGCCCCGACCCCTGATTGTCGAAGGTGAACTTGCGATAGATGCCGCCGAACAGGATCGAGAGTTCGTCATTCACCTTCCAGGTGAAATCCAGTTTCGCCGTCTTGTACTTGTTGACGGTCGTCGAGTTGCCGTCGCGGATCTCGGTCAGGCTGAAGGCGCCGGGATCGGTGATGCCGTCGGGCAGCGTGATGCGCGGCTTGTTGCCGATCGCATAGTCGTATGAGAAGCCGCTGGTGCCGAAATTGTCGAAGATAGCGGATGTGGTATGGGGCTCATTGGCCTTCGACCGGGAAAATCCGCCGAACAGCGTTGCCCGGAAGCTGTCGCTGAACTCCTGACTGAGCGTTGCATTGACCTGATAGAAGCGGGTCCGGTCATCGTCGCGGCGCGTTTCGGTGCGTTCCTGGACATTGTCGAAGGTGGCGGCGACGAGGGTGCCCGTATCGGGGTCTATCGTATAGTCGCGCACATCGATCGACCGTTCGAACGAGCGGAGCAAGCCTTCGCCGAACAGTTCCTGATGGACATCGGTGTAATAGGCATAGAGTCCGTCGACCGACAGCTTCGTCCGATCGCCGGGCGTGAATTCGACGCTGCCGGTGACGCCCAGACGCTCACGGTCCTCGACATAGGTGCCATAACGGGGGATGCGTGGGTGATAGGCGAGCGTGACGGCATCACAGCCGGGGTTGGAGACATAGCTCCCCCCGGTGCGGTTCGCCGTAAAGCAAGGGACGCCATCAACCGAGTTGAAGCGCCCCTGCTGCCACCCGACCGTATTGTCGCCCGACTCAGTCGTAGTATATGACGAATAGGCCGCAGATACCGACGCCGCGATCAGGCCGTTCGGATCCTTATAGGCGATCAGTCCGGCGAACCGGGGGCCGGCATCCTGGTTCAGGTCGTTATATTGCAGCTTTGCCGAGCCGACGAAGGTGAAACCGTTCTTGTACGCGCTGGGATTGCCGGTGTTGAGATCGACGACCGCGCCCAGCGACCCCTCGTCCAGCTGCGCTTCCGCTGTCTTGTGCACGACGATCGAATTGAACAGGTCAGAGGCAAAGATATTGAAGTTGAAGCCACGGCCGCCGTTCCCGGGCGTCGCGGCAACCGTCTCCATGCCGTTCACACGTACGCGCGTGAAATCGGGG
Organism: Sphingomonas sp.; assembly: GCA_965217805.1. Classification (GTDB taxonomy): domain Bacteria; phylum Pseudomonadota; class Alphaproteobacteria; order Sphingomonadales; family Sphingomonadaceae; genus Sphingomonas. The sequence continues at coordinate 1,656,926 of CBDCJJ010000008.1, read as the reverse complement.
CCGAGTCCGCGCACCGTGATCGTGCTGCCCTCTCCGCGCGAGCGGGTGATCGAAATGCCGGGTACGCGCTGCAGCGATTCGGCAAGGTTCTGATCGGGGAAGTTCGCGATGTCCTGCGCCACGATCGCATCGACCGCCGACGTGCTGTTGCGTTTGAGCGAAAGCGCGCTGTCGATCGATGCTCGAAAACCCGTGACTACGATATCGGGCGCCGATGCGCCGACGTCCGCCGATGGTGCGTTCTGCGGGGCGACTCCAGCACCCTGGTCCCGAGCCTGTGCACCGCCGGCGGCAGCAGGTGAAGATGCGGCCGACGTCTGCGCCTGCGCACTGCCGATCGCGATGCACAGAAACGAGGCCGCGCCCAGCAGCCGGCGAGCGGCGCGACCACCAAAACCGTGCGAGATGACAACCATACCTAACGCTCCCCTCCATGCGGTCGACAGGGTGTCAGCCTTGTCGACGCTATTGCCGCCTGCGACGCTAATCCTGGTATCTTACCAATGCAATCCATTAAAGGTGAATTGGCCTTACAGCTTTGGGCGAAAGTCGCGCAGCACTGAGGTCGCGCCTCGCTGCTCCAATGCCTCGACAAGGACTTGGACGAGCGAACGGAACCGCGCATTCGCGGCCAAGCCCGCGGAAAAGACGCTGTCCAGCGCCAGCAACGCATCGACGCGCCCCGCGCTGGTATCGGCGTTCTTCAAAGCGGCGGCGATGGTTGCGGCTTGCGGGTCGTCAAGCACGCCCCCATCGGTAGAACCGGCGCCCGACACCCAGCACATCCAGGCAGCGACGGCGAGCATCAGCGTGTCGGCGGACTGCCCGACGGCGAGCCGCTCCGCGATCGGCGCCAGCAATCGTTGAGGCAGCTTTTGTGACCCGTCGGCGGCGATCTGACGTATTCGGTGCCGAAGCGCAGGATTGGCAAAGCGGACCATCAGCGCTGCGCGGTACGCGGCGAGGTCGAGCCCGGTAGGCGGCGTCAGCGTCGTCACCGCTTCGTCCCACAGCGCCTCGACAAAGGCGGTTCCTTCGCCAAGCGCCACGAAATCGTCGATGAACTCTATGCCGGCCAGTCCACCGAGATAGGCCATGCCCGAATGGGCGCCGTTGAGAAGCCGCAGCTTGGCCTTTTCCCACGGATCGACATCGGGGGTGATCGTGACTTTCGGCGCCGTGAAGGCAGGACGCGGTCCTGCGAACCTGTCCTCGATCACCCACTGAAAAAACGGTTCCGTCTTGACTGCCCCCTGATCCCGCAGCCCGAGCAACTCCTCGGTGCGGATCAGGTCAACGACGTCGGTCGCCGGTACGATACGGTCGACCATCGTCTGGGGAAACGCGCCGTGCTCCGCAATCCACTCGGCGAGATCGGGCCCATGCGCGCGCGCCATTGTCAGGACGGCGTCGCGCAGCCGCGCTCCGTTATGCGGCAGATTGTCGCAACTGATCGCAGTGAAAGCATCACGTCCGGCTTCGCGCCGGCGCTTCAACCCTGCAACGATGAAACCGGGCATCGTTCGCGGTCGTGCCAGATCAGCAAGGTCGGCCGCGATATCCACATCGTCGGTCAGCAACGCACCTGTCGCCGGATCGAGCTTGTATCCTTTCTCGGTCACAGTCAGCGTAACCAGATGCGTATCAGACGATGCCAGCGCCGCGACGACGGCCTGCGGTTCTTCAGGCGCGACGAGCACGTTGCGGACCGCACCGATGACACGCAGATGCTCGCTGTCGCCGTCACGCACAGCGACACTGTAGAGCCCGTCCTGCGGTGTCAGGACATCGCGCACGGCGGCCGAGCGCAGAGACACTCCGATAATCCCCCAGCGCATGTCGCCGGCGGCAAGGCAGTCGTCGAACGCCACCGCCTGATGCGCGCGGTGAAACGCACCGATGCCAAGGTGGACAACGCCGCACTTCATGTCGGCCCGGTCATAGTCCGGCCGCGCGACATCCGCCCTGGCGTGTGTAAGTGTCGCGGCGCTCAACCGGTGCGTCATAGCTTGTACGCCTGTTTGACGAGATCATAGCTCAGCGCGCGAGCGACCTCGTGCGCCTCGTCCTCGGGCAGCCTATGTTCGGCGACCAACCTTGCCAGGAACGCGCAGTCGACGCGGCGCGCGACGTCGTGACGCGCGGGAATGGACAGGAACGCGCGCGTATCGTCGTTGAAACCGACGGTGTTGTAAAAGCCCGCTGTCTCCGTCGTTCGCTCGCGAAAGCGGCGCATCCCCTCTGGACTGTCATGGAACCACCAGGGCGGCCCGAGCCTGAGCGCGGGATAATGCCCGGCGAGCGGGGCCAGTTCGCGGCTGTAGCTGTCCTCGTCCAGCGTGAAGACGATGATCGTCAGTCCGGGGACACTGCCGAACCGGTTGAGCAAAGGGCCCAGCGCTTGGACATATTCGGTCTGGAGCGGGACGTCTGCGCCCTTGTCACGCCCGAACGCGGCCAGCAACGCGGCATTGTGATTGCGACACGCCCCGGGATGGATCTGCATCACCATGCCGTCCTCGACGCTCATCCGCGCCATCTCGGTCAGCATTTGTCCGCGGAACAACTCCGCTTCGACGGCGGTCGCAGCGCCACTGCGCACGATATCGTATAGTTGCCCGGCTGCGTGCGGCGCGAGGTCGGCCGTCAACGCGCTGGGATGACCGTGATCGGTCGACGTCGCGCCCATCGACCGGAAGAAGGCACGTCGTGTGCGGTGCGCCGCCAGATAGCCGGTCCAGCTTGCGACATCGTGGCCGGTCAATTCACCCAGTAGGCGCAAATGATCGACGAAGCCGGGCGTCTCTGGATCGACCACGGGATCGGGGCGATAGGTGGTCAGGACGCGCCCTTGCCAGCCGCTTTCGCGAATTATGCGGTGGTGCTCCAGCATATCAAGCGGGCTTTCGGTGGTCGCGATGACCTCGATCCCGAAGCGTTCGAACAACGCCCGTGGTCGGAAGGCATCGGTATCCAGCGCCGCGGCGATCACGTCGAAGTAATCGTCAGCGGTCGCATCGGACAACACGGTGTCGAGCCTGAAAACCTCGGCGAAAACCCAGTCGAGCCACATGCGCGACGGCGTGCCGCGAAACAGACGATAGTATCGCGCAAAGAGCCGCCAGATGGTCCGGGCATCCTGCTCGACGGGTGCGCCATCCAGGCGCGCGATGCCCAGCGCCTCCATCGGCACACCCTGGCTGTAGAGCATGCGCAGGAGATAATGATCGGGCACGATCAGCAGTCGGGCGGGATCGGGAAAGGGGTCGTCAGTCGCGAACCAGCCCGGATCGACATGCCCGTGCGGGCTGACGATCGGCAGATCCTTGATGCCGGCATGCAATGCGCGGGCGATCGCCCTTGTCCGCTCCTCGGCCGGGAACAGGCGATCAGGATGCAGGACGAGCGCGCTCACGCCAAGCTCTCCAACATGCTTGCGGGGACCGGCTCGTATCGCGGGACGATCAGGTGGATGACAAGCAGTGCCAGCAGATAGGCGCAGGCCGCCACGATGAAAATCGGCTGATAGGTGCCGACGGTGGCGAGGATGATGCCGGCGAACTTTGCCATCAGCATGCCGCCAATGGCGCCCGACAGGCCGCCGATCCCCACGACCGATCCCACCATCCACCGTGGGAACAGGTCGCCGGGAAGCGCGTAGAGATTGGCCGAGAAACCCTGGTGCCCGGCGCAGGCCAGCCCGATCAGCACGACGGCGATCCACAGCGACGAGGCAGCAGTCGCAAAGGCGATCGGCACGGCGCACAGCGCCATCGCGAGCATCGCCGTCTTTCGCGCACGATTGACGCTCATGCCCCGACCCAGCAGGCGCGAACTGATGAACCCACCCATCACCGAGCCGATATCGGCAAGCAGATAGACCGCGATCAGCGGCGGGCCGAACTCTCTCAGCGAAAGGTCGAAGCGCCGAGAAAAGAAATCCGGCAACCAGAACAGGAAGGTCCACCAGATCGGGTCGATCAGGAAGCGGCCCATGATATAGGCCCAGGTCTGGCGCACACGAAACATGTCGGCCCAGCGCACGGGCCGCTGCGGCTCGGCAGGCTCGGACTCGATCCAGGCGAGCTCGTCGGGCTTGACCAGCTTTTGCTCGCGCGGCCGGCGATAAAAGGCGAGCCAAGCGATGATCCAGACGATCGAGAACGCGCCGGTCACCAGGAACGAGGCTCGCCAGCCCCAGCCGAGGGTGACGACGATATAGGGGACGATGAGCGGCGTCACGACCGCGCCGACATTCGACCCGGCGTTGAAGATGCCGATGGCGAGCGCCCGTTCCCGGCGCGGAAACCATTCGGCGGTGGCCGCAAGTGCAGCCGGAAAAGTCGCAGCCTCTCCCGCAGCCAGCGGAATCCGCGCGAAGATCATGCCGGTCGTGCTGGTGAAGGCGATATGCAGTACGTGGCCCGCGGTCCACAACGCCATGGCGATCGCATAGCCCAGCCGTGCGCCGATCCGGTCGACAATGCGTCCCGACACGACATAGGAAATGCCGTAGACGAGCTGAAAATACAGCGCCATGCCGGCATAGCCCTCCTCACTCCAGCCATAGCGCGCCGACAAGTCCGGCTTCAGGACCGAGATGACCAACCGGTCGATGTAGGAGAGGACGACCGCCAAGAAGAGCAGTCCGCACACGATCCAGCGCACATTGCCCGCAGGCTTCGCGACGGGCGGGCGGGCGACACCAGAGCCGGGGAGATTCTCGCCGGAATGTGCTGCGGTCACACCGCTCTCCTTGTCCACTTGCGTGTTGCTGCTCGTCACCAGTTGAACATCGTTCCGTCCTTGAGCCGGTTCACCGGCAGATAGGCCGGGCTGTATGGGTGCTGCGCTGCAAGTTCCTCGTCGATGTCGACCCCCAGCCCGGGGGCATCGCCGGGATGGAGCATGCCGCCCGTGAAGCTGTACTCGTGCGGAAAGACCCGATCGGTCTCGGCCGTGTGCCGCATATATTCCTGCAGGCCGAAATTGGGGATGGACAGGTCGAAATGCAGGGCCGCCGCCATGCAGACCGGCGACAGGTCGGTCGCGCCGTGGCAACCAGTTCGGACATTATAGAGATCCGCGAACGCGGCGAGTTTCCTCAGGTGGGTGATGCCGCCGGCATGGACGACCGTCGCGCGGATATAGTCGATCAGCTGCTCCTCGATCAGCTGCTTGGCATCCCAGACGCTGCTGAAGATCTCTCCAACGGCGAGGGGAGTCGTGGTATGCCGGCGGATCAGGCGGAAATTGTCCTGGTTCTCGGCGACGACGGCGTCCTCAAGCCAGAAGGGACGATAGGGCTCAAGGTCGCGTCCCAGCCGTCCTGCCTCGATCGGGGTCAGCCGGTGGTGAACGTCGTGAAGCAGATCGATATCGTCGCTGACCGCGTCGCGCGCAGCCGCGAACAGCCGGGGCACGGTCGCCATATAGGCGGGCGTGTGCCACCGGTTCTCGCTCGGCAGCGCGGCGTCGGCGGGTTCGTAGAACATCTTGTCGTTCGAGACGCCATAGGTCGAGGGCAGACCGGGCACGCCGCACTGAATGCGCACCGCCTTGTAGCCCGCATCGCGGTAGCGGATCAGCTCTGCAACCGTATCCTCGATCGTCTCTCCATTGGCATGGCCGTATACGGTGACGCCGTCACGGCATGCCCCGCCCAGCAGTTGGTAGACCGGCAGCCCGGCCGCCTTCCCCTTGATGTCCCAGAGCGCCGTGTCGACCGCGGCGATCGCGGTCATGGTGACGGGGCCGCGTCGCCAATATGCGCCGCGGTACAGATACTGCCAGATGTCCTCGATCCGGTGTGCGTCGCGACCGATGAGCAGGGGGGCGACATGGTCCTGCAGGTAGCTGACGACGGCGAGTTCGCGCCCGTTGAGCGTGGCGTCGCCGACGCCTGTCGTCCCGTCCTCCGTCTCGATCTTGAGCGTTACGAAGTTGCGGCCGGGAGAGGTAACGATGACCCTGGCGGACTTGATCTTCAAGGCATTCTCCACAGCCACGGGTTCGACGGCGATCTGTCAGACAGGTTGATCATCTATGCCTGACCAGATTAGCTTTGCAATGGCAGATCTTATCGGCGCGCGTGGAATCCACCCTCCAGCATCGTATCGAGATCGCGCTCGCGCACCGGCGTCACGTCGCCGGGGATTGAATGTTTGAGCGCCGCGAGCGCGAGCCCCGTGCGCGCCATCGCCCGGATATCCTCTCCCCGACGGTATGCGTGCAGGACTCCCGCGGCGAACGCATCGCCGGTGCCGACGCGGTCGACGATTCCGGGCAGCGTCACCTCTTCGGTCTCGAACGCCTCGCCGGGCGTGTCGACGCGCGCGCTCATGCGGTGATTGTCGACGTTCTCGAGGTGCCTGGCAGTCGAGGCGATGAGGCGGAGCCCTGGAAAGGCAGCGAACGCCGCTTGCGCCGCCTCCCGCCTCCTGCTCGCTCCGTCGTCCGAATAGGTCTGGCCGAGCACCAGCGCAATGTCGCGGTGGTTGCCGAACAGGATGTCTGCATGGCCGATGAGCGTGCGCAGCGTCTGCCGGGGCGTGCTGTCCCAGCTTTCCCACAGCAATGCGCGGTAATTCCCGTCGAACGAGATCGGCACGCCAAGCCTGGTCGCCGCATCGGCAGCGGCGAGCGCAGCCCTGCTCCCGTTCGGTCCAAGCGCCGGGGTGATGCCGGACAGATGAAGGCGCCCGATTCCGGAGAGCATCGACTCCCAGTCCCACGCCTGCGGATCCAGCTCGATGAAGGCAGAGTGACAGCGATCGTAGATCATCCTGGTCGGGCGCAGCCCCGCGCCACTCTCTACCCAATACAGCCCCATGCGCCCCTGCGCCCGACGGATCATGCGACAATCAACGCCGTGCCCGCGCAACGTCTCTACGGCAGCATCGCCCAGAGCATTGTCGGGAACAGCCGAGATGATCGCCGCGTCATGCCCCAGCCGCGCCAGCGCGCTCATCACATTCGCCTCCGCCCCTGCGATCCAGACATCGAGCTTGGGGGTCTGCAACAGCAATTCCCGACCGGGCGGAGAAATGCGGAGCATGATTTCGCCGAACGCTGCAAAGCGTCCACGAGACGCCGCGGACTCAGTCATCGCCGGGGACATGATCGAACGCGATCGATTGGTAATAGCTCAGGTCGTGAGGAGGTGGCGCGTGGCCGGCGGGGAGCGGCAGTTTTGCGACCGACCGAAAATACGAAATAGATGCATTGCGCCACCACAATGCCTCGCGGTGCTGCACCGCTAGGAACGCCGCAACCTGCGTGAAGCGTTGTTCGTCGACATAGGACTCTAACGAGGCCCAGTCCCGCTGCATCTGCGCTACCGCCGCGACGCCGTTGTCATAGCGCTCGACAAGCGTATCCCACAGCGTCGCGCCGGACGGCATGCGGTGTTTCCATGGCAGGTGATGGAACCACAGCAGGTAGCGATCGTCCTTCAGGACGTGCGCGCGTGCCGCCGGCTGATACTGCGCGATCGCATCGCTGCCGGTGGCCGTCCGGTCGAAGCCGATACCGCCTGTGTCGGCATGGCTGTAATAGGTCGCGCGATCGAGCCAGGGCGCGGGGCCGTAATGGTGCCCGGTCACCATCTGGTGAGCAAGGCCGAGCGGCGTCATGTAATCGACCACCGCTTCGCGCGAGCGCATCATCATGGCGACCACCGGCTCGACGAAGGCGGGGTCCGGCGTGAAGGTCAGCGCCGCCCAGTCCGATGCAACCTGTCTCGGGTCCGCTTGCGGATCCCACGCCATCCGGCCAAGCGCGTACCAGTTCGCCTGGTTGAACACGCCGCCCGTCCAGTCGAGATCGGTGCCGACATTGGCGACGCCCGCCAAACCGCTCAAGGCGCCCTGCCCTTCCAGTACGCGGCCGACAGTGCTGCCGGGTCCATGCGCGAAGGTATCGGCGCTCAGTACCTCGTGGAACAGCGCGCCCAGATAGACGAGGTGCGTTGCAAAGCCGAGATATTCCTTGGTGACCTGAAACTCCATCATCGCCGGCGTATTGGGCATCGCGCCGAACAGTGGTGAGAATGGCTCGCGCGGCTGGAAATCGACGGGGCCGTTCTTGACCTGAACGACGACATTGTCGGCGAAGCGTCCATCGAGCGGCTTGAATTCGGCATAGGCCTCCTTCGTGCGGTCGACGCTGTCACTGTTGGAATAGACGAAGGCGCGCCACATGACGATGCCGCCATAAGGCTTGAGCGCGGCGGCGAGCATGTTGGCGCCTTCGGCATGGCTGCGGTGATAATCCTGCGGGCCCGGCTGCCCTTCCGAATTCGCCTTGATCAGGAAACCGCCGAAATCCGGGATCAGCGCATAGGTTTCGCGCGCCTTGGCCGCCCACCATGCGCGGACGGCGGGGTCGAGCGGATCGGCGGTTTTCAGGCCGCCGATCTCGATCGGAGCGCTGAATCTCGCCGAGAGGTAAACCTTGATGCCATAAGGCCGGAACACGTCTGCGAGCGCCGCGGTCTTCACCAGGTAGCGATGGGTCAGCATTTCGGCGCTGGCGTTGACGTTGTTCAGCACCGTGCCGTTGATACCGATCGAGGCGTTGGCGCGCGCATAGTCAACGTAGCGCTGCTTTCGCCATTCGGGCAGCGTCCACCAGTCCCAGATCGACGCGCCGGCATAGCCGCGCCCGACCGTTCCGTCGATATTGTCCCAATGGTCGAGCATGCGCAGCTTCAGCTTGGGCACGGAGGTCAGGTCAATGTCATCGAGCGGCGCGCCGGTCCGCATACGGGCCAGCCAAGCATAAACGCCGTACAGGACGCCGATGTCGGTGTTGGCGGCGATGGCCGTCACACGGTGTCCCCCGAGCGAAACGCTGCGGATCGCAAACCCCTCGTCGCCCAGCCCGGCGAGCGGCAGACGGAGCGCGGCGATGGCAGGGAGCGATGCGGGCGTGCCGATCAAGATCGCGCCATCCATGCCTGCCATGCTGGTCGGCTCCGGAGCGGTGCCGAGCGTTCCACGCAGCCCGCGCAAGAGTTCTTCCCGCGCCGCGTCCAGCGTTGGCGAGTCACGCCCGACGACGACCGCGCGTGCATGGGCACGCAAGTCAGCGGCACGCTGCCCCGACACAGGCCGGTAGCCGAGCCAGAGGTCATAGCCCGCATCGGCGGATACGGCGGTGGGGAACGCTAGGCCAATCAGCCACAGCAATAGTGCGAACAGCGCCGGGCGCATGTCAGCGGGCTATCGTCTCGGGCGGTGCATCATAGGCGGTCTTCAACCCGCCGAAATCGATGACAAGCGAGTCCAGTACGAGACCGGGATCGAGCGCGTAGACGCGCAGCATATGCTCGCCCGGTTTCGCCAGTTGCCAATCCGTCTTCGAGACGGTGGAGGCTCGCTGAACCGCGTCGTCCCAATCCTTGCCGCCCTCGACATCGACGATCCTGGCCGCGCCGCCGTCCATCGAGACGGCGTAACGCAGCTTGTGCTCCTCGTTCAGAGGAAAGGTCGGGACCAGCGCCGCCCGCACCGTCGCGGGTCCGCTGCTGCTGGAGCGGAAGCGATAATCAACAAAGGGGGCCGCGCTCGCGTCGTCGAAGCTCGGCGCGTCAGCGCGTGTCGCCAACGCATGTCCGCTGCGGCCGAGATCCGGCATGCGCTGCCAGCCGCCGATCGCAGATGAGGAATTGGCGGTAAAGCGATCGGCGCTGAAGGCGACGATGCCGTCATCCTCGACGAGCATGCCGGCAGGAGCCGCGTCGTTGCGAGCGTTGACGGCAATCGTCTGCGTACTGCCCGCGCCGCTGATTACGATCCGCCCCTGCGCGCGCTGCCCTGGCGTCAGTTTCGACCAGTCGATCGATACCCAGAGCCGCTTGTCGCCGCCGAGATGCTGCTCGGTCTGATCGACCTTGATCCACGGTGCCGACGGCCTGGCAGAAAAGGCGAGCTTGCCCGCGCCTGTGTTGAAGACGTCGACAAAGTGCCGCGCGCCGGTTGCGCGCTCGAACGTCGGAAGCGTATCGCGAGGGCTGTCCTTGGTCCGCCATTTGTTGGTGCGGAGGCGATAGTCGGCAATCGCTTCCGCTTCGGCCGGACGCGCCGACAAGGCATCGACCGACCCCTCGACGGCGATTCCGAGCCCCGGTCCCGCTTGCGCCGCGACGCGTCCGACGGGCGGGGTGAAGAAGACCGCCTGGTCACGCGGCGCGTCGTTCATGAAGTGGCGCCACTTGCCGTCGCCGATCGCGTTGTAAGCGTCGGTCGCCTGCTTGACCTTGCGGTAGGAGGCCAGTGCCTCATCGGCATACAGGTTCGCGCTCTGGCGCCCCTGATGCGCGTAAAGGAAACTGCGGTCGGCATCGAGGATCTTCTGGTTGAGCAGCGCGCTGCCGCGCACGGGATACTGCACCAGTTCATAAAAGCCGTCGCGCTTGTCGGCGGGAAGTGACGCAGAGATCGCCGCGGCGCGGCGGTCGAGGTCGCGATAGGCAGCGAGTCGTCGTCCTGCCTCGTCACCATAAGCAACCGGCGAGAATTCGGTATTGCGTACCAGCAACTCTTCGTTGTTGAAGCCCATATGCTCGGGCTTGCGGGCATAGTTCAGGCGATAATAGTCACCGAGCAGTGATGCGATCGCCTTTGACTGGTCAGGGCCGAAGGTGTCGGTGGCCCATTTCTCCAGCCAGCCGCGCTGTCCCAGCTTCGCGGTCGCGTCATGGTCATAGGCCAGGTCCATGAAGTAGCTAAGACCCTTCTCCCCCGGCTTGATATCACCGACATTCAGGACCCAGACGCGCCTTGCATTCGTGTCCCATGCCTTGCCCATTTCCTCGCCGATCAGCGCCGGCGGTGTGCTGTCGAGCCAGAGATAGTCATTGGGCGTCCCCCAATAGGATATGTGATAGTAGACGCCCCCGCCGCCCGGCCGCTTGCGTTCCGCGCTATTTGACAACTGGCGGATATAGCCGTGATTGTCGTCGACCCAAGCGAGCGTGATGTCGTCCGGCAGTTTCATGCCCTGACGATAGATGTCCAGCACTTCCTTATACGGAACGAAGATCTGGGGCACGGTTTCGGGCGCGACGTGCATGTCCTTCTTGAACAGCGAGCGCTGATCGGCGACGATCTGCTCCAGCAGCTTTACCTCGTCGACATTCTGGCCGGCGACGACCGCGCTGTCATGGATGCCACGCATTCCGACCGTGTAAACATTCTCATATTGTCCGTTCGCCTTTACGCGTTCATCCCAATAGTCGAGCACCTGCGCGCCATTGATATGGTAATTATATTGACCGCGCTGGTCGAAATTCCATTCCGCGACATTGTTCCGCAGCATCGGCTCCGCATGACTTGCGCCCATGACGATTGCATAGCGGTCGGCGAGTTCGGCATTCTCATGGATCTGGTTAAAACCGACCGTCACCTTATGCATCGCGGGCCACAGAAAGTTTGCGCGCAGGCGGAGCAGCAACTCAAAGACATGCGCGTACGTCGCAGGCCCGATGTTACCGCTGGGATCGAGCGTCTGCCCGGCCCAGGGCCTGATCGACCAGTCCTCGTCGTTGATGAACAGTCCGCGGTAGCGCACCGACGGAGATCCCTGCACGATCGCCTGTGCCGGCAGGTCGATGCGATCCCGGTGCGTCGGTTTTGCGTCCGACCACCAGACCCAAGGCGACACGCCGATCATCTGTGAGACGCGGAACAGGCCGTAAGCCGTCCCGCGCCGATCCGCGCCGGCAATGACGAGCGCCCTGTCGATGCCGAGCGCCGGCGCATCGACTACCGCGATCGTATAACCCTCAAACTGACCCTTGATCCCGCCGACATCCAGACGGCCGCCGGTAACCAGCCGGTCGATGATTGGCGATTTGCCCAGCGTACCGGCGATGACGACGGTCTTTCCCTGAGGTGCTTTGGTCGAAACCGCGGGCGTCACGCCGCTGACCAGCGCGATGTCCCTGGCCAGCGCACGAGCGGCGATGCCCACGACCGGTGCATCTTCATCACTAAAGAAGATTGCCGGTGTCCGTCCCTCATCCGCCAGCTCGAATGATTCCGCCGTGACCGATGCGTCGTTCGCCCGCGCGAACAAGGGCGCGGGAAGCGCGGCGAGCATGATAACAGCCGCCAGAAGCCGGTGTCGCTGAACGACCATTTGCTTGCTCTCCACCACGCCGAGCCGTCAGACTGTCCTTACCATCCTGTCTGACACATCACCGGGCGGTGAACAACCCCGCGGACCAGTGCAACTCATACCGAACGCCGGGCGAGCGCGCGACGTCGCTGCTGAGTCTCCTCACGCGCGCGTTCCAGTGCTTCGGTTTCTGTGACGGCCAGCAGATGCTCGATCACGCGATTGAGGTGATCGCGCATCGCCAAGCGAGCCTCGTCCGGGGCGCGCGCCTGCAGGGCGTTCAGGATGCGGCCATGCTCGGCCAGCCGGTTTTCGACACCCAGGCTACCCGCCTTCGCCAGCGTCTCGCGCGCCAGCGGAGAGCGTTCGCGCATATCCCAAAAGTCGGTCACCGCGCCGATGATGACGTCGTTGCCGGTCGCCTCTGCGATGACGATGTGGAACTGACGGTCGGCGGCTTCCGCCCGTACCGCTTCCTCCTGCGCCATTTCCTTTAGCAGCAGTGCCAGGTCGCCCAGATGTTCGTCGGTGATCTCGGTCGCCGCGACCGCAGCGACCTCTCCTTCCAGCAATCGGCGCGCCTCGATGATCTCAAACGCCCCAATGTCCAGTTCGTCCGCGATACCCACCGTGGCAACAGCCCGAACGAACACGCCCGAACCTTTGCGTGCCTCGACCAAGCCCTGAAGTTCGAGCGCGATCATCGCCTCGCGGATGGTCGGCCGGCTGACGCCGAATCGTTCGGTCAGGTCGCGTTCGGCAGGCAGGCGTGTACCGACCGGATAGCGTCCGCTAGCGATCTCGGCGACGATGACGTCCAGTACCTTGCGATACAGCTTGCCGCCCGCCTGCGTCATTGTAGCGCTCTACCCCATGACGCGATCAGTGCATCCGATCGCCACTCAGTGCCGAATTATCAGACAGGTCGGCATCTCGACAAGACGCGCTGCTCATCTTTCGGCAAGCACTCTGATGTCGGCACCTCGTCTCGTTGAACGACAGGCATTCGCCGCATTCTGTGCGGAGTAGCCGTCTTCGATGTGCGGAGATTAGTAACTAAATTCTCTGCGGTAGGTGCGGAGGAGATGACCTGGGCAGAGAACGCCGACGCCTGTGTCCGCGGCCATGTCCGCCGCCCGGAGGCACTGCGCCGCGCCGGGATCGTCGAGCGTGTCCAAGCCGAGCATTGGACCGTTCCCGCCGACTTGCCCGAACGCTCCCTTGCCTATGATCGCCAGCAGTTTGGCAACGGCCCGCGCATCGACGAGCTGTCACACCTGCCGCTTGATCGACAGGTGCGCCACGAAGCCGCGACCTGGCTCGACCGGACGATGCTTGGCAAGAGCGAGGCGATGCCACCCAAGGGCTTTGGCGGCGATGTGCGCGCAGCCCGGGACGCCCGCAAGCAGGCGCTCGCCGACATGGGGTATGTCAGCGACCATGGCGGGGGCAAAATTCCGCGCGCCCAATAACCTCATCGCGCAACTGGAGAGCGCCGAGACCAATCGCGCGGGCAAGAAGTTTGCCGCCGAGCGCTACCTCGACTGGCAGCTCACCGGTACCGGCGACCGTGTGTCGGGCAAGCTCGTCGATAAGGCCCAGCCAGCCAGCGGACGGTTCGCCATGATCACAACGGCCTGGTATTCCAGCTTGTCCCGTGGAGCGACACGCTCGCCAAGCACCTAGGACAGCAGGTTGACGAAACCACATGCCCGGCGGCGGGATCGACTGGACACTCGGCAGGAGCCGGGGCTTGGGGATTTAACGATTGCGCCCAATATGGGCTCATAGTAGAAAGTCGGATCATATCGCGGCGGACCTTGCGCGAATTCATCGCGGGACGTGCCGGTCACAAGGACCAGCCCGCACTGAAAGCGGCGCTCGATTCGTAGTTCGCAGAAGTGAGCAAAGCGGCCTGGGCCAGCGCCGCCGATGTGAAGCGGCTCTATGCCACCGCCAGCATCGTCAGCGCCAACCGGCTCGTCTTCAACATCAAGGGCAACGATTACAGGCTCGTCGTTGCGGTGGATTTCGAGAAGGCCATCGTCTGGATCAAGTGGGTGGGCACCCACAAGGACTATGACCGCATCGACGTGAAGGAGGTTGACCATGGTGACTGACGTAAAGCCGATCCGCACCGAGGCGGATTACGATGCAGCGATGGAAGAAGTCGCGACGCTGTGGGGCGCGAGGAGCGGCACGCCAAATGGCGACCGGCTCGACGTGCTGGCCACGCTGATCGACGTCTATGAAGCGAAGCACCATGCGATGGACACGCCTGATCCGATCGAGGCGATCAAGTTCCGCATGGAGCAGCAGGGCATGACCCGCAAGGATTTGGAGGACATTATCGGCATGCGCACGCGCATCGCCGAAATCTTCAACCGCAAGCGGGGATTGTCGATCGACATGATCCGCCGCCTGCATGACCGGCTTGGGATTTCCGCCGAGGTGCTGATCCGTCCTTCGCGCAAGGAAGCGGCGTGAACGCAGTGATTACGCCAGCTCCGCCGCCAGCCGCCGCGATCACATCGCCGATGCTGCGCAAGTTCGCGCAGACCGCGCGCCACTGCATCCGCCTCGACGGTGGCGGTTATCGCCGCGACCATCTCCGCTCGCTTGTGTAGCATGTCGAGCTCCACGACGGTGAGGTTCGCATCATGGGATCGAAAAGCGACCCGCTGCGAACGCTTGCCGCCGTAGGCGGTTCGGGGACACTCGCAGGCGCAGTGCCCAGCTTTGTTCCGAAATGGCGGAGCGGGAGGGATTCGAACCCTCGATACGCTTTTGGCGCATACTCACTTTCCAGGCGAGCGCCTTCGACCACTCGGCCACCGCTCCGCATTGCACTGGGAGAATGGCGCTTTAGGCGGCTGTTAGCGCGCGTGCAAGCTTGCCGGGCGGGCTGAAACGGGCATGATGCGATAATGATACACGCCCTGATCGCCACCGCCCTGCTCACCGCCGCCGCGCCCGCGCCCAAGGCTACCGCGCCCTCGCCGAACGAGATCGTTGCGGCGGCGCCCGCGGCAGATTGGACACATATCCCGGCGTCTGACCTCCTTATCATGACGCTGATACCCAATGCGGCGGGCAAGGTGCGGCGCGTTGTCATTCAGCTGATGCCCCCGCCCTTCTCGCAAGGCTGGATCGGCAACATCCGCCGCCTCGCCGCCGCGCATTGGTGGGACGGCACCAGCATCAACCGCGTGCAGGACAATTACGTCGTCCAATGGGGCGATCCGAGCGAGAAAAAACCGCTGCCGAGCGGACTGGTGAAGGTGCCGGAGAGCGAATACACGTCGCCAGTGAAGAAAGACCGGCTTACGCGCTTGGCAGATCAAGCAAACCTCAGGAGACTTGGAGCCGAGGCGGCGACTTCGTCGAGGGATAGCTATGCACCCCTTACAATCATTCTGAACGGCTGGCCGATTGCTGCGTCGGCTTCGGGCATGTGGCCGGTCCACTGTTACGGCATGGTCGGCGTTGGGCGGAACCTGCCGCCCGACACCGGCACCGGCGCGGAACTCTACACCGTCATCGGCACGCCGCCGCGCCACCTCGATCGCAACATCGCGCTTGTAGGCCGGGTGATCGAGGGGATGGAGCATCTCTCCTCGCTTCCGCGCGGCACCGGCGATCTGGGCTTCTACACTGACACGGCGCGGCGCGTGCCAATCGCCTCGGTCCGTCTTGCGAGCGAACTGCCCGCATCAAATCAACCGCATTTCGAATATCTTTCGACCGATAGCGCCAGCTTCGCACGCTACACCGAAGCCCGCACAAATCGCCGCGATGCGTTCTTCATCCGACCAGCGGGCGGCGCCGATATCTGCAACATCCCCATACCTATTCGCCGCGCCCGCGCTGCGAGCACCGAGCGTCACGCTGCCAGCGCCACCTCCCAAGCGGCTACCGACCTACCCAGTCCGCTACCTGTCCTGCTACCTGGTTAGCCGCCTGGTTGATCGCTGTCGCACCTTGTGCGTCGATCGTCGATACCGGCACCATCGCCTGGAAACGGCGCTGCTCGACCGCGGTCTGCCCGGCGCGGATCAGTGAGGCGTCATAGACGACCACAGCCTGCTGCGCCGACGCATCAAAGCCGAAGCGCCGCAACTCACCGCCCAATCGCGTGCCGGGATCGGTGATCGCCTGCGCGCCTGACAACACGATGTGTCCACCTCTCGCGGTCAGCGTATCGGCCATCAGCCGCGCGAACAGATTGGCGGGCGGCTCGGCCCAGGCGGCATCCTTTACATAGGCTATGCTGGTCGCGGTCGTCTCGACCGGCAACCGCGTGGTCGCCAGCGCCTGCGGCACCGTCGGCACTGAAATCGTGACCGGCTTGTCGGCGCTGCTCGACATTTGCTGTCCGACCGGCACGGGCGTGTCGGCGTTCAGCGTCAGCAGCGACGGCGGCGGCTTCGCACCGAAGCTGATACAACCAGCGAGCGGCAGCAGGGCGATTAAAATGAGCGGTTTACTGATCATGGTCCGTCCTCACTTGCCCTTGTAGTCGGGGAGCTTTGGACTCCCGATGAGGGAACTCGCGCCCTGTTGGTCAACCTTCTCAGCGATCGATGCCAGCGACCGCGACGTCACGCGCAAATCGCGTACCAACAGGTTTACCTGCGGCAGCGTTTCCTTGGAGAATGCCTGCACGCCCGGTTTGGCGTCGGCAATCAGTGTGTTCAGATTGTCGGCGCTCGTCTTCGCCGATTCGATGGTCTTGTTGAGGTTCGCCATCGTCGGCTGCACATCGTTCGCCAGCACACCGTTCGAGGTCTGCGCCAGCGCGCCGATCTGGGCAGCCGCGTCACCCGCTTGCTGAATTGCGACGCGAGTCTGTGCCAGCGTTGCGGCGATCTCCGGCCCGCGATCGGCCAGCGCATCGGACAGGCGATTGGTGTTGGCCAGAATCCCCGCGATCGATGCCTGATTGCGATCAGACAGCAGCCCGGTCAGTCGCTCGGTCAACGTCGACAAACGCTCCAGCAATTGCGGCGCGGAGTTCAGGATCGCGCCGATCCCACCCTGCCGCGTCGGGATCACCGGCACGCCGTACGGGCAATCACTTGTCGTCTTTTCCGGACAGACGATCGGCGCGGCGCCCTTGCGAGCGCCGTCCAGCGTGATCGTGCTGGTCCCGGTAAAGCTACCCTGAATCGTCGCCGTCGTCCCTTGCAGAATCGGTGTCTCGTCATCGACGCTGATCCGCACTCGCACGAATTGCGGATCATTCTTCCACAGTGCGATCTCCTTGACCTGCCCCGACGGCACCCCCGAATAAGTAACCTGCGATCCCTTCGCCAACCCGTCGACCGCCTGTTTGAAGAAGATGTCATAGTCTTTTTCCGACGATCCCCCCAGCCGTGCGATCCACACCGTGAAAATCGCAAGCACTGCCAGGAGGATCAGCACGACGGCACCGACCAGGACGTGGTTTGAACGGGTTTCCATCAGCTTGCCCTTGCTGCATTGTCGTCGGCGGCCGTAGCGCGGGTCTGGTGACCTGCCCGCCAGTTGGGGTCGTTGCCGTTATCATCGGCCGGATGCTGCCCGTCTTCGGTATCAGCATCGATATCCTGCTCGGCGGCTTCGCGTGCGGCCTCCGCCGTGCGCCCGCGCGGCCCCTTGAAATATTCGTCGATCCACGGATGGTCGAGGGCCAGGAGTTCGGGGATGGTGCCGACACCTATGACCTTGTGGTCGGCCAGGACAGCGACGCGGTCGCAGATGGCGTAGAGCGTGTCGAGGTCGTGGGTGATCAGGAACACCGTATGCCCCAGCGTCTTTTGCAGCGATTTGGTCAGCTCGTCGAACTGCGCCGCGCCGATCGGATCGAGACCTGCGGTCGGCTCATCCAGGAACAGCAATTCGGGGTCGAGCGCCAATGCGCGGGCAAGCCCGGCACGCTTGCGCATACCCCCCGACAGCTCTGAAGGAAATTTCGGCGCGGTATCGGCGGAAAGCCCGGTCATCACGACCTTGTAGGACGCGATCTCGTTCAGCAGAACCTGGCTGAGATCGGGGTAGAATTCCTTGATCGGCACCTCGACATTCTCACCTACGCTCAGCGTCGAGAACAGCGCCCCGCCCTGGAACAGCACGCCCCAGCGTTTGCGGATATCCATCGTCTCGGATTCATCGCGGTCCAGCACCTGCTCGCCAAATACCGTGATCTCGCCACTGTCGGGCGTCTGCAGCCCGATGATCGAGCGCATCAGCACCGACTTGCCGGTTCCCGACCCACCGACCACGCCCAGAATCTCGCCGCGTCGCACGTCCAGATCGAGATTGTCATGCACCACCTGCTCGCCAAAGCTGTTGCGCAGTCCCCTGACCGAGATGACGACGTCATCGTCGCCCTCCTGTCGCCTGCGCGCCATCAGTTCCACCCAACCCAGGTGAAGAACACCGCGAAGAACGCGTCCAGCACGATCACCAGAAAGATCGCCTGGACGACCGCAGACGTGGTTCGAAGACCCACCTGTTCGGCATTCGCCTCAACCTGCATTCCCTGGAAACACCCGGCGACCGCGATGATCGCGCCGAACACCGGCGCCTTGAGCAACCCGACATACAGGTCGGTGATAGGTACCACCTCACGCAGCCGAGAGACGAACGTGACCGGCGGAATGCCCAGCGTTCCCCACGACAACAGCCCGCCGCCGATCAGCGCGATCAGCGAGGAGTAAAAGCCCAGCAGCGGCATCAACAGGATCGCCGCCATCGTTCTCGGCACGACCAGCGCCTCCATCGGCGACACGCCGATGGTACGCATCGCGTCGATCTCCTCGGTCAGCTTCATCGTGCCTAGCTGCGCGGCGAACGCCGATCCGGATCGCCCCGCAACCATGATCGCGGTCATCAGCACGCCCATCTCGCGCAGCGTCAGCCGGCCGACCAGGTTGATCGTGAAGACCTCTGCGCCAAACTGGCGAAGCTGCACCGCGCCCTGCTGCGCGATGACGACCCCGATCAAAACGCTCATCAGACCGATGATGCCCAGCGAAGAGACGCCCACCGCCTCGAATTGCTGAACGGTCGCGTTGAAGCGGAAGCGCGAGGGATGGCGGATCAGGTGCGCGAAGGAAATGGCGGTTGCACCCATGAACCCCAGCAGCCCGATCAGCGTCTGCCCGGTGCTGACCACCGCATCGCCCACTTCGCCCAGCACGCGTCTGACCGAACTTACATGCGTGGGCCGTGATTCGACAACCTTGTCGGCGGACTCGACCTGGCTGAGCAGATGCTGATCATCCTCGCCCAGCCCCTCGATCCTGGCGCCTGTCCGCGCGGCCAGCCGATGCACGACCCACGCCCCCACCGTGTCCATCTGTCCGATGTCGCTCAGGTCGATGCACGTCGTCGCCTGACCCAGCGAATCCAGCCGGTCGGGCAGCGTACCGAGCCGCGACAGCGTCAGGTCGCCGTGAAACACCAGCGTACCGTCTTCGCCGCCCTGATCGAAATCGGCCATTGCGCTCATTCACGCCCTTTGCGGTAAAGCGAACCTGTCGGCAAGATGAATGAGCAGGCAACGTAGCGTTACCCGCCGTTAAAGCGCCACATCAACCGCATGAATCGCGACGCCCACCAGACCGCCCACCAATGTCCCGTTAATGCGAATATATTGCAGGTCGCGGCCAACCGCATGTTCCAGGCGCCGGGTGATCGTCCCTGCGTCCCAGCCGCGCACCGTCTCCGATACCAGCCGCACAATCTGCTCACCATAATCCGCCGAAACACCGACGACCGCGCGGCGCACGAAGCGATTGATCGTGATCGCCAGCCGCCGGTCGCGCTGCAACGTCTCCCCGATCTGGCGCAGAACCACGCCCAATTGCCCCGCCATCGCCGCTTCCGGGTCGCGCGCGATCCTAAGCAGCGCCAGCCGCGCCTGTTCCCACAACCCGTCCAGC
This sequence comes from Sphingomonas sp., assembly GCA_965217805.1. GTDB lineage: Bacteria > Pseudomonadota > Alphaproteobacteria > Sphingomonadales > Sphingomonadaceae > Sphingomonas. The sequence continues at coordinate 1,636,875 of CBDCJJ010000008.1, read as the reverse complement.
CAGCGCTGCATCGCCGGATTGTCGATGATCTCCGCCTTCATCGCCTCCACGCGCTCGCGCGTGCGCCGGTCGTATTGAAGATCCCATGCCAGCCGGTCCAGCCCTTCCTCCGCCTTCAACCGCAGCGGATGATTCGGGTTCTCGACCATATCGCCCAGCAACCGGTCCAGCCCGTCGATCAGCTTGCTGGCCACCGTCTCGTCCAACCCCGTCCATCTCAGGATCGATCCTGCGCGGTCATGCACCATCTGACGCACCAGATGGTCGTTTGCCGCCAGCGCGCTCGCCGCCCAGCGGACCGCCCCGTCCATCAGCGGCGCGTGACGATTCTCGGCGATGGTCGCCTTCATCAACTGTCCGAGGATCGGTGAAACTTCGGTCTGGCGCAGCCTGCCGGCGATGCCTGCCTTCACCATCCCGCCCAGCCGCGCGGGATCCAGCCCGTCCAGCATCTGCGCCACCAGCCGCGACGCGCCCTGCCGGAAACGCCCCCCCGCCCCCTCCGGCGGATCGGTCAGCCACCGCGCGATCGCCCCGGCCACATCCAGCCGGCGCATCTGCCGGGCGATGACCGCGGGCAGCAGGAAATTGGCGCGAAGAAACACCGCCAGCGTATCGCCGATCCGGTCCTTGTTGCGCGGCACGATCGCGGTATGCGGGATTGGCAGGCCGAGCGGGTGGCGAAACAGCGCGGTCACCGCGAACCAGTCGGCCAGCCCTCCCACCATCGCCGCTTCTGCGAACGCCCGCACGAACCCCCATCCGCCGGTGGCAGGCGCAGATACCCGTACGACCAGGAACAGCGTCGCCATCACCAGCAACAACCCAGTCGCCAATGCTCGCATCCGCGTAAGCCCGACCGGGGTCGCCTCAAACGGCGCGCGCGCACGGCCAATCGATATCATACCCGAAACAATCCCCGAACGCCGTGATGGTTCACCATCGCCCGCAAACACCAACAGTGCTTACCGCGTCACCCCGACCCCAAGCCGGGTGTCCGCATCCTCAAACCGGCGCACCGCTCCCCGTAACGGCCCGGCTATCCCGGCGACAGCCGACCAGCGCCGTTCGTCCATAGCCAGATCGGCTCGCTGGCCAACGCGCGGCGATTGAAAATGGTCGGTTCCGGGCTGGCAGCGCGGCATGCGCGAACAGCACGCCGGTCGTCACCCTCACCTCGGTTCAGGATCCATCGCGGGCGACGTTCAACATCGATCAGATACGCAATCCGATGGACACTGAAACAAGTTCGGCACGACAGTCATTGGTGGACAGGCCAGGGGCAACTTTAGGTGCCGTGCGTGGCAATAACCGCCATCGTGCTGGATCATTGGCTTTCCCGAGAAGGATCGTATTTCGGGAATCATCGTGTCAGCGATTTAGCTGCCGTTGGGTTAGCCAGCCACCTCGTCGGCAAGATCAGTAAACCCCGCCCCGCGCAGTCCCTGCTCGACACCCCGGCGATTACTTGGGGGCTGGTTCTGGCTCACCTTCCACTTACCCTCTATCTGCTCGACCGGGACTTCCAAGCCGACAATCCCCTTCATCTGTCCGGCGATGAAGTCGGCAGGCGCATCATCAATGCTCCACGGCTGCTCACGGTCGCGCTCATGGGCATCGGTCAAATCGGTAATTTGATCGCGAAGCCAAGCAAGATCATCGATGATGCGGGCAGTACCCCGAACTTGGACGATCACGTAGTTCCAAGTCGGCACCGCTTTCCCGTGCTCGTGCTTCGTCGGGTACCATGAGGGGGAAATGTAAGCTTGTGGCCCCTGGAACATGACGAGGGCTTGAGCGCCCGCTCTGAGGTCCGCAATCTGCTTATTCGCTCTCGCCAAATGAGCGCGCAACACGTTGCCCCCTTCATTTACCTGAAGACTGAACGGAATGACATTCGCGACGAGGCCCGATCCACCGCAGGTAATGAGGGTCGCAAGAGGATGCACGCGGATCGCGGCGTGCAGTACCTCGGGACGGTCTTCGCGGAAGGCTGGAGGACGATACATCCCCGCTTGGTAACAGTTAAGCAGCCCGCCCGCCAACCGGCATCTGCTGTCGATCCTGCTTTCCCGCAAATGAAGGTGCAGTGGGACAGCAGCGGTGGGGTCGGTAGTCCGCTGTGTCTGGCGAGGTTGTTTTCCCAAAACCTGTTCTCGATTGAGTTTTCCCGAAACCTCTCGATGGACATGGAGAAATGGGAATGCTGCACGTTTCGGGCACGGCCGTGTTCGGAATATCGCGCCGATCTATCGAATTGCTGGGAGTGGGCGATAGCAGTCAATCCGTTTAACCATCTCTCGCTTGCGGGAGAGGAGGAAGCCGCCGCACAGCGGTGGGAGGTGAGAGGCCTTTTCCAAAGGCCGGCAAAGAAAGAAAGCCCTCACCCAACCAGCAGCAGTCGCCCTCTACTCCGCCGGCTGCGGCAAGTCCCCGCGATATCCGATCTGACCCGGCTGTGGACCATGCAGGTCGATGATCGTCGATCCGTCATCGCCGGGGCGATAGGACAGCAGCCGTCGGCCGAGCCTACTGCCGATCCTGCTCTCGACCCCAACCGCCAGGCTGAATCCCGCAGGCACAATCAGCAGGGTCAGCGCGGTGGACAGGATCAGGCCGCCCATCACCGTCACGCTCATCGGTGCGCGGAATGATCCGTCGCCCGTCAGCGCGAGTGCAGTCGGTATCATGCCCGCAACCATCGCAACCGTGGTCATTACGATCGGCTGCGCACGCTTGTGCCCGGCGTCGAGTACCGCGTCGCGCTTGGGCACGCCGTGATCCATCTCCTCCAGTGCGAAATCGACCAGCAGGATCGAGTTTTTCGCAACGATGCCGAGCAGCATCAGCAAGCCGATGTAGACCGGCAGCGAGACCGGCATCCCGGCGATCCACAGCGCAATGCACGCACCGAGCGGCGCGAGGAAAAGCGAGAACAGGTTGACGAACGGCGGCAGGAACCGGCGGTAGAGCAGCACGAGAACAGCAAAGAGCAGGAAGAAACCGGCGGCGACCGCGGTGATGATATTGGTGACCAGTTCTGCCTGCGCTTTTGACTGACCCACCGTCAGCCGCGAGATACCGATCGGCAGGTTGGCGAGCGCGGGCAGCGCGTCGATCTGTTTCAGCGCCTCGCTCTCGACGATACCGGGCGCCAGATCGGCCCCGATCGTCAGCTGGCGTTGCTGACTGATCCGGTCGATCTGCGTCGGCCCTGCGCCAAAGCCGATATCGGCGACAACCTTCAGTGGAACCGATCCGCCATTCTGCGTCGGCACCGGCAGATTCTCGATCGTCGACAACCGCTCGCGGGCGTTCTGCGCCAGCGCGACGCGAATCGGGATCTGCCGATCGGAAAGCGAGAATCGTGCGCTGTTCTGGTCGATGTCGCCCAGCGTCGCAACGCGGATTGCATTGGACAGCGTCGCCGTCGTCACGCCCAGATCAGCCGCGAGTCCAAGACGCGGCCGGATCACGATCTCCGGCCGTTGCAATCCGCCTTCGGTGCGCGGCGCGCGGATGACGTTCAGCTTGCTCATCTGCGCGACGATACGGTCCGCCGTCGTATTCAGCAGCACGGGATCGTCCCCGCCCAAGGTGAAGCTCAGGTCGCGCGTGCTGCCGCCCCAGTTATTGTTGTTCTGAAACGCCACGCGCGCATCGGGGATCGCCGCCAGTCTGGGCGCCAGCCGACGCTCGAACTGGATGCTCGTTTCCTTGCGATCATCCGCGAGCGTCGCCGTCACGCGGCCATTGCCGACGAAACTGCGCTGATAGACCGAGGTCACGATCGGCTTCTGCTCGGCCAGGATCGTGGCGACCTTATCGACGACCGCCTTGGTCTGCTCCAGCGTGGTCCCCGGCGCCAGGTCGACGCTGGCCGTGCTGCGGTCGCTGTCCCGCGGCGGCTGAAACTCCTGCGGCAGGTTCATGAAGACGAAGACCGTGGCAAGCAGCGACAGCACCGCTATCCCCATGATCCATGTCCGGTGATCGGCGAAGCCGGCGATCAGGCGCCTCCATCCGCCTTGGGCCTTCAGTCGCGCCGCGCGGCTCTGGTCCAGCGTCCAGCGCAACAGACGCATATACTGTGTCATCACGCGTCCGTCGGGTTCTTGAGAATGGCCGTGATCGACCAGGAAATAGGCCGCGATCATCGGCGTGATCAGCCGGGCGACGGCCAGGCTGGTCAGCACGGCGGCTACGACCGTCAGGCCGAAATTCTTGAAGAATTGCCCGGAAATGCCCGGCATCACCGACACCGGCATGAACACCGCGACGATCGACATGGTCGTCGCCAGCACCGCCAGCCCGATCTCGTCGGCAGCGTCGATCGATGCCTGATACGCGTTCTTGCCCATTCGCATGTGCCGGACGATATTCTCGATCTCCACGATCGCGTCGTCGACCAGCACGCCGGCCACCAGGCTGAGCGCCAGCAGCGTCATGTTGTTAAGGCTGAACCCCAGCAACTCCATGAACCAGAAGGTCGGGATCGCCGACAAGGGAATGGCGAGCGCGGAGATCAGCGTTGCGCGCCAGTCTCGTAGGAACAGGAAGACCACGATGACCGCCAGCACCGCGCCCTCGAGCATCGCATGGATCGCGCCTTCATACGCTTCCTCGGTGTCGGTGACGCTGGTCGAGAGCAGCTCGAAATGCACCTTGGGGTTGCGAACCTCAAGCTCTTTCAGCTTCTTTTCGGCCGCGCGGAACACGGTCACATCCGATTCGCCCTTGGACCTTTTGAAGTCGAACGATACGACCTGGCGGCCGTTGACCGCCGACAGCGATGTCTGCTCGGCATAGGAATCGCGAACATCGGCGATGTCGGACAGACGCACCGTCCGGCCGTTGCCGACCGCGATCTGCGTCGCCCCCAGCGCAAAGGCGTCGGCGGCGTTGCCCAGCACGCGGACCGCCTGTTCCGATCCCGCGATCTCGGCCTTGCCGCCGGTCGCGTTCAGATTGACCGCGCGCAGCTGCTGGTTGACCTGGTTCGCGGTCAGCCCCTGCGCTTGCAGCCGCACCGGGTCCAGGATCACGCGGATCTCGCGGCTGACCCCGCCGTGCCGATCGACGCCGCCCAGCCCGGGAACCGACAGCAGTTCCTTGGTCACCGTATCGTCAATGTACCAGCTAAGCTGCTCGACCGTCATGTCGCTGGTGATCGCGGAGAAATCGGCGATGTCGTTGTCCGACGTGTCGTACCGGCCGATATAGGGCTCCAGGATCCCGTCGGGCAGGTTGCCGCGGATCTGTGTAATGGCGTCGCGCAGGTCGTTGACCGCGCGGTCGATGGGCGTGCCGATCTGCAGGCGCACGACCGTCGTCGACCGGCCTTCCTCGACCGTCGATCGCAACTCGTCGATCCCCTGCAGCGCACGGGCGGCCGATTCAACGCGTTTCGTCACCTGCGTCTCCAGCTCGCTGGGCGCGGCGCCGGGCTGGTTGATGACGACGAAGGCGACCGGGAAGTCGATATCGGGGTCGGCGTTCACGTCCATCCGCATGAAGCTGACCACGCCCGCCAGCGTCAGCGCGATGAACAGGACGATCGGCGGAATGGGGTTGCGGATCGACCATGCGGAGATGTTGCGAAAACCCATCGGTTCAGCTTCCCGTCTTCGTGACCGGCTTGACCTTCTGCCCCGGCGTCAGGAACGCCGCGGCGGCTGCCACGACGCGTTCGGTGCCATTCAGCCCGCTGGCGATCGAGACGCCGGCGTCGGTTACTGCGCCAACGGTAACATCGCGCCGGGCCGCTTTGTCGTCCTGACCGACGATATATACGTAATTGCCCTTGGCGTCACTCTGGACTGCGGATTCCGGAAGCAGCGGAATCGAACTGTTGCCGCTGGCGATCGTGGCCGAGGCGAAGCCGCCCGGACGCAGCGCGGGATCATAGGACAGTGCAATCCGCGCGACTCCTTGGCGCGTCTGCGGGTCGATCACCGGTGACACCTGCCAGATCGCGCCCTTGAACGACTGGTCGCTGCCGACCGGGGTCACATTCGCGCGGTATCCGACGCGCACATTTGCAAGATCCGATTCCGCAAGCGCGGCCTGCATCTCCATCCTGCCATCCATCGCCATGCGGAACAGCGCGCCCGAGCCAGGGCTGACCACCTGACCCGGCTCGACCGAACGGGCGAGGATCAGCCCTGCTGTCGGTGCGCGAATATCGAGCCTGCCGGTGCGTGCACGCGCCTCTGCCAATGAGGCTTGTGCCACCTTCACCCGCGCCGCCGCGGCATCGCGGGTCGCGGCCTTGCGCTGGAGATCCGCGGTCGAGACGAAGCCGCGGTCAATGAGTTGCTTGGCGCGATCGAGTTCGGACTGCGCGATATTCTCATCGGCACGCGCCACGCTGACTTGCGCAGCCAGCGAAGCGGCGGTTTCCTTCTGCACGGAGCGGTCGACGCTGGCGAGTACCTGCCCCGCCTTCACCCACTGCCCCGAATCGACAAGGACCCGCGTGACCAGTCCGCCTTCACCCGCCACACCGACGGGCAGGTCGCGACGCGCGGCGATAGTCCCGTTTGCCGCGATGATGCGATCGACGGTCTGGCGGCCCGGAACGATGACCGAGACGGTGGGGAGCTGCTCGCCCTGTTGGGCGCCTTCGGCGGGATTCTTACCGGATCGGCCGAATGCATACCAGGCCGCGACACACGCAAGAAGGACGATAATTGCGATTATCCACCAGCGTCGCCGGTTTGGTCGCGTGGCATGATCGGGCAGCGCGCGCTGCTCGGGCCCCTCGATTGATCCAGCTTCGTAGTTCATCCGTCCGTCCTGCCCAATGGCCGCGTCGTCACTGTATTAGCGCAGTAATGCACTAAGCTCAACCCGGAGTGCATGGACCGACGAGCATCAATGCGCAAGAACGAGCGCTTCTTCGCCCTTGAGCCAAATTACGTTAGGCGAAACAATCCATTCACCGTCACGGAGACTGTCCTCATGAACTTTGCCTCAGCACGTGTCGCTACGTTGGCTGCGACCGCCTGTTTCTTATCTGCGCAGGGCTTGGCGCAAACGCCTTCGCTCGAGCCGATGATTCCTGCATCCGGTACGATCCTGGATGTCACAGCGCGGGGAAGTACGACGCGCGTGCCCGACCTTGCGACGATCCGCGCCGGCGTGGTGTCGGACGCGGCCACCGCCACGGCGGCACTCAACAGCAATGCAGAGCGTATGAACGCGGTGCTTGGCGCGCTGAAAAAGGCTGGGATTAACGATCGCGACATTGCCACTGACCGGGTCAATCTACAGCCTCAATATCGCTATGGTGATAACAAGCCCCCGGTTCTGACGGGGTATCAGGCAACCAATACAGTCTCGATCCGATTTCGCGACATCAGCCGCGCCGGAAAGATTCTGGACACGTTGGTGACGCAAGGTGCAAACACGCTCGATGGTCCAAACCTGTCCATCGACAAGCCCGACGCGGCGCTGGACGAAGCAAGGCTGGACGCGATCAAGCGCGCGCGTGCGCGCGCGGATCTTTACGCGAAGGCATCGGGATTGGGTGTTGAGCGGATCGTCTCGATCAGCGAGAGCGGCACTGAAGAGGGCGATCGGCCAAGACCGCTGATGTACATGCGCGCCGCTGAGGCGAAGGCGCCAACTGCTATTTCGGCAGGGGAACAGGACGTGACGGTAAATCTATCCGTCCGGTTCCTGCTCCGTTGATACGAAAAGAGGCCGCGGACATATAATGCCCACGGCCCCTGATTATCGTTGATCGATGTTCAGCGTACGCTGCCGCGACGCACCAGATTGACGATCGCGAGAAGAATGATCGCGCCGAGTAGTGAGACCAGAAACGACGGGATGGTTAGCGGCGCATTATTGATCGACCCGCCCGATATCACCAAACCGCCAATAAACGCGCCAATAATGCCGACGACGATATTGAGGAAGATCCCCTGTTGCGCATCGGTGCGCATGATCATGCTGGCGAGCCAACCAATCACGCCGCCCACGATAAGCCAGATGATGATACCCATAATGCTTTTCCCTCTGTTACACCCGACGACCGGGTAATGAGGGAAATACTCTTGATCGGCGCTTATTGTTCCACCTTCGTACCGTCCTTGTTTGCACGGCAAGTTCACGTCAATATTGACGCTGCTTTTCAAACAGTTCCTTGTAATGCTGAATACGCGTAACGCGCAGCCCGTGCACGCCGATACGGTCGAACGCGCGTTGCCATCCGGCAAATTCCTCTGGCGTCAGGCCATAGCGCTCGCAAACCTCGTCGACGTTAAGCATTCCGCCATTCACTGCAGCGACAACTTCTGCCTTGCGCCTGACAACCCAACGGGTGGTGCTGGGCGGCGGCAGCGTGTCGACGGTCAATTGTTCACCCAAGGGACCGATGACATGCGCGGGACGAATCTTCTGGTTCTCGATCATAAACTCAACCTCGATCGGGGCGGGGGCCCACTCTCTTGACGGAAGCCATGCCATAACCGGCCGTGTTGAAGAACCACTATCCGCATGGGGTAAATGGCGCGTTCATGGATATTTCCAGCGTGTAAGTGCAATAGCGACCGTGCCGTTGAACGCTCCGTCGAGCGGCGCCAGCAAATGCTGACCACTGTTCTCCGTCTGTAGTCCGGTCTGCGTTGCCGCGGTCAGGCTGGCAGCCTGTCGTGCCGTTACGCCAACCATCAGGACCGCCAGCATTCCGGAAAGATCGACCGACACCATCGGCAGTTCGATCGCGTTGTCGAAAGATGAAAAATGCAGGTCCAACGATCATCAGGCCTTCGCATGGAGGGGTTGATAGCGCTAACGCCTGATGAATGAAAAGTGGGTAAATTCGATCGCAACGCTTCGTGAACCTTGATTAGCCGATCACCGGCATCACTTTTCGCGAACCGCCATCCATCCTATGTCGCGCACATGATCAACGACACAGACTTTCAGCTGGATAATGTCAGCGCACGGCGGATCGTCGTGGCGATGTCGGGCGGGGTGGACAGCTCGGTCGTCGCGGCACTGGCGGCGCGAAGCGGCGCGGAGACGATCGGCATCACTTTGCAGCTGTACGATCATGGCGAGGCGGTTGGACGGTCGGGGTCGTGCTGCGCCGGACGCGACATCCGTGACGCGCGCGCCGTGTGCGACCAGCTGGGCATCGCGCATTATGTGTTCGACCATGAAGACCGGTTCCGGACCAGCGTCGTCGACCGGTTCGCCGACGAATATCTGGCGGGCCGGACTCCGATCCCGTGCGTCCAGTGCAACACGGGGCCCAAATTCACCGACCTGCTGGCACTGGCGCGCGACCTGGGCGCCGACTGCCTGGCTACCGGCCATTATGTCCGTCGCGTCGCCAATGGTGAACACGCCGAACTGCACCGCGGCGCGGATCCTGCGCGCGATCAGAGCTATTTCCTGTTTGCGACGACCTCCGACCAGCTGGACTATCTTCGCTTTCCATTGGGCGCGTTACCCAAGTCGCGCGTGCGCGAGATCGCGTCCGGTCTTGGCCTGGGCGTCGCCGCCAAGCCCGATAGCCAGGACATCTGCTTCGTGCCTGACGGCGACTATGCAGCATTGGTCCGCAAGCTACGCCCCGATGCCGATACCGCCGGAGAAATCGTCGATCTGAGCGGCACGTCGCTGGGCAGCCACCGTGGCCTGATCCACTTCACCGTCGGCCAACGGCGCGGTCTGGAAATCGGCGGCAGCGCAGAACCGCTATATGTCGTTCGGCTGGAGCCGGAAACGCGGCGGGTCGTGGTCGGTCCTCGCCGCGCACTCGCGGTCGACGCAGCCCGGCTGAGTGGAATGAACTGGATCGGCGGCAGTTATCGCGGCGCGATCGAGGCAAAGGTCCGGTCGATGGCGAAGCCCGTCCCGGCACGCCTCGAAGGAGACCGGTTGCACTTCATCGATCCGGAATATGGCGTCGCGCCCGGCCAGGCTGCAGTGTTGTATGCAGGCGAACGCGTACTCGGCGGCGGTTGGATCGAGACGACCGAGGCGAGCATGCCACTCGCGGCGTAATTGCTAGTCGCGTGAGCCTTTCGATAAACGGGCGAACGCGCTCAGCGTAGCTGGAAGAATCCCTCGATCACCGTGAAGCATCGCCCCCCGAGCATAACCCGTTCCCCTTCAAACTGGCAGGCCAGCCGTCCGCCGCGCGCGCTGGCCTGATAGGCGGTGAAGTCCTCCCGGCCCAACTGCTTGCTCCAATAGGGAACCATCACCGCATGCGCTGCTCCCGTCACGGGATCCTCGTCGATGCCATAAGCAGGAACAAAAACCCGACTGACAATGTCGGTCGATTGGCCACGCGCGGTCACGATGATGACCAGATCACCTTCATCCGCCAATGCGCGCTGATCGGGTTTCACGGCGCGCACGGTCGCCTCGTCCTCGACTACGACCAGCGCATAGCCCTTGTCCTGCCAAAGGGTTTCGACGACGCCGTCCACGCCAAGTGCCTCGACAATCCGGGGGAGCGGGCGCGGATCGGGTGCCCATGCCGGCAGCGCAAGACGATACCCGTCACCGTCTCGCGTCACCTCTAGCACACCCGCTTGCCGGGTCGAGAACCGGACGTCCTCACGGTCCCATTCGCCCGACAGCACATGATGCCCGCTTGCAAGCGTCGCATGGCCGCATAGCACAACCTCGGCGGTTGGGGTGAACCAGCGCAGGTCAAAGTCCGCGTCAGGCCCACGCGATGGTATCAGGAACGCCGTCTCGCTGAGGTTGTTTTCGGCAGCGATCGCCAGCAGTGTCGCATCGTCAAGCCACGCATCGAGCGGCATGACCGCCGCCGGATTACCGGTGAACGGTCGATCGGCAAAGGCATCGACCTGCGTGAAGGGCAATTTCATATACGTTTTGCAAACCAGTGAGGAGTGACATCCGTCTCGACCAGCGGATTGTCGGTGTCGACATGGCCTTCCGGATCAAGATGGATGAGCACCTCGACCTTGGGAAAGGCTTTACAAAGCGCCGCCTCGACGTTTTCGACGATGTCGTGCGCGTGAGCCACGGTCAGCCGAGCATCGACCTCCATGTGAAATTGCGCAAAATCATGCGCGCCGGAACGCCGCGTGCGAAAATCGTGGATACCTCTCAGACCCGGTTGCCTGGCGGCGACGTCAAGAAAACGCGCGCGCTGATCCTCAGGCCATTCCCGGTCCATCAGCTGATCGATCGCGCGCGACGACGCCGTGACCGCGCCGAAGGCCAGCCAAAGCGCGATCGCGATCCCGAATATCGCATCGGTCCCATGCCACCCGAGATACTGGTCGAGTATCAGTGCCGCGATGACCGAGGCGTTGAGCAGCATGTCGGACTGATAATGAACGTTGTCCGCCAGGATCGCGACCGAACCGGTCTGCCGGATGACACTGCGCTGATAGATCAACAGCGCGCCGGTCGCCGCGATCGCGACGAGCGAGACACCGATGCCGAAGCCCGCGTCGCGCGTCGGATCCTGTTTCGTCAGCGCGACGATCGCGCGCCAGCCGATCAGGACGGCGGAGACCGAGATCAGCATCACCTGGAACAGGGCCGCCAGCGCCTCCGCCTTGCCGTGGCCGAAGCGGTGGTCGTGGTCGGCGGGCGTCGACGCCAGCTTGACGCTGTAAAGCGTGACGATGCTGGCCAGCAGGTCGAGGCCGGTATCGGCTAGCGAACCGAGCATCGCAACAGAACCTGTAGTCCAGGCGGCATAGCTTTTCAGGATCAGCAGGAACGATGCGACGCCGACACTCGCCAGCGCGGCACGGACCGCAAAGGGAAGCAGGCGGCGGCGTTCCTCGCGGGTCATGGGTAGAGCAATCCTTCGTCCCAACCGTCTGCGATACGCGTGAACAGGCGGCGTTCGTGGAGGCGATGCTCGGCATCGCGCCAGAACTCGATCGTGTCGGGTTTGATACGATAGCCTCCCCAATTGGGCGGGCGCGGCACGTCCTGACCCTCGAAGCGCCGGGTCATTTCCTCGACCCGCGCCTCAAAGGTTGCACGTGCATCCAGCGGTCGCGACTGGTCCGACGCCCAGGCACCGAGTTGCGAGGCACGGCCGCGACTGGCGAAATAGGCGTCTGACTCCGCATCGCTTGCCAGTTCCGCCGAGCCGTTGATGCGAACCGCGCGGCGCAGCGTCTTCCAGTGAAACATCAGCGCGGCGTTCGGGTTCGCGGCGAGTTCCCCCGCCTTGCGGCTCTCACGATTCGTGTAGATCACGAAGCCACGCTCGTCATGGCCCTTTAACAGCACCATCCTGACAGACGGCAGCCCATCCGCGTCCGCCGTTGCCAGCGCAACCGCGTTGGGGTCATTGGGTTCCGACGCCTCGGCATCGGTTAGCCAGGTGTCGAACAGGACGAAGGGATTGGTACTCATCATGGCCGATATAGCGCGCGCGACGGGAGAGTGGAACGAGTCACCGCGCCAATGATTGAATCGGCTTCGTAATGAAGGACGCATGATGGCCGCACGCGCCTATTGGCAGGGACAGATCAGGCTGGCGCTCGTGTCGATTCCGGTCGAGATCTATACCGCGACCAAAAGCGGTGCCTCGATCAGCTTCAAGCAGATCCATGAGCCGACCGGCAAGCCGATCCATTACGACAAGGTCGTGACCGGCGTCGGCTCGGTCGACCCGGACGAGATCGTCAAGGGATATGAGGTGTCGAAGGGCGAATATGTCCTGCTGGAGCAAGACGAGATCGACGCGGTGAAGCTGGAGTCGAAAAAGACGCTGGAGTTGACCCGGTTCGTCGACGCACATGACATCGACGTCCTGTACTATGAGAAACCCTATTTCGTCGTTCCCGCGGACGAATTGGCGGAAGAAGCATTCATTGTACTGCGTGAGGCACTGAGAAAGACCAGGAAGGTCGGGCTGGGCCAGCTCGCGATGCGCGGGCGCGAATATATCGTGTCGCTCAAACCCTGCGGACGCGGCATGATCCTGGAGACGCTGCGCTACGCGGACGAAGTGCAGCGCGCACAGGGCTATTTTCGCGACATTCCCGACGATAAGCCCGATGAAGAACTGCTCGACCTGGCCGAGGCGCTGATCACGAAGAAGTCAGGCGATTTCCAACCGGACGAATTCAAGAACCGCTATGTCGACGCCGTCCGCAATCTGGTCGAGCGCAAACGCAAGGCGCACGGCGAGAAGATCATCGAGGATGCAGACGATAGCGGCGGACGCGGCAGCGCGAACGTCGTCGACCTGATGGCCGCGCTCAAGAAATCGATGGATGGCAGCGCGCCAGCCAAGAAGGCGGCACCCAAGAAGACAGCGACCAAGAAACCGGCCGCCAAGAAACGTGCCTAACGCCCTCGACCTGTATAATGCCAAGCGTGACTTCGCGAAGACAGCGGAGCCGGCGGGGACGCTTGCCCCCGGAAACGGCAATTCGTTCATCGTCCAGAAACACGATGCGACCCGGCTGCACTGGGATTTCCGTCTGGAGATTGACGGGGTGTTAAAGAGCTGGGCCGTCACGCGCGGACCAAGCAGCGATGCGGCCGAAAAGCGGCTGGCGGTCCGGACCGAGGACCATCCGCTGTCCTACGCGACGTTCGAAGGGACGATCCCCAAGGGCGAATATGGCGGCGGCACCGTCATGCTATGGGATCGCGGCACCTGGTCGCCCATTGCGGGCAAGTCGGCAAAGGATCTCGAGGACGGCCATCTCCACTTTGTCCTCGATGGTGAGCGGATGCGGGGCGAATGGCTGCTGATCCGGCTGAAACCGCGCGCGAAGGAAAAGCGCGAGAACTGGCTGCTCCGCAAGATCGATGATGCCGCGGCGGGCGGCACCGATACGCTGGTCGATGAGGGACTGACGAGTATCGCGACGGGACGGACGATGCAGGACATAGCGGACGGCAAAACAATCGAGCCGGTAAAGCGCCGTACCAAAGTCAAAATGCCTACGTTCGCCGAACCGCAACTCTGCACATTGGTCGATACCGTGCCAACCGGAGGCCAGTGGCTGCACGAGATCAAATATGACGGTTATCGCGGGGTAGTCGCGGTCGCCAACGGTACTGCCAAGGTCTTCACGCGCTCTGGTCTGGACTGGACCGACAAGTTCCAGGAAGTTGCCGATTCCTGTGCCGCGTTGCCGTGCGATTCGGCGTTGATCGACGGTGAAATCGTCGCATTCAAGGACGGACGTCCTGATTTCTCGACCCTGAAGGACGCCATATCGGCCGGCGGCGAGATGACGTTCTTCGCTTTCGACCTTTTGTCGCTGGACGGTAAAGACCTAAAGGCGCTGTCGCTGGTCGAGCGCAAGCAACATTTGCGCGGCGTTATCGAGGATAACGACCGATTGCACTATTCCGATCACATCATCGGCGCCGGCGAGGAATTGCTCGACAAGATGTGCGCCCAGGGACTGGAGGGTGTGGTCTCGAAGCTGGCTGACGCTCCGTATCGGCACGGCCGCACGAAAACGTGGCTGAAGACGAAATGCACGCACCGTCAGGAGTTCGTCATCGTCGGCTGGCTGCCGTCGACGAAGAAGCGCGGGTTCAAATCATTGCTGCTCGGCGTGAATGACGGCGATGGCCTGCGCTATGCGGGCAAGGTCGGCACCGGCTTCGACCAGACGACGATGGACGACCTGCACGAACGGCTCGATGCGCTTGCCAGTGACACATCGACCGTCGAGGCGCCACGCGCCGCGGTGCGGGGCGCGCATTGGGTATTGCCCGAATTGGTCGCCGAAATCGCCTTCGCCGAGACAACACCCGACGGGGTGCTGCGCCATTCGAGTTTTCTGGGCCTGCGCGAGGACAAGCCGGCAGAGGAGGTCATCGCGGAAACTCCCGAGACGCTGGAAGCCCCCAAGGTCGTCGTCAAGGTCAGCAGTCGCGACCGCGTCATCTTTCCCGACTCCGACGTGACCAAGGGTGAACTGGCCGACTATTATGCCGCGCTTGCACCGCTCATGCTACCCTGGACCGCGCATCGGCCGATCAGTCTGGTCCGCTGCCCCCAGGGCCGCGCGAAGAAATGCTTTTTCCAGAAGCATGATGCAGGCTCGTTCGGCGAGCATGTCCATCAGGTTCCTATTCGCGAGAAAGATGGATCGACCGAAGATTATCTGTACGTCGATGATGCCGACGGGCTGGTCGCCTGCGTACAGATGGGAACGATCGAGTTTCATGGTTGGGGGTCGCGCACCGACGCGCTGGAGAAGCCGGACCGTCTGGTGATCGACCTGGATCCCGACGAAGGCCTCGACTTCGCCGATACCAAAGGCGCCGCCGAACATGTCCGCGAGCAGCTTGCCGAGATCGGACTGACGAGCTTTGCGATGCTGTCGGGTGGCAAGGGTATTCACGTCATCGTACCGTTGAATCCCGCCGCCGAATGGCCTGCGGTCAAGAGCTTTGCAGACCGGTTCGCGCGTGCGCTGGCGACCGCCGATCCGGATCGCTTTGTCGCCACCATGTCGAAGGCCGAGCGCAAGGGGCACATCTTCATCGATTGGCTGCGTAATGAGCGGGGCTCGACCGCGGTCATGCCCTATTCGGCGCGGGCGCGCAGCGGCGCGCCGGTTGCTGTGCCCGTTTCATGGAGCGAACTGCGCGAGATCGATACCGCAGCCAGATGGAGCGTGCGCGATGTCGACTCATTGCTCGCCCATGCCGCTAGTCGCGGCCTCGCAGGCTGGGGCACCGCATCGCAGGTACTGCCGGATGTATGAAGACGATATGGGCGAAGGGGTTGTAACACGCGGCATAACAGTGGACGCATAAGCCTCCAAATCCGGAGATAGACCTGCTTCATGGCGACGCTTGCCGCCCCCTCCCCCGACCCGATGGCCGATGCGCGGCGCTGGATCACAGAGTATTGCGCGTCTGCCCCGCGCGGCGATGTGCTGTGCCGCGCCGACGACCGGGCCTGGGCGGCGATGTTCGAGGAATTGTCATCGGTCGCACCGGACGGGCTGGGCAACGCACGTGACCGGGTGCGGCGCCATGCTAGCGACATCGGCATCGGCTATCGCCTGCCCGGCGATGCGCAGGAGCGGCCCTGGCCGGTGTCCCCCGTCCCGCTGATGATTGCGGCGGATGAGTGGGATCATATCGAACGCGGCGCGATCCAGCGCGCGACGCTGCTGGAGGCGGTAATCACCGACCTTTATGAGGGCGCCACCCTGGTCGAGCGCGGGCTGTTACCTGCGGCGGTCATAACAGGGAGTCCGTTCTTCCTGCGCTCGATGGTCGGGCTGGAGCCGCCCGGCGGGCATCACCTGCAATTCATCGCGATGGATCTGGGGCGGACCCCCGATGGCGAATGGCGCGTGCTGGGCGACCGGCTGCGCGCGCCGACGGGTGCTGGCTATGCGCTGGAAAACCGGCTGGCGGTCAGCCGATCGCTGGGGGCGTTGCAGGCGCGGTTGAACGTCAAGCGACACGCGCCGTTCTTCGCCGCTTTCCGCGACGGGCTGGCGACCCTGTGCAAGCGTACCGATCCACGCATCGGGCTGCTGACGCCGGGACGCTTCAACCAGAGCTATGCCGAGCAGGCGCATCTGGCCCGCTATCTTGGCTTTCTTCTGGTCGAGGGTGCCGATCTGGCCGCGCTGGACGGCAAATTATATGTGCGCACGATCGGCGGGTTGAAGCGTGTCGACGCCCTTTGGCGGCGGGTCGATCCACGATTGCTCGACCCGCTGGCGTTCGATTCGCATTCGCAGATCGGCGTGCCGGGACTGATCGACGCCTATGCGGTGGGTGAGGTTGTCATCGCCAACGCGCCGGGGGCGGCGGTGCTTGAGGCACCGGCGTTCAGTGCGTTCCTGCCCTTACTGGCGCAGCCTATGTTGGGGCAGGATCTGCTGCTGCCGACCATTGCAACCAGGTGGTGCGGGCAGCCGGCGGCGCGCGAGGACGTGTTACGCGACCTCGATCGGAGGCTGATCGGTCCGGCCTTCGATGCCATGCCGATGGCATTGCCGGGCGGCTCACAGGCAGGAGCAGACCTCGACGACGCAGCCCGTGCGGCTATTCGCGCGGATATGGCCCGGCGGCCGCAGGATTATGTCGGGCAGGAGATGATTCGGCTGTCGACCATGCCGGCTGTCGAGGGCGATACGCTCGTCCCGCGTCCATTTTCCCTGCGCGTGTTTGCGGCACGCGGCGCGGACGGCGCATGGGTCGTGCTGCCCGGTGGTTTCGCGCGGATCGGCGCGGGAAGCGACGACCGCGCGGCGGTGCTTGGCGACGGAGCGTGGTCGGCGGATGTCTGCATCCACGGGCCGGACGCCGTGATGCCGATGTCACTGCTACCCGCCAATGATTCGACGCAGATCCGGCGCAATCCCGGCACGTTGCCGAGCCGTGTCGCGGATAATTTCTTCTGGCTGGGGCGTTATCTTGAACGGGGAGAAGCGTTGCTGAGTGCGATCCGCGTCATGCTGGGCAATTCGATCGATGCGGATGGCGGCGCAGCGCTGGCTACATACACGCTGGGGCGGCTGGTGGGGATGATCGCCGATAGTGGCGCGGCGACGCATTCCGCCTCGCTCGCCCGCGCCGATCTGACCGCCTTTGCGCGCTCCGCGATGGAGGATGAGAAGCAACAGTCGGTTGCGGCGATCAATGCCTGTGCGCGTCAGATTGCCGATGGTTCGCGCGACCGGTTGTCGGCCGACATGACCCACCTTCTCGAAGCACCTTTTCCCCGTCAACCCGGTATGCTGGACCGTGCCGGCTCGCTCCAGCGCCGTTATGCCGCGATCGCCGGGTTATCGGCCGAACATATGGGGCGGACCGCTCAATGGTCGTTCCACGATCTCGGCCGCCGCGTCGAACGCGCAACCACCACCGTGCGTGCGCTCCGGCTGTTCGGCATGGCCGGCGCCGGGATCGACGACCTTTCGACCTTGCTCGATCTTGCCGACAGCCAAATCAGCTATCGCCAACGTTATCTGACCGGCATCGCGCGGCTGACTGTCGTCGACCTTGTCGCGCTCGACCCCGGCAATCCGCGTTCTCTGGCATTTCAGGTAGCGCGTATCGGCGAACACCTGACGCATCTGCCGGTATTGGCCGATGACGGCATGGCTGAACCGCAACAGGCGGAGGCAAGCGCGCTGGCGGCGATCCTGGCGACGACAACCGCGGCAACGCTGGATGCCGCGACGCTGGGCGATGTCGACAGGCGGCTGGGTACACTCTCGGATGCGATCGCGCGACGCTATTTCCTGCAAGGCGCGGAGCCGCTTCGCGCGGAGGGGCTGGTGCTGGCGTGATCTATGACATCTGTCACACCACGCGCTTCGATTATGGCGCGTCGGTAAAGTTCGCGCGGTGCAATCTGCGGCTGCGCCCGATCCTGTGGTCCGGGCAGCACGTCGAAGACTATACGCTGGACGTTGAGCCGTCAGGACGGTTGGGGTCTGCTTATGCCGAGGCGGGGCTGGCAAATGTCTCCCGGCTGGTGGTCGACGAGCCGGTCTGTACGCTTACGATCGAAAGCCGCGCGCGCGTCGTTGTGGACCGGCTGATCCCGATCCCCTCACCCGGCGATCCCGCCATCACGACGGTCGCCGAGTTCGCGCTCGCCAGCCGCGACATGGGGCCGGCAAGTCCGGCAGCCTATCTCTACCCCTCGCCGCTGATCCCGTTGGACACCGCTATTGCCGACTGGTGCGGCACGGAGTTGTCGCCGGATCGAAGCGTTATGGAGGCGGGTATCGCGCTGGCGCGCGCGATTCAGCGCGACTTTGCCTTTGACGCGACCGCGACGCTCGTCGACACCCCTCCACACGAGGCTTTTGTGCAGCGTCGCGGCGTCTGCCAGGATTTCGCGCAGATCATGATAACCGGTCTGCGCGCCGCCGGTCTGCCGGCCGCTTATGCCTCGGGCTATATCCGCACCATCCCGCCACCGGGCCAGCCGCGTCTGGTCGGAGCGGATGCGACACATGCTTGGGTCATGCTCTGGTGCGGACCGGCACAGGGCTGGGTCGGACTTGATCCGACCAACGGGATCTGGATGGCGGGCGATCACATTGTCGTCGCGATCGGCCGCGATTATGCGGAGATCGCTCCGGTCGACGGCGTCGTGCTGGGCTCGGGCGCGCAATCGATGACGGTCAGCGTCGATGTGGCACCGATAGGGTCTTAATCGGGCTCGTCCTCGGTCGGGGCGTTGGCATCGCTGCCGTCGGGACCGCTATGGTTTATATGCGTCTGGCCGCCATGACCCATGAAACCGCTTTGCTTATTGGTGCGCTCATTCATCGGGCTCGTGTAAGCCCCACCATAGCTTTCGCCCTTGCTGTCCCATTTGACGTCGTTCACTCCGTCCGGCTTCTCGGCATCGTCCTTCTTGCCCATTGCCTGCTGCGGCTGTTTATCGGTCACGGTCGATCTCCTTCTCGCCTCGCTCAACGCACGGATACCCGCACCGTTCATCTTCATTTGCGCTCCCTCGACACCTGCCCCACATAGGACCACGCAAGATTGCAACCGGGGATATCAGTGGCCGACCCATACAAGACCTTGGGCGTCGTACGCGACGCGAGCGAGGCGGACATCAAGAAGGCGTATCGCAAGCTCGCCAAGCAACTTCATCCCGATCGGAACAAGGATAATCCCAAGGCGTCCGAACGCTTCAGCCAGGCGACGACCGCTTATGACCTGCTGTCGGACAAGGACAAGCGGGCACGGTTCGATCGTGGCGAGATCGATGGAGAAGGAAACCCGACCGCGCCGTTCGGCTTTGGCGGCGGTGGCCCGGATCCGCGCGCAGGCGCCGCGCCCGGAGGGTTTCGCAGTGAGTCTTACAATTTCGGTGGCGAGTCCGCCGATATGGGCGACATCTTTGAGGGGCTGTTCAATACCGGGCGCGGTGGCGGCTTCTCTGGCGGCTTCGGCCGCCGTCCACAGCCCAAGGGCGCCAATGTCGCCTACCGATTGCGTGTTCCCTTCGAGCAGGCGGCAACGCTGGAGCCGCAACGGGTGACGCTGGCGGATGGACATACGATCGATCTGAAGCTGCCGGCGGGCGTCGAGGACGGCACGCAGATGCGCTTGGCCGGCAAGGGCGAGCAGGGACCGGGCGGCGCGGGTGACGCGATCGTCACCATCGAACTCACGCCCCACCGCTTCTTTCGCCGCGACGGCGATGATGTTCGCCTCGACCTTCCCATCACTCTCGGTGAAGCAGTGTTGGGCGGAAAGGTCCGCGCGCCGACGGTCGACGGCGCGGTCATGCTGACCATTCCAACCGGCTCCTCATCGGGCCGTACACTGCGTCTGAAAGGAAAGGGCTTCCAGCGCAAAGACGGCTCGCACGGCGACCAGCTCGTGACGCTCATGATCGAATTGCCGAAGAGCGACAACGATTTGACCGCCTTCGTCGAAGCGTGGAAAGGCGCTGAGGGGAACCCGAGAGCGAGCATGGGAGTCTGACGACAATGGCCGACGGTATTGCCCTTACCCCCGAAGATCGCGCGCGGCAGCATCATGGAGCGCGGCGCGTCGTCAACCGCAATCTGGCTAAAGTAAAACCGGGCAGCGCATTGTGGGAAGTGTTCAAGCGCGCCGGACTCGGCACATTCAATGACGGTTTCATCTATGCCGGTAACCTTGCCTATCTATCGTTGATGACGTTGTTTCCGTTTTTCATCGTTGCTGCTGCAGTATTGTCGATCCTGGGGCAAAGTACCGAGACGCAGCGGGCAGTCGAGTCCTTCCTTCATGTGCTGCCACCCAATGTGTCCGACATCTTGCGCAAACCGATTGCCGATGTCATCGCGGCGCGGACGGGTTCGTTGCTGTGGCTCGGCGGTTTGATCGGTCTTTGGACAGTGGGCAGCTTTGTCGACACGATCCGCGATATCTTCCGCCGGGCCTATGGAACGACAAGTTCATCGCCGATGTGGCGCGCGCGGCTCAGTTCGTCGGCGGCGATCATCGGCTCCGTAATCATCGCCATGCTCGCCTTTTTGGTGCAGGGTATCCTGACCGCGGCCGAGCAGTTCATCTACAACCTGCTGCCCTTTGCCGAGAATCTAGCCGGCTGGATCGGCCTGTCGCGCGCCATTCCCGGCGTCATCATGTTCGGCGCGCTGTACATGCTGTTCTATTCGGTCACGCCGTCCAAATATCGCTATTCGCAGGCGCCCAAATGGCCGGGTGCGCTGTTTACCGCGGTCTGGTGGATTTCACTGACGGCCTTGCTTCCGCTGGCGCTGAGCGGCCTCGGCGGATACGATCTTACCTATGGCAGCCTGGCGGGTGTCGTGGTGATGCTGCTGTTCTTCTGGCTGATCGGATTGGGACTTGTGTTCGGCGCGCAGTTGAACGCAGCGCTGGCAGAACCACCGGAAATGCCGTTAGAGGATACGCCGAAGACAACCGAAGGGGTAGTGACGGCGTGACGGAATTGATGGCGGGCAAACGCGGTCTGATAATGGGGCTGGCCAACGAAAAGTCGCTGGCATGGGGGATAGCAAAAAAGCTGAGCGAGGCCGGTGCAGAACTTGCCTTTTCCTACCAGGGAGAGTCGCTGGGCAAGCGCGTGCGCCCGCTGGCCGAGCAACTTGGTGTGGCACGGCTGGTCGAATGTGATGTCTCCGACATGGCCGCGCTCGATAATGCCTTCGCCAAGCTGGCCGAGGAATGGCCAACGATCGACTTCGTCGTCCATGCCATCGGATTTTCCGACAAGAACGAGTTGCGCGGACGCTATGTCGATACCAGCCTCGACAATTTCCTGATGACCATGAACATCAGCGTTTATTCTTTCGTCGCGGTAGCGCAACGCGCGGCGAAGATGATGCCGGACGGCGGCGCGATGCTGACACTGAGCTATTACGGCGCGGAGAAGGTCATCCCGCATTATAACGTGATGGGGGTGGCAAAGGCGGCGCTGGAGACCAGCGTGCAGTATCTTGCGGTCGATCTTGGCCGTGACAACATCCGTGTGAACGCGATCTCCGCCGGCCCGATCAAGACGCTCGCGGCCAGCGGGATCGGCGACTTCCGCCTGATCCTCAAATGGAACGAACTGAACGCACCGCTCAAACGCAACGTCACGATCGAGGATGTGGGCGGTGCGGGGCTGTACCTGCTCAGCGACCTGGCAAGCGGGGTAACCGGCGAGGTTCACCATGTCGATGCAGGGTATCACGCGATCGGCATGAAGGCGGAGGACGCCCCGGACATCGCGCTGGCATGAACGACCTACGCACGTGAGCGTCAACAGCTTCGGGCATGTCTTTCGATTTACGACCTGGGGTGAATCGCATGGGCCGGCGATCGGGACGGTAGTCGATGGGTGCCCGCCCGGTATTACGCTAAACGAGGCTGATATCCAGCCCTGGCTCGATCGTCGTCGGCCGGGCACGTCGCGCTTCACTACGCAGCGGCGCGAGCCTGATCGGGTGCAAATTCTTTCAGGCGTGTTCGATGGGCGGACGACGGGTACGCCGATCAGCCTGATCATTGAGAATGTGGACCAGCGGTCAAAGGATTATTCAGATGTCGCCAAGGCTTATCGGCCCGGCCACGCTGATTATACCTATGACACAAAATACGGCTTTCGCGATTATCGCGGTGGCGGGCGATCATCGGCGCGAGAAACAGCCTGCCGCGTCGCTGCCGGCGCGGTCGCACGGCTGGTCGTGCCGGAGGTGAAAATACGCGCGTGGGTGGAGGCGATCGGCGGTGATGCGATCGATCCCGCCAGTTTTGACGCAGCGCAGATCGATGCCAATCCGTTCTTCTGCCCCGATCCTGGCGCCGCTACCCGCTGGGAAACGCTGGTCGATGACTCGCGCAAGGCAGGGTCATCGCTGGGCGCGATCATCGCCTGCGAGGCGACGGGGGTGCCGGCGGGCTGGGGGGCGCCGCTTTACGCCAAGCTGGATGCGGAATTGGCGGCGGCGTGCATGTCGATTAACGCGGTCAAGGGCGTCGAGATCGGTGATGGCTTCGCTGCGGCTGCTTTCTCGGGGGAACAGAATGCGGATGCGATGCGGCCGGGAGCTGATGGTCCCGCATTTCTCTCCAACCATGCCGGCGGCATCGCCGGTGGCATTGCGACGGGACAGGCGATCCGGCTGCGCGTGGCCTTCAAACCGACCAGCTCGATCCTGACTCCTGTCGAGACCATCGATCAAGATGGTAGCGCGACGGCGATCGCGACAAAGGGTCGGCATGACCCCTGTGTCGGCATCCGCGGCGTGCCTGTCGTGGAGGCAATGGTCGCGCTCGTTCTAGCCGACCAGGCGTTGCTTCACCGCGCCCAATGCGGTTAACAAAACGGAACCGAACGCCCGACCGATCCGTTTTACCATGGCATTTCAGGAGAATAGCCATGCGCACAATTATCATGCTCACCGCCGCTGCCATTGCCATGCCGGCAATGGCCGCAGCTCAGTCAACCGGATCCGGCAGCACGATGGGTCAGACCACCGGCTCGACAGGCACCGCGTCGAGTAGCGCGCCGACAACGGATCAGTCGACTACCAGCCAGCCGACAACAGGGTCCAGCACGACGACCGGATCGACCAAGAGCCGCACCGGCACGTCAACCGGTACGACAGGTACTGGTACGACCGGTACAACGAGTACTGGCACGATGGGCACCGGGACAACCGGCACGATGGGCACCGGGACGATGGGCACCGGGACGATGGGCACCGGGACGACGGGCACCATGTCGGGAACGATGGGAACGGGTACCGCTGGCGATGGATCGTCGAGCACGGGCACCAGTACCATTGGCACCATGTCGCCCGGAACCTCCACCGCAACGGGAACGACCAGTTCGGACTCCATGAGCGATGGCTCGGGAACGCCGGGATCGACGACCAGCACGACGACGGGCACAACGCCCCAATAACGATGGGCATTGAGGGCGGGGTTATCCCCGCCCTTTAATGTCAGTCCGTGAAAGGGTCGCGGACCAGGATCGTGTCTTCCCGTTCAGGGCTTGTAGAAACCAGGGCTACCGGGCAGGCGATCTTTTCCTCGATCAGGCGGATATATTTGATTGCCGCGGCGGGAAGATCGACCCACGATCTTGCTCCTGCGGTGGACTCACTCCAGCCCTCCAGGCTTTCGTAGACCGGCTCGACCGCTGATTGATCGGCTGCATGGGCCGGAAAATAATCCAGCATTTCGCCGCGCAGCCGATATCCGGTGCAAATTCGGACCTCGTCCATCCCGTCGAGCACATCTAGCTTGGTAAGAGCAATGCCCGTAATACCGCTTACGGCTGCAGACTGCCGGACGAGGACCGCATCAAACCAGCCGCATCGGCGCTTTCGCCCCGTCACCGTCCCGAATTCGCGCCCGCGTATCCCCAGCCGCTCACCGATCGCATCGTCTAGCTCAGTCGGAAACGGCCCCGAGCCGACCCGCGTCGTATAGGCCTTGGCAATACCCAGAACGAAGCCGACGCCCGATGGTCCAAGCCCCGATCCCGCTGCCGCTGCGCCAGCCACCGTGTTCGACGACGTGACGAACGGATAGGTGCCGTGATCGATGTCCAGCAACACGCCCTGCGCGCCCTCGAACAGGATGCGCCGCCCTCGGGCACGCGCTTCGTTCAGGTCGCGCCAGACCGGCTTGGCGAAGGGCAGAACAAAACCGGCGATTGCGCGCAATTGCTGCAATAACTCTTCACGATCCACCGGCTGCTGGCCGAAGCCGGCACGAAGGGCGTCATGGTGCGCGCAAAGCCGGTCGAACATCGGCTCCAACGCATTCAGGTGCGCCAGGTCACACACCCGGATCGCACGCCGCCCGACCTTGTCCTCATAGGCAGGGCCGATCCCGCGCCGGGTGGTTCCGATCTTTCCCGCGCCGCTCGCATCCTCGCGCAGTGCATCGAGGTTCCGGTGCAGCGGCAGGATCAGCGCGCAGGTGTCAGCGATGCGCAGCGTATCGGGCGTCACTCGCACGCCTTGCTCACCCAGGCGCGCAATCTCGTCGCGGAGCGCCCATGGATCGAGCACCACGCCATTGCCGATCACCGAGGGCGTGCCACGGATGATCCCCGAGGGTAGCAGCGACAGCTTGTAGGTCTGGTCGCCGACGACCAGCGTGTGCCCCGCATTGTGCCCACCCTGAAAGCGAACGACCATATCGGCGCGCTCCGCTAACCAGTCGACGATCTTCCCCTTGCCCTCGTCGCCCCATTGCGCACCGACGACTGCCACATTGGCCACTTATGTCTCCCCTCAACAGCCCGGCTGCCGCTTAGGCGGAGCGGCACATTGGGTCCATTTGTTTGTCGATTGTGATGGCCGCTTCACCTGATCGCAGGCATCACGCCCAAAGGCGCTATCGCGCCACCTTTATCGCATCGCCATCCGCAAGTACGTGTGTACACAATTGCGCCTTCGGCGTGTCACCCGGCTCCAGTGCGGCGACCGTCACCCAGCCCTGCGCCCGCATTGCCGCGCCTTGCTTCGTATCGCTTCCGAGGGGAAGAAACAGCCGCCGGCGCAGTGGCGGTTCCTCCAAATTGATCAGTGCGTCCGCATAGATCGAGAAGCCGGTCGCGACCTCTTCCTGCCCGTTTTCATGGACGATCGTATAGGTGCCACCGCGCCCCACCTGGCTTCCCGCAAAGAGCGAAAATCCCAGCCACGACTGATATTCAAATCCGTGTCGCTCGGTCGGGTCCAGCGTCTGCGCCAGCCGATCCCCCAGCACGCCGGCGATTCGGCGCAGCCCATCGATCCGGGACACAAGCGCGCTGGTAGTGTCAAACGCGCTCAATCGCTCGATCGCCTCACCAAACGGACCCGCCGCGGCGATCAGCGGCAGATAGTCAGGTGCGATTTGCGCGACTGCGCCTGCATCCTTCGCGTCCAGTCGATCACGAAGCACCGAAATCACGCTCGGCTCAACCGGTAAAGGTCCGTTCGCCAGCGTGTCGACCAGATCGGGCAGCGTGAAGTCGATCGACGGTGCGGGCGCGCCGGCGGCCTCCAGCGCCTCGACCGCAACCAGCACGACCTCGCGCGCGGCATCGACCGAATCGAGGCCGACAAGCTCGCAGCCAATCTGTCGCTGCTCGCGCTCGGGGGCGAGTTGCCCCGCGCGCAGCTTCAGGATGGAACCTGCATAGCTTAACCGCAGGGGCCTTGGATGATGGCCCATCCGGGTCGCCGCAATCCGCGCCACCTGCGCGGTCAGGTCGGGGCGTATGGCGAGCGTCGCCTGACTGATCGGATCGACAAAGCGCACGGCATCGCGCAGGCCCGCCGCCTTCAGCCGCCCGGCGAGCGCATCGGCGAACTCGGCGAGCGGCGGATCGACGCGTTCATAGCCGTGGAGCCGTGCCGCCTCCAGGATACGCCGCTCCAGGTTCGCGGCCGCATCGGCATAGGGCGGCAGGCGATCACGAAACCCTTCCGGCAGCAGCGCGGTCATCGTCCGAACGACAGACCCATTGCCAGCCTGACGCCCGGCAGTGCCTTGACGCCGGTCAGCAATGCGGGCGTCACCGGCTCATCGACCGACAGCAGCAATACCGCTTCACCCCCCGCCTGACGCCGACCCAGGTGAAACGTGCCGATGTTCACCCCCGCCTCACCCAGCGTGGTTCCCAGCCGACCGATGAAGCCTGGCGCGTCTTCGTTCACGACATACAGCATCGGGCCGGCGAGATCGGCCTCGACCTTGACGCCGAACAGCTCCACCAGTCGCGGGGCCTGATCGCCGAACAGGGTACCTGCAACAGAACGCTCGCCGCCCTCTGTGCGGACCGAGACACGCAGCAGCGTATGGTAATCGCCCTCTCGCTCGGTCCGGACCTCGCGCACCTCGATCCCCCGGTCGCGTGCCAGAAGCGGGGCGTTAACCATGTTGGCGGTGTCGGTCTGTGTGCGCAGAAAACCGGCCAGCACCGCGCCCGTGATCGGCTTGGCATTGAGTTCGGCTGCAGCGCCCTCGGTATGGACCGAGATGCGGTCGATCGCTCCATGCGCCAATTGTCCGACCAGCGACCCCAGCTTTTCGGCGAGCGCCATATAGGGTTTGAGCTTGGGCGCTTCCTCCGCCGACAGGCTGGGCATGTTGAGCGCGTTGGTAACACCCCCCGACATCAGGTAATCCGCCATCTGCTCGGCGACCTGGATCGCGACATTGACTTGCGCCTCCGTCGTCGATGCACCCAGATGCGGCGTCGAGACAAAGCCCGGCGTGCCGAACAGTGGCGATGCTTTCGCGGGTTCCTCCGCGAATACGTCGAGTGCGGCCCCCGCGACATGGTCGGAGTCCATTGCCGCCTTGAGCGCCACCTCGTCGATCAGGCCCCCGCGCGCGCAATTGATGATGCGGACACCCTTTCTCGTCTTTCCGATCGCGTCCGCCGACAGGATGTTGCGGGTCGAATCGGTCAGCGGCGTGTGCAGCGTGATGAAATCAGCGCGGCCCAGCAGCTCGTCGAGTGTCACCTTCTCGACGCCCATTTCCAGCGCGCGTTCAGGGGTCAGGAACGGGTCGAAGGCGACAACCTTCATCTTGAGACCCAGCGCGCGGTCGGCGACGATCGACCCGATATTTCCTGCACCGATCAGCCCCAGTGTCTTGCTGGTCAGCTCGACGCCCATGAAGCGATTCTTCTCCCATTTGCCGCCCTGCGTCGACGCGTCCGCTTCCGGCAGTTGCCGCGCCAGTGCGAACATCAGCGCGATGGCATGTTCGGCGGTGGTGATCGAATTGCCGAACGGCGTGTTCATCACGACCACGCCCTTTGCCGACGCTGCCGGAATGTCGACATTGTCGACGCCGATCCCGGCGCGCCCGACAACCTTCAAATTGGTCGCCGCTTCGAGGATTGCGGACGTCACCTTCGTCGAGGAGCGGATGGCGAGCCCGTCATAACCGCCGATCATCGCCTTGAGCTCGTCCGGCGTCTTGCCGGTGATCTCGTCCACCTCGACGCCTCGGTCGCGAAACACCTGTGCGGCGCGCGGGTCCATCTTGTCGCTGATCAGTACCTTGGGCATTGTGATGTCCTATCCTTTGTCCCTGGCGACCGCGTAGGCCCAGTCCAGCCAGGGGCCGAGCGCCTCGATATCGGCCGTGTCGACCGTTGCACCGCACCAGATGCGCAGGCCCGGCGGCGCGTCGCGGTAACCGGCGATATCATACGCGGCGTCTTCTTCCTCCAGCAGCGACGCCATCCGCTTGATCAGTGCCTCGTCGGCGCCCTCCACGGTTAGACAGACGCTGGTTTTCGACCGGTAGGCGGGGTCATCGGCCAGATACCCCAGCCAGTCGCGCTCTACGACGATCCGCTCCAGCGCGGCGGCATTGGCATCCGAGCGTGCGACCAGCCCGTCGGGGCCGAGTCCCTTGGCCCATTCGAGTGCCCAGATCGCATCCTCGACCGCCAGCATCGACGGCGTGTTGATCGTCTCGCCCTTGAAAATGCCCTCGATCAACTTGCCCTTCGATGTCAGTCGGAACAGTTTGGGTAACGGCCAGGCTGGCGTGTAGCGTTCCAGTCGTTCGACCGCGCGTGGCCCCAGGATCAGCACGCCGTGCGCCCCCTCGCCACCCAGCACCTTCTGCCACGAAAAGGTCGCGACATCGATCCGCTCCCACGGCAGCGGATAGGCGAAGACACCGCTCGTCGCGTCGGCCAAGCTCAGGCCTTCGCGATCCTTCGCGATCCAGTCACCGTGCGGTACACACACCCCACTGGTCGTGCCGTTCCAGGTGAACAACACGTCGTGCAACCAGTCGACCGCGTTCAGGTCGGGCAGCTTGCCGTAATCCGCGCGGACGACATTGGGGTCGATCCGAAGCTGTTTGACGGCATCGGTAACCCAGCCCTCACCAAAACTTTCCCAGGACAGTGCAGTAACGGGGCGCTCACCCAGCATCGTCCACATTGCCATTTCATACGCGCCGGTGTCGGAGCCGGGCACGATGCCGATGCGATGCGTGTCGGGAAGCCGGAGCAACTCGCGCATCAGGTCGATGCAGTATTGCAGGCGCTGCTTGCCAAGCGTGGAGCGATGTGAGCGCCCCAGGCTCCCGGTCGCCAGCTTTGCCGGATCCCATCCGGGCGGCTTTGCGCAGGGGCCGGACGAGAAATGGGGACGTGCCGGCTTATTGGCCGGCTTCGGCGGAAGGTCAGTCATGTCAGTCTCTCCTTACAGAGAGCGCGCGCCGCGTTGGGACGGCGTGGCCCGCCGGCGGCCCTAGCGGCGTTCACCTCGCCCGGCAACCGCCGCCGAAGCGTCGATCTCAATCAAATGCTGACAAGCGCCTCATCATCCGCGATGAAGGCCGGTGTGAAGCGTATCGTGTTGCTTGCCCTCCTGCTCGCCGGCTGTGGCCGTGTCGAGCGTCCCGCGCCGCCGCGCGCCGACGTCACCAGACCGCCACCGCGTGAAACCGCGCAATGTTATGCCGACCTGAGGCGTGAGGGCGTGGACTTTCGCGCATTGCCTGATCGTGATTTTGGGGCCGGATGCAACATAACCGGCGCTGTCCAGTTGCTGGATATCGGCGTCCCGGTCACGGGGATCACCGCCCTGCGTTGCGGTGCCGCGCGGGCGTTCGCCGGTTGGACCCGCAACGCCGTCGCCCCCGCCGCCTATCAGATTCTGGGCAGCGAACTCGCCAGGGTTGAGGGGATGGGCACCTATGCCTGCCGTAACGTGGTCGGGTCCGCCCGCAACGCCAACAGGCGTTCGGGCCATGCGATTGCAAACGCGGTCGATGTGGGTGGATTTGTGCTGAAAGACGGCCGACGCATTACCGTGCTGAATAACTGGCGGTCCCCCGATCCCGACACCCAACGCTTTCTAACGACGGTACGTGCCTCTGCTTGCCGACGTTTTGGCACGGTATTGTCGCCTGATTACAATGCCGCGCACCGCAATCATTTTCACCTGGAAGACGACACTGCGCATTTCTGCCGCTAGCGCCACGGGGTAGTTTCGCCTAACCGCCGCCGATGACCGACACACGAGTACCAAGCCGCGTCTTTCGCGGCGCCAAGCAGGAAGCAGAGACGGCGAAGGGCGCCGTTTCAACCCCGCAGACCGCCAATCCCGCCTATCGCCTCGCCTTCCAGGATATGGACTTCCTGCTGCGCGAGGATCTGCGCCCGGTGCGGTTCCAGCTGGAACTGCTGAAACCGCAATTGCTGATCGAGGAGGCCCGGATCGCCTCGACCTTCGTCTTCTACGGCTCCGCGCGCATCCCGGAGCCGGCCAAGGCACAGGCGCTGCTCGACCTCGCAACCGACGATGCCGCGCGTGCCATCGCCGAGCGGCTGGTCGCCAAGAGCCGCTTTTACGACATCGCCCGCGAACTCGCACGGATCGCAAGCCGTCTGCCACGTGATGAGGAAGGACGCCGTCATTTTGTCGTCTGTTCGGGCGGTGGTCCTTCGATCATGGAAGCCGCCAATCGCGGCGCGGCCGACGTGGCGGCGGACTCGATCGGGCTGAATATTGTCCTGCCGCATGAGCAGGCGCCCAACCCCTATGTCACGCCGTCATTGTCGCTGCAGTTTCATTACTTCGCGCTCAGGAAGATGCATTTCCTGCTCCATGCGCGCGCGCTCGCGGCATTTCCGGGCGGGTTCGGGACGTTTGACGAATTGTTCGAGCTGCTGACACTCATTCAGACGGGCAAGATCGAGCCGATTCCGGTGCTGTTGTTCGGGCGCAAATTCTGGGAGCGGGTCATCAATTTCGACGCGCTGGTCGAGGAGGGCGTCGTGTCGGAGAAAGACCTGGCGATCTTCACCTTCGTTGAGACCGCCGAGGAAGCATGGGAGGTCGTTCGCCTGTTCTATGAAGAGCGCGCCAACCGCGATCCGTCACCGCCCGCCTAGACAGTCATCCATCAACTAAGCGTTCGCTTGTCCATTTGGCTGAGCGGAGGAACAGAGGCGTCTAGTTTGCCCGCGCGCCTTTGCGTGCCGCTTCCGGATCGACCGAAGGCGCACCCGATGCGGCGGTGCCGGTGTTGGCTATGTCGGCCGTGCTCGCCCCGCTCTCGGCGGCGGCAACGGCGGCATTCGCCGCGGCCGGCTCATCCTGGTCCTCGGCGCTCGGACCGGCGGCAGGTGGTGGCGGAAGCGATAGATTCGATCCCTGCTGGTTGAGGTACAGGATAACGTTCGCGCGGTCCTCGGGGTTGGACAGCCCCGCAAAGGTCATCTTCGTTCCGCTTGCAAACTTGCGCGGACTAGTTAGCCACGCATTGAGCTTGTCGAAGTCCCAGTTGCCGCCCACGCCCTTCAGCGCATCGGAAAAGGCATAGCCGCCCTTGCCCTGCGCAACGCCCTCGCCGACCGTTGCATACAGGTTCGGCCCGATACCGTTCGCGCCACCCTGATTGACGGAGTGACACGCAGCGCATTTCTTGAAAACCTCGGCACCCTTGGCGGCGTCGGCGGTCGGCAGCAGCGCGGCGATCGGGATCGCCTTGGCCTCGCCCGCACCGGCGGCTTCTTCGACGCCCTCAATCGGATACCCCATCTTCTCGGGTCGATGCCCCTCGAAGACCAGGTTGCCGACGATCGCAAAACCAAGCGCCGCGCCACAGCCCGCCAGAATCCAGCCGGCGATTGTGTTGGTCTTGTTGTCCATATGTCTCTTGCGTCTGCCCCGAACCAAATCCCGGCCCGTTCCATAGGTGCGGCGCCAGCCTATCGCAAGCACGCTTGGCAAAGCGCGCGGGCCGCCATAGCGCTGTCGTTATCATGCCGCAATTTGCCGAACCCGCCCGCGCCCTCGTCGCCGTGTTGACCGATGTGGCGGGCACCGATCCGTCGTGCGCCATCGCCTTTCAGGGAGCGCCCGGCGCCAACAGTCATGTCGCAGCACTGGAAGCGTTCCCCGATTGCCTGCCGCTCCCCTGCTTTGATTTCGCCGACGCCATCCAGGCGGTCAAGGACGGTCGCGCCGCCCGCGCGATTATCCCGATCGAAAATTCCCTGCACGGACGCGTCGCCGACATGCATTTCCTGCTGCCGGAGTCGGACCTCGTGATTACCGGCGAATATTTCCTGCCGATCCGTCATGCGTTGATGGGCAGCGGAACGCTTGGCGACGTCACGCAGGCGATGAGCCATCCCCAGGCACTGGGCCAGTGCCGCCACTGGCTGCGCGCCCGGGGCATCACCCCTGTCGCCTATCCCGACACGGCCGGCGCCGCCGCCGTCGTGGCCGGGCAACGCGATCCGCTGATCGCCGCGCTCGCGCCGCCGGGAGCCGCCGCGCTGTACGGACTGACATTGCTGGCGACCGACATCGTCGATGCAGAGCACAATACCACGCGGTTTCTGATTCTCTCGCGCGAGCCTGCGCCGATTATCGGTGACGGCCCATGGATGACCACGCTCATCTTCGAAGTCCGCAACGTCCCCGCCGCCCTCTACAAGGCGATGGGCGGGTTCGCGACCAACGGCGTCAACATGACCAAGCTGGAAAGCTACCAACGCGGCGGCAGTTTCGCCGCGACCGAATTCTACGCTGATCTGGACGGCAGGCCAGGCGACGCCGGACTGGACCGAGCGATCGAGGAACTCGGCTTTCACTCCAAATGGGTGCGCCTGCTCGGCACCTATCGACAGGCACGCGCGCGGGGATAATGCAGCGTGCCTGATGAGGGCCTGCTCGTCTATCCCTCGGCCCACTGCGTCAATAATGTGTGCGCAATGGCATAGCGTGGCGGCGGCAGGAACGGGCCTTCCTCGCCGGCCAGCACCGCGCGCACCTGATCGCGTGGCACCCATATGGCCGATTCCAATTCATAGGTATCAATGGTGAGCGCGTCGTCCTTAGCCTGTGCGACGCACGCGATCATCAATTGCGAGGGGAAGGGCCAGGGCTGGCTGGCGATATAGCGTATACCCGATACGCGAATGCCGGCTTCCTCGGCGATCTCGCGCGCGACCGCCTCCTCGATCGATTCGCCCGGCTCCAGAAACCCGGCCAATGCGGAATAGCGGCCCTGCGGCCAGCTCGGCTGCCGGCCCAGCAGCGCGCGACCATCATGCTCGGCGATCATGATGACGACCGGGTCGGTGCGCGGGAAATGCTCGGCCTGGCAGGACGGGCAGTGCCTGCCCCAACCGGCGCGAAAGATAGTCGTGCCACTTGCGCAATTCGCACAGAAACGGTGCCTTGCATGCCAATCCAGAACACTGCGCGCGGCTGCCCATGTCGCCGCCTCGCCGGGCTGCAGCCGGTCGAGCGCGGCGAGCAGCGCCGGCGACCGAAAGGGCTGGCCTCCGGGTTCTCCGGTGATCGCCGCAAAGCGCGGCGCGTCATCATCGAGTCCCAGCAGGACCAGCTCGGCATCTTCCGGCGCGGCGGCAAGGCTGGTCCAGCCCAGCAATCCGTCATCGCTCGTCTCCGGCTGATAGCCCTGCCCGAGCACCAGCAAGCGCGCTCGCCGATCGCCGATCGCCGCCGCCAGCGCGTCGCGGTCATGGCGCAACCGATCGGCCCGATCCAGCATCCCGCCGGTAAAGCCGGGTACGACATCGCGCGGCATCATCGCGCCATCCGGGCAATGTCCTTGGCCAGTGCCGCAGGGATCTCCGCGCGCGTCGGCCATTTGTCGGCGGGGAAATAATTGACCATCACGGTCGCGCGCATGTGTTTGACCGGATCGACCCACGCGATCGTCCCCGCGGCGCCACCCCATCCATAGGTTCCCTTGGACGGTCCTCCGGGCTTGTCGGCAAGATAGACTGATCCACCCGCGCCAAATCCCATCGACACTTGCGCATTGGTCCCGCCGGTTCCGCCCGCGCTGCCCCCGAACGTCACGCCGTCGGGCAGCAGATTCGACATGGCGAGCGCCACCGTCTCGGGCTTCATGATACGGGCGCCGTCCAGCGTGCCGCCATCCTGAAGCATATGCAGGAACCGGTCATAATCGCGTGCCGACATCACCAGGCCCGCTCCACCATAGGGAAAGGATGGCGCTTGCAGAAACACCGAAGTCTTGCCTGCGTCGAGCACGACGCGATTATTGCCGATGAACGCATAATTCGTCGCGAGTCGCTCGGCCTGGCTTGCCGGCACCTGCCAATAGCTGGACGTCATTTTCAGCGGATCGAAGATACGGGTCTGGACGAATTTCTCGAAAGACTGCCCGCTGGCGACCTCGATGACGCGTCCCATCACGTCCAGCCCGATCGAATAGCTCCATTTGGTGCCCGGCTCCGCTGTCAGCGGCAATGTCGCGACCTGCTCGGCGAAGGCTTTCAGCGTCGCCGGCCGCCGCGCGCGCATCATCGGCTCCATCTGCGCGCTGACCGCCGCCGGCAGGATGCCCTGCCGCTCATATTCCTTCAGCAAGGGCCCCTTGGTGATGATGTTGTATCCCAGCCCGGCGGTATGGGTCAGGAGGTTGCGAATCGTGATCTGATGCGTCGCCGGGCGGCTGGCCAGGCTGTTGTCGGGATCGGTCAGGACGCGCATGGTCGCAAAGGCGGGGATCGTCTTGGACAACGGGTCGTCGAGGCCCAGCTTGCCCTCCTCGATCAGGATCATCGCTGCCATCGCGGTGATCGGCTTGGTCATCGAATATACGCGCCATAGCGAGTCGGGACCGGCGACGGGCGCGCTCTTTTCCTCCGCGATCCGGCCTGCATCGATGAACAGCGTCCGGTTATCGTCGGTCCCGAACGCGCCGACTATTCCCGGCATCTTGCCACTGTTCACATAGCCGTCGAACAACGCCTGCGTCTGAGGCAGCAGCGCCGATACGGGGATTGGCAGGTGCGCACGTGCCGGTGCAACGGGAGGGGTCCGCTGCGTTTGTCCGGCAAGGACAGCGGTGGCCGAGGCGGCGATAGTTGCCGCCGGGATCAGTCTCGTCATCCTCACCTTGTTCTCCTGATCGCAGCCGCAGCCTTTGCAAAGACCGTTGGCAAACCCGCCTTGTCCAACCCGTCCACAGGCCACCACTCGCCGGGCAGATGCGCCTCGCCCGCGCCCACCGCAAGCGCCAGTTCCAGCGTGAAGTGCGTGAAGCCGTGCGCGACCTTCGCTGCAAGAACTTCCCAGTCGGCAGCCTCCGGTGCTTCCGCAAGCTGCGGCGGCGATGCAGACCACGGTCCCGTCGGCAGCGCGCGCATCCCGCCGAGCAGACCCTGATCCGGCCGCCGCACCAGCAACACGTGCCCGTCCTTCTCCAGCCAGAAAATCGTCCCGTATCGCATTGGCCGTGCCGCCTTTGGGTGTTTGATCGGAAACGCTTCCGGCGTACCGGCTGCACGGGTAGCGCACTCGCCGGCAACGGGGCAGGTCTGACAGTCAGGCCCCCGGGGCGTGCAGATGTCGGCGCCCAGATCCATCATCGCCTGGGCAAAGTCGCCCGCTCGCCGATCGGGGGTGATATGCTCCGCTGCGGCGCGGATCGCGGGTCGCCCACGCGGCAGCGGACTTGCTATCGCAAACAGCCGGGCGACGACACGCTCGACATTGGTATCGACCACCACCGCATGCTGACCGAAGGCGATCGCCGCGACGGCGGCCGCTGTATAAGCGCCCAGCCCCGGCAAGGTGCGGAGCGCCGCTTCGGTTGGCGGGAAGCGGCCATCATATTTGTCGACCACCATCCGCGCCGCACGGATCAGGTTACGCGCGCGCGCATAATAGCCAAGCCCGGCCCAGGCGGCCATCACCTCTGCCTCTGGCGCTGCCGCAAGGCTTGCCACATCCGGCCATCGCGCGATCCATGCGGCGAAGCGCGGCGTTACCGTCGCCACCGTCGTCTGCTGCAGCATTACTTCGGAAATCCAGACCCGGTAGGGGTCGGGCATCTCGCCAGGGGAATGTCGCCAC
This sequence comes from Sphingomonas sp., assembly GCA_965217805.1. Taxonomy (GTDB): domain Bacteria; phylum Pseudomonadota; class Alphaproteobacteria; order Sphingomonadales; family Sphingomonadaceae; genus Sphingomonas. The sequence goes on along the minus strand of CBDCJJ010000008.1, from coordinate 1,601,053 downwards.
GGCAGGGTGCGCGCATGCCGGTCGTACCAGGCGAGCAGCGGCACCGCGATCGAAGAGCGCTTGGCGTCCACCACTCCGCTATGGCATGGACGCAGCCGTGAGCAAGCGCCGCCCGCCAGAAGAAACGCCCCGCGCCAATCGGTCGCGGCAGGTATCGGAACTGCTGCCCGATGTGGGGCGCGCGGCATTCCGGCGCTTCGGCTTCGTCCAGTCCTCGATTGTTAGCCGCTGGTCGGAAATCGCGGGCGAGCGCCTCGCCGCGGTCAGCCGCCCCGAATCGATCCGCTTCCCGCAGGGCAAGAAACAGGATGGCGTACTGACCATCGTCGTGCGGGGCGCGCATGCGCCGATGATGCAGCATGTCGCGCCCGAGCTGACGGAGCGCGTCAATCGCTTCTTCGGCTACACCGCCGTCGAGCGCGTCACCATTCGCCAGGGGGAGGTTGCCGCCCCCCAGCCTCGGCGCGCGCCGCCGTCGATAAAGGCGGTGCCGGTGGAACTGGGTCAGAGCATTCGGGCGATCGCCGACCCCGAGCTTCGCACCGTCATGGAAGCATTGGCGGCCGGCGTTGCCGCAACACAAGGACCACCGACGATCAAATGATCCGCATCCTTGCTCTCGCGGCACTTATGCTTCTCGCGGCGGCATCGCCGGTACGCGACTGGTCCGTGGTCTCCACGATGAAGCCCGACGGTGCTTATGTGATCGGCAAGCCCGATGCCCGCGTCAGGCTGGTCGAATATTCCAGCTACACCTGCCCGCACTGCGGCGCGTTCGTGGCTGCCGCCACGGCGACCCTCGATGATCGCTATATCCGTTCCGGCTCGACCAGCCTTGAGATACGGCCGGTAGTTCGCGACCGGCTCGATCTGGCCGCCGCGATCGTCGCGCGGTGCGGCGGGGTTCAGCTTTTTGCCGGGAATCACCGGGCGATCTTCGCCGCGCAGGATGACTGGCTCGCCAAGGGCACCGACTGGGATCAGGGCAATGCCTCGCGGATCGCGGCCTATCCGCTCGGTGACCAGCTCAGCGCGCTGGCGGACGGCGCGGGACTTACGGCAATCGGCCGGTCTCGTGCGCTGTCGTCAGCGGCCCTGACATCATGCTTCGCCGACCGTGCGAGCATCGACAAGCTCGTCGCGCTCAGCGGCACGATGCCTTCGTCGGTGACAGGCACCCCCAGCTTTGCCATCGACGGCCGGCTGACCGATGCCCATGACTGGACCCGGCTTCAGCCGCTATTGCATCGGGCGGGGGCACGATGATTTGTTTCTACGTTGGAGTGACAAGATGAAGCTTCTCCCCCTCGCCGCGCTGGGTCTCGCACTTGCCGGATGTTCCAAGACCGAACCGAGCGCCGCCGATGCGACCCCGGTCGCCGCCGTCGCCGCGCCGGCCGGACAGGACTGGACGCAGACGGTCGCGAAAACCGATCAGGGGTATCTTATGGGCAACCCCGATGCGTCGCTCAAGGTCGTCGAATATGGCTCGCGGCTGTGCCCGACCTGCAAGGCCTTCGCGACCGAGGGGTATCAGCCGCTGATCAAGAACTATGTCGCACCGGGCAAGGTCAGTTTTGAATATCGTGAATTCCTGGTGCACGGCGCGCCCGATCTGCCGCCTGCGCTGCTTGGCACCTGCGGCGGCGCGGCGCCGTTCTTTCCGATGCTGGAACAGATGTACCAGCATCAGGGCGAATTTCTCGACAGGACACAGGCGATGACCCCGGCGCAGCAGCAACAGCTTCAGGCCGCCAAGCCGCAACAGGCGATCACCATGCTGGGCGAACAGATGGGCCTCGTCGATTTCGTGAAACAGCGCGGCCTACCGGAGGCCAAGGCGCGCGCGTGCCTGGGCGACATGTCCCGCATCGATACGCTCACCAAGCAGACGCAGGATGCGCAAGCCGCGGGCACCGTCACCGGTACGCCGACCTTCCTGCTGAATGGCAAGCCGATGGAAGGAGTGGTCACCTGGCCGCAGATGGAGAACGCGCTGAAGGCGAACGGCGCATAGCATCGCGTGGTCGGACCCCGACCGGGTTCTGTCCGGTCGGTGCGTCCCGGCAAAGTGGAACTTGTAGCGGTTGAACGCCCGTAACACGATTACCATGACCTGATGACATATTCGTACATCGATACCGTTTTCATCGGAATATTATAAGTTAATTTACCGGGCTTTAGATGTCTGGAGATCGCGTCTGCGTTGATCTGATCGCATGAACGCAACGGCTGGTCGAAATAACCCCTTTGATAGATGGACTTTAACTGCGTCCGGCGCATAGGTCGATCATCAAGGGTGGGTCCATGACAAAAACTGGAAAACTTCTCCGCGACGGTGGTTCGTCTCGTGCGGATTGCTGTGAATGGATTGTTGGTTAGCGTCGCGATAATGATGAATGATAGTGCAATGATGCCGATCAACTTGCCGTAAAGTGATTGCCTGTAGTTTACTCAGTTGTACCCCGGCTGAACTGGGTATTAACCTGCTTTAACTAACTTGTGTCGGAGCGATCGAACATGTTGAATACAGCGATGTGGCAGAGTGGCGGCAGTTCACCAACAGCAACGTCTGAAGGACATGTCGGCCAACCGACGGGTTGTTGCTGCGGCCATGCCCGACAAGCTCCTTCTTCTGATCGCTTTGCGGAGGGAAACATCACCGTCCGCCTGGTGGACTCCGCTGACCGACGCAGCGACGCCCGGTTGCTGATCAACAAGATGTATTCCTGGCGCGGTTATGGCGACAATCACGTCATCCCGATCACGCCCAATCACATCACGTTCACCGCCGCTGCCTGTTGTGAGACCGTGGGCACCATCACCCTCGCGGTCGATTCGCCCACTGGTCTGGCGGTCGACACCCTGTTCAAGGACGACATCGACGCGATTCGCCGCGAGCCCGGCGCCAAGGTCTGCGAGCTGACCAAGCTCGCCTTTGACAGCGCGGCACCGTCCAAACCGCTGCTGGCGTCGTTCTTCCACATCGTCTTCATCTACGGGTATCGCCAGCATCAGTGCACCGACCTGTTCATCGAGGTGAACCCGCGTCACTGCCGGTTCTACGAGTCGATGCTGGGCTTTGAGCGACTCGGGGAGATCAGGATGAACGAGAGCGTGGGTGCTCCCTCCGTGCTGATGCGTCTGAAGGTCGCCGAGATCAGGGAGAAGATCGACCGGCTGGCCGCTGCGGCGCAGGCAAAGCCGGGCAGATCGCTGTATCACTATTTCTTCTCGCCTCGAGAGGAAGACGGCATATTCGGCCGGTTGAAGGACGTTGGTGAGACACCGATCGTCCCCGCGCTCGAGTCGCGCGCGGCGCAGATGATTGCGGCGATGCCAAATGCGATTGCCTGCTGAGGCCAGAACTCCTTGAATTCGCCGGACAAGCACCGTGTCCGGCTTGCGTCCGCTAGGTACTGAGTCGCGTGTTACGAACGACCAGGCGCTTTACCCGGTCTGTCCAGTGGGCGACCACGCCATCCAGATGCAGCGACGAATGGAGGGGCCGCGCGGTCGACCATTCGACCAGGCCCGTATTCCAGCCATCGATCCATGCCTCGCTGATCGGGGAAGCGTCATGTCGAGCATCGACGACGACGCCGGCTCCGCCATGACGGCTGCCGGCAATCCTGCCTTCTTCAAAGCTTTCAATCAGTTGGTCAAATATTGGATCACTTAGCATAGTGTCATCAACCCCAACCTGCCCGGCCTGTTCCGGACGCTTGCAAGCGCGAAAGCCGATCCCGAAAATCGCCGGGATACTGTGTCATATCGGGAACAGGAGCCTTTTACCAGTTGACCTTTTCATCGATTCGGAACAAACCCCTTTACGAGTATTTAACCAAAAGTACCTGCGTATGGGCCGATGGTCGGTCAACTCTTGGGTAGTCTAGCGAAAAGGGTATATCTATGAAGCGCTTAGCACTTGGCATCGCCAGCCTCGCCGCCGTTGCCGCGTTCGCACCGGCCGCATACGCAACGGATTTCACACCTGCCGACCCAAATTTCTCGGTGTCAGGTAACATCGCTTCGGGTCCTGTGACTGCGGGCATCTCGAACTCGGGGATTGCAGATGGTGATTTCGTTGACCGTTTTCTGTTCACGATCGATCAGACCGGCGTTGGGAGCGGATCGCTCTCGACGAGCACGACCCAGCTGTTCAGCTCAACCGATCTGGATATCATCTCTGTGCTGATCAACGGAATGGCCGCAACCAAGACTGTAAGTGGTAGCGGTCTGTCCGAGTTTTTCACGATCGAGAGCGTGCCGATCATCTCCGGTGTGATGAACACCATTGAGATCACTGGCACCTCGCGTGGTAATGGTTCCTATGGTGGCCAGGCGACGTTCACGCCTGCGGTGCCTGAGCCTGCCACATGGGGCATGATGATCCTTGGCTTCGGCATGATCGGTGGCGCCACCCGCTACAGCCGTCGCAAGACCAAGGTCAGCTTCGCCTGATCTAGCTTAACGCTACAATGCGGCCGCCGATCACCCGATCGGCGGCCGTTTTTGTTTGTGCCGAATATGATGATAAATCAGGGAGGACGCAGGTCGTCCCGGCGTCAACATCTGTCAAACAACGACAAACCCCGCGCGACTCCGGCACCAGGCCACGACCATGTTGAATTACCGATTCGTCACCCGGCCTTGAGTCGGGGTGACACTATTCCCCATAACAAAAGCGCGACCCCGGCGCGTGGTCATGAAGTTGATTCGGTGCAACGATATGCCACTCAAATCCGGGGTTCTTGGAACAGTTGCCATGCAAGTCGAATAAGATAGCTGCTCGGCTAGATCGACCCGCTCACAATCATCAGTACATGTGTTGACCACCATTGATGCTCATCGTCGATCCGGTGATGAACCCGCCCTCTTCGGAACACAGGAAAGCAACGCCGCGCGCGATTTCCGACGCCTGGCCCAACCGTCCGACCGGTATCCTGGCGACGATCTTGTCCAGTACATCGGTCGGGACCGCCGCGACCATGTCGGTATCGACATACCCGGGCGCGATCGCATTGACCGTTACGCCTGCCTTTGCCCCCTCCTGCGCCAGTGCCTTGGTAAAGCCGTGGATGCCTGACTTGGCGGCGGCGTAATTCACCTGGCCATATTGTCCGGCCTGACCGTTGATCGAGCCGATATTGACGATCCGTCCCCATTTACGCTGGCGCATGCCGGAAAAGGTCGCCTTTGCCATGTTGAAGCAACCGCCAAGATTCGTGTCGATGACGTCCTTCCATTCCTGATAAGTCAATTTCAGGATCGTGCCGTCGCGGGTGATCCCGGCATTGTTCACCACCACATCGACATCGCCCAGGTCACTTGCCACGCGCGCACATCCATCCCGGCAGGCGTCATGATCCGCCACGTCCCAACGATAGGTCGCGATCCCGGTTTGCTCGCTGAATCGCCGGGCTTTCGCATCGTCGCCGGCATAAGTCGCTGCGACCGTCATTCCCGCATCGTGCAGCATCCGGCTGATCGCCTCCCCGATCCCGCGCGTACCCCCGGTGACGATCGCTACCCGTGCCATGCTCAGCCCCTCCTGATTATTGGTCTTTGCTATACAGCGCGAACCCAGCCCTCAAGTTCCGCTGCAAGAATGCTGCGCAGCATTGCCATACCGACTGCCCCATCGTTCAGGCATGACAGATAGGCGAAATTGGTGCCGCCTGCCTTGACGAAGCTCTCGCGTCCCCGGATTGCCAGTTCCTCCAGCGTCTCCAGACAATCTACCGAAAAGCCGGGTGCCAGGATCGCCACCCGCTTTCGCCCCGACTGCGCCAGTTCGACCAGCGTCTCGTCAGTTGCGGGGCCGAGCCATTTCGCGGGGCCGAACCGTGACTGGAAAGCGATGGTGAGCGGCCTCGCCAGCGCCTCGGACAATAGCCGCGCGGTCTTCTGGCAATGGCAGTGATAAGGATCGCCCAGCGCCAATGTTCGCCGCGGCATCCCGTGAAAGCTGGCGACAATCGCATCCGGCACGAAGTCCAGCGCCGCCAGCCCAGCCTCCACCGACTGCTTTAACGCCGCAATGTAGTCGGGATGGTCGTAATAGGGCGGCAAGGTGCGGATGCTCGGCTGCCAGCGCATCGTGGCGAGATACGCATAAGCCTTGTCGTTCGCGGTCGCGGTGGTCGCCGCGCAATATTGCGGATATAGCGGCGCGATCAGGATGCGCTCGCATCCGGCGTCCTTCATCGCCTGCAACCGATCGCCGATCGCCGGCCGGCCATAGCGCATCGCCCAGTCCACCATTACCTCCGGGCCGAACGCGCCGTCCAGCGCGCGCGCCTGCGCCGCAGTGATCGCCGCCAATGGTGAGCCATCCTCCCGCCAGACCTGCGCATAAGCATGGGCCGACTTTTTCGGCCGTGTCCGCAGCACGATCCCGCGCAGGATCGGCTGCCACGCGAGGGGTGGGATCTCGACCACCCGCCGATCGGACAGAAATTCGCGCAGATAGGTTCTGACTGCCCCGGCATCAGGCGCGTCGGGCGTGCCCAGATTGGTCAGCAGCACGCCGATGCGCGGCGCGGGAATGACGGGATGGTCGGGTGGGGTGGTCACGCCAGCGTTCTTAGCGACAATGTGCGAAGCCGGACAGCCGCGCTCGTGCGAATGGCGTTGGCGATCGCGGGCGCCACGACCGGGACCGCCAGCTCCGACACGCCGCCCGGAGCCTCGTCCGACCGGATCATCTCGACGGTGATATCGGGACTGTCGGCCAGCCGTGGCAGCTTCATCCCCGAAAAGCCGCGCACGGTCGGCATGCCGCGCGCAAAGCGGGTAGCGGCGCCGAGCGCCGAGGCCATGCCGAAAATCAGCCCGCCCTCAATCTGTTGCACCACCACGTCCGGATTGATCTGCCGCCCGCAATCGACCGCGGCCACCAGACGGTCCACGACGATGCTCCCGCCATCACCCGAATGCGCCTCCGCCATCACCGCAATATAGCTGCCGCGAAAGGCATGGGCCGCGATACCCTGCCCGCTGCCGTCCGCGCCGCCATCCCAGCCGCCCAGCGCCGCCGCGGTCGACAGGCAGCGGGCCAGCCGGACATTCCCAGCCAGCATCCCGATCCGGTACGACAGCGGCTCGGACCCCGACGCATGCGCCAGCTCGTCCAGAAAACATTCGGTAAAGAACGCCGTATAGCCATGCGCCCCACCGCGCAGATGGCCGGTCGGCACGCCGATCGCGGCCGGATGATGATCGATCGCCAGCGCCGGGATCGCATAAGGCGGCAAAGCCCCCGCCACGGCATAGGCATCCCCGGCGGTTCCCATCTGCGCCGCATGGGTCCGCCAGCCGGGCATGATCCGGCTTGCCAGTTCCGCACCGGTCGCGGGGGCCGCGATCCGTGTCTGCCACCCCAGGATCGCGCCCCCCGCGCCCAGCCGCGCCGCCATCTTCGCACGCGCCGGCGGACGATAGCGATCGGCGCGCGCGTCTTCGCTTCGCGGCCAGACCAGGCTGACCGGCCGTCGCAATTTCATCGCGATGATCGCGGCCTGCTCGATCGCGTCATTCTCCAGATTGATCCCGAACGAACCGCCCGCCATCACCGGATACAGGACAACAGTGTCGGTGCCGATCCCTGCCGCCCGCGCCACCGCCGCCGCGGCAAGGCCCGGCGCCAGCGTCGGCGCCCATAGCTCCAGCCGCCCGTCATGATACCGCGCCGTCGCACTGCGCGTCTCGATCGCGGCGTGCAGCCCGGCGTCCGCGCGGTAATCGGCGGTCAGAACTGTCGCCCCGCGAAAGACCGCTCCCACATCGCCCACTGACACTATCCGCTTGCCCGGGCCATCCAGCGCTTCATCAAGCGTCACCGCGATCGACGCATCGTCCGCCAATGTGCCGCTGGTTTCGAACCGGGGGTTGATCGCATTCAGCGCCTGCTGCGCGGCCCAGCTGGTCGTTGCGGCCACCGCCACCCAATCTGCATGCTCGATGATCTGAAGCACACCGCGAATACGCCCGGCGGCGGCGCGGTCGACGGACAGCAGGCGCGTCTTCCCCGCGGGGCCACTCACCACCGCGACGTGCACCATATCCGCCAGCCGGACGTCGCCCGCGAACATGGCCGAGCCATCGACCTTGGCAGGTGCGTCCAGTCGCGGCACCGATCGTCCCATCAGCCTGCCGGCGCCGCCCAGACCGATAGGGGGATGATCGGGCGGAACCTGCGTCGCTGCATCCTCCGCCAGATCGCCAAAGCGCAGCCGCTGGTCGCCGTTTACGATGAACCCCGCCTCCGCATGGCAGTCGCTCCAGGCGACATCCCATCGCCGCGCCGCTGCCATGCATAACAGCGCACGCGCGGTCGCTGCCGCTGCACGCGCGGGTTCCTCGAACATGCGGATCGACGATGACCCCGCGGTCAGCATCGGTGTCGTCGGCGTGACCCAGCCCGCCAGCATGCCCTCGAACAGCGACTCCATTCCGACAGGATTGGCGTAGGCGATGCTGACGGGTGCCGGCTCGACGCCGACCGTGCGCCAATCGGCACCCAGTTCATCGGCGACAATCTGCGGGATCGTCGTATAGATCCCTTGCCCATGCTCGGTCTGCGGCACGGCGACCATGATCCGGCCGTCGCGCCCGATCTTCAGCCACGCACCAAAAGCTTGCGCATCGGGCTCCGCGGGCAAGGTCGACGAATAACGTCGAGGCCATGTGGCCCATGCTACGACCAGCCCGGCCCCGACACCGCCCCCGATGAGCAGCCGTCGCCGGTTTATTCCACTTGCCTCCACGCCCTGCAGGTCAGCTCAGGCTTCGACCATCGCCCGGTAACGCGCCCGCAGCCCGACCTTGTCGATCTTCTCGGTTCCCAGTCGCGGTAACGGCTCGGTCGATACCCAAATACGCGCTGGCACCTTGAACGCCGCAATATGCTCGGCGAGAGCGGCGCGCAGGCCCTGCTCGTCCAGGTGGGAACCCGGCGCCAGATGCACGACCGCGCCCGGGACCTCACCCATTCGCTCATCCGCCAGGCCGAACACCGCCGCCTCGATGACCTCCGCCTGTTCGTAGAGCGCCGCCTCGACTTCCTGGCACGAGATATTCTCGCCGCCGCGGATGATGATGTCCTTCTTGCGGTCAACGATGAAGACATACCCGTCCTCGTCAAGATAGCCGATATCGCCGGTGCGGAAATAGCCGTCTTCGGTGATCGCCTCGGCGGTCGCGTCGGGCCGGCCCCAATAGCCGTTGAAGTTGCAGACTGACCGGATGCAGATCTCGCCCCGCGTCCCGGTGGACTGCACCGCCCCGGCGTCGTCCAGGATAGCCAGATCGATCAGCGGCATCGACGCCTTGCCGGCGGATGCGGGCTTGTTGATGTAATTGCTCCGCCAGTTGCCCGTGCCGGCCGCGTTGGTCTCGGTCAGTCCATAGCCGATCAGCGGGGCGCCACCGCCCATTTCCTCGTTGATGCGCCGGACATGCTCCACCGGCCGCGGTGCGCCGCCCGCTGCAAAGTCGGCGACGGTCGACAGGTCATATTCGTGCCGGCGCGGATGATTGAGGATTTCCAGACTCATCAGCGGGACGCCGACAAAATAGGTGACCCCCTCCTGCTGGATCAGCCGCATCGCCTCCTCGGCGTCCCATTTCGGCATCATCGCCAGCTTGCGCCCCATCGCAAAGCTTTGCAGCAATACCGGCACTTCCGCGGTCACATGAAACAGCGGAATATTGAGTAACGTCGAAGGTTGCCCCTGCGGGATCGGCAGGCCGGTCGCCTGCGCGATGCCCATCAGCATCATGATCTGACCCAGATAATTGAACGTCGCCTGCACGACCGACCGGTGATCGCATACCGCCCCCTTGGATCGCCCGGTCGAGCCTGACGTGAAAAGGATCGTTGCAAGATCCTCCGGCCCGACCTCGGGAAGCGCGACGTTCCTGTCGCTCCCTGACGTCAGTTGCTTCACCGCCTCCGCCAGGGGCAGGACATCATCGATCGTGACAACCTGCGCCGCCATCGTGACCTCCGCCAATCGCCGCGTTCGCGCGGCATCGGCAAAGACCAGCCGGCACTCGACCTCATCGATGCCGGCCTGCAGTTCCTCGGACTGCCACCAACCGTTCAACAGCGTCGCAATGCCGCCGGCCATCAGGATGCCCATGTAAAGGACAATCCAGGACGGCGAATTACGCATCGCAATGCCGATCCGGTCGCCCTTCGCGACTCCGTGAAGGCTGGCCAGCGCGCGCGCGACGAGGTCGGCTTGGGCATAGACATCGGCGAACGTCAGCCGCTCGTCGCCCGAGACAAGAAATGTCTTGTCCGCGTTTTCGCGGCAGTAATGTGCGAAATACTGGGGCAGTGCGGGCGGTGCGCTCGCGATCATCGGCAACGGGACGCCGAACCGCTCGACGGATCGGAGCGCCAATGGCCCTCCTTCAGCCGTCAACGATCCCATCACCGCATCCATCTGGCCGTCTAGTTCGGTCCGCATCACGCTCTCCGCTTCACCTTGCCGTATGACAGCCTTATGCAGGGCGCAGCCATAAGGGGAAAGCCTTGATCCTGCCCATTCTTGCCACCACCGGCGGCCATATCCGGTTTGAGGATCTGGGCCTCAGGCCCGAAGTGTTCTCGATCGGCTTCTTTACGCTGCGCTGGTACAGCCTTGCCTATATCGCCGGCATCCTGCTTGGCTGGTGGTATCTGCTCAGGCTGCTGGCGACGCCCGGCGCGCCGATGGCCCGCCGTCATGCCGACGACCTGGTGTTCTATGCGACGCTTGGCATTATCCTTGGCGGGCGGATCGGATACGTTCTTTTCTATTCGCCCGAGATGCTGATTCATCCGTTGCGCATCCTGCGGTTGTGGGACGGGGGCATGTCATTTCATGGCGGCGTGATCGGCACGTCGCTCGCGATCATCATCTTCGCGCGCAAGAACGGCCTCAACTGGTTACGTATCCACGATTATGTCGCCTGCTGCGTCCCCTTCGGCCTGTTCTTCGGGCGGCTCGCCAATTTCGTGAACGGAGAATTGTGGGGCAAGCCCACCGACGTGCCTTGGGGAATCGTCTTTCCGCACACCGTCGTCTTCGGCATCGCCGATCCCGCGCGCCATCCCAGCCAGCTCTACGAGGCGGGGCTGGAGGGCATCCTGCTGTTCGCGCTGTTGTGGTTCGCCTTCTGGCGGACAAAGGCGCGCTACGACCCCGGCAAGCTCGTTGGGCTCTTCCTGATCGGCTACGGCGTAGCGCGTTTCACCGTCGAGTTCTTCCGCGAACCCGATGCTCAGCTAAGGGCTTTCGCGCAGTCCACCGGACTTCACATGGGCCAATGGCTGTGCCTGCCGATGCTGCTGGCCGGCGCTTATCTGATGGTTACGGCGGCGGGACGGCGGCGTCGGATCGAGCCGATCGCGGGCACCGAAAGCATTGCCTGAGCAAGCGCCGGACGCGTTACCTGGAGGCGCGCTTGCCGATCGGCTGGCGCGCGCGATCACGCTGGCCGGTCCGATCCCGATCGCGCAGTATATGGCGGCCGCGAACGCGCATTATTACGCCACTCGTGATCCGCTCGGCGTGGCGGGCGACTTCACGACCGCGCCCGAGATCAGCCAGATGTTCGGGGAGCTTATCGGACTTTGGTGCACGGATCTGTGGGATCGGACGAAACGCCCGGATGCGGCGTGGGTCGAGCTGGGACCGGGACGCGGGACGCTGGCGCTCGACGCGCTACGCGCCATGCACCGCGCCGGCTTCGTCCCGCCCGTCCATCTGGTCGAAACCAGCCCGATCCTTCGCGCAGTGCAGGCGGAGCGGCTGGCCGATGCGCAGTGGCATGACGCGATCGACTCCCTGCCGACCGACCGACCGCTGATCATCATCGCCAACGAATTTTTCGATGCACTGCCGATTCGCCAACTGGTCCGTGGTGCCGACGTTTGGCGCGAAAGGCTGGTCGGGTGTCAGGATATTTTGTTCGTGCCGGTCGCGGGAAATCCCATGCCTGCTGAAGTCATACCCGAACATCTGCGGGGCTCGCCCGCTGGATCGATCATCGAAACCTCACCCGCTCAGGTAGCGCTCATGCGTCAACTGGCGCAGCGTATCGCCGCGCAGGGCGGCGCAATCCTTGTCATCGACTATGGCTATGCCGGTCCCGCGATCGGCGACACGCTGCAGGCGGTACGTGGCCATGGCTTTGCCAATCCTTTCGAGGCGCCCGGCGAGCAGGATCTGACCGCGCATGTCGATCTGGCGACGCTCGCTGCCGCTGCCGCCGCGCAGGGCGGTGTCGTACACGGCCCCGTCCCGCAGCGCGACCTGCTGGGCGCGCTTGGGATCGATCTGCGCACCGCCGCGCTGGCAAAGTCCGCGCCTGATCGAGCCGGGTCGATCGCAGCCGATCGTGCGCGGCTGATGGATGAGATGGGCACTCTGTTCCAGGCGCTCGCCGTCACCGCTCCCGGCTGGCCTTCTCCGGCCGGATTCGCATGATCGGCTACCGCGACGGGTGCGCGGCTGATGCTGCCATGTTGAGCGCGCTCAGCCAGCGGACTTTCGCCGAGACATTCGGCCATCTCTACAAGCCAGAGGATCTTGCCGCCTTCCTCGCCCGGTTGTCGGTCGGCCAATGGAGCGAGGAACTGGTCGACCCGCGATTCGCGGTTCACATTGCAGAGGACGACGGGCAGGCTGTTGGCTTTATCAAGATCGGGCCGCCCGCGCTGCCCTTCACCCCCGGCGGAAGACCGGCGGAATTGAAACAGCTGTATGTGCTGTCGGACTGGCATGGGAAAGGCGTGGCAGCAGCGTTGATGGACTGGGCAATTGCTGTCGCCAGGGCGCGCGACGCGGACGCACTGCACCTCTCCGTTTTTGTCGACAATCACCGCGCGAAGCGATTCTACGCCAAGCGCGGCTTTGAACGCGTGGGCACCTACGCTTTCATGGTCGGCGATCACGGCGACGAGGATGACATCATGCGATTGCAGCTATGAGCTTCGATCTGTTTCAAGCTGCCGTCCTCAACAACATACCGCACGGCTTTCTGGGGCGGCGCGGCGGGGTTTCGACCGGCGTCACCGCGAGTCTCGACTTGGGCCGACGCGGTGCGATCACGATCAGCGACACACTGGCCGAAAATCGCCGTCGTGCTGTAGAGGCAGTCCTGCCGGGCGCCGGTCTATGCACGGTTTATCAGATCCACTCATCCGACGTCCTGACGATTCGCGCCCCGCTTGCCGATGATGATCGACCGCACGCCGATGCGCTGGTCACCGACCGCCCCGGCATGCTGCTCGGCATCCTGACCGCGGATTGCGCGCCCGTCCTGTTTGCGGATCCGGTGGCCGGCGTCATTGGGGCCGCGCATGCCGGGTGGAAAGGCGCGCTGGCCGGTATCACCGACACGACGATTGCCGCAATGGAGTCGCTCGGCGCGGTGCGGGCCCGCATCGTGGCCGCGATCGGCCCGGCGATTGCCCGCGTGTCCTACGAGGTAGATGACGTGTTCTTCTCACGCTTCACCGATGCCGATCCACGCAATGAACGCTTCTTTGCTCCCGGTCGACCCGGACACCAACAGTTCGACCTTGAGGGCTACCTCACGCACCGGCTGGCGTCCGCGGGACTGGCCCGTATTGAGGCACTCGGCCTCGACACCTACGCCGACCCGACCCGCTTCTACAGCTATCGCCGCGCCACCCACCGGGAAGAGCCGGATTATGGGCGGCAGATCAGCCTGATCGGCCTCGAATAGCGCCTTCATGCGTTGGCGGGGCAGAGGAGACGATGATGACGGACATACCGAACGAGACCGAAGCCGACATGACCGGCGTGGAATCGCGCCTTTCTCCAAAACCGGAGGTTGAGCGGATCGGTGATCGAAAGCTGAAACCTTCGACACTGATGATGGGCCACGGCTTCGACCCCGCGCTTTCCGAAGGGTCTCTCAAACCCCCGATCTTTCTCACCTCCACCTTCGTATTCCCCAACGCCGCCGCCGGCAAACGCCATTTTGAAGGCGTGACCGGCAAGCGGCCAGGCGGCGCGGAAGGGCTGGTCTATTCGCGCTTCAACGGCCCGAACCAGGAAATTCTTGAGGACCGGCTGGGCGTCTGGGAAGAGGCCGAGGATGCGCTGGCCTTTTCCAGCGGCATGTCCGCGATCGCGACACTGTTCCTCGCGATGGTGAAGCCCGGCGACACGATCATCCATTCCGGGCCGCTGTATGCCGCGACCGAGACGCTGATCGCCCGCGTTCTCGGCAAGTTCGGCGTCAAGTGGCTCGACTTCCCCGCCGGAGCCTCGCGCGCCGAAATCGATGCGGTGATGACCGAAGCCTCCACTGGCCGTGTCGCGCTCATCTATCTGGAAAGCCCCGCTAATCCGACCAACGCGCTGGTCGATATCGAGGCGGTGGCGGCGGCGCGTGATGCGATTCTCGGCGATGACAAGCCGCCGATCGCGATCGACAACACGTTTCTCGGACCCTTGTGGCACCAGCCGCTCAAGCATGGCGCCGATCTCGTCATCTACTCGCTGACCAAATATGCCGGCGGCCATTCCGATCTGGTGGCGGGTGGCGTGCTCGGGTCGAAGGCCCATATGGACGTGATCCGCGCGATGCGGAACACGATCGGTACGATCACCGATCCCAACACCGCCTGGATGTTGCTGCGTTCTCTGGAGACGCTGGAGCTACGCATGAGCCGCGCGGGAGAGAATGCCGCCACGGTCTGCGCGTATCTGCGCGATCACGCGAAGGTCGAGCGGGTCGGCTATCTGGGTTTTCTGGCCGATCAGGACAGCAGCCAGGGCGATATCTACAGGCGTCACTGCATCGGCGCAGGCTCCACCTTCTCGCTTTATCTGCAGGGTGGCGAAGCGGAGAGTTTCGCGTTTCTCGACGCGCTGCGGATCGCCAAGCTCGCGGTCAGCCTGGGCGGCACCGAAACGCTGGCCAGCCACCCCGCCAGCATGACGCATCTATCGGTCGCGGATGACCGCAAGCAGGCGCTGGGCATCACCGACAATCTGGTTCGCATCTCGATCGGGGTCGAGGATGCAGGGGATCTGATCGCCGATTTCGACCAGGCGCTTGCCGCTATCTGAAGGGCTGATCCCGCGTAGCAAGCAATGGCGGGATATAGGGCATCGGCGCATTGTTCGGGATCGCATCGATCGCCGCTTCGATCGCGCGCGCGCGGGTCTTGGCCGAGCCATGCGTGCGGCTGCGGAACAGGCCACCGTCGATCTTGGAACCCGCGCCCTGCCAGAACCGTACTGCGGCGCGGGGATCATATCCCGCATTGCGCAGCAATGCGACGCTCAACTGGTCCGCCTCGTCTTCTGCGCGGCGGTTCAAGCGGCCATTGCGCCCGAAATCCGCGAACAGTCCCTTTGACACACCGACTGCCTCCAGCCGGCGGCGATGCTCCAGAATCGTGTGTGCCAATTCATGCGCGACGATGACTGCAATGTCGTCATCGCCGTAGCGTTCCAGGAAACGCACCCCGATCTGCACGATATCGCCGTCCGACTGAGCGGTCAGATCAGGCCCGAGCAACAGCTCGAAGCGGCTGCGGCACCCCGGCGACGGCGCGACCGTCACTTCGCGTCGCTGCCCTGCATGTTCGACCAACAGGACCAGCGGCGCGGTCGGAGACTGACGCGCGATCAGCGCCGCTGCTGCATCACGCTCGGCGCTGTCTGCGCTCGCATCCGGGGCGCGCTGGTCAAACGCCGCGCCATCGACGCTCAGCAAGGCGTCATTGGCAATCAAGCCAGCCCGCGCCGCCGGGCTGCCCGGCACGACAAGTTCGACCGAGACCGGCGCCTCGAACGCGAAAACCTGCCGCGCGGCTTCGCGCATGCCGGCTTCATATTGTCCCAGCGCATGGATCGCCCACCCCGGCGTCGGTGCCCTCGAGCGGCATAGCGCCACATTGCCGGTTGTCAGTCGGTAGGCGATCCCCGCCAGCCGGGCATCCGCATCCCGGAGTGCTGTCAGCGTCGCGACATTATCGGCGGCGGGTGCGGCAGGCAGCGGCGCGGCAACCGCCAGTGCTCCGGCGCAAACAGCGGCCGATCGATATTTGCGCATCAGATCAAATCTGTTTCGGTGCCAGTCGCCGCCACACCGCCAGCGCGATCATCACGCCGGCCAGTCCCGAACTCATCCCGACCAGCGCGATCCCGGCATCGACGATTGCCACGGCGACCGGATTGGCGGCGCCTGTCCCTCGCATCCAGGCGTCCAGCATCAGAAATGGCTGACTGAGCACCGCGCCGCCCAGGACAGGGACGGCCGCAAGCCCCATCATCCGAAGCCCCAGACCACTGCTCAATTCCATGCTGCGCTGAATCGATCGAAGCGCCGACCTACCCTCCGACACCAAGACCGCCCCGGTCAGCATCACACGCCCGAGAACATAGAGGCCAGGCACCAGCAGGAGCATCATACCCGCACCGACTGGTAGTGCGACGATCACCATCGCGAGCAGATAGCGCGGCAGGATCGCAACCGCCCGCCGCATCGCCCCCGCGACATCGGCGCGCGCTGGGTCGAGATGAAGAGCATAGAGCGTTGCTGCGCCGAAATAGCCGATCGCGTAGGCTAACAAATACCAGCCGCCATGCCGGCCGCCCCATGCACCAAGCGCGTCCAGCCACGCCATCGCGGCCTGTTCGCCGCCGTCAGGTTCCCGCACTGGTGGACCGGGTACCAGCAACGCGAGCGCAAAGGACGGCAGGAACATGAACATGGCCCCGATGCGAAGGATGACATCGTGGTCACGCCGGAACATTCGCCAAGCTTCGCGCAGCACGGCGACGGGATCCAGCCTCGTGAGACGGGTCGGTTCATGCATGCGGATGCTCTATAATCCTGATCGCGCCGGCGCTGCTAGTCAACGGGTTCGGACGAGCGCGACTGCTCAATCTTGCTTCTGACGGCAACATAAAGCTGGGCCGCGAACGTAGCAATCACGATGACGTAAATTGCGGTGACGATCTGCGTCGCGATGTTCGTCAGGATAACGACCAGTGCCGGATTGTCGGCACCTAGCATCAGGCGAAAGACCAGCCCGGCGACCAGTTGGGCCGCTAATATACTAACCAGAAAGACGATACCGATCAGCACGGTAAAACCGATGATGCGCCACAACAGACCTTGCGTCAGCACGAATGATCGGCCTGGCGACCGGACGCCTTCGCGTTCATTTATCAGAACGGGGTTCAGCAGAAACAGCCGGGCGCTGACCCAGAGCGCGAACAATATCAGCGCCAGTACATAAATACCGATGAACGCACGCGTGCCCGCCGGGATATTCTGCGCGATTACGGTGCTCGGCTGCCCGAAGTTTACGCCCGCCGAGGCGACAGCGATGAAAATCGGTAGCATCAGCAATATGCCGGCAATCGCGATCAGCAGGTAAATACCTAGCGCGACCGGCAGACGCCGCAGCCCCAGTGCCATTGCACCGCGTCGAAGAATATTGGGATCGCTGGCGGCCGCCGTGATGCTAAGCTGGCCCCAGATGGTGAAACAGATCGACAGTAGGGCCACGACCGCGACGACCAGCGCCGCGCCTGCGGAGGCTGCACCGCCACTCGTCCCGCTGCCTGTTTCGCCGACGATTCCGGCACGTACCATTGTCGATACGATGTTGCTGACGATGCCCGGCAGTATGATCAGAAGTGCTGCGATACCGGCGAGCATCCCGCCACGGCCGTTCAGGACCTGCGTGGTGCTGTCCCAGACATTGCCCAACCGCACCATGATGTCGCCCCCCTTCGAACCGATGACCGCCCGGCACTAGCGCAACCGAAACCGCGGCGCCATTGCTTGCATGACGGTATCGTGTCCGCCACATCGACTGGCATGACCCTCCCCCGTCCCGAATGGCATGTGGAGCCGGATCCGGTTGACTATGCCGCTGCACTGGCGGCGATGGAGGCACATGTTTCTGCAATTGCCGACGCTCGGGCAGCGGAACGGATCTGGCTACTGGAGCATCCCGCAGTCTATACCGCAGGCACCAGCGCCGATCCAGCGGAGCTGATCGACCCGCGTTTTCCGGTTATCAGCGCCGGACGCGGCGGTCGATATACCTATCATGGGCCAGGACAGCGTGTTGGCTATGTAATGCTGGATCTAACACGGCGGGGACGCGACGTTCGCCGCTTCGTCCATGGGCTGGAGAATTGGGTCATCGCCGCGCTGCGCTATTTCGACCTTGACTGTTATTCGGTCGAGGGGCGCGTTGGCATCTGGATCACCGAAGGTGGGCGCGAGGAAAAGATCGGCGCCATCGGCGTCAGAGTCAGGCGATGGGTCACGCTTCACGGGTTTTCCATCAATGCCGCCCCTGATCTGTCGCATTTCGGCGGTATCGTGCCGTGTGGTCTGGCCGGGCACGGCGTAACCAGCCTGCACGCTTTGGGAAGAACGGCCAATATGGCTACGCTAGATGCCGCATTGTCGACAACATTTCCTGATTTCCTCGCAGGTCTTTAACGTACCTTTCGAAATGGAGGCTTGAGGGAGTGCGCCGCTTGGTTTAATGTCCACGTTGATTTGGGTATTAAAGGCGAGCCAGCCAGTCCAAATCCTCTATCAAGGGAGCTTCCAATGCGTGCAATTGTTTCAAAGGTTCTGACCGGCTCGATCATCGCCAGTGCGGCGCTGATGGTTTCGGCTTGTGGGCCGAAGACCGACGCCGGTGACAACACGATGGTGACCGATGTCAACTCGACCGAAGGCATGGATACGATGTCGGACAACATGACGGCAGTCGACGGTTCGATGAACGGCGGCATGATGTCGAATGACATGATGATGTCGAACGATGGCATGATGTCGAACGATGGCATGATGACCAACGACATGATGATGAACAACACCATGGCGACAAACGCGATGTGATTTCCCGACTGGGAAATTAGCTTAGAAGGGCCGTCCGGGCGACCGGGCGGCCTTTTGTCGTTTCAGGCGGGCGCACCGCCCGGCCTGGCCCACAATTCGTCGCAATGGTTAAAAACAAGTTGGTCGAGGAGTCATAAGCCCGTAGAAAATAGACCGTTCGTGTTAATTCAGGGGTTATCACATGACGTCGTTGCGTTTCGCGGTCGCACTGGCTTTGGCAAGCAGCAGCTTTGCAGCCGTACCGGCATCCGCCCAGTTCTTCTTCAAGTCACATGACATGAGCGGACAACCGGCGAAGGGAGGTGATACGGGAATTACCGAGACCATGCCGGGCGCCACCGATGATGAGCTGCGCGCGGCGCTACTTTGGAACCTGCGCGTCGGGCTGAACGTGGCGGCATTGCAATGCCAGTTCGAGCCGACACTGATGACGGTTTCCAACTACAACGCGCTCCTGAGCGATCACAAGGAGGAGTTGCGCGACGCGTTTGAGACGGTCGACAAATATTTCAAGCGTATGAACAAGACCAAAAAAGAAGGACAGGCGGCGCTCGACCGGTTCGGAACGCGGACCTATTCGGGCTTTACCACGGTTGGCGCGCAATATGGCTTCTGCCAGACGGCAGGTGTGATAGGCCGCGACGCGCTGTTCACATCGCGCGGCATGCTCGGCACTCTAGCGGAGGAGCGCATGCGCGAACTGCGCAACAGCCTGATCCCCTGGGGCGAGCAGCATTTCCCCTATCGGGTCCGCCGTAACGCCGGAGCGCCGATGCCGCGTCTCGATGCTGTATGCTGGAACAAGCGCGGTGAGTGGCGCGACAACAAATGCGGCGTGCAAAACCTGTCGCGCACCGCCACCGGGATCACTGCCAGCAACCGTACTGCCGCTGGCGCGGATGCCCCCATCAAAGCGATGACCGCATACTGATCGTCGTCGGCGCCATCGCGCGCTGACCGACATGGGTTGCGGCACGTGCCAACGTCGCTAGACCGTCTGACCATGGTGGGGGACGGACCAGCGAGCGGCAATGTGGCGGCGGTCGTCAGTAACGGGCGATACTGCCTCAATTGCGGTGTCGCGCTGATCGGCGACTATTGTCATATATGCGGGCAAAATGCGCATGTGCATCGCAGCATCGGCGCGATCTGGCATGAGATCGCGCACGGCGCCTTTCACTTTGAGGGCAGGATCTGGCGCACGCTGCCGATGCTGGCATGGCGCCCCGGTGTATTGACCCGCCGTTATGTTGCGGGCGAGCGTGCACGCTATGTGTCGCCGACCGCGCTTTTCCTATTCTCGATCTTTGCAATCTTCACGTCGCTATCGATCCTTGGCATCGCCCCGCCAGCCGAGGTCACGACCAGCACGCAGGTCGGCGCGGCGCTGGAAGATGCCAAAGTCGACCTTCTGAATGCGCGCACGGTCGCGGTCGAGCAACGAGAGCGACTGGCGCCCAGCGATCCCGGACGCGCCGAGCCGCAGGCAAAGATCGATGAACTCGACGAGAACCTGAGGCAACTGGAGAGCACGGACGGTATCGTTACCTTCGATCCGAAGAAAAACAGTTTCTCGACCGGATGGCATCGCCTGGACCATGGCTTGGAAAAAGCCCAGAAGAATCCGGGGCTGATGCTCTACAAACTGCAAGCGAACAGCTACAAATTCTCATGGCTGCTCATCCCGCTATCGCTGCCGTTCATGTGGCTGCTATTCTTCTGGAAGCGCGGCGTACACCTCTACGACCATGCGGTGTTCGTCACCTATTCGCTGGCGGCGATGTCCATGCTGTTCGTCATCATAATGATCGCCGGCGCGCTTGGCATGAGCAGCATGTGGCTCGGCACCGCCGCCACGACAGTTGCGCTGTGGCACATTAATCGTCAGCTCAAAGAGGCTTATCGACTGCGCTGGTGGTCGGCGATGATCAGGACCATCGTGCTGATCGCATTCATCGCTGTCATACTCATGCTGTTCACGCTCGCGCTGGTCGCGCTTGGTCTGGTAGGCTAACCAAGCGCGATCCGATCGCGAGGTCTCACGCGCCTAGCGGACTGGGCTGACCGAACGGGCCCTTGGGACGTCGCGTTTTAGGCACCGAGGTTCCCGCGCGCGGTACCGCCGCGGGCCGGCTGCCGGGGTTGTCACGATCCAGATCCTCACCGGCAATCAGCTGCTTGATTTCCTCGCCTGACAGCGTCTCATATTCCAGCAATGACCCTGCAAGCAGGTGCAGCTGGTCGATGTGCTCGCTCAGCAACTGGCGTGCGCGCTCCAGCCCGCCCTCGACGATGCGCTTGATCTCCTCGTCGATCAGCTTGGCTGTATCGTTCGACATGCGCGCCGGGCGACCCGACGAATAACCCAGGAACGATTCACCTTCCGGCTCGCCATATTCGACAGGACCGACGGCATCGGACATGCCCCAGCGCGTGACCATATCGCGCGCCAGATTGGTGGCATATTGAATGTCGCCGCTCGCACCGCTCGACACCTTGTCATAGCCGAAGATCAGTTCCTCGGCGATCCGCCCACCCATCGATACAGCCAGGTTCGCGTACATCTTGTCACGGTGATAGCTGTAACTATCCCGCTCGGGCAGCCGCATCACCATGCCTAAAGCACGCCCACGCGGGATGATCGTTGCCTTGTGGATCGGGTCGGACGCGGCTTCGTGAATCGAGACGATCGCGTGGCCAGCCTCGTGATAGGCCGTCATGCGCTTCTCATCCTCGGTCATCACCATCGAGCGCCGCTCGGCGCCCATCATGACCTTGTCCTTGGCCTCCTCGAACTCGGCCATCGCAACCAGCCGCTTGCCCTTGCGTGCACCCGTCAGCGCCGCCTCGTTGACGAGGTTGGCCAGGTCCGCGCCAGAAAATCCGGGCGTACCGCGCGCTATAACCCGTGCGTCGACGTCAGGCGCCAGCGGCACCTTCTTCATGTGGACTTCAAGAATTTTGATGCGGCCTTCGATGTCCGGACGCGGCACGACGACCTGACGGTCGAAACGGCCGGGACGAAGCAGCGCGGGGTCGAGTACATCGGGGCGGTTCGTGGCGGCGATGATAATGATGCCCTCATTCGCCTCAAACCCGTCCATCTCGACCAGCAACTGATTGAGCGTCTGTTCGCGCTCATCATTGCCGTTGCCCAATCCCGCTCCACGATGGCGACCAACCGCGTCGATCTCGTCAATGAAGACGATACACGGCGCCGATTTCTTGGCCTGCTCAAACATGTCACGCACCCGACTCGCGCCGACGCCCACAAACATCTCGACGAAATCGGAACCCGAGATCGTAAAGAACGGCACACCCGCCTCGCCCGCAATGGCACGCGCCAGCAGCGTCTTGCCGGTACCGGGCGAGCCGACCAGCAGCGCGCCCTTGGGGATCTTGCCACCTAGTCGTGCAAACTTGGTTGGATCCTTCAGAAACTCGACGATCTCCTCCAGTTCCTCGCGCGCCTCATCAATGCCCGCCACATCTTGGAAAGTGACCTTACCTTCCTTCTGCGTCAGCATCTTGGCCTTGGATTTGCCGAAGCCCATTGCGCCTGAGCCGGAATTCTTCTGCATCTGCCGGACGACGAAGAACGCAATCCCCATGAACAGGATGAACGGCAGCGACTGCATCAGCAGATACTGCCACATCGACGGGCCTTCATCCGGCTTGGCCGCGATCGTCACGCCCTTCTCACGCAGCTTGGGAACCAGCATCGAGTCCTGGATCGGATAGGATTTGAACTTCTCACCCGATGACAAGGTGCCACTGATGATGTCGCGGCTGATATTGACGTCCTTGACCGTTCCCTCGTCGACCTTGTCGAGGAAGGTGGAATAGGCGATCGTATTGCCGCTCGTCGTCGCGCTGCGCCCGTCGAACATCGTGACGAACACCGCCAGCGCCAGCAGGATGCCGACCCAAATCAGCAGGCTCTTCATCCAGGGATTGCCGCCACCGCCATTTTCGGGACCAGGCCGCTTGTCGTTATCGCTCATGGTGTACCTTTCACCTACAAGATAAGCGCGTGCAGATTAATGGCAATGCAACGACACCGCTCGTTTATCTCATTTTGATCGCCGCGGCGGTGCGGGATGAAAATACCAGCAATCACCGTCCAGCGCGGCCGGCTGCGGAACCACCATGATCTGGCCGATCATCGCGTGCCAGCCGTATCGCAGTCGCTCGATCAGCCGCGACAATGCCGGTCCCGTCACCTCGCAATCGGTATCGAGCCGCTCGATACAGGCGTGCACCGTGCGCCGCACCAGCTCGGCGGGCAGGTCCGTCACGTCGAGGACCAGCGATCCGTCCTCTTCCCGGCAGCGCTCCGCCATCATGCGCGTCGTCGTCCAGGCCAGCGCATCCTGCGCATCGCCCAGCGCCGCGGCACTTGTCACGATCCGCTCGGGATCGAGCCACTCGACGCCCCTCAGAACCTTGCGCAGACGCGCTCGATCATAGCGGTCATCGGAATTGCTCGGATCATCGGCAGGCACGATGCCACAGTCCACGACCAGGGTCGCCAGATCGTCATGCCGCCAGCCTAGCAGGGGCCGAATGAGCATCCCGCCCCGCCGCCTGATCCCCGCCAGACCAGCGACCCCCGCTCCCCGATTGAGGCGCATGATCAGCGTCTCGACCTGATCGTCGGCATGATGCGCGGTGGCCAGCCAGCGCGGACCCCCCTCGGCCGCATGCCGTTCGAGCAGTCGATAGCGCAGCAGGCGTGCCCGTGCGGAAATATTGGCGGTGCGGCCCGCGCGCGGCGGGAGCACACCCGTCAGCACGGCATGCGCGATCCCGTACTGGGCGCAGATGTCGGCGACGAATGCCGCTTCGGCCGCCGATCCGCTACGCAGGCGGTGATCCACCGTCGCCGCACTGCACCGATCGCCGAGCACCGCATGGGTCAGCAGCAGCAGTGCAAGGCTGTCGCCACCACCCGAAACGGCGACTAGCACACGGTCCTCCTCGACATCGATCAGCGCGGACAGGTCGCGCCGGAACCGGTCGACCATCGACGACGCAGGAGTCAGGGCATTATTTGCACTTGGCGTTTGCACGACCCCGGTCGATCTCCCCACGCATGGAGGGGGATATTTTGGCGCCGTAGACGTCGGTCAACTCGCCATAAACCTTGCACGCATCGGCGGGCTTCTTGAGTGACACCAGCGCTTGCGCCAGATAATTCAGGCTGTCGGGCGCGCGCTCACCATCGGGCATCTTCTTGTAATTGTCATAAAACGCGATGGACGCCAGGCTTGGCTTGCCTTCGTCCATATAGGAACGACCAAGCAGATTCTGTGCAAAGCTGGCTCGACGCGATTTGGGATAATCGGCAACCACCTTTTTCAATTGCACTTCTGCCTCGGGATAAAGTTTCGCCTCCCAAAGACGATAGCCATAAAGATACGCGTCTTCTACGGCATCACCAGTCGACGGTTTCTCGATTGCGGCCACCTGCCCCTTGCGACCGCTTCCTGTGGCAGACGGCTTGGCTTCCCCAGAACTGGCGGTGTCGGGACCTGAATTACCCAGCGCTGCCTGTTCTCCGCCGGCCTCGCGACCTGCTCCTGCCCCCTCCATCGCCTTCAACCGCGCATCTGTCTGTTGCTTGAAGGTGTCGAATGCCTCTTGCAATTGCCGGGTGCGATAGTCCGCTTGCTCGACCTGACCGGTCAACGTCGCCATCTGCTGCTCCAATCCCGACACCCGGGTCAGGACATCGGTCAGCGGCGCATTCGACGGCGCGCCGATATCAGACTGAGGCTGCGGGGGCGCGATGATATCGGGCTGCACGAGTTCCTTGCCACCGGGAAAAACGTTGCGCTGAACCGCACGCATCTCGCTTTCCAGCCGACCAACGCGTCCTTCCAGCCCCGCCTGTGCCATGGCCGGCACTGCCGCTACCAGCGCACCCGCCATGCCGATTACGCCAACAAGCCTTTGCATCCGCATCCCTCGCAAACCTCAACGCGCACCCGCTATAGCGGTACGAAGCGTCCGATCACCAGCCTTAGCGAAGCGGTCCTGGCGGAGGAGGCTTGGACGCGGCCTCGAGATTTGCACGCTGCGTCTCCGTCAGTTGCCGCTTCGGACGAGCGGCAGTCCGCGGCTTGCTTCGCACCAATGGTTTCTTGCTGGCAACAGTAGAGGGCTTGGGCGATGGCGCGACTTTTAAGCTCGGCGAAGCTGTCGGCGTTGGCGTTGGCGTTGGCGTTACCGGAACAACGGGTGTGGTTATCGAGGCAACCGTAGAAGCCAATGTCGGGGTCGCGGTACCCGCCGGTTCGCCCGACAGACGTGCAGCGATCGACGCAGCATCCACCGGCACATCCTTCAACGCTCGCGAGCCATCGCCCAGCGGCGGAATGACGGATCCATTCAGCATTACAGTCAACTCGTCCGGGCGACCAACATTGATCATCGGCCCATTAGCATCACCCGGCACGTCATAGCGCTCACCGGGCTGCAGCGTCCCTTGCCGCAGCACATTGCCACCCGCTTCGTAAATACGCAGCCATACCTCACCGTTGGCGACGAGCGTAACCTGCCCGCCTGCCGGCCGCGGCGTAACGAATGCCGGCGCAATCGCAGGCGTGGTCGGCGCCATCTGAGCAGCGGTAGCCGGTACGTCGGTCGGCCGGAACGCATCGGTGCCGAACCAGAGCCCCGCCAGAATGAGCACCGCCAGCCCGAGTCCCAGAGCGACGATCGCAATGCCGCGCGACGGCACCCGCGACTGATCGGCAATCTCATAAGGCGTGTATTCCGGTTGGCGCGGCCCAGAGCGCCTAACTTCCTCCCGGACATCGTGCGCGACGGCCACCTCATCGACATCGACCGCACGCGCATAGGCTCTGGCAAACCCCACTGCGTATGTCGATGACGGCAAGCTGGAATAATCGGAGGCCTCGATCGCCTCCAGATGGCGGATCGGGACGCGTGTACGCTCACCGATATCGGCCAGCGTCAGTCCTTGCGCCTCGCGCGCGCTACGCAGCGCATCTCCCGCCTGCTGAGCGACGGCGGCGGTGCCCGAGGTGACGTCGTCCATTCACTTCTCCGACAGCGGGGGCCAGGGCCGCTCCCGCGGGTAAAGCAACATCTTTCAGAGCATGCGTCATGTGTCAACGCGGGGCAATTCGCTGCGCAATATAACTTATGTCACTTCGATGCCGCTGTCTTGTGCGAATGCCGACAACGTCGCTCGCATGTCGCGGGGCGGATCAGTGAGCCAGGTGCTCATCTGTTCGATCAACGGCCCCCGGTTGAGCGAGCGTACCATGGCCTTGATCGGCCCTACCGCTGCAGGCGTGATCGACAGTCGGTCGATCCCGAGGCCGATCAATGCCATCGCCTCCAGCGGCCGCCCGCCCATTTCACCACATACTGTCACAGCAACGCCCGCGGCGCGCGCCGGCCCGACGACTCTTGCCAGAAAGCGAAGAATTGCAGGACTTAGCCAGTCATAACGTTCGGCGAGCTTGGGATTGGCGCGATCGGCGGCAAACAGGAATTGCGTCAGGTCGTTGGTTCCGATCGACAAAAAGTCAATCCGCGGCAGCAATATGTCGAGTTGTTCGGCTAGCGCCGGAACTTCCAGCATCGCGCCATACCGTATTTCCGCCGGCACGCGCTTGCCCCGTGCGACCAGCCAATTTCGTTGTGCCTCAAACAGGGCGCGTGCCTCGTCAAACTCCCACGGCTCCGATACCATCGGGAACAGGACACGGATCGTGCGCCCTGCCCCTGCTTCCAGCAATGCGCGAGCCTGAGCCTTCATCAAACCGCCGCGCTCCAGTGCCAAACGCAACGCCCGCCATCCCATCGCCGGATTTTCCTCATCTGCATCGCCGCGAAGATAAGGGAGCGCCTTGTCGCCGCCGACGTCGACCGTACGGAAGGTGACCGGGCGCTCACCGGCGGCGTCCATCACCTCGCGGTATAGGCGTTGCTGCCGCTCGCGCTGCGGGAGTGTCGCGGAAACCAGGAACTGAAACTCGGTACGAAACAGGCCGATGCCATCCGCTCCCGTCAGGTCGAGCGCCGCGACATCTTCACGCAGTCCTGCATTCACCATCACGGTCACGCGGTGTCCATCCAGCGTAACCGGCGGAACATCGCGCAAGGCCGCCAACGCCGCCTTGCGCTTCTGCCGAAACGCCAGCCGCGTCTCGAACGCTTCTTCCATGACTGTGCTCGGACGAACGAAGACAGCGCCCTCACCAACGTCCAACAATATGACGTCGCCTTCGGCTATATGCCGCCGCACGTCGCGAACGCGCCCGAGCACCGGCACGCCCATCGCGCGCGCGACAATGGTGACGTGCGCGGTCAGCGATCCTTCCTCCAGCACCACGCCCTTCAGGCGGCGACGGTCATATTCCAGCAGCTCGGCGGGACCCAGATTGCGCGCGATCAGGATCGTGTCCTGCCGCAGCCCCAGTCGCGCGGCGGTCCCGACCTGTCCCGACACGATCCTGAGCAGACGGTTGGACAGATCCTCCAGGTCGTGCATCCGGTCGGCCAACAGCGGATCATCGATCTGCCGCATGCGCTGGCGCGTGCGCTGCTGCACGCGTTCGATCGCCGCCTCGGCTGTCAGCCCGCTGTCGATCGCCTCGTTGATCCGCCTGGCCCAGCCCTCGTCATAGGCGAACATCTTGTAGGTCGCGAGTACCTCGTCATGCTCGCCGCCCACCCCGAACTCCGCCTCGCGCGTGATCCGGTCGATCTGCTCGCGCATCCGGTCGAACGCGGCATAGACGCGGTGCCGCTCGGCATCGGTGTCCTCGGCGACGGTGTGCTCGACGACGATGCGCGGCTGGTGGAATACGGCGCATCCCGAGGCCATGCCCTCGACCAGCTTCTGACCGGTGATGCGCACGGGGATCGTCATCGCCGCCGGCCGGTCGCTGCCGGCCGCACCGCCGTCGATCAGGCCGGCATTGGCAATCAGCTCGGACAGGACCATCGCGACCGTCTGCAGCGCCTCGATCTCGACATCGGCATAGCGGCGCGGGTCGACATGCTGGACGGCCAGGACGCCTACGGCGCGCTCGCGCCTGATGATCGGGACGCCCGCGAAGCTGTGATAGCGATCCTCGCCCGTCTCCGGCTTGTACGCGAAGTCGGGATGGGCCGCCGCCTCATCCAGATTAAGCACCTCGATATCCTCGGCGATCGTACCGACCAGCCCCTCACCCATTGCCAGCCGCGTGACGTGCACCGCTTCCTGCGCCAACCCACGCGTGGCGTATAGCTCCAGCACGCCCTCGCGGAGCAGATAGATCGAGCACACCTCACTGCCGATCGATTCGCCGACGATATTGACGACCGAATTAAGCTTTGCCTGCGCGGATGTCCGCGCCGCCATCACATCATGAAGGCGAACGAGTATCTCGCGGGCGGAACTAGCGGCCGATACGGGCATTATGGACTGCTAACAGATTGCGGCGCGTACTACACCTGTCGTGGATCAAGCGTCGAAAAACCCGTCCTGGCTTCCGGCCGGCGGATTCAGACCCAGATGCTTCCAGCCGCCTGCGTTAAGGCAGCGTCCGCGTGCAGTGCGTGCGACGAGTCCGAGCTGAATGAGGTAGGGTTCTATAACCTCCTCGATTGTGTCGCGCGGCTCCGAAAGGCCCGCGGCAAGCGTCTCCACGCCGACTGGTCCGCCGCGATAGATGTCGGCGATCATCGTCAGATACCGCCGGTCCATCGAGTCAAGACCAAGCGCATCGACCTCCAGCCGATTGAGCGCGCCATCGGCGGCTGCGGCATTCACGATCTGATGTCCATCGACACTGGTGAAGTCGCGGACACGCCGAAGCAATCGCCCCGCAATTCGCGGCGTCCCCCGCGCACGTCTGGCGATCTCGGCCGCGCCATCGGCGGCGATGGCCAGACCCAGCAACCCCGCCGCGCGCGTCACCACGCGCTCCAATTCCTCGACGGTGTAGAATTGCAGGCGCACGGGGATACCGAACCGGTCGCGCAGCGGCGTCGTCAGCAACCCCTGCCGCGTCGTTGCGCCTACCAGCGTAAAGCGCGGCAGATCGATCCGCACGCTCCGCGCCGATGGCCCCTCGCCGATCATCAGGTCGAGCGCGCGATCCTCCATCGCGGGATACAGCACTTCCTCGACCGCCGGCTGGAGCCGATGGATCTCGTCGATGAACAGCACATCGCCATCCTCGAGATTGGTGAGCAACGCCGCCAGATCGCCGGATTTGGCGATGACCGGCCCCGACGTTGCGCGAAATCCAACGCCCATCTCGCGCGCGACGATTTGCGCCAGCGTCGTCTTGCCCAGCCCCGGCGGCCCGAAGAACAGTACATGGTCAAGCGCCTCACCCCGACTGCGGGCCGCATGAATGAATACACGCAGATTTTCGCGGGCCGCACGTTGCCCGACAAAATCATCGAGCGTGCGAGGGCGAAGTGCTGCATCGACGTCCTCGGGCGTTCGGACAGGAGAGATGAGACGATCATTAGTCATGGGTTGATCGACGCGGTGCGCTGAGATTGTATATACAGCATTGACCAGCAGCTTAACGAGGCCAGGTTAATCACGGCAACGCGGCCAATAACTCATCCTGTGTGAGTTGCGCTTGTTGGACAATGCCGGCAAGAGTACCGGCCTTGTGTTCCTTGTGCAGAGGAACAACGCGGCTCGTGGCGCCTCGACGAATCGCAACGTGGCCACCGCGCTGCCTCAATTGCTCGACCCTAGACGCGCCAGCGCCTTAACGACCTCGTTGCCGGAAAGAACGGGCAGCTTAGGCATGCTGAGCCACGTCAAAACTCGTGACCAGCGGCGCTCCTCCGGCGACCAATGGAAAAACTTCCAGATAAAGCTCTACGGCTTCTCGTAAGTTGCCGAGTGCTGCCTCCACTATCTCCCCTTGGCTGGTCGTGCCCGTTTCGGGGTTGAGTGCGACAAATCCCCCTTTTTCGGCAGGTGTAAGCACGGCCGTGACTTGCATGGTGATCTCCCGAAAACACTCGCCTACTTCGCCGCCTTGCGAAGCGCCAGCCGGACCAGTGCATCCAGCCCAGCGCCTGCGCCGAGTTCCTCCTCGGCCGCAGCGACGGCAGACGCTGCGTCGGTGGGGCGGAAGCCGAGGTTGAGGAGCGCCGATACCGCGTCAGCACCGGCTCCAGTGGAAGAAACTTGCGTCGAACCGGCCGGGCCGATGGCAATGCCACCAACCTTGTCCTTGAGCTCGCGCACGATACGCTCCGCCAGCTTTGGCCCCACGCCATTGGCCCGCGCGACGGTGGCCTTGTCCTGCGCCATTACCGCGCGGCCGAGATCGGTGGGCTCCAGTGCCGAGAGGATCGCCAGCGCGACGCGCGCACCGACACCCTGCACCCCGGTCAGCATGCGGAACCAGTCGCGCTCATCAGCGCGTGCGAAGCCGACCAGGCGGATCGAGTCCTCCGCGACCAGCATCTCGGTATGCAGCATCGCCGCTTCGCCGACGGCGCCCAGTGCCGACAAGGTTCGTGCCGAAGCACCAACCAGATATCCCACACCGCCGATATCGATCACCGCATGATCGGTACCCACACTATCGAGGCGGCCTTTGAGATGCGCAATCATTGCCGCGCCCTATGCCAGTCGACGGGCGCTGACGAGATGATGCGCGTGACAGATCGCGACTGCCAGCGCATCCGCCGCATCCGGTCCGTCGATCCGCACACCCGGCAACAGCCGCGCGACCATTGCTTCGACCTGCTTCTTGTCGGCATTGCCAACGCCCACGATCGCCTTCTTTACGAGACGGGGCGCATATTCCCCTACCGCCAACCCCGCCTTCGCCGCCGCGCAGAGCACCACCCCGCGTGCATGCGCCAGCTTCAGCGTCGATTGCGGATTGTTGTTCACGAACACTTCCTCGACCGCCGCCGCCTCCGGCGCATGATCGGTCAGCAGCGCGGCCACCATCGCGTCCAGATGCGCCAGCCGACGAGGCAGGAGGGCGGTGCTGTCCGTCTTCAACCGACCATTGGCGATATGCGACAACCGGCTGCCGTCGCTGCGAATGACGCCCCAGCCCGTCGTGCCGAGGCCGGGGTCCAGGCCGAGGACAATTAGGACAGTCGCTCCATCACGTCGTCGGATACCTCATAATTGCCCCAAACCGTCTGCACATCGTCATCGTCGTCCAGGGCATCGATCAGCTTGAACAGCGTTTCCGCATCACCATCGCCGACATCGACCATCGTCTGCGGGCGCCATGCCAGTTTTGCGCTTTCGGCCTCGCCCAGCTTGTCCTCCAGCGCCTTGGCAACTTCGTGAAGATCGGCTTGTTCGGTCCAGATCTCGTGCCCGTCATCGCTGGACGTCACGTCGACTGCACCGGCTTCCAGCGCTGCCTCGAACACCGCCTCGCCGCTGCCCGTCGCCTCGGGATACGCGATCAGGCCCATCCGGTCGAACGCGTGGCTTACCGAACCGCTAGCACCCAGATTGCCGCCATTTTTGCTGACCGCGGTGCGGACGTTGGTTGCCGTGCGATTACGGTTATCGGTCAATGCCTCGATGATCAGCGAAACGCCGCCCGGCCCAAAGCCCTCATAGCGGATCTCCTCGTAATTCTCCGCGTCCCCCTTGCTCGCCTTGTCGATCGAACGCTGAATATTATCCTTAGGCATCGACTGCGCCTTCGCGGCTGCGACGGCGGCACGCAGGCGTGGGTTCATGTCCGGATCGGGCAGCCCCATCTTTGCGGCAACCGTGATTTCGCGGCTGAGCTTTGAAAACATGCCCGAGCGCTTTTTGTCCTGCGCACCCTTGCGGTGCATGATGTTCTTGAACTTGCTATGGCCGGCCACAGGCGTTTCTCCTTATTGCAGCCCCAGCGCTTGCCGGTACGTCTCCAGCAACGCATCCGCCTCATCGCGGTGGTGCTTTTCCATTTTACGCAGGCGCACGATGCTTTTCATCGTCTTGGTGTCGAACCCCGTCGACTTGGCCTCTGAATAGACATCCTTGATGTCATCGGCGAAGCCCTTCTTCTCTTCCTCCAGCCGTTCGATGCGCTCGATGAACTGGCGCAACTGCTCGGCCGATACGTTGTCGGTCATTCCTGTCTCCATGGGATAAGCGCGCGTCTCTATGGCAAGCGGGCGTGCGGCTCAACCGGATCCACTACGACACCGCGGTGCATGACAAACGAAACATGCTCCAGGCGTGTCACATCCTCCAACGGCGACCCTGCAAGTGCGATGATGTCGGCGGTCTTGCCGGGTGCCACCATGCCGATGTCGTCGCGCCCCAGCAGGTCGGCGGCGCCAATTGTCGCGGCGCGGATTGCCTGGGCCGGTGTCATGCCGGCACCGACCATCAGCGCGAACTCCTGCGCGTTATCGCCATGCTTTGACACACCGCTATCTGTCCCGAACGCTATCTTGACACCCTGCGCGATGGCACGCCTGTGACTGGCCATCATCGCCGCCGATGCCGCTTCTGCCTTGGGGATCGTCGCGGATGGCAACTGGCCGCTGCGCGCCTGGGCGAGTGCAGCCGATGGCGCGATCATCGTGGGAACCAGATAGGCATTCTTTGCCTTGAACAACCCGATCGCCTCGTCATCCAGAAAACTGCCATGCTCGATTGAATCGACCCCCGCCTCCAGCGCCGCCTTTGTACCGTCCGCCGCGTGGCTGTGCGCAGCGACCTTGCGTCCCAACATATGCGCGGTCTCGATGATCGCGAGCATTTCTTCGGGCGTCATCGCGCGGCCCAGGCCACCACTGACGTTTGACAACACGCCGCCTGTAGCAGCAAATTTGATGACCTTGGCCCCAAGCGCGACCTGCTCGCGTACGGCACGACGACAATCATCGGGGCCATCGCATAGATTGATTTCATGCGCGTGGACGGCATTGGCGAACTCCTCGCCCAGCCCATTGCCGGCGTCACCATGCCCGCCTGTCACGGATATCATTTCGCCGGCATTGGCAATTGTCGGTCCCTCTACATCGCCGCGATCGATCGCATCACGCAAAGACCGTATGCCGCGCGGATCGCCGCCCAGATCACGTACCGACGTGAAACCGGCGCGCAGTGTCGTGCGCGCGTTCAGTACTGCTGTCATCATGTCGTCGAACCGGTCGCGCGTCAGCGCTTCCAGCCGCGCACGCATCGGCTCCCCACCAATCCCCCACAGATGAACATGCATGTCGACCATCCCGGGCATGACGAAGCAATCACGAAGGTCGACCAACCTCGCGCCGGCGGGAGGAGCAACGAAGCCGTCGCGCAATGCGACAATCTTGCCGTCCCTGACCACGATCGTCGTCGCACCGCGCGGGCGCTCGCCGGGCCGGTCGAGCAGGGTTCCGGCCTGAATGTAGATCATCTGCGTTGGCGCGTCAGGTGCAGGCTGCGCACCGGCAACACCCGCGAAGAACAGGAACGCGAGGACCAGCGCCCTCACGCCTCGGCGTCCACTGTCGGGTTCTTCTCCATGCTGAGCCGCATCCGCTCAAGCTGTTCCGGCGTCGCATCGCCCTGATGCTGTGCCTTCCACTCGGCATACGGCACGCCGTAGATCGTCTGGCGCGCGTCGTTCTTGTCGAGACCACCGGCTTCGGCAATCCAGTCCGACAGGCAATTGCGGCAAAAGCCGGCAAGACCCATCAACTCGATATTCTCCGCGTCGGTGCGGTGGCGCAAAAGACGTACCAGGCGGCGAAAGGCAGTCGCGGCAACGGCGTCGTCAAGGTCTTCAAGGGCAGGCATTCGCGGTCTCCTTGGCGCGGTCTTCAGTTGATCGATCCGCGATAGGCTTTAAGGCCTGCTCCGCAAAGTGCGAGGAAGCAGGATGATCGAGGCAACCCAACCGCATGAGCGCCCGCTGACGCCCCGCGCGCGTAAGGTCCGTGTTCTTGCGACGCTCGGCCCGGCCAGCAGCTCAGTCGAGATGATTGCTGCGCTATCTCACGCAGGCGCCGATGCCTTCCGGATCAACATGAGTCACGGCGATCAGGAGTCGAAGATTGCAATCATCCAGGCGATCCGCGGTCTTGAGGAGCAATTTGGACGCCCGTCGACGATCCTCGCCGACCTGCAGGGGCCGAAATTGCGCGTGGGCCGGTTTGACGATCACCGTGTAGAGCTTGTCAAAGGCGCCACATTCATCCTCGATCGATCGCGCGAACTTGGCGATGCGACCCGCGTCGAACTGCCGCATGCCGAGATATTCGAGGCGATGGTACCCGATGCCCGCCTGCTGCTCGATGACGGCAAGCTGGTGTTGCGGGTCACGGAACAGAACCATTCGCGGATTGTAACCCGGATCGAGGTTGGCGGTATGCTGTCGAACAACAAGGGGCTGAACGTGCCCGACGTGGTTGTGCCGATGGCCGCGTTGACCAGCAAGGACCGGTCAGACCTGGCCTTCGCGGTTGATCGGGGCGTCGACTGGATCGCCCTGTCATTCGTTCAGCGGCCCGAGGATCTTTGGGAGGCGCGCAAGCTGATCGAGGGGCGTGCGGCGTTGCTCGCCAAGATCGAAAAGCCCGCTGCGATCGATCGGCTGACGGAGATCATCGAAGCTTGTGACGGAGTCATGGTCGCACGCGGCGACCTGGGCGTCGAACTCCCTCCCCAGGCTGTGCCGCCGCTGCAGAAACGGATCGTCGAGGTCGCGCGGCGGCAGGGGCGGCCGGTCGTCGTGGCAACCCAGATGCTGGAGTCGATGATCAAGTCCCCGTCGCCCACGCGCGCAGAGGTTTCGGACGTCGCAACCGCGATCTATGACGGCGCCGATGCGATCATGCTGTCAGCGGAATCAGCGGCTGGCGACTGGCCCGTCGAATCGGTGGCGATGATGGATGCGATCGGTGTGTCGGTCGAGGGCGACCCGGCGCATGGCGACCGCATTCATTTTACCGTGACGAAGCCCGATCCGACGACCGCCGACGCGCTGTCGGAGGCAGCAAAGAATATTGCCCAGACCGTATCGGCGGCGGCGATCGTCTGCTTCACGACATCGGGTTCGACCGCCCGGCGAGTTGCGCGTGAACGGCCGTCGGTGCCGCTGCTGGTGTTGACGCCGTCGTTGGAGACCGCACGGCGGCTGGGCCTGCTCTGGGGCACCTATTCGGTTGTTACCCGAGACGTCGGCTCTTTCGAGGAAATGGTGTCGAAATCAAAGCGCATGGCGCTTCGACATGGCATCGCAAAGGCTGGCGACCGGATCGTGGTCATGGCCGGCGTTCCGTTCAAGACCCCGGGTTCGACGAACGTTCTTCACGTCGTCCGCCTGGTCGGCGACGAGCTGAAGGGTTATTGAGGCACGAACGGATGGACGAAGGCCTGATCGTGAACAGGCTCAGACCGGTAATTCAAGTTCTCGCAATCGCATCCTGAGCGACTGTTCGTCCACGAAATGAACGGCCTCGACGCCGAGGGCAGCGGCCCCGGCGATGTTCTGCGCATTGTCGTCGACGAATACTGCTTGCTCGGGTGACAATCCGAACCGATTTAGCGCCAACTGATAGATGGCCGCGTCCGGCTTGGTCAGTTTCTCGTCACCCGACACCACGATATCACGGAAACGATCGAACAACCGGGCTTCTCGCGCGCGAAACGGTGGCCAGAATTCGCCTGAGAAATTGGTTATTGCGAACAGGGGAACGCCGGCTGCATCCAGATCCTCGACCAGCTTGTGCATGCCGGCGATCGGCGCGCCGATGCTGTCGATGAACCGCGGACCCCACTGAGCAATTAGTGCTGCGTGCTCAGGGTATCGTGCACTCAGTTCCGCCGACGTTTCGGCAAACGGTCTGCCGGCATCATGCTGAAAATGCCATTCCCGCGTGACAACGTCGCGCAAAAAATCATCGAGCGCGGCCCTATCGTCGATCAGCCGCTCATAGAGGTAACGTGGATCCCAGTCGTAAAGGACATGGCCGACATCGAAGATGACGGCCGTCCCGCCCACCGGGGTTTTCAGCCCTGACGAGCCTTGAACCGGCGGTTCGTCTTGTTGATGACATAGGTGCGACCGCGACGACGGATGACGCGG
Source organism: Sphingomonas sp. (assembly GCA_965217805.1). Lineage (GTDB taxonomy): Bacteria > Pseudomonadota > Alphaproteobacteria > Sphingomonadales > Sphingomonadaceae > Sphingomonas. The sequence continues at coordinate 1,565,078 of CBDCJJ010000008.1, read as the reverse complement.
TTGTCACGGTGACGGTCCTTAAGGGACTTGAGCGAATTGCGGATCTTCATGGATTGTCTCGAGCAGGAGCTGGAAAGGTACGGCGGCTACGTGCGATACGGCGTTTAGTCAACCACAACCGGACCCCACACACCGTTCTGCGCGTTACTCTTTCGTAACAATCTTTGGGGATCAGTGTCATGTTGCTTCGTTCCGTATCCGCTCTCGGTCTTGCCGGGATCGGCCTTGCTGCCTGCACTACGACCTCCATCCCGCCGACCGAAGTCATCCGCTACCATCTGGGCGCTCCGATCGCGCGCGGTACCATCGATGTCGAGCCGCAAACGGGCGGCGGCGCTGCAAGCCTTGAGTTCAAGACCTATGCCGCCGCCGTCCAGAGCCAGTTACTAAAAATCGGATACGCACCGCCGGTCCCCGGCACGCCATCGCAATTCTTTGGCGTCGTGTCCTTTCAGCGCAGCGTCGTCGCAGGGCCACCCAGGCGCTCGCCATTCTCGATTGGACTGGGCGGCGGCGGCTTCAGCGGCGGACGGGGTGGTGGCGTAGGCCTGGGCGGCGGAGTCGGCATTCCGATTGGCGGTGGCGGGCGTAACGAAATTGTGGTGACTGAACTTAGTGTAACGATCAATCGCCGTGCCGATCAGACACCGGTATGGGAAGGTCATGCGCGCGCTTTCGCCGATCCGCGCAAGCCCGACGCCGTGGCTTCGGCGCAAGCCGACAAACTTGCCATTGCCGTCTTCACCGGCTTTCCCGGAGAAAGCGGGCGCACTATCGAGATCAAATGACGATCACGATCAACGCCGCATTCGACAGCGGCAATATCCGCGTGCTGCAGGTTGGCGACGACGTTATCGACCTTGAGATCGTCCCTGACCGGCAGTCGGATTTCTACCAGTGGTTCTACTTTCGTGCAGCCGGCATAGCGGGTGAGCCGCGAGCATTCCGTATCGTTAACGCGGGCGGCGCGGCCTATGCCTTTGGGTGGCCGGGTTACCGTGTCCGCGCATCGAACGATCGTATCCACTGGCGAATGATCGACACTCGATATGAGGATGGCGTGCTGTCGTTCGATTGGGCTGGCGAGGATGAACTGGCTTGGTTCGCCTATTTCGCGCCCTACACAATGGAACAGCACGCCGCGCTTGTGGCGCGTACCGCGCTCAGTCCGCTCGCGCGCTATCGCGAACTTGGCCAATCGCTCGATGGCCAGGCGATCGACGCATTCGACTTCGGCACCGGCGAAAAACAGGTCTGGCTCTATGCACGCCAGCACCCCGGCGAATCGATGACCGAATGGTGGATGGACGGAGCACTCGACTGGCTGACTAGCGGCGCTGGCGCCTCGCTACTTGCCAAGGCAAGCGTTCACGTCGTCCCCAACATGAACCCCGACGGCACGCGGCGGGGCCATCTGCGCACAAACGCCGCTGGCGTAAATCTCAACCGCGAGTGGCACGCACCCAGCCTGGAGCGCAGCCCGGAAGTATTATGCGTCCGCCATGCGATGGACGAAACCGGTGTCGACTGGGCAATGGATGTCCACGGGGATGAGGCGATCCCGGCAAACTTCCTGGCCGGGTATGACGGCATCCCGTCATGGACGGAAGGTCACGGGGCCCGGTTCTACGATTTCGGCCGGCGCCTGGCTGCACACACCGCCGACTTCCAGACCGAGCGCGGCTATGAAAAGTCAAAGCCCGGCAATGCGAACCTGTCGATGTCAACCAATCAGGTTGCCGAGCGGTTCGGGGCGGTATCGATGACATTGGAAATGCCTTTCAAGGACCATGATCCCAATCCCGACGCCGAATTCGGCTGGTCGCCGGAACGGTCAAAACGGCTGGCTGTCGCAATGCTGGAGACGCTGTCTGCTATGATTGACGAGGACTAGGCGGTTTGGCTTACGCGGAAGCGCGAAGAAGAACTTTCTACCGCGCTAGCGGTTGTCTAGGCTGCCCGTTGAGAAGAAATGTCGCACTGAGGGCGACTAGACCTCTCTGCGTCTCCGCGCGAACAAGCAATGCGCAGTCGCCAAACGTGGACCGCCGATAACGTACCCGCTATCGACAAGATCAATTCTGTCCCAAGGAGAATCAATGCCCACCCTCGTTCTCATTCGACACGGCCAGTCCTCCTGGAATCTGGAAAACCGCTTTACCGGGTGGTGGGATGTCGATGTGACCGAGAAGGGTGTAGCCGAGGCGAAGGCGGCAGGCGCATTGATGGCCGACAAGGGTCTCGACTTCGACATGACCTTCACGTCCTTGCAGACGCGCGCGATCAAGACGCTGAATATCGCGCTGGAGATGATGGGACGGCTATGGTTGCCGGTTGAAAAGGACTGGCGGCTGAACGAGCGGCATTATGGCGGGCTGACCGGACTCGACAAGGCTGAAACCGCCGCAAAACACGGCGACGAGCAGGTGCATATCTGGCGCCGCAGTTTCGACACCCCGCCGCCGCCAATGGAAGCGGGTAGCAACTATGATCTGTCGAAGGACCGCCGCTATGCCGGTATCGACATCCCCACGACCGAAAGCCTGAAAGACACTATCGCGCGCGTACTTCCCTATTGGAACGACCGCATCGCGCCCTGTCTGAAGGACGGGCAGCGGGTTTTGATCTCAGCGCACGGTAATTCGCTTCGCGCGTTGGTCAAGCACCTGTCTGCAATCCCGGACGATGAGATCACCGGACTGGAAATACCCACCGGCCAGCCGATCGTGTACGAACTGGACGACGCGCTCAGGGCAACCGATCGCTATTATCTCAGCGAACGCTGATCCGGCGTCAACGCCCTCTGAACAGATTGCCGAGTACGCTGCGTGCGACGGCGCCGACCAGACCGCCGCCGGACGACGCGCGGCGACGACCGCCGCCGCCGAACACCTGACGTCCGAGTTCGTTCGCGACCTGGCGCCCGATCGACGATGATGCCGCGCGGCTGGCAGACGTCGCCATTTTCGACCACGGAGAATCAGCGGCTTTGCGCTGCTCGGCGATACGGGCACGCTCGGCCCCCCTAGCGGCGACGGCATCCGCCTTGGCCTGTTGCGCCGCCGTTTTTTCGGACTCGCTGGCCGCCTTGGCTTGCGCAGCGGCGGCGGCGGCGGCGGCTTCCTGCGTCTTTGCGCCAAGCAGTTCCTCGGCCGATTCGCGGTCGACCAGCTCATCATATTTCGCGCCGATCGCATCGGTCGCGATCAAGACGCGGCGTTCGGCGTCGGTGATGGAACCGACGCGACTGGCCGGCGGTTTGATCAGCGTTCGCTCGACGGGTAGGGGCGATCCATCCTCCTGCAATAGAGAGACCAGCGCTTCACCGACTTTCAGCTCGGTGATGACGGTTGCTACATCGACATTTGGATTGGCGCGAAATGTCTGTGCCGCCGCCCGCACGGCCGACTGATCGCGGGGCGTAAAGGCGCGCAGTGCATGCTGGATGCGATTGCCCAACTGCCCCGCTACCTTGTCCGGCACATCCACGGGGTTTTGCGTGATGAAATAAATGCCGACACCCTTCGACCGGATCAGTCGTACCACCTGCTCGATACGATCAAGCAACGCGTCCGGCGCATCGTCGAACAGCAGATGTGCCTCGTCGAAGAAGAATATCAGCGTCGGCTTGTCCGGATCACCGATCTCGGGAAGATGCTCGAACAGCTCCGACATCAGCCACAAAAGAAAAGTGGCGTACAGTTTCGGGCTGGCCATCAGCCTGTCGGCGACCAGTATATTGACGACGCCCCTCCCTTTGTCGTCCAGCGCGATAAAATCGTCGAGGTCGAGCGCGGGCTCACCGAAGAAATGCTCGGCACCCTGCGAGCGAAGCTGCAACAGCGCGCGCTGGATTGCACCGATGCTCTGTTTGGACACATTGCCATAAGTCGTCGTCAATTCACCCGCACGCTCCGCGCAATGCGCCAGCATCGCCTGCAGATCGTCGAGGTCGAGCAGCAGCAGATGCTCGGTATCGGCGACATGGAACGCGATCTCCAGCACGCCCGCCTGCACATCGTTCAGGTCCATCAGCCTTGCGAGCAGCAGCGGCCCCATCTCGCTGATCGTCGTGCGGATCGGATGCCCGCTCTCCCCGAACAGATCCCAGAACTGCACCGGGTTGTCGGCATAAGCCCAATCGGGCTGGCCGATCTCGGCCGCGCGCGCGGCAAACACGGTATGCAGCTTGGAAGCAGGCGAACCAGCCATGGCCAGACCGGCCAGGTCGCCCTTCACATCGGCGACGAAGCAGGGCACGCCGGCCTTTGAGAAGCCCTCGACGATGCCCTGCAACGTCACCGTCTTGCCGGTGCCGGTGGCACCCGCGATCAACCCGTGCCGGTTGGCGCGATCAAGCCGCAACACCTGAGGCTTGCCGCCGCCCGAACCGATGAAGATGCCATCCACACACGTTCTCCTTGCCGGTCATCATTACCGCAGGCGCGTCAAAGAAAAAGGGCCGCCACGCGCAGCGGCGTGACGGCCCTTCTGGCACTTGTGCGCCGCTATGCTGTTATTTGATCTTCACCGGGATGAAGCCCGTGTTGCCTCGCCCGCGCGATACCAGCAGTAGAACCTGCGGTCGACCCGCAGACTTCGCAGCCGCGACCTGCTTTGCAACATCGGCCGCGGTCCGAACGGGAACGCTGTTTACCGATGAAATCAAGTCACCGCGCTTCAGCTTCTGCCCCGCGTCGCTCGACGGATCGACCGAGCTGACCACGACGCCCTGCGACGTCGAGTCGATGCCCAGCGAACGCGCGATTGCAGGAGTTATCGGCTGCACCGCTATACCCAGCGAGCTGGCGCTGGCTGGCGCTGTCGACTGATCGCCGTCCTCGTCCGGCAGCCCATCGTCGTTACCACCGCCCAGGGCAGCAATCTGCTCCTCGGATGGTCGGGTCGCCGCGGTTGCGGATAGCGAGACGGTCTTGCCCTGACGCAGAACACCCAGATTGACGCGTTCCCCGGGTTTCACGTTCGCCACCAGGTACGACAATGTATTGTCGGGCGTGACCTGCTTGCCATTGACGCTCGTCACGACATCGCCGACCTTCACGCCGGCTTTTGCAGCAGGCCCATCAGGTTCGACACGGGCGATGATCTCACCTTTGTCCTTCGGGATGCCGAGTGCGGCGGCCACGTCGTCATTCACCGGACCGATGCCAACACCCAGATACCCACGCTGGATCTTCTGGCCTTTCATCAACTGATCGATGACCGGCTTGGCCTCATCGGCGGGAATGGCGAAGCCGATCCCGATATTGCCGCCCGACTGGCTGAAGATCTGGCTGTTGATGCCAATCACGTCGCCGGCGAGGTTGAACATCGGCCCACCCGAATTGCCCTGATTGATCGCCGCATCCGTCTGAATGAAGCGATCATAGGCCCCCGGCTGGCCAGTTGCGCGGTGCACCGCCGACACGATCCCCGCCGTCACTGTGCCGCCCAGCCCGAACGGCTCGCCAATGGCAATTACCCAGTCTCCGGGACGTGCGTTCGAGCTGTTCCCAAAGCGCACGAAGGGCATGTTGGTCGCTTCGATCTTGAGCACCGCCAGATCGGACGCCGGATCTCGTCCCACCAGCCGCGCCTTGTATTCCTTGCGGTCCGAAAGCGTGACCGTGATCGACTCGACCGTCGCGCCTTTGGCGCCCGGCGCGATGACGTGATTGTTGGTGACTACGAACCCGTCCGCCGAAATGATGAAGCCCGAGCCAAGCGACTGCGCCTCGCGCGTCACCGGCTTGCCGTCCGGTCCCTGCTGCTGGCCCTGAAACTGACCGAACAGGTCACCGAACGGGGTACCCGCGAACGGATTTTGCTGCTGCGGAATCTGAACGCGCTGGGTCGTCGAGATATTGACGACGGCCGGCTGTAGCTTGGCGACCAGATCGGCGAAGCTCGTCGGGGCACCGGCACGCGGGACGACGGCCGCAATCTGCGCGGGATCGTTTTGCGCGGTCTGCGCGCCGCCCGGCTGCAGCGCGAGTGCCGCGGTTGCACCGGCGAGAAGCAGCGCATTGGTGATCACATAGGCGTAGCGCACGTGGGTCAGGTCCTCTTGATGGTCGTCTTCGACTGTGGCGAACGGTTGCCGATATCAGGCTGAACGACGTTTGAACATGAACGGGCCAGACAGGATCATCGTCCCTGCCCTTCGAATTCCTTCAGATAGGCATTGTCGGGCGACAGGATGAAGTCGGTCGACCCTTCAGGATTCGGTCCGCCATCCGCGCCGAAGGTAAAGCGATAAGACTGCATGGCCCGATAGAAGTTATAGAAAGACGCATCCTTGTTGAATGCTTCGGCATAAATGCGCGCCGCATTCGCATCGGCATCGGCGCGGACGAGTTGTGCCTGTTTTTGCCCCTGTGCGGTGATCGTGATCGCCTCTTGCTGACGCGCGGATTTCATCCGGTTGAGCGCGCTCTCCAACGGCAATCCGCTGGGCAGGTCGGCATGCTTGATGCGTACATCGACGATCTGCACACCATATTGCTTCGCATCGCGTCGCATCGCCTGCTGAATATTCTCCATCACTTGCCCGCGCTCCGGACTGAGCAACGCGGCAAACGTGCGCTTGCCCAATTCGTTGCGCAAGGCCGAGCCGAACAGCGGGCGCAGCTGGTTCTCGACGCCCGCCTCGTCGCCTGCGGTCTTCAGCATCATCAACGGGTCGACCACGCGGAACCGAGCAAATGCATCCACGCTCAGTCGCAGCTGATCGGTCGAGAGCACTTGTGTATTCTCAAGATCGAGGTCCAGCACGCGCTTGTCGACCCAGCGGATGCGATCGATGAACGGCACGCGCATCACCAGCCCGGCACCCGAACGGCCTGGCGCCTGCCCAACCCGGTATCCGTTTACCACTCCGATCGGCTGCTGGAAGCGATAGATCACCGCCTGCTCGGTCTCGGGTACGATAGCAAAAGTCGCAGCGGCGATGATGACCAGCAGCAGTGTCGCTATGCCCAGGACGACCGGGTTACGCCAGGAGAAGCTGGTCATGGCGTCGCCTCCGCGCCCGGCTCGGGCGTAGGTACGACCGCAGTGTCGCGACGCGGCTGCGGTGCGTTCAGATAGGGTACGACGTTCTTCGGCTCGACCACCGTCTTGTCCGACTTGGCGAGCACCGCCTCCATCGTCTCGTAATACATGCGCCGCCGCGTCACCTCCGGCGCCAGTTTGTATTGGGTATAAACCTTGTCGAAGGAAGCGGCCTCACCCTGCGCACGCGCCAGTACCTGCTGGGCATAGGCCTGTGCCTGGTTCAGGTTGGCGACCGCACCCTGCTGCGCGGCGGTAACGGCGTTGAACGACTCGACGATCTGCGTCGGCGGCACCGCCTGCTTGATCGCGACGCCCTGGATCCGAACGCCGGACCGATAATCGTTAAGAATGCGCTGTGCCAGTTCGGCGACGCGCTGTTCGATGGTGGTGCGACCCGCACCGATCGCCTCGTTCAACGTCGTCTCTGCCATCACCGCGCGCATCGCGCTCTCGACGGTCGCCCGCACGGTCTCCTGCGGCTCGGCCAGCTGGAACACGAAATTCTGCGGATCAGCAATGTCCCAGCGTACTGAATATGCCAGGTCGACGATGTTTTGGTCACCCGTCAGCGTCAGGTTCTCACCATCGCCCTGGGGAAAATTGTCGGTCCGGATGCGACTGACATCAACCTTGCGGACCGCGGCAAACGGCGCGGGCAAGGTCATCTGAAACCCTGGCTGCAACGTCCCCGAATAAGCACCCAGCCGCGTCAGCACCCCGCGCTGCTGCGGACCGATGATGTGGAAAGACGTAAGGATCAGCCAGGCACCGACCAGGATCGCCGTGCCGATCGCCCATAGCGCGCGCGCATCGGGCAGTCCCGACGGTCCCCCGAACCGCCCACCACCGGTCCCGCCACCACCGCCGCCACGAGCGCGCTTCAGGAATTCGTCGAGCGCGGTCGGCTTGGCCGCGCCCTTGCGCCCGCCCGGTGGCACTGCCCAGGGATTGCGAGGACCGGTCCGATCACCATCGTCTCCCGATCCACCCCATGGGCCGCGCGGCGTCTCGTTATTCAGGGCAATGGGACGCTGAAACCAGCGCGAGATGATCGTCATGACATTCTTTATAAGAACGGTGCCGGCAAAAAACAGTGCCAAGCCACCCCGTGTACCCTACCATCGTCCACATGGTTGATGGTGAAGCAGTAAAGGCGGCGGTCGCACGCGTGGCCGGCAATCGCGCAACGCTCAGGATGGAGGGCGCGCGCGCAGGCATCGTGCTGGATGCCACCGGGCTCGACACCGAGGCGCGAGAGGCACTGGAGTCCAGCGTTAAACTGGAAGCTTCTCTTCCAGGTGTCGAGGACGTACGCGTGGTCGTTACTGCCGAACGCATGAGCCGCGCGCTGATCGCGATCGCGAGCGGAAAAGGCGGCGTCGGCAAGTCGACGATCGCCGCCAATCTGGCCATCGCTATGGCGCGCGGCGGCCGGCGCGTCGGGCTGGTCGACGCCGATATCTACGGACCGTCGCAACCACGGCTGATGCAGGTCGAGGGCACCAAACCGGTCGCCCATGACAAGAAGCTGCAACCGGTCTCCACTCCTTACGGCGTCCCCCTGCTGTCGATCGGGCAACTGGTCGCGCCGGACAAGGCGATCGCCTGGCGCGGGCCGATGGCGGCGGGCGCGCTGGGTCAGCTGGTCGAGGGGGAATGGGGCGCGGCCGATACGCTGGTACTTGATCTGCCCCCCGGCACCGGCGACGTGCAGCTGACGATGGTGCAGAAATATCGGCCCGCCGGTGCGGTCATCGTCTCGACACCGCAGGATCTGGCGCTGATCGATGCAGCGCGCGCAATCGACCTGTTCCGGACCGCCGGCGTGCCGATCATCGGGCTGATCGAGAACATGGCCGGTTTTCGCTGCCCACATTGCGGCGAGACGTCCGATCCGTTCGGGAACGGTGGCGCCGAAGACGCGGCGATGCGGTTGGACATCCCGTTTCTGGGCCGTATCGCGCTCGACATCGCGATCCGCACCGCCTCCGACGCCGGCGAGCCACCCGCCGCCGCACCCGACGATCAGTTGTTCGCAGAACTGGCGCGCAGGGTATCGGACTGGCTCAGCTCTCGCGGAAACCAGCCCGCACATGGGACGTTGAGCGAATAACCGCGCGAAGGAACCATCATGCCGCTGACCACCGACGCCGAGATCCGCACCCTGCTCGAGGGCGCGCGCACCATCGCGCTGGTCGGCGCGTCGGACCGGCCCGAGCGACCCTCCTACCGGGTAATGAAAGCGCTGCAGGATCACGGCTACCGCGTGATCCCGGTCAACCCCCAGATCACCGGCGAGCATCTGCACGGAGAGTTCGTGTTCCGCGAACTCGCGCAACTTGGCGACCCGATCGACATCGTCGACATCTTCCGCAACTCCGCCGCGGCCGGCGAAGCGGTCGATGAGGCGATTGCGATCGGCGCGAAGGCGGTGTGGATGCAGCTGGGCGTCATCAACGAGGAAGCCGCATCGCGCGCGGAAGCTGCCGGCTTGAAGGTCGTGATGGACCGCTGCCCCGCGATCGAAATCCCACGCCTTGGCATCCCTCCCATCACTACGAATTAGTTTCGGCGCTTGCGAACGGTGCGTTCGGCTCAGGCTCTGCTGCAACGGTGTAGAGAAGGTCGCAAGCGGAGAACTAGTCGAACTTAATCGGCAAGAACGGCGCAAGCACCAAGTTCAATCAGAATTACACCCGTGTCCCGCAGTATTTATATTTATTTCCACCGATCCGGAAATTGGTTGTACTGCTGATTGTGAGTTCGGACAAAATCCCAGCAATCATGTCACCACTCTGAATATCTTTGCACTCATCCGTGATAGTAAAAACATTGCCTCGGCGCGACAGGTTAGTAATCTTAAACTCTCTCTGGGATGCGCCGACTGAGCTCTTTCCGCCCCAGTAATTCACGATCTCCGCATTAGAAGCGCCTTTGCAGGGTCGGGCAACGGGAATGGAAATGCTCTGCTTCAGGGGCAGCATATCGGCTGCAACCGCCGCTCGAATCGCTTGGTCCGTTTCAGGTCGGCGGCGGTCATGCCGGGGTCAGCGTCTCGACGACGTTCGGCGGAGGATCGGACGGCGGGACGACGCGTATCGCTGGCGCGCGCCAGCCTGCCCCGTGATGGACCTGGAGCCTTTTTCGATCAAATTGACCCGTTCGTGCTGAGCGAAGTCGAAGCACCGCCCCAAACACAAGGCCTTCGACTGCGCTGCCTTCGACTGCGCTCAGGCCGAGCGGTGCCTGGTTCCCACTGCTCGAAAGGCGCTCAGCCCAGGATATGCATCCATAACGGCCGGTCGACCAGGCTGGGGTTGCCCTCCAGCCGCTCCAGCGCCTGGGCAACCGCACGCTCCGGGCCTTCATGCGTCACGATCGCCACCAGCACCGCTCCATCGCCCGCCGCGCCGCGCTGGATCAGGCTCTCGATCGAGACACCCGCGTCACGCATCGCCGCCGCGATCTCCGCCAGCACACCGACACGGTCCGCAACGGTAAAGCGGACATAAGCCCGGCCACGGCGTTCCCCGGGATCGGCGGTCTCAGCCTCGGTCAGCGCCGCCGCCGGCATCCCGAACGGTGCGCCATATTCTCCCCGCGCAATGTCGATCAGGTCCGCGACGACGGCGCTGGCGGTCGGACCGTCACCCGCGCCGGCTCCCTGAAACAGCAGGCGACCGACAAAATCTCCCTCCGCGACGACGGCGTTGGTGGATCCGGTCACATGCGCCAGCGGATGATCGAGCGGAACCAGATAAGGATGAACGCGCTGGAACAGGCCATATGATCCGGCCTCCGCCAATCCCAACAGCCTGATTCGATACCCCAATGCGGCGGCTTCGGCGATATCGGCGGCGAGCACATCACGCACTCCCTGCGCGGCAACGTCGCCAAAGGCCGGGTGCGTCCCGAATGCCAGCGTTGCAAGGATCGACAGCTTGTGCGCCGCATCGATACCATCGATGTCGAAGCCCGGATCGGCCTCCGCATAACCCAGCGCTTGAGCTTCCGTCAGGACGTCGGCGAAGTCGCGCCGATCCGCCTCCATCTGGCTCAGGATGAAATTGCAGGTGCCGTTCAGGACACCGTAGATGCGGGCGATCACGTTTGCCGCCGCGCCCTCGCGCAGCCCCTTGACGACCGGTACACCGCCCGCGACCGCCGCCTCGAATTTCAACGGCGCGCGCGACGCCTCGGCGGCTTGCGCAAGCTCCAGCCCGTGATGCGCCAGCATCGCCTTGTTCGCGGTGACCAGCCCGCGTCCCGCCGACAAGGTCCGCCTGGCGAGCGTGAGAGCAGGACCATCCGATCCGCCGATCAACTCGGCGACGACATCCACGCCGTCTTGCTCGGCAAGGGCGGCTGTATCGTCAACCCAGGCGAAGCGCGACAGATCAATGCCGCGATCGCGCGTGCGATCGCGTGCGGAGACGGCCACGACCTCGATTGCACGCCCGGCGCGACGCTCGATCAGTGCGCGATTGGCATCGAGCAGTCGTACGACCCCGCTTCCCACCGTACCAAGCCCCGCCATCGCGACGCGCAGCGGCTCGACCGTCGTTGCTCGCTGCGTCACATCGATGACAGCAACTCCTTGATCGGCACGAAGGCGAAACCAATCGAGCTGTCGGCGATGCCATAGGGCATGAACAGCGCGTCGCCATGCAGGATCGCACCGCAACTATAGACGACGTTGGGGACATAGCCCTCACGATCCTGGTCGCGCGCCGCCAGGATCGGCTCGCGCGTACGGCCCAACACCTTTGATGGATTGCGCTTGTCCAGCAGGACCGCGCCGATTGAATATTTGCGCATCGCGCCCACGCCGTGCGTCAGCACTAGCCATCCCTCATCCAGCTCGACCGGCGGTCCGCAATTGCCGATCTGCACCAGCTCCCAGGGATATACAGGGCTGAGCAGACGCTCTCCCTCGTTCCAGTTCGTCAGGTCATCCGATTTGAGCAGGAACAGGTTTTCCCCGTCCGACCGCCCGATCATCATGTACTGACCAGCCACTTTGCGCGGAAACAGCGCCATGCCCTTGTTACGGCTGGCGGTGCCCGTCATCGGCATGAGGTCGAAAGCACGGAAGTCGGTCGTGCGCATCAGCTCCGACTGAATCGTGGCACCATCATAGGCCGTATAGGTGCCGATCCATTCCAGCGATCCGTCATCATGAATGAACTGGACCAGGCGCAGATCTTCCAATCCCTTTGACTGCGACTGGGTGATCGGGAAGATCACCGTGCCCGACAGCGTGCTGTCACGGTGACGAAAGATCGTTACGGGGCCGACGGGCATCTCCATCTCGCTGGACCCGATCGCGTCGGTCGACGTCGCGAAGGGCGGCTCGGGGGCCAGACGAAGTTCGTTACGGTCGGTAATGATGCCCTCGCGGAACGCAACCGACGAAATATGTCCCTCGCCAACCGCGCGCATCGATATCAGGACACGCATCGAACCGGGCGGCATACCCGACTGATCAAAATGCGGCACCGCACTGGGGTTCATCAGCGCGGCTGCGGCGTAGCTGTATTCCTGGCAGAAATACGCGCCGATCAACTGGCGTTTTTCGTCACTGATCTCGCGGCCCTCAAGCCCCATCAGGTCTTCGATCTTGTCATACCGGGTCATGAACACGCGGCGGGTCTGCCAATGACGCGCCTCGAAGTCCTTGAGCACGACCTCCAACTGGTCGCGCGCTTCGTCGGCGCTCATCTCCAGCACCTCGCCGACCAGCCGCTCTGTCCGGCTCGGGCCGCTACCGTTCTTTGCCCAGGGAATATAAAATGGACGAACCACAACGCGCGAGGGATCGGCGTGCAGCCGAAGATTGTGGTAGAACAGGTCCATTCGTCATTCGCCCCGCGCAGTATCCAACGGTCGCGCGACCGCGAGCGAGGCTACGCGGCGGCGCTGTTCGGTCCTGCCATGCTTTCGACCGACTTTGAAAGCCTCGATATGGCGCAATTGGCAAGCTGTAATGCCAAAATCGACTCCGCCCCCTGGTTTCGGTTGAGTCCGGTCGGCATCAACCCGTCGAAACAACCGCCATCTACCGTGGTTGCGAGCGGCAGATCGAGGTCATTATTGCCAAGGAACCAACCATAGGCGCGCTCCGCCTCTGCGACCCAGCGTTCATCGCGCGTCGCGGCGTAAGCGGCGCAGCACGCATCGACCGTTGCCTGCGCTTCCAGTGGTTGCTGGTCGAACGGAAGCGGATCTGCATAGGGACGGCCGAAGCTTTCCGTACCGACCGCGCGAAACCGCCCCTCGGAAGAAACCTGTTTCTCGATGATCCATTCCAGCGTGCTGATGCCGGTCGCGATCAGGTCATCGCGGCCAAGCGCTTCGCCCGCCTTGATCAGCGCCTCGGGAAGCCGTGCATTGTCATAGGCCAGCACGATCTCGAACCATTGCCATTCGGGTCGCCGCGTCTGAGTCAGCATCGCCACATGCGCGTCGGGGAAGCGCGCCAGGATCGTGCGGGCGAGTTCATGGCCCGGACGCGCCTCCAGCATCGCCGCGGCACCCAGCATTGCAAATGCCTGTGCCCTGAGCGAACCAAGTTCCAGTGCCAGGCTGGCAGTCGAATCGAAAATATTTATCGCCCAGTCGCGATGCTTTGCCTGTTGCGCGTCTCGAGCGGTGATACCCAGCGCCCACAGCGCGCGACCGTTAGAGTCCTCCGACCCGACATCCTCGCACCATGTCCGGTCAAAATTCATGAAGTTGCGAAACCTGCGCGCCTCGGGGTTCCAGGCATATTGGATGAACGACGCATAAATCGTCATCCACTTGTCGCGCATGACGATATCGAGGTGCGGGATCGCGCTGACCAGCATCAGCGCGCGGGCATTGTCGTCGATGCAATAGCCGTGGCGTCGATCGGGAATCGAATAGATCGAATGTTGCAGCATGCCCGTTGCATCGCTCATCCGGACAACCGCCGACAGGTCTGCCGCCAGTGGTTTGGGCAACGATACCGGCAAACTGAGCCGGCGCGGACGACTGGCAACTACCGCCTCTACTTCCGTCATCGTGGCCTCCGCCAGCCTCGGCCAGATCATCGTCCGCCCTCGGTCGTAAGCGCGCCTCGACAGGCGGTAGCGGTTCCCGTCATTCGACAACAGCGCATCAATCTCGCGCGCAAAGCCTGCGGCATCACCAAACTCGATCAGAATACCGTGCCCGTCGGCCAGGATCTCGGTCGCGTGGACATACGGCGTCGACACCACCGCCTTGCCTACGCCGATCGCATAGGACAGCGTACCGCTCGTGATCTGAGCCGGATTCGTATACGGCGTCACATAGATATCAGCGGCCTGAAGATAATCGATCAGGTCGTCATGCTCCAGAAACGCATCGATGAATGCGATATTGTCACCGACACCCAGTTCCTCCGCCTGCGCCTTCAGGCGGTCGCGGTAAGCTTCGCCTTCATGTGCGACCAAATTGGGATGGGTCGCACCCAAGACCACATACAGCATCTCGGGATGACGCTCGACAACCGCCGGCAACGCGCGGATCATTGTCTCGATCCCCTTGTTCGCCGCCAACAGGCCAAAGGTCAGAACGACGGGCCGGCCGGACCATCCAAAACGTTCTTTCAGCGTTTCCGGATCGATCAGCGCCCGGTCCGGTACGCCATGCGGAATCATTACAATCTGACGGGGATTGGCGGCATATACGCGCTGCAGGATCTCGCGACCACGCTCGGCCATCACGATGATCTTCGCCGCGCGTCTGAGCAGCCCTTCCATCACACGTCGCTCATCGAGACTCGGCGTTTCCAGAACGGTGTGCAGCGTAACAATCACTGGTAGCGTCGTCCGGTCGAGCAGCGTCAACAGGTAATCACCCGCTTTGCCGCCATAGATGCCATATTCGTGCTGAACCCAGATTGCCTGCGCACCACTCGCCTCGATCGCTCGCGCGCTGGCCAGATACGCCGACAGATCGTCCTGCGCGATCGCGCTCGTCACTTCGGGGGGATAGGCATATCGGCCGGGATGATCATCCATTGCATATACATCGACCGCGACATCGGGAAATCGACCGCGAAATGCGGTGAATACGTCGGTCGTGAACGTCGCCAGCCCGCATTTGCGCGGCAGAAAGTTGCCGATCAGTGCCAGACGCTCGATTTTTTGATCGCTATTCGTTGCCTTGCCCATCTATATTATTCCCAACGCCATGCGACGGCGGAACACGTCCTGGGTCGCTACCTTACAACCGTCGGACAGATGGAAAGTTGCACAAATGTTGCGTTGCAGCAAGTCTCGACGCAGCTTTGGCATGCAATTTGCGTTCAACCGCGACCGCGATACGATGGAACTCCCTGATCCGGAAGCCACAGGTCAGCGGGCGGCGCGCCGGTCTGCCAGAAAACGTCGATCGGAATACCGCCACGCGGGTACCAATAGCCGCCGATCCGCAGCCATGTTGGCGTCATTTCGGTCACCAGCCGCTCACCGATGCCGACCGTACAGTCTTCGTGAAAGGCCGCGTGGTTGCGAAATGATCCAAGGAACAGTTTAAGCGATTTCGACTCGACGATCGTCTCCCTTGGCACATAATCGATCACCAAATGCGCGAAGTCGGGTTGCCCTGTCACGGGACATAGTGAGGTGAACTCCGGCACGGCGAAGCGGACCAGATAGGTGCGCCCGGCACGCGGATTGGCGACATAGTCCAGCACGGCCTCGCCCGGGCTGGCGGGAAGCGTGCTGGTCTGGCCAAGGTGTTTGGGTGTCATCGCGGCGATGTAGGAAGGCGAACGGGTCAAGGGAATGTCACGCACACTCATCCCCATCCTGGGCGACCAGTTGACCCCCGACATCGCGTCAATGCGCGGCGCCGACCGCGACTCGACCATCGTCCTGATGATGGAAGTCGCCGAGGAAACCCGGTATGTCCGGCATCATCGGCGCAAGATCGCATATATCTTGTCGGCGATGCGCCACCACGCACAGGCTTTACGTGAGCTAGGCTGGACCGTTGATTACGTCGCGCTCGACGACCCTGAAAACAGCGGCGATTTTACCGGCGAAGTTGCCCGTGCGATCGAGCGCCATGCGCCCGACCGTATCATTGTCACGGAAGCCGGGGAATGGCGGGTCGCGGCCATGCTGGATGCGTGGGAGACGCTGTTCGGCCTGCCCGTCACGATCTGCGCCGATGATCGTTTCATCGCCCCGCATGCCGATTTCGACGCCTGGGCAAAGGATCGGCGACAACTCACGATGGAGTTCTTCTACCGCGATATGCGGCGCAAGACTGATCTACTGATGGACGGACGTGAGCCGGCAGGCAAGCAGTGGAATTTCGACAAGGACAATCGCAAACCAGCCGTGCGCGACCTGATGATACCCCGCCCTCTTTCGTTTTCGCCCGATGCGATCACGGACGAGGTGCTGGCGCTGGTGGAGGCGCACTTTAACGATCATCCGGGCAACCTCGCTGATTTCGACTATGCCGTCACCGCCGCCGATGCCGAGGCGCAAGCCACCCATTTCTTCGCGCACGCCCTGCCACAGTTCGGCGACTTCGAGGATGCGATGCTGACCGGTGAGCGCGCGCTATGGCACTCGATCCTCAGCCCCTATATCAATTCAGGGTTGCTCGATCCGCTCGACCTGTGCCGACGCGCGGAGGCCGAGTACCGCGCTGGCCGCGCGCCGATTAATTCGGTCGAAGGCTATGTCCGTCAGATCCTGGGATGGCGCGAATACATGCGCGGCATCTATTGGCGGGAGGGGCCGGACTATGCGCAGCGCAACTTCCTGGAGCACAAACGCGCGCTCCCCGGCTGGTACTGGACGGGCGATACTGACATGCACTGCCTGTCGGAGGCGATCGGGCAGACGCTGGAGACCGCGCACGCCCATCATATTCAGCGGCTGATGGTCACTGGCAATTATGCGCTGCTGATCGGAGCCGATCCGGTGCAAGTCTGCAACTGGTATCTGGAAGTTTACATAGACGCCTATGAGTGGGTGGAGTTGCCCAACACGCTGGGAATGAGCCAGTTCGGTGACGGCGGCCTGCTGGGATCAAAACCCTATATTTCATCCGGCGCGTACATCAACCGCATGTCGGACTATTGCAGCCACTGCCGGTACGACGTGAAAAAACGGACCGGGGACGATGCCTGCCCGTTCAATGCATTATACTGGGATTTCCTGGCCCGCCATGAAGGCAGGCTGGGCCACAATCCACGATTGCGCATGCCCTATCGCAACTGGGCGCGAATGAAGCCCGACGATCAGCATGCACTGCGCGCGCAGGCCGCCTCGCATCTGCGTGTCCTCGACGACCAGGGTGATGGCGGCTACTGACGGACCATGGATGATCTGGTAACGACCGGCTGGCTGGCGGAGAAGCTTGGTTCGACCGATCTCCTCATCGTCGATGCGACCTATGTCCTGAACGCACCGGACAGTCCGCTGCGAGATCCAGCCGCCGAGTTCCGCGTCGCGCATATTCCTGGTGCTGCGTTTCTTGATCTGACGGGTTTGAAGGCGAACGACCCTTCTGTGTTCGTGAGCCGCGCCATAGCTGCCGGATTGACGCCCGATCGCCCGATCATCCTCTATGACTCATCCCCGCTTCGCAGTTCGGCGCGGGCGTGGTGGCTGCTGCGCGCCTTCGGTGTGCGTAATGTCGCGATCCTCGATGGCGGCTGGGCGAAATGGAGGCACGAAGGACGGTCGATCGAGACCGGAGACGCAAGGCCCGGGGCAGGACGCTTCAGGCCGCGGATCGATGAGCAAGCTTGGCGGACACTGGCGCAGATGCGTGCCAATCTGGACAGTGGCGCCGAACAGGTCGTCGATGCTCGACCCCCCGCCCGCTTCAGCGGCGCGGAAGACGATCCGCGGCCCGGTGTCGGGACGGGCCACATCCCGGGATCGCGCAACCTCCCGCATTCCCGTCTCTTCGCAGCGGACGGCACATGGCTGCGCGACGATGCCTTGCGCGCGGCCTTCACGGACGCTGGTGTCGATCTCGCCCGTCCAACGATCGCGACATGCGGGTCAGGCATCACCGCGTCGGTGCTGGCATTCGGCGCGCATCTGCTGGGGGCCGATGTTCCCGTCTATGACGGTAGCTGGGCCGAATGGGGCGCTGATCCGTTTACGCCCAAGGCACTTGGCACCATATGAGCAGCAGTGACAGACCGACCGGCTCAGGGACAAAAACGGTCACTGCGGGTCGCCGCAGGGAATGGACACAAGGCATCGTCAACACGCCGGTCTGGCGCGCCTCGACGATCCTGTATGATGATGTCGCTGCGCTGCGCGCCAACGGCGCCGCAGACACGCATCACCGCCTGTTCTACGGTCGCCGCGGAACCCCGACGCAGTGGAGCCTGGCCGATGCATTGACCGAGCTGGAACCGGGGGCGGAGGGGACGTTCCTCTATCCCTCGGGCGTCGCCGCGATCGCCGCTGCTTTGCTCACCGTGTTGTCGCCGGGCGACGAGCTGCTGCTGGTCGACAGCGCCTATGATCCAACCCGGTCGCTGGCGAAGGGCCTGCTCCGGCGATTGGGGATCGCGACCCGCTTTTACGATCCGCTGATCGGCGCCGGCATTGCCGAACTGATCGGCCCGTCGACGCGGGCGATCTTCATGGAAAGCCCCGGCAGCCTGACCTTTGAGGTTCAGGACGTCCCGGCCATCACGACGATCGCGCGCGAACGCGACATTGTGACGCTGCTGGACAACACATGGGCGACACCATTGCTCTTCCCGGCAATCAATCACGGGGTCGATCTGTCGATCCTGGCCTGCACCAAATATGTCATCGGTCATTCAGACGTAATGCTGGGCTCCGTCACCGCCGCCCCCGGTCGCTTTGCAGCACTAAGGGACACCAGTTTCCAGCTTGGGCAGGTCGCCAGCCCCGATGATTGCTGGCTGGGCAGCCGTGGACTGCGCACGATGGCCATTCGCCTCAAGCAACATGAGGCCAGCGCATTCAGCATTGCAAAATGGCTTACCGACAGGCCGGAAGTTTCCCTGGTCCTGCACCCCGCGCTTCCCGACTCCCCCGGCCACGCCATCTTTATGCGTGATTTTTCCGGATCGAGCGGGCTGTTCTCTTTCGTCCTCGACGGGGCCGACGAGCAAAGCCGGGCGGCATTCATCGACGCCCTGCATCTGTTCGGGATCGGCTATAGCTGGGGCGGTTTTGAAAGTCTGGCGATCCCTATCGATCCCGCCCGCCACCGTAGCGCGCGCGGCATTCCTTATGGAGCGACAATGGTCCGGCTCCAGATCGGTCTTGAAGATACGACCGACCTGATCGCCGACCTGTCGAAGGCGCTGGGCGCTTATGGCGTTGCTCGTGATAAAAACGTCACATAAATCTTGGTGAATCTCACTACGGCATCGATGCGCACTTGTGCGGCGCAGCAATTACTGGCAGCTTCATGTCTCCTTCAAAGTATGACGCGCGGGGGCAAAGCGCCTTGCAGACACGTCACGAAGGACCGCAGGCGCGAACATCGACTCCTTGAGGGAAAGGAAAACGATGCGCATGATTTCCATACTCGCCGGCACCACGATGCTGGCCATTTCCGTCCCTGCGTTCGCGCAGGACGAAACAGCGCCGCCATCGCCGATCACTGTCAGCGGCGCTGTCTCGATCCTGACCGATTATCGCCTCCGAGGTGTATCGCAGACTGACAAGAATGCGGCTATTCAAGGCAGTATTACGGTTGCGCATGAAAGTGGATTCTATATCTCCACCTTCGCCTCCAATCTGGCGGGATGGGGGACATTCGGTGGTGCCAACGTCGAACTCGACGCAATCGGCGGGTACAAGCGCGACATTAACGGCACGACCTTTGACGGCGGCGTCACATGGTACACCTATCCGGGCGGCTTCTCCGAAAGCGATGTGGTCGAACTGTATCTGCGTGCCTCACGCGATATTGGGCCGGCCTCGCTCAGCACCGGCGTCGCCTATGCCCCGACCCAGACATCGCTGGGCCGCATCTACCTGAACGCGGATGAATATGCGGCCGGTACGCCAAGCCGTCCCAAGCGATGGGACAACCTCTATCTCAACACCGATCTGGCCGTCGGCATCCCGACCACTCCGATCACGGCGAAGGCGCATATCGGCTTTTCGAAGGGCAATCCCGGACTCGGCCCCAACGGCACCAGCCTGGCTCCCACCGGTGAATATGTCGACTGGGCGCTGGGTGCCGACATCGCGGTTTACAAGAACCTGACGGTCAACCTGTCCTATCTCGACACCGACATCGGCAAGCGGGAATCAGCCTATCTGGCGCCCAATTTCCGAAAGTTGGGCACCAACACCTCGATCTCGGACCCGACCTTTCTCGCCTCGCTGACCGCCGCCTTCTAACCGGCGGTGGCCCGTGCATCCTGGCCGTCGCCTTGCGGCGCGGCCTCGATGTCGCGGGTGGTCGATCCCTTGTCGATAACGTTGGTCTCGGTGTCCCCCACGCTGGAGCGGATACCGGCATCGGGGAGTCCCGCCTCATTGATCGTCGCGGCCTCGCTGGAACTGCGCGCGGCAGGACCGCCGAACAGCGCGTCCAAAGTCTGGGTATTGTTGGCGGTATCCTGCGGGCGTGCGGCACCGGGGGCGGGCGGCTTCAGCCCGAAATCAGGCGGGATCACCAAAGGTGCCTGACGTGCGACCGCGAACTCGTCCGGGCCGGAACGGCCCAGTCCGCGCCCGCTGGCGCACCCGCCCACCAGCATACAGGCGGCCAGCACGCCGATCACGGGGCCGAAGTTACGCATGACCATTCTCCACAGAAACCTTCCTGTCCTCGCTGCCCAACAGCGCGCGAGCCAGCAGCAATAGCACACCGATCGTGATCGCGGCATCCGCCACGTTGAAGACGAGAAACGGCCGCCACTCACCGACATGTAGATCGCAGAAATCTACGACATAGCCCAGCCGTACCCGGTCCAGAATATTGCCCAGCGCACCGCCCAGCACCATCCCCAGCGCAATCCGGTCCAGCGGATTGCGCTCGCGCATCATCCACACCGCCACTCCCGCCGCGATCGCCCCCGTCAACGCGACCAGCGCCCAGCGCATCGTCTCGTTGTCCGCATGCAGCAGCCCCAGCGACACCCCGTGATTGGCAACAAACCGTACCGCGAAAAACGGCGTCACCACCAGCGCCTCGCTCAACGCATTCAGCCCCAGAACGCCGGTCACCAGATATTTGCTCACCTGATCGACGAGGAACAGTACCGCCGCCGTCGTCAGCCCAACCGTCGGCACCCTATACATGCGCGACGACCTCCTCGCACCGCCCGCACAGCGCGCCGTCCTGCGCCACCTCGGGCAGATGCCGCCAGCAACGCCCGCACTTCGCATAGTCCGTCCGCATGACGGCGACCGCCTCCCCCTGCTTCACGTCGGCGACGATGAACATCTCCGCCAGCAGGGCGGGCGACAGCGGCAGCGCGGGCACGACGACCTCCGCCTCCAGGCTGGAGCGCACCGTTTTCTCCCGCCGCAGTGGCTCGATCGCCTCCGTCACCTGCGCTCGCAAGGCGCGCAGATCGTGCCAGTTCGTGCCGACCACATCGTCACCCGACAATACCGGAACCTGCGGCCACTCAAGGAAATGCACTGACCCGTCCTCGCTCGGATAGCGCGCCTGCCAGACCTCCTCGGCGGTAAAACACAGTATCGGCGCGGCATAGCGCACCAACGCATCGAACAGCACATCCAGCACCGTTCTATACGCTCGCCGCTTCGGACTGTCGGCCGCATCGCAATACAGGCAATCCTTGCGCACATCGAAGAAGAACGCCGACAGATCGTCCTGCGCGAAATCAGTCAGCAGCCGCAGGTAGCGGTTGAACTCATACCCCGTCGCCGCCGTGCGCAGTTCGGCATCGATCATGCCCAGACGGTGCAGGATATAGCGCTCAAGCTCGGGCATATCACCGACCGCCACCCGCTCGCCCTCGTTAAACCCGTCCAGCGCGCCCAGCAGATAGCGAAACGTGTTCCGGAGCTTGCGATAGGCGTCGGACGCGGTCGCCAGCACTTCCTTGCCGATGCGGACATCGTCGAAATAGTCGGTCGAGGCCACCCACATCCGCAGGATATCGGCGCCCGACTCCCCGATCACCTTCAGCGGATCGACCACATTGCCCAGCGACTTGGACATCTTGCGGCCCTTCCCGTCAAGCGCGAAGCCGTGTGTCAGCACCGCGTGATAGGGCGCATGCCCCCGCGTCCCACAACTCTCCAGCAGCGATGACTGGAACCAGCCGCGATGCTGGTCCGACCCCTCCAGATAAAGGTCCGCGCGCGTCCCCACACCATAGCGCGCCTCCAGCGTGAAGACATAGGTACAGCCTGAATCGAACCACACGTCGAGAATGTCATTGACCGCCTCGTATTCGGCCAGCGCATATTCGTTCCCGAGCAGCGCCTGATGATCGGCGGTGAACCACGCGTCGGCACCGCCTGCCCTGAACGCGTCGACGATCCTCGCATTGACTGAGGGATCGCACAAATAGTCGCCCGTCGCGCGGTGGACGTAGAGCGCGATCGGCACCCCCCACGCGCGCTGGCGAGAGATGACCCAGTCGGGGCGGCCCTGCACCATCGCGGTGACCCGCCGCTCGGCGCGTGCCGGCACCCAGCGCGTGCGAGCGATCGCATCGAGCGCAAGCTCGCGGAGAGTTGAACCGATATCTCCCTCTCCCGCAAGCGGGAGAGGGTCGGGGTGAGGGGCGAGCGCGTCAGTGCTCGCAGTTACGCTAGCAGAAGAAAGAAGGCCCTCACCCAACCCTCTCCCGCCTGCGGGAGAGGGCTTTGAGGCGGCGTCCGCCGATCGGTCCATCGGGATGAACCACTGCGGCGTCGCGCGGAAAATCACCTTTGCCTTCGACCGCCAGGAATGCGGATAGCTGTGCGCGTAGTCATCGCTCGCCGCCAGCAACGCCCCCGCCGCACGCAGGTCCGAGCAGATCGGCCCGTCCGAGGCCACGAACTTCTTGTTGATAACGCTGCCCTGCCCACCGAGCCACGCCCAATCCGCGCGGTACATCCCCGCACCATCGACCGCGAATACTGGCTCGACGCCATACTGACGGCACAGCTCGAAATCATCCTCGCCATGGTCCGGCGCCATATGGACAAGGCCTGTGCCCGCATCAGTCGTAACGAAATCACCTGCTAGGAACGGCCGCGGCTCGGCGAAGAAGCCCCCTAGCGCTTGCATCGGGTGGCGCGCGGTGGTTTCCGCTAACTCTGAGCCTTTGACGACTTCCCACTCGCTTTCGTGAAGCGAAAGAATGCCAGGGCGGCTGTCGCCACAACGCTTGAGGAATTCGGCAGCGAGCGGCTCGGCCACCAGATAAGTGTTTGCGGTCCCGCCATCTGGAATGAGAACGTAATTGATCTCTGGCCCGTAAGAAAGTGCCTGATTGACAGGGATGGTCCACGGCGTGGTCGTCCAGATGACCGCGAACGTTTTGAGATGGTCTTTATCGAGTAGCTTTTGGATCGCGGGCGACTTGGTTTCGACTATCTCGAACGCCACGTCGATCTGGGTCGAAACCACATCCTCATATTCGACCTCCGCCTCCGCCAGCGCGGTCTTCTCGACCGGCGACCACATCACCGGCTTCGCCCCGCGATACAGCTGCCCGCTCTCGGCGAACTTCAGCAGTTCGCCGACGATCGCCGCTTCCGCGTCATAGTTCATCGTCAGATACGGATCGGCCCAGTCGCCCATCACGCCCAGCCGCTCGAACTCCTCGCGCTGCACCGTGACCCACTTCTCGGCATAGGCGCGGCATTCGGCGCGGAACTGCGCGACCGGCACATCGTCCTTGTTCAGCTTCTTTGCCCGGTACGCTTCCTCGACCTTCCACTCGATCGGCAAACCGTGGCAGTCCCATCCGGGCACATAGGGCGCGTCCTTCCCCAACAGGGTCTGCGACCGGACGATGATGTCCTTCAGCACCTTGTTCATGGCGTGACCCATGTGGATGTCGCCATTTGCATAGGGCGGGCCATCGTGCAGGATGAAACGCTCGCGCTTGGCGCGCTGCTCGCGCAACCGGTCATACACGCCGATCCGTGCCCAGCGCTCCAGGATCGCCGGTTCCTTGGCAGCCAGCCCAGCCTTCATCGGAAAATCGGTCCTGGGCAGGAATACGGTATCGCGGTAGTCTTGCTCGGTCGTGCGCTTGGGTTCGGTCATTGTCCGTGCGCCTGTAGGATGGTGCGCGCGGTGGCGCAATCGAGCGCCATCTGCTCGGTCAGCGCGTCGAGCGTGTCGAACTTCGCTTCCGGTCGGATATAGTCGATCAGCGATACCTCGACATCCTGCCCATACAGATTATCGTCAAAGTCGAAGAAATATGGCTCCAATAACTCCTTGGGAGGGTCGAACTGCGGCCGGATCCCCAGATTTGCCGCGCCATCCAGCACGCGACCATCGCTCAGCCGCCCGCGCACCGCATAAATGCCATATGCCGGGCGCAGATAGCGGGCGAGATCGATATTGGCGGTCGGATAACCAATCGTCCGCCCGACCTTGTCACCGTGCTGCACCCGCCCCTCGATCGCGAAGGGACGCGTCAACAGCGCATTCGCCGTCTCCAGATCACCCCCGCGCAACGCCGCGCGGATGCGCGTCGACGATACCGTCTCTCCGTTCAACGTCACCGGCCCCACCGTGTCGACACTGAATCCAGCACGTGCGCCCTCGCTTGCCAACACATCGACATTGCCGCTCTTGTGATGTCCAAAGGTGAAGTCCGCTCCGGTCACGGTGCCCTTTATTCCCAGCGCCGCGACTAATCGTTCGGCCACGAATGCATGCGCGTCCAGGGCGGCCAGCTCCGCGTCAAACGCGAAGACGACCATCGCATCCGCGCCCGCCGCCGCAAACAGCCGTTCGCGCTGGTCCAGCGTGGTCAGCCGGAAAGGCGCCGCATCGGGTCTGAAATGCCGCACCGGATGCGGATCGAATGTCGCGACCAGCGCAGGACAACCCTCGGCACGCGCGCGCGCTACCGCACGGCCGATTACCGCCTGATGACCGAGATGAAACCCGTCGAAATTACCGAGCGCGACGATACCACCGGCCAGATCGGCCGGCACCCGCACGCTGCCGTCCAGTCGCTGCATGCGCCGCGCTATACGGTCGCGTCGGTCGGTACGCCAGCCGTCACGAGCCACTCATCAGGGGCCAGCCGTCACGGCGATGCGATGCCACGCGGTCGAACAATAGCCGGCCCAGTTCCAGATCGACGCCGCCTGCTCCGGCTGCATCTGCCCCGCCGCGTCGACCGCGCGCACCACCAATTCATGACCGCCCTCGCCAAGCTCGACCGGGCAACGCCACTGCGTCCATGCCCAGCGTTCATGCTCGCCCAATGTCGCCTGCGTCCATGTCGCGCCGCCATCGGCCGACAGATCGACGCGCGCGATCGCCCGATTGCTGGCGATCGCATATCCCTCAACCACCAGTGTTCCCGCCGGGACATCGGCACCATCCGCCGGGCTGACAATGGCGGAGGTCACCGGCAGCGCGTCGATCACCAGCCCCTTGCTCCAGTCAGCCTCGCCGCGCTTCACCTCGGGCGGGAACAGCATATAGTCCTGTGCCTGGATCGGCGCGGGCGACGGAGAGTCAGCACAGGCGATCCGCGTCAGCCATTTGGGGCTCCTGATCCCCGCATAGCCCGGCACGATCAACCTCAGGGGCGCGCCATGTTCGGGTGTCAGCGGCGCGCCGTTCATGCCCCATGCCAGCAGCACCTCGCCGGTCATCGCCTTTTCCAGCGCGATCGATATCTCGAAGCCGCGCACCTGCCCCTCGACCTCGGCCGTGTCCGCGGCGGCGAAGCGAACGAACCGCGCACCGTCCGACACGCCGATCTCAGCCAACACATCGCTCAGCGCGACGCCGGTCCAAATCGCATTGCCGATCGCACCAACGCCCCAGGAATCGCCGGCCGTTTGCCAGACGGCTTGCAGATGCGCGCGGCGATTACCCGCGCATTGCAGTGTCGCGGTCAGCGTCCGCTCCGGAAACGCCGTGCGCAACTCATCGACACTCCACGCCCGCGTCGTCGAACCGACGATCTCGACCCGGTGATCCGCGCCAAGATCGGGCACCGCGCCGTGGCTGCGAACATAGAAATCATCAGTCGCGGTAAGGAACCCCTCCGCCAGCCGCGGCGGTTCGGGCTCGGCGTTATAGGGGTTCGTCGATTGCACGATCATCGTCACGTCCTCAACGCACCAGCGTCACAAAGCTGTACGCGGGTTTGCCGTCGTCGGCACCATGGTCCTCGCGCCACGTCTCGCGCCAGCCCTCGAACGCGGGCACGCTCGGCCCGCCGCGCGGCGAGCAATGGACCTCGGTCAACTCGACGCGGTGCGCGCGGTCGCGGAACAGCGCGAAGATCTGCGCGCCACCGATCACCGCCATCTCATCGCCGTCCCCCGCAAGCCGCAACGCCTCGTCGGGAGCGTGGACGACCTCGCATCCCGCGCGTTGCCATCCCCGGTCGCGCGTCAGCACGATGTTCCGTCGCCCCGGCAGCGGCTTGTCGAAACTCTCCTGCGTGACCCGGCCCATGATGACCGGCTTGCCCATCGTCATCGCCTTGAACCGGCGCCAGTCGGCAGGGATGTGCCACGGCAGCTTCCCTTCCTCGCCGATGACGCCATTATCGGCGCGCGCCAGATAAAAGACGATCTCGCTCATATCGCAACCGGCGCCTTGATATGCGGTTGCGCCACGTAATCGTGCAGGACGAAATCATCATGGTCATAGCCGTCGATCGCCTTGGGTCGCCGAACCATCTCCAGTCGCGGCAACGCGCTCGGCGTCCGTGCCAGCTGCGTGCGCGCCTGATCCAGATGATTGACATACAAATGGCAATCGCCACCGACCCAGATCAACTCGCCCACATCGAGATCGCATTGCTGCGCCAGCATATGGGTCAGCAGCGCATAACTGGCGATATTGAAAGGCACGCCCAGAAAGATATCCGCCGATCGCTGATACATCTGCAGACTCAGCCGTCCGTTCGCGACATGAGTCTGAAACAGGCAGTGGCAGGGGGAGAGCGCCATCGCGTGCAACTCGCCCGGATTCCACGCCGTCGCAATTTGCCTCCGTGATGCCGGGTCGCGCCGGATCGTCTCGATCAGCGCCGCGATCTGGTCGATATGCCGCCCGTCCGCCGCCACCCAGTCGCGCCACTGCTTGCCGTAAACAGGTCCGAGATCGCCATTGTCATCGGCCCACTCGTCCCAGATGCCGACCCCGCGCTCTTGCAACCAGCGGACATTGGTATCCCCCCGCAGGAACCACAGCAATTCGACGATGATCGAGCGCAGATGCAGCTTCTTCGTCGTCAGCACCGGAAAACCGGCCGTCAGATCGAACCGCATCTGTGCGCCGAACACCGATCGT
Source organism: Sphingomonas sp. (assembly GCA_965217805.1). Lineage (GTDB taxonomy): Bacteria > Pseudomonadota > Alphaproteobacteria > Sphingomonadales > Sphingomonadaceae > Sphingomonas. The sequence goes on along the minus strand of CBDCJJ010000008.1, from coordinate 1,537,556 downwards.
GTGCCGACGCCGGTGCGATCCTGCGTCTCGGCGCCGCTCTCCAGCACGCGGCGCATCAGGTCGAGATAGGCCTGCATCAGCGCAGGCGGCAGGGCTTGATCGCGGCCGGATCGGGGCGCGGCCCCTCCCGCCTGAACGTCGCCAGATAACCTCCTGCGGACGGCATTTCCTGCACCCCGGTCTGCACATAACCCACCGCTGCGAATTCGCACTTCAACAGTGGTGGTGGCGTGCCGTGGTTCTGCGTGGGGCGATCGGCATCGACCACGACGACCAGCCCGTCAGGCTTCAGCGACGGTCGCAACCGCCATAGAAACTCATAGGGTTGGGCGATCTCATGATACATATGCACCATCAGCACGCGGTCAAAACTGTCGCGGGGCAGCTTGGGATCAGACGGCGTGCCCAGGCGCACGCTCACATTGTCCAGCCTTTGGCGCGCCACCCGCTCGGCCAGTGTGTCGCGCACCGCCGGCACGATATCCTCCGCCAGCACACGTCCGTCCTTTCCGACGCGCTGCGCAAGACGGATCGTATAATATCCCTCTCCCGCACCGATATCGGCGACGGTCATGCCCGGACGAATGCCGCCACGGTCCATCACCGCCGGTGCCTCGCCCAACCGGTCGCGCGCTTCCTCATTCGACCAGCGCGCCGATACAATCCCGGCTATGGGTCGGTCCGCCGCCGGGAATTGCTCCGCCTGCTGGGCCTGCCGGACCATCGGCCGCGAACCGTCGCATGCCGTCAACAGCAATAGTGCAAACGCAGCGCCGCGGATCAATCGACATCCTCCACGTCGACCGCCTCGCCCGTGACGCGTTGCGACAGGGCAGCGGCCATGAATGCGTCCAGATCACCGTCCAACACGTCAGACGGTGCGGTCGAAGTGACGCCGGTCCTGAGATCCTTCACCATCTGATAGGGCTGCAGGACATAGGAACGGATCTGGTGGCCCCAGCCGATATCGGTCTTGGTCGCGTTCTCGGCGTTTGCGGCCTGCTCGCGAATCGCCAGTTCGCGCTCGTAGAGCCTTGCGCGCAATTGATTATATGCCTCCGCCTTGTTCTTGTGCTGCGATCGCTGGTTCTGGCATTGCACCACGATCCCGGTCGGGATGTGCGTGATCCTGACTGCGCTGTCGGTGGTGTTGATGTGCTGCCCCCCCGCCCCGGACGCGCGGTATGTGTCGATGCGCAGGTCGCTTTCGTTATAGTCGACGTCGATATTCTCGTCGACGACCGGATAGACCCACACACTGGCAAACGAGGTATGCCGCCGCGCCGCAGAATCGTACGGGCTGATTCTCACCAGACGGTGCACGCCCGATTCGGTCTTGGCATAGCCATACGCGTTCTCGCCCTTGAGCAGCAGCGTCGCCGACTTGATCCCGGCCTGCTCGCCCGAATGCTGGTCGACCAGCTCGACCTTCAGCCCATGCCGCTCGCCCCAGCGCGAATACATGCGTTGCAGCATCCCGGCCCAGTCCTGGCTCTCGGTGCCACCCGCACCGGCATTGACCTCGACATAGGTATCATTGGCGTCGGCCTCGCCGGCCAGCAGGGCCTGAACCTTGTCGCGCTCGGCCCTTACAGCTAGTTCCGCCAGCGCTTCGACGCCATCGGTTTCCATCTGCGTGTCACCCTCGGCCTCGGCCATCTCGATCAGCGCGACCATATCGTCCAGTTCCGATTGGATAGCGCGCGTCGCGGTTACGGCCTCATCGAGCCGCCGACGCTCGCGCATCACCTCCTGCGCGGCCTTGGGATCGGACCACAGCTCCTGATCCTCGACGCGCGCATTCAACTCGTCCAGCCGCCTGAGCGCGCGGTCCCAGTCGAGGAAACGGCGCAGCAGGGCCAGCGCGTCGGTAATCGTGTCGATATGGGCCTGCGCTTCGGCGCGCATCAATTCTCTCCAGATGGCAGGGGCAATGGCGACCCTCGCTCGATAGATGGTGACGCGGGCTAGTAGATTCCGCCTTCTCTTTGCAAGAAATCACTGTCGCGCGCCACAGCCGGCTTTGGTGCCTCACTCTTTGGTACAATTGGTGATGCCTCGGCATCGCGCCGGATCGCGCGGCGCGGTTCGCTTGCGGGCTTGAAGGCTTCCCAGATCACCGCAGGCTTGGGATCATTGCCGGTCGGCCAGGCACCATAGACCGGTCGACCGCTACCGCGATCGATCCGTATCATGCGGATGCCCGGCGGCGCGCGAAACGGCAGTTTTTCCAACCCTTCATAGGCTTTGAGCGCGAACTGCTTGAAGATTGGCGCGGCGATCGTGCCGCCCTGCGCATAGCCACCCAGATTGCGCGGCTGGTCGTAGCCGAGATACAGCCCTCCGACGAATTGCGGGGTGCCGCCGATGAACCACACGTCGGTCGGCCCGGTCGTCGTCCCCGTCTTGCCGAACATCGGACGGTCGAGGTCACGCAGGATGGTGGCGGTGCCGCGCTGGATTACGCCCTCGGTAATATGCACCATCTGGTACGCGGTAATCGCATCGACCGCCTGCCGGCTGGTGAAGCCGGGCCGCGGCATCGGCTTGCCGTCCCAATCGGGGGCGTTGCAGCCCTCGCATGCCCGCCACTGCTCGGGCCAGACGACCTTGCCATGGCGGTCCTGCACGAAATCGATCAGGCTCGGTGGATGCCAGCGGCCCTGATTGGCCAGCACCGCGAACGCATTGACCATGTTGAGCGGCGTGGTGGCACAGGCGCCAAGCGCATTGGCCAGATAGGGTCCGCAGTCGCCGATCCCCATCGCCTTCATTACACCGACCACCTGCTTCATGCCGGTCTGCGCCGCGGCGCGCACCGTCATCAGGTTGCGCGACTGCTCGATGCCCCAGCGCATCGTGTGCGGACCCGAGCCACCGCCGCCGCCGAAATTGCGAAAGCATTTTTGCCCCAGCCTTGGCCCCTGATTGACGCAAAACGGTCCGTCGATAATGATCGACGCCGGCGTCATCCCGTTCTCGAGCGCAGCGGAATAGACGATCGGCTTGATGGTCGATCCGGGCTGGCGCATCGCCTGCGTCACGCGGTTGAACTGCTGTACGCTCGCATCGAAACCGCCCTGCATCGCCAGCACGCGGCCCGTCTCCGGCTCCTCGACGACGAAGCCGCCGGACACCTTGGGTATGGCGCGTAGCGCAAAGTCGCCACCCTCCGGCGCCACCGCCAGTATGTCGCCCGCCTTGATCGCGTTATAGGCGCTGCCGCCGCCCCCGCGAACCGGCATTTGCGCCAGCGATGACGGCATCGTGCCCACCGTCCCGTTAGCAAAACCAAGCTGCCATCCGCCTCCCTCGCGCGCGACCGCTATCGCGGCCCGCCAGTCACGATAATCGAGCGCGATGTTGGTGTTGAGCAGTACCTGCTGCCACTTGCCATCCTCGATCTCCTTGTGCGCCAGCGGTCCCGGCCAGCCCCGCCCCCGCTCGAACCGCAACAGGCCATCGCGCAACGCTTCCTGCGCCAGACCCTGCAATCTCATGTCGAGCGAGGACCGCACCCACAGCCCGCCCTCATAGACGCTGTTGGGTCCGGCGTCGGCTTTCTCGCCATATCGGCCGATCAGTTCACGGCGTACCGCCTCCACGAAATAGCCACCGACGCTTTGAAAGCGCGGCGTTCGTCGCAACACCGTACCCAGCGGTTCAGAGGATGCCGCACCGTGCTGCGCGGCCGAAATGAAGCCGTTGCGCTCCATCTCGCCGAGAACATATTCGCGCCGCTCCAGCGCGCGGTCGGGATGCCGTGCCGGGTCATAATTGGACGGCCCCTTGGGCAGGATCGCCAAATAGGCCATCTGGGCAAGGTCGAGCTGATCCAACTCCTTGTCGAAATAGGCGTGCGCCGCGGCCTCGACACCGAAGGCGTTACGACCGAGCGCGATCTGATTGAGGTATAGCTCCAGGATCTGCTGCTTGGTCAGCGCGTCCTCGATCCGCCAGGCCAGAATCGCTTCCCTTACCTTGCGCGTCGGGGAATAGGCGTTGCCGATCAGCAGGTTCTTCGCGACTTGCTGCGTGATCGTCGATCCGCCCTTGGCCCGCCTGCCGCTGCCGATCTTACTCACATAATCGACGACCGCACCCGCGACGCCAGGATAATCAACGCCGTGATGCTCGAAGAAGGACTTGTCCTCGGCCGCCAGGAACGCCTTGATCAGCATCGGCGGATATTCGGCGTAGGCCAGCTCGACGCGCCGCTCGCGCGCATAGGACTGGATTGGCGACCCGTCGGCGCCGCGCACATTGCTCGGCAAGGGCGGCTCATAGGCGCGCAAGCCGTCGACGGAGGGCAGGTCGCGGGCGAAGACAAGCCAGAAGATGCCGATCGCCAGCACGAAAAACCCTGCCAGCAAGGCCAATGCCCGCAACCATCGGTTTTGCAGGAGTCGCCAGCTACGCGCAGCCGGTTCTTCATCGGGCTTGAAAGGATCGAACGTCATGGGACTAGGCGTTTCTAGGGCTGAAATGCCGTCAGGACAACGGTTGCGACGCCGTAGCTTTGGCGAAGTGAATGACGACCGCGCGCTTGACCACTTGCGCCACTCGCTCACGTCCTTCCCGGGAATCGAGGAACGCGGCATCCTCGGCGTTCGAGATATAGCCGGTCTCGAACAGGATCGACGGCATATCGGGCGCCTTCAACACCATCAGGGACGCCATGCGGTGGAAATTGGGCTTGAGGGGTAGCATCGGTTTTGCCTCGCGTCCCAACAGACGCGCAAAGCTGGCAGATGCGTCCATCGTCTCGCGCTGCGCCAGGTCGATCAGGATCGACGATACCGCCGCCGAGCCACTGTCCAGCTTGACGCCGTCGATCACATCGACCTTGTTCTCGCGCGCGGCCAGTCGCGCGGCCTCCTTGTCGGATGCGACCTCAGACAAGGTGTAGACTGATGCGCCGCTGGCATCGCTTGACGCGACGCTATCGCAGTGGATCGATACAAACAGGGAAGCGTGTAGGCGCCTTGCGATACCATAGCGTTCACGAAGCAGCAGATAGCGGTCGTCTTTGCGTGTCATCGCAACACGGACGCGCCCGCTCGTCAGCAGCGCATCGCGCACTGCGACCGCGATGCGCAGTGTCACGTCCTTCTCCTGCAATCCCGTCTCGGAATTGATCGCGCCGGGATCGACGCCGCCATGGCCTGCGTCGATAACCACCAGCGGAAGGTCGGCATCGCCAATAACCAGCGGAAAATGTTCGTGGCGTTCGAGCGGAGGGATCGGCACCGTGACAAGATACCGCGCCTGGCGATGCGGTTGCACAATGGGCAGCCCCAACCACGCGGGCATCTGGCCACTCCATCCGACCAGCAAGGCAAGCAACATCAGCACCGCCATGATATTGCGACCGCGGCAGACAGGTCGTCCAGCAAAACCTTTCGCCCTGATTTGCTTCCGTGCGCCAGTTGCGAAGCAGATGGAGCAATGCTAGCAGTCTTCTTGCGCTCGCGTGATTTTACAGGCTGCACGCTGGGCGCATCTCGCGACGACGTTCGGACCCGGGCGCGTCGCTTATCCAGGTTGACGCTTGCATGATCATGATCTCCTGCCCGTACCCCCGACCGGCCCTTGCCGGCGGATCTGCGGGCGTTCGGGATCAACGGGGCGACGTGCTCCGCAATTCATGCCGGGCAGAGGCATCAGACACCACCCGCGCGCCGTTCCCATCGGGATCGGCTGCCGCATATCGCCGCGCGCTGAGCGAGCCTTTGGGCCTCCCGCGCGGCCGGAGACCAACAAATGACTACGCGTATGCTGATCGACGCACGCCACCGGGAAGAAACCCGTGTTGCCGTCGTCAAGGGCAACAGGATTGAAGAATTTGACTTTGAATCCGCCGATCGAAAGCAGTTAAAGGGAAATATCTATCTCGCCAAGGTAACGCGGGTCGAACCATCGCTTCAGGCCGCCTTCATCGATTATGGTGGCAACCGGCATGGCTTCCTCGCCTTTTCGGAAATCCATCCTGACTATTATCAGATCCCGCGCGAAGACCGCGAAGCATTGCTGCGCGAGGAGGCGGAACATGCCGCGGCAGAAGCGGCCCTTCGAGCCGAGCAGGAGGAAGAGGATTCGGATGACGAATTCGATGACGCGGAAGACGCCGACCGCGATAATGATCATGACGGCGACGCCGTCGAGGACGACGCGGACAGCGACGATGAGGGTAACGAGCAGGACGCAGCGCCGGCGCGCAAAGGTGCGGCAAACGACGACCAGGTAGAGGCGCTACGTGCCGGTCGGCAATCGCTGCGGCGCCGATACAAAATCCAGGACGTCATTCGCCGCCGTCAGGTGCTGCTGGTTCAGGTCGTCAAGGAAGAGCGCGGTAACAAGGGTGCAGCGCTAACCACGTATCTCAGTCTTGCCGGCCGCTACTGCGTGCTGATGCCAAATACCAGCAATGGCGGCGGGATAAGCCGCAAGATTTCAAGTGCAGCCGATCGCAAGCGGCTGAAGACGATCATGGCCGACATGAAGCTGCCGTCCTCGATGGGCTGCATCGTCCGGACGGCCGGACTGCAGCGTACCAGGCAGGAGATAAAACGCGACTTCGATTATCTTGCGCGCCTGTGGGACGAGATACGCGACCAGACGCTGTCATCGTCCGCACCCTCGGTGGTTTACGGTGACAGTGACCTGCTGAAGCGCGCGATCCGCGACATCTACAACAAGGATGTCGACGAAGTAATCGTCGAGGGCGAAGATGGCTACCGCCAGGCCAAGGAGTTCATGCGCCTCCTGATGCCCAGCCATGCCCGGCGCGTGAAGCAATATGCCGATGCCGTACCATTGTTCCAGCGCGCGCATGTCGAGGATCAGCTTGCGGCGATGTACAATCCCGTCGTCCAGCTCAAGTCCGGTGGCTATCTGGTCATCAATCCGACAGAGGCGCTGGTGTCGATCGACATCAACTCCGGTCGCTCGACACGCGAGCACAATATCGAACAGACCGCGACTGCGACCAACCTTGAGGCCGCGCAGGAGATCGCGCGGCAACTGCGACTTCGCGATATGGCCGGTCTGGTCGTGATCGACTTCATCGACATGGATAACAACTCCAATGTTCGCAAGGTCGAACGCGCGATGAAAGAAGCGCTCAAGGATGACCGTGCGCGCATCCAGGTCGGTCGCATCTCGCAGTTCGGGCTGATGGAGATGAGTCGCCAGCGCCTGCGAACCGGCGTTCTGGAAGCATCGACCCGCGCCTGCCCGCATTGTGAGGGTACCGGGCTTGTCCGCACTGCCGCATCGGCAGGTCTGTCCGCATTACGGCTGATCGAGGATGAGGCGGCGCGCGGGCGGGGTTCCTGCCTCACGCTGCGCGCCAGCCAGGAAGCGGCGATCTACGTGCTCAATCGCAAGCGCGGCGACATTGCCGAAATCGAGGAGCGGTACGGCGTCTCCGTCGATATCCTGCCCGACCGCGAGGAAGAGGGCGCGCGCATGTCGGTCGAGGCCAGTGGACCGCCACCGACACATGCGCCCCGTCTCGACGAACTTATCATCGAGGAGGACGAAGACGAGCTGGTTGACGAAACCGGCTTGGACGAGGACGAAATCGACGAGGATGCCGATCAGGACGATGCGGATCCGGATCAGCGCCGTGAACGTCAGGGGCGCGGTGAGGGACGCGCTGATGGCGGGCGCAAGCGCCGCCGTCGACGCGGGCGCCGTGGACAGCGAGGAACAGGTGATGATCCCGCACAGCCGGCTGCGGCTGATGATGCCCCAAACGCAAGCGAAGCGCGCGATGAGGAGGACGATCCGAGCGCCGGCGAGCAACCATCGGACAATCAGTCCGGCGATGGCGAAACCCGCAGCAGACGCGGGCGTAGAGGCCGTCGCGGCGGCCGTCGCGGTGGTGGTGAGCAGGCGACATCGCAAGGCTCCACCGATCCGCAAGGGGCTGTGTCAGCAGAATCCCCCGGACAGGCCGGCGAATTGACCGAACCCCGCAAGACCGAGCAGGTCGTCGAGCCATTGATCGAAGCGGGTGACGCAGGTCCGATTGCAACCGCGCTCGATGTGGTTGCCGGGAGCGATGCCGAGACGCAAACCGAAGCGCCAAAGACCCGCCGTCGGCCCCGGGCACGCAAAGGCGACATCGATAAGGCAGCGGAACAGCCGGCACTGCCCGAAGAAGCAGATACTGTCAAACCCAAGCAGACGCGACGCAAAGCGGTTGATCAGAAGCCTGCGGCTGAAGAAAACAATTCTGTCGACGCGGCCAAGCCCAAGCGCACTCGTCGCAAAAAGGCCGAACCGGATGAAGCGGCGATTGCCAGCCCGTCAGAGGATACCTCGCTTGCCGGCGGGCAGAACGGCCTGGCGCCTGGCAAGGTCGAGCCAGTGCCGGCGACCGCCTCGAACGGCGGTGGTGAAAAGGATACCGCAGAGGCTGAAACGCCGCGCCGTGGTTGGTGGCAGCGCACGTTCGGCGCATGAACAACGGAACCAGGCTTCACCCACGGTTAATTGCCGTAGGCTCAGCGAAGCCTGGTCCTTTGTGTGTGCAGGCTGTTCAATGATCATCGCTTTCAAGCGGCTTGTCACCGCCTTTGCCGCCGGAATGCTGTTATGGGCGCAACCATCGGCCGCGCAATCAGTGCTGCGCGATGCAGAGACGGAAGCGATGTTCGCGACGATGTCCACGCCGCTCGTCAAAGCGGCCGGGCTGTCGCCTCGGGACGTCAAGGTCGTGCTGATCAACGACGACTCGATCAACGCTTTCGTGGCCGGCGGGCAGACGGTGTACGTCCATTCCGGTCTGATCCAGGCGGCGGACAATGCCAATGAAGTCCAGGGCGTGATCGCGCACGAACTGGGTCATATTGCCGATGGACATGTCGTGCTCGGTGATCGCGCCATGAAACCTGCGGTCGGAATCACGCTTCTCAGCATGGTCATCGGGCTCGCCGCCATGGCCGCGGGAGCAGGAGACGCGGGTGCGGGTATCATGGCGGCCGGGCAGCAGGCCGCGATGGGAAATTATCTTGCCTTCACCCGCGTTCAGGAAGCGACGGCGGATGCGACCGGTGCGAAGTTTCTGCGTGAGGCGGGAATTTCCGGTCGCGGCATGCTGAGCTTTTTCAAGAAGTTGCAACAGCAGGAATATCGCTACGGGCTGGAGAATATCGATCCGTTCGCGCAGAGCCATCCGCTCTCCGGTACGCGCGTCCAGACACTGACCGCCGACGTCGAAGCGTCTCCCGCCTTTGGTGCAAAGCCCGACCCGGCGCTGGAGGAGCGGTTTCAGCGGGTGAAGGCAAAGCTGCGGGGCTATGTCGATACTGCGGACCACACGCTGACAGCATACCCGCTTACGGATCAAAGCATCTATGCGCATTATGCGCGCGCCTATGCCTATCACAAGGCCGGTTACCCGCAGAAAGCCGATGACGAAGCCGATGCGCTGGTAAAGGCCGATCCTGCGGATCCCTATTTTCTGGAGATCAAGGGGCAGATCCTGCTTGAAGCAGGAAAGCCCGAACAGGCACTGACGCCGCTGCGTGAAGCGACGGAAGGATCGCGCAGCAACCCGCTGATCGCTACCACGTTCGGGCATGCGCTGATCGCGACGGAGAACCCGGTCCATTATGACGAGGCCCGGCGCGTGCTGCGTACCGCGACCGCGCGCGATGACGACAATCCGTTTGCCTGGGTCCAGTTGGGAACGGTCTATGAACGAACGGGCGATGAGCCGCGTGCGGCGCTGGCGACGGCAGAACGCGCCAGCCTGACCGGCGACATGCGGACAGCGCTTCAAAGCGCGCGTTACGCGATGGCCAACATCCCGTCGAACACCCCGGACTGGATCCGTGCGCAGGACATTGCGCTCGCCTCACAGAACGAAATGACGGACGATCCCAAAAAGTACAAGCGTCGATGAAATGGCTTCTGCCGGCGGTCGCCGGGATCGGACTCATTGCGGGCGCGGGCGGCATGTGGCTGGCCGAGCGTGGCGACGGGCTGTCGGGCATCGACAGGATGCGGATGGAGACGGTCGTCCACGACTATGTCCTGGCGCATCCCGAGCTGATCCCGCAGGCAATGCAACGGCTACAGGACCGTGAGAGTGCCAAGGTCGTAGCCGCCAATCGCGCCGCGATCGTCAATCCTGTCGGCAACGCCTGGATCGGCAACCCAGATGGCGACGTTACCCTGGTCGAGTATTTCGACTATAATTGTGGATATTGCCGGGCGATCCTGCCGACCATTCGCAAGCTGGTCGATCAAGACCCCAAGCTCAGGATCGTATTTCGTGACTTTCCGGTGCTGAGTGACGAGAGCGGAGTCGCGGCGCAGTGGAGCATCGCCGCCGCACGGCAAGGCCGCTTCGGGCGATTTCATGACGCGCTCTATGCCGCGGGACCAGTAACATCGCAAAGTCTGGCCTCCGCCGCGCGCGCTGCCGGTCTCGATCCGGACGCACTGGCACGTTCGGCGGAGGCTCCCGCGGTCGGCGACGCGATCAGCCAGAACCTGGCGATGGGGCGGCAACTGGGCATGAGCGGCACCCCGGCATGGGTGGTGGGGAACCGTGTCCTGTCCGGCGCGATGCCGCTGGACGCGTTGCAGCGGGCCATCGCCGACGCGCGCAAGAACGCCGCATGAACGACACGATCCTCTCCGTCGCCGGCGTCGCCAAGACCTACAAGGGCGGCGTTACCGCGCTGGAGCCGACCGACCTCGACATCGCGCGCGGCGAGATATTCGCGCTGCTCGGCCCCAATGGCGCGGGCAAGACGACGCTGATCTCGATCATCTGCGGCATCGTCACACCGTCGTCCGGCACGGTCATGGTCGACGGGCGTGATGCGATCCAGAACCCAAAGGCCGCCCGCCGGCTGATCGGGCTGGTGCCGCAGGAATTGTCGGTCGATATTTTCGAGACGGTGTTGGCCACCGTCACCTTCTCCCGCCGGCTGTTCGGCCGCTCTGGACACAGCAAATATATCGAGCAGGTGCTGCGTGACCTGTCGTTGTGGGACAAGCGCGATGCCAAGATCAAGGAATTGTCCGGCGGCATGAAGCGCCGCGTACTGATCGCCAAGGCGCTGGCGCACGAGCCGGAAATCCTGTTCCTGGACGAACCCACCGCCGGCGTCGACGTCGAACTTAGACGCGATATGTGGCGGCTGGTCCACCGGCTTCGCGATCGCGGCACGACGATCATCCTGACGACCCATTATATCGAGGAGGCCGAAGAGATGGCCGACCGCGTGGGTGTGATCGCCAGGGGCAAGCTGCTGCTGGTCGAGGACAAGGCCGCGCTGATGAAGAAACTGGGGAAGCGCGAACTGGACCTGACGCTCGACGAGCCGATGACGACGATTCCGGCCGCGCTGGCCGACTGGGATCTATCGGTCGTCAATGACGGCCACACGCTGCGTTATGTCTTCGACGCACGCGGCGAGCGCACGGGCATCCCGTCGCTGCTGAGGAAAATGGCCGAGCTGGGCATTGGCTTCAACGATCTGGAGACGTCGAAATCGAGTCTTGAGGATATCTTCGTCGATCTGGTGGGGGAAAGCGCGTGAACCTTCACGGGATATGGGCGATCTACCGGTTCGAAATGGCACGTGCGCTCAGGACATTGTGGCAGAGCCTGGTCGCGCCGGTGCTTACGACCAGCCTCTACTTCATCGTGTTCGGCGGCGCGATCGGCAGCCGGATGCAGTCCGTCGGCGGCGTCGACTATGGCAGCTTCATCGTACCCGGGCTCATCATGCTGTCGCTCCTGACGCAGAGCATCGGCAATGCGTCGATCGGCATCTATTTCCCGAAGTTCACTGGCACCGTCTATGAACTGCTATCGGCGCCGATTTCCCCGATGGAGATGGTGTTGGGGTATGTCGGCGCGGCGGCGACCAAGTCGGTGCTGCTGGGACTGATCATCCTCGCGACCTCGGCCTTCTTCATCACGCTCAGGATCCAACACCCCGGTGCGATGATCGCTTTCCTGTTGCTGACCGCGATCGCATTCAGCCTGTTCGGATTCATCATCGGCATCTGGGCAAAGAATTTCGAGCAGCTGAACTTCGTCCCGCTGCTGCTGATCACGCCGCTGACTTTCCTGGGCGGGGCATTTTATTCGATCGACATGCTGCCTGGCATCTGGCGCACGGTCAGCCTGTTCAACCCGGTCGTCTATCTCATCAGCGGCTTCCGCTGGAGCTTCTTCGGACGCGGCGACGTCGCAATCGGCCTGAGCCTCGGCGTGACGGCAGGCTTCCTGATCCTGTGCCTCGCCATCATTGCCTGGATTTTCCGAACGGGATGGCGGCTGAAGGCGTAGGGCTGAAGGGCGGTCGTTCGAGGGGAATCGCAACCGGATTCCAATAAGAGGGACGAGACCCGTCATTCATTCAGTGTCTTAACCGCTGGGTTTTGACCCCAGTGACGCGCCACGTCGCCACCTAATAAAGATATGCGGCCCAGGCCAACAGCGTCGTCCAGAGCGAAGTTCCCAGCGTCGTGAACAGCAGAAAACGCGGTAAACTTATACCGAAGACGCCCGCTCGCACCGAAATTACAACCGATCGGTAACAATCCGCATGTTTTCCCAACTTCCAAAATCAGTCATTCCCGCAGATTGGGAGTACGACAGCGACACCAAATCCGGGCGGCGCGAGGAGCGAAACCATGCCTCGGTGTGCGGTCGCGACCGCAGCGACAAGCGCCAAGCCCAGGCCATGACCTTCCGACGATCGGCTACGCTCCGCGCGCGCGAACCGCTGGAACAGCTGGGTCGCATCGTTGGGTGCTACGCCGTGTCCGTCATCGGCGACCGTCAGGCGAGCAATGGCGTCATCGCGCTCCAGCTCGACACGAACCGTCGTTCCAGGGGGGGTGTGGCGGAGCGCGTTGTCGAGGAGATTGGTGATAAGCTGTTGCAGCAGCCGTCGATCGCCCGTCGTCCATATCTCAGGTGCAATCGCTGTAACGAGCAAATGGCTGCTTGCCTCCATATCGGGGCGGTAGGTTTCGACCAGTTCCTCGACCAGCTGGTCCAGCGCCACGTTCTGAAAATGGGCGCGGCGTGACAATGCTTCGACTTCCGCGATGCGCAGCAATGCCCCGAAGATATCGAGCAGCTCGCGTGATTGTGCGGCAGCGGCCTCGATCGCCTGGCGTTTCTCGTCCACGTCCCGTGCCGATAGCGCTTCATCGAGCCGATTATGCAAGCGGGTCAGCGGCGTACGCAGGTCGTGGGCGACGTCGCTCGACACCTGGCGCAGATTGTCCATCAGCCCACCGATCCGGTCGAGCATCCGGTTGAGCGTCGCCGACACGCGATCGAACTCGTCACCCGCGCCGGTGAGCGGCATACGTCGCGCCAGATCGCCATCGATGATCGCGAGCGCTGTACGATCAATACGCGACAGGCGCGCGCGGGTGACCGCGCCGACCAGCGAGGCCGCGCCGATGCCGAGCAGGAGCATGACGCCGAATGCGCCTGCGAACAACTTGAGCAGCGTTGCGTCCATCTCGTCGATGACTTCGCGGTCGGCCGCGACGACCAACCGGCTGCTGTCGGGCAACCGCGTGGTCAGGGCCTGTGCAATCCTGTGTTCGCCGTCGCGCCGATAATGCAGGAACTCCAGATAACCCGGCACGGTCGGGGCGGTCGCGTCAAGCAGCCCCGCCACCCGGCGACCCGACGGGTCGACCAGCAGGTAATCCAGACTGGCGGTGCTTCGCGCCGTCTCGCGCCGGCGGATCGCAGCCGCCACTCCTGAAGGGCCGTCGTCGCCTTCATCGATCAGTGCGCGCGTCTCAATCGCGACGCGGTGATCGAGCTGAATTTCCAGCGCTTCGTGCGTCACCTCATAGGCGACCACTCCAATAATAAGCGTCGCCAGCGCGAAACAGGCCGCGACCAGGGCGACAAGCCCGAAAGTTGAACGCCACGGCTGCTTCATCATCCGCCGCGGATCATGTAGCCAGCGCCGCGCACGGTCTCGATCGCATCGTCATCGAAACCGGTATTGAGCTTGGAGCGCAGACGGCTCAGGTGCGTCTCGACGATGTTCGTCTTGGGATCGAAATCGAAATCCCAGACCCGCTCCAGCAGCATCGTGCGTGTCATCACCCGGTGAGGATTGCGCATCAGCTCGGCGAGCAACGCGAACTCGCGCGGTTGCAGCACGATCCGGCGACCGTCGCGGGTAACGGTGCGCCGGTGAAGATCGAGCTCGATTGCACCGATAACGAGTACACTCGCTTCGCTTTGGGCGGTCGGACGCCGGCCGAGCGCATGAACACGTGCCGCCAATTCGGAAAAGGCGAACGGCTTGACCAGATAATCGTCGGCACCGCCTTCCAGTCCTTCGACGCGATCGGCGATGCCGCCCACGGCGGTGAGCATGAGAGCGGGCGTCATGTTACCCGCCGCGCGCAGCGCCTTGATCAGCGACAGGCCATCCAGGCCGGGAAGCATCCGATCGACGATCAGCGCGTCGAACTGGTCGCCGGTCGCCTGAAACAGCCCATCGCGACCATCGCCGCTGGTGACGACATGATGCCCCAGCTCCGCAAGCCCGCGGGCGATGAAGCGGTTCGTCTCGTCATCATCTTCTACGATCAGGATTCGCATGGCTGCCCTTCTAACCCGCCGGGCCGTTTGTCTGCCATCCACCACCCAGCGCCCGGAACAGTGCGACCTGGGATTGCGCCACGGTGAGGTCGGACTGTGCCTGGGCGAGCGCGGCTTGCGCCCGCGCCCGCTCGGCATCGAACTGGATCAAGAAGGCGGCGTCGCCAAGCCGAACCCGAGCGGCCGAACGGCGCGCGTAGAGCGCGGACTGGACGCGCGCGGCATCGAGCGCACGATTGCGACGCATCTCGGCATCATAAGCCGCAAGCGCGGTTTCGACTTCGCGCAACGCCCGCAGCACCGCCACATCCCATCCGGCGAGCGCCGCACGCTCCGTCGCGCGGGCCTGTTCCAGCCGCGCGCGCGCTGGCGCCTGATTGGGAAAGGCCCAGCTTATGAGCGGTGAAGCGGTCGCGACGAAGCCGCCCGTCAGCAGCCCGACCGCTCCGCCAAGGTTCACGCTGGGGTAGAAATCGGCACGGGTGACGCCGATCCGCGCCGCGGCAGCGGCGAGGCGGCGTTCGGCTTCGCGAATATCGGGGCGACGCAACAGTAGCGCTTGTCCGTCGCCCACGGGCACCGCCGCACGGAGCTTCGGAGGAGCATTGCAGGCGATGTTGAACCCGCGCGCTTCAGCGGGGGGGCGGCCCTGCAGGGTTGCGATCCGGTACAGGGCATTCGCGCGCGCCGCCTCGAATGGCGCCAGCGTGGCGCGGGTTGATTCCAGCAGGCTGGCGGCTTGCGAGACTTCGAGCGGCGAGACTTCGCCAGCGGCAAGCTGGTCGCGTACCAGCCTCACCGAGCGTTCCTGAACCGCGACTATCTCGCGCGAGACATTCGCCGCGCGGGTCGCACCGCACAGGTCGACATAGGCGAGCACCGTATCGGCGACGACCGCGACGCGCAGGGAGTCCAGCGCCGCGGCCTGAGCGTCGGCATCGGCCCCCGCCGCCAGCGCGCCCGAGCGCAGGCGACCGAACAGGTCGATATCCCAGCTTGCGGTCAATGCGAGGTCGTAGTCGGTAGTCGGCACATTCGACGATGCGCTCGGCTGCGACGCGCTGTTGTCGATCGTGCCCGCGCTCTCGATTGTGGTTTGCGGCTGGCGCGCGGCGCGCGCTTGTCGCAGGGCGGCGCGCGCGCCGTCGAGATTGGCGTAGGCGACGCGCAGATCGGCATTGGCGGCGAGGCTCGCCTGGACCAGCCGGTCGAGCGCCGGATCGTCATAAAGCCGCCACCAATCGTCCGGGACAGGGGCGATGGCGGCGGTCGGCAGACTCGCAAAGGCACCCGTGGCGGTCGCGGGTGCGATGGTAGGCGGAGGAGCAGGCACGGTCATACAGCCCGCGACCGCGAGCGCCACGATTGGTGCGAGACGGCCGATCATGCCGGAACTCCGACGAGCGGGGCATCGGGCGCGGGCTTCTCCCGGCCGAAGCGCGCGTAGAGCGCCGGCATCAGGAACAGGTTGAGCACGGTCGAGGAGACGAGCCCGCCCAGGATGACGATCGCCATCGGATGCTCGATTTCATGGCCCGGCGCATTGCCGGCAACGATCAGCGGCAGCAGCGCTAGACCGGCGCACGCGGCGGTCATCAGGATCGGTACCAGTCGTTCCTCAGCGCCGCGCAGGATCAGGTGCGGGCCGAACGCTTCACCCTCGAAACGCCGAAGATGGTCGTAGTGCGACAGCAGCATGATGCCGTTGCGCGCCGAGATCCCGATCACCGTCACGAACCCGACCAACGAGCCGAGCGACAGCACTCCGCCAGTGAGCGCGACACCGACCACGCCGCCGACGAGCGCAAATGGCAGGCTGGTCGCGACCAGCGCGGTGATCCGCGCCGATCGAAACTCCAGCCAGACCATCAGCAGGACGCCCACCAGGCACAGCAGCCCCGTCGTCCAGAGCCGCTGGCGCGAGTCGCGCAGCGCCGCATATTCCCCGAGCACTTGCGGGTGATAACCGGTCGCGAACGGCACCTGCCCCACCGCCCCTTCAACAGCGCGCGCAACCGTGCCCAGGTCAGCTCCCGCGACATTGAGTGTCACGTCGATCCGGCGCTGACCGTTCTCGCGCTTGATTTCATTGGGCGCTGGCATGACGCGGACATCGGCCACATCGCGCAACCGCACCGGCGCACCCGCAGGCGTCTGGATCATTAGATCGGCGAGCGCATGGACATCGCCGCGCACCTTGGGCTCGCCCCACAGCGCCACGTCGAACGACTTCTGGTCGCGATAGATTTCACCGACTTTCTGCCCGGCGACCAGCGTCTGCGCCTGTCGCCGCACTTCGCCTGCGGTCAGGCCCAGCGTGGCGAGATCGGTGGGACGTGGGCGGACCTGAATTTGCGGCACCAACACCTGTTGCTCGACCTTGAGGTCGGCAACACCGTCAATCGCCGCCACCTTGGCCCGCACCCGCTCAGCCGTGGCGCGAAGCTCGACCTGATCGGGGCCGAAGATGCGGACCACCACCGTCGCGCCCGCGCCGCTCAGCACCTCCTTGATCCGCTCGCGCAGATAGGTGAGCACGTCGCGGTATAGGCCGGGATAGCCGTCGATCACTTCCTTGATGCGCGCGACGCTGGCGTCATAATCGACGTTCTCGTCCAGGCTGATCCATAGCTCGGTGAAGTTCGGGCCGACCACCTCGTCTGCGGCTTCCGCACGGCCGATATGCGCGCCGAAGTTGCGCACGCCGGGGATCGCGCGCAGCTCCTTGGAGGCGCGGATCGTGATGCGGTCCATCGCCTCGATCGACGTGCCGGGCTTCTCGACGAAGTGCATCAGGAAGTCGGTTTCGCGAAAGTCGGGCAGGAACTGGTCCTTGAACCCGGCATAGCCGACGCCCGCCAGCAGCAGGCCGCCCGCGACGATCCCCATCGCCAGCGCCGGCCGCGCCACCATGCGCGGCAGCACCCCGGCGTAGCGGCGCTTGAGCGCGCTGACGAGCCGCGTGTCGCGTTCCGTCTTGAGGGGCGCGTTCGGCAGCAGGAACAGGCACATCGCCGGCGTCACCACCAGCGCGACCAGCAGCGACGCGGCGATCGCCAGCACATAGGCGATGGCGAGTGGTTGGAAGAACGTGCCCGCTACCCCGCCCAGGAAGAAGATCGGCAGGAACACCAGCATCACGATCAGCGACGCGAACACCACCGCTGACCGCACTTCCAGCGAGGCGGACAGCACCACGTCGAAGTTCGAGCGCGGATTGCCCGCTTCCCGGTTGAGCCGCAGTCGGCGAGCGATGTTCTCCACATCGATGATCGCGTCGTCGACGACTTCGCCCAGCGCGATGACCAGCCCGGCGATCACCATCGTGTTGATGGTCGCACCGCTCCACAGCAGCACCAGCCCCGCGCCGAGCAGCGACAGCGGGATGGCGACCAGGCTGATCGTCGCCTGCCGCCAGTCGCGGGTGAACACGAACAACACCACGGCCACGAGCAGGCATCCGATCGCGAGCGCGCGCGTCAGATTGTCGATCGAGCGTTCGATGAAGGTCGCGGGGCGAAAGATCGTCGTATCGACCTTCACCTCGCGCAGGCCAGGCTTCAGCTCCCCGATCGCGGCCTCCACGTCGCGGGTGAGTTGGAGCGTGTTGCCGGTCGGCTGCTTCTCGACGATCAGCATCAGGCCGGGGCCGTCATCGATGATCGCGTTGCCGATCGGCGCGGCGAAGCCGTCGACCACGCGGGCGACGTCGCCGATGCGGACCGGCGCTTCGCCGCTCTGCTTGATGACCGCCTGGGCAAGATCGGCCGAGGACTGGATCGCGCTCGTCTGCTGCACCGCGAGGCGCTGCGTTGCCGTATCGACGAAGCCGCCCCCGCCGACCAGCACCGCATCGCCGGCCGCGGCGCGCAGCTCTGCGAGCGTCACGCCGGCAGCGCGTAGTCGGTCGGGATCGACCAGAACCTGCAATTGGCGGTCGCGCAGACCCCAGATCGCGACGTTGGCGACGCCCGGCACCGCCATCAGTCGCGGCCGGATCGTCCATCGCGCCAATTCGGAGAGCTGCATCTGATCGAGCTTGGTCGACGAGATACCGATCTTCATCGCCCGACTGGTCGACGACAGCGGCGGCAGCATCACCGGGGGACGCGCCGCGGCCGGCAAACGCGCCTGAACCTGCGTCACCCGTTCCTGGACGAGCTGGCGGGCGCGGATCACGTCGGTGCCGCGGTCGAACAGGATCGACACTGACGAAAGGCCGAGGACCGACTTGGAGCGTAGCGTCGCCAGGTCTGGGACGCCGTTGACCGCCGTCTCGATCGGCACGGTAATCAGGCTTTCCACCTCCTCGGTGGAGAGGCCCGGAGCTTCGGTTTGAATCTCCACCATCGGCGGCGCGAACTCTGGAAACACGTCGAGCGGCACGTCGCCGGTCGCGCGTAACCCGAGAACCACCAGCAGCGCCGCGAGCGCGAGGACGAGGACGCGCTGGGTCAGCGCGGCACGGACCAACCAGGCAAGCATCAGTGCGGCGTCCCGAACTCGGTCCCGAACAGCTCGGCCGCCCCGTCCGTCACGACTTCTGCACCGCGCTCCAGGCCGCGCGACAACAGCGCACGGCCGTCCGAGACGCTTGCGACCTCGATCCGCTGGCGGACATAGGTGTCGGGCGCAGTCTTCCGGTACACCCATTCGCCGCCATAGATGTCGCGGACGATTGCCGCGCTCGGAACCGACAGTCCATCCGCCCTCCCGCCAATCGGCAATGCCACGGCAACGCGCTGACCAACGCGGTAGGCACGGTCGCGATTATCGAGCGCGAAGAACAGATCGACTGTGCCCGCCGCCGCATTGGCGGAGGGCGGTGCTTGTACCGGGCGCCCAGCGCGCGGCGCGGCGCGATCGTCACCGAGCGGACGAACGGTAGCCGTGCGACCGCGTTCGATGGCGCTCACGTCGGTGCCGAACACCGGCACCCGCACCCACAGCGTCGAGAGATTGCCCATCGACGCGATCGAGGGACCGAGCAGCCCGCGTTGGGCGCGTGCCGCATCCAGTGCCGCGCGCGCGGTGGCAAGTGCCGCCGCGGCTTCGTCGCGTCCTCGGACGCTGCCCGC
Source organism: Sphingomonas sp. (assembly GCA_965217805.1). GTDB lineage: Bacteria > Pseudomonadota > Alphaproteobacteria > Sphingomonadales > Sphingomonadaceae > Sphingomonas. The sequence continues at coordinate 1,517,852 of CBDCJJ010000008.1, read as the reverse complement.
TTCCTCACGCACGAGAGCATCGGCGCGGTTATAGGCGATGACGGCGAGCCGCACCTGCGCTTGCGCCCGCGCGACCTCGCCTTCTGCCGCAACCTGACTGACTCCGATTTGGGCAAGGTTGCTCGTCGATCCCGTTGGCACACCCGCCCCGCCGGTTGCCGGCACGACGACCTCGCCGCTCGTCTCGCGGACTTGCGCGGCCGAACCATCGCCAATTCTTACCGTTCGGATACCGAGGCGCTGTTGCGCCTGCGTCGTGAGGGTGAGCTTCAGCAGATCGCTTTCGTGGGCGACGGCTTCGGCTTTGGCTGGGGGAACCGAGGATGGAGCTGGATCGCTGCCGCAGCCCGTCAGGACCGCCAGCAGAGGCAATGTGGCGATTGGGAGGCATCGGACAGGCGTCATGTCACGACGTTAGCAGCCTCATGTTGGCGGCACCTTGGGTAGACTATACAAAATCCCAATGTTCGTCGGCAACCACGGGTGGTATGATAATCGGTCGGTTGTGACGCTGACCTGCTGCCAAAATTTACCGCAAGGTTCGGGGTGTCAAAACCGCGTGTTTGGCATGATCGCTTCTAGGCAAGTCCGATCAGCGGAGACACTCGGCAAACTGTGGGTCGGCCAACGATCCCTTTTTAACGCTTTCTCTCGAGAGCTTGAAAGGACTGAAACGGAAAGACGCTGCGCCGTCAGATGCGGTGTTCGCCCTTTACCCAGCGGACCGTGCCCGATGAGGCGCGCATAACGACGGTTTCGGTCGTCATCTTGCCGTCGCGGCGGCGCTTGACGCCGGCCAGCAGCGACCCGTCCGTGACGCCGGTCGCTGCAAAGATGCAGTCGCCCTTCGCCAGTTCGGTCAGGTCATACTGGCGATCGAGGTCTTCGATCCCCCATTTGCGCGCGCGTGCACGTTCGTCGTCGTTGCGAAACAGCAGCCGGCCCTTGAACTGCCCGCCGATGCAGCGCAGCGCGGCTGCCGCGAGGACGCCCTCCGGCGCGCCTCCCGCCCCCATGTAAATGTCGATCGTCGTGTCGGGATCGCTGGTCGCGATGACCCCTGCCACATCGCCGTCGCCGATCAGCATCACACCGCAGCCTAGCGTGCGAAGCTCGGCGATCAGCTTTTCGTGGCGCGGGCGGTCCAGCACGCACGCGATAATGTCGGAGGGTTTGACACCCTTGGCGGCGGCGACCGCGCGCACATTGTCCGACGGCGATTTGTCGAGGTCGATGACGCCGGCCGGATAGCCCGGCCCCACCGCGATCTTGTCCATATAGACGTCCGGCGCGTTCAGCAGCCCGCCGCCCTCCGCGATCGCCAGCACGGCCAGGCTGTTCGGCCCCGCCTTCGCGGTGATCGTCGTGCCTTCCAGCGGGTCGAGCGCGATGTCGATCGCGGGGCCGTTGCCGGTGCCGACCTTCTCACCGATGTAGAGCATCGGCGCCTCGTCGCGCTCCCCTTCACCGATGACGACGGTGCCGTCCATGTCGAGTTCGTTCAGCGCCGCACGCATCGCCTCGACCGCCGCCGCGTCCGCCGCCTTTTCATCGCCGCGCCCGACCAGCGTGGAGGCCGCGATCGCCGCCGCTTCGGTGACGCGCACCATTTCAAGCACAAGTACGCGGTCCAGGACGTTGCTGGCGTCGGTCATGGTCTTCCCCTTTGTTGCTGGCTTGGGCGATAGGCGCAAGCGACCGCCGGTGTCGAGCGATCAGCGCGTCTTTGGCGGTTCGATCCGGAACATCACGGGCCATTCCTTGCCGGTGACATAGAGCTGCCGATGCCGGGCGTCCCAGGCTATGCCGTTGGCCACCGCTTCGGGGTCGGTCGGATGCACCGTCGAGACCAGTGCCGACAGGTCGATGACGCCGATCACCTTGCCCGATGCGGGATCGATCCGCACGATCCCCTTCGAATGCCAGACATTGGCAAGGATCTCGCCGTCGACCCATTCCAGTTCGTTGAGATTGGCGAGCGGCTGGCCACGAAACGTCACCGTCAACCGCCGCCGTTCGGCAAAGCTGGCGGGATCGAGGAAGCGCAGCTGGGGCGTCCCATTGGACATGATGAGCGAATGTCCGTCGCTGGTCAGCGCCCAGCCCTCGCCCGGATATTTGAAGCTGCCGAGCTTGCGAAAACCATTCAGTGACCAGCGCCAGCCAACATGATGCTGCCACGTCAGGCTGATGATCTGCTTGCGCCACAGGACGATGCCTTCGCCGAAATACGGAGCCGGGATGGAGACGCTCTGCAACGTCCGGCCGGTTGCGGGATCGACGCGGCGGATCGAGGACTGGCCGACCTGCCCGGTACTCTCGAACAGGGCACCGTCGTGCCAGAACAGCCCTTCGGTAAAGGACGCCGGATCGTGCGGCAGTTGCGCGGTAACGACCGCCGCCGCGATCGGCGGTGCGGGGACGGCAGGCGGTGCTGCCTGGGGCGCCGCCGCGAGCAAAGCCAGCGGGGCCAGCCACCGCATCAGTCGCGCAGCAATTCGTTGATGCTGGTCTTTGAACGGGTCCGCGCATCCACCCGCTTGACGATCACCGCGCAGTACAGCGCCGGGTCGCTGCCCGTCGTTCCCGGTACGACCACCGAATAGGGCGGGACATGGCCGCGGTGAACGTCGCCGGTCGCGCGGTCGACGATCTTGGTCGACGCACCCAGATAGACGCCCATCGACAACACCGCGCCCTCGCCCACGCGCACGCCCTCCGCCACTTCGGAGCGCGCGCCGATGAACGCGCCGTCCTCGATGATGACCGGCTCGGCCTGCAACGGCTCCAGGACGCCGCCGATCCCGGCACCCCCCGACAGGTGGACATTGCGCCCGATCTGCGCGCAGCTGCCGACCGTCGCCCAGGTATCGACCATCGTCCCCTCGCCGACATGCGCGCCGATATTGACGAAGCTTGGCATCAGCACCGCACCGCGCCCGATAAAGGCGCCCCGGCGCACGATGCTGCCCGGCACCGCACGAAAGCCCGCGTCACGGAAGCGGTTCGCGCCCCAGCCCTCGAATTTGGATGGCACCTTGTCGAACGATGCCGCGCCGCCCGGACCCGGCATCACCTGGTTGTCGTTCAGCCGAAATGAAAGCAGCACCGCCTTCTTCAGCCATTGGTTGACTCGCCAGCCGCCTGCGCCGTCAGGTTCCGCGACCCGCGCCTCGCCCGCGTCCAGCATCGTCAGCGCCGCAGACACCGCATCGCGCACCGCACCCGTGGTCGACAGTCCCAACCCTTCGCGCCCGTCCCAGGCGGCGTCGATCGTGGCGATAATGTCGGTCATGCGGTCTCTGTCACCTGCTCCAGCCATCCCGTCAGGTCGCTGGTCGTGTAATCGATATGATCGCGATCCATGTCGGGCGACTGTTCGGAGCCGTTGTCGACCCACACCGTCGTCATGCCGATCGCCTTGGCGGGTTTCAGGTTGCGCGCCATATCCTCGACGAACAGGCTCTCCTGCGGTGCGATGGAACAGGCGGCGCACAGGCCGGCATAGGCAGCGGGATCGGGCTTGGGCACCAGTCCCATCGCATGAATATCGTGCACCGCTTCGAAGCTGTCGCCCAACCCGATACGGTCGAGCACTTTGAGCGCATAGGGTTTGTCGCCATTGGTGAAGACCAGCTTTCTCCCTGGCAGCCGGGCAATGGCGGCGACGAGCGGCGCGTCGTGGGTCAGCACGTCCATCTCGATATCATGCACATAATCGAGAAACGCGTGCGGATCGACATCATGCTCGGCCATCAGCCCGGCCAGCGTGGTGCCATGATCCATAAAATAACCCTTTTGCAGAATACGCGCCTTATCGCGGTCGATGTCCAGCAATTGTGCGATGAAATCGGTCATGCGCCAGTCGATATGACCGAACAGATTCGCGCGCGCCGGGTACAGCGTATTGTCGAGATCAAAAATCCAGTTACGGACGGGAACAAGCTCGGCAAGCATGGCTGGAAGCCTTTACGGATGCAGGGCATGCCGGGCAACCGCCGCTAACTTGTGGTTTACCATGTCCCGGCTAAGGTCGGTGCGGGGATTGTGGAGCGAGTGGATGAGGGTGCGGGCTTGGCGATCAATCGGGCTGTTGGCGCCGACACTGCTTGCGGCCTGTGGTGGCGGGGGCGGTGGGATCAACAGCACGCCCGCTCCGCCTGTCGCAACACTACCGGATCCTGCGCCGCCACCGGCTCCCGCGCCAACGCCAACGCCCACTCCTGCCCCCGCCCCGACCAGCGGTAACAACACATCCGAATATCGAACGACGGTTGGCGCCGTATCGATGAATGCGCTGGTTGCCTATGATCGCGGCGCGACGGGCCAGGGCGTCTCGATCGGTATTATCGACAGCGGCCTCGACCAGCAGAGTGGCGAATTTACCGGGCGTATCTCCGCTACCTCGCGCGATGTTGCGGGCAATAACGACTATGGCGATGTCAGTGGTCACGGCACGGCCGTCACCTTCGTGGCCGCGGGCGCGCGCAACGGTCTGGGTGCGCAAGGCGTGGCTTTCAATTCATCGATCATCGTGCTTCGCGCGGATCGCCCGGGAAGCTGCACGCCGACGACGGCCGGCGACGACGACACGGACAGTTGTGCGTTTTCCAGCAGTGCGATCGCAACAGGTGTCGATGCCGCGCGTACCGGTGGCGCACGCGTCATCAACCTGTCGCTTGGTGGCGCGGCCATGTCGCCGGACCTCGTCGCGGCGATCGGGCGGGCAACACAGGCAGGGCTGGTAATCGTGATTGCGGCTGGCAATGACGGCGCGACCGAACCCGATCCCTTTACATCGGTCGCCAGTGATCCCGTCGCGCGCAATCAGGTTATTATCGCCGGATCGGTCGGCAGCGGGGACGCGATCTCCAGCTTCAGCGATCGGGCGGGGAGCGGTGCCGGCCATTTTCTTGCCGCTGTCGGAGAACGTGTCCGCGCGCCGTGTGAGGGGACGAATATCTGCCTGTGGTCGGGCACCTCGTTTGCGGCGCCGCAGATTTCGGGTGCGGTCGCCCTGCTGGCCCAGGCATTCCCCAACCTGACGGGCGCGCAGATCGTCGATATTCTCTACAGGTCGGCGCGTGACGCGGGCGCAGCGGGCGTCGATCCGGTCTATGGTCAGGGCGTCATTGACCTGACGCGCGCGTTTCGGCCGATCGGCAGCACCGCGCTTGCGGGCACGACGGCGACAGTCTCGCTTGGCGTCAATGCGCAGCTATCGGCACCGATGGGCGATGCGCCGACCGGTACACTGGGAGCGGTGATCCTGGACGGCTATTCCCGTGCTTACGCGGTCGATCTGGCACAATCGATCCGGCATAGCGCGCCGACGCGCCTGCTTGGCGGTATGTTGCAATCGAGCGGGCGGCAGGTTGCGCTGGCAGCAAGCGGCATGACGCTGGCGATGACGCTGGCTCCGGCGACCGGCGGGACCGTGCGGTTGCTGCGCACGGAACTGAGCGAGGCGCAAGCGCGACAGTCTCGCCTCATCGCAGGCATGGTGACACAGCGGTTGAGCGCAAACGCCACGTTCGGATTCGGCTTTGCCAGCGGCGCTGAGGCGATCAGCGCGCGACTGGTGGGCCGGGCGGAACCAGCCTTCCTCATCGCCCGCGGCGATACGCAGGGCTTCGACACCCGCGTGCAAGGGTCGTCCGCCATCCGCCAGCGACTGGGACCGATCGGCATCACGGTTGCGGCTGAAAGCGGTGATATCGTGTCGCGCGACGATTTGCTGGGGGCCGGGCGCCGATACCGGCGATCACCCTATGATCGCTTCTCACTTGCTGTCGATCGATCCATTGGTGCGGTGTCGACTCAGGTGACGGCAACCACGCTGGCCGAACGGGACACGGTACTCGGCGCCCGTTTCGGTGCCGGCTTTGGCAGCGCAAACGCGGTGACGCGGTTCGTCGATACGGCACTTCGCTGGCGGATGGGCAATGGCTGGTCGCTTGGCGGCAATTGGCGACAAGGATGGAGTGCAATTACGGTACGCAATGGTCTTGCGGGCGGCGGCACGCTCCGCTCGACGGCGTTCGCTGCGGACATTGGCAAGGACGGGCTGTTCGGCGGGGACGGTGCTGGACTGCGTCTCGCGCAACCGCTGCGTGTGGGGGGTGGCGGACTCAATCTCGCGCTGCCAACCGGCTATGATTATGCCACCGCATCGGTCGATACCTGGACAACGCGGCGCCTCGATCTGACGCCGACCGGACGCGAACTTGATATGGAGGCGCGCTATTCGCGCATCATATGGGGCGGTTCGATCGAGACCAACCTGTATTGGCGGCACGACCCGGGGAACATCGCGCGGCTGAACGACGATTACGGAATCGCACTCCGTTACGGTTTTGGCTTCTGACGACTCAGGCAATTGCGTAGGCGACCGCGCGCGCCCATCTTCATTTCATGACACATTATGCGCTGCTGGATCTGGTTCCCGTTGTTGAAGGCGGCTCGGTCGCCCAGGCACTCACCAACGCAGCGGACATTGCCCGGGCGGCGGAACGGCTGGGCTTTACCCGTTATTGGTGCGCGGAGCATCACGGCATGCGCGGAATTGCCAGCGCAGCGACGTCGGTCGTACTCGCGCATATTGGCGCCGCCACCAGCACGATCCGCATTGGTGCGGGCGGCATCATGCTGCCCAACCATTCACCGCTCGCGATCGCCGAGCAGTTCGGAACGCTCGACGCTTTGTTCCCGGAACGCATCGACCTCGGGCTGGGGCGGGCGCCCGGCTCCGACCAGCGCGTCGCGATGGCGATGCGCCGCAATCTGGACAGTGACGCGAACGCCTTCCCGCGCGACGTGATGGAACTGCAAAGCTATTTTGCGGATGACGGGCAGACCGGCATCGTTGCGACACCGGGGGCGGGCGCCCGTCCCGATTTGTGGATCCTTGGATCCAGCCTGTTCGGCGCGCAACTGGCCGCCGCGCTCGGACTCCCCTATGCTTTTGCCTCTCACTTCGCACCCGATGCGCTCGATCAGGCATTGGCAATCTATCGCCGCGACTTTCGCGCATCGGCGCAGCTTGCGCGGCCTTATGCGATGGCCGGGTTCAACGTCTTCGCAGCCGATACCGACGAGCAGGCCGAATTGCTGGCTTCCTCGCAGCAGCAGGCTTTTGTCAGCCTCAGGACCGGTAATCCGCGCCAGTTGCCGCCGCCCGTCCACGGCTACCGGGCCTCGCTCGGATCACAGGGAGCCGCGATCCTGGACCATGTCCTGCAATGCTCGGCCGTGGGTGGACCTGTCACCGTCGCGCGCGGTCTCGCTGATTTCGTCGCGCGCACCGGCGTCGACGAGGTGATGGTCGTTAGCGCGATCTACGACCACGACGCGCGCAAGCGCAGCCTGGCCATCACCGCCGATGCCATGCACGAGGCGAAGCTGGCGGCGTGATTGCGCCGCTGATTGCCATACCGCCCATCCTCGTGACTGGTCGAAATGTCGGCTGTACCGGCATCAGCGTCGATGAGTCTTCGTGATGCCGGACCTGGGATTTAGTAACTGGTTCTATGTCATCCTGATCGGCGTGCCGGTTCTTGCGACGCTGCTGCGCCGGGTGCCGGTGATCGGCCCGATCATTCGCCTGTTCTCCTGGCTCGTGTTGATCGGCGCGCTATATCTTGTCATCGACCAGCGCGGTCGGCTCGATCCGTATCTGGCGCGGATCACCGACGCACTCAACCTCGATGGTCAGCAGGTCACAGGGCAGGAAGTTCATATCCGGATGGCGCCTGATGGCCATTTCTGGGCACGTGCCAAGATCGGGGGCGTAAAGCGTCGAATGCTGGTGGATAGCGGTGCGACGGTTACTGCCTTGTCGCAGGAGACCGCGACCGCTGCCGGCCTGAGCGTCCATGAAGAGGTCTTTCCCATCCTGTTGCGCACCGCGAACGGCACGATCAGCGCGCAGACATCCAGCGTTCCCGATCTGACGCTGGGCAATATCACCGCGCGCAACCTGTCGGTCGTTGTCTCGCCGGCGTTCGGGAACGCGGACGTCCTCGGCATGAACTTCCTGTCGCGGCTCAAATCATGGCGCGTGGAGGACAATGTGCTGATCCTTGTGCCCCATCATCCGCAGGCGCCCGATCCGGCATAGGTTTGCCCGGTTATGTCGCGGCCGGCAGCCTCAACCGCACCATCAATCCGCCCAGATCCTCGCTTTCCTCCAGCGCGACCGTGCCACCGTAGATCTCGGCGACATCGCGCACGATCGCTAGGCCAAGGCCGGTGCCCGGCTTGCCCGTGTCCAGCCGTGCGCCGCGATCGAAAATGCGCTGCCGCTCTCCCTCGGGAATGCCCGTTCCGTCATCCTCGACCAGCAACTCGACGAACCCGGCTTGCGCGTCGACAGTCACAAAGACACTTCCTCCGCCATATTTGGCCGCATTTTCGACAAGATTGCCCAACATCTCGTCCAGGTCCTGTCGCTCGACATGAACCTGCAAATCGCGCCGGCCATCGCTGTCGATCCGCGCACTTTGATAGAGCCTGCCGACTGCTCGAACCACCGACTCCAGGCTATCCCAAACCCCCGCCCGACTGTGCGCAGAGCCGCGCCGCCCAACCGCGCGGGCGCGCGCGAGATGATGGTCGACCTGCCGACGCATCGTTCGCGCCTCTCGCACGACCGTCTGCCCCAGGTCATCGGCATTGGCGGTCGCGGCGTTCATGATCACGGTCAGCGGCGTCTTGAGCGCGTGTGCCAGATTACCTGCATGGCGCCGCGCCTCCTCCGCTTGCCGTTCATTATGTTCGATCAGCCCGTTCAGTTCCTCGACCATCGGTGCAACCTCGATCGGCATTGTCCGGTCGATCCGGTTCGACCGGCCAGCGCGCATCCGCGCGATTTCAGCGCGCACGCGCCGGAGCGGCCAGAGCCCGTAAAAGGTCTGCAGCGCCGCCATTACGATTAGGCCCAAGCCCAGCAGCGCGAACGACCGGATCAGAGTTCGCCTGAGCGTCGCGATCTGAGCATCCAGACCAGTGCGGCTCTGCGCCACTTGAAAGCGCCAGCGCGTAGGCGCTCCCGGCAGCACCACATCGCGCTCCAGCACTCTAAGCTTTTCGCCAGCGAACTGATCGCTGTCATAGGCATGGACCGCGCGGTCGCGATGCGCGCCGCCAAAGCGCAATCGCCGGTCCCACAAAGACCGTGAAGAAAACGGCTCGTAATTACGCGCCGCGACCTGCCAGTACAGCCCTGACCCCGGCTCCAGAAACCGCTGGTCGGCGGGTTCGCGGTTAAAGATCACCTCGCCGTCTGGCCCGATCTCTGACGTCACCACCAGCGCCGTCAGCACGTAATCCAGCTGGTCGTCGAAGTTGCGTGTAACGGCGGCGACGAGCACGCGGTCGAGCGCGAAGCCTCCGCCCGCCAGCAGCAAGGCGATCCACAACCCCGCGACCAGAATCATTCGCCGCGCCAGCGAGCCGGTGTTGCGGCGTTCTCCGGTCATGGAAGGCTTAGGCTTCGTCGGGATCTTCCAGGCTGTAGCCCAGACCGCGAATCGTCGTAATCACGTCCTGCCCCAGTTTCTTGCGAATGCGTGTCACAAACACCTCTATCGTGTTAGAATCGCGATCAAAGTCTTGGTCGTAGATATGCTCGATCAGCTCTGTTCGACTGACGACCTTTCCCTTGTGATGTAGCAGGTAGCTCAGAAGCTTATATTCCTGGGCGGTAAGTTTCACCGCTTCGCCGGCGCGCGTCACCTTACCGCTGCGCGTGTCGAGGCGAATGTCGCCTGCGGTCAGTTCCGACGAGGCGTTGCCCGACGCACGTCGAATCAACGCGCGCAGTCGGGCGATCAGTTCCTCGGTCTGGAACGGCTTGGCAACATAATCATCCGCCCCCGCGTCAAGACCGGCAACCTTGTCCGACCAGCTATCGCGCGCGGTGAGCACCAATACCGGTGCGGTGCGCCCCTCCTTGCGCCAACGGTCCAGCACGGTCAGACCGTCAATCTCCGGCAGCCCTAAGTCGAGCACGATTGCATCGTAATTCTCGGTAGAGCCTAGGAAATGCCCCTCCTCTCCGTCAGCAGCTAGATCGATGGCATAACCGGCGCCTTCCAGCGTATTCTTCAATTGCTGGCCCAGATTGGGCTCGTCCTCGACAATCAGAACGCGCATCATATTCTCCTTATAGCAGGTGTTCAGCGCCCGGTGCGGCCGAGTATCTGGCCGGTGCGGCCATCGACCTCCAGCCAAATGACCGTGCCTTCACGTAGAAACTTCAGCGTATAAATGCCGGTGCCGGAGTCCACCTCCGAGCCGAGATATTGAGCGCCTCTCATAGTAGGGACGACACGCGACTCAATTTCCTTGAGTGGCCGGATACGGCCCTCACGCCGCGCCTCATAGGCCCATTGCTGATCGCCGCGCCGCTGTTCAGACGCGGCAAAAACGGGCGCGGCGATGGCCAGACCGATGAGAGCGAGCATCTTCATGTCGTTGCCATGACCTACGTGCATTGAACAGCCCGTGAATGATGCACGGCTTGTCACGCAGCCGTCGCCACCCTAGCTCGCAGGCAATGGCCGCTCCCATCCTTTCCTACGAAGATCTTGGCCTTATGCAGGGGTTCGGCTGGCTTTTGCGGCATCTCGACCTTCACATCGGTGTGCGCGACCGGCTGGCGTTGATCGGTCGTAACGGGGCGGGCAAGTCGACGCTTCTACGCCTGATCGCCGGTGCGATCGACAGCGACGAGGGACGGCGGACGATCGTCCCCGGCACGCAGGTCGTCCTGCTCGAGCAGGAACCCGATCTGACCGATTTTTCGACACTTGCCGACTACGTCTCGTCCGGTAACGAGGCGCCGCTCGCCCATGCGGCGAACGCGATCGCAGACCAGCTGGGCATCGACCTCTCGCGCGAGGCGGCGTCGGCCAGCGGCGGTGAACGCCGGCGCGCCGCCATCGTGCGTGCGCTTGCGATGGAACCCGACGTCCTGTTGCTGGACGAGCCGACTAACCATCTGGACATCGCCGCGATCGATTGGCTGGAGGGGTGGCTAAGTCGCTATACCGGAGCGTTCATTGCGATCAGCCATGACCGGACCTTCCTCACGCGCCTGACGAAGCAGACGCTGTGGCTTGACCGCGGCAGTCTGCGCCGCGCGGAAATCGGCTTTGGCGGATTTGAAGCATGGACCGATCAGGTCTATGGCGAGGAAGCGCGCAATGCCGAGCGGCTGGACGCGAAACTGAAGCTGGAGGAACACTGGCTGCAACGCGGTGTCACCGGCCGCCGCCGCCGAAACCAGGGCCGCTTAGCCAAGTTGCACGAGATGCGCGCCGAGCGAGCGTCGATGATCGGCCCGCAAGGTGCGGCGAACCTGACAATCGGTACGGACGACGTCCGCACGAAAACCGTCATCGACGCAAAACACGTCTCCAAGGGCTTTGGCGACCGAATCATTATCCGCAATCTAGACCTGCGTATTACACGCGGTGATCGGATCGGCATCGTGGGCGCGAATGGCGCCGGCAAGTCGACACTGCTGAAGCTGCTGACTGGGGAGATCTTTGCGGATGAGGGGAGCGTCAAGCTGGCGGACACGTTGGTCGGCGTCGTCATCGACCAGCAGCGTAGCCTGATGGCGCCCGACAAGAGCGTGCGCGATGTGCTGGCCGATGGCGGCGACTGGATCGACGTCCTGGGTACCCGCAAGCATATCCACGGTTATCTGAAGGAATTCCTGTTTGAGCCGGGGTTGGCGGAAGCGAAGGTCGGCACGCTGTCAGGCGGCGAGAAATCGCGGCTGCTGCTCGCCCGCGAGTTCGCACGGGCGTCCAATCTGCTGGTGATGGACGAGCCGACCAATGATCTCGACCTGGAGACGCTCGACCTTTTGCAGGAGGTGATCGCCGACTATAACGGCACCGTCCTGATCGTCAGCCATGACCGCGACTTTCTTGATCGGACCGTTACGGTGACAGTGGGTCTTGATGGCTCCGGCGATGTCGATGTGGTGGCGGGAGGCTATGCGGATTGGGAACGCCGCAGAAAAACCCGGGCGCAACCAAAGAAGGTGACGGCCAAGCCCGCGCCGCCACCCGTCGCCGCGTCGCGCCGCAAGCTCAGCTACAAGGACCAGCGCGACTATGATCAATTGCCGATACGCATCGAAGCGTTCGATGCCGCCATCGCCCGTGACGAAAGCGCGTTGTCCGATCCCGACCTGTATTCGCGCGACCGTGCATCATTTGCCCGCCTGACAAAAGCGATCGAGGCTGCAAAGGCAGAGAAGGAAGCCGCCGAGTTGCGCTGGCTCGATCTTGCCGAGCAGGTCGAGGCGATGGCGTAGGTCGCCAGTCTTTCCTCACCCGTCTCTAAGGCCGATCCCGATTGACGCGCGCGCCTGATCCGCTTCGCTCGATACGACCGGATAGGCGCAATAGTCAGCGGCGTAATAGGCGCTGGGGCGGTGGTTGCCGGACCAGCCGACGCCTCCGAATGGCGCGCCGGACGACGCGCCGTTGGTAGGCTTGTTCCAGTTGACGATCCCCGCGCGGGTATTCGCCCAGAATCGGTCGTAGAGCGCCGGCGTCTGGCTGATCAAGCTGGCGGACAGGCCGTAGCGCGTGTTGTTCGCCTCGGCGATCGCTTCATCAAAATCGGTCGCGCGGATCACCTGCAGGACGGGACCGAACAGCTCGACATCGGGGCGGTCCGCAATGTCCGTCGTGTCGATCAACGCGGGGATCAGAAACGGGCGTCCCTCGATCGGCCTTTCGAGATGGCGGATCGCGCGGCCGCCCTTCATCAGCAGCGACAGGAAGCCCTCGGTCAGTTGATCCGCGGCCTCGTTGTCGATCACCGGACCCATGAAGGGCGCGGGATCGGCATGGGGTTCACCGACTATCATCCGGCCGATCAGGTGGTTGAGTGTATCGATCAGCGGCTGGTAGAGCTTCGTATCGACGATCAGCCGGCGCGCGGCGGTGCAGCGCTGTCCGGACGAAATGAAGGCCGATTGCGCGATCAGTATGACGGCGGTGTGCAGGTCGGGCGTATCCCACACCACGATCGGATTGTTGCCGCCCATCTCCAGCGCCAGGATCTTCTCCGGCTTCTCGGCAAACGCGCGGTTGAGGGCGATGCCGGTACGCGCTGAGCCGGTGAACAGCAATCCGTCGATATCGCGGTGCCCGGCCAGCTCGCGCCCTTCGTCCGGTCCACCGATCAGCAGGCGAATACAGCCATCGGGGACGCCCGCTGCGCGGTAGCACTCGACCAGGAAGGCGCCCGATGCCGGCGTCTTTTCCGACGGCTTGAAAACGACGGCATTGCCCGCGATCAGCGCTGGCACGATATGCCCGTTGGGCAGGTGCGCGGGAAAATTATAGGGTCCAAGCACCGCCAACACGCCGTGCGGCTTGTGCCGCAAGGCGATGCGGCTGCCCATCGCGGCGTCCAGGCGGCGCTGCGCCGTACGCTCTCCATAGGCGGTCACCGAGATCTCGACCTTGCCTATGACGCTTTCCACCTCGCCACGCGCGTCCCAGATCGGCTTACCCGTCTCACGCGCGATCAGGTCGGTAAATGCATCAGCACGCGCCCGGACGACGTTGGCGAAGCGCCGCATCGTCTCGACACGGTACGTGAGCGGTCGTGCCGCCCATGCCGCCCAGCCGCCGCGCGCCGCCGCAACCTCGGCATCGGTATTGCCCACGGGTTGCTGCCACAGCGTCGCGCCAGTGGCGGGTTCGGTCGATATGATCTCGCGGCTCTGCATTGCGTCAGGTCAAACCCCAGTCCCCAGCCCTCAGTCCCGGGCGCTACTGCCCCAGTTCGCACCGCTTTGCACTACCCGGCACACACTACGCCTCCAAGCGCATGGCCCATCGTCCGAATATCAGCGATCTTGCAGTTGAAAGCGGACCAGTCATCGCGATCATCGATCGCCGCCCAGATTGCCTCGACCTCATCGATCAGCATCGAGCAGGGCTCACCCGACCAGTAATCCGCGGTGCGCCCGCTTCTTGCCGGATAGTCCGTGAGCGCTGCTCGAACCGCGTCCCAGCCAGCATCATAATGGTCGGGCAGCCGCCCACCAAACACATCGTGAAAGAACAGATCCAGCCCTGCGCTACTGGTTCTCAGCGCGCGCTCGACAGTTTCGACCAGCGCGCGATCCAATGCTGCGTCGCGCGGCGCGATACCCATGCGCCACAGCATCGCCTGCGTCACCGCCGACTGATACTGGTCGCCGAACGAGTCCAGCGACGTGATCAACGGCGCGCTGTCCGCCACCAGTCTCAGCGATGCAGCGAGTTGCATCACATCCCAGTGGATCGCCTCCGGCTGTCGTCCGAACGCATATAGTCCGTCACGATCGAAATAGGCGGCGGTAAATTGCGGATCCCAGGTCGGCGCAAAACGCCAGGGGCCATAGTCGAACGATTCGCCCGTTACGTTGATATTGTCCGAATTGAGCACACCGTGGACAAAGCCGGCCGCCATATAGCGCCCGGCCAACATGGCCGTCCGCTGCACCACCAGATCGAGCAGCATCACCGGATCATCGCCCTCGAGACCATATAGTTCGCGCAGGACATAGCGGACAAGGCACCGCATCGCGTCTTCATCGCGTTCATAGGCCAGCCGCTGGAAAGAGCCGATGCGGATGTGACCGTGGCTCAGGCGAACGAGCACCGCGCTTCTGGTCGGCGACGGCTCATCGCCGCGTTCCAGCGCCTCCCCCGTCTCGATCAGCGACAGCGACCGCGACGTCGGCACGCCGAGCGCCTCCAGCATTTCGGAGGCCAGCACCTCGCGCACACCGCCCTTCAGCGTCAGCCGCCCGTCACCAAACCGGCTCCACGGCGTTTGCCCCGACCCTTTGGTGCCGAGATCCATCAACCGCCCGCGATCATCGTTAAGTTGCGCGAAGGTGAAACCGCGCCCGTCCCCGATTTCGGGGTTATACTGCCGGAACTGATGCCCGTGATACCGCAGTGCGAGCGGCTGTTTCAATGTCCCGGACAATGCCTCGAAGCGGCCGAACCGCGACAGCCATTCCTCATGGGTCAGCGTCGCGAGCCCGATTTCGGTGGCGGCACGGTCGTTGCGAAACCGCAGGTTCGTCTCCGGGAAGGTCGCTGCCCCCACGGGATCGTAGAACCGGTTCCCCAGCGCGAGTATCGCGGTGGACGGGCGATAGGCTTGCGGGTCGACGGGCATGGTTGGATATGGAGCGCGCCACCGCTCGCGCGCAAGGCGCTTGGCTACAGGGGACGTCGACATGCCCACTTATCAGGATCTGATCTGGTCATCGCCCGACGGACTCTCCTTGCATGCGCGTGATTATCCCGGTCCCGGCGGCATCGCGCCACTACTCTGCCTGCCCGGACCAACGCGCAACGCACGCGATTTCGGCGGACTGGCCGATCGGGTCGCGGGGCGTCGACGGCTGATTGCGATCGATTATCGCGGGCGCGGCGAAAGCGCCCCTGCCAGGGATGCGGCAACCTACAATGCCGCAGCCTACGTCGCCGATTGTCAGGCGCTGATGGCGGAACAAGCGCTCGATCGTGTCGCGCTGGTCGGCAGCTCCTTTGGCGGCGCGCTGGCGATGCTGATCGCGCAAGCCGAGCCGCTGCGAGTCGTCGGTGCCTTACTGAATGACATCGGGCCTGAATCGGAGGCGGTCGGACTGGGCAGAATTCGCGGTACTGTCGGTCGTACGAGCAGTTATCCGACCTGGATGCATGCCGCGCGCGCGGCTCAGGAAAGCTATGGCGAGATCTACCCCGATTGGCGGATCGACGATTGGCTGGATATGGCCAAGCGCCTCTATCGCCTGACCAGTGCGGGTCGTATCGTCCTCGATTATGACCAGCGCATCGCCGAATCGGTCCGCATCCCGACCGCCGATCCAGCGTCATTATGGGCCGCACTGGCTACCCTCGATACCAAACCGGTACTGCTCGTTCGCGCAGGCCGATCGGACATCCTGTCCGCGACGGTCGCAGAGCGCATGATGAGTGAACTCGGGCTGGCCGAGATGGTAGAAGCAGAAAATGTGGGCCACGCGCCGACACTCAAGGAGCCGGCCATTGCGCCGGCACTTAACCGGTGGCTGGATCGACTGCCCTGACTTGAGACTTTTGAACAGGCCGCTTATTTGGTGTTGAAACCCTCAATGCCCGGTCCCGTTCGTATTTTGCATCTTCATTCCAGCTTCGATCTGGGCGGCAAGGAGGCGCGTGCCGTTCGGCTGATGAATGCATTTGGCAACCACGCGCGCCACGTCATCGTCTCGGGCGTGCCGGACGCGCTGGGTGCGCGCGTGCGGATCGACAAGGGTGTCGGATATGAAATTGCCCAAGACCCGCCGCCGTTGACAGGGCGGCCGTCGGTCAAGAGATATGAGGCGATTGCTACCTGGCTGCGGCGCTTCGATCTGGTTTTGACGTATAACTGGGGCGCGATCGATGGGGTGATGGCACGACGTGTGTTCTCGAAGGGAATGCCGCCGCTCGTGCATCACGAGGATGGCTTTGGTGAAGACGAAGCGGCCGGGCTGAAGCGCGAGCGCAACGTCTATCGCAGGCTCGCGTTTCCGGGTGCCAGCGCGCTGGTCGTCCCGTCTCGCGCGCTGGAGGAAATCGCGCTCAAGACCTGGCGACAGCCTCCTCAGCGCGTTCACCGCATCGTGAATGGCATTCCGGTCGGGCTGTATGCGCAAAAGCCGCAGCCCAAGGCGATCCCGGGGTTCATACCCCATGCCGGTGAGGTGGTGATCGGCGCGCTTGCCGGGCTGCGCCAGGTGAAGGATTTGCCGCTGCTCGTGCGCGCCTGCGGCGGGTTGTCGATGCGCTTCAGACTGGTGATCGTCGGCGAGGGGCCGGAGCGGGAGAAGATCAGGCAGGCAGCGGCCGCGATGGGCATTCTCGACCGGCTGGTGATGCCGGGTTTTCTCGACCGCCCCTATGAGTTCATCGGGCATTTCGACATGCTGGCCCTTTCGTCGCTCAGCGAGCAGTCGCCAATCTCTGTCATCGAGGCGATGGCGGCCGGGCTGCCTGTCGTCGCGACACCGGTCGGCGATATTGCGACGATGGTGAGTGAGGAGAATCAACCGTTTATCGCATCCGGTCCGGGGGAAGTCCGACTGCGCGACGCGATCGAGACGCTGGCTATTGATGCGCCGTTGCGCGAACAGCTTGGCAAGGCGAACCGCGCGAAGGCCGTGCAGGATTTTGACGAGACATTAATGATGGCCCGTTACAAAGCGCTTTATGAAAGGGCAATGGACCGGCCGGGGGCGCTGGGGTAGCGACCAAAGCATGGGGTCGCTTTTTTTGCCGCCCGAGACTATACTGGATCAATATGCCGCGAAAGGGACGTTCTTGTTCAGGGGCTTGACGCCGATCGTGTACAATGGTCGCGAAGTGTGGCCGCTTGTCGAGGGTGGCAAAGGGGTTGCCGCGACCAACCATGCATCTGCTGGCGCCTGGGCGGCAGCCGGGGGCATCGGCACGGTATCGGCCGTCAACGCCGACAGCTATGATCCCGACGGCAAGATCGTACCGCAAATCTATCACGCGCTCACCCGCCGCGACCGGCACGAAGAACTGATCGACTATGCGATCGACGGTGCGGTGCAGCAGGTGCGCAAAGCCTTCGACATTGCTGGCGGTCGCGGTGCGATCAACATCAACGTGCTATGGGAAATGGGCGGCGCGCAGCGCGTGCTGCAAGGTGTGCTGGAGCGAACGAAGGGTCTGGTCGCGGGCGTTACCTGTGGTGCGGGCATGCCGTACAAGCTGTCCGAGATCGCCGCGCAGCACGGCGTCAGCTATCTTCCCATCGTCTCGTCCGGCCGCGCTTTTCGTGCGCTGTGGAAGCGTGCCTATTCCAAGGCCGCCGAATGGCTGGCAGCGGTAGTCTATGAAGACCCCTGGCTCGCCGGTGGTCATAATGGTCTTTCCAACGCGGAAGACCCCCGCAAACCCGAGGATCCCTACCCGCGCGTCAAGGCGCTGCGCGATACGATGCGCGACGGCGGCATTTCGGATGAGGTGCCGATCGTGATGGCGGGCGGCGTGTGGTATCTGCGCGACTGGAACGAGTGGATCGACAATCCCGAGCTTGGCCGGATCGCCTTTCAGTACGGCACCCGTCCCCTGCTGACGAAAGAAAGCCCGATCCCGGAGGGGTGGAAACAGCGGCTGATGACGATCGAGGAAAACGACGTCCTCCTTCATCGCTTTTCGCCTACGGGATTTTATTCATCCGCTGTCCGCAATCCGTTCCTGCGCGCGTTGGAGGCGCGGGCCGATCGCCAGATCGCCTTTTCACGGCAGGAAGCGGGCGATCACGTCTTCCAGCTCGACGTCGGCGTGAAGGGCAAGAATTTCTGGGTCACGCGCGGCGACCTGCTGCGCGCGCGGGAGTGGTTCGGCGCCGGATATACCGACGCGCTCAAGACGCCCGACAACACGCTGGTGTTCGTCACGCCTACCGAGAAGAGCGAAATCCGGCAGGATCAGGCGGATTGCATGGGGTGCCTGTCGCAGTGCCTGTTCTCGTCATGGGCGGATACCGAGACCAATTCGACGGGACGGCTGGCCGATCCGCGATCCTTCTGTATCCAAAAGACATTGCAGGACATCGCGCATGGCGGCGACACCGAGAATAACCTGATGTTTGCCGGACATTCCGCTTACAATTTCAAGCGCGATCCTTTCTATTCGAACGGCTATGTCCCGACCGTCCGGCAGTTGATGGATCGTATCCTGACAGGCGACTGACCCATGCTCTAATGCTTGCCTCGCCAAAGCACGCGCGGCACAGCGTCGGCATGGCAGTGATCGCGGTTTACAGTCTGAAAGGTGGCGTCGGAAAGACGACGCTGGCGGTCAATCTTGCCTGGTGCGCGGCAACCCTGTCATCGCGCCGCTCCCTGCTATGGGATCTCGATCCGCAGGCGGCGAGCAGCTGGATCCTTGGCGGCGCAAGCGGTGACAGCGCGAAGGCCGTGTTCTCGCGCGACATCACCGTCACCAGACAGGTGCGACCGACAAGCATCGCTGGCCTGGACCTGATCTCAGCGGATCGGTCCTTGCGGGGTCTGGACCGGCTGTTCGATACACTGGACAAGAAGAAGCGGCTGGCGAAATTACTGGCGCAGCTGAAGGATCACGAACGGATCATCCTGGACTGTCCGCCAGGACTGACCGAGACAGCGGACCAGGTGCTGCGCGCGGCCGATCTGATTGTCGTGCCGGTTGTTCCGTCCGCTCTGTCCGAGCGCGCCCATGACGAGGTCGTGCGCCATCTGAACGGCCGCACGCCGGTGCTGGCGGCCTACTCAATGGTCGACAGACGCAGGACACTTCACCGCGATGCGCTTGAGAGACATCCCGACTGGCCGGTCATTCCGATGGCCAGCGCGATCGAGGCGATGACCAGTGAGCGCAAACCGGTTGGCGTCACCGCGCCGCGCACGGCCAGCGCGAAAGCCTTTGCAACATTATGGCGGACGATCGAGCGGCGCCTGGCAGACCAATGAGCGACATGCTGGACCCGCAGATGGTGCTGGGCGCGTATTCGGTGGGCGTCTTTCCGATGGCCGACGATCGCGACGCCGCGGGCGTGTATTGGGTGGAGCCGCGTCGCCGGGCCATCCTGCCGCTCAACCGATTTCACCTGTCGCGCAGCCTGCGCAAGCGGATCGTCTCAGGCCAATTCCGCGTCACCGCCGATGCCGCGTTTGGCGACGTAATACGCCTGTGCGCGCAAAGCGCCGAGGATCGACCGGAGACGTGGATCAATCACGGCATCGAGCAAGCGTTTACCCGACTACACGCGCTGGGCTTTGCGCATTCGATCGAGTGCTGGGACACGGACAGGCTGGTCGGGGGACTATATGGGCTGTCGCTGGGCCGCGCGTTTTTCGGAGAGAGCATGGTCAGCCGCGCGACCGATGCGTCGAAGGTGGCGCTGGCCTGGCTGGTTGCACGGCTGCGCGTCGGGGGCTTCACGCTGCTGGACTGCCAGTTCCAGACCGAACACCTGACGTCGCTGGGTGCGGTCGAGATCGATCGCGCGGCCTACATGGCGTTGCTGGAGGGGGCCTTGTCCGGCATCGCAGGAGCGTCGCTGCCCGCCCGTGGAGATGTTTGTGCATCCGGTGATTTCTTTGCGCTCGACCGTTCCGGAGCGTCACCCAGCACATCGGTATCGGGACCGCGGTCGGGCAAGGACATCGTACAGCTCTTGGTCCAGACATCGTAGATCGGGTGCTGCACGACGTTCAGCGCCGGCCTTTCCTTGTAGAGCCATCCGGAAAAGACCCGCCGCCAATGCTGATCCACGCCGCGAACATCGAGCTGGACGAAGGCGCCGGTCAATTGATGCTGCTCCCACGGGGTGGTGCGCTCACAAGCGCGTAGCCGGATTACGACGTCGCCGGTGCGGATCGCCTGCCCGACCCGCATCTTGAAGTCTCGGTGCTCACTATTGCGCTTGTTGAGCAGCCCGATCACGGCCGTCCGCTGCGCCATCGGCGTTCCACCGTTCACCGGAGCCAGACTGTCGGCGCCGTCCACCGTTTCGATACCATTGTCGCTTGCCTGGCCGGCGTCGGCGATCGGCGTTTCCACGATCGCCGGCGGTCTGGATGCCGGACGCAGCCAGCTATAGCCGAACCAACCGCCGACCGCGACAACCGCCAGCAATACCACAGCGGCAATCCAGCGCCGGGTCATGATCGCAAATTCACGCGTCGGGAACCCACGCTTCATAGTCGCCCGTCGCCGCGGCCCGCTCACCGCCCTTTTCCAGCGCACCCTGAGGGCGATAAGCCAGTGCGGTTCCGGTCATGTTGGGAACGGGTGGTTTCTCCCACTCCCTGGGTTGGGGAAGCGCGCGGTCGGGCACGTCGTCCATATGATGGTGAAGCCAGGCAAACCACTGGGGCGGCACGCGGCTGGCGTCATTGGCGCCGGCATAGATAACCCAGCGACGCGTCCAGCCATGCGTGTCGGTTCCGCCCGTATAATAGACGTTGCCCAGATGATCGGTGCCGACCTCCCGCTTGCCGCGCAAGCCGTAGAGGATCGTGCCCCACGTCGCACCGTTCCACCAGGTGA
The DNA here is from genome assembly GCA_965217805.1 of Sphingomonas sp. Taxonomy (GTDB): domain Bacteria; phylum Pseudomonadota; class Alphaproteobacteria; order Sphingomonadales; family Sphingomonadaceae; genus Sphingomonas. The sequence continues at coordinate 1,496,721 of CBDCJJ010000008.1, read as the reverse complement.
AGGGGTTGCCGAGCTTTGCCATGCGCCAGCGCTTATCGCGCCTGTCGCCCGCCTTCAACCGTGCGGTGTGGTATCGGCCTTCCATGATACCCGGTCGCCCTCGTGAATGCCGAGCGCAGCGGTCCTGCCGCCGACGAGTTCAAGAACCGCCGATACCGGCTCGCCGGAGGGGATGGGTGTTTCGGAGAAGGGAATCGTATTGTCCGCGACGCGTGCAATCGTACCGTCCGGCCTGATGAAGATGATGTCCAGCGACGTCGGGGTGTTTTCCATCCAGAAAGCGGCTTCCTTGGGTGAGCCGCCGTCCGGCGGATAGGGTGCGAACAGCATCCCGCCATCTGGTTTCAGGTCGGTTCGATACATCAGGCCGCGCTGCTGCTCCGGTTCCGTACTGGCGGTCTCGACGCAAAAGCGGTGGTCTGCACTCGAGCCGGTTATCGTCAGTGGAATCGAGTTCGCTGCGCATGCGGCGGCGGCAGAACCGGCTCCTTGTCCCGCACAACCTCCGATCGCACTTGATGCCATCATCAGCACAAGCAGATTCCAACCCGAACGCGTCATCTAACCGTCCTCTTCAACCATCACCGCGAGCGGCCCCTTGCGGCCGGGGGCAATGCGGGCGCGCAGCCGCTGTTGCGGCTCGACCACCAGGATACCGCCGCGACGCAGCGTTTCCATGTGGACGAAGATGTCATGGTCGTCACCGGAGCGGATGAGAAAACCATAGCCTTTGAGCCGGTTGAACCATTTGACCTCGACCGGCTCAAATGGTCCGGCCTCATCGATCATTGCCATCGGATCGAGCCGATTGGCATCGCGGGCGCGAATCGTCGACTCGGCTACCGCATTGCTGAGGTCGATCGTGATGATCTCCCTCGCCTGGAAGCCGCGACCGCGAGAAATTGCCAGAATAGCAACCCGCGCCCCTTCCGGAAGGCTTCGACGGCCATGCTGTTCGAGAACCGAAAAGTGAACGAGTACATCGCCATAGCCTTCGTCATCGGCGACCGCGAAGCCGAAGCCCCTGACGGCGTCGAACCATTTGATCGTACCCTCAATTCGTACACAGTCGTCCGCCCCGAGTGTCTCCTGTCCAATGAACACCTGCTGCTCGCGCATCGATCATGTCCTTACCAGCGGCACCTAGCTAACGATTCCGCAACCAATCGCAACGGTTCATCGCTTATTCATCCCATTGCCTGAGCTCATCGGCGCTCATCATGACGATGCGGCGGGCTGTCGTGATGTCATGACCGGCACGCAACATCGCGCCAATCTGCTTCTCCCGCGCGCGACGATCGACAGGCGCCTCTCCAAAGGGCCCAAGCCGGCGTCGACGTGCAAACGCCATGGCCGCTTCCTCCGATCGATCGGCAACCGTTGGCGCGATCGCGGCGGCGTCCTCTTCGTTGATGCCTGCTGCACGCAGCGCGCCCGTTACCCGCCTGGCGCCGAGTCCCCGCCTGGTCATCGCGCTGGCCCTGGCCTCACCAAAGGCCTTATCATCAATGTAACCGAGCGCTGAAAGCCGCTCGGCCAGTTGTACTGGGTCGGGCGGGACGTCCTCCGTCCAGCCGCGCTCGCGCAGTTTGCGGGCCAGATAATCAATCAGCCGCTTGCGTGTCGTGGCAAATCGTTCAACATACCGCAGCGCCAACCGCTCGAGTGAAGCGGGGTCCAGCGGCTTTGGCAAGGATCGGTTATGTGGCATTGCCTTGATTGTGCCACACTCACAAACGAACGTTAACTGGCAGAGCATCATCAAGCGATCAGGAACTGCCGACGATAGGGCGCTGTCGCCCAACACATGAATTGAGGGTTTACCACGGATGGCTTTCGAGCAGCACCCGGTGCCGACACCCACCGATGACCAGCTTGCGCGCCGCTATGCCGACTTCGACACGCTGGGCGAGGCACTGGACTACGCAGCGACAGGCGAGCGGGGACTGAACTTTCACGATGCACGCGGGCAACTGACACAGGCATATCGCTTTTCATCATTACGCGACGATGCGTTGGTCAATGCGCGTCGCATGATCGCATGCGGTATCAAGCCGGAGGATCGCGTGGCGCTGACCGCCGAGACGGGCGCCGAGTTCGCGGCGCTGTTCTTCGGCGCGGTCTATGCGGGGGCATGGCCGGTTCCGTTGCCATTACCGACGTCATTCGGTGGGCGCGACAGTTATGTCGAGCAATTGCGCGTGCAGTTGGCAAGCTGCACGCCAGCGATGCTGTTCTTTCCGCCGGAACTAGCCGAGATGGCCAGCGCCGCTGCCGAAGCCGCTGGCGTCAAGGGAGTGGACTGGTCGGAGTTCGCGAGATTGCAGGCCCCCGATGCGACCTTGCCGCACGCAACGCCGCAGTCGGTCGCGTACCTGCAATATTCCAGCGGCTCGACGCGCTTTCCGCACGGTGTCGTCATCACGCATGGCGCGCTGCTCAACAATCTGGCGGCGCACAGCCACGGAATGGCAATCGGCGATGGCGACCGGTGTGTGTCCTGGCTTCCCTGGTATCACGACATGGGACTGGTCGGATGCCTTCTGTCACCCGTCGCCAACCAGGTGTCGACCGATTACCTGAAAACCGAGGATTTCGCGCGTCGTCCGCTGGCGTGGCTTGACCTTATCAGTCGCAACAAGGGTACGACACTCTCCTATTCCCCGACCTTTGGTTACGACATCTGTGCGCGTCGCATGTCGTCGCAAACGCGCGCGTCGGTGCGGTTCGATCTGTCACGGTGGCGGGTGGCGGGGAATGGCGCAGACATGATCCGCCCCGATGTCATGCAGAACTTTGTCGATGCGTTCGCCGATGCGGGTTTTCGGGCATCCGCCTTCCTGCCGTCCTATGGGCTGGCGGAGGCAACGCTGGCCGTATCGCTGATGCCGCCCGGCGAAGGCATTCGCGTCGAGCTGGTCGAGGAGACGCAGCTGTCGGGCGCGGGAGCGCAACCGGATGATATTGGCAGACATCCCAAGCGTTACCGGGCGATCGTCAATTGCGGGAAGCCGGTGCGCGACATGACGATAGAGATCCGCGAGGAAGACGGCACGCCCCTGCCCGAGCGCGCGATCGGCAAGCTATGGTGCAAGGGGCCGTCTGTCATGGAAGGATATTTCGGTGATGATCAGGCCACCGCCGCGTGCATGACCGATGGCTGGCTGGATACCGGCGACATGGGATATTTGTCGGACGGTTACATCTATATCGTCGGGCGGGCCAAGGACATGATCATCGTCAACGGCCGCAATCACTGGCCGCAGGACATAGAATGGGCGGTGGAGCAACTACCGGGATTCAAGGCGGGCGACATCGCCGCTTTCGCGATCACCACACCCGGTGGCGAGGAAACGCCGGCCGTCCTGGTACAATGCCGCAGCTCCGACGAGAGCGAACGTGGGCGCTTGCGCGATGCGATCCGTGAACGCGTGCGGGCGGTCACCGGCATGAACTGCGTCATCGAACTGATCCCGCCGCGCACGCTTCCCCGCACCAGTTCGGGCAAGCTGAGCCGGGCGAAGGCGCGCAATCTTTACCTGGCCGGTGAGATCAAGCCATACGACATCGCCGCCTAGAATGGAAGCTTCTCCCATTCAGCGCGTCGTTAGATTTTGGATGCGCGCTGAAAACGGCTGATCTTCATCAATCCTTGCAGGGATCATGCCCCCAGTTCATCAGCGAATAGCGCCAGTCGGAATGCTCCTTGTCATCCGCCGGCCCCTGTTTGCAGTGCCGCGCGACATAGGCCGCCACTTTTTTCATGTGGTCATAATCATCATCGGTCAGGTCCGCCTTCTTCTTGTGGCGTAGCTCGACGATGCGCTTGCCCGATTTATGGCCAACGCTCTCGCCCGAGCCTTTGCCATCGTCGCCCTTCCAGCCCACCCGTTTGCTATCGTCGGTCTCAAGCCAGTCCTCGATCGCCTTGGGCGGCATGTTCACCGCCTCACGGAAGCGTGAATAGACGTCGTCCTTTTCATCGTCGGTCATGGCATTCTCCTGCCCCGACGAACGCCAGTGCCGGCTCTCGGTTGCACCGCCGTCCGTCGGACAAGCTTTCCGCTAGAAGTGAATGGCGCGGCCATAGGCACCCAGCACGCTTTCGTGCATCATCTCGGACAGCGTCGGGTGCGCAAAGACGGTTTCCATCAGTTCTGCCTCGGTCGTCTCCAGTTGACGCGCGATGACATAGCCCTGGATCAGTTCGGTGACTTCGGCGCCGATCATGTGCGCGCCCAGCAATTCGCCGGTCTTTGCGTCGAAGACGGTTTTTACAAAGCCTTCGGCCTCGCCCAGCGCAATCGCCTTGCCGTTGCCGATGAAGGGGAATTTGCCGGCCCTTACCTCTAAACCGGCCTCTTTCGCCTTCGCCTCGGTCATGCCGACGCTGGCAACCTGCGGGCGGGAATAGGTGCAGCCCGGAATATTCCAGGTTTCGAAAGGATGCGGATCCTTGCCGGCGATCTTTTCGACGCAGACGATCCCCTCATGGCTGGCCTTGTGCGCGAGCCAGGGCGCGCCGGTCACGTCGCCGATCGCATAGACCCCCTCGATATTGGTGCGACCGAACCCGTCGACCGTGATCTGCCCGCGCTCCGTCTCGACACCCAGCGCTTCCAGCCCGATGTCAGCGGTGTTGGGAACGATGCCGATCGCGACGATCACATGGCTGAAGCGACGATCGGCTGACTTTGCGTCACCGGTCTTGATCGTGGCGGTGATGCCGTCCGCATCAGGCTTCAGCGCCTCCAGCCCGGCGCCAGTCAGCACCTCGATCCCGTCCTTGGTCAGCCGCTTTTCCATGAATGCGCTGATCTCCTCATCCTCGACGGGGAGGATGCGCGGCAGCATCTCGACGATTGTCACCTTGGCGCCCATGTCGTGATAGAAGCTGGTGAACTCGACCCCGATCGCGCCCGATCCGATCACCAGCAACTCGCTCGGCATTTCCCTGGGCACCATCGCATGACGATAGGTCCAGATGCGTTCGCCATCAGCTTTGGCAAAGGGCAGGTCGCGCGCGCGCGCACCGGTCGCCACCATGATGTGGGGCGCGGTGAGTTCGGTCGTCCTGTCGCCCTGCGTGACCGTCAGCTTTCCCTTGCCCGTCAGCGCGCCGACGCCCTCAAACACCTGCACCTTGTTCTTCTTCATCAGCCCCTTGACGCCGGCATTGAGCTGCCCCGCCACCTTGCGGCTGCGATCAACGATGCGGCCCAGGTCGAAGCCGACATTCTCCGCCTTGAGCCCATAATCGGCGGCGTGGGTCATGTAGTGATAGATTTCGGAGGTGCGGAGTAACGCCTTGGTCGGGATGCAGCCCCAATTGAGGCAGATGCCCCCAAGCCGCTCGCGCTCGATGATCGCGACCTTCATGCCCAGTTGCGAGGCCCGGATCGCAGCCACATAGCCACCGGGTCCGGAGCCGAGGATGACGAGGTCGAAATTGTTGCTCATGGGGTATCGGCACCTGCAATTGGTTCGGCGGGATAATCGATGCGCGCGACCTTTGGCACCCGGCGTGGCTGACGGTCCTCGCCGATCGCGACGAAGACGAAACGGGCCTGCGTGACGCGGTAGGCCTCGTCCGAATGACGTCCGCGACGCCACGCCTCGACGTCGATCGTCATGCTGGTCGTGCCGGTGCCTGCCAGTGTCGCATAAACGGACACCTCGTCGCCGACGAGGACCGGCCTGTGGAACTTCATTCCTTCCGCTGCGATCGTGACGGCACGACCGGCGCAATGCCGCGATGCGACCGAGCCTGCGGCCAGGTCCATCTGTCCCATGAGCCACCCGCCAAAGATATCGCCATAGGGGTTCGCATCGCCCGGCATGGCGGTGACGCGGATCGTCGGCGGCTCGGCGGGCAGCGTCGTCATCGCGCGGCGCGCCTGAGCGGACCGATCCCCATCAGGACAATAACGACCATAGCCCCCGCACCGCATGCCCAGATCACGTCGCGCCCTTGCGGATAGGCCCAGACGAATAGCGCGGTTAGCGCCGCCGCGGCCGCCAGCCCGGTCATGATGTGCACAACCTCGTTCAACACGGCAGCGCGCATGTCAGGCGACCAGGCCGAGCGGCTTTTCCACCAGCCGCTTGAACGCGCGCATCAGTTGGGCGCCGTCGGCGCCGTCGATGGCGCGGTGGTCAAAGCTGCCGGTCGCGCTCATGACGGTCGCGATGCCTAGTGCGCCGTCGATCACATGCGGGCGCTTCTCGCCGGCGCCGACCGCCAGGATCATGCCCTGCGGCGGGTTGATGACCGCGTCGAACTGCGTGATGCCGTACATGCCCATGTTGCTGATCGACGCGGTACCACCCTGATACTCCTCGGGCTTCAGCTTGTTGTCGCGCGCCCGTCCGGCCAGATCCTTGATCTCGGTCGCGATGACGGAGAGCGGTTTCGTATCGGCCTCGCGCACGATCGGCGTGATGAGGCCGGTCGGTGTCGATACCGCGACCGAGATGTCGGCGCGTGCGAAGGTGACGAGTTGATCTGGCGTGAACATGACGTTGCAGCTCGGCACCTCGATCAGCGCGAGCGCCAGCGCCTTGACCAGCATGTCATTGACCGACAGCTTGACGCCGCGAGCGGACAGAGCGTCGTTCAGGTTGCCGCGCAGCGCGAGCAGTGCGTCGAGGCGCACGTCCACCGTCAGATAGATGTGCGGCACCGTCTGCTTCGATTCGGTCAGACGGCGGGCAATCGTCTTGCGGATGTTGCTGAGTTTGGTCGTCTCATGCGGGATGTCCGGCACGGCCGCAGCATTGGCCTGCGCTGCGGGCGCTGGCGCCGGCGCCGGCGTTTCGCTTGCCTCGGCGGGACTAGCCGCCTTGGCTCCCTCAACATCGGCGCGCACCACCCGACCACCCGGACCGGTGCCGGTCAGCGCCACCAAGTCTACGCCACGCTCGGCTGCAATCCGCCGTGCCAGCGGACTGGCTTTCACGCGGTGGCCGCTCCCACCCGGCTCGCTGCCGGCCTCTGGTGGACGGCCATGATCCTCGGCCTGCTCTCGCGTACGCTCCGCCGGCTGGCCTTCGGTGCCGTCGGCATTGGGATCCTTAGGGTCGGGATGGCCACGGAATTCCGGATCCGCAGGCACTGGCGTCTCGCTCTTGTCAGGGATGGCAGACGCGTCCTCATCCTCTTCCAGCAGCACGGCGATGACAGTGCCGACCTTCACATTGTCGGTACCCTCGGCGACCATGATCTTGCCGATCGTGCCCTCATCGACCGCCTCGAACTCCATCGTCGCCTTGTCGGTCTCGATCTCCGCCATGATATCGCCGGACGCGACAGTATCACCTTCCTTTACGAGCCATTTGGCCAGCGTTCCCTCTTCCATCGTCGGCGACAGCGCGGGCATCTTGATCTCGATCGACATGGACGGTCCTTGGGGAGGGATGGAGAGTCGCGAGGTTCTTTGCGCGCGCATGCCCGCCGGTCAAGGTCGCCACCGCCCTTGCACGTGTCAATGCGTCGGCCCATTCTCACCTTCGGAGGAACGGGATGCGTATCTACCTGACGGTCATCGACGAAACGCCCGAAGCGGCCATCGCGCTGCGCTTTGCTGCGCGCCGCGCCGTAAAGACCGGCGGGGGAGTGGAGATGCTGTGGCTGTTGCCACCACAGGAATTCATCGCCTTTGGCGGCGTGCAGGCGACGATCGAGGAAGACGCCCGCAAACATGCAGAACGCTGGGTTGCGAAGGCGGCGGGCACCTTGCTGGAGGAGTCGGGGGTGCGGCCTTCGATCACCGTTCGCGGGGGCGATGGACCCAAGATCGTCCAGGAGATGATCGGGGCTAATTCGCAGGTCGCGGCACTCGTGCTCGGTGCAGCGGCCAGCGGGCCTCCGGGAGACCTGGTCGCGCATTTCGCCGGAACGGATGCAGGTTGCCTTTCGGTGCCGATCATGATCATTCCCGGATCCCTCAGCCCTGAACAGATCGACCGGTTGAGCTGATCGAGGTTCCTGCTTGCCCCCTGCTCTAGCCCTTTTTCGTGGCCATTCCGCCTGGTCGTCGCTGGTCCTCGGCGCCGTTGCCGCCTGTGGATTTGCGCCGCTGGAACTATGGCCACTGACGGTTGCGGCCTTCGCGCTGTGGCTGGCGCTGATCGGCGATGCGCTTTCCCTGAAGGGGGCTCTGTGGCGCGGCTGGCTATTCGGCGTCGGCCATTTCACCGTCAACGACAACTGGTTCCAGCACGCGTTCGACTTCCAGGACAAGATGCCGCCGGTACTCGGCTATTTCGCGGCGGTCGCGCTGGCGCTCTATCTGGCGGTCTATCCCATGCTGGCCGCGGGAATCGCCTGGCGCTGGCGCGGACGCCGCGCGGACTGGTCGTTCGCGCTGACGGCGGGCGCGGCCTGGATCGCGACCGAATGGCTGCGCGGCGTGATGTTCACCGGCTATGCCTGGGATCCGCTCGGCGTGATGTGGGTGCCGGTCCAGCCCGTCGCATCGATGACGGCGTTCGTCGGCACCTATGCGCTATCGGGGTTGACCGTCGCCGCGGCAGAAACGTTGCTGATAGCATGGCGACACTGGAGCGCGATCGGTGTGGTAATCGCGGTGCTCGTGGCTTTGCTCATCGCGCAGGCCTTCAGCTACGGTGTCTGGGCGACGGCGCCCGCCGTTCCCGCCACCGCGCCGCGCATCCGTGTCGTCCAGCCCAATGTGAGCCAGGACCAGCGCGGGCAAAGCGATGGCGAACTGCTGCTCACGCGTCTGACCGCGCTTTCCGGCCGGCCCGGACCGGCGCCCCGGCTTGTCCTTTGGCCCGAAGGCGTGGTGCGCTATATGCTGGAGGACGGTTATCCCTGGTATGCCTATGGGGGCATGCCGCCCGCCTATGTCCGCCAGCGGATCGCCAGCGTGCTGGGCCCACGCGACCTGTTGATGACAGGCGGCGAGTCGCTGAATTTCACCGGTGACGACGTCATCAGCGCCACGAATTCGGTTTATGCGCTCGCGCCCGGCGGCGTGCTGCGCGGACGATATGACAAGGCGCATCTGGTGCCCTATGGCGAGTATCTGCCGATGCCGTGGCTGCTGCGCCCGATAGGTCTCGCGCGGTTGGTGCCGGGAGATTTCGACTTCAAGGCGGGGCCGGGACCCCGCAACCTGAAGCTGCCGGGCTTTGGCGATATCGGCATCCAGCTATGCTACGAGATCGTCTTCTCCGGCGAGGTCGTCGACAGCGCGCACCGGCCGAGCCTCATCTTCAACCCGTCGAACGATGCGTGGTTCGGGCGCTGGGGTCCGCCGCAGCATCTGGCGCAGGCGCGGATGCGTGCGATCGAGGAGGGACTGCCGATCATCCGCGCGACGCCGACCGGCATCTCGGCGGTGATCGCCGCCGACGGCCGGCTGATCGCGACCATCCCGCACGAACGGCGCGGAGCGATCGAGGTGCCCTTTCCCGCCGCGGCATCGCCGACACTCTTTTCGAGGGCGGGCAACTGGATGGCCGCAATCGTTGCACTGGCGATGCTCGCGACGGCCGTTGCCCTGCGTCGCCGCGCTCGCTAGGGCGCATATAAAGCTTTCCTTATATGTACCCGGAGCAGGGCAACTCATGCGCAAGTCGTTCATCTTCACCTCCGAATCCGTGTCGGAGGGTCATCCGGACAAGGTCGCCGACCAGATCAGCGACGCGGTTGTCGACCTGTTCCTGTCGAAGGACCCCGAGGCTCGCGTGGCGTGCGAGACGATGGTGACGACGAACAAGGTCGTCCTCGCCGGCGAAATCCGCTGCCGGGGCGTCTATGAGGATGGCGCATGGACGGACGGCGCGCTGGACGAGATCGAACGGGCCGTGCGTGCCACCGTCAGGCGCATCGGCTATGAGCAGGCGGGCTTCCACTGGGAAACCTTCGACTTCTCCAACAATCTCCACGGTCAGTCAGCGGAGATCGCGATGGGCGTCGATGAAAGCGGCAACAAGGACGAGGGCGCGGGCGATCAGGGCATTATGTTCGGCTATGCCACCGACGAGACGCCGGGCCTCATGCCGGCGACGCTGTACTACAGTCACAAGATCCTGGAGCGGCTGGCTGCGGATCGCCATTCGGGCGTCGCGTCATTCCTTGAGCCCGATGCCAAGAGCCAGGTGACATTGGCCTATGAGGACGAAAAGCCGGTACGTGCGACTGCGCTGGTCGTCTCCACCCAGCACAAGCCGGGCTATGCCGAGCAGGGCGATCATGCTGACCCCGCCAGATATGCCGAACTGCGCGATTATGTGACGGGCGTGTTCAAGGACGTGCTGCCGAATGGCTTCGTGACGGACGCGACGGCGATCTACATCAACCCGACCGGTGCGTTCGAGATCGGTGGGCCGGACGGTGACGCGGGACTAACGGGTCGCAAGATCATCGTCGATACCTATGGCGGGGCGGCCCCGCACGGCGGCGGTGCGTTCAGTGGCAAGGATCCGACCAAGGTCGACCGTTCCGCGGCATATGTCGCGCGCTATCTGGCGAAGAATGTGGTTGCAGCCGGCCTGGCGCGACGCGTGACGATTCAGCTGTCCTATGCGATCGGGATCGCCGAGCCGCTGTCGGTCTATGTCGACACGCACGGGACGGGCATGGTCGATGAGACCGTGCTGGAGCGCGTGCTGCCCCAACTGGTCCGCCTGACGCCCAAGGGCATCCGCCAGCATCTGAAGCTGAACGCCCCGATCTATGAGCAAACCGCCGCCTATGGCCATTTCGGCCGCGAAGCGGACGGCGCGCTGTTTCCCTGGGAGAAGACCGACCTGGTCGACAAGCTGAAGGAAACGGTTGCCGAACACAGATAGTCATAGCCATTTGTTGGTCACCCGACGACATTCGACACTATTGCAATGAACGACCCCACCACGATCCGCCGCCTCTATGGCCGCAGCCAGGGCCACAAGTTGCGTATCGGGCAGGCGGCGATGGTGGAGGAAATGCTGCCTGGCCTGAGCGTGCCCGACGGGCGGCTCGATGCCACTGCGTTGTTCGGCGACGATCGACCGTTGCAGCTTGAAATCGGCTTTGGTTCGGGCGAGCATCTGGCGACGCAGGCGGCGAATAATCCGGGCACCGGCTTTATCGGCTGCGAACCGTTCCTGAACGGCGTGGTCGGTGCGCTGAGCCATGTGCGCGAACAGGGGCTGGGGAATATCCGGTTGCATATGGGCGACGCGCTGGATGTGATCGAGCGGTTGCCCGACGCCAGTCTTTCACGCGTCTATCTGCTTCATCCCGATCCCTGGCCCAAGGCGCGGCATGCGAAGCGTCGGATGGTGAATGACGGACCGCTGAACCTGATCGCCGCGAAGCTGGCGCAGGGCGGCGAATTTCGCCTCGGCACGGACGATCCGACCTATTGCCGCTGGGCGATGATGATCATGAACCGGCGTCGCGACTTTACCTGGACGGTACGGCGTCCCGACCACTTCCTGACGCGGCCGAATGACTGGCCAGAAACGCGGTATGAGCGAAAGGCACGGCGCAAGGGGCATGAAGTCTGGTATTTTCAGTACCGCCGCTGCTGACGCGGTGCTTGCGATGTGCGGGGTTCTGACGCACGAGCGGCTTCGTGTTGCCGACCCTGCCTGCCGTCTCGACCATCGCGCAGACGATCCAGTTATCGTTGTCGCCCGTATTCATGCTGGCCGGAATTGTCGCGCTGCTCAACGTGCTGGTCGGGCGGATCGCGCGGGTGGTCGACCGTGCGCGCGTGCTGGAGGCGCGTCATGCAGCCGCAGAGGGCGTCGAGCACGGTAGGGTTGTGTCAGAGCTGCGGCTGCTCGACCGGCGGCTCACGGTCGTGAATGCAGCGCTGTTCCTGGCAACGTCAAGCGCCATGATGACGTGCATGGTGGTGGCACTGTTGTTCGTCGCCGAACTTGCTCATTTGCGCTTCGGGACGCTGGTCGCGGTCGCGTTCATCCTGGCGATGGCCATGCTGATCACCGCGCTCGCGCTGTTCATCGTCGAGGTCCGCCTGTCGCTAGGCGGGGTGCGCGTCCGCCGCGAGCTACTGCGCGACCGACGCTGAGCGTTACCGCGCCGCTTCGAGTCCGGGCCCTGCGTCGGCGGTTGGCAGGTAGCGCGGCGCGATACGCGCCTTTGCCCGCTGTTCATACGCATAGCCCGCACCCAACACCGCCGCCTCCTGATACTTCCTCGCAATGAATGACAGCCCGACGGGTAGTCCGCGGACGAGCCCCATTGGTACGGTCAAATTGGGATAGCCGGCGATGGCGGGGAGTTCACTCGCGCTGGGGCCACCATATTGATCACCGTAAACTGGATCGGACAGCCAGCCCGGGCCATAGGTCGGCTCGACGAGAATGGTTGCTTTCGCGGTCTTGAGCATGGCGTCGATGCCCTCGGTACCTGCCAGTCGCAATGATTTGGCCCGCGCCGCCTTGTAATCGGGGTCGTCCAGCCCCTTCGTCTTCGCCGCGGCTTCGAATGTCTCCTGCCCGAAGAACGGCATTTCGGTCGCGCTGTTGGTGGTGTTGAAGGCGATGACGGCGTCCAATGTGCGTGTCTTCACGGTAGGCGGGAGCGTTTTCAGGTAGGTGTTCAGATCGGTCTTCAATTCTGTCTGAAGCACTGTCAGCTCGGCGTCACCGATCCCGTCCAGCTTGGGACGTTCGACATCCACCAGCGTCGCGCCCGCCGCGCGCAACACGCCCAGCGCCTTTTCATAGGCGGCGGACAGATCGGGTGTCATGTCCGGGTGAAGGACCGCGATCCGCTTGCCCGCCAGTGCGCCGGTCGAGAGCGCCGCGACATAGTCCTGCACATGGCTGCCTGCCTGGGCGGTGGAGGGATCGGCGGGGTCCGCGCCCACCATCGCCTGCACCATGATGGCGACGTCGCGTACGCTGCGCCCCATCGGCCCTGGTGTGTCCTGACTATGGCTGATCGGGACGACGTGCGTGCGGCTGACGAGGCCGATCGAGGGCTTCAGTCCGACCAGCCCGTTGATCGACGAGGGGCAGACGACCGACCCGTCGGTTTCCGTGCCGACCGCAGCAGCCGCAAAGCTGGCGGCGACGGCGGCCCCCGACCCGCTTGACGAACCACAGGTGGTGCGGTCGAGTGCATAGGGGTTGCGCACCAGGCCGCCGACCGCGCTCCACCCGCTCATCGAGCGCGTCGAGCGGATGTTCGCCCATTCGGAGAGGTTCGCCTTACCCAGAATGACCGCGCCAGCCTGCCGCAGCCGGGCAACGACCGGTGCGTCGCGGCGCGTGACATTGTCCTTCAACGCCAGGCTGCCCGCGGTTGTCGGCATGGGGTCGGCGGTCTCGATATTGTCCTTGATGAGGACAGGGATGCCGTGCAGCGGCCCGCGCACCTTTCCAGCCTTTCGTTCCGCATCCAGGGCCTTCGCCTCGGCCAGCGCATCGGGATTGATGGCGATTACCGCGCGTAGCGTAGGGCCGCGCCGGTCCATCGCATCGATGCGCGCGAGATAAGCGCGCACGAGGTCGATACTGGATGCGTCGCCCCTGGTCATCGCCTCCTGCAACGCGGCGATCGACTGCTCCTCGACGGGAACCTTCGCGCTGGCGACAGCCGGAGCAACGCTGATCAGCAGTGCAAGCAGGAAATGGCGCATGTTTGGTTCCTCTTTCATGCCAGCATGCCGCAACCTGATTGCCGTGGCGAGAGGCGCGTTGGACCGAACGCGTCGGCACTCGCGTTGAGCCTTGCGCAAAGCAGGAGAAAAAGGTGCCGAGTGTCGTGAAGTGGGCGGGGATCGTCCTGTTGTTTATCGTCATCGCGGCCGGCCTGACGGTCACCATCCTGCCCCGCTTTCTCGACCGCATCTATTATCGTGGGCCGGTAAGCGGGCATTTCGATGGCGAGCGGTTTTTCAACCCCGATGGGCGGATCGAGGCTGGTGTGCCGTCTGGCGGCAGTCGGTTCGCTTTTTTCTGGAACGCACTGACGAGACGCGATGGACGACCCGAATGGCCGGACAGTGTCGCGGTTTCACCATCGATACCGCCCGAGCGTGTTAAGGGCGATCGTATGGTCGCGACATGGATCGGCCATGCGACGGTGCTGATCCAGACGCAGGGCCTCAATATCCTGACCGACCCGGTCTGGAGCGTGCGTACTGGCCCGTTCGGACGCGGGCCAAAGCGAGTCACCGCGCCGGGCGTCCGGTTCGACGATCTGCCGCGCATTGACGCGATATTGCTTAGTCACAACCATTACGATCATCTCGACCTGCCGACGCTGAAGCGGCTATGGGCACGTGACCGACCGACGATCCTGACCAGCCTTGGCAACGACACGATCCTGCGCTCCAATGGGATCGAGGCACGCGGCCTCGATTGGGGCGATCAAGCCGATCTTGCGCCGGGCATCGCCGCGATCGCGGCGAGGAGCCATCATTGGGGGAGCCGCTGGTTCACCGATCGCAACCGTGCTTTGTGGTCCGGCTTCGTCGTCAGGCTACCAGAGGGGGGAAATTTGTTCTTCGCTGGCGACACGGGGATGGGCGACGGTCGCTGGCCTGCCGAAGCGGCTGCACTGGGGCCGATCCGCCTCGCGCTCATTCCCGTCGGCGCTTTCCGCTTCGTGCCGGGCCAGATGGCATCCGACAGCCACATCGGCCCGGTCGACGCGGTGAAGGCGTACGAACGGCTGGGCGCTGCACATGCGATCCCGATCCATTGGGGAACGTTTCGCCTGTCCTTCGAAGGACGCGATACGCCGCCACGCATGTTGCAGTCAGCGACCGATTGCACCGGCCAGCAGGGCTTCGATCCCGTCGCGGTCGGAGCGGCGATCGAGGTTCCTCCCTACGCGCCACCCGCATCGGGTCAGCCGCTGGACCGCGCGACACTGATACAGTGCCTCGACACGCCCGCCGTACGCGCGCTGCGCTGATGCGTCAGCCCATCTTGTAAATGCAGAATTTGTTGCCGTCGGGATCGCGGAAATAAGCGCCGTAGAACCCCATCTGTTCGGGACCGCGCGGTCCTGGCGCGCCGTCATCCGCCGCGCCAAGCTCGATCGCCTTGGCATAGACTGTATCGACCTGCGCGCGGTCATCGGCGGCCAGGGCCACCATCGTGCCATTGCCCGGCACGGCGGTGCCGCCATCATAGGGACGGGTCACCGCCAGCATCGGCTTGTCGCGCCCCGCACCGTACAGCGTGAAGCCGCGCTCGTCTGGCATCGTCATCAACTGCTTCCCGCCAATCGTAGCGAGCAAACCATCGTAGAAATTGAGTGCACGTGTCAGGTCGTTCGTCCCGACGGTTGCGTAACCGATCATCATTGCTCTCCAACAGTGTTCGTTGCGGGTGTAACGCCGCGAACCCATATCTACCAGCGATGACGATACAGATCCGTACCAGCCTGGCCGAGCCGGAAACCGGTCCGGCCTTTGTACCGCACCGACCCGAACGACCAGCCAAGGTGGAGGGCGGCAAGCGATTTGCGCTTGCCAGCGAGTACACCCCCTCGGGCGACCAGCCCGGCGCGATTGCAGAGCTGGTCGAGGCCGCGCGCGCGGGAGAGAAGGATCAGGTACTGCTGGGCGTCACCGGCTCCGGCAAGACTTTTACCATGGCCAAGACGATCGAGGCATTGCAACGCCCTGCCCTGATCCTCGCGCCCAACAAGATCCTCGCCGCGCAATTATACGGCGAATTCAAATCATTCTTTCCCGAGAATGCGGTCGAGTATTTCGTCAGCTATTATGATTATTATCAACCCGAGGCCTATGTCCCCCGGTCCGACACATACATCGAGAAAGAGTCGTCGGTGAACGAATCGATCGATCGGATGCGACATTCGGCCACCCGCGCATTGCTGGAGCGGGACGATGTCATCATCGTTGCTTCGGTGTCCTGCCTCTACGGTATCGGCTCGGTCGAAACCTATTCGGCAATGATCTTCGATTTGAAGAAGGGACAGCTGGTCGATCAGCGCGAGATCGTCCGAAAGCTGGTCGCCCTGCAGTACAAACGCAACGACGCCGCGTTTCAGCGCGGCAATTTCCGGGTGAAGGGCGACAATCTGGAAGTCTTCCCCTCGCACTATGAAGACTCCGCGTGGCGCATCTCGTTCTTTGGCGACGAGATCGAGGAGATCGTCGAGTTCGATCCGCTGACCGGCAAGAAAGTGGCGAACCTCAACTATGTCCGCATCTATGCCAATTCGCATTATGTGACGCCCGGCCCGACACTCAAACAAGCGACGGTCGCGATCAAGCATGAGCTTGAGGAGCGACTGAAGGAACTTGTGATCGAGGGCAAATTGCTGGAGGCGCAGCGGCTTGAGCAGCGCACGAACTTCGATCTGGAAATGATCGCCGCGACCGGCGCCTGCAACGGGATCGAGAATTACAGCCGTTTCCTGACCGGCCGTCTGCCGGGCGAACCGCCGCCCACGCTGTTCGAATATCTGCCCGAGAACGCCTTGCTGTTCGTCGATGAAAGCCATGTCACGATCGGCCAGATCAACGGCATGTCGCGCGGCGACCATCGCCGCAAGATCACGCTCGCCGAATATGGCTTTCGCCTGCCGTCCGCGATCGACAACCGGCCGCTGCGCTTCAACGAGTGGGATGCGATGCGGCCGCAGACGACGTTCGTGTCGGCGACGCCGGGCGGATGGGAGATGGAGCAGACCGGCGGCGTCTTTGCCGAACAGGTCATTCGCCCGACCGGCCTGATCGACCCGCCGGTGGAGATCCGGCCGGTCGAGGAACAGGTGCAGGATCTGATCCAGGAGGTGAAAAAGACGACCGCCGACAAATACCGCACGCTCGTCACCACGCTAACGAAGCGCATGGCGGAGGATCTGACGGAATATATGCACGAGGCCGGCGTAAAGGTCCGCTACATGCACTCCGATGTCGAGACGCTGGAGCGCATCGAGTTGATCCGTGACCTGCGCATGGGCGTGTACGACGTGCTGGTCGGCATCAACCTGCTGCGGGAAGGACTCGACATCCCCGAATGCGGGCTGGTCGCGATCCTGGACGCGGACAAGGAGGGGTTTCTGCGTTCAGAAACATCGCTCATCCAGACGATCGGCCGCGCGGCCCGCAATGTCGACGGGCGCGTGATCCTCTACGCCGACCGCATCACAGGCTCGATGGAGCGTGCGATGAACGAGACCGCCAGGCGGCGTGAGAAACAGGTCGCCTATAACGAGGCAAACGGCATCACTCCGCAGACGATACGCCGCAACATCGGCGACATCATCGCCCATGTCGCGTCCAAGGATCAGGTGACGGTCGAGATCGACGCGGACGGGAGCGGCGAGCGTCCACACATGGTCGGGCACAATCTGCGCGGCTATATCGAGGATCTGGAAAAGCAGATGAGAAAAGCCGCGGCCGACCTCGAATTTGAAACCGCCGGCCGGCTTCGCGATGAAATACGTCAGTTGGAGAATGACGAACTCGGCCTGCCCGCCGACGAACACAAGGCACCGCTCATGGGCCGTTCCAATGAGGGCAAGCCGGGCACCAGAAAGACGCGATACGGAAAGCAGCAGAAGATGCGCATGGGCGGCAAACGGTCGCGGTAGTTTGACGATCACCGTCTCGTTCTTGAAAGTATCGACCGTTCCTATGCCTAAACGGAAGCAGGTCGATGACCCGGATCGCCAAGCTATACGCAGCTACTGTTGCCAATCCGCGTTACTCGCTCTCTTTCCGTGATTTCGAGCGTCTTCTGACGGCATTCGGCTTCGGGCTGGTTCGTGCTACCGGATGGTTGGACGTAGCGCGAGGGATGGATTTTTCCGATGCCCAGTGCTGAGCATCGTTCCTCGCGCGCCGCCTAGCCGTCAGCCAGGTTTTCCTTCGCAGAATCATAATAGCTCGCCACGCGGTCGGCATAGGCCTGGTCGAACATTGGTGCGTTGTTGGCCCAGCTTGGACCACCTTCAAGCAGCCTTCGGTCGATCGTAACTACATACAGATCGCGCACGGTATCGAATTGCAGCAACGAGAACGGGATGGGGTAAAAGCTCTTGCCCATGCCGAGGAAGCCACCCAGGCTGAGGACCGCATGCGTCACGCGACCCGAATTCTTGTGCACCATGAACGAAAAAACCGATCCCACGGCATCGCCATCGCGACTTTCGACCTTCATCGTATGCGAAACATTGGCCTGAACAAGCAACAGGGTCGGGGCGGCGTCTGCCATTCATGATCTCCTTCATATCTTCAACAGCAAATTGTTGAGCGCGGTTCCGCCGCATTTTCGCGTCGCGGCCTTGAGCGTGTATCGCCTATGCGTCATGACGCCCGTCCATGCGTACCAGAAATTCGTCCGTTCTCATTATTCTTACTGTTCTGGCAGCATGCGTGCCAAAGGGTGCGCCGCCGCCTGCGCCTGTCGAGCAGCCTCAGCGCCGGCCGGCACCCGTTCCTGCCCCGGCAACACTGACGGCCGATTGGCGGGACTGGCCGCAGACCCCGGGCACCTGGAGCTATCGTCGCGATGATCGCGGAACGGTCGCTGCCTTTGGTCCTGACAGTGGCGAAGCGTTGCTGACCTTGCGGTGCGATATGGTCGATCACCGCATCTATTTGTCACGAACCGGGACGCAGACATCGCCGCTCACGATCCGCACGACAAGCACGTCGCGTACTGTCGGTGTCCAGAGAGGCAGCGCCGCCCAACCAACAGCGGTGGCAATCCTTGCAGCGAACGATCCGCTGCTCGATGCGATGGGTTTCAGCCGCGGGCGCTTCACCGTCGAACAGGCGGGCGCCACGACAGTGGTACTACCCGCCTGGGCAGAGGTGGAGCGAGTCACGCAGGACTGTCGCACCGCCTGACGCGAAGCGTCAGATATTTGCGGAAAGCGCCGTGAAATACAAGTCTTGTATCGTGCGCGCCTCTCGCGCACATATCGGGTCGTGGCCGAGCCCGGTCACGTCGTTATCAACAAGCGAAAGGAGGTGATCCGATGTCTCATGGTTCAGCAGTGGGGTCGGTTCAGTTCGTTCGGGGAACTCGCCGCTAAAACCGGGTGTGCATTCGTTGGGGCAATTTTCCCCGAATAAAGCGAATGTACGACGGGAGTAGCGGCGCACATGGTTCTCCGGGCTGGAGCTCTCCGGCCGCTGACCATGTCAGGAGGTTGTCGGGATGCCGCGATCGGCACCCGGCAACCTCTTTTCATTTGTACGACGCACGGGTTGTTGCACCGATCTTCCCGGCATCTATCTTGTCGGCATGAAAGACGACCACGCCGCTATCTTGTCCGGTGAGCCATCTCCCGAGCGCCGCTCCGGGTGGGCAGCGCGACGATCTAGGCCGTGGGTGTCAGCGTTGACCATTGCGCTGGCTGCGACCGGTCTTGTCCGTCAATTCTGGAACGCGGGTGATCCCACGTTGAGTTACGTCCTGTTACTGTCCGGCTTCATCATTGCCTGCTTCATGCCACCGCTCGGACCAATAGCTCCCTGGGCCGATGAGCCGTCCGTGGTGATTGACACGGAGCGGTCCCGTGCGTTTCTATTTACCTATGCAACGGTTGCGGTGCTGGCGATGGCGGGACTGTGGGTCATGCTCGCGCTGGCAGCATTGCATCGCTGGGATGTGCTGCAATTGCGCTACGCGATCATCGCGCTCGCCTTTTTCCTGATGACGTTTCATCTGGCCGGTCCCACGCTCCATGCAAGCTGGCGCCGCCACGCACGCTGAGGGAAACGGTCAGCGTCTGGCCAAAAAGAATGCACGCAGCAGTTCGGCCGCCTCCTGCTCTGCGATGCCGGCATAAACGTCCGGCCGATGATGGCAGGTGGGTTGACTGAAAAAGCGAGGCCCGTGCTCGATCGCCCCGCCCTTGGGATCGCCAGCCGCATAATAAAGCCTGCGGAGCCGCGCGTGAGCGATTGCGCCTGCGCACATCGCGCAGGGCTCCAATGTCACCCAGAGGTCGCAATCGTTTAGCCGGTCCGTTCGCAACGTGGCGGACGCCTGGCGAATGGCCAGCATCTCGGCATGAGCGGTCGGATCGTGCAACGCGCGTGGCGCATTGGCAGCGACCGATACCAGTTGCTCTCCACGCATGACGACCGCACCGACCGGTACTTCACCGGCGGCTGCCGCCTTTGTCGCCGCGTCCAGTGCGGCCCGCATCGCGGGAGGAACGGCAAACATCACCGCTTCGTTGAAGTATCAATCAGGCGCAGTCAAAATCAGCGCGCCGGTGCCTGCTCGTTGGCAGGGCGATCGACATCGAGCGTCGGAACCTTGACCGTCTTGTCCTCGCTACCGACCGATACACGTGCGACATCAGCCTTGAACGTCGGCGCCTGGACCATGCCGGGACTCGTCTGGTCGATGGTGATGATCCGGAAGTACAGCAGGCCGACCACAACCAGAACAGCGATGCCGAGCAAAACCAGAAAAGCGCGCATGACAGACCCCTTTGACAAACGGTTCGTAGCCGTAACAACGTCATGCATCGCTACAGGTTGCATGATCGGATGGTTGACGCAAAGCCGCCGCCGCGCTAACGCCGCGGCCTTTCACGGGCTTTTCCCGTCCATACCTGAAGGGTTTCGATCATGTCGCGTATCTGCGAGCTGACCGGCAAGGGCCGGCAGGTGGGTCACAACGTCTCCCACGCCAACAACAAGACCAAGCGCACGTTTCTTCCCAACCTGCAGAACGTGACGCTGATCTCCGATTCGCTTCAGCGCTCCGTGCGGCTGAGAGTATCGACGCACGGGCTACGTTCGGTCGAGCATAACGGCGGGCTGGACAACTGGCTGGTGAAGACCTCTGACACCGACTTGTCGCTGCGCGCCCGCCGGCTGAAGCGTGACGTCGTGAAGAAGCTGGCCGCCGCCTGATCTTCTCCGGCTCACACACCCGCGGCGAGCCTGAACTTCAGCAGTAATGATCGTTGCAGGCTGGTCTGGTTGTCGTCCGAGACCAACCAGACGATCGTCGAGTCCCCTTCACGCGTGATCGCCAGGCCTTCGTAATTGTCGCTGGTCAGTGGAGTGGCGATGGCGGCGATCTCATGACCTCGCATGTTGGCGCCAGATTTGAGGTCTGTCTTTTCGACGATTGCCAGCTTGGCCGAGAACGCGAAGGGTAGTGCGAAGCGTCGGTTGAGTACCAGCAGGCGTCCGTCGGGCAGTTCGGTAATGTCACTCGGATCATAATGTCGTGGGGCCTGATAGGTGAACCGAAAGACCGGGCGAGGATCAGTCGTCGGGTCTCGGGCAAAAACCAGCCCCTCCCTAGCGGTTTTCATGCCATGTCCGTCCCGTCGCTGCTCGGCGATGACCACGAAGCGCCCATCGCGCAACCGGACCATCGATTCCGCACCGCCATTATCATCCCAGTCGGCCATTGACCGGGGCTGCACCAACCGTTCCATTCGGGCGAAGCCCGCTGCATAGCGACCGATCGCATTCCAGCGTTCAAACCCTACCCAGATCCGACCGTCAGGATCACTGGTCATCGATTCGCTGTCGCGGTCCTGTTTCTGCCAGCCCGTACCCGGTCCACCCGGCAGGTTCTGATAGGTCGCGTGATGGGGGTGCCAGTCCGACCCCATCCGAAAGCGCACGATCGTACCGCCATCGCTCAATAACGTGAACCGATCGCCGCGCACGCTCAGCGATGAAAATCCGCCGAAAGCCGGAACATCGGCCGATAGCGCGACGCCACCAAGAAACACCAGCTTGCCCAACCGGACATGCGCAGGATTGGCGGGATCAAGCACAACGCGGGTCGTGCGGAGGACGAAAGGCCTGTCGAACAGATCAAGTCGCGGCTCTCCTGTCCATGCGGGCACCAGCGCCAGCACCAGCAGAATCACAATCAGCGTGGTAGGCACAGAGCGCATGAGCCGCTTCATACCCGGCGCCGCGCAACGCGATAGTGTGAACAGATGCTAACGAGCGCATTCAGCATCGGCTCAATGCGAATCACCGATAACGTCCTCATCGAAAGGGATCCCCGCCGGATTTCCTGAGAACCGGGAGTTGTCGAGATGATGAAGTTTTCCCTCGCCGCCGCGGCATTGGCCCTTGGTACCTCCGCACTGGTGCCGACCGCGTCCGCCGATGCACAGCGTTATGGCGGTCCGCGCTACGAGCGTGCCTACGGCAATGCCTATAACGATGGCTATAATCGCCGTGACGACCGTTATGATCGTCGCGCCGCATATAATCGCAGCTATCGTGAACGCCGTGGCTACAATAGCTGCCAGCGCAATTCGGGCGGTACCGGCACGATCGTCGGCGCCATTGCCGGCGGACTGCTTGGACGGACCATCGATACCCGCGGTGACCGTACGGTCGGCACACTGGGCGGCGCTGTCCTCGGCGGCTTGGCCGGACGCGCGGTAGAGCGTTCTGATCGACCCGGATACTGCCGCTAGCGGCGGCAGTGGCTCTCGCGTAGCGTATCGAGAGCCGGGGCCGGCTTCGCAAAGGCGGAGCCGGCCCTTTGTTTTGCGCATGCGGCCTTACCGTGCCAAGGCCCGCGCGATGCCTGCCGCTCTTCCGGATCGTCAAATGACCGCCGTCCTGGGAATTACCCGGTCGATCCTGGGTCAGGCCTGGCGCTGGCGCGGATTGTCCGCTGATAGCCGCGACGGCTTCGGCACCGACGATATTGTCACGCAGATTCTGCTGTCGCGCGGCGCTCCACGGGAAGCGCTCGACTTGCACCGCGCTCCGTCGATCCGCGGATTCATGCCCGACCCGTCAATCTTTCGCGACATGGACCGCGCCGCCGATCGGTTGGCGGACGCGGTTCAGCACAGCGAACAGGTCGCGATCTTCGGGGATTATGACGTCGACGGCGCAACATCGGCGGCACTCATCGTGATGCTGTTGCGTCAACTCGGATTGGAAGCCCGCCCCTATATCCCCGATCGCATACGCGAGGGCTATGGACCGAATGCGCCGGCGATGGAAAGACTGGCCAATGAGGGCGCACGTCTGATCGTGACGGTCGACTGCGGCGCGCAGGCGCATGACGCGCTCGACGCGGCGCGCAACGCCAAGGTGGACGTGATCGTCGTCGACCATCACCAATGCAGTGCCGCGCTGCCCTATGCTCATGCGGTCGTGAACCCCAACCGGCTGGATGAGGATGAAGGCGCCGCGCATGGGCATCTGGCTGCTGTGGGTGTCGCATTCCTGCTCGGTGCCGCGCTGGTCAGGACATTAAGGCTGCGCGGTTTCTTCGCGCAGCGCCCGGAGCCGCGATTGATCGACCTCCTCGATATCGTCGCACTAGGAACCGTGGCCGATGTCGCCCAACTTAAAGGACTGAACCGCGCGTTCGTCGCGCAAGGGCTCAAGGTCATGGCGCGCGGCAAAAATATCGGTCTGGCCGCGCTGATCGAGGCATCGCGACTGACCCGCGCGCCAACCGCGAGCGACCTGGGCTTTGCGCTGGGGCCACGAATCAACGCGGGCGGGCGTGTCGGCCAAGCCGATCTGGGCGTCCGTCTCCTGACCACCAGCGATCCCGACGAAGCTCGCGATCTGGCGCAGCAGCTCGACCGGCTGAACGAAGATCGACGCGCTATCGAGGCTGGTGTGCAGGAGGAGGCGGAAAGTCTCGTACGGGACCAGTGTGTCGCCGTCGTCGGTGGGCAAGGCTGGCACGCGGGCGTCATCGGCATCGTCGCGGGGCGGCTGAAAGAAAAGCTCGACCGGCCGGTGATCGTTATCGCCATTGATGAAAAGGGCATCGGCAAAGCGTCCGGCCGCTCCATCGCCGGCGTCGACCTGGGCTCTGCCGTCATCGCCGCGCGGGAAGCGGGGTTGCTGATCGCCGGCGGCGGCCATGCGATGGCCGCCGGGTTGACGATCGCCGAGGACCAGATCCCGGTGTTTGCCGCGTTTCTCGACGAGCGGCTGGGAGACGCCGTGGAGCGCGCCCGCACCGACCGCGCTCTAAAGCTCGACGCCGTACTGGCGGCGGGAGGAGTCAATCCTGCGCTCATCGAAGCGATGGATATGGGTGGACCCTATGGAACCGGCTGGCCCGCTCCCCGCGTCGCCGCGGGTCCGGTCCGGGTGATCAAGGCCGAGGTCGTGGGCAATGGCCATGTCCGTACCATCGTCGCGGGCGATGATGGCAAAAGCCTGAAGGCAATGGCGTTCCGTCATGCGGATACGCCCCTTGGCCAGGCGCTGCTCGGCGCCGCGTCCCATCGCCGCCTGTGGCTCGCCGGCCGCCTGAAGGTCGACGACTGGGCCGCACGGCCCGCGGCCGAAATTCACATCGACGATGCCGCATGGGCAGATGGCCCATCTTGACCACATCCAGTGATCCCGCTACCCGCGCCTTGCTGGCCCCTTCGTCTA
The DNA here is from genome assembly GCA_965217805.1 of Sphingomonas sp. Lineage (GTDB taxonomy): Bacteria > Pseudomonadota > Alphaproteobacteria > Sphingomonadales > Sphingomonadaceae > Sphingomonas. The sequence continues at coordinate 1,472,374 of CBDCJJ010000008.1, read as the reverse complement.
GTGGTTAGGACGCGGCCCTTTCACGGCTGAAACACGGGTTCGAGCCCCGTAGGGGTCACCAGCTCCGCTTAAGAGCGCGGGATCACGACGTTGCGTTATTCTTTTCTTCGCCGTAGTTCTCTAACAGCAGCGTCAGGAACCGGACAACACCGCCTGTACAAGCCCTGCGGCCTTTGCATATGGCGCGTAGAAAGCGTCGATCATGTCGCCCTCTCCGCGTATCACGACGCCGCGCTGGTTTGAGAATTCGCGGAAGCCTTCGATGCCGTGGTGTCGGCCAATACCGCTCATCCCCGATCCGCCGAAGCCCATCGCGGGCAGCGCGCTCTGGACCGCGCAGGTATTGACCGCAGCACCGCCGGAGATCGTCTCGGCCACCACGCGACCGGTCAACGCGTGATCGTCGCCGAAGACATAAAGGCCCAAGGGCCGATCGCCCGCGTTGATACCAGCGATTGCTTCATCCAAATCATCATAGGGAATGACGGGCAGGATCGGCCCGAATATCTCTTCGCGCATCATACGGAGGTCAGATGCGGGTTCAACAACAAGCGACAATGGCATCCGCCGCGTTGCGCGGTCAATCGCGTCGTCATCCTGAAGCGTGATGACACGATGTTGCCGGTCGCGAGCCTCCGTCAGCATATCGGTGATTCGGTCGAGATGCCGATCTGAGATCATGCCAGTACATTCGTCGCTGTTCGAATAACCGGGAGCCGCCTCCGCCATGAAGGCCTTGGCCTGATCGACGAACGCCTCCACATCATGGCGTGGTATAAACGCATAGTCGACCGAGACGCACATCTGGCCGTTCTTGATGATCTTGGTGCCGATGACCGATTCGACATTGCGCCGCGTGACCGATCCTGGCGTCATGATCGCCGGGCATTTGCCACCCAGTTCCAGCGTGACGGGCGTCAGATTGGCGGCTGCCGCCTGCATCACCTGACGGCCGACATTGGGGCTGCCGGTGTAGAGAAGGTGATCCCACGCCACCGAGGAGAAGGCGCGGGCCAGGTCCAACCCGCCGACCGCGACATGAACCAGCGTGGGATCAAAGGTTGCGGCGACCATTTCGGCGAGCAGATCGGCACAGGCCGGCGTATATTCAGACGGCTTGACCATGACGCGGTTGCCAGCCGCCAGCATGTCGACCATCGGCCCGACTGACAGGTCGAACGGGAAGTTCCACGGCACGATATTGCCGATCACGCCCTTGGGTCCGTACCGGACCTCGGCGGTGGCGGTGCCGAAGAGCGCGGCGTCCATGTCACGCCCGCTGGGTTTCATCCATTCCTCGAGATGTTCGAGCACATATTGTGCGCGACCGACAACGCCCAGCACCTCGATCAGATCGGAAGCGGGCGCGGGATGCGCAGCGAAATCCTGTGCGATCGCCTTGCTGATCCGTTCTCTGTTGCCAACCATCATCCCGATCAGCGCGCCCAGTCGCTCGTATCGTTCCTCTAGCGATGGATAGCGGTCTTGCGCGAACGCGCGACGCTGCGCGTCAAACGCTTGGTGCATCGCGGCGATGGCGGCATCATCGCGTTGAAGATTGTCAAAGGACATGGGCGCATCGTTCAGGATCGACATGATGATTCCTTTGCTTGGCTCAGCCTTGCTGCATCATCGCGGCGAGCAGAGCGGTACGTTCGTCGCGGACCGCCTCCGGCTCAGCCACGACCTGGGCATGAAATTCACGAAGTTCCGCCGGGATGTACCAGTGGACCTGATCCCCGTGATAGGCCTGCCAGACGGTTGCGGCGACCTCGCGCGGCTTGACGAGACGCCACATTCCCTCGGGCGGCGCCATGTCGCGCATAGTATCCGACAACAAGGGCGTATCGATCAGTCCCGGCAACAGATCAGCCGCGCGGACACCGTACCGCTTTAACTCGATCGATAACGCATCCGTCAGCCCGCGCACCGCATGTTTGGTGGCGGAATAAACACTGATCCCGGCCGTGCCGAATATCGCCGATGATGAGGAAGTGATCAGCGACAGCGATCCGAGTGTATTTTTGAGCAGCTCGATCCCTGCCCGCACGCCGATCATCACCCCGACAAAGTTGATATTGACGATGCGCATCACATCATCCCACGCCATCTCATCCAGCAATCCGCCGGTGCCGATACCGGCGTTGTTATGCATCAGATCAAGCGTACCGCCCGTGGCCTTGCCAAAGGTATCGACCGCCGCTCTGAAAGCCGGTGCGCTGGTAACATCAAGCGTCGCAAAGATGCCATTGTCCGCGCCCATGTCCTGCTTCAACGCATCGAGACCGTCCGCGTTGACGTCATAGCCGCCGACGAACCACCCTTTCTCCGCAAACAGCAACGCGGTTTCGCGACCGATGCCGGAGGCGGCGCCGGTGATGAAGATCGATTTGCGACCGCCGCTGTCACTCATTCGAGCATCTCCGCTGTCTGACTTTCCCTGGCGGGTGTCGGCTGATGCGCGTGTGCGCCGTCCTGTTCCAGACCCGCCATGTCGCCCTCCTCACGCCATTGCCGCAGCAGTTTGACGAATTCGACCGGTCCGGCGCCGAATACCGCGCTGCGGGCAGCCGCATCAGATGCGCGCCCTTCGTTGTTATAATAGCCGGGCGTGCATGCCTCGATGAACTTGCGCCGTGCCTCGCCCATCTTCACGATAGTATCGACCCAGCCATTCTCGGCTTCCTCGGTCGGCTCGATCGTGTCGATGCCGTTCTTCGCGCAGTGGCCGACGATATGGGCCAGATGAAGCGACTGTTCGCTCAGCATATGCGGGAAGTTGGGCGACATCCCCGACTGGGCCTGGCTGATGACAAACAAATTGGGGAAGTTGCGGGTGTGCATGCCGTGCAACGTCGATAATCCCTGCGACCATTTCCTGGTCAGCGACTGCCCGCCGACCCCGTGGATCGTCATGCCCGACCGCTTCGCATAGCTGGTCGATGTCTCAAAGCCGGTGGCGAAGATGAGGCAGTCGATCGGATATTCCTGACCGGCGACAACGATGCCGGTCGGCGTGATCCGCTCGACGCCGCGACCTTCCGTATCGACCAGCGTCACATTGTCGCGATTATAGGTCTGCAGATAAAGGTCGGAGAAGCAGGGGCGCTTGCAATACAGGCTGAACCAGGGTTTCAGAAGCTCCGCCGTCGCGTCGTCCTCGACGATAGTGCCGATACGCTCCCGGATTTGATCCATCTTCTCGAAATCCGCCTGTTCCAGCAGCGTACCCGGATCCAGTCCTTCGGGATTGTCAGCCAGCTTCTGGCGGACCGCGCGCGCCAGCACGGTCCAGCCGTCATGGACCAGATCGTCCTTGGGCAGTGCCTGCGTGAACTGCGCGGTGAAATTCTCCATCCGACGCTGCTGCCAGCCGGGTTCAAGCCCCTTGGCCCAGTCGGGATCGGTCGGGGAATTGTCGCGTGCGTCGACCGAGGAGGGCGTGCGCTGAAATACATAAAGATGCTCGGCCGACCGGCCAACGGGCGGAATGCACTGGATACCGGTCGCGCCGGTACCGATGATGCCGACACGCTTGCCCTTCAGCCCATCGAGCGGTTCGGTCGCACTGCCGCCGGTATAGTCATAGTCCCAACGGCTGGTATGAAAGCTGTGTCCTTCAAAATTCTCGATGCCGGGAATATCGGGGAGCTTCGGTCGGTTGAGCGGACCGGTCGTCAGCACGACGAATTTCGCGCTCATCCGGTCGCCGCGATCGGTGCCGACCGCCCAGCGCGCCGATTCTCCATCCCAGTCGAGCGATGTTACCTGCGTTGAGAACAGCGCATCGCGGTACAGGTCGTAATGCTTCGCAATGCGCCTGGTATGTTCACGGATTTCGGCGGCTTTGGAATAACGTTCGACCGGCATGTAGCCGGTTTCTTCCAGCAGCGGAAAATAGATGTAGGATTCAATGTCGCAGGCAGCGCCGGGATACCGGTTCCAGTACCATGTGCCACCGACATCGCTCGCGGCATCGACAATCCGGACCTTCTCGACACCCGCCTCGCGCAGCCGCGCGGCCACCATCATCCCGCCAAACCCTGCTCCGACAACCAGCACCTCGACTTCGTCGGTCTTCGCCTCACGCACGGGCGCGGCGCCGTAAGGATCGTTCAGAATATGCGCGAAACCCTGTTCGACATCGCGGTATTGGCGCTCACCGGGGTCCGTCGCGACCCGGCGATCGCGTTCGATCCTGTAGCGTTCGCGCAACGCTTCCAGATCGAGCGCCGTGGTCGTGTTCGTGTCATTGCCTGACATGGACTACCTTTCAAACATTGGCCGACTGTCGCTCGCCAGCCCAACCGGCTTCCGGCCGTCGCGTTCAGAACCGCTTGGTGACGGTCACGCCATAGGTACGTGGTTGATTCGGGAAACCCGAATAGCTGCCGTCCTGTGCCACGGTCGGGAACGTGTAAGTGAACGTCTTGTCCTGGGTCAGGTTGCGCGCGAAGACCAGCAACTCGAGCTTCTGAGGCTCGCTGGCGATCCCGAGGCTGGCGCTGACATTGTTCTGGCCCCAGGTCGACACGTCCGGCGGCGTCGTCTCGATCAGTTGCACCGAACTGGTATAATCATATTCACCGCGCAGGAACGCGCTGATCCCCCGCCCGAAGTCGTGCGATACGGTAGCGGAACTGGACACCGACCATTCGGGAATACCGGCCGGACGGACACCCGACAGATCGCGAAACGGCGGACGACGCCCCGTGGCGGGGTCCAGCGGGCAGCGCGCCACGTCATAGTTGACGCACGGCGCCATCAGGAACGAGTCGTAGTTCGGATCAAGATAGGTCGCCGACGACGTAAGCGCGAGCCAGCGAAGCGGCTTGTACGCGGTATCGATCTCGAAGCCCTTGACCGACTGTTTGCCCGCATTGACCAGGCTGTAGCCAGTTCCGGTGTAGGCGTTGGACTGAAAGCCCTTGATCGACTGTTTGAATACCGCGACGTTGAAATAACCGCCGCGAAATTCTGCCTTCAGTCCAGCCTCATAAAGCGTCACACTCTCCGGGCCGGCAGTTCGTCCTATCCCGGCGGCGTTGGGCGGGCGGGCATCGGTGGACAGATTGTAGGCGCCGGCCTTCCAGCCGGTCGAATAGCTCGCATAGGCGTTGAGGAACCCGAAATCGTAGGACGCGCGACCCAGATAGGTGACCTTGTCGCCTTTCAGGACGCCCGGCTCATTGGCGTTGGGGTAATTGACCGGCCCGTGGATCGGCGAATTGCCATAAAAGAACTGAAGCGCGCCCAGCGCACCATAAAGGTTGCCCGGCAATCCGATCGCGGTGAACTGCGGCACGTTCTGCAGATTCAGGCGTGAGAACGCATCGGTCAGCACCACGTTGGATGCGGCCTTTTTGCGATCATTCAGATAGGCGACACCGCCCGTCAGCGTCAGCCGATCGAACAGCTTCAAATCCGCCTGGCCGAAGACCGAAAAGGAGTCCTGCGTCAGCGTGTAGGGAGCGGTAACCGCCTGTCCTGCGGCGAAATAAGTCTGACCCGGCACGATCGACGGGGTCACAAGGCTCTGCAGAACTTCCAGCGCGTAGATGTTCGACCGACCCGTCAGCGCGGTCTGTAATGGCGCAGGGAGTGCGCCGAGCAATGCGGCAGGGACCTGACCGCTCAACCGATCGGCATAACCGCGAATATCGGTCCCGAAATTGATCGTACTGCGGGTGTTCAGCTTCTCGTGGTCATAGAAGCCGCCGATCAGATAATTGAACGGGCCATCGCCGTTGGAGGTCAGCCGAACTTCCTGTGTGAAGGTCTTGATGCGCGTGCGATCGACACGGTCGGAGAGGTTCGCACCGGTAAAGTCGACATCCTGCGACCCCGAGTCAATCTGGTCGCGATAGGCGGTGATCGATGTTACCTTGGCAAATCCGAAGTCATAGTCGATCTGGCCCGAAATGCCCTTGCCGACGATGTGATTGAAGGGATCCTGGTTGAAGGCGATGTTGTAGTCGAACTTGTTGGCCGGCGCCGTGATCGCCGCGCCCAGTCCGATCGGGCGCGGTGCGCCGATCAATTGCGTTGCCGGACCATTCAGGATCTGGACCGCGCCGCAGCAGAATTCGTTGATCTCGTTGTAATCGCCGATGATCCGCACAGACAGGGCAGAGGTCGGTTCGAACAGGACGTCAGCGCGCACGGATCCGCGATTGCGATCATTGACGCTCTTGCCGGTCACGACGTTGGTAAAATAGCCATCGCGCTGATTGATGTTGCCCGACAGGCGCACCGCCAGCGTGTCGCTCAACGGACCCGTCACCGTGCCCTTGGCGATCAACTGGCCATAATTGCCAACGGTCAATTCGGCCTTTCCGCCCCAGACATGCTGCGGGCGCCGGGTCACGATGCTGATCGCGCCGGCCGACACGTTCTTGCCGAACAGGGTGGATTGCGGACCGCGCAGAACCTCGATTCGTTCGATTTCGGGAAGATCGCTGAGCGACGCGGCGCTGCGCGAACGGTATACGCCGTCGATAAAGACGCCGACCGATCCCTCGATACCGACATTGCCCGCGCCGTTGCCGAAACCACGGATGATGAAGTTGGTCGCACCGACCGAATTATTCTGCTGGACCTTGAGTGAGGGGACGACGGTCTGAAGATCGACCAGATCGCGGATCTGCGCGCGCTCGATGGTCTGCTGACTGGTGACCGAAACCGAGATCGGTACATCCTGCAGCGTTTGTGTGCGCTTGGTTGCGGTAACGACGATGTCTTCCGACGGCTCGGCAGGTGTCGGCTCAGTCTGATCGGCTTGCGAGGCTGGAGCTTGAGCCGCCGGAGGCTCCTGCTGCGCAACGCTATCCTGTGCAAAAGCAGAACTGCTCGCAATCAGGGCGATCGTGGATAAGCCAAGCTGATAGGAAATGCGCATTCGTGCTCCTCTCGCAATCATTCGCGCTATTTCCCAGCGCTGAACCTTCGAGCCTAAGCTTAGTACTCGCTCGATTTTCTAATTCAAGCTAGAACTTCTGCGCCGGCCATGCGGTACTTGCCCGGCCAATCCGATGGCGTAAGGACTATACCCAGACATGCCTCGCTCCGCCGCCAAAGCTCATGCTCCCCGCGCTGACACCAGCGCCGTCACCCCGCTTGCGAACAGCCGGAAATCAGCCAGGAAACGTGAAGAAATCATCCGTGCCGCAATCGAGCTGTTCAATGAAAGGAGCTACGCACAAGCGACGATGAGCGACATTGCGGCCAGCCTCGACCTGCGCGATGCCGCCCTTTATTATTATTTCGACGGCAAACAGTCGCTCGCCTATGCCTGCCATCTACGTTCGCTGGAACGGTTCGAACGCCTGCTCCGCGAGGCCGAGGCGGCAGAGGATACCGGTCTTGCAAAACTGCGTCGCTTTCTGCAGGCGATGCTCGAAGATGCAGGTCGCAATGGTCCCGAGCTTTATTTCGGCGACAATTCTTATCTCTCCGACGATCAGCGACAGCATGTCAACAGCTGGATGGCGCGCTTGGTCGCCATGATGGAACGCTACCTTGAGCAAGGGATGGCGGATGGCTCCATCGTTGCGTGCGAGCCGAAGATTGTCGTGCAATTGATCATCGGCATGCTGATCTGGCTGGCCAAATGGGTTCCCAGTATCGAGGGGATGACGGTCGATCGACTGATGACCGCCATTGGCGTTACCGCGCTCAGCGGTCTCAGATCATGAGCGTAGGTGGATCCTGCCACGCCGGGCACAGCGGCCCTCGGCCGATGATCTCGCATCAGTTTAACAGCGGCTACCGCTAATTGTCTGTCATCACGTACGCTTCCTTCGAGCCATGACGAACAACGCCGTGGCGATCATGCCGAAGATGATGTTCAGCCAGAAGGTGTAGTCGATCGAAAAGTTCGTCAGTTCATGGCGAATGTCGATCGAATGACCCGGCACGATACCGATCGCGGTGAATATCAGATCGATCAGCATGGCGGCTCCCGCCATCGAGGCGAACAGGACGGCCGCAATGTACGCCGCCATCCGCCACCCGAAATAACGGCGATAAACATCCAGCAGCGGCAACACGATCAGGTCGCCATAGATAAACGCAACGACGCCGCCGAAGGTCGCGCCACCGCTCCACAACACCGCCGCCAGCGGGACGTTGCCGACCGAGCAGACGAAGGTCAGCATCGCCACGATCGGCCCGATCAGTGCATTGGCCGGCACCCTGAGCCAGGCGGGCGCGTCGGTCAGGAACAGCGATTGCCAGACGCTCTGCGGCACGAAGACCGACACGAACCCGCCGACCAGAAAACCGATCGCCAGGTCCTTCCACAGCATCGACCATTCCATCGTGAAGTTGCGCGCGATGACGCCGCGCGTCTCGGAATCCTTCAATCGTTCAATCCATGACTTTTCATCGCCGTCGGTCGAGTTCGTTTCATTGTCATCATCATTACCCCGGTCGCGCGCCTGCTCGGCAAGCTTCTCGGGGTAAGTCAGCCGGACGATCAGCGACATCACGGCGATCAGCGCGATTCCGCCCAGCCATTCGGCCAGCATGAACTGCCATCCCATCAGCAGGTACAGGATGATGCCCAGTTCCAGTACCAGATTGGTCGCCGCGAACAGGAAGGCCAGCGAGGTGACGAGGCTCGCACCCTTGCGGTAGAGTGTCCGCATGATCGACGCTGCGGCATAGGAGCAGGACGAACTCGCCGCACCGAACAGCGCCGCCAGCCCGATCCGGCGGACGCCCGTGCCGCCCAGCTTCGCCTGAATCCTGTCTGCCGGCACCAGCGCTTGCAGGATGGCCGAGATCATAAATCCCAGCGCCAGCGTCCAGCCCGTTTTCCAGGCCATGCCCAGCGACATCAGCAGCGCATCGCCGATCTGCGAGATGAAATGCGACATCGATCAGCCTTTGGGTCAGGTGATAATCATCCAGACCGCCATCGCGATCATCATCAGATTCTCGGTCAGCGACACAAAGCCGAGCGGTACGTTGGAGCTGCCGCCGACACAGGCACATTTGAGTTCACGCTTCTGGATATAGACCGCATAGAACACAGACACAGCGCCGATACCGCCGATCAAGAGCGCGACTGGGATCGAGATCCAGTCAAGCGCCCGCGCAATCATCAGCACGCCCGCCAATGCTTCCGCGAACGGATAGATATAGGCGTAGGGCACCCAGCGCTTGGCCAGCAGGTCGTATCCCAGGAACATCGTCGCAAAGCCGTCGACATCGCGCAGCTTCTGGATCGCCAGGATGCACATCGAGAAGGCGATGAACCACTCGCCCGCACGCACCGTGACCAGCGCGCCCGATAATGCCCAGCTCCCCGCCATCGCCATCAGCGCCGCCACCGCGAAGATCGCAATCACCGGCGTGTAGGTAATGGCGTCCGGATCCTTGACCGGCTTTCCCAGGAACACCCGTGTATCGTCATAGCCGCCGATCCGGTCGCCTGCGATAAAGGTCTGCGGCGTCGTTTTGACGCCGTACTCGGACTTGAACCCGTCAGTCTCCTCGCGCGTCGTCAGCCAGTGATCCTCGACCGCATAGCCCTCATGCTCGAGCAGCCATTTCGCCTTCAATCCATAGGGACAGACATGCTTGTCCATGACCATTCGGTACAGTTTGGCAGACTTCTCGCCCGCGGGACGAATGTCGGTTTGTACGGTCATCGTTTTACCTTCTCGAACAGATCGACCAGTTCGGTAAACTTGCGGCGCTGATCCTCTGTGTCGCCCGACTTGATAGCCTGATCGACGCAGCAGGCGGCATGATCCTTCAGGATGCCGCTCTCGACCTTGACCAGCGCCGCCTTCACCGCCTGCATCTGATTGAGGATATCGATGCAGTAGCGATCGTCCTCGACCATCTTCGCAATCCCGCGCACCTGCCCCTCGATGCGTTTCAGCCGGTTGAGCGTCTTTGTTGCGTCCTTCGTCATGTCATCCATCATCTTGTAATACCTTATAGGGGTATATAGTATTGATGCTCGGGAGTTCAACGCACATGGCCGGCATCACGATCCACAGACGACAGCTACTCAGCGGCATGGCGCTGGGTGGGGCTGCGCTCGCCGCCCCTGCATGGGCGCGCGGTATGAGCATGACGCACTCGGATACGCCGATCCGGCAAGGTTTTGATGAGGTCGGCGGCCGAAGCATCGACCTGACCATCGCGCGCGGGTCGCGCATGGTGCAGGGGCGCGCCGGTCAGGGCATCGCCGTCAACGGCAGTGTCCCGGGGCCGCTGCTGCGATTGAAACAGGGAACCACCGTGGCGCTCAACGTCCACAATCATCTGGACGAGGACAGCTCGATTCACTGGCACGGGCTGATGGTGCCGTTCCAGCTTGACGGTGTACCCGGTGTCAGCTTCCCCGGCATCCCGGCGGGCAAGACCTTCATTGCCGAGTTCCCGGTGCGACAGAGCGGGACATACTGGTGGCACAGCCACAGCAATTTGCAGGAGCAGACCGGGCATTATGGCCCGATCGTGGTCGATCCGGCCGGGGCAGATCCGGTGCAGGCGGATTACGATTATGTCCTGCTACTCAGCGAGTTCACGCCGGTCTCTCCGCACACCATCATGAACAAGCTGAAGAACGGCGAGAATTACTATAATTACAAACAGACCAGCCTGACCGACGATTATCACCTGTCCGAGAAGCAGCGGTTGATGTGGGCGAAGATGCGGATGATGCCGACCGACATCCTCGACGTGACCGCGCCCGCCTATACCTATCTCGCCAACGGGCGCGGGCCGAAGGAGGGGCTGGAGTATCTCTTCAAGCCCGGCAAGCGCGTCCGGCTGCGGGTCATCAACGGCAGCGCGATGACCTTCTTCAACGTTCGCATTCCGGGACTTGCGATGACAGTGGTCGCGGCGGATGGGCAGGATGTCCGTCCGGTCGAGATCGATGAGTTCCAGATCGGTGCTGCCGAAACCTATGACGTCGTCGTCGAACCGCGCGACGCGCCCGCCTACACCATCGTAGCGGAGTCGATGGGGCGATCCGGCATGGCGGTCGCGACGCTCGCCTCTGCGCCCAGCCTGCGCGCACCCGTGCCGGCGCTGCGCGACCCGCCGCTGCTGACGATGGCCGACATGGGCATGAATCACGGCGCGATGGCGACGGGCGAGATGCAGGGCGGCGACATGGACCATTTGGCGATGGCCGGGATGGACCACGGCGCGATGAAACCCGATGGGGACGGCAAGATGGCAATGGGCGCCATGAAGATGCGCGACACTTCGCTGCTGCCCCCGGACGTGAAGGTCGGCCCCGGCATCGACATGGTCGCGATGAACCCCGTCGACCGGATGGACTCGCCCGGCATCGGCCTCGACATGGTCGACCACCGCGTCCTCACGTACAAGCATCTCGTCGCGCTGGAGCCGGGTAAGGATCGGCGCACGCCCTCACGGCTGCTGGAAATCCATCTGACGGGCAACATGGACCGCTACATGTGGTCGTTCGACGGGCAGAAATTCTCCGCCGTCAGCGACCACCCGATCCGTTTCGCCTATAACGAGCGCGTCCGCGTGAAACTGGTCAACGACACGATGATGGCGCATCCGATTCATCTGCACGGCCATTTCTTCGAACTGGTCAACGGCCATGAGGGCGCTCAGCCGCGCAAGCACACCGTCATCGTCCAGCCGGGCAGCAGCGCGCAGTTCGACCTGACCGCCAACGAACCCGGCGACTGGGCGTTTCACTGCCACCTGCTCTACCACATGCACGCCGGCATGTTTCAGATCGTCAGCGTCGCGCTCCCCGACGATCAGGCGCCCAAGGCAGCGGCGTGAAGCGGATCATCGCGGGCCTGTTCGCAGTCACCGCCACACCCGCGCTGGCGCAGCATGCCGGGCACCAGATAATGCCGGGCATGACGATGCCGATGCAAAACGAGGACGTAGGATCGAACTCCGTGCCGCAGACGGAGACGCCACCTCCGCCGTCAGCGGGCACCGGCCCGGCACGCGCGGCAGAATCGATTTACGGTGCGGCCGCGATGCGCGCGGCCCGAGATGCGCTGCGCGATGAGCAGGGCGGCCAGCGCGTATTCTACTTCCTGGCCGATCGCGCCGAATATCGCGCGCGTTCAGGCCGCGACGGGTATCTGTGGGACGTGCAGGGCAGCTACGGCGGCGACATCGACAAGGTATTTTTCAAGAGCGAGGGCGAAGGCAGTTTCGGCATGCCGGTCGAGCGCGCCGAAGGTCAGGCGTTGTGGAGCCATGCCATCGGTCCCTGGTACAATCTGCAAACCGGCGTCCGGCAGGACTTTCAGAAAAACGGCCGGACGCATCTGGTCGTCGGCGTTCAGGGTATCGCGCCCTATCTGTTCGACATCGACGCCGCCGCCTTTGTGTCGAGCAAGGGCGAATTGTCGGCGCGCCTGCAGGCCGAGCTGGACCAGCGCATCACCCAGCGGCTGCGGCTGCAGCCACGCGCGGAAATCAATTTGGCGGCGCAGAACACACGGGCGATCGGCGTTGGCGCGGGACTTGAGCGTGCCGAACTCGGGCTGCGCCTGCGCTATGAGATTGTCCGCGAATTCGCGCCCTATGTCGGTGTCGAGCAGGAATGGCGGATCGGCAACAGCGCGCGGTACGCCCGCGCGAAGGGCGATGCGCCAAGCACCACCAACGTCGCCGCGGGCGTCCGGCTCTGGTTTTGAGGTGACATGGTGGCCGCAACATCTTTTGCCTGGCGCAACGCAGCCTGTCATCTGCGTCCGTCAAACCGAGCGAAGATCGCCTAGCAAAGGTAAGAAATAAGGGACAGAAGTCTTGCCTAGCTCAAGGTTCGGGGTGACGCCAGGCAACGGGAACCGACCGGTCGCCGCTCGCTCACGCCATCCCACGCCAGCGCAGGATCGTGAGGAACAGCGCGTAAAGACTAGCTGAGAGCAGCATCGCTACCGGCAGCGTCAGCAGCCATGCCGCCGCCATGTTGCGAACCGTGCGCCATTGCAGCCCACTTCCCTGAGCGACCGACGCGCCCGCGACGCCCGATGACAGGATATGCGTCGTCGATACCGGCAGGCCGTAATTCTCCGCCAGCAGGATCGTTCCCGCCGCGACCAGTTCCGCCGAGGCTCCCATACCATAGGTCAGGTGCGTATTGCCGATCCGTTCACCGACGGTGACGACAATACGTCGCCAGCCGACCATCGTGCCGAGCCCCAGCGCCAGCGCCACCGCGACCTTTACCCAGGTCGGGATGTACCGCGTCCCCTGTTCCAGTCGCCCGGCATGCGCCTCGATCGCAGTCCGCTGCGCCGGGCTGAGCGGCCCTGCCTTCTCCTGATCAATCAGCTTCGTGACATCGAGGACGAGATACATGTCGCCCCGCAGATTGGGCGTCGCGGCAGCCGGAACCTGGCGAAGCGAGCCATACTCCCCGATCCGGCGATCGATGTCGGCCGAGATGGTTGCCAGCGCCGCATAGGGCCGAGGCCCCTCTATCGCGCGCTTCTCCAGCGCAGACAGCAGCACGTCCCGCGCCTCGCCCGGCGACACGGTGATGCCCGCCGCCCGAGATCGATACGCTGCCTCCGCTGTCCGCGCGACCTCGACGAAGCCGGGCGTGTCGGCATCCGGGATGGTACGGTTGAGCGCATAGGCGGTGGGCGCAACGCCGATCAGGATGAGCATGATGAGCCCCATCCCTTTCTGCCCGTCATTGCCGCCGTGCGCGAAGCTGACCGCCGTGCAGGTGAAGATCAACAGCGCGCGGATACCGCGCGGCGGCGGCGTGTTGCCGCGTGGTGCCTGATAAAGTTCTGGTCTGGGCAGCAACCGCCTCATGACCAGCAACAATAGCAGGGCACCGACAAAGCCCATCAACGGACTGAACAGCAAGGCCGACAGCACTTTGACGGCCTGATTCCAGTCGACACCGCCGCCGGTGCGAAGAAGCCCATTGGCAAGACCCACGCCCAGGATCGAGCCGATCAGCGCGTGGCTGGACGAGTTGGGAAGGCCAACGGACCATGTCGCCAGATTCCAGCCTATCGCCGCCAGCAGCAGCGCGAAGATCATCGCAAAACCGGTGGCGCTTCCCATGTTGATGACCAGGTCGACGGGCAGCAGGGTCAGGATCGAATAGGCGACCGCGCCCGACGACAGCATCACACCGAGAAAATTAAAGAACCCCGACCATATGACCGCCAACGGCGCCGGCATGGCGTGGGTATAAATAACTGTCGCGACGGCGTTTGCAGTATCGTGAAAGCCGTTCACGAACTCGAACGCCAATGCAATGAGCAGCGCGGCACCAAGGAGCATGAACGCGCCGATCGCCAGTTGCTCGCCAACCTGGCGCGTATCGGTCAGGATACTGATTCCGGCATAGGCCAGCCCTGCGACCAGCACCGCTAGAAACGCCCAGCGACCGACCGGATGAAGCTGGCCGTCGAGCGCGGGACGTTTGGGCACTGCACTGGGCGATGCCGCCGTGATCGTCGTCATGATCGCTCTACTGCCCGCAACCTGCGACACTTGTGTGACAATCGGGCAGGGGCCGATCAGGCGGCCATTCTGTTCCCCTCGGGAAGAGGTGCCAGCGCCTGAATGAATTGCCGCGCACTGCCCGGCCAGCTGAATCGCGCAGCATAGGCCGCACATATTCGGCGGTCACGTGTCAGCGCGCGCGCAACGGCATTGCCGAGATCGGCGGTCATTGACGCGACACGCTCGTCCAGCACGTCGAGCGGCCCGTTGACCGGATAGGCCGCAATCGGCGTACCGCAGGCGAGCGATTCGACCATCACCAGACCGAACGTGTCGGTGCGGCTGGGGAATACGAGCACATCTGCCGCGCGGTAGGCCGCGGCCAGCTGTTGCCCGCTGCGGGCTCCGAGGAAATGCCCGTGCGGGAACCGGCGAGCGAGCGACGCGCGCTCGGGACCGTCACCGATGACGACCTTGGAACCGGGATGGTCGATCGACAGGAACGCCTCGATGTTCTTCTCGACCGCCACTCGTCCGACGTACAACAATATTGGTCCGGGCAAACCGGCGATCGCCGGGTCACGCGCGCCGTCCGAGCCGAAGACCGAAAAATCAACGCCGCGCCCCCACAACCGCGTCTCCGTCAGGCCATGATCGGCGAGCTCGCGCGCAAGCGATGGCGTCGACACCAGCACGGTCTGTGCGGGCGCATGAAACCAGCGAAGATAGCGCCAGATCCAGCCCGGGTCCGCACCGGTCCGATGCGATACATAATCGGGGAAGCGGGTATGATAGGCACTGGTGAAGGGAAAGCCCCGCGCCAGGCACCAGTTGCGCGCCGCCAGACAGACCGGCCCTTCGGTCGCCAGATGGATCGCATCAGGCGCGAAACGCGTGAGCATCCGCCCGACCGCGGCGCTGCGCGCGAAGGCCAGTCGTATCTCGGGATAGGTCGGACACGGCACGGACAGGAACCGGTCGGGCGACAGAACCAGCACCTCATGGCCCACCGCGATCAACTCGTCGCGCACCGCCGCCAGCGTGCGGACAACGCCATTGACCTGTGGCGCCCAGGCGTCGGTGACGATCGCGATCCGCATCACGCGGCTACCGAGCCGACCGGCGGCCGGCCGCGCCGTGCGATTTCATCGGCCCAGTGAAGCAGCTCCATCCGTCCGTCGCGGTGTTCGACCAGCGCGGTGCAGCTCTCCACCCAGTCTCCATCGTTGTAATAGGCCAGGCCGGCGATTTGGCGCATCTCGGCGGTGTGAATATGTCCGCACACGACACCATCGACACCGCGTGATCCGGCGGCGCGCGCCACTACCTCTTCGAAACGCGAGATGAAGGCGACCGCGTTCTTGACCTTGGCCTTGGCGTGCTTGGACAGTGACCAATAAGGTAGCCCCAGCCGCCGCCTGGCACTGTTGACGGCCCGGTTGGCGATCAACAGCGCGGTGTAGGCGGTGTCGCCGACATGGGCGAGCCAGCGATGTGCCAGCGTGACCGCGTCGAACTCGTCGCCATGCAGTATCAGCAGCCGGCGGCCATCAGCGGTTTCATGGATCGCCTTGCGGCGAATTGCGATGCCGCCAAAGTCCATGCCGGCGAACTGCCGAAAGACTTCGTCATGATTGCCGGGAATGTAAACGACGCGGGTGCCGCGCTTTGCGCGCTTGAGCAATCGGCGGACGACATCGTTGTGCAGCGGTGGCCAATAGAAGCGCTTCTTCAGTCGCCAGCCGTCGATCATGTCACCAACCAGATACAGCATATCGCTGTCGACATGATCGAGAAAGTCGATCAGCATGCCTGCGTTGCAGCCGCGCGTGCCAAGGTGGACATCCGAGATCCAGATGGCGCGATAACGCGGTCGGATGATCGCGATGCCGTCCGCCTGCTCGTCTCGTCCTGCCACGATCCGCCTCCCGCCCTGTCCGACGCCGTTGATCTACCTCCCGTTTATGACACTGCGATCGCAATCGGGTTACACCTTTGCGTCCGGCGGCATATAGGTAGAGCGTCAGATGGTGGTGGCTTTCGAAATGCTCACCCGGGCCCTCGAAGCCGGCGCGACGTTCCTCATCGACCAGCCAAGACGCAGCGTCGGGAAAGTGGGTCACTTATACATTGGCCTTCTAAAAGGAGCGCGGCTTCTCCTTCAATTTCGACTTCCCGAAATATCATCGCTCGCCCGTATGTCCCCAACGCCGGCGATGTGCGCCACAAGCTGGTGTTGGGGCCGGCGCAGTCGCCGATATAGTCGCGTTTCGCGCCGACTGCCTTCATCCGCAAAAGTCGCGCCACAGACCAACGAATGACGCGCCGCACACGCCATATTGAAGATAAAATTTGTAACAGAGTGGTCAAAAGTGACCCGAAATGGGATCATCAATGCCTTTTCAACAATAGTTGAGATTAAAACCAACTTGTTCGCGTGATCCAGGCAGGCGATCATAGATTATCGGTTTCGCGATATGGGCCTATTGGATGAGAACTGCGGGTTCCCTTGTTCGATTACTGCGTCAGCCTACTCTTGCCTCCACGATTATTTTCGCGGTTTCAGGGGCGGCGTTTGCGCTAGGGAATCTGTTGCTGGCTCGCGGATTGCCCGTCGAGGGGTTTGGCCGCGTCGCGCTGGCCCTGGCGCTGTTCAACATCCTGATCCTGCTGGCGCCGATCGGTATCGATCAGCAGCTCTTGCGGCGCAGAATCGACCCCGGTCTTCCCCTCCTCATGCTGTTGCTGGGATCAGGCGCAGCGATGAGCGCGACCGCCGGCGTCGTGGCGGTGGTATCCGGCGGGTTGTCAACGTCGGAGGCGGTGTGGATGGCGGTCGCCAGTATCGCTGGATGCGTGATTACGACGGCCAGTACAGCGCTGCGCATGCGCGATCGCACCTGGGCAGCGCTGGCACTGGTGACGATTGCCAGTTTCATTCTGTTCCTCGTCGGTGTTCTGGTCCTGATCCTCCATTCTCGTGACACCGCCGTTCCACTGGCAATGTTCGCGTTCGGCAACATCGCAGCGGCCGTCATCGGCTGGGTGATGCTTTCGCGGTCATGCCGCGTCGGTGCCGACGAGCGGGAGCCGATCCTGTGGCGAGAAGCAGGGTCGCTGCTTGGGATCGCCCTGATCGGGACGCTGTCGCTTCAGATCGAACGGGTCGTGGTCCCGATCCCGCTCGGCTTGCGTGAACTCGCGGTCTTCAGCGTGCTGGCGTCGGTCGCGATCTTTCCCTTTCGGCTATTGACGGCGGGCGTTAATTTCGCGGTTGTTCCGCGGCTGCGGGCAGCGACGGACAAGGCGGCGCGCTACCGGATCCTCACGTCGGAGCTGCTGCTCGTCGCTGCCATCACCGCGCTTGTCTGGCCCCTCGTCATCCTGGCCGCGCCGCCAGTGACCGCGATCGTGACCAAAGGCGGTTATACAATCAGCCGAATGCTTGCCGCTGCTGCCTGCTGCAACGGCTCGGTGAAGGTCTTGATGACGCTACCGCGGGCGATCCTGACCGCATGCGGAACCCAGGGCGATCTCGCCACCTTGAACCGTCTCGGCATCGTCTGGCTGGTGCTGGCAATCACAGGCGCTTTCATCGGCGCGAAAGCGGGCCTCGCCGGGCTGCTCTGGGGCGTGAGTGCCGGTGGCCTGCTCGCGATCCTTCCGGCCGCCAATCTCGCGCGACGCAGATTGAGGGAGGTCATCTAGCAATGAACAAGATGGACGACTTCTCCGGCTTCGCGCGCCGGTTGCGGATCGGCGAGGTGCCTGTTCAGGGCGCATCGGACTATCGGCGTATCAGCCGGTCGCTGAACAAGATCGCGGGCGACCCGGATGTCCGCATCGCCTTGATGGGCAATACGACACTCGATCCGCTTGTGCCGTTCCTGACCGTCGAGCTCGCCCGCCGCAATCTGCGCGGGGAAACATATGTCAGCCCGTTCGGACAATATGTTCAGGATCTGACCGCTGGCACCTTCACCGCGTTCGGCGCGCAGATGATTCTTCTTCATCTGTCCCTGCCTTTGCTTCGGCCCGATCGCGTCCATGGCTTTGCCGAACTGTCCAATGATGAGCGTCGGCTTCTCCGTGACGATGTTCTGGACGAGGTGGAGCGCTGGGTCGCGCTTGCGCTCGCCAAGAGCACAGCGGCGATCATGGTGTGCAACTTTCCCATCGTCGGTTCGCCGGCGCTCGGCATCGCCGATATGGCGGAGGAATATGGCGAGACCGAGTTCCTTCACTCGTTAAACCTGGCATTGCTGCATCGTCTTCGGCCGCATCCGCGTGTCCAGAGTCTCGATCTCGAGCGGGCCGTCGCGAAGATCGGGATCGACAAGGCGTTCGATGCCCGGTTCATGCATATGGCAAAGACCGACTGGACCGATGCGCTCCTCGCCGAGGTCGGCAAGGAGTACGTTCGGCACGTCGTGGCGGCCAGCGGGCGGGCGCGCAAATGTCTTGTCCTCGATCTCGATAACACATTGTGGGGCGGCGTTCTCGGCGAGGACGGAGCGGACGGCATTCATGTGGCGCCCGGAGACGCGCAGGGAGAAGCATTCCATGCCTTTCAACGCCGTATCCGCGCCCTGAAGCGTCGCGGTATCCTGCTTGCGCTTTGCAGCAAGAATGACCCGGCGCTCGTCGAGCAGGCCTTCGGGCAGCACCCCGACATGCCGCTCCAGCTTTGCGACTTTTCGGCAAGGGCGATCGGCTGGGAGCCGAAGTCGGCTGGACTTGCGAGCATTGCCGCTCAGTTGAACATCGGCGTGGACTCGCTTGTCTTCATGGATGACAATCCGGCCGAAATCGCCGAAGTATGCGCGGCATTGCCGGACGTTGAAAGCGTGCTGCTGCCGCGCGATCCGGCCGATTATGTCGCGGCGCTTGATAACTTACCAAGCTTCGAGAAGTCACGCCTGGGTGCAGAGGACGCCGCACGCAGCCGCCTCTATGCCGAGGCCGCGACGCGTGCCGCGGCGATCGCGATCTCCTCAGGGCCGGGGGATTATCTTGCCGATCTTGATATGACGGTGACGATCTGGCGGGCAACATGTGCCGATACCTCAAGAGTGCATCAGCTCCTGGCCAAGACGAACCAGTTCAATCTGACGACCAAACGTTATTCCGTGGCGGAGGTCCAGCAGTTCATCGACGCGCCTGATTGCCGGTTGACGGTCTGCTCGCTCCGCGATCGGTTCGGTGATTTCGGAACGATCGGCCTTTGCCTGGCGCTGCGTGAGGATGACGTGCTCAGGATCGACAGCTTCGTGATGAGCTGTCGCGCACTGGGCCGCGGTGTCGAGGCTGCATTTCTTGGCGAATTAAAGCAGCATGCGTCAGGCGAGACGGACGGTCGGGCAATCACCGCGCGGTTCGTTCCGACCGAGAGGAACGCACCGGCTGCGCATTTCTTCGATGAAGCGGGCTTCTCGGCGCGGCCGCAGGCGGGCCACACCGACTATGAACTCGACTGCGCGGATATTCAGTGGGCGGCTAGTCCGTGGCTTACAGTGAAAGTGGGATGATATGATGGCAACGATTGCTGATCTTGTTGAGGTCGTGTGCGACGCGATCGACCGCGACCCGGATGAGGTGCCGATCGATGCGGACCGCGATGACGTTCAGGGATGGGACTCGCTCGCTCATCTGCGCGTCGCGACCGCGGTCGAGGCACGGTTCGATGTCCGGCTGACGATGCAGCAGATCTCGGACGCACGATCGATCGGCGATCTGGCGCGGATCGTCGGAGTTTGATGGGTGCGCCTTGGCACGGCCATCCGCAGGTTCGGCGTTCCGGGCTTTGCGGTGACCCTGTTCTATCTGATCAGAGACCGGGCGTTCATCAGCCCGCGCGCGGAAGTTGATGCCAGCCCGCTTTTCTCGATCGGTCGCAAGACGCAGGTCGGATCCTTCGTCAAGATCAAGGCCAGCGAAGGCCGCGTCGCGATCGGTGCGCGCACCGATATTGCCTGTGGCAGCTGGATCGGCGGGCATGCCAGCGGGATTTCGATCGGCGATGACTGCCTGGTCGGCCCCAACGTGATGATCGTCGGGGTGAACTACCGCTATGACCGGATCGACCAGACCATTCGCGAGCAAGGGCATGCCTCGATCGGACCGACCGTCATCGGCAACAATGTCTGGATCGGCGCCGGCGCGGTCGTCCTGGATGGTGCTAGCATCGGGGACGGCGCGATCATCGCACCGAATGCGGTGGTCAGCGGCACGATCCCCGCGCTCGCCATCGTTCAGGGCAACCCGGCAAAAACAGTCTTCATTCGGCGGTAGATGAAGCGGACTGGCACAAGGGTCGGTCGTCGACTTCGGCATAGGCGGCAAGAACAAACTAGTCTTTCCGGACCGGGCGCATGCTCATGGCTCGACTATCTGGCGCCGGACGACTGGCCTGGATGAACCCCGATCGGGGACCGCAGGATCATGTCAAAGTCCCGATGCCGCGATCCAATGGCCGTCCCGCTCAGACTCAGACCGCGAGTCAGAATACACGTCGATGCATGTCTCGAAGATCGCTGCGTGCCCTTTGACTCCTGGAACAGAATATTCGGTTGGTTTGTAATCATCATGGGTTGACCGCCATTCCTCGGCCGTAGTCCATCGAGCAATATTCACAAATGAGAACGTGCTGTTCCCAACACCTGTGTTTTGATGAAGATGAGTTTCTATAAAGCCGGGCTTCTTCCGAAATACGTCGGTTGTCGCCTTCCACTCCTTCAGGAAGGCGTCCTTCTTGTCCGTTGGAACTATAAATACGTTGATCAAGGTGACGGCCATCTCAAGCTCTCCGATCGGTATTACCTGCGCGTTAGATTTTTGATCATCATAAAGGCGTTTCTAGGATGAGCTTCTGCCCGAACTGCTGCAGGACCGCCGGCTCAGCGCCCGTCTTAGAATCGATGCTTCAGGACGCGATGATGGTCCTCAGAGTTCCGATACGGTCGATCGAAACGTCCACTTGGTCACCCGACTGCAAGAATATTTGAGGCTTTCGGCCAACGCCGACGCCGGCGGGCGTACCGGTGATCAGGATGTCGCCAGGACCGAAGGTATACCACTGCGAAAAATAGCTGATCATTCGCGGAATACTAAAGATCAGGTCGGAGACGGGTGCATCCTGCATCTTGGAACCGTTCAGCGTTGTCGTAAGACGGAGCGTTGTCGGATCACCGATCTCGTCGGCGGTCACGAGTGATGGGCCTAGCGCGGTAAAGCCGGGCAATTGCTTGCCCATGATGTTCACCTCCCACGTCTGTCGCGCTTCCCAAGGTGCGGTCGACCGCCATACTGCTTCCACCCAATCGCGTGCCGACAGGTCGTTGGCGATAGTGTAACCAGCCACGTGATCGAGCGCATGTACCTCCTCGACGCGGTAGCAGGTGCGGCCGAATACTACCGCAAGTTCGCCTTCAAAATCAACGTGCTGACACGCCTGCGGGGGCAGTTTCAGCGTCGCGTCGGGTGCCGAGAGTGATGTCGGACTCTTCATAAACCCGGTCGGCACGGGAGGTGTAGGCGTCCCCGACATTTCGGCCAGATGTGATTTGTAGGCAAGGCCGGCCGCCACGATCAGTTGCGGTCGAGGAATGGGAGGCAGCAGTCGCGTACCGGGCGGCAGCGCCATGCCCTGATGAAGAAGCCCCTGACCGTTCGCCTGCTCACATCTTGATACGATTCCCGCGACGGTGGCCAGCCCGGCATGACCCGCAGCCAGAATGCCGGCGACACTGTTCGGCAGCCAAGCCTCGATCGTGCCGGGCGTCGCCGCCCTCATCAAATGGACGATATCGCCGGAAGCCAGCAGCGCCCCCGGCGAACCGCCGGGTACGTCGTCGATGGTGACGAAACGCATCAGTCGAGCCTGACGCTCTGGTCGGAGAAGTCCATCGACATGGTGACGCGTCCCTCGTTGATTTGCCACCGCTGAATGTCGAACTCGGCCGCGCCGCTCGAGCAGAACGGATCGCCGGCCGCCAGCCTTTCCGCGGTCGCCATATCATCGACACGAAATACCGTCATGCCGACTCCGGGCTTGCCGTCCTTGGTGA
This sequence comes from Sphingomonas sp., assembly GCA_965217805.1. Taxonomy (GTDB): domain Bacteria; phylum Pseudomonadota; class Alphaproteobacteria; order Sphingomonadales; family Sphingomonadaceae; genus Sphingomonas. Next base: position 1,449,863 of record CBDCJJ010000008.1, on the reverse strand, counting down.
AGACCGGGCCAGAGGCAAAGACGACGCCCTGTTTCTCAAGGTCAATGATCCACCGATAATGGTCGAGCGTGACCGCCGACAGCTTCTCGGGCGCGACGATCCGGCGAAACATGACAAAGAATTGACGCTTGAGCATCAACGCCTTCAGTCTCTCGATTTCTCCCCGGGTGTCGAGGGTCGATGCATCGCTCATGATACTGTGTCCTTGGTTGCGGTCCCCATCGCCTCGACGACCTCGATGATGCCCGCGATGTCTTGATCATGGCGCAATTCAGTGCGGGCGATGTCGTAAACCGCGCGCACCGTCTCCAGCACAGGCGTCGCGCCTTCGACGCCACTTTCACGTGCCAACGCCAGCGCGCGGTCGAGATGGCCGAACATATGGCTGAACGGTCCACGGCCGCTTTGGAATTCCCGCGATATCATGAGCGCCGCCTTGTTCGCGAACGTCGCCGATCCTGCCGCGCTGGGTTTGAGCACTTCGATCATCTGCGATGGGTTCAGCCCGGCGGCTGCGCCCATGTTGAGCGCTTCTGCGCCGACAAGATTATGTGCGCAAACCATGTAGTTGGCGATCAGTTTCATCTTGGTCGCGGCCCCGAATGCGCCAAGGAAGAAATGTCGCGCACTGAACGCATCGAGGATCGGTGCGCATCGTGCCGCCGCCGCATGGTCGCCGGCGATGAAAATGACGGCGCTGCGCTCCGCGACCTGAAAGGGCAGACCGCTGATCTCGCCGTCGAGCATCACTGCCCCGGTTATCGCCACGCGATCGGCCTGCTCCTGCTTCACGCGGAGCGGATAGCTGCTCAATTCGACGATGATCTGCCCCGGCTTCAGCTGCGGGATGAGCGCATCGATCGTGGCGACCAGCGCTTCGGTATTGGGCAATGTGTGCAGGATGACGTCGCAGGCTGCGACGCCGCGAGGGTCTTCTGCCATACGCCCGCCGGCGGCAATGAATGGATCTACGCGGCGGCGGCTGTAGCCCGTGACGGTAAAGCCGGCCTTCAGCAAATTCAGCGCAGCGGGAAGCCCGATATTGCCGAGGCCTACAATACCGACGGTCATCATCGAGCCGCACCTGCGCCGCGAGCATCAGCTTGTTCTTTCGGATAGCGATACGAACCAAAAAACAGGAAGAGCGCACCGCCAATTCCCGCCAGAACGGCGATCACGATCAACGCAGGCGCATAGCTGCCCATGCTGGCGCGTCCTATGCCAAGACCTGCCGCACCGACCGCGCCGCCCAATTGGAACGCCGAGAACACCACGCCGAAGATCCGTCCGAAGGCGGCGATCCCCTGATAACGCCGAATGAGCATGCCTAGCACGTCGAACTCGGCTCCGACCACGATACCGACGGTAGCAGCGGCCAGGACTGAGGCGCTGCCCGCTAACGGGCTGGCAAGCAGCAGGCAGGCGATGCCGGCGATCGCGAAGACACCCATGCCGATCCGTTGCACTGCCACACGGTCGAGTAACCACCCCGCGCCGATCCGCCCCAGGATCGAGCCGATGCCGATGGCGGACTGAATATAGATCGCACGTGTGGGTGCAACGCCTGCGTCGATCAGGATCGCGACCTCGTGAACCAGCAGGCCGGTACTGATGATGCCGAGGATGAAGAAATTGAATGCCATCAGCCAGAAGACACGGCTACGGATGGTTGCCGCGAAGCTGATCCCGATTGGCGCCGCGCCGCCGGGGATTGCTTGGCCGCGGGGTCCCTGGCGCAACCAGATCGCAGCGACCGGCCAGGCAAGGACCAGCACTGCTGCTCCAAGTGTCAGATAGGCGCCGCGCCAGCCGATCGTTGCGAAAGCAAATGCCAGAAGGACGGGCAATATCGCCGCTGCCACCCCGACCGACAGGTTTACGGCGCCGAGCGCCAGTCCCAGATGGCGGTCGAACCACGTCGTCGTCAGCCGCATAAAGGACAGGGGCCATAGTCCAAGAGACGCAATGGGGAGTAGCAGGCAGGCGAGGTAGAATATGGTGATGTCATTCGGCAGGAATCGCATCAGCATCAGCGCGATCGACCAGACGGGCATGAATGCCAGCACTACCGCTCGTGTTCCATAACGGTCGACCAGCCATCCCTGCAGCGGGGAGATGATCATGATCGTTATCGAAATGATCGAGGCGCCGAACGAAATCTTCGGTATCGACCAGCCATAGGCCGTACTGAGGACCGGCATGAACGTTCCGAATGACAGGATCAGGATGACGCTGGGGCCAAGCATCAGCGCCAGCATCGACGCACCAATCGCCGGGATGCCGCCCGTGCTGACGGTCTTGGCATCCGTAATCGAGGCGCTGCTGCCGCTCACGTCCGCCGATCCCGCTGAAGGACGGCCAGGGTCGCGCGCGACAATGCAACGAGGCGGCCTTGGTCGTCGCAGATGCGGATGCCCCAAACCTGTGTCGAGCGGCCAAGCAGTTCGGGGCGCGCCGTCGCATGGACGTGACCATCGCGCACGCTGCGCAGATGATTGGCATTGATCTCCATTCCGACGACGAAGCGTTGATCAGGATTCAGCGTCATGGTGCCCGCGACTGAACTGACCGTCTCGGCCAGGGCGACGCTCGCTCCACCATGCAGCAGGCCGAAGGGCTGATGAGTGCGCATGTCGACTGGCATGCGCGCGGTCAGCCAGTCTTCGCCGTGATCGGTGAAGCGCATGCCTAGGTGCCCTGCAAGCGTCCGCTCGCCCGACGCGTTGAGCGCCATCAGATCGAGAGGAGCATGCCAGATCGTCACGCGGCTATTCGGTTGTGGACAGTGCGAGTTGAGCGCCGCCGTTAGGAAAGGCGGTACCGCTCATCAGTTCTGCCGCGCGGGGTGTCGGACCGCCCGACAGCCAAACATTGCCGTTCTCAGGGGTCCGTTTCCACTCATGCGGTTCCCAGTCGGCGTCCTCCTCGATCTGGAGCACGTCGCAGGTAAATTCGGGCACGAACCCGGTCGGATCCTCGAAATAGCAGAACACGTTTCCGCCGGGACCATGACGCCCCGGTCCCCAGACTTCCTGGCTGCCCTCGGCATGCATCCGACTGATCGCGCGCATTACCGCGTCGATGTTGCCGCAATCCATCGCGAAATGATTCAGTCCGTCGCTGGTGCCCGGTGAAATTGCGACACAGTGGTGCTGCGGCTGATCGCAGCGCATGAAGGTCAGCAGGCCCCGCTCGTACCGGTCAGAGATCCTCAAGCCCAGTGCATCCCGGTAGAAGGCGATGAGGCGATCAGGATCGCGCGAGTTGATGACGACGTGACTCATGAACAGGGGGCGATCGGTTGGCTCGGCAACGTCGAGGCGGCTGGCGTCGACGCCGATATGCAATGTGATGACTGTGCCGTCCGGGTCATTCACGGCAAACATGTCATCCCTAACGGCGTTGGGGGCATGCGATACCGACAATTCGCGGTGCGCGGCTGCCAGATGCCCGGCGTCGCGAACCGCGAAGCTTAATCCTATCAATCGAGCCTCGCGTTCGCGGAAAAGCAACACGGGCGGGCGTGGTGCGGCGACACTGGCCAGCGCGACATGATCGGAGCTGCGCTCGACCTCATGCAGGCCGAAGCGTTCGACGTAGAAAGCGACGCTTTCGTCAAGAAGGGGCGTCGCGAGCGTAAGACCGGTCAGTGCGATAGGCGACTGTATCACTGATTCTTCCTCGTTCTCGGTCCGTCCTCAAGCGGTGCGGCGCTGTAGGCGACCGCAACGATGAGGTACTTACACGAAGTCACAGGCCCAGCACCCGCTCGGCGGTGCCGTGAAAGAAGTCCTCAAGGAAATCATCCCTGAACCCCAATTCGTTCCATTCCTTCAACAGGCGTGGATAGGGAATACTGGGATAGTCGCTCCCGAACATCATCTTGTCGCGCAGGCGTCCGCGCATGTCACGGATGATCTGCTCGGGCAGATACCGCGGACCCCAGCCGGACATCTCCCAATAGACGTTTGACTTGTGCAGGGCGACGACGGTCGTCTCGTCGATCCAGGGATAGCCCGGATGCGCCATGATGATGGTCAACCCGGGCATGTCTGCCGCTAGCTCGTCGATCGCCGCCGGATGCGCATGGCGGGTCTTGGCTCCCATGCCACCGGGCATGCCGGCACCCATTCCTGTCATCCCGACGTCGATCATTACCGGAACGCCGAGCGAGGCGATCTCCTCGAACAGCGGATAATAGCGTCGGTCGTCGACGCTGAAATGCTGCATGATCGGATGGAAGTGAAATCCGATCATGCCAAGCTTTTTCACCGCATGCTTCGCTTCGTCGATCGCCAGCTGTCCCATCGCGGGTTCGATCGCACCCCAGGCGCCGATCATGCACTCATGCCGGTCGCGCATGCCCGCGACATACTCATTTGAACAAGGCGGGGTTGCGATCGTAGTTGAGAGATCAAGCGCAACCAGGCAGGCCTCTATCCCGTTTTCCTCGAACTCGGCGGCGACTTCGTCCTCTTCCTTCCACGTCCAGTCGCGTTTCCAGTATTTGGCGAGCGCGTCGACATAGGGACCCTGACAGTCGATCCAGGTCTTTGTGTTAGGATAACAGTGAAGGTCGATGATGCGCATGGCGTCTCCTATCGCCCGCGCCAGACTGGCAGGCGCTTTTCCGCGAAAGAACGGGGTCCTTCGCGCGCATCTTCACTGGCGACGCGGCGATCTTCGGCTGGATAAGTAGCGGCCATCGCGTCGGCGAGCGGGCGGCCAAGCCCTTGCGCGACGCACTGCTTGATTGAGCGCAGCGCGAGCGGGGCGCATGCGATCAGATCCTGCGCCCAGATCGCTACCGTTTCATCGAGCAGCAAGGACGGGACGACCTCGTTCACCAGACCCAATTCCCATCCACGCGCGGCGCTGATAGGCCGCCCGGTCATCAGGTGCCCCATCGCAGTCTTGAGCGGTATCTGACGCGGCAGGCGGTGGACGCCGCCTGCAAAGGGGATGAGTCCGCGTCGCGGCTCCGGCAGCGCGAAGCTTGCCGTGTCGCTTGCGATAATGATGTCGCATGCCATCGCGAGCTCGAAGCCGCCGCCTAACGCCAATCCCTGCACACGCGCGATCAGCGGCTTGGGATAGTCGAACCGATCGGTCAGGCGGGTCACGCGGCGCCACCGCTCGTCAATCACGCCCTGCTCGTCCGGGGAGCGCCTATCGCTTCCCGCCAGTTCCTTCAGATCGCGACCGGCCGAAAACGCCTTGTCTCCGGCGCCGGTCAAAACAACGACGCGAATATCCTCGGCATCAGCCAGTGCATCTAGCGTCTCACTCAGCGCAAGATGTGTCACCGAGTCCATCGCGTTCATCCGTTCGGGACGATTGATCGTGACCGTTGCGACCTGTCCGTCGACAGTGAGGACGATCGGTTCAGCCATCAGCGATTCCCCAACGTCGTCTTCATCCGCTCGACGAGCGCGCGGAAGGGCGGCTGGTGAAGCGAATGCATTTGTGCTTCGGCCTCCTGATCGAAAGCCATCTGGTGACCGGCCACCGCAGCGCGGCGCAGCGAATCCTTGGTCTGAACGATCAACGCGCGCGGCAGCGCCTCGGTGCGGCGGGCAAGTTCGAGCGCGGCGGCCGCCAACTTGTCCGGTTGCTCGACTTGCTGGACCAGACGCGCCGCCAGTGCCTCATCGGCACGAAGCGGTCGGTCAAGCAGCAACATCCGCGAGGCCTCCGCCCATCCGACCGCGCGCAAGAGCATCCATCCATGGCCGCCGCCCGGATGCAGCCCGATCTTGAGAAAGCGGGTGTCGAACACCGCGTCGGCGCTGGCGATACGGATGTCGCAGGCCAGCGCCAGGTTCAGGCCAGCCCCAACCGCAGGACCGTTGACCGCTGCAATTGTCGGTACGCGACTTTCTGCTACCGCCATGAAGGCAGCGTAGACCGCGTGGAGCGCTTCCGTCCGGCCGTCGCGCGCAGCCTCCAGATCCTCGAGATCGGCCCCTGCGCAGAAGGCTGGTGGGGCGCCCGTAATGATGATTGCTTTTACCGAATCGTCGTTGCCCAAGGCGTCAATCGCGGCAACAAATTCACGGCTAAGCGTCATGGACAAGATGTTGCGTCGCCTTGGCTCATTCAGCGTGATGACCGCTGTACCGCCACTACGGTGTTGATGAACGAGGCTCATCTTTCGGCTGCCATGCGCTCGGTAACTACCGCGACCAGATCCTTCTTCGAGACCTTACCAAAATTGCTGAGCGGCAATGCAGTGAAACGTTCGATCCGCTCCGGATACTTGAACTTTGCCAGCTCGAAAGGGGCCAGAAAGGCCGAAAGTTGCGCGAGATCGAGATCTTGACCTCGGCGCAAAACAACGCAAGCACAGTTCTTTTCACCCATTAGCGGGTCCGGCATCGGCACACAGGCAACGTTTTCGACCGCCGGATGGCGCAGGATCAACTCCTCGATCTCCTCTGCGCTGATCTTCTCGGCACCACGATTGATCAAGTCCTTCTTGCGACCCTCGACCATGTAGTTGCCCGACGGGTGCTGGCGCATCAGGTCTCCCGACCGGTAGAAGCCGTCGGGGGTGAAGGCGCGCGCATTGTGCTCGGGTGCGCGGTAATAGCCGCGCAGCGTGTAGGGTCCGCGACAGCATAGCTCGCCTACCTCGCCGGGCCTCACGGGATTGTCGTCCTCCCCGAGGAGCATGATCTCGTCATCGGGGCAGATTTTGCGGCCAACCGTCTCCATCCGAACATCCGCAGGGTCGTTGAGCCGGACAAACATGAGCAGCCCTTCGGCCATGCCGAAATTTTCCTGCACGATCACATTGCGAAAGACGCTGGCCGTGCGGCGACGGACCTCGGGTTGCAATCGCTGGCCTCCGCTCTGGATTACGCGAACGCTTGTCAGATCGTAATCATTCGCGAGCGGACTTTCGGTCCATTGGATGAGTAAAGCGGGAACGGCATGGATATGCGTGACCCCGTACTGCTCGATGAGGGGGAAGACCTCCTGCGGTGATGCAGCGGTGTGCATTACCGTCGCCGCGCCGTGCATCAAGAAACCTTGAAGCCCCGGACAGGCTAGCGGCAGGTTGTGACCGATCGGCAGCACGTCCAGCAGGACGCTGTCCTTGTCGATCGCGCAGACCGATGCTGCCATCTCGGTATTATACGCATAGTCATTGTGCGTGCGCGGGATCAGCTTGGGGATCCCGGTCGTTCCGCCTGACAGCAAGAACAGCGCAGGATCGGTCGGCTTGATCGCAATCGCCGTCAGTGCGGACGGATCGCGTGTCGCGGGGCGCTCGATCAAGTCGATCAGTGAAACATAGCCATCGGGAGCGTCGCCCAGCACGATACCGTGCTTGAGATAAGGTGCGTCCGCGCGGATGCGGTCGGTCATATCGGTGAAGCTGAAATCGCGGTACTGATCGGGCGTCACGGTAGCAACAGCCTCGGCTGTCCGCACAAAGAAACCGATCTCGCGGCCACGGTGCGGCGGCAACGCCATGACGGGGATCGCACCGATCTTTTGAAGGGCGAGGTGCAGATAGGCGAACTCGATGACATTGGGTAGCTGCACGACCAGACGGTCACGAGCCTTTAGACCCAAGTCCAGCAGGTTCAGGGCAAGGTTGGTCGACCGCCGGTCGAGCGCGTCATATGTCACGCTGCGCGTTGCGTCGTGCAACGCCAGGCGTCCGGCACCAATGTCGCACCAGTCCTTGAAGACATCGCGTAGCGGCTGGTCGCGCCAATAGCCCTTTGCCCGATAGCGGTCGGCGAATTCTGGCGGAAAGGGAACAACGCCCTCCATTGCCGCGGGGTCGCTCAACTGACGAAACTGTAGCCGCCGTCGATGACGACGGTCTGCCCGGTGGTGAACATCAACTGTGTCGCGAGCGTAAGCACCGCGGCGCCGACATCATCCACTGTTGCGTTGCGCTTAAGAGGGGTCGCCTTTGCCCTCCGCTCCATCAGGCGGCCGTAATTGTCGCCGAGCGTCCGTTCCATCCAATCGCCTTCCAGCCAGCCCGGCGCGACGGCGTTTACCCGGATCGTCGGCCCCAATGCCCCGGCGAGGGTTCGCGTCATTGAGATGATCGCCGCCTTGCTCGATGAATAAGGCAATGGTTGCGGCCCGGGGCGCAGCCCGACAATGCTGGCGGTATTGACGATCGACGCACGAGGCATCGCCCTCAAAAGCCGGGTAGCGTGCTTGATCACCAGAAAGGTGCCGCGCACGTTAACCGCAAAAACCCGATCAAAATCCTCGACGGTCATGGTCTCGAACTTGTTCGGCGGCACATCGCTCGTGATGCCGGCATTGTTGACGAGGAGGTCGAGCCCCCCGCTGAACACACGGTCGACGTCATCGATCATCGCTACGACGTCGTGCTCGACACTTACATCCGCCTTGATCAGAGCGGTGCGCTCTGCTCCGGCGTTGCGCGCCAATTGCTCGGTCCTGCCGGCCTCTTTCTCACTGCGGCTGTAGTTGATGGCGATGTCGAAGCCGCCCGCGGCAAGGCTTTCGACAATCGCTCGGCCGATTCCCGTCGCAGCGCCCGTCACCAATGCAGTTGGCCTGCTCTCCGCCACGCCATTCTCCAAAGTGATCATGATCGTAAATGATCACATTGATGTCCTTAGGCCGTCTGACAGGATCGGGCAAGCCCGGATGCGTGGTCTGAGCCAGCTAATTCAGGAGCGTGGCAGCAATGCCTGCACCGGCAGTTCCATCAGGCTTCGTAACCGCTCGATGCCGGCGGCGACATCGCTTTGCTGAGATGCGCTCCATTCACGGACCGCCGACGTGTAGATTGCAAAGAGCGTATCTGCGGCCTGGTCGGCCGCCATGCCTCTGCCGATCCGGTTTTCGCCGCGCAACCGCTCCAGCCAGTCGACGACCTCATCGCGCGCCTGTCGGCGTCGCGCGATGATCGTGTCCATGTGCGGATTACCGCGATAGAATTCCATCTGTTGCAGGACATGCCCGCTGAGTGACGGAATGGTGGCCCAGAAGTGATATAGGTGGCTGAACCCTTCTACGAGTTCGTCGAGCACCTCTCCCTTTTGGCGGTTGGGGGGAAAGAGCGGCGGCAGCGCCTTCAATTCCTCGACGAAGACCATCGCCAGTAACCCGGCCTTGTCGTTCGCGTAGGCAAAAACCGTACCAAAGCCCACATCGGCCTTGTCGGCAACCTCACGCAGCGTCGTCGCATCGAAGCCCTTTGCCAGGAACAATCGCCGGGCCGCCACGCGGATCAGCAGTTCCTTCGCCCGCTTGTTGCGCTCTCTCAGGCTTGGCTTCGGCGCTGCACCATCCTGGGAAAGCTGTTTGCCGGACTTTCGCGTGCTCTCTTTTACCGATCGCTCCATTGAACCCTCATTTTGTTGATGGCGTTGCCTAATCCCGAAGTCGCGATGATCGCCGGCCAGGCGGAGTTGACGATCGACGAGGCGTTGCCCCGCCATTCTGCTTCAGTGCGGGCCACCGCAACAATAATTCTTTTCGATCTTGATCGTTTTCGACTTTGTTGTATTGCAGAGTCGCAACAGGCGTCGAGCCGGCAAGCGACTGATGGCCGATCGGGCGAGGATGATTAAGTCGGTAGCTCCCGACCATCGCCATGATCACCACGGTCATTGACATAAGGTTGAAACCTTGGGGGAGCGATGATGGTCATTAAGAGCGTGTTTGAGCTGATCTTGCTCGGAAGTGCATCGATCCTATCCCACGCGGCCGCCGCGCAGCAGCAACAGGTCGAACGAGCCCAAGCCGCGCCGCCGCGTACTACCGTCGATCAGGGAACTCCAGAAGGAGTGGCGGAGGCGGCAAACGCCGAACCCGCACAGGGCTTCACGCAGGGCATCCCCGCCACGAGCGGCGATATCGTGGTAACGGCGACCAGGCGCGCGCAGAACCTGCAGGACATCCCCATCGCAATCACAGCGCTGGGCGGCGAGACGCTCCAGAACCAGAAGATCACGGCGCTGACCGATGTCCAAGGGCTCGTCCCCGGATTGCAGGTCGCGCGCAACAATGCGGTTGTATCCTTCACGCTGCGCGGAGTCGGCTCCAATTTCCGGGTGCAGGGTGTCGATACGACCGTCGCCGTTCATACCGATGGTGTTTATATCAGCAGTCCCAACGCGATCCAGGCGTCGCTCTTCGACTTGGATCGCATCGAGGTAGTAAAGGGGCCACAAGGCGTCTTGTACGGACGCAACGCAAGCGGCGGTGCCATCAATCTGATCTCGCGGCTGCCGACGACCACCTTGTCGGGGTACGCGCTCGCCACATACGGCAATTTCAACAATGTCGAGCTCGAAGGAGCCGTCGGTGGTCCGATCGCGGGCGACAAGTTGCTTGGCAGGATCGGCGGTTTCTATCGGCGCCACGATGGCTATGGCCGCAATATCACTCTCGACCTGCCGAACAACGATCTCGATGAATATGGCTTCAAGGGGACGATCGAGTTAAAACCGGCAAGCGGGCTCAGCTTTCTCGTTCGCGGAGACTATTATCGCGGCAAGGATTACAGTCAGGGGACCGACGCATTGCCTGGAGCAGCGCCGGGACGTCCACAAAACTGCTTGCTCAGACCCAATGTATGCGCGCCGGGGAAAACGCTTGCGGAAACGCGAGGCGGTACGATCGCGCCCGATCCGCGTGACACCTATGCCAATGTTCCGACCAGGCGAGATCTGACCGTCTGGGGCTTCTCGGGAGAGGCCAATCTGGAACTGTCCGACCACCTGACCCTGAAATCACTGACCGGCTATCGTTATGTGGACTCCTATCAGCAGCTCGATCAGGACCAGACGCAGCTTTCGGTGAACGATCCGTTCATCCAGACGGTCAAGGGCGGACAATTTTCGGAGGAGCTGCAACTCGCCTATAAGACCCGCGGCCTTTACGCGATATTGGGAGGGTATTTCTTCGATGAACGGCGAGATGTCTTTTTTCGTCTTGCATTCCCCGCGCTGAGCTTCCTGCCCCCGCCCAACTACCGCGATGTCGCGCAGGTCGGCTATACCAAGACGCGCGCCTATGCCGTATTCGCCAACGCGGATATCGATATAACCTCGCGGCTGACCATTGGGCTGGGCGCACGCTACAGCAACGAGACGCGCGGAACGGCCGGCTTCAATGTCGCCATCTTCGGCCCCGGCGTCACCATTCCCCTGACGGAGCGAACGTTCGATGCCTTCACGCCACGTGCCACGCTCAATTACGAGATTGACGACGACCTGACCTTCTATGCATCGGTTTCACGCGGTTTCAAGTCGGGCCAGTTCGGGGTCGCGGTGCCGGTACCGGCCGAACCCGAGTTCTTGTGGGATTATGAAGGAGGCTTGAAGGGCAAGGCATTCGGTGGCGCCGTCCGCTTCTCGGCCGGAGCCTTTTATTACGACTTCTCCAATGTCCAGCTGCAGTTGTTTCGCGGCCCGGTCAACGTCATCACGAACGCGCCTGGCGGAACCGCCTATGGCGCAGAGGGCACGCTCGATATTCAGCTCCCGGCCCGGTTCCGCGTGCACGCAGACGCGCTCGTCGAGCACAGCCAGTATAACGACCTGGTTACGGACGATCCCAACACCGGCGCCGCGAACGTCAACTTCGATGGCAACCGTTTTCCCTACACGCCGGGCTTTTCGTACAATCTGGCGGTCGAGAAGGACTTCACGATCGCCAGCCTCGGCACCGGCACTTTACGATTCGAGGATCAATATAACAGCGATACCTATCTCGATATCTATCAGAACAGGACCAACGGCTTTCGGCCTGCCTATCATATCCTCAACGCCAGCTACCGGCAGGTCATCAACGACCGACTGTCGGTCATCCTGTGGGGAAAGAACCTCGCCGACAATACGATTGTCATGGCAGCCAATTTCGGGGTGGGACTGGTCGGGAACACGCAACTCGTTAACTTCAACCCGCCACGCACTTACGGCGTGACACTGCGCAGCGAGTTCTGATCGTACCGCCTCAAGACAAGCCAGGATCACGACATGCAGGATGAATCAGGCGTAAGCGTGACCATGAGCGACGGCGTCGACGTCTCGGTCCGCATCTACCGACCGGACGGCGAGGGCCCCTTCCCGACGTTGTTCGCCGCATCGCCCTATCGCTACGACAATGATGATGTGCCACTGACGATGGTTTTCTTCTGGCACGAAGTCGGCCCCATTCAATGGTACGTCGAGCGCGGCTACGCATATGTTCATTTGGACATGCGAGGTTCCGGGCGCTCGGACGGGGAATATGGCTTTTTCGACCGCCGTGAGCGCCGCGATCTGTATGAGGTCATCGAGTGGATTGCCCAACAGCCTTGGTCTACCGGCAAGATCGGCGGCATCGGGCAATCCTATTATGCTTCTGCTCAGTGGTGCATGGCCGCCGAGCGCCCGCCACACCTGACCTGCATCGCACCCTATGACGGCCACATCGATTTCTATCGCGGATGGTTCTACCAGGGCGGCATCTACAGCAACTTCGCGCAGGTGTGGTGGAACGGGTCTGTCCGGCTTGCCAACCGTTCACCGTATAATGCCCAGCATCCCCGTCACCTGAGTTACGATCTGGTCGATGATCTGATGCAGCATCCAACCGTTGACGATTTCTGGGTATCGCGATCGCTCGATGCGCAATTGGCGGAGGTCTGCATCCCGGTCTATTCGGTTGGCATCTGGGTCAAGCGCGATCTTCATTTGAGCGGCAATATTCGCGGCTATCATCTCATCAAGGGACCAAAGAAGCTGGCGATCGCAGGTGTTCCGACTCTGCCGCAGACGCTGGCCGAGTTCGCGTCCGTGCCTTTTCACGAACGCGTGCTCGCGCCCTTCTATGACCATTATCTAAAGGGCGAGGAAACCGATTATCTGGCACGTCCCGCGGTCGAATATGATGTCACAGGCTCCAAGGAGCGGGCATCGTCAGACACCTGGCCCCCCGCTGCCGTGCATTGCGAATCACTCTATCTGACCGCCGGTACAAGCGGTACGGTCACGTCGCTCAATGACGGCTTGTTGTCCGTCAAACCGCCATCGGGAGCGGCGTCAACTTCCTACGCCTATCCCGACCCTCAATGGGCAATAGGGCCGGTTGCGCTGTCGCCTACCGGCCCCGACCCGATCCGCCGCGTAATGACTTTCGTGACCGAGCCGTTGGAGCAAGACTTGGTGCTGACCGGGTCGCCTATCCTCACCTTGTTTGTGTCATCGACACGCAGCGATGCCAACGTCATTGGCAAGCTGGCCGTCCAGCATCCGCAGACGCCGGAAGACCGCGCCAAAGGACTGCAACCGAGCGCGCAGACGGTCAGCAAAGCATGGCTGCGCGCCTCGCACCGGGCGCTCGACCCCGCGCGCAGCTTAGGCGGGCTGCCCTATCACCCGCACGACAAGTCCGAACCCCTGAACCCCGGCAAGGTCTATAGGCTCGATATCGAGTTTACGCCGCTCGCCCATCACTTTCCGGCAGGCGCTCGAGTAAGGTTGGAATTGACTTGCGCCGACTCCACGGTGACGGATCTGCAATTCACCCATGCCTTCACGCCAGAGATGGTCGGGACCGATACGTATCATCATGGCGGTGAGCATCGCTCACTATTGTCGCTCCCGGTCTTGAAAGGGGCGTTCTAGATTCCGTTAGGGAACATGCAAAAGCTGGGTTTTATGCCGCCTTTCGCTCGCCCCGCTATCTTTCAAAGACATTGGCCAGCGTACCGACCAAAGTCCGGACACGGAGCTGTACAAGCAGACGCATGCGTCGGGGCGGCTACGACATCCGCTGCTTCTTGGCGGCGACCCGATCATGCGGCTGCAACCTGCAAAGGCATCCTGTTTGCGGTGAACATGGCGTCGAGTCCGAAGCGCTACGCCCTGGTAATGGTATCTGACCATGCCGGCCCGGACGAGGCAGAACACCGCTCGTCCAGGAATGGGACCGCAAGTAGGGCCGACATTACAGCCCCGCAAGAATACCCAACCAGATCAATCGCTTAGGCAAGGCAGCTGGCGGAGACGGAGGTTGCAAGTTCGGCCTTCCAAGTCGTTGCAACTTAGAAGGATTTTTTGGTGGTTCATGGGGCGTTACCCAGTCTTTACCCGGGGATTTCGGGATTTAGCAATTTTGTCGTGGTACAATCCTGATCGGGAAATTTAAAGCCTGTCTCGGCCGGGGTTGGTTACAATTTTCCCGTTCGGTGCAAATTCACGTTGATCCTTAACGTTTGTAATGCTAATTTCCCGGGCGGGAAAGAAAATGGCAAATGCTGGATATCGCGACAATCGGTCAAACAATTCGAGACGAGAGGAAAGCTCTCGGCTTGCGCCAGGATGAGCTGGCGGCTGCAAGCGGCGTCGGCCTTCGCTTCCTGGTCGAGCTCGAGCGCGGCAAGCCAACCGTGCAAATGGGGAAAGCCCTCGATGTCCTCGCGGCGTTGGGCTGCGAACTCCAGATACGATTGCCCGACGGGATCGTCGTCACCGGCCAATCGACCAGAGCACCAAGGGCGGAAGACGGATGACTCTGCCAATACTCGACACCCTGAACGTATGGTGGGGCGATCGTCTCGCAGGCGTCCTTTCGATCGACAAGGGCGGCGCAATGCACTTTGGGTATGGCGTGGACTGGCTATCCGATCCTGCGGCACCACCACTCTCGCAAACGCTGCCCAAACAGGTTGAGCCCTTTGGCGACCGTCTGTGCAAAGCGGTCTTCGGCGGGTTGCTGCCCGAGGAGGGACAGCGCACCGCGATCGCCCAAGCGCTTGGTGTCTCGCCCGACAATCCCTTCCGCCTGCTCGAAGCGCTCGGCGGCGATGTCGCCGGTGCGTTGGCCTTCCTGCCCGAAGGCGAACGGCCAGCGCAAGACAGCTCCACAACGGCTCCGGAACCTCTCCAGGAAGAGGGTCTAGCTGCCCTACTGGACCGCCTGCCGCGCGTTCCCATGCTCGCGGGCGAAGGCGGAGCGAGGCTCAGCCTTGCAGGCGCGCAATCGAAGCTGCCCGTAATGCTGACGCAAGACGGCGACATTGCCGTTCCCCGGCCCGGCGAAGCCTCCACGCATCTCATCAAACCGGAGCCTGAACGATTTCCGGGCCTCGCCGCCAACGAAGCGTTCTGCCTCGCGCTTGCCCGCGCCATAGGGCTCGATGCGGTCGAGGCGGAATGGCGCGAGGTCTCAGGCAGGCCGCTGCTGCTGGTCGCGCGCTATGATCGCGCTGGAGCCGGCGCGGGCAAAATACGCCTGCACCAGGAAGACTTCGCGCAAGCTCTTGGTGTGCCCTCGAACCGCAAATATGCGGCTGAAGGCGGGCCTACTTTCCGCGACAGTTTTGCCCTACTGCGGAGCGCGGCAACCCGCCCCGCGCGCGAAGTGCTGAAACTCGCCGACGCGGCGATTCTCAATCTGATCATCGGCAACGCCGACGCCCACGCCAAGAACTTCAGCCTGCTGCGCAGGCAGAACGGCGAAATCGTCCTTTCCCCGCTCTACGATCTTGTCGCGACACACGTGTGGGACGAACTATCCCCGCGCCTCGCCATGCGCTTCGGCGGTGCGCGGACGTTGGAGGAGGTAAGTGTAGAGACCTTCGCGTTTTTCGCGGAGGAAGCCGGGTTGGCGCTCCCCTATGTCAGACGTCGCGCGCAAGTTCTGGCGCGAGCGGTGCAGGGCATGATCGTGGAGGGAATAGAAGTGCCGGGATTGAACGATCCGGGGTCGATCGCGAAGCCGGCGGCTGCGACTGCTAAGCGAGCAGCGCGGTTGGAGCTCAAGGGTCGACAGCTTTGAAAGAGATGGTGCGGATTAGCAATGAATTCGACCACAAATGGATCACGGCTCAATGCCTTCACAACTGACGCTCAGACTCTCCACTCTGAAATCTCCTTACACGGCAAGCCTGACAAGGCGCGTTCAAATGCGTGTGTCTTCCTCTCAATGAACTTCTGTCTGCCGTACAATGAGAGAGCGCTGCACGATTGCCGATGGATATAGAACTGGACAACAAATCAGGACTATTGAATTCAAACCAGCCGATAGAGATGTTGGAGAGCAAGCGTGATTACGGATTATCACTCTAAGTATATTGCCGCCGATTTAACAAGGCGACGTTCATCTGATAGTAATGACAAGCTGGCTGTCGCGGTTGCTGGGGCGCAGGTTGATATGAACCCTCATCAGGTAGACGCGGCGCTGTTCGCTTTTGCGTCGCCATTGTCCAAAGGCGCGCTGCTTGCGGACGAAGTAGGTCTTGGCAAAACCATCGAAGCAGGCTTGGTCATTTCGCAGCGATGGGCGGAGGGAACGCGGGCACATCTTGGTAGGGCATCGCGGCGAAGTGCTTGTCCTGCTTGGGCTGGCGCGGCAGGGCGCGGCTTGACGACCGCATCGGCGCCTCGGTCGCACGCATACCGCTGGCATAAGCCCAATCGAGAACCATGCCGATCCGTTGCTTTACCCGTCGCGCCGTTTCGGGCTTCTTGAGCCAGATCGCGACCAGGCAATCGCGCACGAGCGGACCTTCGATATCGTCTACCAGCCGCTTGCCGAGCATCGGGAAGGCGTACTTTTCGAGCGTCGTGATCCACTGCTCTTGATGCTTTCCATTCTTCCAGCCGGCCTTCTGTTCCTGATGCACTTTCCTTGCGGCCTCGGCGAAAGTCAGGATCTTGATTTCTTCCTTTTCGCGCTCGGCGATCGGATCGATACCGCGCTGGATGTCGCGGCGCAGCTCCAGCGCCATTCCACGTGCCTCTTTGAGTGTTATGAGGTCGGCGGTGCCCAGTCCGATATCGCGGCGCCTGCCCTTGATGGTGGCGCGGAGCACCCAGTAGCCCTTGCGCAACGCCGAGAGCAGGAGGGATAGACCGTCCCCGTCGCTGTAACGGCCTGGTTCCTTGAGATTTCGAATCTGCAGTGCGGTAAGCCTGCCCATGAACATCCAGTCCTTCCTCTTACCACAATCCTTACCCACTCAGTGGGTAGATATTGTGGTAAAGCATGGAACAAAATAAGAACTAGAGATTCCGATGCAAGCCTGAAAGACCGCAGATTTATGCGGGTTTCCGGGACTTTTTGGGATCTCTAGGGATGGTATAGCTGGCGGAGACGGAGGGATTCGAACCCTCGGTACGGATTTACTCCGCACGGCGGTTTAGCAAACCGCTGGTTTCAGCCACTCACCCACATCTCCGGCTTTGGCACAGCCCGGTTTCCTAGGGTTTCGCCGCCGTTGCGTCAACGCGATTTGCGCGGCCGGTCAGCATCCGCACATACGCGCTGTTCTTGTCCTGATGGCCCTTGGGCGCGATCGCGAAGGGATAATCGGACTTCCATGCCCGGCCGCCGCCCCACCATGTCACCCCGCGATAGACATCCGGGTTGGCATACACCGCCGCGATCGCTGCCTCGCCCACGGCGCGACAGGCGGCGTTGACCCCGCGATGCGAACCGAACGCCACTTCGCCTACCAGCGCCTTGAGATGCCGTGCCCGCGCCTGTTCCGCGAACCGGGAAAACACTTCGGACGGATTGCATTTACCGTTCGTCCCCGAACTCCCCTTGTCGAAATACATGTGCGGCGACAGCAATGTCCTGCCCGCCGGATCGATCAGCCCGCCGCTGCGGTCGAGCGCACATCCGGCGGAATCGCATGGCTTTTTATAATCGGGTGTCACGCGTTCATGCTTGTCGAACCGGTACATCGCCGACCAGCCGGGCCATTCCAGCACGATCACATTGTCCAGCCCCGCCCCCCGCAGCCCTGCAATGATCGCATTGGCATCACGCGCCCATTGCATCCAGTTATTGGTCTCGACCGGGTCGTCGAAGCCGCGCGGCTCGTTCTCCGGGTCAATCCACATCCCCTCGGGCATTTGGGGCAACAGCTTGCGCCAGAACGCCACCTGTTCCGCTGGCGCTGGCCATTTGTAATCATGCCGGTCGAGGATGACCGTCATCCCGCGTTTTCTGGCCCGGCGTGCGGCGGCGGCGATCTTCGCCACGACATCGGGATCGCCGGCCTGCTCGCCCTTGAACGGGATGCGCACCATCATGAACCCCGCATCGGCATACCAGTCGACATCCGCCGGTGTCGGGCACAGCGCGCCGTTCATGGTGAAGCTGCACCCCGACAAATTGACGCCCATCTGCGTCTTGCCCGGCACATTGTCGCTCGCATGGCTGACCACCGGTTCCGCCGTGACAGGCGCGGCCAGCAGAGCGAAGGCGAGGGCGAAAGCACGAAACCGGATCATGGCCGCTCCCCTACACCATCTCGCCCACCATCACGACCCGATAAAGGCCGCGAAAGCGGCGTCGGCGGCGAGAGCGTCGCCGGCCTCGACATGCTTGGCGTAGATCGGGTGCAGGCCGTCGCTGGTCGGCGCCACGCCGCCCGCCATCGGCTTCCAGCGATTGGCGTTCGCCCCGCTCGCCTCGACCGCGAACAGCGGCCTTGCGTTGTAATAAGCCGCGACCTGTCCGTCGGCGCCGCCCGCGAACCACGCCTCCATGCCCGCCGCGACGCCGCCTCCATCGTTGACGTTGCGCGCCGCCGTCTTGTCACTCTGCCCGGCCACCGTCGTCCAGCCATCGGACGAGTTGGTGTCCATCACCGAGCTGATCTGCTTGGCGCGAAGGCCGTGCTCGGCAAGCCGCTGCAGGATCACCGACACCCGGTTCTGGCTGATCGGCAGCGTCGCGGTGATGTCGTTCGTGACCAGCTCGTTCCACGCCTCCAGCGTCGCCGAACTGGTGACCTGCGCCTTCAGCAGATCGATGACCGCGCCGCGCCCGGCAAACGATCCGTTGGCGAAGTTGATCGGTGGCCCGCCGGTGTGCTGCGCGGTCGCGCCGTCCTTCGTCAGATTGACGAAGCCCAGCCCCTTGGTGACCATCGCGCGCTCGATATAGCCCTGCTCACCCAGCAGTCCGTAATCGTTGCCGATGACCGAGGCGACGCCCATGCCGATGCTGTCCCCGAACAGCACCGCGCTCTTGGCGCCGGCGGGCTTGCCTTCCCACAGGATCGTCAGCGGGCCCCAGTTGGAGACGGTCGCGGTCGTGCCCGTCAGATCCTGCCCGATCCGGCTGGTGGTGCCATAGGCATAGCCCTCGCCCTTCGCGGCATAGAGCCGGTAGCCGCCGGGTCGCAGCGTGCCCGCCTGCCGATAATCGAACGTGTCGACGAAGAACCCCTGCCCCGCCGTCATGCCGTACGCGGCCATGTCGACCGCATCGGAGACGAACACCTCGCCGGCCGCGACATTGCGCGAGGCAGCACCGCCGAACGGCACCGGCGTCCCGTTGATCGCCACCTGCTCCAGCATCCCCGCGCCGCACGGAATCTCGCCGGCATAGCTGCTGCCGCCGACCGTCGCGGTGTTCCCCAGCAGCGAGAAGTTCGCATAGACCAGCTTGAACCGTCCGGTCGCCCAGGGCGGCGCGGTGAAGCGCAGATGGCTCCCGCCATATTCACCGACGAACGACGATCCCGCCGCGACCTGCGCATTGCCCTGATTGACGAACCGCCCGGGAACGCTGCGCGGCGCATAGGGCCAGAAGCCCGCCTCGGTCGATGGCGGTGCAGGGGTCGGGGTGGGCGCACCCAGAACCTTGAGCGACACCGTCGTCACCACCGCCTCGATCGGCGCGCCGCTCCCCTGTTTCTCGGCGGCCCGCACCGCGGCGCGCGTCACCCGCTGGCCGATCAGCGCATCGTCGAGCGACGCGACGCTCGCCGCCGAAGCGGTGATCCACAGCGCGCCCGGCGCGATCACCTCCCGGCCACCGCGATACCGCTCGGCCAGTTCGATGCTCAGCCCGACATGGGCATACAGCATTTCCGAAAACGCGCCGTCCCGCGCGAAACGCACGAACGGTCCGCTCGCATCCACCCGCAGCGCGCCGTCGATCGCCGCGACGACATGGCGGTGATCGTCATGGATCGTCAGCACGAATGCACGCCCGTCCAGCCCGATCACCACCCCACGATCATCGGCGAACTGCACATCGAACAGGAACGGCTCACCCGCCGCCAGTGTAAAACGCGACAGCGCCTTGTCGACCATCAGCATCATCTACCTCTTCCAGCTTGTGGGAATCAGCGCACCCGCGCAATCGGCACCGTCCGGGTGCGGCGCAGCGCGATGTTGACCAGCGCCACCACCGTCATCACGGCACCCGTCACGCTTGCCTGATCGAGCGCGACCGGCACCGCGCCGACCATCGTCAGCACCGCGAAGGCGGCGGCGATGATCTGCGTCCAGATCGTCTTCGACAGATACCAGGCCTTCGCATCGGCCATGCCCGCGCCATCATGCCCAAAGCGCATCGCCGCCGTTACCGCCGCCAGCACCAGCAGCCCCGTCCCGGTGAACGCAACCTCGTCCACGCCCATCGGCAGATGCAGCCCTGCCGCGTGCGCGAACACGAACAGCACCGCCAGCAACTGCGCCTGCACCGTACGAGAGGCCAACAGGTCATTGATCGTCATTGCGTTTCTCCCTTGTTGAATGACGTGTCAGCGCGGGCGCCCCGTCTCGATCGCGGCGATCACCCGCGCCGCGCGCCCTGGGGTCTGCCGCGCCCATAAAGAGCGGCGCATGTTCGCCGCCGCCCGCGCCCAGTCGCGCCGCGCGATGAACCCGAACGACACCGCGAAGGCCTCGTCCGACCCGCTCCCCAACTGGAACTGCATGTTCAAAATCGCGGCCAGCCGCACCGCGTCGTCCGCTACCGCCGGATACCAGGGCTCGCGCTGCACCCCGGCCAGCAGCCGGGCCATCCGGTTCCGGTTGATGAACGCGATCTCATCGGGAAACAGCCGCCCGCCCCTGCGCCGGTCGACCATGATCCCGCGCCCGATCGTCCAGTATCCAAGGGCGTCGCGGTAGACGTACGCGACCGTCCCCTCATCCTCGTCCAGATCACGGTCAAGCAGCGCCAGCGCGCGCGCCTCCACCTCGCTCAACAATGCCATGCCCATTCTCCTCCACTGATGATTGCCCCCCATTCACCGCCAATCCCCGTTCCCTGCCCCCGTTCCCTGCCCTCGTTCCCTGCCCTCGTTCATTGCCCCGCAAGCCGTTTCTTGGTTAAAGGGCGCAGACACGGCGGTGGCCGATGGGGGAGTTGACGATGCGACAGTTCTGGCTCGGTCTCGGTATGCTGGCCGTCGCGCTGACGACCCCGGCGGCCGCGCAGGTACGGCAGATCGACCCTAATCAGGCGATCGACAGCGACCTTTCACCTTCATCGGCACCGCCACCCGCCAGCACGGCTCCGCTCGACCTCCCGCCCGCCGATCGCCCCGCCCCAATCACTCCGGGCTATGATCCCGGCTATGACAGCCGGACCATCCAGCCCGCGCAGCCAGAGACGCTGCAGCAGCAGGCGCCCGCCCCCTCATCACCCGCTCCCTCATCACCCGCCCCCTCATCATCCGTCCCGTCGACCGCCGAGGAAGCCCGCGCCGATGCGACGCTCGACGCCGCGGACACCTATCGGCGCGAGGATCTGATCGCCGCCGGCGAAGGCGTATTCGGAAAAGGTGCCGCCGGGTTCGCCGGCATCATCGAGAAGATCCTCGCCGGCCGGGGTCGCCCCAACGCCTATATCGCCGGACGGGAAGCCGCCGGCGCCTTCGTCGTCGGCCTGCGGTACGGCTCAGGCGTGATGACCCACAAGATCGAGGGACAACTGCCGGTGTACTGGACCGGGCCATCGATCGGCTTCGACGTCGGCGGCGACGCGAACAAGGTCTTCGTGCTGGTCTACAACCTCTACGACACCGAAGACCTCTTCCACCGCTTCCCCGCCGCCGAGGGCCGCCTGTACCTCGTCGGCGGTTTCGCCGCGACGTATCTGCGCTGGGGCAACGTCGTCCTTATCCCCGTCCGCCTCGGCGTCGGCTACCGCGCCGGCGTCAACATCGGCTATATGAACTTCAGCCACAAAGCGAAGTGGCTACCGTTCTGACGCAGCCCACATGCGAGCAGCGAAGCTGCGCGCAAGACGGGCAAGGACGGCCGGCGGGGCACCGCCCCGACCGACGACGCGGGCTTTGCCCGCGGCGCTGGCAATCTGGCTAGTTAGACCACCCCCCACCCCAACCGCTCCCCAGCATGGAACGGCACCACCCCCGCAACCTCATCCGGCACCGCCGTTTCTCCCCGCGCCAGCGTCACCACCCCCTCATTCAGCGGCAAGCCGTAAAACCGCGCGCCATGCTCGCTCGCAAACGCCTCGAGGCGATCCAGCGCCCTCTCCTCGTCGAACACCGCCGCATAGCTTTCCAGTGCGAAGGGCGCGTTGAAAATCCCTGCGCACCCGCACGCCGACTCCTTCGCCCCCACCGCATGCGGCGCGCTGTCGGTCCCCAGAAAGAACTTCGCCGACCCCGACGCCGCCGCCGCCCGCACCGCCAGCCGGTGCCGCTCCCGCTTCACCACCGGCAGGCAATAGGCGTGCGGCCTCAGCCCCCCTGCGAACAGCGCGTTGCGATTGAGGTGCAGATGCTGCGGCGTTATCGTCGCCGCCAGCCGATCACTGCCGTCCTCGACAAACGCCACCGCGTCCGCCGTCGTGATATGCTCCAGCACGACCTTGAGCGCGGGAAAATCCTGCAGCAGCGGCGCCAGCACCCGGTCCAGGAACACCGCTTCCCGGTCGAAGATGTCGACCGCCGGATCGGTCACCTCACCATGTACCAGCAGCGGCATCCCCGCGCGCTGCATCGCCTCCAAAACCGGATACAAATGCCGCACGTCGCTAACCCCATGCGCCGAATTTGTCGTCGCGTTCGCCGGGTACAGCTTGCACGCCGTGAACACCCCTTCCTCATGCCCCGCAACGATCGCCGCCGCATCGGCATCGTCGGTCAGGTAACATGTCATCAGCGGCTCGAACTCCGTATTCTCGGGCAACGCCGCCATGATCCGCGCGCGATACTGTCGCGCCGCCACCACGCTCGTCACCGGCGGTGCCAGGTTCGGCATAACGATCGCCCGCGCGAACTGCCGCGCGGTATAGCGCGCCACCGCCTCCAGCATCGCGCCGTCGCGCAAATGGACATGCCAGTCATCGGGCCGGCGGATGGTGATCGTGCGCGCTTGGGATTCCATGCGCGACCCCTTACGTTTCCCCGATGACCGGAACCACCCTTATCGACCGTGCCGTCCTGCGTCTCTCGGGCGACGATGTGCGCGGCTTCCTGCAGGGCCTCGTCACCAGCGACATGGCCGGGCCGCTCCCCGTTTGGGCCGGCCTCCTCACCCCGCAGGGCAAGGCGCTGTTCGACTTCCTCGTCTGGGCCGACGATGAAGATCTGCTGATCGACTGCGAAGAAACGCAGGCCGAAGCACTGACCCGCCGCCTGTCGATCTACCGCCTGCGCCGCCCCATCACCATCGCCCGCGACCCCGCGCTGGCCGTCCACTGGGCCACCAACGACGATCAGGGCGTCCCCGACCCCCGCCTCCCCGCACTAGGCTATCGCTGGCTTGCCGCCCCGGACGCACCCGCAACCGGCTGGCACGCCCACCGCCTCTCACTCGGCGTCACCGAAGGGATCGCCGAACTCGGCTCGGGCGAAACGCTCTGGCTCGAATGCAACGCGCGCGAACTGAGCGGTGTCAGCTTCGCCAAGGGCTGCTATGTCGGTCAGGAGAACACTGCCCGAATGCACCACCGCGCGAAGGTCAACCGCCGCCTCGTCGTCACCCCCCTGCGCGACAGCGGCGACCGCGTCCGCGCACGCTATCCCGACTTGGGCCTGATGGTCGAACTCATCCGCGCCGAAGCGCCCGGCGCCGCGATCATCCCCGACTGGCTGGCCGCCGCGCTGACCGAGTGAACAGGGTTCACATCTATCGTTCGCCTGATCGAGCGGAGGACGCAGCACCAATCCCGCACACCCAAACCCTCTCCCGCAAGCGGGAGAGGAGGGGCCCGCCAGCAAGGCTGGTGGGAGGTGAGGGCCTCATCACCTTCCCCCGCCAAAAGAAAAGGGAGGCCGGCATCTGGCCGACCTCCCCGATCTTTTTCATCCCCTGCGGGAGAGTTTGGGCTTACTGGCCCGAACCCGGTCCGTAGGTGATTTCCACGCGGCGGTTCTGCACCTCGCGGACATTGTCCGACGTCTGAACACGCAGGTTCGTCTCGCCGAACGCCTGCGACGTGATGACGCCGTCCGGGATCGAATGCGCGGTCATGTACGCCTTGACCGCATCGGCGCGGCGCTGTGACAGACCCTGGTTGTAGCTCGTCGCACCCGACGTGTCGGTGTAACCGGCCAGCATGACCTGCGCGTTGCCGCAGCTCTGATAGCTGGTGACGGCGTTGTCGAGGATCGACGCAGCTTCCGGCGTGATGTCCGACTTGTCCCACTCGAAGAACACGATGAACGGTCCTGGCGAGCACACCACTTCGGGCGGTGGCGGCGGAGTCGGCTCCGGCGGCGGAGGAGGAGTCTCGACCGGCGGCGGCGGCGGCGGGGTCGGCTCGCCGAAATTATACGTCACGCCACCCAGGATGCTGTGCGAACGGAAACGACCCTCGAACTGCCGATTGGCCGAATCGAGCAACCGGACATTGTCGACATTAAAGAAACGATACTTCAGCGTCGCGTCGATATGATCGCTCAGCGGCGCACGAACACCGGCCAGGCCCTGATAGGCGAAGCGCGTATCCGAATCACTCACGAAACGCGGCTGGCCACCCAGCGAGTACTTGCCCTTGACGCGGGCGACACCGGCACCACCGCCGACAAAGCCCTGAATCCCGTCATCGGGACCGAAGTCGAGCAGGCCGTTCAGCATGAAGCTGAGCGCCGATGTGCGACCATTGGCATTGTTGTACGAACCGATCGGCGCGTTGCCGCCCGCGATCGGCGTCGTGGTGCTGGACTGATAGGAATCGACCGAGGCGCTGCGATAGCCGACCTCCGTCTCGACCCGGAACGCACCGAAATCATAGCCGACATGCCCGTCAATGTCATAGCCATAGTCATGGTTGACCGTGGCTGCGTTGTTGAGCGCACCGATATCGTAATCGATGTCTTCAACGATCATTCCGCCACCCTCGACGCCGACATACCACGAATTATCGCGGGCGAGGGCGGGCGAGGCGAGCGCGGTGGAGGCGAGTGCCAGAACGACGGCAATCTTCCGCATTAGAATCCCCTTTGCTGTAAAAAGTCTCGATGGACAGCTGCGAAACCCCCTATCCGAGGGTTGGTTGCCACGCAAGCGAACAAAGATCGGAACTGTTGCCGGAATGCAACGAATCGGCTGTTTTAAGCGGAAATCATCCCATTACGGCGCAGAATATCGATCATCGCCACCACCGCGGCGCGCACCTCGGCATCGACCACCGCGCCACCGACCGGCATCGTGACCGCGCCCCCCGTGACCCAGCGCCCGCCGACAAAGCGCGTCATCAGTGCCTCACCCGCCACCCACATCGCCATCCCTTCGACCGGTGCCGCGAATCGCCATCCGCCCGCGCTCCATCCCGCGACCGTTTGGCTCTGCTGCGCCCAGTCCCCGACCGGCGCATCGCCGACGATCCACGCCTGCCCCGCCTCGGGCGTGGCCGGCGGTACATCCAGCCCAACCCCCTCGACCCGCGCGCCGACCAGCAGGTCCAGCGCCATCAGCGCCTCGTTATGCCACAGCTCCTTTTGCGCCTGCCCCGGCTGCAGCAACGGCAGCGCCAGCCTCGGCGTCGCGTCCATCGTCTTCATCATACCCCTCCTGCGATCAATTCCGTCTCCGCCGCTGCCGACGCCCCGAAGCGCCCCAGCATCGCCACCGACACCGCGCAGCCCGCCGCCCGCTCCACAGGCGTGATCTCCACCATCGGCGCCGTCGTCTCCACCGTCCGGCTCAACCCGTCACCGCCGCCATCGCCGCGCGTCACCACCACCCGGTATGCCTCGCGCTCCTCGCCCAGCGGCGCATCCACCCCGTCGATCCACCGCCCCGCCCGGCTCCGCCGTACCCAGCGCAGCACCGCGCCGCCGTCCGCCTGTATCGCCCAGCGCAGATGGACCGGCGACAGCGGCCTGAGCCCGGCGCCCGTGATCGTCACCTCCGCCAGCGCCGGCGTATCGCCATCGCCGATCCCCGCCGCCATGACGCGGACCGTTGATCCGATCGCGGACATGCCCAGCGTGACCGTCCGCAGCGTTTCGCGCTCGATCAGCACGAAGGCATCACCAGCCGCTACCGGATCCGCCATGCCATGCCGCCCGCGCAGCAATTGCGACAGCCGCCACCGGGCATTGCCCAGCGGCTCGGCTCGAGCGAACTGCACCAGCTCGCCCCCGATCAGCGCCAGGTTCGCACCCGCGTCCAGCCGTGCATCATCGGCATCGCCCAGCATCATGTCCCCGCGCGCCAGCGTGACGACGAACGCCCCCGCCCGGTCGATGATGGCGGACGGCGCGGGCGCAGCCGCCTCCACGACTGTCCCGATCACCCCCGGCGCGGCAGTCGCGCCCGCATCGTCCAGGCCCGCGGCCTCCAGCATCAGCGCCGCCCGTCGCCAGCCCGCGCCCTCACCCGTCGTGACGATCGCCAGCATCGGCCCGCTCGGCCGCTCCTCCGCCACCGGCAGCTCGAACGCGCGCAGGATCGTCCGCCCCACCGGCGCATCGACCGATCCGAGCACCCGCCCGCCATCCGCCGCCACCGGCACCGCCGCGCGCGTCACCGGCACCAGCACCAGCCGCACCACCATCGCCTCCAGCATCGACGAGGCGATGCGCCACACGCCCGCCTCACCCGCGATCCGCACCGCGTCGCCGGGCCTGAGCACCATCGCCGAAAAGCCCAACGCCACGGTCCTGCGGACGCGCCCCGCCTCGGCCCGCGCCAGCATGGCGAGCGCGATCCCCTTCGCGCTCGCCGCCGACATCGCCGCCGGCACCGCCACCTGTTCCTCACGCACGCCCGCCCCCAACCCCGCCGCGCCCGGCACCCGCGCGCGCTGCACCCCGGTCTGCCAGTCGCGCGCCGGATCATAATGCGCCACGCTCACCGCTCGCGGCACCGTTTGCGCCGCCGCGATCGTCCGCCCCCGCCTCGGGACAGCATCGCCCGCCGCGACGCCCTCATCCGACAGCGTCACGATCGGCCCCGGCCGGCTGCGCATCACCAGCCGCGCGCCCTTCGCCCCGAACCACGCGCCGCTCGCCTGCGCCAGCGTCTCCAGCACAGCGCCCACGCTCCCGCCCGCCGCGGCAAAGCCATCCAGCGCCAGCCCGGCATCCCCCGCCTCGACCTCATCCGCCAGCGCGCCCGCGATCGCCGCGGTCGACACCGCTCCCGCATCCGCCACCACTTCGAACGTCAGCGACGGGATGCGGTTGCCGAACTCGCCCAGCGCCAGCCCCTCGAACACCGCATAGGCAATCCCTCGACAGGCGGGCGTATCGACGCCCTCGATGCTCGCGATCAGCGGGTCCGCTACCTGGTCTTCGTCGCCCCGGTGCACCCGAAAGCCGGTCGCCACCTTGAAGTCGCCCGCCTGTCCCCGGATCAGTCTCCCGTCCGCCCAGATCCGCCCGACGCCCACGATTGCCCGCGCCGACAGCGCCACCGCGAACGACGCGCTGTAGCTATAGGTATCGACGCGCGGCTGCCCCTTCGCCCCGCCGCTGCGCCCGCGCGTCTCGATCAGGTCGGTCGCCCAGATCACCGTCCCCGCCACGCGCATCGTCCCGAACAGCTTGGGAATCTGCGTGCCATAAGACGACGTCTGCACCGCCAGCTTGGTCAGCCGTGGCCCCTCGCGCCGCTTCGGCGCCAGCACCCGCCGGTCGATCCCCTGTCCGATCAGCCCGCCGATCGCCGCGCCCACCGGCCCGCCGATCGCCGTCCCGACCGCCGTCAATATCAGCGTCGCCATCCGCCCCTCCTGTTTGCCAGCATCCCAGCACCGGCCACGGCACCGCGCCCGGCCGCATCACCACGCGCCGCACCCCCGCATCGGCATGGACGATCCCGCCCGCGACCCGCACCGCCAGGTGCAACTGCCCCGGTCCCGCCCGGCAGAGCAGCACGCAACCGACCGCCTCCGCCCCACGCTCCATCATCGCATCCAGCACCGCGATCACCCGCGCCGGATCACTGCCGCGCAAGCCATAGCCGGTCGGCGCCGCGACCCTACAGGCCAGCGCCACCAGCCCGACACAGTCCACGCCGCCGGTCGCGTCGCGCCCATGCAATCGATAGCGTGTCCCCACCAGCGTCATCGCCGCGTCCGCGACCGCCCTCATCCGCCCGGATAGCGCGTCAGCAGGTCGATCCCCGGCAGGAACGGCTCGCCGCGAAAATTCGGCGCGTTGCCAAACCGCGCACGGCACGTCGCCAGTGACTTGTCGCACCCCTCGATCACCTCGACCAGCACGCCGCTTTGAACCGCGAACGCCGGCGGCGCGCGCAGCTGCACGACCGCCCCGTCCGACGACGCGACCGCGCTTTCCAGCCCGCTGTTCGCACCGCCGAACCAGCGCAGCCGCCCGCCTCCGAAGCTATTCGGAACAGCCTCGACCGCATCCAGCACCACCGCGGCCCCGTCGGCCGAGACGACACGCGCAAAGCGCCGCCGCCCCGCCATCGCCACCCGGCACCGCGCATCGCCCAGTTCCGCCCGGCACTCCGCGCTCGTTTCCTCGACCACCGCCCGCTCCAGCGCCGCGCTCGCCCCGCTCAACTCCGCGCTGAACCCACCGTCCTGCATCTCGACCGCACCGATCGTCCCCTCACCCAGCGCGACGCGGTTCGCCACATCGGTCCAGTCCACCGCGAACACCGCCACCCGCGCCCCGTCCCACCGTCCGGCCAGCAGGTCGCGCGAGGTGATCGCGCCCACGTCCAGCGCCCCGGCCACGTCCATCGTATCCGCCTCCAGCCCGTCTGCGCGCACGACCGCCGACGGCACCATCCCCGGCGCCGCCCGGTAGGTCAGCGCATCCACCACCAGATCCCGGTCATGCGCCGTCACCCCCACCGCCACCCCATCCCGCCGCTCCACTCGCCAGCACAGCGCCACCGTCGCGAGTTCCGCATCCAGCCACATCGACCATCCCCCCGCCCTCACCTCCCACCGCTACGCGGCGGGCCCCTCCTCTCCCGCTTGCGGGAGAGGGTTCTTTCTTGGCCCTCTCCCGCAAGCGGAAGCACTTCCCCTACCCCTCTCCCGCAAGCGGGAGAGGGGCGAGACTTGGCGGCTATGCCGCCTAGTCGCAGCGGTGAGGGCTAACGCGCACACCCCATCCCGCCACCCCACCCTACCAACTGCCTGAAAGTACCACTTTCAGGCACCCTCCCGCACCTCCACCAAAGGCACCGACACCGCACTCCCCGCCCCGAACGTCACCCCCGCCACCGACAACATATCCTCGGCAAACCGCACCGGCACATCGAACGCAAAGTCCGCACTCACCACCGCGCCCACGGCTGGCGCATCATCCAGCACGACCCGGCCGCCCGCCTCCACCGCGAACCCCTGCGTCAGCGCGCCATTCACCCGCACGACGACACTCCCCGCCACCGGCCGCGTGATCCGCCGCATCTGCGCGCCATAGTGCCTGACCAGCGCAAAGCGCCGCGCCTGCCCGTCCCCCGTCCCGATCACCTCGCCCGTCCCCTCCGCATCGAACGGATCGCGCAGCCGGAACGCCCGCGCCGCGCCCATGCGCGCGCGAAAGAACGCCAGCAGCACCGCCATGTCCGCCTCGGACCGGATCCCCGGCCCCACGTCATACCTCGTGCGCGCCTCGGCCCAGGCGGCACTGCGCGCCTCCGCGCCGCCCGCGCCCGTCACCACCGTCGTCGCAAAGCCCGGACTGACCTCCGCCTGACGCCCCAGCGCCAGCGGGAACAGCACATCGTCGAACGCCTGCACCGGCTCCTCCCCCTCGATCTCGAAATGAACATAGCTGTCGCGCATCACCTGCGGCATCGCCCAGACGAACACGTCCGCCACCCCGCGCGCCCGCGCCGCCTCCGTCGCCGCGTCGATCCGCGCCCAATCCCCCGCCTGCTCGCGCGTCAGCACGAACCCCGACAGGTAATGCTGCTGCGCCGGCGCATAGCCCAGCCGCGCCCCGGCCAGCGCCGCGCCGCGCGCGCTCGCCACCGTGTCGCCCGCCGTCACCCAGTCATAATCCTCCAGCTGCAGCACATCGAACGCCGGCGCCGCCCAGCCCGGCGGCATGTTCGCGCGCGCCATCTCGGGCGCACCCGCGTCCAGCACCGTCGGCAGATAGGTCAGCAGATGCGTCACGCACCCCGGCGCCACCGCCTTCGCATGCGCCGCCAGCGCCGCGGTCGAGCCTGCAAGCACCGCGCCCGCCCGGTCCAGCGTCGCCGTCTGCGCCGCATTCATCGCCTCGCGCACATTCCCGATCGCGACCGGCGCGAACGCGGCCTGGGCATGCGCGTCGTACAGGCACGGCCGCCCGTCCGGCATCACCCACCACCACGGCTCGCCGATCTGGAACATGGGCGCCAGCCCCGCTTCCGTCCCGATCGCCAGGAACGCCCCCGCCACCGCGCGCAGATACGCCATCGCCGCATCGCACGCCGGCGACAGCAGCGTCGACGGCGGCACCCACCCGGTCAGCGCGGGCGACCCATCCGCCGCGCGCTGCTTCCAGTCCTCGGGCGCATGCGCGTCGAACAGTTCATAGGAAAGCGACCAGATAACCGCATAGCCCAGCGTATGCGCCCGCCGCGCAAAGTCCCGGTGCCACGCCGCGCATGCCGCGTTCAGCACCCCGCCCACGGACGCCACAACACCGCCCGCCAGCCGGAAATAATGGCTCATCCCCACATAATGGATGATCCGCCCGCGATACCCCAGATGCAGCGCGGTCCGCATCAGCCGGGCCGGCGTCAGATTATAGCTGTCGTCATAACCTCCCGCGATCCCCAGCCGATGCTCGGGCACCACCGCCTCCCCGATCGCCAGCACCGCCCCCGGCCCCTCGCACGCCATCCCCGTCAGCTCGACCCAGCCCTCCGCCGGCTCGGTCAGCGCCCCACCGCCCGCCGCATAGCCCGGCGGCGTCAGCGAGATGAACATCCGGTCGACATCCCCCGCCCACACCGGATCGGCCTCGTCCGGCAGCACGAACCCACCGTCCAGGCCCGCGAAGTCCAGCGCGACGACCGCATCCTCCGGCGTCCCCGCCGCGTAATTCCACAGCCGCACATACCAGGCCCGCGCCGCCCCGCTCGCATCGCGCCCCTCGATGGTCAGCGTCGGGCCGTTGACCGCATCCAGCGCCGTGATCCCGCCCGAGCGCCACCGGAACGCCAACCGGCACCCGCGAAAGTCCCGATCGGTCGCATAGGCGAGCAGCGGATGATCCCGGCGGTCCTCCGCTTCCCAGATCAGCCCCGCCAGATCCCCGCGCCCGTAAAAGACGCAATCCACCCGCAGCCCATCCGCCCCCACCGTCGTCACCGCCGCCATCATCGGCCGCGCAAAATCGACCGTCCAGAACACCGGATCGAACCGGCTCACCACCCCCTCAACCTGCCCCCGCCGAGCATCACACAACCAATAGCTCATAAATCCTCCCCCAAACCCTCTCCCGCAAGCGGAGGCACCCCAACCCTCTCCCGCAAGCGGGAGAGGAGTGAGACTTGGCGGCGTAGCCGCCTAGTCGCAGCGGTGAGGGCCTCCGCGCACCCCCTCCGCGTCTCTCCCCGCACACCCCCTACTCCGCCTCCAGCGCAGCCCGCACCGCCCGCGCCACCTGGCGCGACGACTGCGCCAGCACCCGCGCATCCTCGCCGCCCTTCGCATTGACCGTGATCGCCACCCGCACATCGCGCGGACCCGCCGCCGCAGCAGGCGCCTCCACCCGCCCGGCCGCCGTCGGCACGAACAGCTCCGGCCCCCGCTCGCCGACCGCATAAGCGCGCCCCGGCGCGACCGGCCCGCCCGTCGCCCGCCCCGGCAGGCCCAGCACCCCGCCGATCAGCGACCCCAGCGCCGAGGCACCGCGCTTCTCCCCACCCAGCAGCGATACCAGCCCGCCGCGCACCGCCTCCGCCGCGATCGCGCCCAGCGCCTTGACCGCCACCCCGCGCAGATCGTCGAACCCCAGCTTGCCCGTCCGGACCGCTTTCAACAGCGCACCCTCGATCGCCCGCCCCGCGCGCTCCGCACCGGTCCCCAGCGATCCTTCCAGTTCCGCGCGCATCGCCTTCACGTCAGCCTCAAAGCCACGCGTATCCGCGCGCACCCTCACCATCGCCGGCTCAATCTCGTCATTCATCGGGACACTCCTCCATCATCCGCGTCAGCATCGCGCGGTCCGGCGGCTCGGCCTGCTCCCCGGCAATCGCGCGCAGCACCGTCGCCAGTTCCGCCGGCGTCGCCCGCCAGAACGCGTCCGGCGCCCAGCCCAGCACCGCCCCCGCCACCCCCGCCGCGCGCACCGCGGCCACCTCGAACCTCACCGCCCCTGCAAAATCTGGCCCAGCAGCACGCGCAGCGCGGGCGTCGCCGCCGCCAGCCCCATCGCCGCCACCGCCTCGCCCAGTACCTCACGCGTCAACGTCGCGGGCCGGTCATCCAAACAGTGCCAGAACAGGGCGATCATCTCGCCCAGCCCCATCCGCCCTTCGACGGCCCGCTCGACCAGCGCGAACAGCGGCCCCAGCTCCTCCTCGGCCGCCACCAGCGCGGCAAAGCTCGGGCGCAGCACCAGCGCCTCGCCGTTCACGCGCAACCCCGCCTCGCCGCGCGCCGCGTTCGCGACCACATTCACGCCGTCACCACCCGCCCGGAACTCTCCAGGCTGATCGTGTAGGATCGCTCGCCGTTGAAATCGCCGGCATAGTCCAGCCGCGTGACCAGAAAGCGCCCGGTCATGCTCTCGCCGCCCTCGAAACTCAGCCGGTAATCGTCCAGCACCCCCGACAGCGCGCTCGCCCGGATGCGCGTCTCCGCCGCCGATCCGGTGAACACCCCCGCGCCCGACACGCTGACCGACCGGATACCCGCCCCCGACAGCAGGTCGCGCCAGCCGCCCGAATCCTTCGTCGTCACCACCACCGCCTCGCCGTTCACCGACAATTGCGTCGTGCGCAGCCCGGCCATCGTCGTGAAGCCCGGCACCGCCTGCCCGTCGCCCACCTTCAGCAGGAACGCCGATCCCTTCTCCATCCCCATCACAGTCCTCCCCGATCGTGCATCTTGACCTGCCATTCGCCCCGTGCCCGCCACTGTGCGCCGATCCGCACCATCTGGCTGCGCATCCAGCGCCACTGCGCGACGTGCCAGCCCTCGATGGAAAAGCCCGGCATCAGCCGGTATTCGACATCGCCCATCATCCGCCTGACCCGCGCCGCCTGCTCGCCGCCGTCATGCACGGTGATGATCACCCGCCCCTCGACCCCGCGCCACGTCGCGCTGCTCCAGTCGCTCAGGATCGGCTCCTCGATCACCACATGCGGCAACGCGGCGCGCACCGGCGGCGCGTCGAACAGCTGCGGCAACTCGCCTGCCTTCAGCCGCGCCAGCACCGTCGCCACCAACGCCACCCGCGCGCTCATGCCGCCACCCGCTGCATCAGCCGCAGCCGCCGGTGCGGTCGCCACAGCGCCGCCACCGCGGCGGGCGGGGCGCTGTTCCGCTCGCGATCCTCGAACAGATGCGCGGCCAGCATCACCACCCCGTGCGCGATCGCACCGGGCAGGCACGACCATTCGCTCGCCAGCCCCGCGACATAGCGCACCCGCACCCGCGCCATTCCGGCAACACGCACCTGCCCGACACCGTCCGCGTCGATGTCGATCGCATAGCCATCCGCCGCCAGCACCGACGCAGCACCATCCGCCGCAATTCCCTCGACCGCGTGAATCGCCATCACCGGCGCCTTGGCCAGCCGGTGCCAGCACCCATCGCCGACCGCGACCACCTCCTCCACGGTACGGTGCACAAAGACCGCCCCCGTAAACGCCTCGCCCAGCGCGACCGCCGCCGTCACCAGCCGCGCGATCAGCGCCGCCTCACCCGGTCCCTCGATCCTCAGAAACGCGCGCACGTCCCCGACCGCCGCGACCGGCGCCTCATTCAGTCCATCCATGTCGTCGATCCCCCATGTCACGCGGCAAGCCGGGGTGGCACCCCCCGCCCCGATTCAGCACCCCGTTCGCCCCACTTCCGCGTTCGCCCCACTTCCCCGCTCGCCCCACCCCCCCCCCGTTCGCCCTGAGCGAAGTCGAAGGGCAGGCCCCCACCCCAAGCCTCAGCTCGCCGCGAACTTCATCAGCTTGATCGCCTGCGTATTGACCACGCACCCCCCGACCCGCTTCGTCGCGTAAAAGCCGACGAACGGCTTGTTGGAATAGGGATCGCGCAGGATCGCCGTCTCCATCCGCTCGGTGATCAGATATCCGATGCGGAAATTGCCGAAGGCGATCGCCATCGCCCCCGCCGCCACATCCGGCATGTCCTCGGCCTCGACCACCGGGTATCCCAGCAGCGTCGCCGCCTGTCCCGCTGCCAGCCCCGGCGTCCACACGAACGCACCGTCCGCGGTCTTCAGCTTGCGGATGCGCGCCAGCGTCGCCGCGTTCATCACGAAGCTCGCCCCCTGCCGGTATGGCCCGCGCAGGCTCTGGACCAGGTCGATCAGCCGCTCCGGCGCGTCCGCTCCGAAAGTGCCCGCCGCCCCGCTCGGCAGATATTGCAGCGCACCCGGATCGCGCGTCGCATCGCCGGTCGCGGCACTCGGCATGGTCAGGAACCCGCGCGGCTGATCGACGCCCGTTCCCCGCACGAACGCCGCGCCTTCGGCCCGCGCGAATTCGGTCGCGATCTCGCCGGCCAGCCAGCTCTCGACGTCGAACGCGGCATCGTCCAGCATCGCCTGGCTGGCGCTGGGGTTGGCGTACAGCTCGCCCATCGGCGGCGCGATCTCGCTGAACACCGGCGTCGCCGTCGCGGGCCGCGCCGCCACTTCGGATGCCCAGCCCGACGGCGTGCCCCCCGTCGTCACCAGCTTGCGATACCCCGCACTTCCCACCTTCACGACATTGGCGATGGCGCGGATCGGTGAGATACTCGTCAGCATCGCTGTGATCTCGCTGTCGATCTCGCGCGGCACCGCATAGCCGCCCGCATCCCCCGTCACCCCCGTAAACGCCTTCATCTCCAGGGTCACACCCGTGCGCACGAAGCCTGCAAATCCATCCTCCCGCGACACGCTTCCACCATCCAGCACCGGCCGTTCAATCACTTCACCCATCAATCGTCTCCCAGCAAAAACCATTGTCAACGTCGCTGGCGGTCAGGCCGCCTCGCGCATCCACTCGACCCGCGCCCCCGCCTGCATCGGCACCGCCACCAGGCTCACCTCGGCCAGCACGACGCTCAGCAATTCGCGCCGCGCACCCTGCCGCACGCTGACCGGGCGATAGCCCACCGACAGCCCCGGCAGCGCGCCCTGCCGCACCAGCCGCGCCACCTCCGGTGCGGTCACCTCCGCCTCGATCCACAGCCCCCGCCGATCCTCCCCGATCGCCAGGATCTCGCCCACCGCCGCCCCCCGGTGCTGGTGCAGCAACGGCACCGGCACCGCGCCTCCCGGGGCGCCCTCGAACGCGCCCGCGCGGATCACGTCGCCCGCCCGGTCCGGCCGGTCGAACACCGCGGCATATCCCTGCACCCGCATCACCGGATCATCCCCGCCAGCCCCAGCTTCAGCGCCAGCACCGCCAGCAACAGCGCGCACAGCCATCCGAACACCGCCCGCCATGCGGTCCGCTTCGCGTCGCGCCACGCGCGCAGCAACTCGCGCAGATCGGCGACATCGCGTTCGGCCCCCGCATCGCTCAGCCCCAGTCGCTTCATTGCCCGCGTCGCGCCCAGCTCCCCCGCCTCCTCGGCAATCGCGCGCAGCGTCACCAGCTGCGTCCCACCCTGTTCGGCCTGCTTCATCAGCTCGGCCAGCACCGCCCCGCTCATGTCCCGTCTCCCGTTCCTGTTTTGTTCCCCAGCCCAACCAACTCACGCTTCTCGTCACGGCTCAGGAAACTGGCCGCCCCCGCCGTCCGCCACAGCTGCTCGCGATCCTCGGCCAGCGCGACGACCCGGTTCAGATCCACCGCCAGCGCGGCATCCGCGAACCATCCGCGCAGCCCCTGTTCCAGCGCGCTCAGGATCACCCCCGCCAGCGGCAGGATCGTCAGCCGCCACAAGGCGCGGCTCGCCTCGCGGTAATTGGCATAGGTCGCATCCCCCGGCAGGCCGATCAGCATCGGCGGCACGCCGAACGCGCATGCGATCTCGCGTGCCGCCGCCGCCTTCGTGCCCGCGAAATCCAGATCGGCCGGCGACAGGCTCAGCGCCTGCCAGCGAAGCCCACCCTCCAGCAGCATCGGCCGCCCGGCATTGCCCGCACCCGCAAAATTGGCGTCCATCTCGGCGCGCAGTCGCTCGAACTGGTCGGGCGCCAGCACCGAACCGTCGCCCGGATCATAGACCAGCGCCCCCGACGGCCGCGCCGCGTTATCCAGCAGCGCCTTGCTCCACCGCGCGGCCGCATTGTGGATCGCCACCGCGCCCGCCGCCGCACCCAGGCACCCCTGCCCGTAATGATCGTCCAGCGGATGGAATGCGCGGATGTGCAGAATCTCGGGGCGATGCGCGTCCGCCGACAGCATCGTCGCCCGCGTGCCGACCGTATAGCGATACGCCGCCGGCCACCCGCCCGCATCGGCGACGACGCTCACCCGTTCGGGGCGCAGCGCGAACAGCTCAGCGGCATGGCCGTCGCCGTCGCGCAGGATCTGCACATAGGCATTGCCGTGCAGCATCAGCTGCGCCGCCAGCGTCTCCATCAGCGCCTGCCCCGCCGACCGCGCCGCGACCAGCGCCAGCAGCGCCGGCTCCGACGCCGTCAGCGGCGCCTCCCCCACCCCGGACGCGACGACCCGCACCGCCCGCTGCGCCACCGCATTGCCCCCATAAGCCTCCCGCACCTGCGCCTCATAGGCAACCGGCCACTGCCCCACCCCCGCAACCCCCACGCCCCCCCGAGAAAGCGCCGGCCGCGAAGCCCGCCTGCAGAACAATTTCATGCCGTTTCTCCAATAAGAAGACCCTCACCCAACCAGCATCGGGTGAGGGCTAAAAAAGAACCCTCTCCCGCAAGCGGGAGAGGAGCGAGACTTGGCGGCGTGCCGCCTAGTCGCAGCGGTGAGGGGATGCGCGCACAACCAAAGTCTCCGCGATCAAGACCTTCTTCACACTCCTCGCTTTACAATCCACCAATGCCCCGCCCGGTCCGTCGCCAGACCAGCCCCCACGCCGCCCGCCTGCGCCGTGAGAAGACCGACGTCGAACAACATTTCTGGCTCGCCGTCCGCGACCGCCGCCTTAGCGGCTTCAAGTTCCGCCAACAGATGTCATTCCATCCGCACGTCGCCGACTTCGCCTGCATCGCCGCACGCCTGGTCGTCGAACTGGACGGCGGCCAGCACACCCCCGAGGCCGACGCCAACCGCACCGCCCTCATCGAAGCCCGGGGCTACCGGGTGATCCGGTTCTGGAACAACGACGTGATCGAAAACCTCGAAGGCGTGCTGCAGGTGGTCCTCACCGCCTGCGAGGAACGAGCGAAGAGGAAGTAAGAAGGCACTCTCCCGCTTGCGGGAGAGGGCTAACGAAGAACCCTCTCCCGCAAGCGGGAGAGGAGCGAGACTTGGCGGCGTGCCGCCTAGTCGCAGCGGTGAGGGGATCCACGCACACCCTGAAACCTAAAAACCCGCCCCCAAACCTCACAACCCCCGAACCGCCGCCACCCCCCGCCGCAGCATCAGCTCAGACACCGCCCAGACCAGCGCATCCGCGCGGTCGGGCGACTTGCCCGGCCCCTCATACCCGCCACCGATCAGCATCCCCGCCAGCTCGTCCTCCAGCGCGGTGAACGTGCCCGCGTGCCGCACCCGCCCGCGCTCGTACAGCGCCGCGACCGGCTCGGCGCGTTCGGACTTGCCCCTGGCGGCGTGGACCAGCGACAGCGGCAACCCCGCATCCGCCGCCTGCAGCACGTGGCGGATCATCTCGCCCCCTTGATTGGATTCGGCCAGCACCCGGTCCGCGGCCCAGGTTCGCGCGCACTCGGCCACCGCGCGTCCCCAGGCGTCGGGTGACGGGCGCGCCACGCTCGCGTCCGCCAGCACATAGCCCATCTCGTCGGCGCCCAGCCCGACGGCTACGATCCCGCACGCATCGCCGCGTGCGGTCGCGGGAGGATCGACCGCCACCACCACCCGCACCAGTCTGGGCACCGGCTCCTTCGTGCGCGCCGCCTCCAGCATCGCGCGCGTCCACAGCGCGCCCTCGACATCCTCGAACAGCTCGCCGTCCAGCTCCTGCCGCCCGATCCGCGTCCCGCCATAGGTCGCGATCAGGCCCTGCGCGAAACCGGCGGGCAGGAAGCAGTTATCGGCCGTCCGCCCGGTCGTCTCGACACAGTCGGTCAGCGCCATCACATGGCGCAGCGTGGCGACCGAGCGCGGCGTCGTCGTCACCAGCACGCGCGGCTTCTCGCTCAGCCGCATGCCCATGATCAGGTTGTCCCACACCTTGTCCGCCCAGCGCCATTTCGCCAGCTCGTCGCACCACGCCACGTCATGCTGCGGCCCGCGCAGCTTCTCGGGCGAGGCGGCGGCATAGACGAACGCCTCGGCCCCGCTGGAGAATACGACCTTGCCGGAGGTCGGCCACCACACCGTCTCCTCGTCGCTGCGCGCCACCGCCAGCAGCCCGCTCTCGCCCTCGACCATCACCCGCCGGACATCATCGGCGCAGCCGCCGACCAGCGCGATCCGCGCCTTGGGCGCGCGCCGCGCATAATCGCTGATCCACTCCGCCCCCGCGCGCGTCTTGCCAAAGCCGCGACCGGCGCGGATCAGCCACACCCTCCAGTTGCCCTCGGGCGGCATCTGCCCTTCATGCGCCCATGCCTCCCACCATTCGCAAAAGCCGCGCCGCTGCGCCTCGCTCAGCGCGCGCACTGCCTCGGATCGCTCGGGCCGTGGCAGCCGCGCCAGCCGCTCGACCAGCCGCCGTGCGCGCACAGTGTCCGCCGGGCCTTCGCCCGCGCCGTTCAACCCGCCTCCCCGATGCCCGACTCCCCGATGCCCAGCCGCCGCTCGATCGCCTCCAGCTTGCGCGTCAGGACCTGCTCGATCTCCGCCTGGCTAGCGCGCACGCTGGTCTTGCGCGGCCGGCGGCGATTGCCTTCGCCGGTGTTGCGCATCGCGATCACCCTCAGCGCCAGCTCGGCGTTGAACTTGCCTTCCATCACCGGCACCGCATCCGCGTCGGCGACCGGCGCCGCCGGCTCGCCCGCCGTACCCATCGCGGTCGCCAGCAGCGCGTACTCCAGCCGCTCATACCCGGTCGCCAGCGCTTCTTCCCACTGCCGCGCAAAGCCCGCGTCACGGCGTTTCAAAGCGCGCGCCGTCCCGTCGGTCATCCCCGCCGCCTCGGCAGCGCGGCGGATGTTGCACGTCGCCGACAGCACATCCAGAAACTTCGCCCGCTTCGCCTCGGTCCACCCGTCGCGCCTCACCGCGCGTCGCTGCACCCGCCGCCCATTGCTCCCCGACACCAGATCCATGCCCCGCTCCCCCCGCAAACGAAAACGGGCCGGCAGCCCGAAGGCCCCGACCCGCAATTCGTCAATGTTCCTGTTTTGTACTCAAACAGCGTCACGCTGTCAAGTAAAAAGAACCAGGTTGGTTAAGGAATCCTCTTATCCCTCTCCCGCACGCGGGAGTGAGGGGATCCACGCACCACATCCAGTCGCACCAACAACACCGTCCCGCCCCTAGACCCCCTCATGGTCCTCCGCGCGGACCAGCACATTGACCACCGCCTCGCCGCGCTCGTTGGTCACGTTGACGCAGAACTCGAACCCGTCCCAGACCAGGTCGGGATCGTCGCGCAGCATTGCCCCGGCAAAGACCACTGCTTGCTTGCGCGCCTGCGCCGCGTCCGCCAGCACGGTTCCGGTGTCATCCTTTTCCACGGTATGATTATCGGTATTGAAGAAATATCGCGGCATCATTCGATCCTCCTGCGGATCGTTTTAGCCGACGCCGCCCGATCCCGCCTTGAGCGACATTAGGTCGAACCCCTCTGCTGCGGTCCCCCAACGCCTTTTATTAATGACGTTGATCCGTTCCAACCGGTCGAACCGCCCTAGCTGCTCGGCTGCGCCTGCATGGCGGCGGCGGCCTTGGCCAGCGCGGCGGCGGCGGCCTGCAACGCCTCGGCGGCACTGACCGGCGCAGCGACGGCAGCCGGCGCAGCCACAGCAGCCGGCGCGGCGGCGACGGGCAAGTCGATCGGCTCAAGCACCGGCGTCTTTGCCTCGGACAGGCCCGCCACGACAACGGGAACGGCCTTGACCGGCGCCGCAGCCGCGCGCTTTGCCGCGACCGGCTTGCCGTCGACCATCACCGCACCCGGGCGCGCCACGCCGCGCTGCCAGACGGGGATGATCATGCCCGTGCTCCGCGCCGCCGGTCCGACCGAACAATCCGCCATCGGCCCCGCGGGCACCAGCGCGTCGGACAGCGCCAGCAGGTCGGCGTCCGACGATCCGGCGGCGATCCGCGCATAGCTGGCGACCGTGGCGCAGCGTTCGGCGGTGATGGCCGGCGTCGAGCTGCGATTGCCCGCCTGCGTATCGTAATCGGACGCCGCGGCCTGGCCGCCCACCGCGCCCAGCTGTTTCACGAAATGTGCCTGGACCCCGTATTTGGCGGAGCGCAACGTGTCACGCTTGGCGACGACGAACCCGTTATACGCCTCCAGCGCGGCCGGCAGCGTATCGCGACACTTCAGCGCCTCGACCATCAGCATCGACTGCAGCGCCTGGATTCGCGCCGCGCTCGCTTCCTCCGCGCGCCAGCAATCATCGACCGTTGCCTGCGCGTTCGCAGTAGTTGTCATGAACAATGCAAATGCGGTCACGACCGCAGCCGAGCGATATGAACTCATTACCAGTCCTCCGTTCAATGATGACGGTGGTTCAACTGACTAATTGAGCGACTCGTCTCGAATCGAGTAACACTAACAGAAGATTAACACAACATAGTTTTGCCATAATCGCTTATAACGGCATGAATATTGCCCCGATGTTAAAACACGCGACACGAGTAATTCAGAATCACTCATAAGCTGCCCGCCATTTCCGGCTGAACAACATTGCTGCATCTCAAGGTGGAATATCGCCTCTCATCCGGTTTTCACCGTCTCACATGGTCGCGCGCCTTCCCGGTGTTTCTCCTGCCAGCCCCAGACTGCGCTCGAACGCGTCCAGCACATCGGTATCGAAATGCCCGGTCCAGCCGCGCATTCGCGTCAGCGCCTCGTCCACCGGCCAGGGCTGTTTGTACGCGCGCGCCGACGTCACCGCGTCATAGACGTCGCAGACCGCGCCCATCCGCGCGTAAACGCTCAGCGCATCGCCGCTCAGACCGTGCGGATAACCCGTCCCGTCCATCTTCTCATGATGGTGCAGGCACACATCGACCGCGATCGGCGGCACTTCGCCCGCCCCGTTCAACAGCCGCTCGCCGCGTTCGGGGTGGCGCTTGATCGTCGCATATTCCTCGTCGGTCAGCCGCTCGGGCTTGTCCAGGATCGCGACCGGCACCGCCATCTTGCCCAGGTCGTGGAACAGCCCGGCGACGCCGATATCCTGCCATTCCGCCGCGTCGATCCCCATCTCGCGCGCCAGATTGACCATCAGCGCGCACACCGCGACCGAATGCATATAGGTATATTCGTGCTTCGACTTCAGCCGCACCAGATCAAGGTACACGCCCGGATCGCGCGCGACCGATGTGGTGATCCGGTCGACCACGCGCCGCGCCTGCTTGGTGTCGAAGCCACGCCCGGCGCGCGCCGCGTCGAACATTGCGCGCACCGCTTTTTTCGACTGCCCGATCGATCGCTTCGCCGCCTCGCGTGCGATCACCGCCGCCTCGCGCGGTGTCGGCGGCAGCACCGGCACGTCGCCGCCCTGCCCCACCAGGCGCAGCACGCGGCCCTCCGGCACGCGCGGCGCAATCGACAGATTTGTGATTGTAGCCGTCGAAGACGAACGCGGCGGCGGCGGCAGCACGCGCGCGGGCAGCGGATCATTACGCTGCTCCTCGACCAGCACCGCCTCGACCCCGCTGTCGCGCACCCGCGCCAGTTGCTCATGCGTCTCGATCACGAACTTCGTCCGCCAGAACGGATGATGCAGCCACGGCCCGTCAAAGCCATGGACGAACATCCCCAGCCTGACCGATTTCGGATCGATCCTGACAATCACCTGACGCCGTCTCCTCCCGGACCGGCAGCATTAGGCGGACTTTATTGAGATCGGGTTACGACCCATCACCCGGCCCTGTCATAAAAAGGGGCACGTCACGCGCCGTACGAAACGCGCATGGTGATCCGCTGGCGACGACGCAGCATGATGCCCATCGCGCCCATCCCCAGCATCATCATCGCCCAGGTCGCGGGTTCGGGTACGGCCCCTGCTACCGGACTGAACGAGATCGCGCTGATCCGCCGGCCCTGATCCACGACCGTCGCAAGGCCGGTATAGGCCAGCGATCCTATCATGAAGCTGAGCTGGTAATCACCCTCGGTGAACGTGATGCCCTCAAGCCGCGTCGTCACGTTGGACAGAAAAGGCTGCGTCACACCATTATCGGGAAACGCGACGGTCGCGCCGTCATTCCCCTGGATCTTGTACTGCGCGGCACCGTTGAAGAACGTGCCCAGAACGAAGGAATATTGCGGAGCGGCCGCTCCCCCGATCGTGATCGGCGTGCCCTCCGGCGACGCGGTGTAATTGACGCTCATCGACGTGGCCGCGCTGGCCGGGGTCGCCATGACACCCGCAGCCGCAAGGATACCGATTGTGGCGATCATTGCTCTCATCATCTGCTCTCCTGTTAACGGAAATCTTATGTTTTCGTTGGTACGGCAATTAAGATCAGGACTTCGCCGCGACCCTGTCCCGAAATGGTGCAGCAAAATATTGTTCGGTACTTTAAGCAAACAGCAATCGACGGTTGCGATACGCAGGCCGCGCTCGTTTCCATCTTCTTAACTACGTCTGTTCACGCCCGGCGGATGCAGCCTTTATAACAATAGGTGCGAAATCAGCGTCGATCCCCGATCGCCGCCTCCCCGATTGCCGCCTCCCCGATTGCCGCCTCCCCGATTGCCGCCTTCCAAGCCGCAATCTCGTCGTCATACCGCGCGCTCACCACCACCGCGCCCGCCGCGCCGGTCACCGGGTCGATGTCGATCGTCCCCGCCCATTCGCGCGTCGCATTGCCCCACAGGGTCACGACGCCATCCTCCCCGGCCTCCGCCAGCACCAGCCCCCCGGCGTTGCGCACCACCGCGCGCGTACCGAAGCGCCAGCGTCCGGTGACGCACGCCGCGTATGTGGCCGACGCCATCGCGCTCCCGCAACTCGCGGTCAGGCCGACGCCGCGCTCGAACGTCCGCACGAACAGGCCGTCCGCACCCGTCACCACGAACGACACGTTCGCCCGGTTCGGCAGCCATGCGGGCGCCGCCTCGCACCGCTTGCCCAGCGCCGACAGCTCCTCCTCGTCGATCCGCTCGACAAACGCGATCAGGTGCGGGTTGGGGATCGCGACCGCCGTAAACCGCCGCGCCGAACCCGTCTCCGGCACCACCGCATCCACCACCCGCGCATGCGCCCCCAGCGGCCAGCCACCCGCATCCAGCGACGCCGGCGCCGTCGTCTCGCTGACGGTGTACACACCCGGCGCCAGCGGCTCACCCCGCGCCACCTCCGCGCTCGACGTCATCAGCCGAACCCGCGCCCTCATCCCCAGCGCCTCGAAACCAAGCGCCTCGAACCCCGCCCGCGCCACGCAGCGCAACCCGTTCAGGCAGACCTCCGCCTCGCTCCCATCGGCATTGTACATCGCCATGCCGAAATCATGGGTCTCATCCCCCCCGGTCAGCAGCAGCAGCCCGTCCGACCCCACCGGACCCGCCCGATCGCTCAGCACCCGCGCAACCACCGCCCAGTCCTCACGCCCCAGCGCCGACCCCCGCGCATCGATCAGCGGAAAGTCATTCCCCGACCCATGACATTTGATGAACGAAAACCGCATGGAAACACCTCCTGGCCCTACCGTTCATGCTGAGCGCAGTCGAAGCATGAGCGCAGTCGAAGCATGAGCGCAGTCGAAGCACCTTCACACCCCCAGCCCGCTCCCTAAACCCCCACCAACCGCGCCACCGCATCAAAGTCCCCCGCCACCGCCGCCACGCCCAGCGCGCTCAGCCTATCGCCGTGATCCGGCGCGCAATGCGTCCCCGCGATCAGGCCGATCACCTCCGCCCCCGACGCCACCGCTCCGGTCGCGCCGACCACCGAATCCTCGATGATCGCACAGTCGCCGATCGCCACGCCCAGCGCGTTCGCCGCATACAGATACAGATCCGGCGCCGGCTTCCCCCGGCTCACATGCTCGCGCCCCGAATACAGGTGATCGCCGAACGCATCGCTAAGCCCGATATGATCCAGATGCCGCGCGATCCACCGCGTCGAACTCGACGATACCACCGCGCGCGGCAGATCATCGGGCAGTGATCGCACGAACGCCACCGCGCCCGCCACTTCGTCGATCCCCGCTGTCATCA
Organism: Sphingomonas sp.; assembly: GCA_965217805.1. Classification (GTDB taxonomy): domain Bacteria; phylum Pseudomonadota; class Alphaproteobacteria; order Sphingomonadales; family Sphingomonadaceae; genus Sphingomonas. The sequence continues at coordinate 1,405,130 of CBDCJJ010000008.1, read as the reverse complement.
CCCGGTCATCCTCGGCCGCGCGCGCCGTGTGAAAGCTCTCCGGCACCGGCCCGCCGATCCACCGCTCGATCGCTGAAATGAAGTCCGGCCCCGCCAGTCCCATGAACGTCGCCATCGACTGCTCGGGCGTGGTCGGGTGCCCCGCCTCGCTCAGCCACTGTGCGATCTGCCGGTTGCCCAGCGCCTCACTCTCGATCAGCACCCCGTCGAAATCGAACAGCAGCGCCGCCGGCCGCCTCATGCTCCCCGCTCCCCGAACAGCGCGCTGCCGACCCGCACCGCCGTCGCCCCCAGCATCACCGCCGTCTCGAAATCGTCCGACATCCCCATGCTCAGCCCCGTCACTCCTTCATCGCGCGCCATTTTCGCCAGCAGCGCGAAATACGGCGCCGCCTCCAACCCGGCGGGCGGCAGGCACATCAGCCCCGCGACCGGCAACCCCGCCGCGCGCGCCTCCGCCAGCAGCGCCGGGACCGCATCGATCGCGCAGCCGCCTTTCTGCGGCTCGTCACCGATATTGACCTGCACATAACAGTCCGGCCGCCGCCCGGCCTTGTCCATCGCCTTCGCCAGCGCCGTCACCAGCGACGATCGATCGACGCTGTGGATCGCATCGAACAGCGCCACCGCGTCATCCGCCTTGTTCGACTGCAACTGCCCGACCAGATGCACCCGCACGCGTTCATGCTCCCCGGCATGTTCCCCGGCATGTTCCCCGGCATGTTCCCCGGCATACTCATCACGCAGCGCGGGCCATTTCTCCGCCGTCTCCGCCACCCGGTTCTCGCCGAACACCCGCTGCCCCGCCGTCAGCAGCGGGCGGATCGCCTCTGCGGCATGCGTCTTCGACACCGCGATCAGCACCGCCGCATCCGCCGCGCGCCCGGCCAGCCCCGCCGCCCGCGCCATCCGCTCCCTGACCGCCGTCAGCCGCGCGCCCGCATCATCATCCGCCATGCCCCGCGCTATAGCCGCTACGCGCGCGCGCGAAACAGCCCCTGCGTTCATGCCTAGCGAAGTCGAAGCATGAGCGAAGTCGAAGCATGAGCGAAGTCGAAGCACCAGGGCGAACGGACAAGTAATCTCTGCCTCTTCCCCCTCACCCCTCCAGGTGCAGATACGCCGGCGTGAACCCCGCCACCCGCTGCAATCCGCGCAGATCGGTGATCGCGGCAAAGCCCTGTTTCAGCGTCATCAGCCCGTCCTCGCGCAACCGCCGCAGCACCCGGTTGACATGCACCGGTGTCAGCCCGGTCGCATCCGCCAGTTCGTCCTGCGTCAACGGGCAGGCAAAGCCGGTCGCGACCACCCGGCCGACATTGCTCAGCCGCGCATGCAGTTCGCAGAACAGATGCGCGACCCGCTCCATCGCCTCGCGTCGCCCCAGATTGACGATCCACGCGCGCAGCACACCCTCATCGACCAGGCTCGCCCACCACAGCGCGCGCGCGATCGCCGGCCGGTCGGTCATCGCCCTCATCACGTCGCGCGGAATGAACGCGACCTCCGCCGGCTCCAGCGTCGCGATGCCGTGATCCATCTGCTTGAGCAACGTGATGTGCGCGTCGCAGAAATCGCCCGGCAGCAAGAACGCCGTGATCTGCCGCGAACCGTCGGCCAGCAATTTGTACCGGCACGACCATCCCGCCATCATCAGATGCACATGATCCGGCCGATCCCCGTCCGAGATGACATCGCGGTGCGCGGCAAACGAACGCACATTCGCCCGCACCCCCTGCAACAACGCCACATCCTCATCCGGCAGATCGCTGACCGTCTGCAATTTCTCGATGAGCGGATGGTCCATGCACACCGATAACATGGATCAACCCACGAGTCGAAGAAGCCCCTCACCCAACTCTCTCTCGCAAGCAGGAGAGGGCTACCTTCCCCTCTCCCGCAAGCGGGAGAGGAGCGAGACTGAGCGGCGAAGCCGCCTAGTCGCAGCGGTGAGGGCTCCCCGCACACCGCAGCGGTCAGGGCATCCACGCACGCCCCCTCACAACCCACTGATCGCCACCACCTCGCGAAACGACATCTCCCTCACCAAAGCCCCGCTGCCATCGACAATCTCGATCCGGCAATCCAGATTCAGCTTACCCGCCCTGATATCCGCCGCCATCACGTCGCGCGCGCCGTCCACCGCCGCCGCGACCGCATGGTTGATATCGGGGTAGTCGCCGCCTTCCTCGTCCAGGCTCGATCCATCCGGCTCATGCAGGTGAAAGAAATACCGACTCATCCGTGCCCGCTACATCTACATCGATGCGTCGCCCACATATGGTTCAATAACCCAGATCATCTATTGAATATCCACCGCCGCTACGGAAAAATCAGATGCGCCGCCACCTGCCAGACTGCCACCTTCCGACCTGCTGGCTGATGACCGATGAGCGCATGGGCGACGACCTGTGGACCGCGCTGCGCCGCCTGCCCCCCGGCTCGGGCATCGTCTTTCGCCATCACGCTACCCCGCCGCCGGAGCGCGCGCGGCTGTGGCGCCGCGTCCGCCGCATCGCCCGCGCAAGGGCGCTGCTGCTCGTCATCGCCGGCGGTCCGCTCCCTGGCCCGCTCCCTGGCCCACTCCCCGGCGCCGACGGCCTCCACGGCCCGCATCCGCACACCGGCCGCTTCAAGACCCGGATCACGACCCGGATCACGACCCGAATCACAACATGGCCCGCGCATAACCGCGCACAGGCGCTCGCCGGCACCCGCGCCGGTGCCGCCATTTTGTTCGTCAGCCCGGTCTATCCGACCCGCAGCCATCCCGGCGCCCCCGCGCTCGGCGTTCCGGCGGCACTCCGCATCGTCCGCGGACTCGCACCCGCGATCGTCGCCCTTGGCGGCATGACCGCCCGCAAGGGCCGCCGCCTGCGCCGCTTCGGCATCCACGGCTGGGCCGCGATCGACGCCTGGCTCCCCGCCAGATAGGCTCACGCCCGCAATCGCGGCCCCCGGAACCGGCGCAGCGACATGCCGATCCGGTCGAACGCCCCCCGACGCCCCTCCGCGCTCATCGCCAGTTGCCGCATCTTCGCCGCCGGCGCCGCTGCCCAGCGCATCCACGCCTGCTCCAGCGCGCCCAGATACGCATCGGGCAGCGCGCGCTCATAGCCGACCCGCGACAGCGCCTCCCCGGCGATCGCCTCGAATATCGTCAGATCCTTTGGCGACATCCGGGTGCGCCATTTCTCCACATTATCCTGCATCACCGGCCGCGCCAGGTTCACGATATTCAGCGGATCGGTGACATAGCGATCGACCGACTGGTGAAAATCCAGCATCGCCGCGTCATATTCGACGCCCAGGAAAGCGCACAGATCGCGCGCCGCCTGCTCGGGGTGCACCAGCAGCGTCTCGTACCGCACCAGCATGAACCGCTCGGGCGGCAACGCGGCCCGGCACGCCTCGATCGCCTCGATATAGCGCACCCAGTTGCGGGCCAGCGCGATGTAATGTTTCGGCCCGAACGGCGCCATCCGCCACGACAAGGTACTGTCGCGGCCATCGCGGATCATCGCGATGATCTTCGCCTCGGGAAAGCCGCCGACGATCTCGCGCCAGCGCATCGTATGCTGCGGCGTCTTCTCGCCCCAGCGCGCCTTGTCCTGCGTCTCCAGCCACGCCTGCATCAGCGCCGCCAGCGCACCGTGCATGTCGTGCCGCGTAAAGAAATGCATCACCCGCGCCACCGGCGGCAGCGGGCGAAACTCCCTCATGTGGCTACCGGTCAGCATCTCGCCGACCAGCCTCAGCCGATTGCGCGCAACACCCAGATCGCCGAACCGCGCGCGCACCGGGTAAAAGTCGCGGTAGAATTGCGTCTCATACGGAACGCCGATCTCGGGATGCGCATTGACAACGCGAGTGAGCAAAGACGTGCCGGACCGCGGCGCACCAAGGATGAACAGCGGCGCACCATGATCCATGTAATTGCTTTCACGAGAATATGCGCCACCTCACCGCAAGCCCGGCGCCCGTCGAGTGACAAGAGCGTCGTTAACCACCATTCCCCTAACAAAGTGTTAAAGCGCGTGCCGGCGGGGTATTCGAACCCATCTGGTTCTTTTTTGCTGTCCTACAGGCTGTGCATGCTGACATGACCGCCGTTCTCATGATTCGGGTGGAGGACGAGATGGCGGTGCACGAGATCGTGGAGTGCGTGGTGCCGGGGCGTGGGCGGGCGCGGGTGAATGTGGCGGAATCGCCGCTCACCTGGCTGCACGCGCGCGGATTGCTGACCGCGCGGCAGGCGGCGGCGGGAGAGGTGCTGCGCGCCAGCTATGAGGCAGCGGCGCTGGGCGCGCGAGTGACGATGAACTGGGACGCGGTGCGCGTCGACTGCGCGGGCGCGCCGGTCGAGCCGGGCGCGAAACAAACCTCGGCCAAACGCCGCTTCGACGAGGCCATCGCCGCCGCCGGCCCCGGCCTCGCCGACATCCTGTGGCGCGTCGTGTGTGCGGGCGAAGGCATGGCCGACGCCGAACGCGCGCTGAGCTGGCCCGCCCGCTCCGGCCGCGTCGTCCTGGCGCTGGCGCTCGACCGGCTGGCCGCGCACTACCGGATCGGGTGAGAGGGCCAAAAAAAACCCTCTCCCGCAAGCGGGAGAGGAGGGGCCCGCCGCGCAAGCGGTGGGAGGTGAGGGGATCCACGCACACCCTGACTAATCCCCCACTCCCCTACCCCCGCCGCGCCAACCCCCGCGCAATCTCCAGCATCGCCGCCTCCGCCGTAACCGCCCCCGGGGCAGCAGGCGCCATCAGCGCGCGCTCCGCCTCGCGGACGCGCTTAAGTGCGCGCGCCAGCATCGCCGGGGACCAGCGTTGCAGCGCCTGGCGGGTGGCGGCTTCCTCTCCCCGAAACACGCGGTTGCGCTTCATCACCGTGTCCGCCGCCTCACCGCGATCGACGGCGCTGCGCATCTCGGCCAGCTGGATCAGGCGGCGCGCGATCTGTCGCAGCCAGGGGATCGGCGAGGTGCCCGCATGGCCAAGCCGGCGCAGCTCATCGCCCAGCAGCTCGGGTCGCCCGGCGATCAGCGCGGCGACGGCGGCGCTTGCATCGCCCTCGTCCAGATCGGCACCGACCGCCTCCAGCGCGGCCTCGTCCAGCTCGGCCGGGCGGTCGGCATCGGCGTCGAGATACAGCGCCAGCTTCTCGATCTCGCGCGCGATGATCGCCCGGTCGCTATTGGCCGCATCCGCGATGCGCGCGGCGAGCGGCGGGGCGACGCGCAGGCCGTGATCGCGCGCCACGGCGACGACCATCTGCACCGCGCGGTCCCCTTCCGGCACGTAACAGCCGAACGCCATCGCCTGACGCGACTCGATCGCCAGCTTCACGATCTTCGCCGTGGTGCGCACGGTCGGCGCGATGGCGACCACCGGATTGCCCGCGCGCGGCGCCTCCAGCAGTGCCTGGAACGCGATCAGGCTTTCCTCGCCCGCGCCGGTCACGCGGATGTGGCGGATGTCCCCGAACAGTGAGGCGGCGGCCGCCTCGTCCACCAGCCGCGCGGGGTCGGATTTCAGCATCGCGCCGTCCATGTCGACGCGCTCGGCACCCGCACCCAGGCTGGTCGCAAGCAGCCGCGCGAGATCGTCGGCGCCCGCCTCGTCGGGGCCGTGGAGCAGATACAGGCGGATGTCGGGCGCGGGCTTGCCCAGCGCACGGCGGATCTGGTCGGCGCCGACTTTCACAGCGGGGCTTTCACAGCGGGGCCTTCACCGGAGAGCCTTCACCGGAGAGCCGTTACTGCGCGAGCGGTTGCGGCGCCGGTGCGACGGCAGGGCCGCGACCCGCCACGTACAGCGCGACGCGCGCGACGATCTGATCGGCGACGGTCCGCGACAATTGCTCCAGCGCGGTCTCCTCGGCGGCGATGGTCGCATATTCGGATCGGGTCACATCGATGCCCGAATCCGACCCGGCGGTCGCATCGACCAGGATCGCGCCGCCGTTCAGATCGACCAGCTGATACCGCGCGCGCAACGTGCGGCGTTCGCGCGCCACGCTGTCGTCGCGCCTGACCGCCAGCCCGGCGATCCGGTCATCCAGCCTGACGGTCAGGCGATAGGCGGGCGCCGTGGCCTCCTGTCCCTGATGCAGCCGGTCGTTCAGCGCATTGCTCACCAGCCAGCCCGACTTGCCCGCGATCGGCGCCACCTCGATGCCCGCCAGCGTCGTCGCGACCGGCCCGCCCGCGCCACCTGCATAAAGCGGGTGCAGCGAACAGGCGGGGAGCACCAGCAGGGCGGCAAATGCGGCGAGTGCGGCAAGCTTCGTCATGCGACCAGGTTCACCAGCCGGTCGGGCACGACGATCACCTTGCGCGGTGCCCGCCCGCCCAGCATCTTGACGACCTTGTCCGAGGCGAGCGCGGCTGCCTCCACCTCCGCGCGCGCCATGCCCTTCGCTAGTGTTAGCGTTTCGCGCAGCTTGCCGTTCACCTGCACCGCGATCGTCACCTCGTCCTCGATCAGCAGCGCGGGATCGACCAAGGGCCAGGCGGCGTCGGCGATCAGGCCGTCATTGCCGGTCGCCGCCCACGCCTCCTCGGCCACATGCGGGGCCATCGGCGCGGCGAGCAGCAACAACGTGCGCACCGCCTCGGCGCGGTCGCGCGACGGCGGGGCCTTCTCGATCGCGTTGGCCAGCGTGTAGAGCCGCGCGACCGCCTTGTTGAACTGCAGGCCTTCGATATCCTCGCCGACCTCCTTGGTGGTCCGGTGCGCGAGACGACGCATGTCGAGGTGGTCGCCCCCCTCCTGCCCGGCCCCCGATTGTTCGGTCGAGACGATCCGCCACAGCCGCTGCACGAAACGCCACGCCCCCTCGATCCCCGCCTCGCTCCACGGCAAATCGCGCTCGGGCGGCGAGTCCGACAGCATGAACCACCGCACCGCGTCCGCGCCGTACTGCTCGACGATCGGCTCGGGATCGATCGTGTTCTTCTTCGACTTCGACATCTTGGTGACACGCCCGACCGTGACCGCATCGCCGGTCGCGATCTCGACGCCGTCGCGCACCGTGTCGGGCGACAGCCAGCGCCCGTCCGCGCTCCTGTACGTCTCGTGCGTCACCATCCCTTGCGTGAACAGCCCCGCGAACGGCTCGGCCACGTCCAGCATCCCGATATGTTTGAGCGCGCGCGTCCAGAACCGCGCATAGAGAAGGTGCAGGATCGCATGTTCCACCCCGCCGATATACTGCCCGACCGGCAGCCATTTCTCCGCCACCGCGCGGTCGAACGGCCTGTCCTCTGGCTGGCTGGCGAAACGGATGAAATACCACGAAGAATCCGCGAATGTATCCAGCGTATCGGTCTCGCGCACCGCTTCCCCACCACATGCCGGGCACGCGACATGCTTCCACGTCGGATGCCGGTCGAGCGGATTGCCCGGCACGTCGAAGCTCACATCCTCGGGCAGCACCACCGGCAGTTGCTCGCGCGGCACCGGCACCGCGCCACACGCGTCGCAGTGGATGATCGGGATCGGCGTGCCCCAGTAACGCTGGCGACTGACCCCCCAGTCCCGCAGCCGATAAACGGTGGTGCCCTGCCCCCAGCCTTCCCCCTCGGCCCGCGCGATCACCGTGCGCTTGGCGTCCTCCACATCCATCCCGTCCAGGAAGTGCGAGTTGCAGATCGTGCCAACGCCCGTCCAGGCGGTGTCGCCGATAAACACCGGCGCGTCCTCCGCCCCTTCGGACACGACGCGCTTGACGGGCAGGTCGTATTTGCGCGCGAAATCCAGGTCGCGCTGGTCATGCGCGGGCACACCGAACACCGCGCCGGTGCCATATTCCATCAGCACGAAATTGGCGATGTAGACCGGCAGCTCCCACGCCGGATCGAACGGATGCCGCACGCTCAGCCCGGTCGCAAAGCCAAGTTTCTCCTGCGTATCCAGCTCCGCCGCCGTCGTCCCGCCCTGCTTGCACCGCGCGATGAAGGCGGCGGCGTCGGGATTCGCAGCGGCAACCCGCGCCGCAATCGGATGGTCCGCCGCGACCGCAACGAAACTGGCTCCGAAGATCGTATCGGGCCGCGTGGAGAAGACCTCGACCGAATCGAGCGGTGTCTCGACGTCGCTCGACACGAACGGGTGGGTGGTAGTCCCCCCGCCGTTCGTTCCGGGCATCCCCCCGCCGTTCGTCCCGAGCGAAGTCGAGGGACCGTGCCCTGCGACGTCGAACCGGAACCGCAACCCCCGGCTGCGCCCGATCCAGTTGGCCTGCATCACCCGCACCTTATCGGGCCAGTCCTTCAGCGCATCCAGCCCGTCGAGCAATTCATCGGCGAACTGCGTGATCCTCAGGAACCACTGGTTCAGCTTGCGCTTCTCGACGACCGCGCCCGATCGCCAGCCGCGCCCGTCGATCACCTGCTCATTGGCCAGCACGGTCATGTCGACCGGATCCCAATTCACCGCCGACTCGCGCCGATAGACCAGCCCGGCGGCATAGAAATCCAGGAACAGCGCCTGCTCATGCCCGTAATAGTCCGGCTCGCAGGTGGCGAGCTCGCGGCTCCAGTCCAGCGCGAAGCCCAGCCGCCTCAGCTGCGCCTTCATCGTCGCGATATTGGCGCGGGTCCAGCCGCCGGGATGGACGTGCTGCTCCATCGCCGCATTTTCCGCCGGCATCCCGAACGCGTCCCACCCCATCGGGTGCAGCACCTCATGCCCGGTCATCCGCCGATAGCGCGCCAGCACGTCGCCCATCGTGTAATTGCGCACATGCCCCATATGGATGCGCCCCGACGGATAGGGGAACATCTCCAGCACATAGGCGCGCGGCTTGGTCGACGCGTCGTCGGCGACAAACGTGCGCCGCTCATCCCAGACCGCCTGCCAGTGCGCGTCGGCCTTCAGCGCATTGAACCGGCTTGCCACGGCGATCAGCCGGCGAGCGAGGACCGGCGCAGGTCGCGGGCGCGCGTCAGGATGATGTCCTCCAGCCGCTGGACGGTCGCGGCCTTCACCGGCGCCTGCACCCACTGCCCGCCCTCGTTCACCTGGCGCAGCGTCGCCACGCGCAGCGCATCGGCGCGCAGGTCCTGGTCTAGGATCGAGACGGTCACCTTGATCCGCTCGGTCGCGACGCGCGGATTGACGTACCAGTCGGTCACGATGACACCGCCGTTCGAATCGGTCTGGAGCAGCGGCATGAAGCTCAGCGTGTCCAGGCTGGCGCGCCACAAATAGCTGTTGACGCCGATCGTCGTGATCTTGGACGCGGCGATATCCGCCTTGGGCGCGCGATTACCGGTGGCGCAGCCGGTCAGCGACAGCGCCGCCCCCAGCATCGCGGCGGTGAGCAGCGGATGGACGGCGGGTAAAGGAGAAAAGGCCGGGCGGCGGATCATGGACGGGTTCCTGGCTTAACGCGGACAAGGGGCTGGCGGACGGGGGCTGGATGCCCTGCACCAGCCTGTACCGGGCTGCCGCCGGGGCGGCAAGACGGGGCGGCAGGACGGGGGGCGGCAGGACGGGGGCGGCAAGACGGGGCGTGGGGGGGGGCGGTCCCCTGGCAAGCATGCGCCCGAATTGTGGACGCTGTGCAACACCTGTGTAAAAATGACTCGCCAAGGGTGGAGCGTGGATCAAATCATGATAGGCACGGTTAGCTGGTCACGGTCGCTGGGCGGTCGCGGTCCAAGGGGCTTCACGGGAATCACCCAAAAGGGAATATCGGGTCTGTGGTGACTGCACGGATCATTGCCGGAACGCTGGCCGCGGCATCGCTCGTCGCGACCGGCCTCGTCGCGCCCGCGATCGGCGCGACGGGTCGGCGCGACCAGGCGGCGCAGGTGAATATGGCAAGCCAGAAGCGCGGTCAGCGCGCGACGCGCAGCTTCACCCCCGCCGCCGCCGATCCCCGGCTCGCGGCGCTTTTCGCGCGCGGCGGGCTGAACGCCGGCAGCTTCCGCTTCACCCCCGCCGAGATCAAGGCCAATGACAAGTCCGTGACCGTCGCCGTCCGCGCCAGCAGCAATCGCGGCACCGACGTGGCGCAGCGCGATGCGCCCGTCACCGCGGGCACCGTCGGGCTGGCGCCGATCGCCTATAATCTGGGCGTCGCGATCGGGTGGAAACGCTTTGCGGTGGCGGGCGAGGTCGCGCGCGTCGATCTGGCCGGGCGTCCGGGCGGCCGCGAATCGGCCGATGTCGGGGTCAGCTATTCGCTCAAGCGCATGACCGGCCGCGTCGTCGCCGCCGCCGACCGCCCGATCGACGCGACCCCGCTCGGGATCGCCGAGCTGCCCAGCTATTCGCTCGACGTGGGCGGCTCCTATTCGCTGACCCGCAACCTCGATGTCACCGCCGGCGTCCGCTACCGCTCCGACCGCGAACGCCTCGCCCGCGTCGACGACGACCGCCGCGACAGCCAGGCCGTCTACGTAGGAACCGCCTTCCGGTTCTAGGGGGCCGGTTCTAGGGGGCCGGTTCTAGGGGGCGGGATCCCGGCTCAAGGCCGCGGTGACGGAACTCGCAACAGTACCTCTCTTCTCGTCACCGCATGACCCGGGAGCGTCGCGGCGGATGATGCCGCGACGCTCCCCCGCGCCTCAGCCAAAGGCGACGTTCGTCTTGCGCCGGCGATAGCGCGCCGCGCCGCCCAGCATTCCCATGCCCAGGATCATCATCGCCCAGCTCGCCGGCTCCGGCACCGCACCCACGGTCGATCCGTCGATGGTCAGCGATCCGGTGCCGCCGCTGAACGAGACATCGTCCGTTTCCGGATCGAAATCGATCGTGTCAAAGCTGAACGAGCCACGGATGTTGAGCAGGTCCGCGACGCTGGGCGGGCGGGTCAGGTTCGTCCGCAGCCCGCTGAACTCGATGGTCAGCAGCGGATAGCTTCGGCCGCCGGAGAACAGCACGGTGCCCGACGCGGGGTCGTAAAAACCAAAGGCCACCGGCAGCTCATAGGTTGTGCCCAAGGTCGTGAAGCTGAAGCTGTTGCCGAACGTGAAGCCCATCGGCCCATCCTCGGCACCGCTATCGTCAAGAAAATCCTCGTCATCATAGGTGAACAGCGCCGTCACGGTGTCGCCGGGGCTGTAGGCGCCATAGGCATCGCCGCCGAAAGTACCCGTGAACGGCAATTCGACCGTCGCGGCGCCGGCGAGGCTTGACGATGTGAGCAACGCGAGTGCGATCAGGCATTTGTTCATGGTGAAACCCCCGTTTTAAGTCGAGCCCTTGCTACCCGCCGTTAACCTCGCGTCAAGAAAAGTTAATGTCCCGTTCAGGGACAGGACGGAAACCCTTTCCCGCAAGCGGCAGAGGGTTGGGAGGTGAGGGCCTTCCCCTTTAGCCCTCTCCCGCAAGCGGAAGAGCTTGGGTGAGAACCTTCTCCTTTAGCCCTCTCCCGCAGGCGGGAGAGGGTTGGGTGAGGGCCTTCTTTAGCCCTCACCGCCCCAGCCGCCGTTCATCATCCACCACCACCAGCGAACCACGCTTCTGCCAGCACCACAGCACCAGATTGCGATCCCCCTCACCGGTCCCCGCGGCAAAGCTCCTGATCAGCAGCCCGACAAACCCCTCCCCGATCAGCCGCTCCGCAAGGTCCTGCGTCGGCACCGGCTTCCCGCGCAGCATCCGCTCACGCCACCCCGGATCAGCCAGCGCCCGATCAGCCGCTCCCACATCATCGCTCGCATCGAACACCGGCCCGACGCTTGCCCGGTATGCGACCAGCGTCGTCGGCTGCAGCGTACCGACCTGGTTTGCCTCGCGGATCGCGGTATGCGGGCTGAGGCTGGTATAGAGCGCCGCGCGGCCCCGGCGATTGAACCGCCCGCCATACCGCGCCGCCCCCGCACCCGACAAAGGATCGGCGGCATGAACCGGGTTGAGCGCGCGGTAGAGCAGCCCCTCGAACCGCGCGCCCGTCAACACCCTCGCGTCAGCACTCAGGCGTGGACGCCGGCGTCGACCGCATCGACATAGTCCAGCACGTCGCCCGCCCGCCCGTCCTGCACCAATTGCATCGCGGTGCGCCCGTCAAACCCCGCCAGCGGCTCGGACCGCAGCCAGGCATAGGCGATCAGCGACGAGCCGAAGCGCGGCTCGACCTTGTTGATGATCTCGATCATCTCGCGCAACCTGCGCTGCGTCCGGTCGGAGCGTACCCGGTCGCGCCGCTGCACCGCATCACGCCCCAGCCCCACGGTCCGCGCGACCTCCTCACTGGTAGTGCGCAGCGCCGCGGCGATCTTCCCCGGCGCGAACACCCCATCCTCCGCCATCATCGCCAGCACCATCACCCGTCCTCCACAACAACAGACGCAATATGCCGCCACTCCATGCGACAAGCAAGCCCTATATGCGGCCCTGGCAACATGCAATCCGCCACGGCGCCGTGCATGCAACCTCTCAAATTTGATGACAGTTGCTCAGATCATCCTTGCGATACAGGTATCGCACTGCTAGCGGACAACCATGCCAATGTCCCTCCGCTTGCCAGCCGATATCGAGGAACGCCTGGCTGCATTGTCGACGCTTACAGGCAGGTCCAAGACCTTTTACGCGACGCAGGCGATTATCGATCACATCGACGATCTGGAGGATGCGAATTATTCGTCGGAGATCCTCGCACGCGTGAGGGCCGGGGTTGAAGCGCGTGCATCCCTGAATGCGCTGCTGGTCGAATATGGCCTGGCGGGTTGAACTCGCCGACAGCGCCGCAAAGCAACTCCGCAAACTGGACCCGCAGGTCGCAAAGCGTATCCTGATATTCCTGCGGGACCGCGTCGCCGGTCTCGACGACCCGCGTGCCATCGGAGAGGCATTGCACGGCAAGGATCTCGGCAATTTCTGGAAATACCGCGTCGGCGACTGGCGCATCATCGCCGATCTCGACAATGGCGTGATGCTTATCATTGTCATCCGGATCGGCAGTCGACGCGACATCTATCGCCGCTAGCGCCTGCTTCGATCACACTGCCCCGTTCGTGCTGAGCGAAGTCGAAGCACCGTTCCCATCACAGCCTTCGACTGAACCCGGGCCGAACCAAGCGCAAGCGGGAGAGGGCTTTCCTCCCCACCCGTCCCTCTCCCGCAAGCGACAGCCCCTCTTTCCCTCTCCCGCAAGCGGGAGAGGAGCGAGACTTGGCGGCGTGCCGCCTAGTCGCAGCGGTGAGGGCCTCCCCGCGCAATCGCAGGAAGAAGAAAGAAGACCCTCACCTCCCACCGCTACGCGGCAGGCCCCTCCTCTCCCGCAAGCGGGACAGGGCTTTCCTCCCCACCCATCCCTCTCCCGCAAGCAACAGCCCTCTTTCCCTCTCCCGCAAGCGGGAGAGGAGCGAGACTTGGCGGCGCAGCCGCCTAGTCGCAGCGGTGAGGGCCTTCGCACACTACCGCAAACTGAAAACTAGCCCGTCACACGAACCCGACCCGTATCGCGACTCTCCGCCGGCGTCGCATCGCGCCGCCCGCCGTGGCAAAGCCGATGATCAGCATCGCCCAGCTCGCGGGCTCGGGCACCGCCGAGATCGTCACACCGCCCGTATAATCGCGCACGTCGATCCCGTCCGTCACCGCCACGCCGTAATTCAGACCCGCGCCGGGGACCGCGCCGTTACTCCAGAAATTGACGCTGTCGCCGCTATCGATCGTGAAGGCGATGCCGTAGATATCGAACACGCCGCCGCTGAAGGGATAATCGGCCGCTGTCTGCGGCGACCCGCCGGGATAGAAGATGTTGTCGAAGTGCAACCCTGGTGAGACGATGCCGCCCTCCACCTCGACGCCATTGGCGACCGGCAACAGGCTGAACCGGTTGGGCGCGCGCAGGTTGGACGGCTCCGGCAAGGCATAATTGACCGGCACCAGCGACGTGACCCGCGCGTCCGTCAGGCCGAGCGCCATGTCGGAGAAAGTGCCGGTCACGCCGGTGATGATGTACGATCCGACCGGGTCATATTCATTGGGCGATGCGTCGAGCACCGGGGCGGTGTTCGTGTCGATTTCATAGGTGATGTTCAGTGTCCCGCTGACCCCCGGTCCGTTCAGGTTGAACGTGAAGACACTGGCATGCGCCGCGATCGGACACATCATCAGGCACGCCGCCGCTCCGGCCGTCCATATCCGGTTCACCATTTCACCACTCCCTCCATCGCAAAGGGGTTACGCGAATGACGCTACTCGTGACTCGATTCTCGATGGCTGACGACGCCGACGCCGCAGCGCTGCGGCGATCAGCGCGACGCCGCTCAGCATGATGGCCCACGCCGCCGGCTCCGGCACCGCCGGAACGGGGCCACCGCCTCCTCCGCCGCCTGCCATATGCACGCCCTCGGCATCGTACAGCCGGCCCGAGGCACCGGTGATTGTCCCGAAGTCGATCGGCGCGCCACCGGCATCGAAAAAGCTGAGCGAACTGAGGCGCGCGGTCTCCGAAAAGTCGACGTTCGCCACGCCCCCGAATGGCGAGGGATAGCTCGCCGACAGCATCGCCAGCGTCAGGTCGAACGTCGGCGTCGCGCTGATGTCATTCAGGATAAAACAGCGCAAAAGACCGTCCTCACACAATTACAGGATGCGCCGCTCACCGGCGCCGGAACGCGGCGATCATGGAGAAGCTCTGCGCCAACGTCGCCCGCCCCGACGGCAACGCCGCGAGCGTGGCCAGCGCGCCCAGATAGGAGAGCATGCTAGCGACGATCAGGCCGAGCGGCGACAGCGGCAGGGCGAGCCGCGCGGTGAACAGGATCAGCGCCGAGACGCCGCCGCCCAGCGCGAAGGGAGCGGCGATGCGGACCAGATCGCGGGTCGCGACCGGGCCCTCGCTGCCGGCCAGCCGCCACACCAGCGGCGCGCGCAACGCAATGTCGCTGATCGCATAGGCCGCGGCGACACCCTGCGCGCCCCAGGGCAGGCCGACCGCGAAGGCGATCGCGCAGCTGGCGGCGTTGAACAGGCCCCAGCGGCCGAACTGCCCGGTTCTGCTCTGGCTGACGAACAGCCAGCCCAGCGTCGCCGTCATCGGCTGGTGCAGCGCTGCCAGCGCCAGCCAGCGAAAGATGCCGACCGCCGCCACCCATTGCTCCCCCAGCAGGAAGGGGATGGCGATATCGGCGTAGATCATCAGGCACAGGATGCCGGGCAGCACGATCAGCACGATCTGCTCGACGGTGCGGCCATAGGCCGAGCGATAGCGCGCGGGATCGTCGATCAGCCGCGACAGCGTCGGCACCATCACCCGCTGCAGCGGATAGGTGATCTGCTGCAGCGGGAACAGCAACAGCTTGTACGCGCGGTCGTACAGCCCGAGCGGGCCGGGGCCGTCGAAGCGGCCGATCAGGACATTGTCGAGATTGCGCGCGAAGAAATTGGACAGATTAAAGGTCGTCAGCCCGCCGCCGAAGCGCAGCATCGCGGTCACCGAGCGCCAGGAATCGGGCCGCCCCGGTCGCCATCCCGACACCGACCACGCCCCCGCCAGCGATGCGAACGCCGCCGCCAGCGTGGATGCGACGAGCGCCCAGGGGCTGGGATCGAACCATGCCCAGACGAGTGCCGCGACCAGGCTGAGCACCGCCATCGCCATGTCGACCAGCGCCAGCTTGCCGAAACGCATCGCCCGCGTCGCCATCGCCAGATGCTGCGCGCCCAGCCCGGACGTCAGCACCGCGATCGCCAGGACGGCGACGATCGCGGTCAGCCGGGGCTCTGCGTAAAAGGCGGCGACCAGCGGGGCGGTGAGCATCAGGACCAGCGCCAGCGTCAGCGACAGGGCGGCGTTGATCCAGAACATCGTGCTCGCCTGCGTATAGGTCAGGTCGCGGCTGACCACGACCGCCTCCGACAGGCCCAGGCTCTGTGCCAGCGTCGCCAGCGCGATGATCGGCGCGGCCATCGCGATCAGGCCGAAATCGCGCGGCGACAGCAGCCGCGACAGCAGGATCACCGAGACGATCTGCACCACCAGCTTCACGCCCTGCGCGATCCCCGACACCGCCGCGCCGCGGACCGCGCGCGCGCCGAGGCCGCCCGACCCCTGTTCGTGCGGGACGATATCTGACAAGATTGTGGCCTTCCAATTTGGCGTTCACGCCTTAATAACGCGGCGTCAGTATGTAAGCCGTTACCGTCGCGCAAGGGGAAGCGAAGACGTGCAACGGTCGGTTTAGCGTTTGGGGGCGTACGTGCATTATCGTTCTATTGCTGATCTCAGTCAGACCATTTTGACGAGCGTCAGCCGGTTTCCGCGTGATGTCGATCTGATCGTCGGCATCCCGCGCAGCGGGCTGCTGGCGGCGAATTTGATCAGCCTGGCGCTGAACGTGCCGCTGGCCGATCTGGACGGGTTCATCGCCGGGCGCGTATTGTCCACCGGCTCGACGCGCCGCCGCCCGCTGTCCGACCTTTCGACCAGGGATTTCAGGCATGTGCTGATCGTCGACGACAGCATCATGAGCGGCACCTCGATGCAGGAGGCACGCCGCAAACTGGCCGCGCTGGACGCGCCCGAGGGGCGACTGACCTTCTGCGCGGTCTATGGCCCGGAGGAGGGCACCGACGCCGCCGACCTGATCCTGGAGCAGGTGCCGCAGCCGCGCATCTTCCAGTGGAACCTGATGCAGCATCCGGTGCTCGAGAAATGCTGTTTTGATATTGACGGCGTGCTGTGCGTCGATCCGACCGAGGCCGAGAATGACGATGGTCCGGGCTATGCCGCGTTTCTGGCGCAGACCCGCGCGCTGCTGGTGCCCGGTCGGCGGGTCGGGCATCTGGTGACCAGCCGGCTGGAGCGGTATCGCCCGGCGACCGAGGCGTGGCTGGCCGAACAGGGCATCGACTATGGCAAGCTGTGGATGCTCGACCTGCCCAGCGCGGCGGAACGCCGCCGCCAGAATGCGCACGGCGCGTTCAAGGCCGATGTGTACCGCAAGCTGAGCGACGTCGTGCTGTTCGTGGAAAGCGAGGAGCGCCAGGCGATGGAGATTGCGCGCCTCTCCGGCAAGCCGGTGCTGAGCATCGAGACGCAGGGCATCGCCTATCCCGACCGCCATTTGCAATATCGCGAACGCTTGCGGCGGCAGATCGAACGCCGCCGCGAACGCCTGTCAAGTGAGCGGCACGGCATCCTGCGCCGCCGCCTGCATCGCCTGCTCCGTCGCGCCTTGCGTCGCGGCGCAAGCGGGAACACGGCCTCCGACACCGCCCACGCCTGATCGTGTCGGAACGACCGACACAGGTAAGCCGCGCTTAACCATTGCCGTGTCAGGACCGCGTCTGGAGGAGGCGCCTGAAATGCCACGTAGAATTCGCTCGCTGCTGACGGGGCTCAGCGACGAGGTGCAAAGCTATGCCACGCAATCGGACAGCATCGCCGCGCGGACCAATCTGCTCGCGCTCAACGCCGCGATCGAAGCCGCCCGCGTCGGAGAGGCGGGGCTGGGCTTCGGCGTCGTCGCCAATGAGGTAAAGGCGCTGGCCAAACAGGCGCGCGCGCTCTCGGGCGAATTTCGCGCCGGCGTCCTCGACCGGCTCTCGGCCACGGCCGACATCGCCGCCGAACTGGTCGACGAGATTGAGGGCGTTCAGCTCGTCGATGTGGCGCAGGCGCTCGCGAACCACATCGCGCGCGTGATGTTCGCGTGCAGCGTCGATCTTCGCATGCTCGCCTCCGACACCCTCGTTACCACGGCGCTGACGTCGCCCGACGATAATGCGCTCGCCACCGCGCTGGAACGCCTGCGCATGCTGACCGCGATCTGCCCCTATTATCTGAATGCCTTCGTCGTCGACGCCGATGGACGCCCGATCCTGTCGGCCGACCCCGGCTCGCATATTTTCGGCTATAATTTGAAAGGCGCCAACCAGTTCACCCTGGCAATGCGGGCGTCGCAACGGGGTGCGTGGTTCTGCGACGAAGTCTGGGCAAACCCCGATGCGAACGGCAAGATCATGCTGGTCTATGCGGCGACCATCTGGCCCGCCGACGCACCGAAGCCCGTCGGCGTCCTCTATGTCGAGTTCGACTGGGCACGTCAGATCGGCGAGCTGATCTGCGACCACTGCCTCTATGTCGACGGCGGACGCGGCCGCACCACGATCAGCATCGTCGACCGTGACGATCGGCTGGTCTCGACCTCCGGCTCGGGCAGCTTCGGCGACCGCGTGGTGCTCGACCGGTCGTCACTGCGCGGCCGCACCCTCCACGAAACCGGCGTCACCGCCTTCGCCACGGCGGCCCCCTATCAGCAGTTCGACGGCCTCGGCCTGCGCTGCGTCATCGAACAGACCTCGACAAAACGAGAGTAACGACGCATAGTTGCCCCACCTGCCCCTCTCCCGCAAGCGGAGGCACCCCAACCCTCTCCCGCAAGCGACAGCCCCGCTTCCCTCTCCCGCAAGCGACAGCCCTCTTTCCCTCTCCCGCAAGCGGGAGAGGAGCGAGACTTGGCGGCGTGCCGCCTAGTCGCAGCGGTGAGGGGATCCCCGCGCAGTCGCAGGAAGAAGAAAGAAGACCCTCACCTCCCACCGCTACGCGGCAGGCCCCTCCTCTCCCGCTCGCGGGAGAGGGCTTGGGGATCCCACCGCTATACAGCGGCCAACATCGATCAACCTCGGCGCCGGTCGATCGCCTGCGTCAAAAGCCCATGTGCCAAATTTCGGCCGAAATGCGTCCCGTCAGGCTGGTTCGCGCACCATTGACACCAGCTTGGGTTACAATAAAATTACGTTTTTACGACAAAGGCGTTTCACCGTTTCGGCGCCGCTCTGTTGGCGGATCGGGGCGGAAAATGGCAGGGCTGGATACTGAAATCGTGCGCGCCGCGGCGCAATTGGGCGGCCAGTCGATGGTGCTGGACGCCGCGATGACGGCGGTGCTCAAATACGCCACGTTCAAGATCGTCCCGCTTATCGCGCTGCTTGTGGCGGCGGTCGCGTCTCAGACGGGCAGGGACCGGCGCTGGACCCTGACCAGCGCGGTGGCGGCCAGTGCGCTCGCGCTGCTGATCGCGCGGCTGATCCAGAATCTCGGGCCATCGCGCCCGCGACCCGCCTTCTCCGGGCATTTCCGGTTCCCGCTCGACGTGATCGGCGTCTCGCCCGACTGGAGCTCGTTTCCCAGCGATACGACCGCGCTGGCGGCCGCCCTCGCCACGGTCATCTGGCTGGCATCGCGCCGGGCCGGGGCAATCGCCTTAGCATGGCTGTCGGTGATCGCATTGGTCAAGCTGGTCGCGGGCTATCACTATCCCAGTGATCTGCTCGCTGGCTCCTTCATCGGTATCGGCGCGGCGTTGCTGGTCAGCGCACCCGCGCTGATCCGATGCACCGCCTCGCCACTGGTCGATGGCTTCGCCGTTAAAGCGCCCGGCCCGTTCTGGCTGCTGATGTTTCTCGCGCTGTTCCAGCTGGCGACGATGTTCAACGACGTTCGCGGTGTCGCCAGGACCGCACTCGGTCGCACCGGCATCGACCGGCAACAGGTCGCGCAAATGCCCTGATGACGGACGTCCCGGTCTCCCTGCAATCAGATCAGGCGTGAGCGACTTTGCGCGGGCGTCCGCCTTTCGCGCCGTTCGCGCGGGCTGCCGCTGCCTTTGCTGGCGATGTCGCCTGACCGGCACGCCGCGCCAGTTCGCTCGTCATCCAGGCGCGTGTGCCGAACACACCCGACACCAGCGCGGGCACGTAGAGATCAACATCGAGCGATGGCCAATGGAGATTGAAACCGAGGCCTTCGACCTCGACACCCGCAAGTTGATCGTCAGTCGCGCCGTTCAGGTCCTGCACGAGCTGGGCCGGAAAAGCATAGGCGCAACCGTTGGTTAGATCGATCATCACCCGGCCCGTCGCGCGATCATAGCGGGCTTCCGCTGCGCGCATCGCGGTTTTCATCACCTCACGTCCGCGTGCCTCTGCCGCATCGAGTTGGGCTTCCTGCTGCGGGTCAGTCTTTTGAGCCATGAATTTTCTCCCATTCAGCGAGGAAATGCGCCTGATGCTCTGTCATTTGATCCATCAGCCGACGCATATCAGAACGTTTGATGCCCATGCTCTGGACAGCCTCCGGCTCGCCACCCGCACCAAGCAGGTTGATTTTTGCCTGCCCCGTGCCGGTAATGTGAACATGCGCGGGTTCGTGATCGAACGTGTAGATCACGAACCGGAAGCCGTGGGCACGGTGGACGACAACCATGTCTGTATATAACCCATCGGTTGGGTTTATTCAATACGGCTGGATCACCATTTCCGTGAGGCTCAACAGCGGCACAAACCATGTACGCATAAGCCCTCCCGGCACCCCCGGCTCGCGCCAGGTGGCCTGGAAACACTATCGAACGGTGACGCCGGATGCCACCGGCGAGCCAGTAGATGCAAAAATCAAGAGTTTTGCATCAACGCAGAGGCGCGCAAAGCGGCCAGTCAGCTGACGCCCACTTCCAGACATTACACTTTCTGTTAAAGGTGCGGCGTGGACAGTCTGTGAACGTCCAAAATAATTGGCGGCTTTCCGATTGCGCTATTTGTCAGTTGCCCGGTCCGATCACAAGGCAGTCACGCGCGGCCTGAACGATGTCGGGAGTTATCGCATCGATACGGTTAAGAGTCATGATCCGACGCATCTGCGCAAACAGGCGTTCCATCAGCCGGAAATTGCCGCGCGTGATCAGGATCACCGCAGCCTGAGCCTCGATCGCGTCGAGCTGGGCCGGATCGAAGGATATGCCAAAATTGCCGACGTGGGTCGCAAGCAGAAAACGCATTTCCGTCTCGGTGAGCGGTTTGAACTCGTGGACGAACCCGATCCGCGAGTAGAGCTGGGCATAGCGGGCAAGGCGCTTTTCCAATCCCGGCATGCCCATGAGAATCAATCCGAACCCACGGCGATCGGCCATGTCACGAAGGTGCTCGAGTGACTTGATGGTCAGCCTGTCGGCTTCATCCACGATGACCAGTGGGCAGGCGGTGCGGGCAGCTTCATGGTCAATGTCATCCGACGAGCCAGCGACGATCGTCATGCGTGCGTAGCCCAATTTTGTTAGATTGACCCCGAGCCCCTGGTCGATTGATTTGGGCGTATTGCTGACCGTGACCGTGTAGAACATGGCCCGGCATTGGGCGATCTCTCCTGCGAACGCCGGAGCGATCGTGTTCATGACGCCGTAGCCTTGTAGATTGGGAACGTTGGCAAACTTGCGCGCTGATCGCGTCTTTCCGACGCCCGGTCTCCCGTGACACACGCCGATATAGCGGTAGTGCGAACAGGCTTCGGCGAACTCGACGAACCGGGCATGTTCGCGCGTCGGCAGGAACGGCTGCTCGACCGGGAACTCAATCGTCAGCGGCGTAGAGCCGGAGGCCTCGATAGGTGGTGGGCCGGGGAGCCGTATCCTCTTGGTCGCCATCGAAGGTCTCCGTGGTGGCGAGCGCTTGTTTGTCGCGCTCCCGTGCGCTGCGCCGCGCGCGCTGGATCGCGCGCAGCGACGCGCTATCTTCGTGCTCCGGGCTGAGCGCACGGCAGACGAACCGGCCCTGGTGGTAGACATGGATCTCGGTCAGGTCGCGCGGATCATAGACCGCCTCGACCTGTTCCCCAACGAAGGCGGCGAGCGTGGGCTCGACATAGCGCCTACCCATCAGGCGGATGCCATCGCGCAACACCTTGCGGGGCTTGGGCACATGCACGAGCAGCATGTCGAGCTGTTCGAGGCTGTCCGGCATGGCGGGCAGGAACCCGCCCTTTTGCCATCGCGAGACTGGGGGTTCGCCGGTGCTGCCATGTTGCCGGCGATGGTAGACGCCGCACACGAACGCTTCGAAGCGCGTCCGCAGTTCGTCGAGCGTGAGGGCCGGTGTCGACAATGGTTTGCCCGCGATTGTGTGTCCCGACAGGTCCGACAGGAACATGTCGTTGATGGTGCGGAACACTCGCTCGATCTTGCCGCGCCCGCGCGGGCGACCCGGCAGCGAATGGATGAGGCGGATTTTGAGGGCGATACACGCCTGCTCGATATGCTCGGAGATGAAATCCGAGCCGTTGTCGACGTAGAGCTGTTCGGGAATGCCGCTGATGATCCACTCAGGGTTCGGCTTCCTCCAGATCGCCTGTCGCAAGGCAAGCGCCGTGTTCAATGCACTCGGCGCGTCCAGGCTGATGAAATAACCGGCGATGGCCCGGCTGTGATCGTCGAGAATGACGGTCAGCCAGGGGCGCACCGGCGTTCTGTCGTCATCAAACACAAGGATGTCGAGCACGGTATGATCCGCCTGCCACATCTCGTTCGAGGCTGCGGCTTCGCGCCGATGCACCAGCTCGTGTTCGTCGCGGTAGGCGGCCGGATCGGAGGCCACGGCGATCTGGCTTGCCGGTATCGCCCCGACGATACGCGAGACGGCCGAATAGCTTGGTGCCCGGTGGCCTTCAGCGACGGCAAGTTCCTGCACCTTCCGGTGAATGGCGGCGACCGGGGGACGCGGACGCTTGATGGCAAGGTCGCGGACAAGCCCGATCAGGTGATCCGGCAGGTGCAGCCTGCCCCGATCGGCGCGCGAGCTGCGCGCGAGGCCGGCGAGGCCTTCTGACCGGTAGCGGGCGAGCCAACGCTGCAATGTTCGTTCGCTCACCGTATCGGTGCGCGCGAGATCGGCGAGTGTGATGCTGTCGGTCAGATGCGGTTCGAGGATGCGATAGCGCTCGATCGCTAGGGGCGAAACGAGCGCCGGATGCGTCACCGCCCGCGGTCCATGCCAAAGGTAAGGAAAACGGAGATTTGTTTGCCCGTTGTCATGCCGACTCCGATCGCAACGGCGCTCCCTTGGCGATGCTGGCAATTTACCCGGTAAATAAAACTAAGACAAGGAACGCTTTCGTCCGACGGCTTTCTTGCCAAACGTAGGCTCGTTCGGCAAAGCACCGGTCATGAAGATCGGCTACGCACGCGTCTCGACCCACGAACAGAACCTCGACATGCAGCGCGACGCTCTTTTGGCAGCTGGCTGCGAGAAGGTCATTACCGACAAGGCGTCGGGGACAACCGCAACGCGCCCCGGGCTCGAAAAGCTCAAGGAGCAGATGCGCAAGGGTGACATACTTGTGGTCTGGCGTCTCGACCGGTTGGGACGGTCGTTGCGCGATCTGATTGGATGGATGACCTATCTCGACGAGCATAAAGTCGGACTGCTCAGTCTTCACGAGGCGATCGACACGACCACCACGTCGGGCAAGCTGACATTTCACCTGTTCGGGGCGCTTGCCGAGTTCGAGCGCAACCTGATCGGTGAGCGAACGCTGGCAGGCCTGGCGGCGGCGCGCGCTCGCGGACGAAAGGGCGGGCGACCAACGGCGCTTAATACTGACAAGCGTGAGCTTGCGGTGCGACTCTACAACGAGAAGGCGATGCCGATCGCCAAGATTTGCACGATGCTGGGTATCTCCAAACCCACACTCTACGCCTACGTACGTTCGGCAGGGACTGCCGAGAAAGTGGCGTGAATGACGGCTAGCGCCTATTCATCACAGTTCGCTGCCCGATAGGTTTTCCTGACACCTGTCCTGCCGGTGTGTTGCCTCGGCGCAAGAAACGCCGCATTGTTTGTTGATGTTGCTCCTAGTGCTCGCCGCAGTCGTGTTTAGTCCCGCGCAGACGACCGTGCGGATGCGCGCAGCGCCGGCGTCCACGCCTACGCCGGCTTCGGCCATGTCGCCCAGTGCGTTAGCGGCCGTGAGGCAATTCGAGGATGCAGTCGCGACCGAGCGGGCAGCGTTTCAGACCCTCCCTGTCGCAAGTGGGGTCGGACCTAATTTGGCAATTCGCATTGCATTGGAGCAGGCGATGCGACGTGCGATCGATCCCGCTGTCGCGATGCTATCGGACGGCGATAGAGCCGCGGCGTCGGCGGCGATCTGGCAGAAGATCGGTGCCGTCGATGCAGCGAACACTGCATATGTAAAGTCGATCCTGCCGGCGGACGGTTGGTTCAGGAGCCGTCGCGATGGTACGGATATAGCGCGCAATGCCTGGCTGATCGTCCAGCACTCGCCCGATCAAGAGTTCCAGCGAATCGTCGTGACGCGAATGCGACCGCTAGTTGCGTCGGGGGACGCACGTGGGGCGGACTACGCGCTGCTCTATGACCGCACCGAGATGTTTGCAGGACGGCCGCAGCTCTATGGCAGCCAAATGACGTGCAAAAGCGGACGATGGCAGGCGGCGCAGACCGTCAATCCGGCAAGCCTCGACCAGCGTCGTGCCGATATGGGGCTGCCGCCAATGGCTGAATATCTAAAGAACTTTGAAGGCGGCTGTTGAACGAGGCTGCTCTGTGTCACGGTCGCAGGGAGCTATAATCCGCAACGGCGGCTTTTGCTCTGTCCGTTCCCGAAGCCAACTTGTCTGTCATCTATTACCCTTGCCATTAGGTAGTGCCCTACTCCGCGCCAGACGGACGACAAATAACGCGATCAGAATTCCGCCATTTAGCGCGAACGTTTACAGGCGTGTTTGGTTGACTATTTAACGGGCGCCAATATTTAACATCAGTTGATCAGGTCCATTCCGCCGTCGATGACGAGACGGGTTCCTGTCACATGCCTTGCCTCGTCCGAGGCCAGATAGAGGATCCCGTTGGCGATGTCCTCCGGTGTTCCGAATTCCCCGACCGGGATGCGCGAAACCATGCCGGCCCGCGCATCGTCCGGGGTGCCGCCCGTTGCGTTTGCCATCTTCTCGAACATTCCCTCTAGCATAGGTGTGATGATCTGCCCGGGGTGCACGGAATTGCAGCGAATACGATATCCCGCTTGCGCGCAGTAGAGCGCGACGGATCGGCTGAACTGCTCGACCCCGGCCTTTGCAAAACCGTAGGCGGCAATCGGCGGGGTCGGCACAAGTGAGGCAATGGACGAAAGGTTGACGATCGCCCCACCGTGAGCCTTCATTGCCTCGATGCCAAACCGACAGCCGAGGAACACGCCCTCACCGTTGATCCGCAGCATCTGCTGCCATTCGGCCAACGTGGTATGCTCAGGATTGGTGTTTCCGTCCTGATTGCCGATACCGGCGTTGTTGACCAGTATATCGAGGGGACCAAGCCGTTCGCCGACCTGTCGCATCACGCTTTGCCAATCGCTCTCTTGCGAGACATCCTGGCGAAAGAAGGGAACGGCCAGCTTAGTCGCCATCGCCTCGCCCGCATGCTGATCAACATCAGTAATCACGATACGCGCCCCTTCTTCGGCTAGCCGTCGTGCAATAGCGGCTCCAATGCCGGATGCGGCCCCTGTGATGATCGCCACCTTATTCTGAACACGCCCCACAATCTCTCTCCCGACGGTTATCGGAATATCGCTATCGGAGTGCGTGAACTTGTAGCCATAGCGGAAACCACCCAGGAACAATTACCGACCGACCGTTCGATCTCTTTACCTGTCGATACTGCGCTGCTATCAGTGCCGCAACGTCGAGAGAGCATTGGGGTGCCGAAAGACGTTCGGAGGATGTATGCCAGGGTTTTCGTCGACCACTGTAGCGCTGCAGAGGTCAATTGGCCGTTGTGACGAATATGCGGCGATTGCCAAGACCGTTTTGACGCCAATGGCGGCACGTCTGGGCGCAACCGCGGCAGCCTTTTTTCAAGTTACCGTAAACGAAGGTAGGCCAATTGCCATCGAGCGCGCCGACGTCCACGGACCCTTCGCGGGCGCAGCAGAACTCTACACACATCATTTATTCAAGGAAGATCCGCTTTACCGCGCCCGATCAGCAACGCCGATCTCGCTCAGAGCATTGATGGTTAAACAGGGACCGTTCCCGAGCCATCCCTTGGACGGCTATCGCCGTGATCTGTTACTCAACAACGGCATCGGGGACATTATCGGGATCTATTTTCCCCTAAGCAGCGGATCGGGGCAGAAGATACTTCAAGTCAGTTTCCAGCGTCGAGCAGGAATGCCGGACTATACCGCTGAAGATGAAGCCCTGCTGGCAGATCTGGCTCCGATATTACGGCTGACCTTCGGCAATCTTGCGCTTGGCGCCGATGTCGCGATCCTGTCCTCCGTCGTCTCGGCAATGAGCGAGCGTTTCAGACAAGACGTCAAGCTGGTCGATGAACGAACCGGACGCGGTTATCTTTGTGCGATCGACGATGATGAACTGAGGTCGCGCGATTGGGAATCAATGGGAGAGTGCCTGACATCGAGCGCGCTTCCTGCTCATCTCAGCCTCTGGGTCACGCCCGCGAATGACGGGTGCCAAGGCAGCTACGACGATCTCACCTGTCGAGAGCGCGAAGTCGTCGGAACATTGCGCGCCGGTCACAGCAATGCGTCGATGGCGCATGCCTTGGGTATCAGCATCCGAACCGTGGAGAACCATCTTCGATCGATCTACGCCAAGCTGAGCGTCAGTAGCCGGACGCAGCTTCTGGCCTTGCTATCGACGCACTGACCGCGCTCACCTTGAGGTATTGGCATGGCGGATCATCACCGTCTTGCTTTCCAGACAAGCAAGCACCGCCTCCTTGCCATGCTCGCGTCCCATACCCGATTGCTTGTATCCGCCAAAGGGAAGGTTGGGATCGAGCATATTGTGCATGTTAACCCACACCGTGCCCGCCTTGATCCGTTGAGTCATCCGCATTGTGCGTTCGATATCGCGTGTCCATACAGATGCACCAAGACCGTAGGTCGTGTCGTTGGCCAGCCGCACGGCCTCGTCCTCGTCATCAAATGGCAGTGCTGCGATCACGGGGCCGAAGACCTCGTCGCGATAGACCTCCATGCCGGGATCGACATCGTAGAGAAGATGCGGCGCGACGTAGAACCCGTCAGCAGGCAACGACGCATGCGCGCTATGGTGCTTGGCACCTGCCTGCCCGGCACGGTCGATAAAACCTTGGACGCGCTGCTGATGTCGCTTGGACACCATCGGATTGATCTGTGCCTCGGGATCGAAGCCGGAGCCATAGCGCAGGGGAGCCAATGCGTCGGCAATCCGCTGAAGCGTCCGATCGTAGATCGATCGGTGGATGAAAAGCCTCGTCGCAGCGGTACAGACCTGACCCTGGTTCATGAACATGCCGATATTCGCCATCAGCGGTTCGGCACCGTCCTCAACATCATCGAACACCACCATCGGCGACTTGCCGCCAAGCTCCAGCGTAAATCGTGCCATCCGATCGACCGCGGCATGACCGATCGCCTTGCCGACGGTCGTCGAACCGGTGAAGGTTAGTTTGGCAATCCCCGAATGTGCGGTCAGTGCAGCACCGGCGGTCGATCCACGCCCAGGAACAATGTTGACGACACCCTCTGGAATGCCGGCCTCTGCCAGCAATCGCGCAAAATAAAGCGCAGTTAACGGCGTCTCTTCTGACGGCTTGAGAACGACCGTGCATCCCGCGGCCAGGGCGGGTGCGATCTTCCAGATCGCTATCAGGAGTGGAAAGTTCCAAGGTACGATTGCCCCGACGACACCGACGGGCTCACGCAATGTGTATGTAAAGTATGCGGAGCCTTGTGGCTGATCCAGCGAATTGCTGAGCGTCTGCCCGGAGATCTTTGTCGACCAGCCAGCCATATAGCGCAGATATTCAATGCTGAACCCGATATCCAGATTACGGGACAAGCCCAGACTCTTGCCAGTGTTCAGCGTCTCAAGTTCAGCCAGCGTATCGGCGTGTTCCTCGACTTTGGCGGCCAATGTCAGTATCACCGTCTCGCGTTCGGCGGGTCGCATCTTGCCCCACGGCCCTTCCAGCGCTGCTCTCGCTGCACGCACGGCGCGGTCGATGTCCGTCGCGTTGCAGTCAGGCACCTCAGCGATAAAGGCGCCTGTTGCCGGATCATGTACCGCCATTACCTCATTGCTTGCCGACTCGACAAAGCGGCCGGCAATGAAAGGGCGAGCGGCCTCCTTCAGGAATTGATGGGCCGCCGATCCCATCCGGGCATCGACGGCCTCCAATGTGTTACTCACTGCCACAGCTTGGCCGGCAGATGTGAGATCGCGTTGTTCTTATCTGCAAGCTCGATGAACAGGTCGCAATCGCAAAGGCCATTGACCGACCCGTCATCGTCCAGGCCCACGAGCGGCCCGTGAAAGGTAACCAGCGCCAGAACCTCGTCATCAGTCTCGGCGACGTGTACGACGCCGCCGCCCTCATGAACGAAGCATCCGGTTGCGGCATGACCCTCTTCGTAATCGAAGCTGCCGCGCAGGACGTAGATATCGGCAGCACCAACATGCTTGTGCAACGGGGTCGGCGCGCCCTTCTCGGAAAGGAGCATTAGCGTCGCCGAACCGCGGTCGCGATCGATATGCAGGATCTTGAAAAAAGTCTTGGGAAAGACGAACGGCGTCCACGGGATATCGTCGACTTGCATCATGTAGGTGCCGGTCTGGCGGACAATCGGCGATGAAGCATTCACGGCATCATTGGCAGTGGATACGGTTTGCAGCGCAGCACTCATATCGTCTCTCTCCTTATCATCAACTATTTCCAATATCGGCCGATTGATGCGTCATTGAAATAGCGAGAAACCCTCACACGCTGGCTAGTCGCCGCTGTTGTAGCATGGCGGAAACCACTCATTGACCAAGCACGTCGCATCCTCAAATCATCACAACGCTCTTTGGAGGGGATTACGGGCGCACGAGCTGACCTGTGAAACCTGACTGGTAAACGATGACGAGCGATGTTGGAGGGGACACAATGAAACGTTTCGGATTGGCGGGACTGCTGGCCTGCACCTCAATCGGCGCGATCATCTGCGCGGCTGGCCCCGCCTTCGCGCAAAGCGTTACGGACACGCCCCCCTCATCTCAGGCTTCATCATCTCAGCCGGTCGAAGATGCACTTGCTGAAACACCGACAAGCACAGTCGGCGATGCAGCGCAGGGTGACATCATCGTGACCGCACAAAAGCGGTCGGAACGATTGAGCGAAGTCCCGATGTCGATCACCGCTGCTACCGCAGGACAACTCCAGTCACGCGGCATTACCGATACCGAGCAACTCGGCAAACTCGTCCCCGGCTTCAGCTTCCAGAAGAGCAATTACGGCCTGCCCATCTACTTCATCCGCGGCGTCGGCTTTTTCGATACTACACTCGGCGTCAGCCCGGCCGTCACCGTCTATGTCGATCAGGTTCCCCTGCCCTTCTCGCCAATGTCACGTGGTGCGGTCCTTGATCTCGAGCGGATAGAGGTGTTGAAAGGTCCCCAAGGTACGTTGTTCGGCCAGAATTCGACCGGTGGCGCGATCAACTATATCGCAGCCAAACCGACCGACACGCTGCAGGCGGGCTTTGTCGTGCAGGGAGGCCGCTTCGACGATGTGCAGACCGAGGCCTTTGTCAGCGGACCGATCACCGACACGCTGTCCGCACGTGTTGCACTGCGCCACGAGTATCAGGGGCCCTGGCAGAAAAACTACGTCAATGACGACCGCATCGGCCGCAAAAACTTTACCAACGGTCGGTTGATCCTCGACTGGAACCCACTGAGCACCGTCCGTCTGGAGTTTCAGGGTAGCGCATGGCAGGATCGATCGGAGACGCAGCAGCCGCAATTCATCAGCTATGAACCGCTCACGCCAGTAGCGGCAGGCGGGCGTCCTCAGATCTTTCCCGTTGAAACCTTCCCGGCGGCACCCCGCGACCCTCGTGCGGCAGCGTGGACGCCGGGGATCGATTACCGTCGACGCGATGACTTTTATCAGGCGTCGCTACGTGCCGACGTCGATCTGAGCGACACGGTCACGGTTACATCATTGTCCGCCTACGCCAAGTTCAAGGCAAACGACCCGCAGGATCTGGATGCGACGATCTATCCAATCGATGGCACACGAGTAATCGGCTCCATCAAGTCCTTTTCGCAGGAACTTCGCGTCAGCGGGTCGTTGATCAACAATCGCATCAAATGGATGATCGGCGGCAATTACCAGAACGACAAGGTCCGCGAACGCTTCGTCCTCAATCCCGGTATCGATACAGGCGGACATATCGGTCCGGTCAATTTCGATAATTATTTTGTCCAGAATAATCAGGACATCGAAACCAAGAGCGGCTTCGGCAGCCTGGACTTCGACCTGACGAGTAAACTGACCGGGCAAGGGTCGGTACGCTATACCAAGCAGGATCGGTCCTTCGCCGGCTGCGTTCGGGATTCAGGTGACGGTCAGGCCGCCAATGCCTTCAGCCTGTTGTCGACGCTTCTATCCGGATCGCCGCAGACGATTGCGCCCGGGCGCTGCATCACACTTTCGGCGACAACAGGGCTGGCACTTCCGATCGTGAACGGCTCGCTCAACCAAGACAACGTCGCTTATCGCGGCAGCTTGAACTGGAAGCCGCTAGCCGGAACAATCATCTATGCCAATGTCACAAAGGGCTTCAAGGCAGGCAGCTTCCCGACCCTGCCAGCCGCAGTGGATAACCAATTGTTTCCCGTACCACAGGAGTCCGTGCTGGCTTATGAAGCGGGTATCAAGCTGGATGTTCTGGATCGTAAGCTGCAGTTCGAAGCCGCTGGCTTTTACTATGATTATCGCAAGAAGCAACTGGTAGGTTATCGCGTCGTACAACCATTCGGTGCGTTGCCGAGCCTGGTCAGCATTCCAAAGTCGCGCATCGTCGGCGGAGAGATCAATCTTACCTTTCGTCCTTTCGAAGGGTTCAGGATCAGCGGCGGCGGGACGTACATCAGGACCAAGGTCCAGGAAGATCCTGCCAATCCTACGGGTCCGTTCGGATCGACCGGCAGCTTCGTCGGGCAATCCTTTCCTTTCACGCCCAAATGGCAGGGCGTGGCGGACGCCGAATACCGCTTCCCGGTGTCCGATGGAGTCGATGTCTTTCTGGGCGGCAGTGTCGCCGCGCGGACCGGAACGCAGGGCGCACTATTCAACGGAGTCGGGGCAGACGCGCTAAAGGAGCGTCAATTACTCATCCCGGGCTATACGCTTGTCGACGTTCGTGCCGGTATCGATCTTACGGAACAGGGGGTGCGGGTCGAACTATATGGCCGCAATATCACAAATCGCTTCTATCTCACGAATGCAACGCGCGTATCGGACTTTGTGGAGCGTTTCACCGGTATGCCCGAAACCTATGGAATCACCTTGCGCTATAATTTTGGCAGATGATCGCGTTTGTTCGACGAGCGCCGCGTTACGCAGACATTGTCAATAGACGCACATGCCCTGCCGACCCGAGACGTACAGCCGAACCTTCAAAATTTCGTCGGGATGCCGGCGGTATGCCCGCCATCGACGATGATTTCCGTCCCGGTAATCATTGCGCTGTCGTCACTCGCCAGGAACAGCATTGTTCGCGCAATATCGTCGGGCGTGCATACGCGACCGATCGGCACGTCCTGGCTGAAATGCGCCATCATAGCCTCGCGGCTGGGAAACATCTCGTCGAACTGGTTGAACATGCCCGTGTCGACATAGGTTGGATGAACCGCATTGCAGCGGATGCTGTAACCCTTCTTCACGCAATCTAACGCCACGGCCTTCGTCAAAACGCGCACGCCACCCTTGCTAGCATTATAGGACGCCTGGACCGATACCCCCGCAAGAGCGGAGATCGACCCGAGATTGACGATCGCTCCCGGCTTTCCATTCAGCTTTATCGTCCGAATGCCATGCTTGCACCCAAGGAAAACACCGGTCAGATTGATGGCGATCTCCCGGTTCCAATGATCCAACGTTAACTCCTCCAGATCACTCGGCGCACCGATGCCAGCAACGTTCGCGACAATATTCAGCGATCCATACTGTTCGACAGCAAAAGCTGTCGCCGATTCCCAATGACCTTCGTTTGTCACGTCAAGTTTCGCGAAGACCGCACGTCCTCCCGCGGATTTGATTGTGTCGACAACAGCCTTGCCCCCACTCTCGTCGATATCGGCCGCAACAATTGCGGCACCCTCCTGTGCAAAGAGCATTGCTGCACCCCGTCCGATTCCGGATGCAGCGCCACTGATCAACGCCGTCCTGCCGTCCAGTCTTCCC
Organism: Sphingomonas sp.; assembly: GCA_965217805.1. Classification (GTDB taxonomy): domain Bacteria; phylum Pseudomonadota; class Alphaproteobacteria; order Sphingomonadales; family Sphingomonadaceae; genus Sphingomonas. The sequence goes on along the minus strand of CBDCJJ010000008.1, from coordinate 1,373,133 downwards.
ATTGCGCTCTCCATCATGTGTCGGTCGTCGTTACGACATGGCCGGCTCACCGCCTGCCCTAATAAGCCACGAATACCGTTCTGATGACCCAATCGAGCTACGTGCTCCAACACCGTTTTAGTGTCATCGCGATACTCTGGCGATATCAATAACGGTAAAAGACCTGGTCGAGCGCGATCAACCCGATATTTAGGCAGCGCTCCGACACGATGCACAAAGATGTGCCGCGCATGACGGTCCCTAAGCCATCATTAACCACTCGCCGATAGTACAGTGGCCATGTCGCGCTTCACACCGCCCATGCCGTTGATCGGCATGCTGATCGCCGTCTTGAGTGTGGGCGGAGCATTTGGACCAGATCCGCTCATGGCCCAAACCTTGGAGGTTGCGCCGGTTAACCTAGTCCTGCCCGCGGGGCGAGCGGCTACGACAATGAAAATTACTAATCATGGCGAGGCTGCCACTACCGTCCAGCTTCGCCCCTTTTCATGGGGTCAGGCTGCAGGTGAGAACCGGCTGGTAAAAACGCAAGAATTGGCGGTCAGCCCGCCGTTCGCAACGCTTGGTCCAGGGGAGAGCCAAACGGTGCGGGTGGTGCTGCGTCGACCGGCAAATATCAACGAGAATAGCTATCGATTGATCCTGGACCAGCTGCCATTTGCAGCGTCGCCGGGTTCGGTACACGTCGCGCTGCGCATTTCCCTGCCAGTGTTCGCCATGCCCGAGAATGAAGTCAAACCGCTGCTTGCTTGGTGGCTTTCGCGAATCGATGCAACGCATGGTTTGTTGACCGTTCGTAATGCCGGAACGCGTCACGCTCGTCTGTCGAACATCAGTCTAGCCTCACAAGGTGCCGCCTTGGCGCTGACCGACCCGGCGTTCTTCTACGTGCTGGCCGGGGTCGAGATCCAACGGGTTGTCACGATTGCTGGCCGGATCGAGACGGGATCGGTCGTCGCGATCAAGGCCGCCTCAGACCAGGGCGAGATCAGCGCCAATGTGCCGATCGATTCCTCAAACTAGCCTGCTCGCTATTGCCGCCGCGATCGCGTCTCAGTCTGGTGGGATCGGCTCTGCCTTGGCGCAAACGCTTGCCCCTGCAATCACCTCTGCGCAGGATCATGAGCAGCGCGAGCTATTGCTGGCAGTTATCATCAACCACGTCGATACTCAGAAAATTGGCAATTTCGTCGAGATCGACGGTGCACTTTTTGCTACGGTATCAGAATTACGTGAATTGGGACTGGCACTGTCCGACCGCTTTCAGGCCGGAGAACTCATCAAACTCTCGACCATCAAAGGTTCTACGATCCAATTGGACGAGCGGGAACAATCGCTTCGTATCGACCTTCCCGTCGATGCCCTGCACATGCAGCGCCTGGGTACGACCGGTATATCTGAGCCGAAACCGGATGCGGTCGCGCCCGGCGCGCTCCTCAACTATGATATGACGCTCACCGGGGGACACGGGCAGGTCAACGCCTTTGGCTATGGCAACGCTCGCCTATTCGGTTCGTTGGGCGTGGTGCAAAGCGATTTCAATCTGGCGTATTTGGAGGGGGATACACGCGCGGTTCGGCTTGCCAGTACGTACAGCTACTCCGATCCGGGCAAGCTGCGCACTGTTGCGCTGGGTGACGTGATTTCCGGCTCCCTGGCTTACACGCGATCGGTGCGCCTGGGTGGTGCGCAGTTGGCAACCAACTTTTCCCTGCGGCCCGATCTCATCACCTATCCATTGCCATCCATACGCGGCCGCGCTGCCGTTCCTTCGACGGTCGACATCTTGGTCGACGGCGTCAGCCAATTGTCGCAATCTGTCGCACCCGGTCCCTTTTACATCCCTCAACTGCCCGTCATTGGCGGTGGCGGCGAGATATCCGTGTCCGTCCGCGATGCCGCGGGACGACAAACGGTTCAGACGTCATCCTTCTACACGGCGTCGGCGCTATTGCGACCGGGCTTGTCGGCTGTGTCATTTGAGATCGGTGGAATCCGAAGAAATTTTGGTTTGAAGAGCAACGACTATCGCTCGGTCGCGGCTTCGGGAACGGGGCGTCTGGGCCTTAGTGCCAGTACGACCGTGGAAGGTCACATCGAAGTGGCGCCCCGCCTGGTCAATGCGGTCGGCGGTGCGACAACGAAGATTGGAAACCTCGCCGTCGTATCGGTCGCGGGCGGCGCCGGTGGCGGCGATGGCCAGACGGGCCTGTTGGGATATGCGTCAGTCGAACGATCGACGCGGGCATATCACGTCGGCGCATCCGCACTCATGGCGACCAAAGACTATCACGACATTGCCTCGCTGGCTGGCGATCCCACTCCTGATCATGTCATTCAGGCCAATGCCGGCGTCACGCTCGGCAATCAGGGATCGTTCGGGATCGCTTATACCGATGTCGATCAGCGCGTCACTTCAGCAACCGGACAGCGGGACTCGCTGAGTACGACGTTTCCTGACCCGCCTTCCGAGGGACGCAGCTCACTTATTTCCGCGACCTACTCGCGAGAGTTGTTCGGTAGGGCCTATGCCTATCTCACCGGCTATCAGCAGTTGAGCCGGGGGCGTGGTGCGGTGATCGCTGGCATCAGCCTGAGATTCGGCCGCTCCTCCGCAAGCGCCTCTTATGGTTCGGCCGGACGTCAGGCCACATTGGAGGCGACACGACCTGTCATTGCACCAGGTGACATAGGTTGGCGGGTCTACACCGCGCGCGGCGTCAGTGACCGGGATTTGGGAGAGCTACGCTATCGCGCAGGTTCGGGCGAGGTCAGTCTCGGGATCGACAGATATGCCGGCAACCTGTTCGTTCAGGGCCGTATCAATGGCGGACTCGTGCTGATGAACGGCGAAGCTTTCGCGACCAACAAGGTCAATGATGGATTTGCGATCGTCGACAGCGGAGGATTCCGCGATGTCGGCGTCTCGCTGAACAATCGCCCAATCGGTCGGACAAACAGTCACGGCGTACTGCTTATGCCGGGCCTGACAGCCTATCAGGCCAACAAGCTCGCGCTGGATCCAACCGACCTGCCACTTGACGTGGAATGGGACCGTGTCGAGACCAGTATTGCCCCCGCCGATCGGTCTGGCGCAATCGCGCGTTTCGGGGTGCGTCGGTCGCGCCAGGCGCTGCTGGCGGTCGCCATGCCGGACGGTACGCCGATCGCGCCAGGTACCGTCTTTACGATATCCGGGCGTCCTGACGTCAACGTCGTTGCCGGCTTCGATGGCCAGATCTTTTTGAAGGATGTCAGCGGCAGACAGGTTTTGCAGGCGCTACTCGCTGACGGCCGGCAGTGTCTGGCAATCGTGGATCTTGGCGATACTCCCGATATCGCAATGAATGTCAGGAATGTTCGCTGCGTCATCGGACGACCGCAGATGGCGTCGCGTTCGATCATCGACCGAGCACAAAAGGGCGACGTGGTATCCGCGCGTTAGGGGCAATACAGGCGTCCTTGCCCCTCGCAAATCCAATCTTAAGCCATTGGGTGTAGTTTCCCGACAGAAAACCCTGGCGGAGTGCTTGAACGTGAATACCTTCCTTCGTATCTCTCTCTCGGTAACGGTCTTTGCGGTCACCCTTGCGGGCTGGACGGGAAGCGCCCGGGCGGCCACGACCAACAGTTCGATGCCGGTTTCCGCAAACGTACCAGCGACATGCTCGATCACCGCCAGCCCCCTTGCGTTCGGTACCTACTCTTCCGTTCAAACGGATACGACGACGACGCTTTCGGTGAGTTGCACCAACACCACCACCTACAGCGTCGGTCTGGACGCCGGCGGCGGTAGCGGCGCCACGGTGGCCGCGCGCAAGATGTCCAATGGTACGCAGACGCTCACATATTCCGTTTACAGCGACACTTCCCGCGCGCTGGTCTGGGGCACGACGATTGGAACCAACACGGTTGCAGGAACCGGGACTGGTGGTGCGCAGAACATCAACGTTTATGGCCGCATCCCCGCCGGCCAACTGCCAACGCCAGGATCATATGCTGATACGATCACGGCCACGATCACCTACTGAGCCGGCCGAGCGACGGCGATGACAATCGAAGCTTTTCGAGTCCGGGCTTCGTCGCGTCTGGCAGCGATCGCGTTGATCTCAGCGGGAACGCTGACTGCTGCGCCAGCAGACGCGATCAGCTGCACCATCTCGTTGCCACCAATGGCGTTCGGCAATTACGACGCCATTAGCAAGGCGCGGGTGTCGACCCAGACGACGATGACGGTGACCTGCACCGGCCCGGGCACGCTCAACTACAATTTTACGCTCAGCCCTGGACAGAGCGGCAATCAGACCGCGCGCTATCTCGCCAAAGGCGCGAACAGACTGAGCTATCAGGTGTATCTTGACGTCAACCGGGCTTATATCTTCGGCGACGGGACCGGCGGAACGCAAGCGGTCCGCGGCAGCAGGACGCTGCCCGACGGCAATGTCTCCGATGTCATACCCCTGTTTGGCTCGATAACCCCGGGACAAAACCCGGTTCCGGGCACCTATACCGACACGGTTACGGTTTTGCTGACGTACTGACGACGGGATTTTCGAACCCCATCGTCGCGCCTGTCTCTAACGCAGCGAGATGACGCCCTGTTTCAATGACCGCCAACCGCCAAATGTTGGCTTCTTGCCCTCAATCCAGGTCGCGGTTTCACCGTAGATGAGGTATTCTGGTGGCCGGATCATGCCACGAAGAAACGTTGTTTTCACTCCTCCGTCTACGGTCGAGACAATTGGATACGAACCCTCCTCATACCAGACGTCGCCACGCTGCTTATTTTCGGTATCCTCCCCTTTTTCCGATTGCGTCCGCAAGCAGCCGGACAGGAGACAGCGGATACCTGAACCCGGATGGAAGTGCAGTCCTGTGGTGCCTTCGAAGTCAATAATTGTATCCAGACGACACAACCATTTTGATGTTGGTGTTAATTCGAACATTTTGATAGCACGCAACATTCGCCGTGTGGACGACACACCTGCACCTCTGATTAAGCCGAGACCCTCGCCATCTCTTACGATGCCCGACCGCCATAACTCGGCGCTTTGAGCACCTGCCTTCCCGTCGAGAAAGCCATCAATATAGTATGCGTCACCCTCTACTAGTCTGTTACCGCTGACATCCGCAGAACCTGACGCGAGGTGTACCATCGAGTGTATTGGGCGGGCATAGATGGCTCGATCTTGGCGTCGGATGCTAACTAATCGGCATGCATCATCAACTTAAATATATTATTTTTCTTATTTCCCCTTCTCTTAATTATCATTTTAGCTATATTTACCGAACGTTATCGAGGAATCTTTCTTTCGAAGAACAGAACGCTATTCCTTTTCAGAATAAAGTGGGCACATGATTGTCGGATTTTCTAGTGAGTTCTAACATGCCGAGATCAGTTTACACTCTGTTGGATAGCATGACGCACCTACACTCTCCGCGATATGCACCGCGTCGAACAAACCCGACGATCGTGTCATGAACAACGAATTCCGTCAGGGCTGGCGCAATCTGATCGCGGCGACGTTCGGGCTGGGATTCGGAATACCAAGCTATACTGCAGTATCAAGCCTGTTCTTCCAGGCGCTTAAAACCGAATTTGGCTGGTCAAATGCAGGCACTGCGGGCGCGCTTATTGCCTTGCCGATCACGGCGTTGACCCTGCCCTTGGTCGGTCGCCTTATCGACCGTATCGGCGTACGCGTCATGTCAGGCCTATCTGCGATATTCCTGGCACTAGGGTTTGTCTGGCTGTCAATGCTAAGTGGAGTTTTGCACGAATATTATATTGCACTTATCGTAATCAACGTACTTGGATGCGCTACTGGACCGCTGGCCTATACTCGACTGGTCGCCGTGCAATTCAGAGCATCACGCGGGGCAGCGCTGGCAATTGCGCAGTTTGGCATCGCGTTAGTTGCGGCGATGCTCCCCCCGATACTTTCAATGACAATGGGTACACTTGGCTGGCGCGGTGGTTACCTATTGTTGGCCATTCTGGCGATATTTGGTGGCGGCTTGGCACAAATCCTGATGCAGCCAGGAACCAGGCGACAGGTCAATGGCGAGCCCATACAGGGCGACGATGTCGCCACGGCATTACGGCGCCCGGCTTTCTGGATACTTGGCATCGCCGTGCTGTTCGTGAGCGCCGCATCGCTTGGCTTGGTGACGCAATTCCAACCGTTTCTCGTCAGTCTCGGACTTGACCTGCGGACCGGCGGATGGCTGCTATCGGTGTTCGCAATCGCGGTCATGGTCAGCCGCCTGCTGGTCGGGCGATTGCTAGATCTCAGCCATCCGGAGCGCTGGGCTGCTCTTGTCCTCGCTGTCGCGGCGGCTGGCGCCGTTGTTCTTTTGAGTGCCGGCAATAACATCACTCTGCTTGTGATTGGTATCCTTATGTTCGGCGCGAGCATAGGAGCGGAGCTCGACTTGATGAGCTTCTTCTGCGCTCGACTGTTCGGATTGCGCAATTATTCGGGGCTTTATGGCCTCCTTTCCATATGGTTCTATGTCGGGCTGGCCGGAGGCGGAATCAGTTACGGGATCGTTCGTGATGTCACCGGCAGCTACACAGCCGCAATCATAGGCAGCGCTTTTCTATTCGTCATTTCGTCGGCGCTTTTCCTCCTCCTGCCGCGTCCAACCCATTCGATGCAAACGGCCCGATGATACGTCCCGTCGTTAACGTGATGCGTCGTTACGGCCTGTCGGCATCCGGTTGCCGATCAGGACGGGCGGCTGCGAAGGAAGGCAGCGCTCTGGCTCGTTTGCCGACAGAAACCAGCATCGGGAAAGAAGACAGATCGACTTTGAACCGCTCTGCGGAATAAATCTGAGGGACAAGATAGCAATCGACAAATGTCGGATCATCGCCATAGGAGAATCCGCCGCCATGATGCCGGATCATAAACTCTAGCGCCTCCCTCGATCCAGCACGCGATCCAGCGTCCAAACGCGGCGTCGTCTCCACCGAGTTCATTGCAAAGTGCGGTCAATACCCGCAAATTGTGGAGCGGATGGATGTCGGAGCCGATGATAGCTGCCATCGCCCGGACAATCGCGCGGCCATCGAAATCAGGAGGCAGCAGCGGAGGTTCGGGATAGCATTCCTCCAGCCATTCAAGGATCGCGGAACTCTGCGTCAGAATGCGTTTTTTTCGGTCTCCAGCGCCGGTACGAGACCTTGCGGATTGAGCGCGGTATAAAGCGGGCGGCGTTGCACGCCGCCACGCAAGTCATAAGTGCTTTGTTCGAAATCGAGACCTTTCAGTGCCAATGCGATACGCGTTCTGTAAGAAGCGCCGGAACGCCAATAGCCATGAAGTCGCAGCATCACATCGTCACAACCGCGGGCCGCGCGATCGCTTGGGCTGTTTCAAATCCGATTGGTACGTAGCCGTCCGCGCGCGCTGTCGCGGTCAGGGTAATCTCGTCGCCGTCAATCAGGAAAGCGCGCGTTTCTCAACTCGGAAGGGTGATAGGATGCTTGCCGCCGCGGGTCATCTCGATGAGGCTGCCAAGACCATCGTCATCGGGAGCTGAGATGGTGCCGGTGCCAAGCAGGTCGCCGGGCTGAAGGTCGCAGCCGCCCGACGCATGGAAGATTTTGTATCGGAAAATCACGGTGTCCGTTCGCATCCGGAATCCAACTGGTCAATGCCAAGTCGTTTGTTTCGTCGATCCCGGTCATGTCAGCGATGCCTTGGGGAAGTCCGACCAGACCGTGTCATAATCGAGTTGTGCACAGGCGAGCGCATGTTCGGTCGGTCGATATGGCCAGCAACTTTCGACCATGAATGCCATCGTCCCCTCGATCCTATGCGGCTTGAGGTCGGCGTCGGAGGCCGCGCGCCAGCTGGAGACATCCGGACCATGCCCGGCCATCAGATTATGGAGCGACAGTCCCCCTGCCTGAAACCCCTCGACCTTGGCATCATACGCTCCGGTGATCAGCCCCATCGCTTCCGACATGACGTTGCGGTGAAACCAGGGCGGGCGGAAAGTATCTTCGGCGACCATCCACCGCGGTGGAAAGATCACGAAGTCGGCATTGGCGCGGCCGGGCACCTCGCTCGGCGAGGTCAGCACCGTGAAGATTGAGGGGTCGGGATGATCAAAACTTACCGTATTTATCGCGTTGAATCGTGCCAGATCGTAACGCCAGGGTGCCAGATTGCCATGCCAGGCCACGACATCAAGTGGACTGTGATCGAGTGTCATCGTCCACAATGAACCCATGAACTTCTGGACAACATCGGTAGGCTCGTCGCTATCCTCAAACCACGCGATGGGGGTTTCGAAGTCGCGCGGGTTGGCCAGCCCATTGGCGCCGATCGGTCCCAAGTCGGGCAGACGAAACAGGCTGCCGTAGTTTTCCGCGACATAGCCGCGTGCCTGTTGATCAGGCAGGATCACACGAAATCGCACACCCCTCGGTATTAGCGCGATATGGCCAGGCGCGATGTCAACGCGTCCGAGTTCGGTGAGCAATAACAGCCGGCCATATTCGGGAATAAACAGCAATTCGCCGTCTGCATTCATGAACACACGTCGATCCATGTCCTTGTTTGCAGCGTAAGCGTGAACCGCGACGCCCGACAAATCAGCGGGATCGCGGTTCGCAAGCATCGTTGTCATGCCGTCAATCCAGTCGACCGGTTCGGCGGGCATCCCCATCGGACTCCAGCGTAGCCGATTGGGTGCGAGCGGTACTTTGCTGTTACCAGGGGCAAACCGGCCAGCGCCGTCATACGGGCGATACGCCGGATGGTCTGCGGTGGGGCGCATCCGGTACAGCCAGCTACGCCGGTTTTCATGACGCGGCGCAGTGAATGCCGTGCCGGACAATTGCTCGGTGTACAGCCCAAAAGCCGGGCGCTGCGGCGCATTGCGCCCAATCGGCAACGCCCCCTCGACCGCCTCACTCGACACGTGGTTTGCGAAACCCGGGATGTAATCGGTCACGGGTTCGAGAACTGATCTTGCTGCTGTGTGTACTTTTGCATTCCGTCCACTCATCTTCTCCTAGAGTTCGAGCGTCAGCGTCCTGCCGTACGCGCGCGAACAGCATGCCATCATGCGATCATTGGCCCCGCGCTCTCCGGTCGTCAGCACCATGTCGCGGTGGTCGATAGCACCGTGCGTGACCGCGACTTCGCATGTACCGCACAGACCTTCCTCACAATCGCTGGGGACGTCCAAGCCGGCACTGCGAAGCGCGTGGAGCAACGTTTGATCTGTCGGCACATGGACCGTTAGATCGCTGTCCTTGAGGTAGACGTCGAACGGATTCTCATCGGCTGCGTCGCGCGTCGTCGCCGTCGAAGAAAAATGCTCGACATGTAGACGTTCCGCGCGACTTTCCATCAGACCGGCCAACGCGGTCAGCATGCGCTCGGGTCCGCATGCATAGATCTGCTCATCCGCCGGACTCGCGGCGATAAGCGCGGCAAGATCCAGCCTGCCACCCATTGCACGGTTGTAAAGATTCAAGTGCTCCGCGTGATCGCGATGCAACCGATCGGTAAAAGCGGCTGCCACTTTGCTTCGAACGGCGTAATGAATGGCATACTCCTTACCCAGCGCCTTTAATCGATCGGCGATGGCGACAATTGGGGTGATGCCTATACCGCCGGCGATCAGCACGAAGCGATCGGCTCGCTCATCAAGCCGAAAGTGATTTTTCGGGCCGCGGATACGCACAGTATCACCTGCACTGAGCATGTCATGAATGTAGTTCGACCCTCCCCGACCATCGGCCGATCGCAGCACGGCAACTGTAAGATTAGCGGCGCCTGGTTCACCACAGAGCGAGTATTTACGCACATAATCACCGACCAGCATGTCGATGTGTGCGCCAGGCGACCAATGCGGCAGATTTCGGCCATGCGGGTCGGCAAGTGTCAGGCTTGCGACCCCCTCGGCCTCGCGCTGAACGCTCTTTACCGTCACCTGCCGAGCGACCGCCGCGCTGACCGGTGCGCCGATCGGGAACGACGATGATCGATCGAGGATCCCAGGATAGCACCGCTCCGGATTGCGTGCGGGGTTCCAGCGTACCCTGACATGATCCGGGCCGCGGAAAGAGGTACTTGGAACGAACGTGAAGTCCTGGCCGGGAACCAGTTCCATGTGCGGCAGCCGCTTGCTCAGTTCCTCAAAGAAGATGCGCATCTCCATCCGCGCCAGGTTCTTGCCCATGCACTGATGGCTGCCATATCCGAACGTCAGGTGGTCGGTGGTATTGTCACGGTAGATGTCGAGCTTGTCAGGATTCTCAAAATGCCGTTCATCGTGATTGGCCGAAGCACTGACAATCAGCAGCTTTGCTCCCGCCGGGATCGCGACATCGCCAAACTTGGTGTCCGCCATGGCGATCCGCCGCCACGCGACCACCGATCCTGAATAGCGCAGGCATTCCTCAACCGCGTTGGGGATCAACGATGGATCAGCGCAGATATCGTCCCACGCATCGCGATCCTCTAGCAGAATGCGCAGCGCGTTGGCCGAAGCATGGGCCGTGGTTTCATGTGCGGCGACGATACCGGCCATCATCATCGAATGCAGATATGAGTCCGTGACGACGTCGGGCAACTCACCCTGCTTGCGGATGCCATATTGCATCCATCCATGGCCGTCAGGCTCAATTCGCATCCGATCCAACACACCGCCTGCATATTGCCAGAACTTTCCTACGGCCTCGGCAACCGCGATTTGCTCCTCCGGCGTCGGGCGACCCCAGGTGTTGACGGTGTGGGCGATGGAATATTCGCGTAGCGTGTCCATGTCTTCGGGCGGTACACCCAGAAAATGAAGCGCGACCGTCAGTGGCACTTCCCAGAACATCTCGTCGACCAGATCAGCCTCGCCGCGATTTATAAAACGGTCGACATATTGCCGCGTGAGCTTGCGGACCATTGGCTCGTGATGAACGAGCTCTTCCGGCGTGAACGAGTGCATCAACGCGCGGCGCCGCTCCATGTGAACAGGTTCGTCCTCATTCACTAGGGTGCGATTCATGCCATAATTATATTTTTTTAGCACCGCCTCGGCCTCGGCGGAGCTAGGCGTCATCTTCTCCAGCGCGATCGCGGGTGAAAAGGTAACATTATCACGGAATACCGTCTTCACATCGTCGTATCGAGTGACAATCCAATAGCCAAGCTTCTGGCTGAAAAATACCGGCTCCTCTGCGCGCGACCAGCGCAACGAGGCGGCGGGATCGACTTGATACGGCCCATCGAACATGTCGAAGGCCTGTGCGTTTGCCGACAAGGGACAGGCGGATGGTATAGCGGCAAGCGCTTCGTTCATCGGACACGCACTGCCCTGATCGCGCTCTATCATCGCCTTTCTGCACCTTTACCCGGTTTGTGGCGATACCCGTTCATGATCGGAAACTCGGGTCCACCTGATCCATCCAACGCACCATCGCGTTCCACAAAAGCTGATTCTGAGTTCCAGAACGCGCGAGTCGATCGTGTTGCGCCGCTGCCTTCAAACCGATCCAATGATCCGGTATTGTCAACGCCGCGCCCGATGCCTGCGCGGCGATCTGTACGTCGCACGCGCGCTGCAGGTGGTAAATTTCGGCAAATGCATCGCTGACCGTTCGACCGCACGCCAGCAAGCCGTGATTACGCAAAATCATCGCGTACTTGTCGCCAAGATCATCCGCCAGCCGCGCACATTCGTCTGAATCAACTGTGATCCCCTCAAACTCGTGATAGGCGAGCCGCTGCGTATAAAACATTGATGGGAAGGACATCGGCAGCAACCCGTCCCGCTGGCACGCAACCGCAAGCCCGGTGGTCGTATGCGTATGAATGACGCATCCGACATCTTCTCTGGCGCTGTGGACTGCGGCATGAACAATGAATCCCGCGGGATTGATCGGATAGTCGGAGTGGCCCACGATATTGCCGTGGAGATCGACCTTGACGAGATTCGATGCATTGACCTCGCGGTAAAGCAGTCCGAACGGATTGATTAGAAAATGCTCCGTACCCGGTACACGCACGGTTATATGGTTGTAGATCAGTTCGTGCCAGCCGAGTTCAGCGAACAGGCGATAAGCCGCCGCAAGATCAATACGTGCGTTTGTTTCGGTGGAGGGAGTCGGCGGTTCAAGCGGTGGCATGGTAGGGACTCCTCGGCGGTTCAGGCGGTGGCATGGGAGGGCCTGCGCGAAGGCGATGCAGCGCCGTGACGATAGGGTTTGAGGCAGGCATAGGCCGCGGCGTGAACTGGGGTCGGGATATTGTGGCAGCGCCCCAGTCGAACGATCGTGCCGATGATGTCATCGAGTTCGAGCCGACGTCCCGCGTCGAGATCCTGACGCATCGATGCGACCATGTCGGGGGGAAAAGACTGGAGCAATCGCAACGTGATCTCCTCGGCATCGGCAGGCAGCGTCATGCCCTGCGCTTTCGACACCGCGGCGATTTCCCGAATTGAGGCGCGGGTCAGATCGAGCAGATCAGGATCATGATACACGACGCCCGCAGATTGGCGCGACAGGCAGGTAAGCGCCGCGTTGGTGGCAAAGCCGAGAAACTTCATCCACAAGACGCGCCCGATATCGTCGCTGATTTCGGCTTCGATACCGGCCCGACGCCAGCCCTCAACCAGCATCCCGGCAGCCGGATGGACATTGCCGGCAGGATTGCCGATCACCGCCAGATGCCGGGCGCCCGTATAATCGACAACGCAGGGCGCTGACAGGCGGGCAGCGCTGTAGACCGGACCGACCATGATCTGCTCCGGCGCGAATGTCTCGCTCAAGATGTCGAAAGCGCTGACTCCGTTCTGCAAGCCGACGACCAACCCTCCATCGGCCAGCAATGGAGCAGCGGCGAGCGCGGCCTCACGAAGATCATAAAGCTTTACCGTCATGATGATGACATCGGCCGGTGCCAGCGCGCCGGGATCATCATGCGCGGTGACCGGTCCGATCAACTGGTCGCCCCGGTCACCGCGCAGCACCGGTCCCTCCGTACGAAGCGCGCTCAATGCCGCGCCGCGGGCGAGGAAGCTGACGTCGAGGCCGCTTGCGCGCAGCCAGCCGCCATACAGCGTTCCGACAGCGCCCGCTCCAACGATCACGACATGCATGGCATACCGATCCGAACCGTCATTCAGCCGCGACCAGCGCCGATTCGATCAGCCCGAGGCGCTCCATGACCGATCGCAGCGTGTCTTCGGGATTGTCGACCATCGCCGTGCTTCGCCACGCGACGTGCCCGTCGGGCCGCACCAACACCGCGCCCCGATCGTCAATCCCGTAAAGATCATTGAAATCCGCTTCCGGCACCAGATCACCACCGGGTCCGACGACAAACGCCTGAACAGGCGACGTCAAGCGACGTGCCGCCGCGATCCATGCCTGACCAGCCTGACCGGCGAGCAACGTGAACCGACGCTGAAACAGGTCGATCGTGGACAAGCGCCGTTCCCCGTCGCGGAGCCAGATGTGCGGCGCGCGGTAGCCCGGCTTGGCCGTCGGCACGTAATCCACAACGGGGTCGGCCCGCTCGGGCGCCGGCGCGTTGTCGGCAATATAGGCGCCCGCTCCTTCATAGTGGACGCCGACGTCGAGGCCGGCCCAATTGCCGAACTGGCGCGACTGCTCGATCGCTTCGCGTTTTTCAGCGTCGCCGGGCGCCGTCATGATGGCACGGATCGAGCCGACATTGATGCGCCCGAATTCGCAGGCCCGCCACGCCACTTCGCGGCGCTCCGGGTCATAGGTGTCGAGGAGCGTCTCCTGCGCCTCTCCGCGGATGACGGCGGCCAGTTTCCACGCCAGATTGTGCGCGCTCTGAATGCCCGTATTCATGCCGAAGCCACCAGCGGGCGGAATGCGGTGTGCAGCGTCGCCGACCAGGAACATGCGACCGTCGCGCAACCGGTCCGCAACGCACGCGGCGATCGTATAGGGATAGAAGGAATGGAGCGTGAATGCGACCTGCTCGACTGCGGGATCGCCGACCATGTCGCGCAGGCGGCGAATAACCTTTTCCTCGGTCCAGCTGTCGATTGGCTCACGTTCGGGATCGACGTTGATCTGGCACATCCACCTTGTCTTGCCGTCCAGCGCTTGAAAGGTCCCGACCTTGCCGTTCGCAAATGTCCAGATGAGCGGACCTTTGCGATCCTTCGTCCATTGGCTGAGATCGGCGTCGAAGAAAGTGTTCAGGTACGTGGCCAGCGCGGTGGGCCCGGTCGAGGCGATCCCCGCTGCCTCACGCAACGGACTTCGCCCGCCATCGGCGGCAATCAGCCAGTCAGCCGCAACCGTTTCTTGCGAGCCATCCTGACCGCGCAGTGTAACCGTGACACCATCGGCATCCTGCGCCGTGTCGATGATCTCTGTCGAAAAGCGCAACTTGGCGTGCGAATGACTTTCAGCCTTGCGCCACAGCATCGAGTCGATCTTGTCCTGAGCCGCGCACCTGAAATCATAAGGCGTATACGCGGCCAGTGCGGCCGGCCCCATGCAATTGCTGGGCATCTTGCCGATCATCTCGCCCGCCAGTGTTTGCAGATAGAGGAAATGATGATTCCACTCGGGCGGAAGGGATAATTCCGACAACTCTTCGTAAAGCCCGAGCTGGCTCCAGATTTCGCTCGACCGTGACATGACGCCACGCGCGCGCGGCAATGTGCTTACTCTTGGCCGGCGCTCGACCAACAGATGATGAATGCCCTCACGCGACAGCAGGATCGACATCGTCAGGCCGACCGGTCCCGCACCGCAGATTATTACCGGGTGACGCTCCATCGGTCGAAATCCTTTCCTGTCCACCGCGCCTTTTTGAGGCGTCGCCAATCCTTCTTAGTCGTTGACCGCCCGGTCAGTCAACTCTAATGTCTGTCTGTCTCCATCAGAGGGACGGCGAATTATGGAGGGGTTATGAGGACGCTGAAGGCTGTATTTCACGGCAGTACCGCCGCACTTTGCGCACTGACGATCCCGACACCGGCAATCGCCCAGGAGGTGCCGACCGCCAGCCCCATCGACTCGCAGAAGGCGGTCACCGGCCAGACCGCCGACAGTCAGACCCCGCCAAGCGATCAGACGCCGCCTTCCCCCGGCAGCGACGTCGGAATTGCCGACATCATCGTGACGGCAACGAAAACCGGCGCGACGGCGGCGCAGAAGACGCCGATCGCGGTCAGCGTGTTTTCGTCGGAAAGCCTGGCATCATCCGGCGTGACCAACGTCAAGGATCTGGTATCGCTGACCCCGAATCTGAACGTTTCGCAGACAGCAGCAAACGCGCAGATCTACATTCGCGGCATCGGCAGCAATAACGTCTTCATCGGGTCCGATCCCAACGTCACGGTTCACGTCGATGGCGTTTATATCGCCCGCGCCTTCTCCCAATTCACCGACTTCGTCGACATCGACCGCGTCGAGGTGCTGCGCGGCCCGCAGGGTACGTTGTACGGGCGTAACGCGGTGGGCGGTACGATCAACGTCATCACACGCAAACCGGCGGACAAGCTTGAGGCCAAGGCACAGGCCGCCTTCGGCAATTACGGGCTCGTGCAGTATCAGGGATACATCAGCGGTCCGCTGGTCCCGGGCCTGGTCCAGGCCAGCATCTCCGGAAACTATATTCGTCATGACGATTATGTCGACAATATTCTCGTGAACCAGTCTGGCGTAAACAATGCGGATCGCGGGGCAGTAAGAGGTCAGTTGCGCATTACTCCCTCCGCATCGCTGGAGCTGATTACGCGCGGTGACTATGCAAAGTCGGGTGAGCGGGTGGAGAGCTTTTCTCATCTGCTGGCACCGTTCCGCCCGGCACCGAGCGCAAGCTCAATCGTCGGTGATTATCGCAAGGTTGCGTTGAACACGCCACAACCGATCAAGACCAAGAACTGGGGTGTGTCGCAAGAGATAAATTATGCACTTTCACCGGTTTTCAGTCTGAAGTCGTTAACGGCTTATCGGCAAAGCAGTTACAATCTTTCTGTCGATATCGATGCCACCGAGCTCAACATCGTCTCGGGGCAGCAAACGGACCTATCGAAGCAATTCACGCAAGAGTTCAATCTGAATGCCAACGTGTCCCGGTTCAAAGGCGTGCTGGGCCTGTTCTATTTCCACGAAGATGAACGTGCGACACTAAAGATCAATCTCAATGTACCCGGATTGATCCGTTTCGTTGCGCCGCGTGTCGTGTCGCGTTCCTATGCAGCGTTCGCGCAAGGCACGTATGACCTCACCGATCGGCTGAGTGTCGTTGCAGGGATCCGCTATACAAATGATCGCAAATCGGTGGACCAGAGCCTGACGCTTCAGCCGGCACGCGCGTTTCCGGACGGACCGAACATTCCTCCCTTTCCCTTCGTTGCGAGTACGGCGCAGACCTATGACGCGTTCACGCCGAAGTTCGGTATCAATTTCCAGGCGACGCCCGGCATCCTTGTCTTTGCCTCGGCGACAAAGGGATACAAGAGCGGCGGTACCAATTATGCGGCTGATCGGCCCGGCACGCTGGCATACGGGCCGGAAACGCTCTGGAGCTACGAAGCGGGACTGAAGAGCGACCTGTTCGATCGACGGCTCCGCTTCAACGTTACGGGCTTTTATTACGACTATAAGGATCTTCAGGTTCAGTCGCTGATTGCGGCGGGCGTGACAGCGATCAGCAACGCGGCAACCGCAAGGGTCAAGGGGCTGGAAATCGAGACGATCGCTCGCCCCGTGCCGAACCTGTCGCTGACCGCGAATTATTCGCTGCTCGACAGCCGTTATCGCCGCTTTCCCAACGCGTCCGTGCCGGTCGTACTGGTTCCGTATCTGGCCGGCGATCCGCGGTTCACGCCGGCGACACAAACCTTCGACGCAAGCGACAACAGGTTGAACGGAGCGCCGTCGAGTTCCTTTTCCGGCAGTGCGCAATATGATCAGGATCTGGGATTTGCCACGGCTTTTCTGCGCGGCGATTATTTCTGGCAGGCGCGCGCCTATTACGATCCGACCAACGTCAACATCGCTTCACAACCATCCTATGACCTTATCAACCTGAGCGCAGGGCTGAGGAGTCAGGACCAGGGCTGGTCGGCACAGGTCATCGCCAAGAATGTCGGAAACCGGCGATATCTGATCGCGGTCGGCACCAACGGGGTCGTGCCGTCGGGACAGGCCGGCTTCCCCCGGACAGTGATGCTCCAGCTATCCAAGAAGTGGTAACGCAATGACGAACACGCAAATCGGACAGGATAAAGCTGCCGATCAGGCGATACCCGTGATCATCGCCGGCGCAGGACCGGTCGGGCTCATCACATCCGTTCTGCTGGCGCGGCAGGGGATACGTTCGCTGGTGCTTGAAAAGCGCAGCGGTATCAGCGAGCTGCCGCGCGCCCGGGGGATCAATACGCGAAGCGCCGAGATCCTGGGGCAGGTGGGACTGTCAGACGAGCTCGAGCGGATCGCGATGAGCGAACTCTGGTCTAGCGCGTTCGTCTATACCGAGACGCTGGGCGGCCGGGTGATCGGTCACATGCCCGGTGCGATGGCGCCGGGTGCGGCCGCCGCTTTATCGCCGGCGCGCTATATTACCGCTGCACAGGACCGGATCGATCCGATGATCCATGCAGCGGCGGCGAGGCAGGTCGAAACCGAAATACGATTTGATACAGAAGTCATTGGCTTCGAGCAGGACAAGGACGGCGTCACGGTCGAGGTGCGCGAAAAAGACGGTAGCATCAGGCGCATCGGCACCAGATACCTGATTGCCGCGGATGGCGGGAAGAGTCCGCTGCGCGAGATGGCAGGGATCGGCGAATCGGGCCGGGCCAACCTTCGATCGTTCATCAACAACCATGTCCGCGCCGATCTGAGCCGCTTTACCAAGGGGCGCGAGGGGGCGTTGATCTGGACGTTGCAACCGGGACTGGAAGGCGTCTTCCAGATGCTCGATGAAAAGGACATGTGGGCGATCCAGGTTCAGTACGACCCCGCCACATTCGATCTGGCGCGCTGGACCGATGACTATGCCACCGCCCATATTCGCGCGATGATCGGCGTACCCGAGGCCGAGAATGTCGAAATCGAAATCTTCAAGGCCTATGGTTATACGCTGTCGATGATGTTGTCCGACCGGCTGGTCGAGGGGCGTCTGCTGCTCGCCGGTGACGCGGCGCATCAGATTCCTCCCTATGGCGGCTTTGGCCTGAATACCGGCATCCAGACCGCGCATAATCTGGCCTGGAAGGTCGCTGCCGTCCTGAAGGGCGAGGCTCATCCCGATCTGCTGCAGACCTATGATACGGAACGTCGTCAAGTCGCGTTGCGGGTCTGTGAATTCGGCCGGACGAATGCAGGCTATGTCGAGCAATTGATGAGCGCTGTCCGCAATTCGGACAGCTTCGAGCAGAAACAGTCAATCCTTCAGTCATCGCGCCAATACGGCAATTGGTGGGGCCTGGATCTGGGGCTTCATTATGAGGGCGGCGGGGCTTTCGTCCCGGATGACGTGGCACCTCCGGCGGTCGAGAATGCCGTGGTGGACTATCTGCCGCATGCCAAGCCCGGCTATCGGGCACCACATTTCTGGGCACGGCTGGGAGACGAGCGGGTATCGTCGATCGACCTTTGTCACACCGACTTTGTTCTGTTTGCCGGCGCGGACGGGGGGGCGTGGATCGACGCATTGCAAGCGACCGACCCTGGTGTGCGGACAAAAGGATACCGGGTGGCGTCGGACGGTGACCTCGTTCCCGAAATCGACTTTCTCTCGCTCTATGGAATTGAGGATTCGGGGGCCGTGCTGGTTCGCCCGGACGGCATGGTCGCTTTCCGGGCGGCACGGCTGACGAACGATCCAGCGTCTGCACTGCGTGCCGTGCTTGACCACGTCATGTGTCGCGCGCGGTTGACAACCGGGGAGGATACACTTCACGCCACCGCCGTCTAGATGCCCTCCTTGCCCCGGGTCCAACCCGGGTCCAACCCGGGGGCGGGGAATTGGCGGCAACCAAGCGGAGTTCGATGCAGATACATTCATCGTCGGCAAGCACGGTCAAACCGCAGACTGGTGCGTCGCGCGGACGTCGCCCGGACGCGCAGTGGTCACGCACCGCGATCCTGGATGCCGCCTATTCACTGTTCACGCAGCGCGGCTTCAACGCGACCACGATAGCGGACATCGCCGAGATGGCGGGCGTCGGTAAAGGGCTGGTAACGTTTCATTACAAGTCGAAGGAAGACCTGCTGCGCGAAGCGATCGCGCGCGTGATTCCCGAACTGCTGATCAATATCGAGCCGATCGAACTGGCAGCGACGGACAGTGCGGCAGCGCTGCTTCGACGAACGTTACGACGCATCTACCGCAATCTCGTCGAGCAGCCTTATGCCGGCGCCATTCTCCGGCTGTTGATGTCCGAAGGCAGGCGGCATCCCGGCCTTACCGCCTTCTACCAGGCGGAGGTCGTCGCAAAGGGCAGCGAAGTGCTGATGACGATCATCGATCTGGGTCGTGCTCGGGGAGAATTTCGCGTCGATGCCAGCGATCATCTCGCGCATGTCATCCTGGGACCCGTCATCCACACGCTCTTTTCGCGCATGCTGTTCGGCAATATCGACGAGGCCGAGATCGAGATACTCTGGGAGACGCATGCCGACATGGCCATCCGCGGCCTGCTCGCAGACCCCACGCCTAGCCCATCGACTCCATGAATTGCCGAAGCACCGGCGCCCATGCCTGCCAGTCGCTCGATGAAGCGGAATGACCCGCTTCGCTGTCGATCTCGACGTAGTCGGCGT
The DNA here is from genome assembly GCA_965217805.1 of Sphingomonas sp. Taxonomy (GTDB): domain Bacteria; phylum Pseudomonadota; class Alphaproteobacteria; order Sphingomonadales; family Sphingomonadaceae; genus Sphingomonas. The sequence continues at coordinate 1,353,344 of CBDCJJ010000008.1, read as the reverse complement.
CCACTCCCGCTTTTGCAAAGGCCGCCATCGTCGGTTCGGCAAGCGAAGGCGGAAAGATCGGATCGGTCCGCGACAGGACATACAGGACACGCGCGGTCACCGCGTCCAGCTGCGCCGTCACGTCGAAGGTGGCCATGGCGGTCATGATCGTGATCAGCGCGTTGGCATCGAAATGCGCTGCCCATGCCTTCGCCCGGCGGTCGATTATCCTGTTCCGCTCGTCACTGTCGTCGATCGTCTTTGCCAGCGCCTCGGGAACGCCATAGCCATTCAACATCTGCACGCGCATCGCGCTCAGCGTCTCGACCAGCGGACCATGGTCGTAATAATCGCCACCATTCCAGTGCGGATCGGTCGCCAGCGCGGCGCGTAATCTTTCGGCATTGGCGGGTACGTCACCCAGCGAGGTAAGGGCGGCCACGACACCGCGCACCGCGTCGGGATAGGCCACACCCCATTGCAGTGCCTGCATGCCGCCAAAGGAAGGCCCGACGGCCGCGATTACGCGATCGATGCCCAGCCGATCGAGCAGGGCGCGCTGACTGGCGACGATGTCGCGCAACGTCAGCGCCGGAAATTGCGAACCATAAGGCTTGTGCGTGTCCGGATCGATACTGGCCGCGCCCGTCGTACCATAGGTCGACCCGAGCGCATTGGGGCAGATGACATGATAGCGGTCCGTGTCGATCGCCTTGCCCGGTCCGATCAGTTCACACCATGACCCTTCTGCTGTCTCTCCGCCGGGAAGGATCGTATCGGGACCACTGGAGAAGCCGTGCAGTACCAGCACGACATTGTCATTTTGAGGCGACAAGATGCCCCGCGTTTCGTACGCGACTTGCACAGCCTTCAGCGTCCGTCCGCACTCGAGCGACAAGTCGCCGATCGGTTGAATGGTCGCCATGCTCAGGCGTCGTAACCGGGACTGACCCGATCGAGCAATCGCAGCATGGCGGGCCATTCGAGCTTGCCGAGCGGACTCTGACCGCCCGGATATTCGGGGATCCGAGCGTCCGTGAAGCCGCGCTCTGCGGTCTGCGCGGCAACGGCGTCGGATGGGACGGTCAATTTCTCTCCGCTCGCCAGTGCATCGACCTGCACCTGCATTGCGCGCTCCAGGTGCCACATCATCGAGAATGCCTCGCCAACCGTCTTGCCCGCGACAAGCGTGCCGTGGTTACGCAAAATCAGGATCGGCTTGTCGCCGATATTGCGCTGCAGCGCGGTCCGCTCATCAACGTCGATCGCGATCCCCTCACTGTCGTGATAGCCGATGCGGTCGTGGAACATCATTGCATGCTGCGTCAGCGGCAACAGGCCGCGCTCCATGCATGATACCGCCATCCCTGCGCGCGTATGCAGGTGCATGACGCAGCCGGCATCCGGTCGCGCCATGTGAATTGCGCTATGAATGACGAAGGCAGCGCGGTGAATCATTGCATCTGTCGGCCGAACAGGATCGCCGTGCTCGTCGACTGCAACCAGGTTGGATGCGGTCACCTCCGAGAAGTGAACACCGAACGGATTGAGCAGAAAGACGTCCTCGTCTCCGGGCAGCCGCGCGGAGATATGCGTGTAGATCAAATCGTCCCAACCGTGATGCGCGATCAGTCGATAGACCGCCGCCAGATCGACGCGGATGGCCCATTCTTCGGCACTATATTCAGCAGGCCGGTCGCGATCAGACTGAAGCTTGGTTGCCATGATCATTCTCCTGGTCGATGTGTCGGTTCTTGCGGATGCGGCTGGCGCATGCGTCGATGCTCTGTGTGCCCATCAGTGGCGCGTGCGCCGTGGGGAGCGCGCGACATGCCCGGCATGAGACGCTCATCCGATATCACCACCGGTAACAGGTAGCGTCGTACCCGTGATATACGATGCTTCGTCGGAAGCGAGGAACAGAATAGCCCCCGCTTGTTCGTCGAGCGTGGCATAGCGTTTCATGAAGCTCGATTGCGTCACCTGGTCGACGACGTCAGCCATCCAGCCAATCTCCTGCGGGGTGAGCGTGTCCTCACCACGCGGCGTCCGCCGGGGCGGCGCCGCCGTTCCACCCGGCGCAGTCGCCACCACCCGAATACCGCGTCCGGCATACTCCATCGCCAGGCTCTGCGTGATGCCGTTTACGCCTCCCTTTGCGGCAGCATAGGGAACGCGGTAGATGCCGCGCATGGCGTTGGACGACACGTTGACGATCGTCCCACCCCCCTGCGCCAGCATCGGAGCGATCGCGGCGTGGCAACACCACAGGGTCGGGAGCAACGACCGCGTTATCTCCGCCTCGATCTGCGCGGGTTCGAACGCATCGAACGGGCGCATGCGGATCGCGCCGCCGACATTGTTGATCAGGACGTCGATCCGATCGAACCGCTGCAGCGCAGCGTCAATCGCCGCCGCGGCATCGCCATACACTTCCAGGTCGGCGCACAAGCCGGACGCATGATCACCGAGATCACGCGCCACATCCGCGACGTGCTCAGCACGGTCGACGAGCAAGACGCGCGCCCCTTCCGCTACCGCACGGCGGGCGACCGCCAACCCGATCCCCTGCGCCGCGCCGGTCACGACCATCACCCGGTCGGCGAAGCGGTCAGCGAAGATCACGCCGCCTCGCTAGCTGCGAACTTCTCATAGTGGAAATTCGCCGGTGTCACGCCCTGATCCTTCAGGAACACCCTTACCGCCTCGACCATTGGCGGCGGACCGCACAGATACACGTCGCAGTCGCCGGCGCGAAGATGTTCCTCCGAGAGATGGTGCGTGACGAAGCCCTTCAGCGGATGTGCGCTCTCGGGATCGGCCACGCATGACGCCCATGTCATCGTCGGGAGGCGGGCCGCCAGTGCCTCGATCCGCGGCACCTCTACCAGGTCGCCATCGGCGGTCACCCCGTAAACAAGATGTATCGGCTGTGCCGTTCCCTCAACGGCCAGCACCTCCAGCATCGACAGGATCGGCGCCAGACCGGTGCCGCCCGCCAGCAACAGCAAGGGCCGTGCGACGGGACGCAGATAGAAGCTGCCGATCGGACCGGTGAACTGCATCCTGTCACCCGGTTGCGCACTATCGGTCAGATAATCGCTCATCAGGCCGCCGGGCATGTTGCGGATCAGAAATCGGGCCTGCGAGCCGCCCGGGATCGAACTGAACGAATAGGCCCGGTGCTGATCGGTGCCGGGGACCGCAAGGTTGACATATTGCCCGGCCAGAAATCCCAACGTGTCGGGCAGGTCCACATCAAGCGTCAGCAAAATCGTGCTGTCGGATACCAGATCGACCGACGCGATGGTCGCGTCATACGTCACCGCTTTGGCCTTGCAGACCGCAGACGACGCAAGGATCTTCAGCATGATATCGCTCGACGGTATCATCTGGCAGGTCAGACAATATCCCTCCGCCGCCTCTTCATCGCTCAGCGCATCCTCGATGTAGAAACCCGGATCGAACGAGCCCGCCTCGCAATAGGATTTGCAGGTGCCGCACGCCCCGTCGCGGCAATCCATCGGCACGTTGATACCCTGGCGAAAGGCCGCGTCAGCGACAACCTCTCCATCATTCGCGTCGATGAAGCGAGTTACTCCGTCCTCGAAGTTCAGCGCGATGCGATAGGTCACGGTCGTCGCCCCGGTCAGATGTGATACACGTCGATGACGTGATGGATATAGTCGTTCTTCAGGACGACTTTCTTGGCAACGATCAACGGCGCCTCGCCCGATGTGTCGAGCGTGTAGAAAGACGTCCCGAAATAGGTATCGACGGTCTTGTAACGATAGCTGAGCGTCAGCCAGTTGAACCTCAGCTCGATCGTGTCGCCCGCCCTGTTGGTAATCTCGACATTCGAGATATTGTGACACGTCCGCGGCTCCGGCGTGCTGGCGCTCGACCGCTCGGTCTTGAGGCGGAAGACCCGGTCCTCCAGCCCGTCGCGGCGCGGATAATAGATGAGCGAGATCTCTTTTTGCGGGTCTTCGGTCAGCGTATCGTTATCGTCCCACGCCGGCATCCAGAACGACGCATGCGGTGCATAACAGGCCAGCCAGTCGTCCCATCGCCGGTCGTCCAGCGCCCTGGCCTCATGGTACAAAAAGTCCTCGATCCCGCCGCGTGTCAGGTCGGTCATGCCCGGCCCCCTATCACTGCAACACCGGCGTCCCGGCCTCGTCATCGATCGCCTTTTTCATGCGCTCCAGCCAGTGACCATGCTGGACCGTATAAAGCCCCTCATCCTCGGTCCGCGCCCCGCTCATCAGCGGCTCGATGCCGAGCGACTTTGCGTGTGCGTCCGGCCCCTTGATCCAGTGTTCCGCCCCGCGCGACATGTCGTTCCACGGCATCGACGCGCCGGCATAGCCCTGTTGGCAAGCGCGGAATTCTTCCAGATCATCGGGAGTCGCCATGCCACTGGCGTTGAAGAAATCCTCATATTGGCGGATACGCCGCGCACGTTGATCGGCCGGCTCGTTCTTCGGCGCGATGCAGTAGATCGTGACCTCGGTCCGGTCCACGGACAGGGGGCGAAAGACCCTGATCTGCGAACTGAACTGATCCATCAGGAACACATTGGGGTACAGGCACAGATTGCGCAGAAAGCTGACCATCCAGTTCGCGCGCGCCTCGCCATATTGCGCCGTCAATTCGTCCAGCCGCGCGTAAACCGGGCGTGTCGTCGGGTCGGCCCAGCGCGTCCACAGACACATATGGCCGTTCTCGAACGAATAGAATCCGCCCTCCTGCTTGTTCCAGGCGGAGGCGTCGACCGCCTTGATATCGTCCATCTCAGCGGTTTTGCGCCGGCTGGTGGTCGCGACGTAATTCCAGTGTACCGAACTGACATGGTAGCCGTCCGCGCCATTCTCCGCCTGCAGCTTCCAGTTGCCGTCAAAGACATAGCTGGACGATCCGCGCAGAACCTCCATCCCGTCGGGCGCCTGATCGACGATCATGTCGATGATCTTTGTCGCCTCACCCAGATAATCGCCCAGCGACGTCACATCGTCGGACAGGCTGCCGAACAGGAAGCCGCGATAATTCTCGAACCGCGCGGTCGGCTTCAGATTATGGCTTCCCTCGGTATTGAACTGCGGCGGATAGCCACCCCCCACCGGATCCTTCACCTTCAGCAGCTTGCCCGCATTGCTGAATGTCCAGCCGTGAAACGGACAGGTGAACGTCGCCTTGGTACCGCGCTTGTGCCGGCACAGCATTGCGCCGCGATGGCTGCACGCATTGATGAAGGCATGGAGGTCACCTGCCTTGTCGCGCGTGATCACGACCGGCTGGCGACCGACCGTCAGCGTGAAATAGTCGTTGTTCGCCGGGATCTGGCTTTCATGCGCCAGATATACCCAATTGCCCTCAAAGACATGTTTCATCTCCAGCTCGAACATGTCCTCGTCCGTGAAGATGTCGCGGCGGCAGCGATAGATGCCGGCCTCGCGGTCCTCGACGACGGCGCCGTCCAGTCGGTCCTTGAGCAACATGGCCATAGCGGTTTCCTTTGGATTGGCGGATCAGGCGTTGACGGTCTCGGGGACGGTCTCGGCTTCGGGGACGCGTTCCCGGCTGGAGCGCCCAGCAGCACCGGTCTCGTCAACTGCGGGCAGCGTGAAATCGAAGGCGATCTCTGCGAAGGGTTCGTTCAGCCCGGCGGCATGGATCCGCGCAGGCTCGTCATGCCGCTCGACATGCGGGATGAGCTCGTCGCGGGTCGCATAAGCGAAATCATCATAAATCAGCGGATCGCCCGCGATGTTGATCTGCGTCGTCAGATGCCGATGACCGGGCGCCGAGACAAAGAAATGGACATGGGCCGGCCGCTTTCCATGACGCCCGATCGCGGTCAGTGCATGGTCGATACCGCTTCCCGGCGGCACGCCGTAGCCGGACGGCATTACCGAGCGGAACCGGTATCGACCCTCATCATCGGTCCTGATCCGGCGACGGAAATTGAACGCGGTCTGGCTCGGGTCGAAATGCGAATAATTGCCAAGCGTATTGGCGTGCCAGACGTCGACCACCGCGCCGTTTACCGGCGTGCCGTCGTCGGACAGCACGCGGCCGTGCATCACCAGCACCTCACCCTTGTCGGTGCCGTCATCAAGCCGCGCATCGCCGGTCGAGAGCGGCGCGCCCTCGACATAGAGCGGCCCCTCGATCGTGCGCGGCGTACCGGCGATTCCGGCCTCTGCATCGCGCCGATCCATGCGCACATCCAGGAAATGCTCGAAGCCGAAGCCCGCTGCCCAAAGGCCGTATTCCGGCGCGGCGCGGCCCAGCGCGTTCAGCGCGTGCCAGAATTCGTCCTCATCGACATCGAACCGGTCGATCGTGTCGAACAGGTCGCCCACGATCTTGCGCACGATCCGCTTCATCCGCGTGTCGTCACCCTGATCCAGTCCGGCGACCTTGTCGAGAAACGTCTGGATCTCGGCGCTGTCAGTCAATGAAGTCATTCGGTTCTCTCCTTGCGCCCGGTCAGCGGTCGTCGTCGTGAATGGATGACGGATGACGGCACAGTGCCGTCACCTTGATATCCATGTAGGGAAACAGCGGCAGGCTGGTCAGCAATGCGTGCAGTTCTTCATTGTCCTCGACATCGAAGATGCTGACGTTCGCATAGGCTCCGGCGACCCGCCAGATATGCCGCCATTTGCCCGCGCGCGCGATCTCCTCATAGCGCGCCTTCTCGACGCGCTTGATCTCGTCCGCCTGCCCGGACGGCATGTCGCGCGGCAGAACCACGAGCATTTCGACCTGAAACAGCATCGCTCAGCCCCCTCCCGCCACTGCGTGGATAAGCGGTGCGGTGCGATCGCGGCGCAGCCGTCCGACCTTGTCCTCATCCAGCGCAACGCCCAGCCCGGGCCCCGTCGGCACCTCGACCCCGAACGCGCGGTAGACCAGCGGCTCGGCCAGTATCTCCTCGGTCAGCAACAGCGGCCCGAACAATTCGGTGCCCCAGGCAAGGCTCGGCAGCGTCGCCGCCAACTGCGCCGATGCCGCGGTTCCGATCCCCGCTTCCAGCATCGTGCCGCCATAGAGGCCGATTCCGGCCGCTTCCGCGATCGCTGCGACGCGCGATGCCGCAAACAATCCGCCGGACTGCGCGATCTTGACCGAGAATACGCCCGCCGCCGCATTCGACGCCAGCGCATAGGCGGACGCCGGCCCGCTCAGCGCCTCATCTGCCATGATCGGGATCGCGGCACGGACCGACAGACGGTGCATTGCAGCAACAGCGTGACGCGCCACGGGTTGCTCGACCAGATCACAGCCGGCATCGGCCAGCATCGGCAGCGCCCGGGTGGCTTCCGCCTCGCTCCAGGCCTGATTGACGTCGACACGGATATTTGCGCGGTCACCCAGCGCCCGCTTGATCGCGGCGACGTGCCCGACGTCCTGAGAGACCGAGCGCTTGCCGATCTTGAGCTTGAAGATGTCGTGGCGCCCCGCCTCGATCATCGCCTCAGCCTCTTCAATGTCGCGCGCGGTATCCCCGCTGGCCAACGTCCAGGCGACCGGGACTCGGTCACGGACGCGGCCGCCGCCGATCAGTTCCGACACAGGCACGCCCAGTCGATGCCCCTGCGCATCCATCAGCGCGGTCTCAATCGCGCATTTGGCGATGCGGTTGCCCACGACCTGCGCGTCGATGGCACACATCGTCGCGGCAATGCGTGACAGGTCGCAGCTGTCGAGGATCGGCGTCACATATGTGTCGATCGCCAGCTTCATGCCCTCGGGACTCTCGTCACCATAGCTCAGCCCACCGATCGTCGTCGCCTCTCCGATACCGATGATGCCGTCCGTCCCGGTAATGCGAATGAGGACGATCGTCTGGCAACGCATCGTCGCCACCGACAGGACGTGCGGGCGGATCGTGGGAACGTCGACGATGATCGTCTCGATGGAACGCAGTCCAATCGTCACAGGCGTGCCTCTCCCTTGCCGCGATTGTCACGATGGTCGATCTTGACGATGGGCGCCAACACCGTTTGAGTGTTGGAACGATACCCCGGCAGTATCGCGTGAGGAGCGAGTGATGGATTTGCGGCAGTTGCGCTATTTCGTCACGGTCGCTCAGGAGCGCAATTTCAGGCGTGCGGCCGAACGGCTCAACATGGCCCAGCCACCCCTCAGCCGCCGTATCCAGCAGCTTGAGGAAGAGGTCGGCGCCAGGTTAATCGACCGTTCCGCGCGTCCGATCCGCACAACGGCGATCGGGCGGCTACTGTATGAACAGGCGACGCAGATACTGGACCGGGTCGACGAGATGCAGACGATGGTTGCCCGCGCGCGAACGGCCGAAAAGACGCGGTTCGTGATCGGCTTTGTTGCGTCCACTATCTATGCGCGCCTGCCTGCGCTGATCCGCGAATTCAGGGCCGCTGCGCCCGATATCGATTTGCGTCTGATCGAAATGGTCAGCCTCGATCAGATCGCGGCGCTGAAGGAAGGGCGCATCGATCTTGGCTTCGGGCGGATCCGTTTCGAGGAGGACGGCGTGCGCCGGACGATCTTGCGGGAGGAAGCACTGGTCGCGGCGATACCCGCAGCGCACCCTCTGGCTGCCGAGACAGGCCCGGTATCGCTGCTGCGTCTTTCGCACGAACCGCTGATCCTCTATCCGCGCCAGCCACGTCCAAGCTATGCAGACCAGGTTCTAAGCCTGTTCCACGATCAGGGTCTGGACCCACGGATCGCGCAGGAAGCCCGCGAGTTGCAGACCGCGATCGGCCTTGTCGCCGCAGAAGAGGGCATTTGCCTCGTGCCCGAGTCCGTGCAGAAGTCACGGGTTGACGATGTGCGCTACCGGGAACTGACCGAACCCGCCACCTCGCCGATCATCATGAGCAAGCGCGACCATGATCCCTCGCCGGAAATCATCTTGATGGCGGACATTATCGCCCGAATGTACGGACGCTGGGGATATGCCGTGCCCGAAGGCATGCGACAATTCGGAAGCGCGCCCTGAATCCTGCACCGGTGCTTATGTTCAGCGCCCGCCAAAATCGCATTTGGGGAGCCATCATCCACCCCGACATTGCCAGACCTTCCTACATAGCGACCATGGTCAGCAGTTCGTAAGTCGCGACCGTATCGCCTTCACCATCGGTTACGACAGCGGCCCAGCGCACCTCGCCATAGTCGTCGTTGCGCTTCGTCTTGGCCTTGACCGTCAGTGTCACGCGCATCGTCTCACCCGGCGGCAAGGGCTTCACGAATCGCAGATTGTCCAGCCCGGTATTGGCCAGCACGGGGCCCGGATCGGGATCGACGAACAATCCGGCTGCAAAGGACAGGATCAGATATCCATGCGCGACCCGGCCGGGGAAGAACGGATTGGCGGCGGCCGCTTCCTCATCGGTGTGCGCGTAGAAGGTGTCGCCGGTGAACTCCGCAAAATGCTGCACGTCCTCCAGCGTGACGGTGCGCGGTTCGGTCACGATCGTATGGCCGATTTCGAGTTCGCCAAACGTGTAGCGGAACGGATGCCGCTCGCCCGTCGGCTGTGGCGCACCCGTCAGCCAGCGACCGGCGATCGTCGACACCATGCGCGGGCTGCCCTGAAGCGCCGAGCGCTGCATATAGTGTTTGACGCCGCGGACGCCGCCCATCTCCTCCCCGCCGCCCGCGCGGCCGGGGCCGCCATGCACAAGCATCGGCAGCGGCGAACCATGACCGGTCGACTCCTTCGCGCAATCGCGGTCGATGAACACCACTCGCCCGTGATGAGACCCGCTGCCGATCACGAAGCGACGCGCGATGTCGGCGTCATAAGTATAGAAGGACACAACCAGACTGCCCTTGCCGCGGTTTGCCAGCGCGATCGCGTCGTCCAGATCGCGGTACGGCATCAGTGTCGCGACCGGTCCGAACGCCTCGACCTCATGGATCAGCGCGGCGCTCCACGGATCGTCGGCGCGGAACAGCAGCGGCGACATGAACGCACCGGCGCCATCCTCGACCCCGACGGTATCGACCCGGTCGATATCGCCAAACGCCAGCCGCGCCTGTCCACCGAGCTGGCGGGCGCGAACACGGACGTCGTCGAGCTGCGCCATGCTGGCCAATGCGCCCATGGTAACGCCATCGATTTCAGGGTTGCCGACGACAACCTTGCCCAGCCGCTGCGCCAGCGCCTGCTCCGCTGCATCGAGATATGCGGCCGGCACCAGGGCGCGGCGAATTGCGGTACATTTCTGCCCCGCCTTCGCCGTCATTTCGCGGACGACCTCCTTGATGAACAGGTCGAACTCCGGCGTGCCGGGGCCGGCATCGGGTCCGAGCACGGCGGCATTGAGCGAATCGCGCTCGGCGATGAAGCGCACTGCCTCGCGCACGATGTTGGGATGCGCCTGAAGCTTGGCAGCGGTATCGGCGGAACCCGTGAACGAGACGACATCCTGCCCGTGCAGATGATCGAGCAGATCGCCGACCGATCCGACGACGAGCTGCACAGCGCCGGGGGGCAGCACGTCCGCCTCGATCATGATCCTGACCGCAGCCTCGGTCACATAGGCGGTGGCGGATGCCGGTTTCACGATCACCGGCATACCCGCCAGCAGCGCCGGCCCGAGCTTTTCCAGCATCCCCCAGACAGGAAAGTTGAACGCGTTGATCTGCACCGCCGCACCCTGGAGCGAGGTGTAGACATGCTGGCCGATGAAGCTGCCCTGTTTGCCGATTGGCTCCAGATCGCCATCGGTCAGGATCACATCGTCCGGCAGTTCCCGCTTGCCCTTGGACGCGGTGCTGAACAGCGTGCCCGCACCGCCCTCAATGTCGATCCAGCCATCCTGCCGCGTCGCACCAGTCTCGGCGGACAGCGTGTAGAGTTCGTCCTTGCGCGCCATGATCGCCTGCGCCAGCGCCTTGATCATGCTCGCACGCTGGTGGAAGGTCATGGCGCGCAGCGCCGGCCCGCCAACATCGCGCGCGTGACGCAGCATCGCTGCGAAATCGAGTCCCTGACTGCCGGTCTGCGCAACCGGTCTGCCGGTCACCGCCGATTTCAGTTCAGCCATGCCGCCGGTCGCGACGATCCAGCCGTCATGCGCATAGTTCTTCAGCGTCAGAATCGTCATTCTCCGTATTCGTCGTACCCGCCCGTCGAGTGGCGCACCCGGCGCCCCGTCAAGCCTTACCCCCTAGATCGCGCTATAAACTGACCGATCGGACGATTATTAGCAAGAGCGTCGTTGTAATTCATTGACCGCTTGGTCGGTCTTTGCTATATCAGTGAGTGAGATAGGAGCCAGCCGCATGTATACGACCGAACTCAGCAAGACCGTCGCACCGACGCCCATTCATGGAGACGACCCGGTGCTGGTCGAAGCATTCGAAGCGCGCGTGGCGGCGGACGAGTTTATCGAGCCGAAGGACTGGATGCCTGACGCGTATCGCAAGACGCTGATCCGCCAGATCAGCCAGCACGCGCACTCGGAAATCGTCGGCATGCTGCCGGAAGGCAATTGGTTGACCCGTGCGCCGTCGCTGCGCCGCAAGGTCATTGCACTCGCCAAGGTGCAGGACGAGGCAGGTCACGGCCTGTATCTGTATTGCGCGGCAGAGACACTGGGCACCAGCCGCGACGAGATGACCGAGGCATTGCTGGCCGGTCGTGCGAAATATTCGACGATCTTCAACTATCCGACGCTGACCTGGGCCGATATGGGTGCGATCGGATGGCTGGTGGACGGCGCGGCGATCATGAATCAGGTGCCGCTCCAGCGGACGAGCTATGGCCCCTATGCCCGCGCGATGGTGCGTGTCTGCAAGGAGGAAAGCTTTCACCAGCGTCAGGGTTATGAGATCATGATGGCGTTGGCGGACGGTACGGCGGAGCAGCGGGCGATGGCGCAGGATGCGCTCGATCGCTGGTGGTGGCCGTCGCTGATGATGTTCGGCCCGCCGGATGACAATTCGCCCAACACCGCGCAGTCGATGCGCTGGCGGATCAAGCGCGACACCAATGACGATCTGCGCCAGAAATTCGTCGATGTGACGGTCGCGCAGGCCGAGCATCTTGGCCTTGCCATTCCTGATCCGGACCTAGTGTGGAACGAGGAGCGGCAGGGTTACGACTATGGCGCAATCGACTGGGACGAGTTCTACGCGGTCGTCCGCGGCGAAGGGCCGGTCGCCAAGGAGCGCATGAGGGCCAAGCGCGATGCCTGGGCAGCGGGCGCCTGGGTCCGCGATGCGGCGCTGGCGCACGATGCAAAGCGCGATGCGCGTCTCGCCGCCTGACCGGGAACGAAAGACGTGGCAGACGATAGCGTACGCGCGCGGCGCGAATGGCCGTTATGGGAAGTATTCATCCGCTCGCGTGGCGGGCTGAGCCACCGCCATGCCGGATCGGTTCATGCCGCCGACGGCGAAATGGCGCTGCGTCATGCACGCGATACCTATACGCGCCGGATGGAAGGCGTGAGCCTGTGGGTCGTGCGCTCTGCTGATATCGTGGCGTCCGACCCTTCGCAGGCGGGAGAGTTTTTCGCACCCGCCGAGGACAAGGTGTACCGGCACCCGACCTTTTATGACATCCCCGATGTCGTGAAGCATATCTGATGCCGTCGCTCCCAACCATTCAGGCCGATGACGAAGCGCGTGCCGAGCAGGGTAGCCATGCCGGCACGTTCGATGCACCGGCCGAGGCGGTCGACCAGATCGATCTTGTCGACTATCTGCTAAGGCTGGGTGATGACAGCCTGATCCTTGGTCAGCGACTGACCGAATGGTGCGGTCATGCGCCGGCGCTCGAGATCGATCTGTCACTGGCGAACCTGTCGCTCGATCTGTTCGGGCAGGCGATGCTGTTCCTGGGACTGGCCGGTGAGGCCGAGGGTCGCGGGCGCGACGCGGACAATCTGGCCTTTCACCGCGATGTCCTCGCCTTTCGCAACTGCCTGATGGTCGAGCAACCGAATGGCGATTTTGGACAGACGATCGCGCGACAATTCCTGTTCTCCACCTATCAGCGGCTGATGTTCGACGCGCTTGCGGCGTCCAGCGATCAGCGGATCGCCGACATCGCGGTAAAGGCCGCCAAGGAAGTGCGGTACCATGCCGAGCTTGCCGCCGACTGGGTCGTGCGGCTGGGTGACGGGTCCGAGGAAAGCCACGCCCGGATGATCGACGGGCTCGACTGGCATTGGCGCTTTGTCGACGAGCTGTTCCAGATGGACCCGGTCGAGACGCGGCTGGCCGAGCGCGGCATCGCGGTGGACCGGGCAACACTGCGCCCGGGCTTTGACGAAGCCATTGCCGGCGTGTTGACCCAGGCAACGATTGCGATGCCGGAAATGCCGCGCGCGGTCGTCGGCGGGCGCAAGGGGCATCATAGCGAGCATCTGGGGCCGTTGCTGGCGCTGATGCAATTCCTGCCGCGCACGTATCCCGACGCCAAATGGTAGCCACCGAACTTGACGAGGCCGCGATCATGGCGGCGTTGGCCGATGTTCCCGACCCCGAGATCCCGGCGGTATCGGTCATCGACCTCGGCATCATCCGCGGTGTGCGCGGTGATCCCCCGGCGTTGATCATCACGCCCACCTATACCGGCTGCCCGGCGACGATGGTTATCGAGTTGTCGATCCGGCACGCACTTGACGCGGCAGGCTATGATGACCTGCCGATCGAGACGGCGATCGCGCCCGCCTGGACGACCGACTGGATTACCGATCGCGGCCGTCGTCAGTTGAAGGATTATGGCATCGCCCCGCCCCCGCGCGGTGCCGCCGCGCGCTCGCTTCGTGGCACCGACCTCGTCGAATGTCCCCGCTGCGGCTCGACCGATACGCAAGAGGTCAGCCGCTTCGGCTCGACTCCGTGCAAGGCGCAGTGGCGCTGCCGCGCGTGCCTGGAGCCCTTTGACCGCTTCAAATGCCACTGAGAGATCGCGCCATGTCCTCCAGCTTCCACCCCTTGCGCGTCGTCGATATCAGTGCCGAGACCGCTGACGCGCTGACACTGACGCTGAAGCCGGATGATGCGGATGCCGACGCGTTCGCCTTCGCGCCGGGCCAGCATCTGACGCTGCGCGCGCAGATTGCCGGCGAAGATGTTCGCCGCAATTATTCGCTGTTCGTCGCTCCTACCGAGCAAACATTGCGGGTCGCGATCAAACGTGTTGCAGGCGGGCGTTTCTCGGGCTGGATCACCGACGGCCTGAAGCCCGGCGATGTTATCCAGTCGATGACACCGCGCGGGCATTTCACATGGCAGTTCGAGCCCGGGGCGCGCCGCAACTATGTCGCCTTCGCCGGCGGATCGGGCATCACGCCGATCCTGTCACTGATCGCCAGCGGGCTGGAGGCCGAACCCGACAGCCAGTTCACCCTGCTCTACGGCAATCGCAGCGCGGACTCGATCATGTTTCTCGAGACGCTGGCGGCGCTGAAAGACCGGTATCTCGCCCGGTTTCAGCTCTATCATTTTCTGACCGCGGAATCGGACGATGTGGAATTGTTCAACGGGCGCCTGGATGCCGAGCGGATCGCGGCGCTGCTGCAATCGCTGATCGATCCCGCGCAGGTCGACGTCGCGTTTATCTGCGGGCCCGGCGCGATGATGGATACCGCCGAGCGGGCGCTGGTCGAAGCTGGTGTCGATCCCGACCGCGTGCTGGTCGAGCGTTTCTCGACCGGGCCGCAGGACGAGCACACCCAAGCCGCACAACGCGACGCCACGCGCAAGGCGCAAGGGCTGCGCGTTGGTGTAACACTGGAGGGGCGCCGACGGCAGATCCCGTTCGATACCGAGCAAGGCAACATTCTTGACAGCGCACGCGCCGCCGGCATGCCCGCCCCCTATGCCTGCAAGGCCGGCGTCTGCGCGACCTGCCGCGCGAAACTGGTATCGGGCAAGGTCAGCATGGCCGCCAACTACGGTCTCAGCAAGGAAGAGGTGGACGCAGGCTATATCCTGACGTGCCAGGCGATACCCGAGACGGCAGACGTCATGGTGGATTATGATGCATAGGCCCACATAAGCCGGGGTTCCGTGCGGCCCACACCGCGCTATGTTTCATCAATGGCGAATGCACCGCGCAAAGAAATCCGATCGATCGGCTCCGAGCGACAGCCGCTCGTCATCTTCGACGACTTTGCCGCGGATGCCGATGCATTGCGCGCGTCTGCGGGTTCGGCGACGTTCGAGAGTGCAGGGCAGCATTATCCCGGGATCCGCGCGCCGCTGCCAGACCATTATCTGAAAGAACAATTGCCGGTCATCGCAAAGATGATCTCGCGCACGTTCGGCCGGTGCCGGCGCGTCCACACCGTCGATGCGA
The DNA here is from genome assembly GCA_965217805.1 of Sphingomonas sp. Lineage (GTDB taxonomy): Bacteria > Pseudomonadota > Alphaproteobacteria > Sphingomonadales > Sphingomonadaceae > Sphingomonas. Next base: position 1,338,049 of record CBDCJJ010000008.1, on the reverse strand, counting down.
GCTTTTCGATCGTGACCTGCAAGCCTGATGCGCTCCAGGTGCGACAGCGTCTCCCGCATGTCGACGCGTTCGGCCCGGAGCGTATCGCACTGGTCCATTACCTCTCGCCGGACTGTCACGATGGGACCGCTTTTTTTCGGCACCGGGCGAGCGGGTTTGAAACGGTCGATGCGGCACGGGCATCCGATTATGCGGCGCGGTTGAATGCTGAACTGGAAGCGCCGGACGCGTGCCATGATGGCTATATCGCCGGAGACACGGCGTTGTTTGAACGCACTTCCCTGATCGAGGCGCGATATAATCGTGCACTGCTTTACCGAAGCTTCGTCCTGCACAGCGGCGCCATCTCGCCCGACGCGACGCTCGCCGCCGATCCGGCCAAGGGGCGACTGACGGTAACGGCGTTCTTTTCAATTGAGTGATATCGGCGACACCCTTACGCCGTGTCGGACTGACGCTGCCTGAAACGGGGAGAACGCATGCAAGGTAACGGGCCAACGCGGCGCACCATCGTCAAAGGGCTGGCTGGGGTGGGTGTGGTCGCAACCCTGTCAGGCACAAAAGTTGATGCGGCGCGCAAAACAACCAATCCCGATCTCGGCCCCAATGTGTTCATTGTTGATCCTGACATGGCGGCCACGACAATCCAGGCGAAGCTCGATGCGATCTTTCGCCAGCAGGAGCGCGCGCACTTCACCGATGTGCGGCACTTGGTCCTGTTCAAACCGGGAAGGTACAGGATCGACGCGAATATCGGTTTCTTTACTCAGGTCGCGGGTCTTGGAACACTACCGGACGATGTGGCGATCGACGGCCATGTCCATGTGGAAGCCGACTGGAACAACGGGGTGGCGCTGGTCAATTTCTGGCGCAGTGTCGAAAATATGTCCGTCCATCCGACTGACGGCCGCGACCGGTGGGCCGTGTCGCAGGCGGCGCCCTATCGGCGCATGCATCTGTACGGCGATCTGGCGCTCGACGATGGCGGCTGGTCCAGCGGCGGGTTCATGGCGGATTGCAAAATCGAGGGCACGGTCCGCTCGGGTTCCCAGCAGCAATGGTTCACACGAAACTCTGACATTCGCGGGTGGGACGGCGCAAACTGGAACATGATGTTCGTGGGCGTCGAGGGCGCCCCTCCAACGGGTTTCCCCGAACCGCCTTATACGACCGTCGCGCGTGCGCCGATGGTGCGCGACAAGCCTTTTCTACACGTCGGTGACGATGGCGAATGGGGCGTCCTCGTGCCCGACCCACGGCGTAACGCACAGGGCACAAGCTGGGAAGCGGGTCCACCCAGAGGCAGAAGAATTCCCATGTCGCGCATTTTCATCGCGACACCGCAAACGCCCGTCGCCGGGATCAATGCCGCGCTGGCCTCGGGTCGACATCTGCTGCTCACCCCCGGCATCTATCGGTTGTCCGAACCGATCCGCATCGTCCGCGCCGATACGGTCGTGCTCGGATTGGGACTTGCCACGTTGCTTGCTGGTGGTGGGGCCAAGGCAATGACGATCGCCGATGTATCGGGTGTTGTTATTGCCGGACTGCTCTTCGATGCCGGGCCGGAACGCTCGCCTGTTCTTCTGGAGGTCGGGCCAAGCGGCGCCAGCAGCGCTCGGCACGACGTTGCGACCACGCTGTCCGACCTGTTCTTTCGCGTTGGCGGGGCCGCTGTCGGTCGCGTGGACACATGCCTGGAGATCAACAGCCACGGCGTGATCGGCGATCATTTGTGGATCTGGCGCGCCGATCATGGCGACCGCGCTGGCGGGCGCGTCCATACAGGCTGGGACGAAAGCACGGCCGATCAGGGTCTGGTCGTCAATGGCGACGACGTGACAATATATGGTCTGTTCGTCGAACATTTTCAGAAATATCAGACGCTATGGAACGGTGAGCGCGGCCGCACTTTCTTCTATCAGTGTGAGCTTCCCTATGATCCGCCGTCGCAGGCCGCCTATTTGGCGGACGGCACGCGCGGTTATGCAGCGTATAAGGTGGCCGATCACGTCGATGTTCATCAAGCGATGGCCATGGGCATCTACGCAAACTTCACCGCTGATCCGGGCATCGTACTTGAAAGCGCGGTCGAGGTGCCGCGCAAATCGGGTGTCGCGATTGGCGATGTGACGACGATCTCCCTCGGCGGTGGCAAGGGAACCATTGCTCATCTGGTGAACGACGCGGGAGATGCGGCGAAACCGGGTGCCATCCGCCAGACGCTTGTTCACTATCCCCCAAAAGATGAAGGAAGCCGATGAGCGTCATGCTATTGCTGGCCCAGGTCGCGATGCTGGGCGCCACCAACTATGCAGTCGATGTATCGCTGACGACGCCGGTGACTGCGCCGAGCTTTGCCGACGAGTTTGAGGGCAAGACGATCGATCGTGCGAAATGGCGCTTCGACACGTCACGCAATGCCAAAGGCTGGTACAATAACGAACGTCAATATTATGCGGACGGACGCCCGGAAAACGCGCGTGTCGCAAACGGTGCGTTGGTCATCGAGGCACGCCGGGAGACGCTGTCCAAAACGCGGTTCAAGGACTGGGGCGGCCAAAGCTATACCTCGGCCAAGCTCGTCGGGCGCAAACCATTGGGCTATGGCTTTTATGAGGTACGGGCCAAGCTGCCATGCGCGCGGGGCACCTGGCCCGCGATCTGGATGCTCCCCTCGACGGGAAAATGGCCCGATCAAGGCGAAATCGACATCATGGAAATGGTCGGGTGGGATGCCAATGTTGTCCATGCAACATTGCATTCCGGCCTCTTCAACCACCGCAAGGGGACGCAGCGCGGGGCACAAAAGACGATGCCGACAAGCTGCACCGCCTTCCATCGGTATCAACTCGACTGGCGCCCCGACACGATCACGATCGGGATTGACGGGCAGGGTTACATGCGCGTCAGGAACGATCAGCCCGGCGGTACGGGGGCCTGGCCGTTCACCCGTCCCTTTGATCTCATCCTGAACCTTGCCGTCGGTGGCGACTGGGGCGGGCAGAAGGGGATCGATGACAGCGCCTTTCCGCAGCGCATGACGATCGATTATGTGCGCTATTGGCAAGCCGGGGCCATTGAGAAGCGCTAGCGCTGGCCACGAACGCCAAGGATGACCATTCCTCCCGCGAAGGTCAGAACAGCCAGCGTCAGCAACAATGTCGAAAAACTGCCGGGCGTCGCCAGCAGCCATGTCAGAAGCGGGCCGATCAGGGCCGGCAAGGTATTCGTAAGGTTGATGACGCCCAGATCGCGCCCCCTGTGACGCGCGCTTGGCAGTAACTGCATCGAGAAGCCGGCAAAAAGGGCCAGAAAGACCGCCGATCCCGCGATGTAGACGCAAAACGCGAAGGCGCCGCCGATCCAGTCCGAGGCGAACGCCATCATCGCCAGCCCCAATGCCGCGAGAGCCGCACTGCCGAACAGAAACGGCTTGCGGCGACCGATCCGGTCGGAAAGACGACCGGCCAGCACGGCGATAGGTATCGCCGTGACATAGGCGATGGTCAGCAGGTTGCCGAGGCGCGGTGCGAGCAACGCTTGCCGTGCATCGGGCAGGACACTCTCGAAATAATAGAGCAGGTACAAGAACAGGACATTATTCCCGATCTGCACCAGGAGTCGCGAGATCCAGGCAATGGCCAGATCGCGACGCAGCATTGTCGGCCGCGCATGTGCATCACCGGCGATCGATCGGGCGCGGACGAGCAGCAACGGTGCGCTGCACAGCGCAACCGCTGAGGCCAGCGACGCCATCTGCCAAAATTCCGGGAGCATGGCGATGCCCAGGAGCAGTGCGGAAAAGGCAGCCGCCACTGGATGGGCGAATGCCAACAGTCCGCTGGCGACACCCTTTTGCGCATCGGGGATCTCTTCCGCCATGATCGTCAGCAAGGGCGCCAGGACCGCATTGACCGACAGCTGAAACAGCATGATGGCAACGACGATTCCGGTCGGTGAGACTGCCGCGGCGACGACGCCGTATGACAGGGCGGTCGCGACGAGTCCGCCCGCTATCCAGCGCCTGCGCCCGCCGCCACGCGCGACCGTCCGGTCGCTCAATGCGCCGAACAGGAGATTGGCGGCGCTCGCCACGATCGCACCGGCGATGACGGTCGCGGTCATCACATCGATCCGAGTATCGCCAGCCAGACGCTCTATCCTGATCGGCAGGATCAGCGTCAGCAGCGGCAGATAAGCAATCACGCCGCCCGCATTCGCCAGTGCATAGATCAACAGAAATGCGGGTGAACGCCGCCTCCCGTTACCGCTGCGTAATGGCTCAGGGCGACCGGGCATCGTCAACGCGGCCGGTTTGCCCGCTCAAGGCATGTTCTGCAACCAAAGCGGTGGGTCGATGGTGCCGACCGGCTCTCGCGAAGGCTGTGGTCAAACGAGAAAGGCGGGGTGAGGCGGAATATCCAAGTGACGAATCACGACGGCAATTCCGACGACAAGGGTAGTTGGCTCGCGTGCAGGCCATCAGGCATCTCCCCCGCGCAACGTCTTACCATCGATGATCACCCGTAACGCAACCGTCATGCTCGCGACGCCGCCATGTCATGCATGGCTTCTACCTGCAGCGTTAACAGGGGGATTTCCAATGATACGGACCATCGCGCTCGCAACGCTCGCCGCCGCTTCCACGAGCGCATACGCGCAATCCGCAGTCGAGGGGGCGGCGCCCGACACCGCGGACACGGCCGACATCATCGTGACCGCGCAAAAGCGCGAGCAGCGGATCGAGGACGTGCCGATCACCATCACCGCCGTGAGCGGTGCGCGGCTGGCGCAGATCGGCGTCAATTCGTTGTCGGAGGTGGCCAATTATATCCCGGGTCTCGTCATTCAGGAGCAGAGCGCCAACAATCCCGGCTTCGTCATTCGCGGCATCACCTCGGACAATGGCTCATCGCAGCAGGGCGCTCGGGTCACGCTTTACTATAATGGCGTCGACATCAGCCGTTCGCGCGGCGCGTATCAGGATCTGTACGATCTCGAGCGGATCGAGGTCGTGAAGGGACCGCAGGCGACCTTGTTCGGCACGGCCGCCGAAGTTGGCGCGGTCAGCGTGATCTCGGCCAAACCGCGTGCCGGCACATCGGCGGGGCTGACCGCGACCTATGGCAATTTCAACCGGACGCAGGTCTCGGGCTTTCTCAACGCAGGCACCGACACGCTCGCGGGCCGCCTCGCCTTCGCGTACAAATACCGCGATGGCTATGTCCGCAACATCGCCGGGGATCCGGACGTCCCCAACCAGAATCAGGGCAGGATCGACCAGGATGACCTGAACGGGCAGGACCAGCGCGGCATTCGCGGTTCGCTCCGCTGGCAACCGAGCAGGGACGTGACCGCCGATCTGGTCCTGACCTATGACGGTCAGCGCAATCCCGGCACCGCGTTCAAGAGCCGCGCGTTCGCGCCGACCGGCGGCTTCAACGGTGACTATGGCTATGCCGAGCTGTCGGGGTCGCCGTTCAGCAGGCAGGTGCTGGGTGACGCCAGGCTGGGGCTGAAGCGCGACGTGTACGACGCCAATCTGACGGTGAGCGTCGATGTGGCACCGGGCGTCACGTTCACGACCGTCAACGGCTACCGGAAGTTCAACTCGAACGAGGTATTCGACGCCGATGGCGGCCCTGCGTGGTACCTGGAGTTCGCCGAGGACGCGCGGGGCGACCAGTATAGCCATGAGAGCCGGTTCGCCTTTACCGGTGACAAATATCGCGCTTCGCTTGGCTTCAATGCCTTTGTCGAAAACGGCGTTCAGCGCGTGCCCTTCTCGACCGAGGAGGGAACCTACATCGCCTGTTCGGTGACGCCTGCCTTCCAGCCGTTCCGCAATGCCCTGAACGGCGCGGGTGTCGCGACCGGCACCAGCTGCGTCGCCCCCGACGGGACGATCCCGGCGACGCGCGCGACCGCGATCCTGTCGCGCGGTGCCACGACGCAAATCCCCTATCAGTCGGTCTTTGCCAATTATGGCACCAACGACACTTTCTCGGTCTTCGCCGATGCGACGTACATCCCGGTCCCGAAGCTGGAGTTGACCGCGGGCGCGCGCGTGCTCGTCGAGCGGCGCAAGTCGCGTTACGGTGCCGACCAGCCCAATTCGGTGCTGCTGGGCGCGGTCGGCGTGCGCACCAGCCTGCTCGGCATTGCCAGTACGGGCACCAGGCAGTTCGAAGCGCAGAGGACTTTTTCTGCGATCCTGCCTCGCTTCAATGCGCTCTACCGCGTCAGTTCCGGCCTCAACGTCTATGCGACCGTCAGCGAGGGGCGTCGCTCTCCCGTCGTTCAGCTGGGCTCGCGCGCGGTCGGCGGAGTGACGGTCCCGAACCTGCAGATCGTGCCGGAGGAAACGGTCTGGAACTATGAGGCGGGGATCAAGGTGAACACAGGCGGCCTGACCGGCACGCTCTCCGCCTTCTACCAGGACTATAATCGCTTTCAGGTGCCAGTAGTCAATGCGGACGGCACCACCACGACACAGAGTGCCGGTTCTGCCAAGAACCCCGGTGTCGAGCTCGAGGCCACGTACAGCCTCAGCCCGGTCTTCTCCGTCTTCGGCAGCTTCGCCTATATCGACGGCAAGATCGACCGGGGCGGCAACGTCGCGCCCAATTATGCGGGCGCGCAGTTCCGGCTCCAGCCCAAATACACCGCAGCTGGCGGCGCTACCCTGCGCCTGCCGCTGACACGCGGTGCCGTGCTCTATGCCACGCCGTCGGCGACGTATCAGAGCAAGGAGTTCTTCGAACTGCCCAACTCGCCGCTGATCAGCCAGGGCGCCTATGCGCTGGTCAATGTTCGCGCAGGGGTCGAGTTCGCCGATGGGCGCTACCGCATCGGTGGATTTGCGCGCAACCTGCTCGACCGGCGTTATCTGCTGGATGCAGGCAACACCGGCGGCGGGTTTGGCGATCCGACCTTCATCGCCGCCGAACCGCGATTCTATGGCGTGGAACTTGGTGCGCGACTGTAACGCCGACCGGTGGCCATCGCACCCGTGACGCAGGAATATGAGCGGGGTGAAAACGCTGACTGTCGTTTGATTGTCATCGCCACGTACGCAATTTGTCACACCCCTAAGGTAGCGAAGCGTTCGACTTGGTTAACAGGGGATCAAAGACATGCGCACGCTCGCTGCAATGGTGCTTGCCGCCGCCGGCATCTTTACCACGCCTGCTTCGGCGAGCGTCATGTTGATCGCACAGGGTTCGCTTGGCGGAAGTGCGGCCGGGCCGGGTATCGATCTGTCCGGCCTCGACTATCGCCTCGAAAACGGCCTCGCGCAGAACATTCTCGGCGGAATCGGATCGGGACTGGCCTATGCCGGTGGGAATAGCTTTCTTGCAACGCCCGACCGCGGACCGAATGCGCTCGGCTATAACAGTCTGGTCGATGACACGACGTCCTATATCGCCCGGTTCCACACGCTCGATCTGGGGCTGACCGCCGCAACCGGAGGCGCGTTGCCTTTCATGCTCAATCCGACCCTGACCGGTACGACGTTGCTCTACAGCAGGGGTGCCCTAAACTACGGAAGCGGCGCAGGCCTGGGCAATGACGTCAATGGCAATCCGTTGCCAGCCGGGAATTTCGTCAACACCGCAGGCCGTTCGTATTTTACCGGTCGGTCAGATAATTTCGGTCCCGGCAATTCGGGTAATCCGATGAACGCGCGATTTGATCCCGAGGCCGCACGCGTCTCGAACGACGGCAGGACCGTCTTCATCTCGGACGAATACGGCCCCTATGTACGCCAGTTCAATCGGGAGAGCGGTGCCCTGGTCAGGACGTATGAGCTGCCGGCCAATCTCACCGCATCCACATTGTCGCCGCAGGGCGATGTCGAGATCGCGGGCAATTCGAGCGGCCGTACCGCGAACAAGGGGATGGAAGGGCTGGCGATCACGCCCGACGGCAAGACGCTGGTCGGCATCATGCAGGCTCCCTTGATCGGCGACCCGGAAAAGTTTCTGCGGATCGTGACGATCGACATCGCGACCGGCGAGACGCATGAATATGGATATGCGCTGACCGAGGGTTCAGGCGCCAGCGACATCGTCGCGATCGACGCGACACATTTTCTGGTCGACGAGCGCGACGGCAAGGGGCTGGGAGACGGATCGAAGGCGAAGGTCAAGAGCCTGTATGCGATCAATATCGCCGGCGCGACTGACATCACGACCATCGACGATCCTTCTGCGCTCGCCGGCGCGACACTGGTTGCCAAATCAACCGCGCCTTTCCTTGACCTGGTCAGCGCCCTGACGGCCTTGGGCGTCAAGGCGAGCGAGATCCCCTCCAAGATCGAAGGGATTGCCTTTGGCCGCGATGTCATCGACGCCAACGGCGACTTGCTGCACACGCTCTACATCGCCAACGACAATGACTTCGACCCGGCGAGTTCCGGGCAGAACCAGTTCTACGTATTCGGCTTCACCGATGCGGACCTTCCCGACTTCACGCCGCAAGGCTTTACCTCGGCGGTGCCCGAGCCTGCGACCTGGGCGTTTCTGCTCGGTGGCTTCGGCCTCATCGGCGGGTCACTGCGTCGCCGACGCACCAGCGCAGCGGCCGTCCGAATCGGAGGATAGCTCGAAGCCTTTACCCGGCACGCGTTTGAACAAGAATGTTGGGCGACATCAAGATTTCAGGCCCCGCCCAAGCCTCGACCGATCATTTGAGAGGGTTTGATCGCGTCATCGAAGGCGGCCTCGTCGATCAGACCGGTGGCGAGCGCGGCCTCCTTCAAGGTCGAGCCGTCCGCGGCTGCCTTCTCCGCGATCTGAGCCGCCTTTTGATAGCCGATGATTGGAGACAATGCCGTGACCAGCATCAGCGAAGTTCCGACATGATGATCGATCACATCGCGGTTCAATTCGGTTCCGTCGACAGAGAAGCGCCTGAACTTCTCGCAGCCGTCGGCAAGGATCGTGATGCAATGCAATACGTTATTGATAATAATCGGCCGCATCGCGTTCAGTTCGAAATTGCCCTGGCTTCCCGCGAAGGCGACCGCGGTATCCTCGCCGATCACCTGGATGGCGATCATCACGATTGCCTCGCACTGGGTCGGGTTGACCTTGCCTGGCATGATCGAGGAACCCGGCTCGTTGTCGGGCAGCTTGAGTTCGCCAAGGCCGCAGCGCGGCCCCGATGCCAGCCAGCGCATGTCATTGGCGATCTTGATCAGCGCGACGCCTACGCCGCGCAGCGCCGCGCTTGTCCGCACCATCGCATCGAGCGAGCCCTGCGCCATGAACTTGTTGGGGGCGGTAACGAACGGTTTGCCGGTCAACTCAGCGATCATCGAGGCAACGTGCCTTGAGAAGCCGGACGGCGCGTTAAGACCGGTGCCAACCGCCGTCCCGCCCAGTGCCAGTTCATAAAGGCCGCCGCGGCAATGCTCGACCTCGGCGATCGCGACACGCAACTGTGCGGCCCAGCCCGACCATTCTTGCCCGACCGACAGTGGCACCGCATCCTCCAGATGGGTCCGGCCGATCTTGACCACGTCCATCCATTCATCGGCCTTGCGCTCGATCACCTCTGCCAGGCTTACAAGCTCCGGAACAAGGCGGCCGTCGATCGCGTCAATCGCGGCGATATGCATTGCAGTAGGGAAGCTGTCGTTGGACGACTGGCCCATATTGACGTCGTCATTGGGTGCGACGGGATCCTGCGTGCCGAGTTGCCCGCCGAGCAGTTGAATCGCGCGGTTCGACAACACCTCGTTGACGTTCATGTTCGACTGCGTGCCCGATCCCGTCTGCCAGACGAACAAGGGAAAATGGTCGTCCAGTTCTCCCCGTATTGCCTCGTCCGCCGCACGCACGATGGCGGCGGCCTTCCACTCCGGCAAATGGCCCGACCGTTGATTGACGATGGCGCACGCCTTCTTGACCACGGCATAGGCGTGATACACCGATTTCGGCATGCGGTCGTCACCGATCGAGAAGTGCTCTAGCGAGCGTTGGGTCTGGGCGCCCCAATATCGATCCGCTTTGACGGCGACCTTGCCCATCGAGTCGAACTCTTCGCGTTCTCCTTTTGCGTCAATGCCGATCGGCACGTCGCGCATAACTGAATCGGCCATGCAAACTCCTCGGCAGTAGATGGTTGGGATGATATCGGCTGGCCGTCAGTCCTCAGCGTAGGCTGGCTTGTAGGTCATCGCCTCTATCCAAGCCCGGATATCGCTCGGGCGGTCGACGGTGGCGAGGCCGCGATCGAAGATATTCTCTGCTATTCGAACGGCGGTAGTGATCTCCGTCGCCAGAATGTTCGTTTGCGCTGGAAACAACATGCCTTTGGCACGGTCGGCTTCGCTGACCTGGTCGGCAGAGCCATGAGCGGCAGCGATGAACATCTTGTCATCGATGCGCGAGGGCCTGGTTGCGTAGACGGCAAGCCCAAGGGCCGGAAAGATGTAGAAGTTGTTGGCTTGCCCGGGGTGAAAGGTCCGGCCGTCATGGTCCACGTCCGCAAACTGCACACCCGCTGCAAACAACGCCTTGCCGTTCGTCCATCTATAGGCCTCCTCCGCCGTGCATTCAGCCTTGTCAGTCGGGTTGGAGAGCGGGAAGATGATCGGGCGTTCGTTCAGTGAGGCCATCCTGGCCACCACGTCCTTCGTGAAGAGTCCACCTATTGTCGACACCCCGATCAGAATAGTCGGCTTCACCTGATCAATGGCATCAGCAAGGTTCGTCGTGGGCTCCCGTTCATGCGCATAGACCTGTTGCCACGGGTTCAGATCATGACGTGTTCTCTCGATCAGGCCGTTCACATCGAATAACGCTATGCGTTGACGGGCGCTCTCTTCCTCAATGCCGTCTTCGACCATTGCCTGGACGATCATGTTGGCGATGCCAATGCCGGCCGACCCCGCGCCGGCGAACATGATTGTTTGATCCCCCAGTTTCGCGCCGATGACCTGCAACGCGGTCGTGAGGCCCGCGATAGCGACACTGGCCGTACCTTGAATGTCATCATTGTAGCACAGAACCTTGTCCCGGTAGCGTGCGAGCAGCCGAATGGCGTCCGAGCCTTTCCAGTCCTCAAAATGAATGCAACAGTCGGGAAAGGTCGCCTGCACGGCATCAACGAATTCATCCATCAGCGCGTCGATGTCATCCGGCTCGATCGGTCGCTCCCGTAATCCGACGTACAGCGGGTCCGCACGTCGCTGCTCGCTGGTCGTCCCGATATCCATGTGAACTGGCAGCAACTTGTCCGGCGGTACCGCTGCACACGCGGTGTATAATTGCAGTTTGCCGATCGGGATCGGCGCGCCGTCGGCACCGATGTCGCCCAGCCCCAATATGCGTCCACCCGAGGTGACGCAGACAAACCTTACATCCTTAAAAGGCCAATGGCCCAATATCTCGGCGATCTGTCCCTTCATTGCCTTGGATAGGTACATCCCCTTTGGCCTGCGATAGATATGACCGTAAGTCAGGCATGCGTCAGCAATAGTCGGATCATAGACGATAGGAACGAAGCGCGCAGGATCGGACATGATCGTTGCGTAGAACAAGGTTTCGTTACGGTCACAAAGGCCATCAAGATATATATAGCGTTCCAAATCCGTTGTTTTTGCCGCGAGATGGCCCAGAACGCGATCAATCTGCACAGTGATGGTTTCGATCCGATCCGGTAGCAACCCTTCAAGGTTTAACCTGGACCTTTCCTCCTTCGTAAAAGCCGTGCCCTTGTTGCGACGCGGATCCTCCAAGGGCTGAAGAGCGTTCGGATGAGGCTCGTGCATATAATGATCCCCAATTAAATAGTCAGAATTCAGGCCGCCGCTTAGTCTTGCAAGAACCCCTCGCTCCCATGAAAAGCCGAGCGGTCGCGGGTAGCGGATCTCATCGGTTCAGCCGGCGCAGGCGGGCGCGATAGAGGTATCGGTCGGCAACACTGTAATACAGCCAGACCTCGTCCTCGTGCTCGATCGCCGATGCGACGAAGGCGATGTCGGTATCGCCTTCGCCAAGATCATGCGGCACGATCAGCGGCGCGTCGGATCGATCGCAGACCTCGTTCAGGGTTGGATCGAACACTATCCAGCCGATCCGCCAGCGCGTGTCCTTGTCGGCGCCGTTATAGAATATGAGCTGGCGCCCATCCTCGGCACTGATCAGTGGCCCGGGACTGAGATGCCAGCAGTCCCAGTGATCGGCGCGCACGTCAAAGGGGCGGCCCTGGAAAGCATAGGGGCCGGTCAGCACCGCCGCGTCCGATGCGCCGATCCTTGAGGCCCCGCCTGACGCATATTCGAAGAACAGCCACCAATGATCGTTGGCGGCCAGGGCGACGCTCGCTTCTTTCGGATTGGTAACTTCGGCGGTCGAATGATGGACGACGCCGACCTTGCTGAGCGCGGTCGGCTCGGCACCCGATGCGCGCAGCAGGCACCCGACATCGTCGGCCTGGTTGAAACCGGAGTAGAGGACATGGGTCTGCCCGTCGTGCACGACGACGGTGGGGTCCTCGCATCCGTCGAGATCCTCCGCCTGCGGCCCGGGCCAGATAACCGGTGCCGTGCCCGTCTCAAACGTGAGGCCATCGTCGCTCGTCGCGTGCCACACCTCCGAGATCTTGAGCGCAGGATTGTCGTCGCGGCGCGGCACTGCGCGCACGAGCATGTGATAGCGCCCGTCATGATGCAGCCATGCGAAGGGGCTTAGCACGTACATGTCCTCGAGCCGGTTATGGCGGCGTAGTTCCAGTGCCTCGGTCGCCATGATCCTGAAGCGCGCGTCAGTGTTCTGACCTGTCATGCGATACCGACCCCGCCGGTCACGCCATATACCTCGCCCGTGATGTAGCTGCCCTCCTGAGAGGCCAGCAGCACGTAGACGGGGGCGATTTCGACCGGCTGGCCGGGACGGCCCAGCGGCACCGAGGTGCCGAATGTCTTGAGTTTTTCCTGCGCCTGACCGCCGCTTGGCTGCAGCGCGGTCCAGAACGGACCGGGCGCGACCGCGTTCACCCTGATGCCCTTGTCGATCAACTGGCTCGACAAGGCCTTGGTAAAGGCAACGATTCCCGCCTTGGTCATGGCATAGGTCAAGATTGCCTGCGACGGATGATAGGCCTGCACGGACGCAGTGTTGATGATCGCAGCACCCGCAGGCAGATGCGGGACCACAGCCTGCGTGATCCAGAACATCGCGTAGAGGTTGGTTTTGAGCGTCTCGTCGAACTCGCGCTCGCTGATATCCTCGAGCGACGGGCGGCTTTCCTGCTGCCCGGCATTGTTGACGACGATGTCGAGTCCGCCAAGACCGTCAATCGCCCGGTCTACCATCGCCAGGCAAAAGTCATGCTCGCGTATGTCGCCAGGCAGTGCGATCGCGCGGCGACCCTCGGCCTCGATCAATGCCACGACCTCGTCGGCATCGCTTTGTTCCGCCGGCAGATAGCCGATCGCGACATCCGCGCCCTCGCGTGCAAACGCAATCGCCGCTGCACGCCCGATCCCGCTGTCGCCGCCGGTGATCAGCGCTCGCCGCCCGACAAGCTTGCCAGAACCGCGATAGCTGGTCTCGCCGTGATCAGGTCGCGGTTGCATCTCGGAGGCGAGGCCCGGCGGCTCTTGAGACGGCGTCGAGAAGGGCGGTCCCGGATACTGCCGAGTAGGATCCTGCATGCGCAAACGCTCGTCGGTCATGTTCAAGTTCCTCATCTTCTGATCGGTTCGGGCAATCCGAGCGATGGCGCGTAGGTCGAGGCCGCCTGACGGGTCCATCCTCCTCCCAGCGCAACGGCCAGTTGAACGATATTGTTCAGTTGATCGCGATGTAGTGTGATCGCGGCCAATTCGACCGAGTAAAGATTACGCTGCGCATCCAAGCGATCGAGGTTCGACGAATAGCCGTTGAAATAGCGGTCGCTCGCCAACTCGACTGATCTGACAAGCGTTGCACGCCGCGATCTGGTCACGTCGATCTGGCGCCGATACGTGGTGATTGCAGTCAGGCCGCCAAGCACATCGCGGAACGCGGTGAGGACAGAGTTTTTATAATCATAGGCAGCCTGGTTCCGGCGCGCGGTCGCCTGATCCACCTGCGCGGTCAGCCGCCCACCCGCGAAAATGGGTTGCAACAGGCTGGCGCCGATGCTCCAGATCGAGATGGGATTATAGTTCAGGGTGTTGATCAGCAATGCTCCGCCGCTGGCCGACAAGCTTACCTGCGGCAGGAATTCGGCTCTCCGGCCGGCCAGCGTCGCGTCCGCCGCCGCGATCCGAAGTTCGCCACTGGCGAGATCCGGGCGGCGGCGAAGTAGTTCGGAGGGTAATGAGGCCGGCACGGCCGGCATGATGATGCGGCGGATATCACCGCGCGATATGGTCGAGCCTGGGGTGTCGCCGAGCAATACAGTGAGCGCGAGTTCCTGCTGACGGATCCGACGTTCAAGATCAGGTATCGAGTTTGCGACGGAGTCATATTCCGACTGCACCTGGGTCAGTTCGAACTGCGAGTCATAACCGCTGATGGTCTTGTCGCGCTGAGACCGGAGTTGAATCTCTCGTGCCTTGAGGGTGTCAAGCGTAACGGTCAGCTGGGCATCAAGCGCCAGCAAGCCGAAATAAGCTTGCGCCGTCTGGGATGCGACGCTGAGTACCGTGCCGTCGCGATCGATGCTGGTCGCCAGATACTCGAGCGCCGCAGCCCGCTTTTGATTGCGCAGCCGGCCGAACAGGTCCAGCTGCCAGCTGAGCATTCCTTCGGGCTGAACCTGGGTCGACTCAATCGTCTGGCCGAGGATGAACGTACGACTGCGCGTCACGCCAAGTGTGGCGTCGAGCGTCGGGAGATACTGGGCGCGAGCCAGCGCAACGTTTGAGCGAGATTCCTCGATGCGCGCGATCGCAGTAAGCACGTCGACATTATTCGCGACGGCACGTGCTTCCAGGGCGTCTAAAAAGGGATCGCCGAACGCGCGCCACCAATGCTTGTCGATCCGGCCAAGCGTCTCGACGGGTTCGACCCAGCGGCCCGGTATCGTCGCGCTGGCATTGCCGGGGATCGGACGCGCCAGCGGTGAACATGCGGTGAGTGCCGCTGTAACTCCGAGCGCATGTCCGATGCGTCTCATCGGACTGGTCTGTCGCTACCCCGGCGTTTGCCGTCGTTGCGACCGCTGGTGGTATCGACACGTGTCACGACCGACAGTCCAGGTCTCAATCGCCTGGCGAGCGGCTGATTGGCCTCAATGCCGATGCGGACCGGCAGACGGCGCACCACCCTCGTAAAATTACCGCTCGCGTTATCAGGTTTGAGCACGCTGAATTCGGTGCCGGTCGCCGGCGCGATCTGCACGACGCGACCGCGCAACCGATCCTCACCCAACAGGTCGATCGACAACGTCGCGGGCTGACCGACCGCCATGTATTGCATGTCGGTTTCCTTGAAGTTCGCAATCACCCAGATTTCTCGCGGTACCAGATAAATCAACTGCGTGCCGGCTGCGACAAACTGTCCTGCCCGCACCGATGCCTGGCTAACCTGTCCTGCAACGGGCGCGCGAATGATGGTGTTCGCCAAATTGATCGTCGCCGTCTCAAGTTGAGCACGCGCCTTGTCTACGTCCGCCTGCAGCCCCTTCTTCGAAACTTGGGTCAAGGTTACCTGTTCGCGGGCGACGGCAAGGGCCGCCCGGCTCTTGGTCGCATCTGCCATCGATGCCTTGGCCGCTGCCTCTGCCTGCTCGCGTTCGCGCTCGGAGACCGATCCGCGACTTGCCAGTCCGTCGACCCGTTCGCTTTCCTTCAAGTCGCGTGCGGTAGCGGCATCTGCGGCGCTGATGTCGGCGATCCGCTGCGTAATCATTGCACGGTCCTGCGCTATCGTCTGGGTCGCATTGGCCAGCGTCGCCAGCGAAGCTTCGACTTGCGCCGCCGCTTGATCGACCGCCGCCTGATACAGACGCGGGTCGATTCGAAATAAAATCTGCCCGGCGCGCACGTACTGATAGTCGGTGAACTCGATCTTGGTCACATAACCGCTCACCTGCGGCGACAAGAGCGTCACTTGCCCTTGCACGTAACTGTCGTTCGTCTCGACGATCGACGACGTGAATGGCCAGATCCGAAAGGCCCACAAGATAAGCAGAATGCCCAGCAGCGCGACGACCGCGATGGCAAGCAACTGTCCCGGCTTTGCCCAAATACTTTGCTGCGCCTCTGACGGTCCCTCGTCGTTGCTATCGCTATCTTGCGGGCTGGTTTCGCTTGATCCGTCCTGCTTGGCATCCTCAAGCTGCAAATCGTCTTGCTCTGAACGCCTAGTTTCGTCGGTCGGCGCGGGTTCGGCGTCGCCATGGCCGTCTTGCGCGGTCATATCGCCTTCCCCTCCTCGCCCCTGGTCGCTTTCGCCTTGAGCCACCCGATCATCGACAGCAGCGCCGCCGCCAGCCCTCCGATCAGTCCGACAATCGAGTAGATGTCATTATGTGCACGCACTGTGGCTTCAACCTGCGCACTCTTCAGGAGTGCCGCGCTTCCTTCGGCCTTTCGCAGACCGACGTCGGTCAAGACCCCCGAATAGACCGTTGCCTGCGCCGCCAGCCGCTGGGCAACGACCGGATCAGTCGGGTCGATATTGTCACCGATCAGTGCCGCATAGTCGTTCTGCCGGAAGTGTTCATACGTGGAAAAGCCGGCATTTCCGATCAGTGTTCCAAACCCTTGGCACATGACGAATAATATGACAGCCGAGACAAGATGATCCGGGCTGCGGCTCAGTGCTCGCGAATTATTTGCGACCAGCAGCGGTCCCAGGAACAGACCAAGCCCGACCGAGAGGAGAAATTGCGATAGCATCACGTCATGCGGCGCAATCATGCTGGTATCATGTCGGCTGAGCATGCTTGCGGCAATGATGAAGCCCGTCGCGCCAAGCACCTGTGCCACCAGCCGCCTGGTATTGAGCGTGAGCGCGCTGATCGCGACCCCGACGATCTGCCCGGCCAGGATGACCGCGAACAGGCCGCTGAGCTGGTCGGCGTTCTGGCCCAGCACGCGCTGCAGTTTGATTGCGCCCTGCTCCTGCCCCGACGATATGATCCTTAAAATCAGGGCAGTGAGCGCAAAGCGAATGCTTTCCCAGGACGCCAGCCACCCGAGCTTGAGCAACTGGTTTGCACGGTTTATTTCGTTCAGTACCGCTGCGGCGATGAGCAGTACCGCTGCGATGAGCGCGAATGCGATCCAGCGGGCCTCGGTCCACCACTGAATCGTACCCTGGTTCAGTACCGACACAATCAGCGCAAAGGCGGGCGCGAGAAGAACAAACGTCAAGATGTCGCGCGGACCAAGCAACCGTTGACGGATACCAATCGGTAGTCGCAGCGTCAGGATCGCAGCCAGCGAACATAGTGCAAGGCCCGTTTGGAAGACGTAGAAGATCCGGTGGTCGCCGATGTTTAGCATCGTCGGCCCGATTATTCCGGCCAGCGGCGTACCCAATTGGGTCAGCCCCAGTCCGATCAGCAGCCCGCGCCACAAATACATCGGAACGAGCGCCTGGCGCATATAGATAACAGAAACCGTAATCAGCGGCGTTGTCACGAAACCGAGGATCATCTGAATGACGAACAGTTCGCGGAAATCAGAGGCCAGGCCGTGCGCGGCAATCACGACGACGTATACGGCCGCGCCCCATGGCGCAAAAACTCGCAGACCGATCTGCTGGCGCGCCTTGAAGAGCAGCAGGTTGGAGGGCAGGTTCCCGAACAGATATGCCGCCGAGATCCACGCTCCTTGCGACGGTGTCAGATGATATTGGCCTTGCACCTGTGGCAGCAGTGCATTGGTGAAGGATGATCCAAGGCCTGTTGTCAGCGCGACCAGCAGGGCAACGCCTGCGAAGGCGAACCTTGTTGGAACGCTGACCTGCGGTGATGATGGAATACCGGCTACCGGCGGCCGCTCTCCTTCGCGCCACTTCGGCTCCCGTCCCAGGGGTTCGCCATAGGCGAATGCGCTCAAGGGCGCCTCATTTCTTCACGGCGAGCGATTGGCACGTGCCTGCGTTCAGTTCTTGAGCCAGGAGTTGTCCATGTCCGGTACGATGTCCGGTCCATGCGTCTCCAATGTGTAGAATCGCAGGCGATGCTGGTCGGGATCATCGAAAGTGACCAGCCAGGCTTGAATCGCAGCGATCTCGTCCGAATGCTCGATGCCCAATTCGTCGAGCCGCTCCGTCCAGCGTCGCAGCATTGCCCGATCGGCGACCGCGATCGTGACCGGATCGAACTTGCGCTGTCTCTCGGCATGTTCAGGGTTCAATCGCAACTCGAGCTTGGTGCCAAGTCCCGGCACATCGCAGATAAAAGCGTAGACATCGCCGGTATCGGGATCTTTGTGATCGAACGCGGGAATGCGCTCGGCGCCGAGCAGTTGCTCGTAAAAATCAAGCGAGCGGGCAAGGTCGGTCACCGGCAGCTTGATGTGGTGAATGCCCTCAATTCGAAGTCCATTCTGATCAGTTTTCATTTCAATCCCCTTGTCGATGAGTTGAGACGCCTTCGTATCGGGTTCCTGAACGACGCAGACGGTCGAGGCTCCAAGCTCCAGGACCGGCAGCCGCCAGATAGAGGAAGACGAAGCAGAACAGGACTGCGAGATCCCCTCCGTTCAGACCCGGCCAGAAGCCGCGCGGCGCATGGCCGATAAAAAACGCCGCCGCCATTTCCCCCGACGCAATGAACGACGCAAGACGCGCGAACAGGCCTGTGGCGATCAAAACGCCGACGATGAGTTCGATGACCGCCGCGGCAATCAAAAGCAGCGGTAATGGAGATGGCACGTCGGGCTGCGGACCTGGAAAAGCAAACAGCTTCATTAGCCCATGCTGCAACAGCAAGAGCGCCGCGATTATACGCATGCAGGCCAGCGCTTGCGGTTGAAATCCTGAACCCTTCACCTCGTTCTCCGTCAATGATGCTGGGAATTATCGCCACTCATTCGTCAGAACACATCGAGACTTCCAGCACTCCGACCTGTTCGATCTCGGCACGGATCGTGTCACCGGGTCGTAGCCAGCGGTTGCCGTGAACGCCCGCTGATCCCGATGGCGATCCGGTGAAGCAGGTATCGCCGGGGCGTAGCGTGATGTACTCGCTGATCCGCGAGAGCATCTCGTCACATTTGTAGAGCATCTCCGACGTCCGTGCGTCGATCATTTGTTCGCCGTTGACCGCAAGTTGGATGCGCAGATCGCCGACATCGCCGATGAACTCGGCCGGCACGATCGCAGGACCGCAGGGTGCCATCGTATCCTGCGCCTTGCCCCTCATCAGGTCGACGTGCAGATCATTATCGGCTCGAATAAGGTCACGGCAAGAGAGATCGAGTCCGATGGTATAGCCTGCAATGCCCGCTGCCGCTTCGGCGCGGGATGCATGACGCAGCGTACGCCCCACCACGACCGCGAGTTCGCATTCCCAATCGAACTGCTTCGTGGAGCGCGGGATACGCACTGTCTTGCCCGGCCCAACCAGACTGGTCCGGGGCGGACGGATGAAGAACGGCATTACCGCCCATTTCTCAACCGCCAAACCCATTTCCTTCAAGTGTCCGGAATAGTTCGCGCCGACCGCCAGCAGCGTCTCGGGATACAGGACCGGCGTCAGGACAGTGACGTCGTGGAGGGAGGATCCCCTGGAAACCATGCCGGCCAAATCCTTGAGCCGCGGCATCGTGCGATCCCAGTCATGCAGCAGTTCCAGCATGGTCGCGCCAGCCAGATCTGGTGCAAGCGCCGTGAGCGCATGGTGCGCACCGTCGATGACGATCGTGACGGCAGGGCCGTCGGGACCGGCGATTGTCGCCAAACTGAATTTTGTCATGGATACCTTGCTTTCGTCAGCGGATGAAGTTGTGATCGACCATGTCGACCACGTCCTTCAGATGACCGCCGAGCACTGCCTTGGCGGAATAGAGCGCGGTACCAAACACCTGCGCCGGCTCGACATGGGGCGGCATGATGAGCTCGAAGCGGTCGGTGACGACGTCCAGCAGCGCTGGGCCGGGTGCTGCCAGCCAGTCGCTTATCGCGGCTTCCAGATCATCGGCGTGCTCGACCCGCCGCCCCCACAATCCCATCGCCTCGGCAACGCGACCGAAATCGGGATTCTTGAGGTCGGTGAACGCATCGAGCAGCCCCTCGACCTTTTGCTCGACCTCAACAAATGCGAGCGAGCTGTTGTTGAAGACGACGATCTTAACCGGCAGCTCCTCCTGGACCGCGGTCAACAGCTCACCGAACAACATGGCGATGCCGCCGTCGCCCGACATCGAGATGACCTGACGATCGGGATAGGCCGCCTGCGCGCCCAGCGCGTTGGGCAGCGCGTTTGCCATCGTGCCGTGGGTCAGGCTGAGCACGGTCCTGTTTCGTCCGGTCGCCGGCACATGGCGCAGCAGCCAGACCATCGGTGAGCCGCTGTCCGCGGTCAGCACCGCATCGGGCTTGGCATGCTCGGCGATCAGTTCTGCCAGATATTGCGGATGGATGGCCGCGCTATCGCTGACCGCGCGCTTATCAAGCGCTGCATAAGCCTTGCGCCGAATAATGAGGGCCTGGTCAAGAAACTCGGTATCGTCGCGCTGCTCGATCAGCGGCAGCAGCACGTCGAGGGTGGCCGCGATATCCCCGACCGCGCCGACACTGACCGGATGACGACGACCAATATGGGTGCCGTCGATGTCGATCTGGATGATCGTCGCCTTGTCCGGGTAGAATTGCCGCCAGGCGAAATCGCAGCCAAGCAGCAGCAACGTGTCGCAGTGCATCAGCGCGTGATAACCGCTCTCGACCCCGAACACGCCGGTCATGCCGACCGCATTGGGGTTGTCGGGTTCCAGAAAGTCCTTGGCCCGCGACGTATAGGCGACAGGCGCCTGTAACCTGCTTGCCAGAGCCACGACCTGATCATGCGCATGCTCGCAGCCCGAGCCGCCGTAGATCGCGACCCGACCATGCGTGTTAAGCGCCTTTGCGATCGCGCTCAGCTCCGCATCGGCAGGGCGCGTCACCGGCGTCGTGCGATGAACCACATAAGCGGGCTGTTTTGGCGCCTTGCTGCTGGCAATGTCTGCCGGCACGATCAGCACCGCGACCCCGCGCTTTGTGAGCGCGGCCTGGGCGGCCGCTGCTGTCACCCGCCGCGCGTTCTCGGGCGTGCGGATCTCCTGACAGAACACGCTGACGCTGCTATATACCGACGCATAGTCGATCTCCTGCGGGAAATCGAAACCGATCTCACTCTGCACGATCTGGCTGGCGATCAAAACTACCGGACTCCGGCTGCGATGCGCGTCGGCCAGGCCGTTGATAAAATGCAGGCTGCCAGGCCCGCACGAGCCTGCGCACAAGGCTAGCTCGCCGGTCAGCATCGCATCGGCACCGGCCGCAAACCCGCCCGCCTCCTCGTGTCGGACATGAACGAAGCGCATGCTGCTGCGCCTGATCGCATCCGTTACGTGGTTGAGCGTGTCGCCCGGCACACCGTAGCAGCGCGTAGCGCCAGCCTCGCTCAATACATCGATGATAGCATCCGCAACCGTGCCCATGAAAAGTGTCCTTTGCTTAGACGTTGTCGGGCCGTGTTAGCGACCGCCGGCAACCCGCCGGCAGTCGCTTGATCAGAATCAGCCGCCGAAGCCGCCGTCCGCCGTCGTCATCAGGATTGATTTTTCGTCGTCCGATCCCGACGGCGCTTCGGCCGGGGTGCCGGCCTGCGGCCCCTTCTGATGCTCAGGACCCGTCTTTAGCATCGGGAGATCGCCCTTATTGACCTCCATCAAAAGCTGCTTGACGCCGGGCATCGCTTCCGAAATCGGATCGTCATCGGCGACAATCGCAAGCATCAACCCGTCTTCCGAGTCCGCGGCCGGAACGAGATTTTCAAACCGACGCGGCACTCCCGGAGGGAAGGAAACGGTATCGTAAGGATTGAGGTCGACGAACTCGGAATGCGCAGGGCTGGCTTCCCAGGTGAAGCGCCACGTCCCGGTCAGTGGCATGAACGTTTCGTTAGTATTGTGGTTATGCAGAACCGGTCCGTTATGGGGCTTGCAGCGCGTGAAACCGACGCTGAAGCCCGCCTTGGGCTTAATTGCCGCAGGCGTATCGTCGCCGACCGGGTTCACCGCATCGGCACCCTGGGGCGGCTCGAAACCGAACACATTCATGATGTATTTGTGATGGCCCTCGATCTCGCTGTCGGGCAGGCCGTGCGAAGATCCCTTGAGCTTGTCATATCTTGCGACATAGTTGGACACCATCTCGTCGCGTGAAATCCAGCGTATCGGCAGCATGTCTGTCTCCTTGTCTATTCTTCGTCGAAACTAGTCGTTGACCAACCTGCGCCTGATGAAGCCGGCAAATTCGCGCGGGCGCTGAACGGCCGGCAAATGGCCCCCGTCATTGATCTGGTGCTGCTCTGAGTCCGCGAAACGCTCACGCACGGCAATGCGCATGGCAGGCGGGATCATGGGATCATTGTCGTTGTCGATGATCAGGACGCGATCCGGCCGCAGATCGGGAGCGTCGAGCGGAGGCGCCTGCATCATAAGCAATAGGCGCGACTTGTAGTTGTCGAGCGTTTGCTGCGCCCCAACGAGCGCCTCGACGGCGATTTTCAACCGAATTTCGCCGGTATCGGCAGCTGAGCTATCGCGCATTGATTTCGTGTTCTGGTCAACCAGTTCAGCAGCGTCGGTATCCGCAACGACGGCAACAGGTGGCAGGCCGCCGAGCGACGGTGCCGGATCAATAAAGCCGTTCGCAATGACAAGTTTATCGACCCTGTCAGTGTAAGCAGCGGCAAAACTCTGCGCGAGATAGGCCCCTAACGACGAGCCGACCAGATGAGCCTTGCTCAGGCCAATCGCTTCCATGAACTGCGCCAGCCCGTCGTCCATTGCCGCCGTATCGGTCAGGTCCGGCGCATTGACGGTAATCAGGTCCAGGCTGTCTGCCAGATGAGGGAAGATTGCGAAGAAAATATCGCCACCGCACTGAATGCCCGGAAGCAGGATCGCCGACGGATGGCCATTAATGGCTTTGCGTGATCGTCGGAAGGTCCAGGAACCGCTCGGCAGGCTGATCGACTTCAAGGGATAATTTTGCTGAAACGCCAGCAGCTCCCGCTTCGTGTCGGTGCCGACCATATTCGTTAGACTGCTCATGACGTTGGCTCGTCGGGGTACGGCCGGAGAGCGGCCCGCAAGAGCGCCTATGAATGTTGGGACCAGATACGGTCTTTCACGTTTAGTCGTCTTGTCATGATCCTGCAGGATCATGACGTCCCTGAGCATGAGATAATGGCCCATAATTTCGTAGGCGCGAGTTCAGGTGATTGTCGTTCAGCCTATTCGAGATTTGACCGCGTGGGCGACACCATCGCAGACTGGCCGGGTGCCACTTCGCAGTAGCCACCTACTTCCTGTGATTTCTTAGGAAACTGGAGCGGGCGAAGGGATTCGAACCCTCGACCCCAACCTTGGCAAGGTTGTGCTCTACCCCTGAGCTACGCCCGCTCTGGCGCCATGCCCCAAAAATCCTGGGCTGGGTGAGCGCGGCAGTTAGCACCGGCTAGCGCTGGCTACAAGCCCGCGGATTCACACTATCTCCAATTCGCAGTTGCCCAGAAGCAAAATGGAACATAACAAGAACATAATGCCCGATTCTGATTCCCTTCTTGCCAAGCTTCGACGCATCGCCGCCACGAACATGGCAGGAGAGGTTTTGGCATCTTATGAAGCTGAGCCGGTAAATGCTCATGCCTGGCTATATCGCGGACTGACGCGAGGCCGATTGCATGAAGTGTACGTCGCAGATCAGGATAATGTCTCGGCAGGTGCGGGATTCGCGGTTGCGCTTGCCATGGCAGCAAACGCTCTGCCGATCATGTGGCTGCGCACGGAGGCAAGTGAGCGGAGCACAGGACTGATTCATGCGCAGGGCCTGGTAGAGCTGGGACTTGATGCTCTTGCGCTGCTGCTAGTGGTGCTTCCAGACGAAGTGAACATGCTGCCTGCGGTTGCCGATGCCGTGCGCTGTCCGGGACTCGGTTCTGTGATGTTTGAAACAAGGGGTAAATCCAACGGCTTCGATCTCACGGTAACACGCAGATTGATGCTGGCCGCTGAATCATCAGGCGTAACTGCATTTGGCCTGCATAGTTCGCCTGATCCTGTACCCAGCGCAGCGGAAACCCGGTGGAGTGTCGCCAGCGCGGTATCAGCGGCGATGCCCGCGGATGCGCCGGGAGGGCCTGCCTTCAACGTAGAGTTATTGCGCCAGCGTGGCGGTCCGTCCGGCAGGCAATGGCGCGTGGAGTGGAATCGTGACGCACAAAAATTTGTTCAATCGACGTTATCTGGCAATCGTCTTTCCCTGGCTGTCGATAGAACGCCTGCGCAACACGCACCCTCACCTCTTCGCTGGACGGGATGACGCTCCAATCGCGTTTGTCGAGCAAGGGGCCGGCGGTATTCGGCTGCAGGCACTTAACTGCATCGCGGCACAGGCAGGACTTACCCGGGGGCTGACACTTACCGATGCACGTGTACGCGTTCCTCAACTTGTAACATTTACCAACGACCGCGACGCCGATCAAAAATGGCTCGAACGGCTGGCGGACGGATGCCATCGCTATACGCCGCTCGTTGCGATCGATCCACCTGATGCATTGGTGCTCGATATAGCAGGATGTGCGCACGCATATGATGGCGAGCGGCGGCTGGCAGCCGATGTGCAAAAGCGTCTTGCTCGCCGCGGACTGATGGTCCGCCATGCATTTGGTAATACCGCCGATGCTGCGCGCGCACTAGCGCGCTATTCTGGCGCACCGGCCCCTGACGAACGAGGAGCAATCCGTCGATTGCCGGTCGCGGCACTTGGATTACATTCAGAAGCGACCACCGCACTGAAATGCGCAGGGTTGAAGACTGTAGGCGACGTGATGTCACGTCCACTGTCAGGCATTGCCGCACGCTTCGGCGAAGAGGCGGTGACCAGGGTCAGGCGCCTTAGCGGAGAAATAACCACGCCGATAACGCCGAGAAAGGTCATGACACCGATACGGGCTGAACACCGGTTCGGCGAACCGATCGCGCATGTGGAATACGCGCTGAGAATTCTGGCAACGCTTACAAAAAAGATATGCGCGCAACTGGCTGAACGGCATCAGGGTGCGCGCCGCCTGGAGGCGCGACTGTTTCGCAGCGACGGAATAGTTCAACGATTGCACGTCGAAACCGGATACCCAACCCGTGACGTTACGGCATTGATGCGGCTTTTCAGTGAGCGGATCGACGGACTAGCCGATCCAATCGACCCCGGTTTTGGATATGACATGATCCGGCTGAGCGTCAGCTTGTCCGAACGTCTCGACAGTAATCAGTTGCAACTGCAAGGAGGCGAGGGCGCAAATGAGGCCACCGCTGAACTGATCGACCGACTGAGTACGCGGTTTGGGCGAAACCGAGTGCTCCGCTTCCTCAAGCGCGACAGCCACATTCCAGAGCAGGCCGAGTTGATGATTCCGGCGGTTGCAGAGAGGCCGTCGGGTGGCTGGAAGCAACCAGAACCAGAGGAACCTCCACAGCGTCCAATTTATCTCTTCGATCCCCCACAACCAATCGAATCGATACTAGCCGAAGTACCCGACGGTCCACCTCTTCGCTTTCGCTGGCGCCGCAAGATGCATGAGGTTGCAAGGTCTGAGGGACCAGAACGTATCGCGGGCGAATGGTGGCGACAGACGGACGCTCCCACTCGCGATTATTTCCGGATCGAGGACAATTATGGACGACGATTCTGGATTTTTCGGCAAGGTCTTTATGCCGAAACGAAGAACCCACGCTGGTATCTACACGGTTTATTTGCGTGACAGAATTTGTCGAACTAGTTGCGGCAACCAACTTCTCTTTTCTCGACGGCGCGAGTGACCCCGGCGTTATGGTCGCTCGTGCAGTCGAGCTTGGCTTGTCGGGGATCGGCATTGCCGACCGAAACACAGTCGCCGGCGTAGTACGTGCGTATCAGGCTTTGAGGAAGGCGCAGGCGGGACTGCTTGGTGCGAACCTGCCGGCAATCGATTTCCGCCTGTTGGTCGGTGCGCGGCTCGTCTTCGCAGACGGGACGCCGGACATTGTTGTCTATCCATCGACACGGGCCGGCTGGGGACGTCTGACCCGATTGCTAACTATTGGAAATCGTCGCGCGCCGAAGGGAGGATGTATCTTGGGCTTTGGCGATCTTATCGCGCTGTACCAGGACATGATGCTGATCGTTCTGCCCGAGAGCAGCACACGTGACACCACTTCGGTCACTAACATTGAATTACCGCATTGCCAGACCAGACAACTGCCCGAGACGCTCGCGGCTTTGAAGCGAGTCAGTAAGGGCGATGTGTGGCTGGGCATTACAATGCCACGGCTTGGTCGCGACCGCCGGCTGTTTTTGCAACTGGCTGCGATCGCCGATGCTGCAGGAGTGCCGGTCCTCGCAACTTGCGATGCGCTCTACGCCTATCCCGACGATCACGCATTACACGATATCGTCACCTGCATTCGAGAAGGGCTGACCATTCAGCACGCAGGGCGAATGCTGGCAGCGAATGGCGAGCGTCATCTAAAGGATGCAAGAGAGATGACGCGGCTTTTCGCCGACCGCCCGAACACGATCGGGGAAAGCGTGCGGCTCATGAAAAAGATTGTCTTCACGCTTGATGACCTGCGTTACGAATACCCGGATGAACCGGTGCCCGCGGGGTGGGAGGCGCAGGACTGGTTGGAACATATTGTCTGGCAAGGTGCCATCGAAAAGTATAATTGTTACGTACCTGAAAAGTTACTAGCATTGCTGAACGAGGAGTTTGCGCTTGTTCGCAAGCGCAATTACGCGCGCTACTTTTTGACTGTTTATGACATTGTACGTTTTGCACGAAACGTTAATCCGCCAATTCTTTGCCAGGGACGTGGATCGGCTGCAAATTCCGTCATCTGCTATGTACTAGGCATCACGTCGGTAGATCCGTTGCATTTTGACATGTTGTTCTCACGCTTCGTGTCGTCCGAGCGTGACGAGCCACCCGACATCGATATCGATTTTGAACATGAACGGCGCGAAGAGGTGATCCAGTACATCTACGGACGCTATGGTCGCGATCGTGCTGCGATTGCCGGCACTGTCATTCACTATCGTCCGCGTAGCACAGTGCGTGAAGTCGGCAAGGCACTTGGACTAAGCGAAGATGTGACGCAGGCCATAACCAGCACTGTATGGGGCAGTTTCAGCACATGCCTAGAGGAGAAGCGCTTCAAGGAAACGGGGTTTGATACCAATAATATCGAGATCTCACGTCTACGAGATATTGTGGACAGACTACTCGAGTTTCCCCGACATCTTTCGCAACATGTCGGCGGGTTCGTTCTGACGCAGGGGCGCCTGGATGAGATAGTCCCGATCCACAACGGAGCCATGCCCGACCGTACCTTCATCGAGTGGGACAAGGACGATATCGATTGTCTGGGTATTATGAAGATCGACATTCTGGCTCTCGGCATGCTGACTTGCATCAGGAAGAGCTTAGAGATGATGCGAACTCACGGTCTTGGCGACTATGCACTTGATACAATCGCGACTGCCGAGCATCCGGCGGTGTATGACATGCTTTGCAAAGGCGACAGTATCGGCGTGTTTCAAGTCGAGAGCCGAGCACAGATTAATATGCTGCCGCGCTTGAAACCGCGTGAATTCTACGATCTCGTCGTCCAGGTTGCGATCGTCAGGCCAGGGCCAATACAGGGCGATATGGTCCATCCTTATCTGCGACGGCGATCGGGTAAGGAGCTAGTCAAGTTTCCTTCCCCCGATCCGCGCTTTGGTCCACCTGACGAACTGCATAAGATGTTGCGTTTTACCTACGGTGTGCCGCTATTCCAAGAACAGGCAATGAAGCTTGCTATTATTGCAGCTGAGTTCACGCCGGATGAAGCCAATCAGTTGCGCCGCTCAATGGCGACGTTCCGCAAGGTCGGCGGTATGGAGGATTTCAAGCAAAAGCTGGTAAAGGGCATGGTGCAACGAGGCTATACCCGAGAATTCGCCGAGCGCTGCTACGATCAAATCGAGGGATTCGGATCCTATGGCTTTCCCGAGTCCCATGCACTCAGCTTTGCGCGACTGGTATATGTCTCGTCGTGGATCAAGCATTTTCAGCCAGCCGTCTTTACCTGCGCTCTGCTCAATTCGCAGCCGATGGGTTTTTACGCGCCCGCGCAGCTGGTGCAGGACGCGGTCGCGCATGGTGTCGAGGTTCGTCCCATCGACTTGAATGCAAGCAAGTGGGACAATTGTCTTGAGCCGGATGCCAACGGCACACACGCCATTCGCCTTGGCTTTCGCCAGATCGACGGCTTCCGAGAAGACTGGGCCGCGATAATCGCCTCCAACGCGCCCTTCGCTTCGGTCGAAATAGCCGCATGTCACCTGCCACCGCAGGCGATGAGACTGCTCGCCAATGCGGATGCACTTCACTCTATTACCAGGGACCAACGTCGGGCGGCATGGGATGTACGCCGCATACCGCCCCGGCAGCTTGCGCTATTTGCCGCTGCCGATGCCCCTGAACTGGGCGACGAGCCCGATGCGGCATTGCCGCCAATACCGCTGTCGGAACAGGTTGTTGCCGATTACGAGATGACCAGGCTCTCTCTGAAAGGGCATCCAATGGCGTTCCTTCGCGACGCATTCGAGGCAGAAGGAATCGTCTCATGCAATCAAGCCGGCACACTGAAGGATGGCAGGCGTGTACGCGTCGCTGGTATTGTGCTGGTTCGCCAGCGACCCGGCAACGGCAAGGCGATCTTTGTTACGATCGAGGACGAGACCGGGATTGCCAACGGCCTATTATGGGCTCGTGATTTCGAGGAGCATCGTCGCGCGGTAATGTCAGCCAGGCTATTGGTGCTGGAGGGCACCATTCAACGCAGCGATGAAGGGGTCGTCCATTTGATGACCAAGCACGCGTATGACAGGTCTGCCATGCTGAGCCTGCTATCGCAGGATCATCATACTGATCCGGTTCTGGCACGCGCCGATGAGTTTGTTCAGGTCCAGCATCCCCGCAGCCGCGATCCAAGGCATGCGGTACAACACTCCCATTACGGTCATCCGCGTGATGTGCGCATCCTCCCCAAGTCGCGGGACTTTCATTAGGCGGCGCAACGCCCCAAATAGGCCGCCAAAGGAGTTGCACTTGGCTACGCTTGGAATGTCCCCCACCGAAAAAGCTGCTGTAGAGGCCTTCCGCCGTGACGTGGTGGAGCCGTCAATGACAAAACTGGTCGTCGTCGATTTCTGGGCAGAGTGGTGTGGTCCATGCAAGGCACTGACCCCTGTCCTTGAAAAAGTGACGGCCGATTATGCCGACAAGGGCGTTGTGCTGGCGAAGGTTGACACCGACAAGAACCAGTTCATCGCCGCTCAGTTTCAGATCAAGTCCATTCCGACCGTCTATGCGATGTTTCAGGGCCAGCTTGTTGCTGACCTGACCCCCGCGCGCACCGAATCCCAGCTGCGCACGATGCTGGACCAGCTGATCAAACAACTTGCGATCTCATCGGATGCGGCTGATGCCGAGGCAGAGCTGGCGCCGTTGATCACGATGGGTGAGGACGTGCTCGCACAAGGCGATGGCGCTCGAGCGCTATCGATCTTCGACCAGCTCGCGGAGATGGCGCCCGATCACCCTGCGGTTATATCCGGCCGTATCCGCGCTCTGATCGCAACCGGCGCTCATGATGAAGCTGCTGCCATAATCGACGTGCTGCCGACTGAATTGGCTGACGATCCGGCGATAACACGTGCGCGCGCCGCCATAGCCCTCTCACATTCCGTACAACCGATCGATGATCTGTCGGCGCTTGAAACCGAGGTGTCCGCCAATCCTGGCGACCTCGATGCGCGGTTCCGACTGGCGAACGGTCATGTGGCTAAGAACGACCGCGACACCGCTGCCGATATGCTGCTCGGCATCATCGAGACGGACCGTGACTGGAACGAGGGCGCGGCCCGACAGCAACTGCTCAAGCTGTTCGAGGTCGTCGGGCTGGAAGATCCCTGGGTGTCGCAGCAGCGACGGCGGTTGTCAGCGGTATTGTTCGGATGACGACAAGACTCTCGGTTTTCCCGCTTGCTGGCGCGCTGCTGTTTCCCGGCATGCACTTGCCCCTGCACGTCTTTGAGCCGCGTTACCGCGCGATGGTGTCCGACGCCATGGCAAGAGATCAGCGGATCGCAATCATTCAGCCGCGCCCGCAAATGGCTGGAGATGAGGAATTTGATGAAAATCATCCTCCGCTGTTCGACCTAGGTTGCGTGGGACGCATTGCCGAGGTCCAGGCGATGGACGACGGCCGCTACAATTTGGTGCTGGAGGGACTGTCGCTGTTTCGTGTTCTGCGGGAACTGGATGTGACAACGCCGTTTCGGCAGGTGGAGGCGGACATGGTCCCAATTGTCGATGACGAAACGCTGTCACTTGGCCGGCGCTCATCGCTCGAGCTGGAATCTCGCCGCTTTGCCGATGCGCAAGGGTATAGTGTAGACTGGGATGCAGTCACACAGCTTGATGACACCAGCCTGGTGAACGGTATTGCCCAGATCGCTCCTTTCGACGTTGCGGCCAAGCAAGCACTGCTGGAAGCGATTGATATCGAAGAACGGGCCGAACTCATCATCCAGCTCATGCAGTTCTTCGGCCGGCATGACGGCGACAATCGTATCACGCTGCAATGAGTCTTGATCCATGGATGCTGGACCGCCTGGTCTGCCCGGTGACGCGCGCGCCGCTACGCTATGACGAAGCTGCGGAAGAACTTGTGTCGGCGGCCGCCGGTCTTGCCTATCCGATCCGTGACGGCATCCCAGTGATGCTGGTCGAGGAGGCGCGACGTCTGGACGATCCCAACTCCTCTCGCTAACGAGCGCGCCATGAGCTTCAAGGATCCATCTTTCGACGACCGTACCGCAGCGGCAGCCGCGGCCAAGCAGAAGGCGCTCGACATGCTTCGCGCCAAGCCCGCACTGCCGCCCGAAGAAGTCGCGGCGCGCAAGGCAGCGCAGGAAGCGCGCGATGCTGCCAAGCTGGAAGCCGCCGCCGCCAAGAAAGCCGAGCGCGACCAGGAGAAAGAGGCCAAGGCAGAGGCCCGTGCGGCTGCTAAGGCGGCGGCAGAAGAAGCTCGTCAAAAATCAAAGCCCAAGCCGATCATGACCGAGGAGCAGCGCAAGGCCATTCGCGACGCACGCTATGCAGCGCGCAAAGCGCGTAAATAGCGCGGCCGGTTAGGCCATAGCGCCTTTCAGAAGACGGGGAAGATCGCCGGACTCGCCGCGCGCTTCGGCCATGAAGCGTGCCTTGAGCGGGGGGATCGCGTCGACCGCTGAAATACCCAAGCGCCGGACAGCGCTGGCCGCACGCCCGGGGACGCCGAACAACCTTGCCAGGCCATCCGTCGACGCGGCGATCATGAACGTGTCGAGCGAGCGCCAGCGCTGATAACGGTCGAGCAGCTGCTGGTCGCCCAGGTCCAGCCCCAGCCGCTTGCCCTCGACCAGCACCTCGACCAGCGTCGCGACGTCACGAAACCCCAGGTTCAGTCCCTGTCCCGCGATCGGGTGGATGCCGTGCCCCGCGTCGCCCACCAGCGCGAGCCGGGCGTCGGTGATCCGCGCCGCGTGATGGAATCCCAGCGGATAGGACGCGCGCGCGCTGGCACCCGACAGCGTTCCCAGAAAGCCGCCCATCCGCTTCTGCGCCTCCGCCAGAAAGGCGCGGTCAGACAATTTCAGCATCGCCGCCGCGTCCACCGCCTTCACCGTCCAAACGATCGCGGAGCGATGGCCCTGCTCATCATCGGGCAGCGGCAATAACGCAAACGGCCCCGACGGATAAAATATCTCATACGCCGTATGTGCATGCGGGCGCGCATGGTGAAACGCGCCGATGATCGCTGCATGGTCGTACCGCCACTCGGCCACCGCGATCCCCGCGGCCTTGCGCGTGGGCGAGTTCCGCCCTTCCGCCGCCACCAGCAGCGGCGCGCGAACGGTCGATCCGTCATCCAGCGTCGCGACCACGCCCCCTGGCAGACGCTCGACATGCGTCGCGCGTGTCTTCATCCGCAGGTCCACGGCCGCTGCCTTGTCCGCGCTGTCGTGGAGCGTGCGGCGAAGCAGACGGTTCTCACACATGACACCCAGCGCGCCATCATCCGCCACCGGTGCAAAATCCAGCATGCCCGGCGCCAGCCCGTCGCTGACCCGGATCGAGGCGATAGCGCACCCCCTGCCCTCCAGCGTCGCGCCAACGCCGATCGCCGACAGCATATGTCCGCTCGCGCTCGCCACCGCCGACGCGCGGCCGTCGAACGCGTCCGCAAGCGTCACGGCGGTATCGGCGGGATCGACGATGATCGCGCTCAGCCCGTGTGCATCAAGCGCGGTGCCGAGCGTCGTGCCGACCAGACCGCCGCCCAGGATGATGACGTCCGCTGTATCCATTGCGCCTGCATAGCCACGGCGGTCCCGACTGCCAACGCTGGCGTCGACGCATGTCATGCTCTACGATATACGCAGGAACAATTGGGGGGCGAGAGCATGGCAAGCCGGGCACAACCCGCCTTGTGGCGCGAAACGGTGAAGGCAGGGGCGGTGCGATCGGGTGCGCTGATCACCTCGGCCGTGTTGTTCGCACTGGGTGCCGCGGTGGCGCTGGCGCTGGCGAGTTATCATGCAGGCGACCCCGCGCTCAACACCGCTGCCGGTGGCCCCGAGCGCAACCTGTTGGGCACACCCGGCGCGTGGCTCGCCGATCTGGCACTGACGCTTGTCGGGCCTGCCGCCGCACTGTTGCTGCCGATCATACCGATCGTCGCATTGCGGCTGTGGCGCGATCAGCCCCCGGGGCGCTGGCGCCGGATGACCGGCATGGCGATGATCGGTGTCGCGCTGATCGCCGCTGCACTGACCTTCGTGTCCGACAGGGCGGTCCTGGCGCTGCCGGCGGGATGGGGCGGCATCGTCGGTCTGGCGATCGCCGGCGGCGTACGATCGGCACTGGCGCTGCTGAATCAGCCGGATGCGGCAGTGTGGGCGGCGCGCGGGATCGGCGCGGCGTCGGGCCTGGCCGGCGTGATCATCTGGGCACGCAGCCTGGAACTGCATCTGAGCGAGCGATCATGGCGGCGGCGGTCAGCGGACCGAGCCGGCGACGCCGATGACGAGCCGCTGACGCTGAATCGCAAGCCTGTCAGCCCTCGACCGGTCGCCGAACCTGACCCCCGACCGGCGCCGGTCATCGCCGACCGGACCGTGGCGCCATCAATGGCGAAGCCCAAGGACAAGCAACTCGATCTGCGCGACGATTACAAACTGCCGTCGCTGGATCTGCTGACCGAGGCACCGCCGAGCCCCGCCGGCGCGATCGACAAGGCCGCGCTGGAGCGCAACGCTCGTCTGCTGGAAACCGTGCTCGACGATTTCAAGGTAAAGGGATCGATCGTCGAGGTGCGCCCTGGCCCGGTGGTAACGATGTACGAACTGGAGCCCGATCCCGGAATCAAGGCCAATCGCGTCATTCAGCTGGCCGATGACATTGCACGCAACATGAGTGCGATCTCCGCGCGCGTCGCGACGATCCCGGGACGCACGGTGATCGGCATCGAATTGCCCAACGCCAAGCGCGAGACGGTATCGCTGCACGAACTGGTCGGATCGCAGTCGTTCGAGGATCAGTCGGCGCAGCTTCCCATTATCCTGGGAAAGAACATCGCCGGCGACGCGGTGATCGCCGATCTGGCGCCGATGCCGCATCTGCTGGTCGCCGGGACAACGGGATCGGGCAAGTCGGTCGGCCTGAACGGCATGATCCTGTCACTGCTGTACCGGCTGACGCCCAGCCAGTGCCGGCTGATCATGATCGACCCGAAAATGCTGGAATTGTCGATGTATGAAGACATTCCGCATCTGCTGTCGCCAGTGGTGACGGACCCGGCCAAGGCGGTCCGCGCGCTGAAATGGGCGGTCGAGACGATGGAGGATCGCTATCGGCAGATGTCGTCGGTCGGCGTGCGCAGCCTGGCGAGTTTCAACGACAAGGTCCGCCAGGCGCGCACCAAGGGCCAGCCGCTCGGCCGCCGGGTGCAGACCGGCTATCATCCGGATACCGGCCAGCCGGTATATGAAGAGGAAAAGCTGGAATACGATGTGCTGCCGCAGATCGTCGTCATCGTCGACGAGCTCGCGGACCTGATGATGACCGCGGGCAAGGAGGTGGAATTCCTGATCCAGCGACTGGCGCAAAAGGCTCGCGCGGCAGGCATCCACCTGATCATGGCGACGCAGCGCCCGTCGGTCGACGTGATCACCGGCGTCATCAAGGCGAACCTGCCGACGCGGATCAGTTTCCACGTCACGTCCAAAATCGACTCGCGCACCATCCTGGGCGAACAGGGCGCCGAACAGCTGCTGGGGCGTGGTGATATGCTGTATATGCCGGGCGGCAAGGGCATTGTCCGCGTCCACGGTCCGTTCGTCAGCGATGACGAGGTTCGTGCAGTCGCCGATCACTGGCGCGCGCAGGGGCAGCCCGATTATATCCAGTCGGTAACCGAAGAACCGGAGGAAAGCTTCGCACTGGACGGCGCGCCGACCGGCGAGGATTCGCCCGAGGACCAGCAATACCGGAACGCCATCCAGCTGGTATGCGAATCGCAAAAGGCCTCGACCAGCTGGCTGCAACGGCAATTGCGCATCGGCTATAACTCGGCGGCACGCCTGATCGAGCGGATGGAAAAGGACGGCATCGTCAGCCGCCCCGACCATGTCGGCCGCCGCGAAGTGCTTCGCGATGCGGAGGGACATGCGATCTGACCTGCGACAGGACAGGTTTCGAATTTTTTTGTCCTATTCACCCTGGCGTGTGGCAAGGACGCCTGGCGCTTTGACGAGACGGCTCGCCGAAGTTGCGTTGTGGACAGGGGCATGCCGCTCCGGCGGCCGGAAATCACGTGCAACTGCGCCGGTGCGCGTTAATCAAGCCTGCTTTTCGTGTGAACTTTGTGAACTTTCGCGCGGCAGCCTGGTCAGGTGGCGCGCCTGTCAAGGTTCACCGCATGTTCAACGGCTGGTTGCATAATGATGCTGTTCCAAGGAGATAAAGTGTTGAATCGCATCGTTCTTCCTCTTGCGGTCGCGTCGATCGCGCTGGCTCCCACTCTGCTCCATGCGCAGTCGAACGATTTGCAGACGGTGCAGAACCATCTGCGTGCGATCACGACGTTGACCGCTGCTTTCACCCAGACGGATCGCAATGGCAAGGTGCTGACGGGCACGTTGACGCTGAAGCAGCCGGGGAAGATCCGGTTCCAGTATGAAAAGGGTGTGCCGCTGCTGATCGTCGCCGAAGGGGGGGCGCTGACCCTTATCGACTATTCGGTCAATCAGGTTCAGCGCTGGCCGATCCGCAATTCGCCGCTGGGAGTGCTGCTCGATCCCAAGCGCGATATCAGCCGGTTCGCGCATGTCGTACCGGGGCAGGACCCGCGCATCATCTCGGTCGAGGCGTATGATGCCAAGCACCCTGAATATGGGCGTATCACGTTGGTCTTCCTACGCGGTGCCGGGCCGGCCGGGCTGACGCTGCAAGGGTGGGTCGCGCTGGACAACCAGAACAACCGCACGACGATCCGCCTGGCCGACCAGCGGTATGGCGCCAATGTGTCGGACGCGATGTTCCGCTGGAACGATCCCAGGAAGCGGGGCGTGCGAAATTGATCGTTTCCGTCTGCGTCGGTGGCCATTCATCGACGCGACAGGTTTGCGGTACTAGAGCATTTCTTGCGGGTGTGAGGCGTGCCGGAATTCCCCCCTGTTGTCCGGACGACTCCATCCTGCCTGCGTGACGAACGCCAGGTCGGCCCTCGCTCCATGCCCCCGGAGCGGGGGCCTTTCGTCGCCTGGACGATTGCTTGTCGCACCGTTCATGCACCGCTACATCGCCCGGCGTGAAGATTGCGTCCTGGAACATTAATTCGGTGCGGTTCCGCATCGCGATCGTCGAACGATTCCTGCGAGAGGTGGAACCCGACATCCTGTGCCTGCAGGAGACCAAGGTCATCGACGCGGAATTCCCCGCGCAAGTGTTCCACGATCTGGGCTATCGCCACGTCATCATCCACGGCCAGCGGATGCACCACGGGGTCGCGATCGTCGCGCGCGCGCCCATGGTGGCGGATGACCGCCTGGACTGGCAGGCGAATGGCGAGGCGCGGCACGTGGGCGTCCGGCTGGCGAACGGCGTGCGGCTGGAGAATGTGTACGTGCCGGCGGGCGGCGATACCCCCGACCGCGAGGCCAATCCCAAGTTCGGCCAGAAGCTGGACTTTGTGGAACGGATGACGCGGTGGTCGGCGCAACTGGACACGCCGACGATCGTCGTGGGTGATTTCAACATCGCGCCGCTGCCCGAGGATGTCTGGAGCCACCGGCAATTGCTGGATGTCGTCAGTCACACGCCGATCGAGGTCGAGGCACTAGCGCGGTTGCAGGCGGCGGCGGGCTGGGTCGATCTGGGTCGCCATTTCCATCCGGCGCCGGCGCGGCTGCATACATGGTGGAGTTACCGCGCGCGCGAGTGGGCCGCGTCCGATCGTGGGCGGCGGCTGGACCATCAATGGGCAACGCCCGATGTCGCCGCGCAAGCGGTGTCACATACCGTCTTCGAGGACTGCCGAGCCTGGCTGAAGCCCAGCGACCACGTGCCGATCATGACCGAGTTCGCATGGTAGATTCACGGGCCGCGGCGCGCGCGATCGATGCGATGCGCCGGGGCTGGCCGATCACGATCGACGGGGCGGTATTGCTGGCGGTCGAGACGGCTGATGATGCCCGGTTGCTGGCGTTCGACCCCGATCGGGCGGCGCATGTCCTGCTCTCGAGCGGGCGTGCCGCTACACTGCGCCTGACGAACCAGCTTGCGGCCGCCGACCCCGATCAGCCGGTCCTGGTGGCTCGAGCGCCATGGATCGATCTGGCAGGAGCGACAGCGCTTGCTGATCCGGCGCGCGACCTGGCGACGCCGCTGAAAGGACCGTTTCGCGCATTGCCGCTGAGCGATCCGAAGGCGGCGGCGGCGGCGTTGCGACTGGCGCGCCTGGCGGGGCTGTTGCCGGCGTTCTTCGTTGGCGGCCACGATCCCGAAGTCGCATTGACGAGCGAGGATGTCGACGCCTATCAGAACGCCGATGACCTGAAGATCGCGACGCGGGCGAAGCTGCCGGTGGACGGGGCGGCGGACAACGAGATCATCGCGTTTCGCTCGACATCGAGTGCCGAGGATCATGTTGCGCTGGTGATCGGACAGCCGGGCGGGACCACACCGCTGGTCCGCGTGCATAGCGAGTGCCTGACCGGCGACGTGCTCGGCAGCCTGAAGTGCGATTGCGGGCCACAGCTTCACACCGCAATCCGTGCGATCGCGGACTCCGGATGGGGCATGTTGCTGTATCTGAGGCAGGAAGGACGCGGCATCGGCTTGATCAACAAGCTGCGTGCCTATGCGCTGCAGGATCAGGGATTCGATACGGTTGATGCCAATACGCGCCTTGGTTTCGCCGTCGACGCCCGCGATTTCGGACTGGCGGCGCGGATGCTGACCCTGCTCGGCCAGCGTCGTATCCGCCTTTTGACGAATAATCCGGGCAAGGTCGTCGCGCTGGAGCGACACGGTGTCATTGTCGAGGAGCGCATCGCTCACGCACTGCCGGCGAACACGCATAATGCGCACTATCTGGCAACCAAGCGGGATCGTACCGGCCACCAGCTATGAGGATGCTTGCCGCCGGCTGGGGAGCGGTCTAGCGGCGCATTGATTAGCACGGCTCTCTATCTGTCACGAGATCGGGCAGCAGCCGCTCCGCGCTCGCGGCGGGTGGCCGCGTTGCTGTTGGCGATCGCGGCACATCTTCTTGTGCTGATCCTGCTGCTGCGATCGCAGCCGCCGATGCCAGCACCGGTTGCAGAACGACCGCCGGCAACATTCACCATGCTGCCAGTTGGAACGCAGGAGAAAGAGGCTGCTCCCAAACCTGTTCCGCGCCCCAAAAAAGTCGCAGCTGCAAAGCAGGAAGCCGGGCGTGCCAAGGCCAGTCCGGTGCCTGCACCTCAGGCGCCAAGGGCATCGGCGCCCGCGCCCTCCCCAGTCATGCCGAGCTTGCTGGGTGGCAAGGCGTTGTTCGATGCCGCGGACATTGGCGCCATCCGCTCGCCGGCGGCTCCCAATACAGATGATACGGCCGTGGGCGATGAACTGGCGGGTAACGGCCAGGAGTCCGGTCCTGACAGCGGATCCGTTTACGGCCCCGGCGAGGGGCCGAGCGGCGCGCGGCTCTACAATGCCGAATGGTACCGTGAGCCAAGCCGCGCCGAATTGGCGGGCTATATGCCCGCTGGATCGCCGCCGGTCGGTTGGGCGATGATCGCCTGTCACACCATCGCCGACTACCGGGTCGAGAATTGTCGCGAACTTGGTGAGTCACCCGTCGGTCTTGGCCGTGCCCGTGCGCTTCGGCAGGCAGCATGGCAGTTTCGCGTCAGGCCACCGCGCATCGGTGGCCGCAGACTGATCGGCACATGGGTACGGATCCGCTTTGATTTTGTGCACGAAGCAGAGTGATTGCGTTGATCGGTTTGGCTGCCATCCCATATCGCCTGAGAGGGGCACGACTTCCCGGTGCGTCGGAGCGAACCCTGTGATGACTGACGACCCGATTGATCCTCTTACCCATGACCTCAAGGCGGATGACCAGTTGCCGGGCCGCGCGGTGCCGAGTGGCCGTCTCGCGCGTCTGGGTGTGTTCGGACGATTGGCCGGTGGCGTTGCGGGCGGCGTGGTCGCCGAAGGCGCACGGCGGCTGGCCGATGGACAGCGACCGCGGATGCGCGACCTGTTGCTGACACCGGCCAATGCTGGGCGGCTGGCCGATCGCCTGTCACACCTGCGCGGTGCGGCAATGAAGATGGGTCAGATGATATCGATGGACGCAGGCGACATGCTGCCGGCCGAACTGAGCGACATCCTGGCCCGGCTGCGACAGAATGCCAGTCATATGCCGCCAGCGCAGCTGCAAAAGGTGCTGACCGGGGCATGGGGCCGGGATTGGCGCATGCGGTTCGCGCGGTTCAGCGCGACACCGGTCGCGGCCGCGTCGATCGGGCAGGTTCACCGCGCGACCACCCGAGATGGACGCGAACTGGCGATCAAGATCCAGTATCCGGGCGTGGCCGAGAGTATCGACGCGGACGTCGACAATGTCGCGACGCTGCTTCGACTGTCCGGTCTGCTGCCCTCCGAATTACAGATCGCGCCGTTGCTGCAAGAGGCGAAGCGGCAGTTGCACGAGGAAGCGGATTACCGGCGCGAGGGCGAACAGATGGCGCGATTCGGCGCGCTGCTCGCCGGGGATGAGCGCTATGTCGTGCCCACCCTGGACAGCGAATTCACCACCGACCGCGTACTGGCGATGAGCTATGAGGAAGGGGTGGCGATCGAGACGCTGGAGACGAGGTCACAGACCGAGCGGGATGACGCAATGCGCTCGCTGATCGCGCTGGTCCTGCGCGAGTTGTTCGTCTTCGGCGTCATGCAGACCGACCCGAATTTTGCCAATTACCGCTATAGACCGGAGAGCGGGCAGCTTGTGCTGCTGGATTTCGGGGCGGCGCGCGATGTCGATGCGGCAACGTCCGATGCCTATCGCCGATTGCTGACCGCCGGAATGGCCGGTGACGGCGAGGCCGTGCGCGACGCGGCGGTGAGGACAGGCTTTCTGGGCGCAGTCGCGGTGGCCCGGCACCGCGCCGTCATCGACCGCATGATCGCCGTCATCCTGTCTCAACTTAACAAGGATGGCGTTTTTGACTTTGGCGACAGGGCGTTCGTCGGAACATTGCGGGAGGAGGCGGAGGCGCTGGTGGCGGATCGGGCGACATGGCATCTGCCGCCCGTCGACACGCTGTTCGTCCAGCGCAAGATCAGCGGGACGGCGCTGCTGGCGGCGCGGTTGAAGGCGCGGGTCGATATTCACTCGATGGTGGCGCACTATCAGTCCGAGTCGCGATCCTTGTAATTGGGCTTGCCGCCCACCGATTTCGGATAATCGGAAGGGGTAACACCGCCCTGATTCTCGACCGCCTGCTCATCATCGGTGTCGCCCGGATTGTCATCGGCACCGGGCTTGTTCGGCTGATCCTTGCTCACAGTTTTTCCGTCAGTTCGGGCAGGATCTTGAACAGATCACCGACCAGGCCGATGTCGGCCACCTGAAAGATCGGCGCATCGGCGTCCTTGTTGATCGCGACGATCGTCTTGGAATCCTTCATGCCGGCCAGATGCTGGATCGCGCCGGATATGCCGACCGCCATATAGACTTGCGGGGCGACGATCTTGCCGGTTTGTCCGACCTGATAGTCATTGGGTGCATAGCCGGCATCAACCGCCGCGCGGCTGGCACCGACACCGGCGCCAAGCTTATCGGCGAGCGGATCGATCAGTTCGTGAAACTTCTCGGACGATCCCAGCGCACGTCCACCCGATACGATCACGGCCGCTGATGTAAGTTCAGGCCGCTCGTTCGCGGCAATTTCGGCATTTGCGAACGTTGACAGGCCCGCATCGCCGGTCGTTGCCACCGCCTCGACCGTGCCCGATCCACCAACTGCCTCGGCCTTGTCGAAAGCCGTGCCGCGCACGGTGATCACTTTCTTCGCGTCGGACGACTGGACGGTTGCGATGGCATTGCCGGCATAGATTGGCCGGATGAACGTGTCCTCGCTCTCGACCGACAGGATATCGCTGATCTGCATGACGTCGAGCATTGCCGCGACACGCGGAGCGATGTTCTTGCCCGTCGTGGTGGCGGGCGCGATGAATGCGTCGTGATGGCCCATCAGTTCGACGACTAGCGGCGCGACATTCTCGGCCAGCGCATGGGCATAGGCTTCGTCGTCGGCGACGTGCACCTTGCCCACGCCGGTGATCTGTGCGGCGGCTTGCGCGACGCCGTCGACACCCTCACCCGCGACCAGCAGATGCACTTCGCCTAACTGGGCGGCTGCGGTGATCGCGGACAGCGTGGCGTCCTTGACGGTTGCACCATCATGCTCGACCCATACCAGTGTCTTCACTTTGCAATTCCCATCGCTTCGAGTTTCATGACCAACTCATCGACATCGGCGACCTTGACCCCTGCCGTACGTTTTGCCGGTTCAACAACCTTCAACGTCGCGATCCGCGGCGTGACGTCGACGCCGAAGTCGGCCGGGGTCTTGTTGGCCATCGGCTTGGACTTCGCCTTCATGATGTTGGGAAGCGACGCATAACGCGGCTCGTTGAGGCGAAGGTCGGTGGTGATGATCGCGGGCAGCTTGAGCGCGTCGGTTTCCAAGCCGCCATCAACCTCTCGCGTCACATTGACCGTATCCCCGGCCATTTCGACCTTGGAAGCAAACGTGCCCTGACCCCAGCCAAGGAGGCCGGCGAGCATCTGACCGGTCTGGTTGTTGTCGTCATCGATCGCCTGCTTGCCGAGGATCACCATGTCCGGCTTTTCCTCCTCGACGATCTTTGCCAGGATCTTGGCCACCGCAAGCGGTTCGACCCGCTCGTCGGTCTGCACGAGAATGGCGCGGTCGGCGCCCATCGCGAGCGCTGTCCGGAGCGTTTCCTGACATTTCTGCTCGCCGATCGAGACAGCGACGATCTCGGTAACGCTCCCGCCGTTCTTGCCCTCCTTCAGGCGGATCGCTTCCTCGATCGCGATCTCGTCGAAAGGATTCATGCTCATCTTGACGTTGGCGAGATCGACACCCGTTCCATCCGCCTTCACGCGGGGTTTCACGTTATAGTCGAGCACGCGCTTGACCGGGACCAGTACCTTCATTCGGTCTTCCTCTTGTGTTCAGTGCGACAATTCCAGGCGGCGTTCGAAACGGTCGAGACGATCGCTCAGATGGTCGGAGGCAACCTGCTGCGCTGCGTCGGCAGCCGACAGATGCGTCAGATGTTGAACGATTGCCGCCTGACCGCCTTCAAGA
This sequence comes from Sphingomonas sp., assembly GCA_965217805.1. Taxonomy (GTDB): domain Bacteria; phylum Pseudomonadota; class Alphaproteobacteria; order Sphingomonadales; family Sphingomonadaceae; genus Sphingomonas. The sequence continues at coordinate 1,295,849 of CBDCJJ010000008.1, read as the reverse complement.
TTGACCAGCCAGCCCATATGCTCGCCAAGCCAGCACTCGATGCGATCAAGTGTCGCCTGAAACGGCTTGAAATGCTCAAGAATCAGGTTTTCGACATTGTCGGTCATGTCACCCTCAAGCCGCCTTTTTTACCTCGGCTACAATCTTTTGCGCCGCATCACCCAGATCGTTCGCGGGCACGATCGCCAGGCCGGAATTCGCCAGGATCTCCTTGCCCTTCTCGACATTGGTACCCTCCAGCCGCACGACAAGGGGGACCGACAGGTTCACCTCCTTTGCCGCCGCGACGATACCGTCGGCGATGATGTCGCAGCGCATGATGCCGCCGAAGATGTTGACCAGGATGCCCTTCACGTTCGGGTCGCCCAGAATGATCTTGAACGCGGCCGTCACCTTTTCCTTGTTGGCGCCGCCGCCGACGTCGAGGAAGTTGGCCGGAAACATGCCGTTCAGCTTGATGATGTCCATCGTCGCCATCGCCAGCCCGGCGCCGTTGACCATGCAGCCGATGTCGCCGTCCAGCTTGATATAGGCGAGGTCGTGTTTCGATGCCTCCAACTCGGCCGGGTCTTCCTCTGACTCGTCGCGCAAGTCCATCAGATCCTTGTGGCGGAACATCGCATTGCCGTCGAACGCGACCTTGGCGTCCAGTACCATCAGCTTGTCGTCCTCAGTGACGGCCAGCGGATTGATCTCGATCTGCTCTGCGTCACTGCCCAGAAATGCGGCGTACAGCTTGGATGCGGTCGACATAGCCTGCTTGGCGAGATCGCCGCTCAGGCCAAGCGCGGCGGCGACGGCGCGGCCGTGGTGCGGCATGAAGCCGGTCGCGGCGTCAATATCGATCGAATGGATCTTCTCGGGCGTATCATGCGCGACGGTCTCGATATCCATGCCGCCTTCGGTCGATGCGACCATCGACACGCGGCCCGTCGCGCGATTGACGAGCAACGCGAGGTAGAATTCCCTGGCGATGTCGACGCCGTCGGTCACATACAGGCGATTGACCTGCTTGCCCGCGTCACCTGTCTGCACCGTGACGAGCGTGTTGCCGAGCATATCGGTTGCCGCAGCGCGCACCTCATCGGCGGTCTTGGCCAGCCGGACCCCGCCCTTGGCATCGGATCCAAGTTCCCTGAACTTGCCCTTGCCGCGACCGCCCGCGTGGATCTGAGCCTTCACGACATAGAGCGGGCCGGGCAGTTTGCCCGCCGCCGCGACCGCTTCCTCAACGCTGTGCGCGGCGAAGCCGGCGGGCACGGGAACACCGTATTTCGCCAGTAATTCCTTGGCCTGATATTCATGGATGTTCATCGCGCGCCTTTCGATACCGGTTTGTGATATGCTTAAGCACAGCGGCTCGTTCAATTCCAGACAGCGGCAGTGTTTCCTGCCGTCCCGCGTCGCTTGCTAAAAATGGCGCGACGGTAAGGTTTACCGGCTGGTAAGGTTTGCCGGGCTAGTCAGATAGCCATGAAACATGCGGCCTTCACGTCCCGGTCGATCAGCAGTTCCGACGACCGCGGCTCGCTCAGACGCGCGGTCAAGATGCGTGCGCATCTGCGCGATCGTGGACAGACGCGTTTCGAAATCGACGTCGTCGATCTCTCGCTGTCGGGATTTCGCGCGGAGACCAGTTTTTCATTGTGGCCGGGCACGGTCGTCTGGCTGACCATGCCGGGTCTGGCGCCGCTTGAAGCGGTGGTCGCCTGGCGCGACAAGTTTCATTATGGCTGCGCCTTCGCCTCGCAGCTTCATCCGGCGGTATTCGATCATATCGTGGCGATGTCGCAGCGCTGATCGCGTCAGTCGAACAGGCTCGAGACGCTGGTTTCGTCGGCGATCCGCTTGATCGCCTCCCCCAGCAGTGGCGCAATCGGCAGATGCCGGATGCGGGTGCCGGCCGCGATCTGCTCGGCGTTGCCGATCGAATCGGTGATGACCAGCTCGCTGAGCTCCGACCCCTCGACCCGCGCGACGGCGCCGCCCGACAGGACCCCGTGCGTGACATAGGCGACGACGTCCTCCGCGCCCGCCTCCTTCAGGGCAGCGGCCGCGTTGCACAGGGTGCCGGCGGAGTCGACGATGTCGTCGATCAGAATACAAAAGCGCCCGGCGACATCGCCGATGATGTTCATCACCTCTGATTCGCCTGCACGCTCCCGCCGTTTGTCGACGATGGCCAGCGGTGCGTTATCCAGCCGCTTCGACAAGGCCCGCGCACGCACGACACCGCCGACATCGGGCGAGACGACCATCAGGTTCCTGCCCCTGAAGCGTGCGTGAATGTCGGCCGAGATGACCGGCGCAGCGTAGAGATTATCGGTGGGAATATCGAAGAAGCCCTGGATCTGCCCGGCGTGAAGATCGACGGACAAGACCCGGTCGGCGCCCGCCACGGTCACCAGATTGGCGACCAGCTTGGCGGAAATAGGCGTTCGCGGCCCCGGCTTGCGGTCCTGACGGGCATAGCCGAAATACGGTACGACCGCAGTGATCCGCCTGGCCGATGCGCGTTTCAGCGCGTCGATCATGATGAGCAATTCCATCAGATTGTCGTTTGCGGGAAAGCCCGTCGACTGGAGGACGAACACGTCCTCGCCGCGCACATTTTCCTGCACCTCGACGAAGATTTCCTCATCGGCAAAGCGGCGGACAAGCGCCGCGGTGAGCGGAATCTCCAGATAGGCCGCAATCGCCCTGGCCAGTGGAAGGTTGGAATTGCCCGTCATCAACTTCATGGTGCATTGCCCCCGCCTTGCATGGTTGCCGCCCTCTTAGTCGCGACGTAGGGCTGGCGTCCATGACCGTCCTGACCCGTTTCGCTCCTTCGCCCACCGGGCGGTTGCATGTCGGCAACATCCGGACCGCGCTGCTGAACTGGATGTGGGCGCGCCGCCAGGGCGGGCGGTTCGCGCTGAGGATCGATGACACCGACCGGGTCCGCAGCGAGGAGCGCCATGTCGCCTCCATCCGCGCCGATCTCGACTGGCTGGGGCTCGTGCCGGACGAGGAAGTCCGGCAATCCGCACGCTTCGCGCTTTATGAGGCGAGGTTTGATGCGCTGGTGGCGGCAGGGCGTATCTATCCGGCGTATGAGAGCGAGCAGGAGCTGGACCTGAAGCGCAAGGTTCAGATGGGCCGGGGGCTGCCGCCCATCTATGATCGCAGCGCGCTCAAACTGCGCGACGACGAGCGCGCGACGCTGGAGGCGCAGGGGGTGCGACCGTACTGGCGGTTCCGACTGGACCATGGCGCACCGATTGAGTGGGAGGATTTGATCCGGGGACACCAGTCGTTTGCGCCGGAGACGATGAGCGATCCCGTTGTACGGAGAGCGGACGGTTCGTGGCTGTACATGCTGCCCTCGGCCATCGACGATGCCGCGATGGGCGTGACGCATGTGGTGCGCGGTGAGGATCATGTGTCCAACACAGCGCTGCAGATCCAGATGTTCTCAGCGATGGGCGGCAGCCCGCCCGCCTTCGCGCACGCAGCGTTGCTGGTGGGTAGCGAGGGCAAATTGTCGAAGCGCCTGGGCTCGCTGGGCGTCGATCATTTCCGGGACGAGGGAATCGAGCCGCAGGCGCTGCGCGCACTGCTGGCGCGGATCGGGACCAGTGCGCCTGTTGAGCCGGTCGCGACGATGGCGCCGCTGGTCGAGACGTTCGACTTCGCGCAGTTCGGCCGAGCGCCCGCGCGCTTCGACGAGCAGGAGCTGGTACAGGTGAACGCCAAGATCGTGCATCAGCTGCCCTTCGCAGTGGTGCGGGACCGGCTGCCCGGCGGGATGACGGCCGAGGCGTGGGACGTCGTCAGGCCGAACCTTGCCACGGTCGAGGATGCAGCCGGTTGGTGGCAGGTGGTCGAGGGAACGGTGGCGCCAGTGGCGTTTTCGACAGACGATCAAGCATTTCTGGGTCAGGCAGCAGAAATAGCAGCGGCCATGTCGTGGCGGGATGATCCCTGGCACCAGCTGGGTGATGGGTTGAAGGCGGCAACGGGGCGGCGGGGCAAGGCATTGTTTCTGCCGCTCAGGCTGGCGCTGACGGGACGCGACCACGGGCCGGACATGGCGGCGCTGCTGCCGCTGATCGGATCGGGCCGGGCGGTGCAGCGATTACGATCCGCATCGATGTCGGCATGACAGGCTAGTCGATCCGGGAGCGATTGCCTATCTGATCTCCATGTCGTTGTTTCGCCGCCTCTCGCCCATGCGTGCCTACCGCGATTTGCGGTTCTTCCTGGCACAGCGTCAGCCTTATGGACTCGGTTTCCTGGTTCTGGCGATGGCGATTACCGGAGTTTTCATCTTCGCGTTCATGCGTGAATCTGTGCCGGTACCGTACAAGCCGAACATCATCTATGTGCAGCAATGGCGGCTGGACCGCACCGACGCGCAGATCATCGCACAGCAGAAAATCGACCAGGCGGCCAAGGAGAAGGCGCTGGCCGAACAGGAAAAAGAGCGCAAAAGGAACCAGGCCGAGTTCAAGCGGCTGGATGACAAGCTGAACAGGCTGGGCATCTGAGCAGCGCCGACGCGCGCTGGATGGGTGCCGCGCTGGCGCTGGGTGAGCGCGGGAGCGGACGGACGGCGCCCAACCCCAATGTCGGGTGCGTGATCGTCGCCGGCGGGCGTGTCGTCGGACGCGGGTGGACGAAGGCGGGTGGACGCCCGCATGCCGAGGCGGTAGCGCTGGATCAGGCGGGCGCGAAGTCGCGCGGCGCGACTTGTTACACCACGCTGGAGCCGTGCGCGCATCGATCCGCTCGCGGGCCGACGTGCACTGACCTGCTGATCGAGGCGGGGATCGAGCGGGTCGTGGCGGCAATCGTGGACCCCGACCCGCGGACGGCCGGAGGCGGGTTCACCCGGCTGCGTGCGGCGGCGGTGACGGTGGACTCTGGGACCGGTGCGAAAGAAGCGCGCGCAGCGATGGCAGGATTTTTGATGCGTCAGCAACTCGGACGTCCGTTCGTAACGCTGAAGCTGGCGACGTCGATGGACGGCTGTATCGCGATGGCGGACGGCAGCAGCCGCTGGATTACCGGCGCACCTGCGCGGGCGCACGCGCATCTGGAGCGCGCGCGACACGATGCGATTTTGGTCGGTCGGGCGACGCTGACTACGGATGCGCCCACGCTGGATGTACGATTGCCCGGTCTTGAGGATCACGCGCCGCGCCGGGTGATGCTGGGAAGCGGTACGGCGCCCGAGGGGTGGACGCGTATTGGCTCACCCGACGAGATCGCCGCACTGGAGGGGGTCGACCGGCTGCTGGTGGAGGGGGGCGCGCAAACGGCTTCCAGTTTCCTGTCGCTCGGGCTGGTCGATCGGTTGATACTCTACAGGGCGCCGATCCTGATCGGTGCCGGCCGCCCGATGGTGCACGACATCGGGCTTGGCGGACTCGCCGACGCGCATGGGCGGTGGTCGCTTGGCGACGCGCGTCAGCTTGGCAGCGACCGGCTGGAGGTTTACATGAACGCGCAGAGGTAGGCATTCGTGTTCACAGGCATCATCACCGATATCGGACGGATTACCGAGGTCGAGACGCGCGGCGATACACGCGCGGTCATCACCTGCGGCTATGACGTGACGACGATCGATCTAGGCGCGTCGATCGCCTGTTCGGGCGTCTGCCTGACGGTGGTGGACAAGGCCCCCGGCTGGTTCGCGGTAGACATATCGGGTGAGACGCTGTCCCGCACCGCGCAGGCGCATTGGAGCGAAGGCAGGCGCCTGAACCTGGAACGTGCGATGAAGCTCGGAGAAGAGCTGGGCGGCCATATCGTCACCGGTCATGTCGATGGCATCGCCGAGGTGCTCGGCGTCTCTCCGCAAGGGGACTCGCGGCGCATCGAGCTTCGCGTGCCGCGCGAGATCGCGCCGTTCATCGCGCCCAAGGGATCGGTGACGGTGGATGGCGTATCGCTGACCGTCAACGAGGTGCGCGACGACAGCGACGGCACGCAGTTCGCGATCAACGTCATTCCCCATACCCAGGCGATGACGACGCTGGGGGAGGTTGAGCAGGGACAGGCGGTCAATATCGAGATCGACGTCCTCGCGCGCTATTTGCAACGGATGGAGTATTATTGTGGCCAACGCTGAACTCGCCCGCCTTCGGCACGGATTCCTGTCCTCACCCGAGGAGATCATCGACGAGGCCAAAAATGGCCGGATGTTCATTCTGGTGGATGACGAGGACCGGGAGAATGAAGGCGATCTGGTAATCCCCGCGCAGATGGCGACGCCCGAGAAGATCAATTTCATGGCGAAGCACGGACGCGGGCTGATCTGCCTGGCGATGACGCGGCGGCGAATCGACGAGCTTGGGCTCGATCTGATGAGCCGGCACAACGGAACGCGGCACGAAACCGCGTTCACCGTCTCGATCGAGGCGCGCGACGGCGTCACGACCGGTATCTCTGCCGCCGATCGCGCGCGCACGGTGGCGGTTGCGATCGATGCGTCGAAGGGACGCGACGAGATCGTGACGCCGGGCCATGTCTTTCCGCTGGTAGCACGTGATGGCGGCGTCCTGGTCCGTACCGGTCACACGGAGGCGGCGGTCGATGTGGCGCGACTGGCCGGGCTCAACCCCTCGGGTGTGATCTGCGAGATCATGAACGAGGACGGCACGATGAGCCGGATGGACGATCTGGTCAGCTTCGCACAGTTTCATAATCTCAAGATCGGCACGATCCGTGACCTGATCGCGTATCGGCGACGGTACGATCATCTTGTCGAAAAGCGCGCGGAAATGCCGTTCAATTCGCGCTGGGGCGGTCAGTGGCGCGCGATCACCTTTCACAACAAGGCGACCGGGGACGAGACGATGACGCTGGTGAAGGGTCATATCGATCCCGACAAACCGACGCTCGTCAGGATGCACACCGCAAGCTGGTTCGTCGACATGTTCGGCGAGGTCAGCGCTCGATCCGGCCTGCTGGGGCAATCGATGGAGATAATCGCCGAGGAAGGATCGGGTGTCGTCGTCGTCATCAATCGCCCGATGAAGGACTCATTGTCGCGCTTCATCAAGCTGCATGGCGAGGGCAAGAGCGCCGGCGCGCCGGAGATCGAGGAATTGCGCGATTACGGCGTAGGTGCGCAGATCCTGGCCGAACTGGGCGTCGAGGAAATGGTGCTGCTGACCAACACGCATCACACGCTGGTCGCGCTGGAGGGCTATGGGCTATCCGTGGTTGGCGAGCGAGCGATCCCGGGGACCGACGGGGAGTAAAGCTTTACCAGAAGGCCTTTACCTCCTCTTTCTCTAGCGCAAGAGGGTCTTCATTTAATCCAATGCGTCATCGAGCGCGTTTACGGAGCACCATGAATGGCCAAGATCCTGATCGTAGAAGCGCGCTTCTACGAACATCTGAACGACCTGCTGCTGGATGGTGCGCGTGCTGCGATCGAGGCGGCCGATCATTCGCATGAGACGGTGACGGTGCCAGGTGCACTGGAGGTGCCCGGCGCTATTGCACTGGCGGCGGAAAGCGGCCGGTTTGATGCCTTTGTCGCGCTGGGCGTCGTCATTCGCGGTGAGACGTATCATTTCGAAATTGTCGCAGGCGAGAGCGCACGCGGGCTGATGGCGCTGTCGATGGACGGGCTGGCGATCGGCAACGGTATCCTGACGACCGAGAACGAGGCGCAGGCGCTGACCCGCGCCAGACCCGACGAGAAGGACAAGGGCGGCGAAGCAGCGAAAGCGGCGCTCGCGATGCTGGCGCTTCGGGAGCGATTCGCGGCATGAACGGGCCGATACTGTTCACCGAGCGGCTGATCCTGCGGACGCCGATCGCCGATGATCTGGACGGCTGGGCCGCGTTCGATGGGGACGCTGAACAGATGACGCATCTGGGTGGTGCCAAGACCCGCGCGGAGGCGTGGCGAAGCCTTTGTCAGATGGCTGGTGCCTGGTCGATCCGGGGCTTTGCGATGTTCTCATTGATCGAGCGCGAGAGCGGCGCCTGGGTCGGGCGCGTGGGGCCGTGGCAACCGGAAGGATGGCCGGGGACCGAGGTCGGCTGGGGCGTCCTGCGCGCGTTCGAGGGACGCGGCTTTGCGCTGGAGGCTGCCAGCGCCTCGATGGATTATGCGGTCGATGTGCTCGGCTGGAGCGACATCATCCACACGATCGCGCCGGCGAACAGCCGGTCACAGGCGCTGGCGGAGCGGCTCGGCTCGGTCAATCGTGGTCGGGTGCCGCTGCCGGCACCCCATAGCGACACCCTGGTCGAGGCCTGGGGGCAGAGCGCCGACGACTGGCGTCGGCGGCGCTCCACCGGGATTTGACCCACGCGAACTTCTCGCGATCCTATGCGGGCTCAGCTTCGAGCGCCGGATAGTCGACATAGCCTTCGGGTCCCTGGCTATACCAGGTCTTGGGATTGTCATCGGTGAGCGGTGCCCCTTCGCGCAGGCGCAGCGGCAGGTCGGGATTGGCGATGAAGGGCCGGCCGAAGGCGATGGCGTCCGCCACCCCTGAATCGAGCGAAGCCTGCGCCGTAGCGGCGTCGTAATCGGAATTGAGGACCAGCGGGCGATCGAACACCTCGCGAATTTTCGGGGACAGTTTTGGTACATCGGTGCGTCCGAAGGTTCCATCGGAGCCCGGTTCGCGCAGTTCGAGGAAGGCGATGCCGAGATCGGCCAAGGCCCGGGCGGCGGGGACGAAGACAGATGCCGGATCGCTGTCGTCGACGCCCTGCGAATCGCCATTGGGCGACAGCCGCACCGCGGTCCGGTCGGCCCCCGCGACGCGCGCAACCCGCTCGGTCACCTCGCGCAGAAGGCGGATGCGATGTTCAGGAACGCCACCATAACGGTCGCCACGGTGATTGGCGTTGTCGCGCAGGAACTGGTCGATCAGATAACCATTGGCGGCGTGGACCTGCACCCCGTCAAAACCCGCCGCGACCGCGTTTCTTGTCGCGCGTTCATAGTCATCCAGCAGACGCGGCATATCGTCCAATGTCAGCGGACGCGCGACCTCAAAATCCTGTTTGCCATCATAGGTATGGGCCTGGCCTTGGGTGCGGGTCGCCGATGACGACACCGGCTGCATGCCGATCACCGAGGAATGGACCTGCCGCCCCATGTGCCAGAGCTGCGCGATGATGCGCCCTCCCGCAGCATGGACGGCGTGGGTGACGGGGCGCCAGCCCTCGACCTGTTCGTCACTCCACAATCCGGGCGCGAACGGCCAGCCCAGCCCTTCGCGGCTGATCCCCGTCGCCTCGGTGATGATGAGGCCGGCGGTCGCACGCTGGCGGTAATAATCGACCATCAACGCGGTGGGGACGCCGTCCTTCCCCGAGCGCCCCCGTGTGAGGGGCGCCATGAAGATGCGATTGGGCGCCTTGATGGCGCCGATGGTGATCGGGTCGAACAGAGCCGGCATGGTATTTCCTTTAATCCTGACGCCGTGCAGATAGGAGGCTAAGCAGCGTCATGCATCCCGTCGCTGCCCCAAGGAAAACTAGCGGACGGACAACGATCCACGCGCAAGGCCCGGCATTGGCGTTCGCGGCGGTGGTGGTAGCCAACGTCATGCTGGCGTTCGGGCCGTGGTTTGTCCGGATGGCCGACACCGGCCCGGTGGCCGCCGCGTTCTGGCGCATCACGCTGGCGGCGCCGATCCTGCTGGGCGCGGCAATTGTCGGCATGCGCGGCAATGTTGCGAGCCTGCGCGGCGATGGCCGCTTGCTGATGCTGGTTGTCCTCGGAGGACTGGCCTTCGCAGCCGATCTGGGAAGCTGGCATATCGGCATCCTGCGTACCACGCTGGCCAATGCGACATTGTTCGGCAATTCGGCGACGCTGATCTTTCCACTTTACGGGTTTCTGGTCGCGCGCGCCTGGCCGACGCGAATACAAGGAATGGCGCTGGTGCTGGCGGCGGGCGGGGCGGCATTGCTGATGGGTCAGTCTTACCAGATGGACCCGCGCCATCTGGCCGGCGACCTGTTCTGCGTGGCGGCGGGCATTCTCTATACGGTGTATTTCATCGCGATGGCACGGGCGCGCACGCGGCTGGGCGCGCTCCCGGCGCTGGCACTGTCGACGATTGCGAGCATCGCGCCTTTATTGTTGCTGGCGGTCATGCTCGGGGAACGATTGGCGCCGACCGACTGGCGACCGCTGGTCGGCCTCGCGCTGGTCAGCCAAATCGTCGGTCAGGGATGCATGATCTATGCGCTGGGTAAACTCTCGCCACTGATCATCGGCCTGGCACTGCTCATCCAGCCCAGCGTCGCGGCCACGATCGGCTGGATCGTCTATGGGGAGCAACTGGGCACCGGCGACCTGTTGGGTATTGTCATGGTCGCGGTCGCGCTGGTGATGGTGCGCGTCGGCGGCTCCGGCCCTATATCGACGGAGGAGGAATTCGAATGACTGTGTCGCCCGATGCAACGCTGGACGAGATCGCAGCCGCGCTTGCCCCCGATATCGCCATGAACGCCGCCTTTGACGGCTGGAGCGATGCGGCGCGCGATATGGCGGCTGACGCCAATGAAGTGGATCGCGGCGTCGCGGCGCTCGCCTATCCGGGAGGCGCGCTCGACATGATCGACACCTGGTTCAACTGGGTGGACGCGCAGATGACGGAGGCGCTCAGGCCCGATGTGCTGGCAGGAATGAAGATCCGGGCGCGGATCACCGCGCTGATCGAAGCGCGGCTAGCGGCGACCGCGCCGAATCGCGAGGCACTGCGCCGGGCGCTGGCGGTGCTGGCGCTGCCGCAGAATCTTGGCCACGCCGCGCGGCGTGGTTGGCATAGCGCCAATCTGATGTGGCGGCAGGCTGGAGATACGGCGACCGATTATAATCACTATACCAAGCGTGCGACGTTACTGGCCGTCTATGGTACGACGATCACGGTCTTTCTCGACGACCAGAGTGAGGATTGGGCGGACACGCGCGCGTTTCTTGCGCGCCGGATCGACGGACTGATGCGGTTCGAGCGCGCCAAGGCGGGGTTCCTGCAGCGGACGGAGCGGACGCCAAGCCTGTCCCGGTTTATCGGGCGACTGCGGTATCCGGCGGTATGAGGAATTCGCTTGGCAGTCCGCGCGGTTATTGATACTCACTCGCATAATGGACATGTCACAGCCGATCCTGGCGCAATTGAGCCTCGAAACCGTACCGCGCCGGGCGCGGGCGGTGGTGCGCGAGATCGAATGGGCCCGGCTGGCGCCGCCGGAGGCACGACGATTGCGTGAACTGGGATTCGACGAGGGCGTCGATGTCGAGGTTCTGCACCGTACCCGATTCGGGCATGGTCCGATTGCGTGCCGGATCGGGCGGATGACGGTGGCGTTGCGCCGCGTGGTTGCCGGGGCCATTCACGTCTCGCCCGTCGCGGGATAGGTTCAGCCCGTCATGCAGGCCGTCCCGCTGGTCGCGATGGTCGGCAATCCCAATGCCGGCAAAAGCGCGCTGTTCAATGCGCTGACGGGTGCGCGGCAGAAAGTCGGCAATTATGCTGGGGTAACGGTCGAGCGCCATGCCGGGCGGCTGGTGCTGCCCGACGGGCGACCCGTCGAGCTGGTCGATTTGCCCGGTGCATACAGCCTGGACCCCGCCAGTGCCGATGAGCGGGTGACGCGCGACGTGGTGACGGGCGCGGGGAAGCTGGAACGGTTGCCCGACGCACTGCTGGTCGTCGTCGATGCGTCCAACCTCGACAATCATTTGCGCTTCACGCTGCAGCTGATCGCACTGGGGTTGCCGGTGGTGGTGGCGCTGAACATGATCGACCTGGCCGAGCGCGACGGACTGACGCTGGACCCGGCGATCCTGGCGCGCGAACTGGCGGTCCGGGTCATCCCGACCGTCGCCGTGCGGCGTCGCGGGATGGACGGGTTGAAGGACGCATTGACTGACGCGATTGGCGGCGGCGGGCTGCGCCGCCTGGCACCGTCCGATGGCAGTGTCGACGACGATATCGTCACGCTGCAACGCCGTGCGCGCGCGATCGCGGTGGCGGCGACGGTTGCGGAAACGCCCGCCCGGCGCTGGACCACCGTGCTGGATACCGTCGCGCTTCACCCCGTGAGCGGGCCGATCCTGTTGCTGATCCTGCTGTTCACTATGTTCCAGGCGGTCTTCAGCTGGAGCCAGGCGCCGATCGACTGGATCGAGCAGGGCTTTGCCGCGCTGGAGGGTTGGGTGCTGGCGGTGATGCCCGCCGGATTTGTCCGCTCACTGCTGACCGACGGCGTCATCGCCGGCGTCGGCGCGGTCGTCGTTTTCCTGCCGCAGATCCTGATCCTGTTCCTGTTCATCCTGGTGCTGGAGGCGAGCGGATACATGGTGCGCGCGGCGTTCCTGATGGACCGGATGATGGCGCGGGTCGGATTGTCGGGGCGCGCGTTCATCCCGCTGCTGTCGAGTTTCGCCTGCGCGGTGCCGGGTATCATGGCGACGCGCACGATCGATGACGAGCGCGACCGGCTGACGACGATCCTGATCGCGCCGTTGATGACGTGTTCGGCCAGGCTGCCGGTCTACACGATCATCATCGGCGCGTTCATCCCCGCGCGGCAACTGGCCCCGTTCGTCGGATTGCAGGGGCTGGTGCTGTTTGCGCTCTATGTGCTGGGCATCGTGGGTGCGTTCATCGCCGCGCTGGTGCTGCGGCGCACCGTGACCAAGGGCATTTCATCGGGCTTCATGATGGAGATGCCGAAATATCAGTGGCCACGCCCGCGCGACGTCGCGCTGGGGCTATGGAGCCGTGCGGCGATCTTCCTGAAGCGCGCGGGCACGACGATCGCGCTGACGACGATCGTGCTGTGGGCGCTGCTCAGCTTTCCCAAGCCGCCGCCGGGCAGTCTTATTACGCCGGTCAATTATTCGGTAGCGGGACGGATCGCGAACGGGTTGGCGGTCGTGGTCGAGCCGATCGGCTTCAACCGCGACATCGCGCTGGCACTGATTCCGGCAATGGCCGCGCGTGAGGTGGCGGTGGCGGCGATCGGTACCGTCTATGCGGTCGACGATCCGGAAGGGGACCGCGGGCAAACGGCGATGGTGCAGAATTTGCGTGCGCGCTGGAGCCTGCCGACCGCGCTGGCGTTCCTGATGTGGTTCGTGTTCGCGCCGCAATGCATCTCGACGATCGCGGTGACCCGGCGGGAGACGAACGGATGGCGATGGCCGGCGTTCATGCTGACCTATCTTTTTGTGGCCGCTTATATCATGGCCGGCATCACTTACTGGTCCGCGATCGCGCTGGGCCTCTGACGGAGAGTATCATGGCGGGTAGCGTCAACAAGGTCATCATCGTCGGCAATCTGGGCAAGGATCCCGAAAGCCGCAGCTTTCAGAACGGCGGCAAGGTCGTGAATCTGCGCGTCGCGACGTCGGAAAGCTGGAAGGATCGGCAGTCGGGCGAGCGCAAGGAAAAGACCGAGTGGCACCAGGTCGCGATCTTTGACGAGCGGCTGGGCGACGTTGCCGAAAAGTTCCTTCGTAAGGGATCGAAAGTGTATCTGGAAGGGCAGATCCAGACCCGCAAATGGCAGGACCAGAGCGGTGCCGATCGTTATACGACCGAGGTCGTGGTACCGCGCTTTGGCGGTGTGCTGACGATGCTCGACGGGCCGGGCGGTGGCGCAGGTGGCGGCGGCGGCGGATCAGGCGGCGGCGGGGGTCGCGACTTTGGCGGCGGTGATGACACGGGCGGCGGCTATGGCGGCGGACGCGGCGGTGGCGGCGGTGCGCCATCGGGTGGCGGATCGCGCGGCTTTGGCGGCGGTAGCGGCGGCGGGTTCGCGGACGACCTGGATGACGATGTGCCGTTCTGACGGGTTGGCGGAAGGAGCCGGGCGATGAGTCGCAGCCGCCGTCAATTGCCATTCGTCGGCGTGGCGCTGGTCGACAGCGACACGCGCCGCGAAGCTCTTACGAGGTAAGGGCGTAGCAAGGAGCGGAGACGCGACCGCCGGTCTGGTTGCAGATGTAGCTGGCCTGATGCTCGGTCGCGGCGCGGGCGAGGATGATGGTGGTGGCGTTATCGGGCGCGTCGGGCGCGCGGATCGAGACCCAGCGTTTGTCTTGCTCGGGCTGCGGCGTGTCCTCGACCAGCGTGAAGCCGAGCTTGCCGACGTAGAAGGCGAGCGCTTCGTCATAGTCGCGGATGATGAGGGAGATGCGGGCTAGATGGGCATCGCAGCGTTGTTGACATTGGACAGAACTCTGTCCACCTTACGTTTATGCATGCTGTCAGCTATTCCGACGCCCGGGAGAATCTGAAGGCGATGATCGACAAGGTCGTCGCTGACCGAGCGCCGATGACGATCACGCGTCAGCGTGGCGAGGGCGCGGTGTTGACTTCGGAAAGTGAATGGGCGTCGATTGAGGAGACGCTCCATTTGCTGTCGTCACCGAAAAATGCCGAGCGTCTGCTGGCGGCGGCGCGCGGGTTCGAGGCAGGCGAGGCCGAGGCGATCCCCTTCCGGTGAACGTCGCGTTCTGGCCGACGGCATGGTAGGATTACCGCCATTGGCAAGAGCATGACGAGAAAACGCTCGGCAAGCTCCACAGCCTGATCGAGGAATGCCGCCGCCATCCATTCAAGGGGACGGGCAAGCCGGAGCCGCTCGGCGGCAATCTGTCGGGCTGGTGGTCACGGCGGATCAGTCAGGAACATCGGCTGGCTTATCGCGTGACGGGGAGCGGCGATGCGCAGACGTTGCAGGTTGCACAGTGCCGGTATCATTATTGAATTTGCGGATGAAGGTTCAACTACTTTATTACTGTCTTTAGCTGATTAATGGCTTCAAGCAGGCGAATTGTTGGGTTTCCGTCCATAGTTTCGCCTTCATATCATACTTCATATAGACCTTGAAGATTTGACGGAAGCTTGATTCCTTCTTTGACTAGAAGGATGAAACTTCTTCTATAAAGTGCCATCGCAGCGCCAATTTCTATTAGAACATTAGGGTTAAGAACTACGTGTTCTTTGGCCTCTGAATCGATAAGCGCCATTTCCCCCTCTACATGAATAATCGCGGCTCCACATTCCCGCATGTCGTTCATGACTTTATCGGGAACGGGTTGCGACACCGACTGCCGTTCAACCGAAACGAACGCCCCCAACTCGCCGAAAGCGAGGAGTTCTTTGAGGAAAGCTTTGACGGTTTTCCAAAGTATTCGTTTAATCGGCTGGCAGGTAAACCTCCCCACCCTTCTCCCTAAACCGCTCACTCATCTCCGCCATCCCCTTGATTGCCGCCGCCTTGCTGGCCGCTGCGGTTTCCGCGCCGGTTGGGCCGCCCGCCGCAATGAACGCGTCGGCGGGCTGGTTCTGCTTCGCGGCGAACTCGCGGACTTCTTGGCTGATCTGCATCGAGCAGAACTTCGGGCCGCACATCGAGCAGAAATGGGCGGTCTTGGCTCCTTCGGCGGGGAGGGTCTGGTCGTGATAGTCTTCCGCCGTGTCGGGATCGAGGCTGAGGTTGAACTGGTCGCGCCAGCGGAAGTCGAAGCGGGCGCGCGACAGCGCGTCGTCGCGCATCTGGGCGGCGGGGTGGCCCTTGGCGAGGTCGGCGGCGTGGGCGGCGAGCTTGTAGGTCACGACGCCGACTTTTACGTCGTCGCGGTCGGGGAGGCCGAGATGCTCCTTGGGGGTGACGTAGCAGAGCATCGCGGTGCCGTACCAGCCGATCATCGCGGCGCCGATGCCGCTGGTGATGTGATCATAGCCGGGGGCGATGTCGGTGGTGAGTGGGCCTAACGTATAGAAGGGCGCCTCGCCGCACACTTCAAGCTGCTTTTCCATGTTCTCCTTGATCTTGTGCATCGGCACATGGCCGGGGCCTTCGATCATTACCTGGACGTCGCTCTTCCATGCGCGGTGAGTGAGTTCGCCGAGGGTATAAAGCTCACTGAACTGCGCTTCGTCATTGGCATCGGCGATGCTGCCGGGGCGCAGACCGTCGCCAAGGCTGTAGGCGATGTCATACGCCTTCATGATCTCGGTGATGTCGTCGAAATGCTCGTAGAGGAACGATTCCTTGTGGTGGCTGAGGCACCATTTCGCCATGATGCTGCCGCCGCGGCTGACGATGCCGGTGACGCGCTTGGCGGCCATCGGGACGTAGCCCAAGCGGACGCCGGCGTGGATCGTGAAATAGTCGACGCCCTGTTCGGCCTGTTCGATCAACGTGTCGCGGAAGATTTCCCATGTCAGATCCTCGGCGACGCCGCCGACCTTTTCCAGCGCCTGATAGATCGGCACGGTGCCGATCGGGACGGGCGAATTGCGGATGATCCATTCGCGTGTGTCATGGATGTTGCGGCCGGTGGAAAGGTCCATGACGGTGTCCGCACCCCAGCGGATCGACCAGACGAGCTTGTCGACCTCGGTCGCGACGTTGCTGGCAACCGCGCTGTTGCCGATATTGGCGTTGATCTTGACAAGGAAATTGCGGCCGATCGCCATTGGTTCGGATTCGGGGTGATTGACGTTGTTGGGGATGATCGCGCGGCCGCGTGCCACCTCGTCGCGGACGAATTCGGGGGTCACGTAGTCGGGAATCGCGGCGCCGAAGCTTTCGCCGTCGCGGAACTGGGTCGAAATATTACTTCGACCCAAATTTTCGCGTTCGGCGACATACTCCATCTCGGGCGTGATAATACCGCGTCTCGCGTAGTACATCTGGCTGACGTTGCCGCCGGCCTTGGCGCGCAAGGGGCGGCGGGTCGGATTGGGGAAGCGTGGGACACCGCCCGAGCGGTCGGGGCCGAGCTGGCCATTGTCCTCGGGGCGCATCTCCCGGGCGTCGTAGGACTCAACATCGCCGCGTGCCTCGATCCATGGGCGGCGCAGTTGCGGCAGACCGGCCATGATGTCGATCCGCGCATCCGGGTCCGTGTACGGCCCGCTGGTGTCATAGACGTTGAGCGGCGCCTCGCCGGATGAAGGTTCCAGGTCGATCGCGCGCATGGCGACGCGGTGCTCACCGACATGGATCTTGCGGGAGCCACGGATCGGTCCGGTCGTGACGCCGATTTCTGTACGGGCGGGGATGTCGGCCCCTTCGACTTTGCTCAGGACAGGCATGCGTATCGCTCCAATCTGTCGGAGCGAAGGCGGTGGCCGGGCTGGTCGCCGCTCCCTCCCTCCGCCGGTGTAAACCGGATCAGGTTCAGCGGGTCGTGAAATCCTATTCCACATCTCAACCGCAGCAGCGGCTCCCCGGGGATGGGGTCTTCATAGGCGGCAAGGTACGACAGCGCCAACGAAAAAGGGCCGAGCGGTTGCCCGCCCGGCCCTAATCATTTTACTGCGACCGAGGTCAGGCGGCTGCGGCGGTCGGGAACATTCCGCCGATCGTCAGCGCCGGGTTGCCATTGTTAGTCCCGTTCGGGAAGAACAGGCCCTTGGTTGGTGCCGCTGCGCTACCATACACGATATTATGCACCTGCTGCGTATTGCGGCTGTACGCGATGCTGTTCTCATCGGTCGGCACAATGTTCGAGGCCATGGCATCCATTCCTGTGATACCCTGATCGTCGTCGGCCACGATACCGCCGCCGGTAACCGTACCATCGAGGGCATCGCGCAAGTCACTGATCTGACCGGCATAGGTCCGCAGAGCCGGCGTCGCTACGCCACGCGTGTAAAGCAACGTGCGAACCAGCCCGGCATGATAGGCTTCTGCCGCTAGAATGCCTGCGGCAGCTTCAAGATAGAGCGGGCTGGAGATGAGCGGAGAACCGCCCTTGTACGCCGTGACGCCCACGTCCTCGAAGATGAACGCACCCAGCAGGAAGAAATTATCACTGGAATACGGGTCGAACGTCGCCGGCGCGGTTATTACTCCCGCCGCACGTGCGGCTACCGTGAACGCGCCGGTGTCGTCTCCCGACAGGTTGATCGCCGGTTGTGCAATCTTTGCGCTGCCCAATGCCAGACGCAGGAAGCGCACGTGCGCGATCTCGTCATAGGCGATCTCACGGGCATATTGCGCAACGATCGGATCGGTGAAGTTGACAGCGCGCGGCGGCGCACTTCCCGAGGTTGAGACCTCACCACGCGTCCCTACCGTACCGTCGAGCATGTCGGCGGGAAGACCCGTGCCGAAGGCTGCATAGCTGTAAAACTGCGCCTCGAGATATTCGAGGTTGAGCGCGAAGTTCAGGATATCAGGATCGGTCGGCGCCGCGCCGCCTGTTGCCGGCGGGGTCGGGGTAGGCGCAGGCGTGGGCACAGGCGCCGGTGTGTCATAGTTGTTGCACGCAGACAGCAACGACAATCCGCCTGCGGCGACGGTCGCGCCACCAGCATAGCGGAGGAACTGGCGACGCTGGGCGCGGCGCTGTTCGATCTTGTCCATGATCAACATGGTTTCGATGGTATCACTCACTGTAATATCTCCCCTGGAGTCAGACGATTGATCGAACCTCAGTTCGCCGCACTCGTCCGAATGTTGCCATTGACGCCATTGGGGAAGAATCCACCCATGCTGGCAGCGGTGTTGGTAAGATAGACGATATTGAGCACCTGCCCCGTCGTGCGGCTGTACGCCAGACCGTTGGCATTCAGCGGTACGATGTTCGAAACCAGTTGTCCGCTGACAGTCGTCGGCGAAATACCCTGATCGTCGTCCGCTGCCTTGCCGGTCAGCGTCCCGTCGGGATCGCCCATTGTCGTGGACGTGAAGGTCGTACCGTCAAGCATGTCACGTGCGTCCGAGATCTTGTCCGCATTGGTACGCAACGCCGGCGTTGCGATGCCCTTTCCGTAGAGGACAGTGCGGACTATCGAGGCATGATAGGCCTCGACCGCAAGAATGCCGGCCGCCGCCTCGAGATATGCCTTGTTCTGCAGGAGTGGCGCTGCGCCCTTGTACGCGGTCACACCGACATCTTCGAAGATATAGGCGCCGAGCAGGAAATTTTCGTCCGACGCATAGACGTCGAAGCTGTCGCTCGCGCCGATCACGCCGGCCGCACGCGCCGCATTGGAAAAAGCGCTGGTCGGTGTGACGCCGATGTCGATCGCCGGCTGTGCTACCGCCGAGGTGCTGAGCGCCGTGCGCAGAAACGCAACATGGTTCATCTCGTCTTGTGCAATCTCGCGCGCATATTGCGATACAACGGGATCGGTGAAATTGACCCGGCGGCCGCCGGTTACCGCGCCCTGCGTTCCGGTCCCCGTCATCATGGCGTCGGGAATGTTGGTGCCGAATGCGGCCTGGGTGTAAAAATTGGCTTCGAGATATTCGAGGTTCAGTGCAAAGTTCAGGACATCAACATCGGTTATGGCCTGCGCAGATGCCGAACCGGCAAAGGCAAGCGCGCCCGCGCCGACCGCTGCGGCTCCGATTGCCGTCCTGAAAAATTCCCGTCGATCCTCACGCCGCCGGGCGCGGCCGTCGAAAGCCTCTATGAGCTGATCGGTTTCAACCATTGCCAAATCCTCCTTGATGAACGTCTTTTGTTCCGCCCCTTGTCGACCTTTTGCGATCCAAAGCAAGGCTTTCCTAAGGTACGTCGCGGTGTCACGGCAAGATGCAATTGGCCGTAACGTTTTCTCAATCTTTTTGCGGCGTGACTTTATTGACACGCGTTGCCCGGCAACAAAGTGCGCGCTACCGTAAGTGTCGTGGCGATCGATATCCCCTCGGAGAAGGCTGCTGCCCGCGCGGTACTTACCGAGGCGCTGATCAACGTCGGCCATGAGGATCGCGCGGCCTTCGCCGAAGTCTATCGACTGACCGCCGCGAAGCTGTACGGCATCTGCCTGCGTATCTGTGGGGACAAGGAGGCCGCGCAGGACGTGTTGCATGAAGTCTATCTGATCGCCTGGCGGCGCGCCGGATCCTATCAGCCCGGCCTTTCCAGTCCGATCACATGGCTGTCGACGATCGCGCGCAATCGCGCCGTGGACTGGCATCGCGCAAAGGCCAGGCGGCCGGCCGCGCCACTGGCTGAAGCGGATATGGTCCTGGCCGATATTCCGGCGGCGGACGACATGATGGTACGCGACGAATTGATCACCAGGCTGACCGAGTGTCTTGCGGCGCTTGAGACAAAGCAGCGCGATGCTATCCGCACCGCTTTTTACGACGGGCTGAGCTATCCCGAACTGGCGGAGCGCCGCGACGTACCCCTGGGCACCATGAAGAGCTGGATCCGGCGCGGTCTTATGCAGTTGAGGGGATGCCTCGATGGCTGAGGCGGTTGAAACAGCGGTCACCGCCGGCGAACTGGCGCTCGGCGTGCTCGACGGCGAGGAACGCGCCGACGCGCTGCGACGGGTAATCGCGGAGCCTGCATTCGCCCGGGAGGTCGAATGGTGGCGTACGCAGCTCGCCGTCCTGTTCGAGAGCTGGCCAGAGGAAGCGGTGCCGGCCGGTGTGGAAACGAGGGTGCTGGCGTCAATCGACGGGCGTAGTGATGCCGCTGCAAAGAGAGCCAAGGGGAAGAACCGAGAAGGAATGTGGCGGATCACGGCGTTCGCTGCCTCGATCATCGCGATAGTCTCGGTCGGCGCCCTGCTGGTCCCGCAGCGCCGTCCCGTGCCGACCGCGCCTACCGTCATCCAGATGACCGTACCACCTGCCCGGCCCGCGCCCAGTCCGTTACTGGCGGCGATCGGTACCGCCGAGGACATCAAGGAACCCGTCCTGCTAGCCGCAGTTTATGATCCGGCGACGCGGTCAGTGCGAATCGTTGGCACGATCAACATTCCCGAGCAGCGCAATGCCGAACTCTGGGCGATCAATGCGGATGGAAAACCCCGACCGCTGGGGCTGCTGACGAACGATTCGGCGACGCGCCTGACATTGGGAACGCCGATCGCAGCCGGCGAGACGCTTGCTGTTTCCATCGAACCAGTCGGCGGGTCCAAGACGGGAACACCGACCGGCCCGGTCGTCGCGACCGGACCGCTCATCGAGACCTGATACGCGTCAGAAGGTGTAGGCGAGACCGAGACCGTAGAACCACTGATTGCGGCTTCCGGCGATGCTCGTGACCGGGCTGTCGGCGAAGTCATTGAGCAGCCGCGAATAGGAAATACCGCCGACCGCTGACAGTCCGCCGGTGAGGTCGCCCGTCAACGAATAGATACCTAGCGCGCTGATGGAATAGTTTTTCCAGCCCTTGTCTGCATAGAATACTGGCAAACCGGAGCGCAGCGATCCGGCTGGATCAACGCCGAAATAGGTCTGCGCATAGCCGCGCCCGGCGTAAGACGCGCTGCCAGAGAGTCCGACATATGTCTTGCGGCTCAACGGCGTGCCGTAATTGATGATCGGCGTGACGACATAGCTGTCATGTACGTTCGTTACATCGTGAATATAGGCGACCTTGACCGACAGCGTGTCATAGGCGCTGGTAATGATCCCGGTCTTGCCGACGCCCACAAAACCACCCAGTTCCACCGCAAGCTTGCGCTTGCCCAGTGCCTCTACTTGCCGGTCGTCGATGCCGCTCCTGGTTCGCCTGTTGAGATTGAGGCTGATGATCGGCCCGGCCTGAAAGTCCAGGTTCTGACCGGGCTGATTACGGACCGCATCCACATAGAGTTGCGTGCCGCGCGTATTGAACGCGAAGCCCTTATACTGTCCCTGTACCGCAGCAGCAGGAATAAAGTTGTTGTTGTCCGACCCTTCATAACTGGGAACGCTGGCAATTCCGATACCAATCAGTATGCGGTCCGCGTTGATGTCGGGCACAGTCGGTCCGATCGGTGGTTGCGCGGGAGGCGTCGTCGACTGCGCTGATACGCCGGGGGCGCCAGCCGCGATAAGCGCGCCAAGGCCCGCCGAGTAAATGAGTGCGCGCAAGACCGTCATGCTCCCGTTATCCTGATTTGAACGGCCAAACGCCGCTGATACGATTTGGATGCGCAGGCGAAAGCTTACAAAATGTAATGCATGGTGACCTGTTGCCCCGTTGCATCATCCGCCACGGAAAACCGTGCGGCGGCGAAGCGTGGCGGCCCGAACCCGATGCGCGGATTGCGCGAAAAACCAAAACCTTCGCGCGGGATGCCGGCGAACGTGTCGAGGCGATGATTGTCGTTCTCGTCATGGATCACCGCCACCGCATAATCGCCGTGCGGCAGTCCCTCGAACGTCACATGCCTGACCCCTGCCGGGACCGAGCGCGTCGTCGCATCCGCATCGTCGACACAGGCCGGAAAATTATCCGGATCGGCCGTCAGGCAGACGCGCAACGTCCCCTTTGCCGAGCGCATCCGGTTAACATCGACATCAAGCCGCGCGATCGGTGAGGCCGCGCTCAGCGTGCCCAGGATCAGCAGGCTTGCCAGAACCGGCTGCCCCGCCCGCGGCTTTGCCGAACGCACGAGCATGCGTGCGAGCGAAGTCGCCGACCCCCTCGTCCGTGCCGCACAGGCGGTCCCAAAAGCGAAAATACAGGCCATAATTGCATCCATAGCGTTCATGATGCCGCTGGTGATGACTGGCGGTTATCAGCCATCCTCCGAGTGGCCCGGCCCACATGAACCGCGGAAACATCTCCCATCCCATATGATTGGTGACACCCATAACCGTCATGACGCCAAGAACAAAGCCGAGCGCCGCCACATGGATCGGAATGATGAAGACCAGTAGCGGAATTACCACAGCACCCGTCAGTGCCTCGATCGGGTGAAACGCCATCGCGGCCCAGGCGGTCGGCGGTCGGCTGGCATGATGCAGCGCATGTGCGATTCGGAACGGTCGTGGACGATGCATCCACCGATGCGTCCAGTAGAACCAGGTATCGTGTGCGAAGAGATAGAGGAGAAGGGAGATCGGCAGCCAGGCGAGCGGCAGGTCTGACACAGAAATGTAGACCCGCGTCCATCCATGATGCGCCCAACCCCAGGCGACAATGCCCGCCGGCACGCCATAAATCGCGGCGGAGGCAAGGCTCCAGATGATTTCCCGGTGCATCTGCCGGTCGAGGCCACGATACAGTCCCCGGAAGCGCCACCGCGTCGCCAGCGCAAAGCCGCCCGACACCGCGAGATAGCGGATGGCGACGATCAGCGTCATCGCTGCTGTGGACAGAAGGATCGAGGTGATACCCGGCATTGGCGAACGATGTACCCCTCCCCGACGCCGGCGACCAGCCGTACACGATGATGTAGCCTAAGCGCCCTTGCATAAAGGTTTCGTCGTTTCGCCTGCTTGCGCTAACCGGGCAGTCATGGCGTCCACCCAAATATGCGATGTCGCGATCGTCGGCGCCGGCCTGGCCGGAGGACTGGCCGCATTGGCGCTCCTGCAGCGTCATCCGACGATGGATGTGCGGCTGATCGATATGCAGCGCGTCGTCGGGGGCAATCATGTATGGTCTTTTTTCGGCAGCGACATCGCGCCGGCGGATCGCTGGATCATCGCGCCGATTATATCGCATAGCTGGGACGGGTATGAAATCGCGTTTCCCGCGCATGCTCGCACGCTAAGCGCCACCTATCATTCGGTCGAGAGCGAGAAGCTGGACGCAGCGGTACGGCGCGCGCTGCCCGATGATCGGCTCTTGCTTGGCCGGCAGGTCGAGAGCGTTGCGCCGGATGCGGTCATGCTGGCTGATGGCGACCGGATTGAGGCGCGCGGCGTGATCGACGCACGCGGGACCGGCGATCTGTCTGTTCTGGATGTTGGCTGGCAGAAATTCGTCGGCCGCGAACTGGTGCTTGCGAGCGATCATGGCCGTACCCGCCCCGTCGTGATGGACGCGACGGTCGAGCAGATCGATGGCTATCGCTTCGTCTATTGCCTGCCGACCGCGCCAGACCGGATGTTCGTCGAGGACACCTATTACAGCGACACTCCCGATCTCGATCACGATGTCATTGCGGCCCGCGTCCACGATTATGCCGAGGCCAAGGGCTGGCAGGTAACGCAACCATCGCGTGAGGAGGCGGGGGTGCTGCCCGTTGCGATGGGCGGCGATTTCGACGCCTATTGGCGATCGAGCGGGGAGGGCGTGGCAAAAATTGGCATGCGCGCGGGCTTGTTCCATCCAACCACCGGTTATTCCTTACCAGATGCGGTCCGCAGTGCCGCGATGCTGGCACAGCAGACCGACTTTTCTGGCGATGCGCTCCATCGCGTAACATTGACTCTCGCCCGGAGAAGCTGGGAGGACCGAGGTTTCTACCGGATGCTCGACACGATGTTGTTTCGTGCGGCCGAGCCAGACGAGCGTTACCGCGTGCTCGAGAGATTTTACCGCCTTTCGCCCGCCCTGGTCGGGCGCTTTTATGCAGGACAGTCAAGTTTCATGGACAAGGCACGGATTCTGACAGGCAAGCCGCCGGTTCCCATTGCACGCGCGGTCCGCGCGCTGTCGGAGGCGCGGCGATGAGGTCGGCCATTGTCGTCGGGTCGGGCTTTGGTGGCCTGGCGCTCGCAATCCGGCTGCAGTCGGCGGGCGTCACCACGACGATCGTCGAGGCGCGCGATAAGCCGGGTGGACGCGCCTATCACTGGGAGCGCGACGGATTTACCTTTGATGCAGGGCCGACGGTCATCACCGATCCTGCGTGCCTTTCCGAGCTCTGGGCGTTGTCGGGCCGCAGCATGGCGGATGACGTCGAACTGGTGCCGGTGCAGCCATTCTACCGGCTGAATTGGCCGGACGGCACGAATTTTGACTACACAAATGACGATACGTTGCTGCATGCCGAGATCGCCAAGCTGAACCCCGAGGACAATGCCGGCTATGCCCGGTTCCTCGATTATTCGGCGGGTGTGTTCAAGGAAGGCTATGAAAAGCTGGGGCATGTCGCCTTTCTCGATTTCGCGACGATGATCCGCGCAGCGCCGGCGCTTGCCAAATATCAGGCCTGGCGCTCGGTCTATTCGATGGTGTCGAGCTTCGTGAAGTCCGAGAAGTTGCGCGAGGCGTTGTCGTTCCATACGCTCCTAGTTGGCGGAAACCCGATGACGACGAGCGCGATCTATGCGCTGATCCACAAGCTGGAGCGTGACGGCGGCGTCTGGTTCGCGATGGGCGGAACCAACCGGCTGATCGCGGGCATGGTTTCGCATTTCGAGCGGCTGGGCGGGACGATCCGGCTGGACGATCCGGTCGCCGAGATCGAGACGCTGGGCGACCGCGCGACCGGCGTGCGAACGCGAGACGGCTGGCACGGTGAAGCTGACGCGGTCGCGGTCAATGGTGACATCATGCACGCCTATCGCGACCTGTTGACCGGATCGCGCAGTTCTCAGCGCACCAAGGCGAAGCTGGAGCGCAAGAAATACTCGCCCTCGCTGTTCGTCGTCCATTTCGGCGTGAAGGGAACATGGCCCGGCATCCCGCACCACATGATCCTGTTCGGCCCGCGCTACAAAGGGTTGCTGGAAGATATTTACGACCATGGTGTCCTTGCCGAGGATTTCTCGCTCTACCTCCATCACCCGACCGTGACGGACCCGAGCCTGGCGCCCGAAGGTCACTCGACCTTTTACGTGCTGGCGCCCGTCCCGCATCTGGGCAAGTTTCCGGTCGACTGGGACGAGGTCGGGCCGATCCTTGAGAAGCGTATTCTCGACGAGATTGGCCGCCGCCTGATCCCCGACATCCACGAGCGGATCGTCACCAAGTTCAGCTATACGCCCAAGGATTTCGGTCGGGATCTATCCGCGCATCTGGGCAGCGCGTTCAGTCTGGAGCCGGTATTGACGCAGAGCGCGTGGTTCCGCGTCCACAACCGTGACGATCATATACCCAATCTGTATTTTGTCGGTGCCGGTACGCATCCGGGTGCCGGTATTCCCGGTGTCGTCGGCAGCGCGAAGGCGACGGCGGCGTTGATGCTGGAAGACGCGCGGTGAAGCGGCTGGCGGTCTATTGCGGCTCGGCGACGCCGGGCGACCCGATCTATATGGAGCTGGCGCGCGGTGTCGGGCGTGGACTGGCGAAGCGCGGGATCGGGGTGGTCTATGGCGGCGGACGGCTGGGCCTGATGGGTGCGATTGCCGATAGCGCGCTGTCGGCCGGCGGTGAAGTGATCGGCGTGATCCCGCAGGCACTGGTCGATGCCGAGGTCGCACACAGGGGCCTAAGCGAACTGCACGTCGTCGGCGGCATGCATGAGCGAAAGGCGGCTTTTACCGACCTGTCCGACGGGTTCGTGACACTGCCTGGGGGGACCGGGACAATGGATGAACTGTGGGAGGCGCTCTCATGGGCGCAGCTTGGCTATCATGCAAAGCCAGTGGGGCTGCTCAACGCGCAGGGTTTTTACGACGAGCTGATCGCGTTCTGGAAAAAGATGGCACAGGTCGGTTTTCTGCGCTCGCAGCACCGCGATCTATTGATCATCGGCAAGACGCTGGATGTTCTGATCGATGCGATGTCCGAGCATGAACCAACGCAGCCGATCGTCAGGATGGCTGCGGCGGACCTGTGAGAACGCGCCCGTGACGAGGGCGCAGACCGTTGCGGCGGCACGTGCTTCGATCGCGCGAGGATCGAAAAGCTTTGCCGCTGCGTCTCGCCTGTTCGCCCCAGCAACGCGCGAACGCGCGTGGTTGCTCTATGCGTGGTGCCGCGCGTGCGATGATATTGCCGATGGTCAGGATCATGGTCATGGCATGTCACGCGTCGACGACCCCCTGGCCCGACTGGCCTTGCTGGAAACACGGACCGAGGCGGCGCTGGCGGGCAGTGAGACCGGCGAGATGCCGTTCGATGCGCTGCGTATCGTCAGCGCGGAGACGCGTATGCCCGAACGCTGGCCGCGCGACCTTATCGCAGGCTTTGCGCTGGACGCGCGCGACTGGCGACCGCGCAGTGAGGATGATCTGTACCGTTATTGCTATCACGTCGCCGGCGTCGTCGGATGCATGATGGCGGTGGTCATGGGCGTCGATCCGGCCGACCAGAACACGCTGGACCGCGCCTGCGACCTCGGCCTTGCCTTTCAGCTGGCCAACATCGCCCGCGACGTGGGCGAGGATGCGAGCGTTGATCGCTGCTACCTACCCGTCGATTGGCTAGTCGAGATGGATATTCCGCCCGGCGAGCATATGCGGCCGCATTTCCGTCCGCGCCTCGCGGTCCTGGCACGGCGGTTGGCGGCGCGGGCTGCCGCGTTCGAAGCAAGTGCGCGGATCGGGACGCCCGCGCTGTCCCTGCGCTCCGCATGGGCGGTGTTGGCAGCGGCGAATATCTACGGCGAAATCAGTCGCACGGTGGCGGCGCGCGGCACAGGTGCATGGGACGCGCGGGTGACCACAACGACTGCGCAGAAGGCGGGATTTATCGCGCGGTCCGCGTGGCAGGCTTCGCGACGCAAGCGGCTATATGCACACGCGCCTCGCGATCTGTCGCTCTGGTCGCGCCCATGCTGAAACCTATCGGCGCTCGAATTGGTTGATGGATTCTGACAAGCCTGGATGTCACATTTACCGCGTCCAAACATGCTGATACCGCGTCCAAACATGCTGATTCAACGGAGTAAAGAATGACCGATCAAACCGCCGTAGACGCCCGCCGTCGTGAGATTGCCGCTGAACATGTGCTGTTCAAGATGATCGAATATGTCGAGGCAAAGCATCCGGGGTTGCTGGATTTCATAGAGCAAAGCCTCGACCATCTGGGCGATCCCGCGCGCGATGAGACCAAGGACGACGACGCCGTTCGCCAGATCGCGCGCAAGATGATCATCGGTGCGCGCCGCGAAGGCGTCGACTAGCTTGATCGAGGCCGGTCGCTAAAGCTTACCCAGCATCCCGCCAAGTCCTCCAGCGCCGCCACCCATCATTCCGGAAAGCTTGCCCAACGCACCCTCACCGCCGACCTGCTCGATCAATTGCTGCACCTTGCTCTGGTCGACACCAGTCTCTGCGGCCGCCTGCTGCGCGGTGTCACCGGGTTGACCCTGAAATTTCGCCAGCGCCCCCATCACCATCTGAACCTTCTCCGGCGTAAGCCCAACCTTCGCAGCGAGCGCGCTCAAGTCCATCCCGCCGAGCGCGCTCATCGCGCCATCCAACATGCTCATCTCATCGATCTCCTGTAATTTGCCTTAACTAGCCGCACGCTTGCTGTTTTGGTTCTGGACCATCTGCATGCCGCTGGCACGGCAATCGGCGGCGATCACTGGAAAAGACAGATCGGTGTTGCGAGCCAATACCTGCGGTAGCGCAGCGCGACACTGCTGAACGGTCGCATAATGCACAGGCTCGAGCCGCGCCGGCACGCATTGCGCCTCTCCATCGCCGCAACCCATGATCGCCATCACGAAAAATATCGGCTCCACCGCCTGCCTCCCTTAACCTGCAGCAAGAACCGATAGTGGCGACGAACGGTTCCCCTCACGGGTTGCGCAGAGGCTGCAAGAGGCCACATTGGCGGAGCTGATGCCACCCGATTTTACCACGACAACCAAACTCGACCAGCCGCTGCTGCCCTTGCTGAAGCGCTTCCTGCCCTATTTGTGGCCAGCGGGTGAGGTAGGTTTGCGGGTACGAATCGTCGCCGCGCTGCTGCTGGTGATCTGTTCCAAGATCGTACAGGTTTACGGTGCACCCTTCGCATTGCAAGGCGCGGTCGACGGCATGGCGACGGGTGACCGGTCGGCGACCTTGCTGATCCTGGCGCTGGTCGCGGGCTATGCAGCCGCCCGGTTCGGCACGACGTTGTTCGACAATCTGCGCAATGCGGTGTTCGAGCGGGTCGGGCAGGATGCGACGCGCAGACTGGCGGCGCGGGTGTTCCGCCATCTGCATCAGCTCGGGCTGGATTTTCACCTGTCGCGGCGGACGGGCGCGGTCACCAAGGTCGTCGAGCGCGGGACCAAGAGCATCGATACCATGCTGTATTTCCTGCTGTTCAATATCGCGCCGACGGTGCTGGAACTGGGGTTGGTGCTGCAATTGTTCGGCAGCCGGTTCGGGTGGCAGCTTGTCGTCGCGACCCTGGTGATGGTTGCGGTCTACATCATCTTCACGCGCTGGATCACCGATTGGCGCAACGCCCTGCGCGCGCGGATGAACGACCTCGATACCGGCGCAGTGGCGCATGCGGTCGATTCGCTGCTGAATTTTGAGACGGTCAAATATTTCGGCGCCGAGGAGCGCGAGGCGCGGCGTTACGATCGGGCGATGGACGCGTATGCAGGGGCCGCGGTCAAGAACGAGACATCGCTGGCGTATCTCAACATCGGCCAGTCGGCGATCACCAACCTGATGATGGCCCTGGGCATGGGCTGGGTCGTTTGGGGTTGGAGCCAAGGCCGATTTACCGCCGGTAATGTGGTCCTGGTCTCGACGTTGCTGGCGCAATTGTTCCGGCCGCTCGACCTGCTCGGCATGGTCTATCGCACGATCCGGCAGGGCGCGATCGACATGGGCGCGATGTTCGACCTGATCGATACGCCTTCCAGCATTGTCGATGCTGACGATGCGACCCCATTGGCGGTCGCGCGCGGGCATGTGCGGTTTGAGGGTGTCAGTTTCAGCTATGGCACACCGGATGAACCCGGCAACGTGATCCTGCACGATCTGGACCTGGACGTAGCAGCGGGCAGCACGGTCGCGGTGGTCGGGCCATCGGGAGCCGGCAAATCGACGCTCGCCCGGCTGATGTACCGCTTCTATGATCCGACGGCAGGTCGGATCACCATCGACGGTCAGGATGTTGCTTGCGTCACCCAGGCCAGCCTGCGCTCGGCGATCGGCATCGTCCCGCAGGATACCGTGCTGTTCAATGACACGATCGGGTACAACATCGCCTATGGGCGTGAAGGCGCTTACGATGCGGAGATCGTCGACGCCGCGCGGGGTGCCGCCATCGCCGGCTTCATCGAGCGCCAGCCGCAAGGGTATGAGACGCGCGTCGGCGAACGCGGGCTGAAGCTGTCGGGCGGGGAGAAACAGCGCGTCGCGATCGCGCGGACGTTGCTCAAGAATCCGCCGATCCTGATCCTCGACGAGGCGACCAGCGCGCTGGACAGCCGCACCGAAGGCGAGATCCTCGACACGTTGCAGGCGATCGAGCGGGGTCGTACGACGATCGTCATCGCCCACCGGCTGTCGACGATCGTCCACGCCGACCAGATCGTCGTGCTGGACGGCGGACGTATCGCCGAACGCGGCACCCATGCCGAACTGCTGCGCCGTCAGGGGTTGTATGCCGAAATGTGGACCCGCCAGGCCCAAGAACGAGACGAAGCCGCGCTGGCGGCGGAATAGTCAGCAAAGGTGACGGCCAGCTCAGCTGGCAGTTCGAACCGGTGTTGCGCGCGGTTGTCCGTGACATTCGCCATCATCCTCTACCTCGACGGGCTAGCGATCGAAGCGTGGCGTGGTTGCATCGCGCGCAGGCGGCTCCATAAGAGCAGGTGATGCTCGATCCCCTGCCAACCCTGCAACGCGTCTTTGGCTTTCCGCAATTTCGCGGTGTGCAGGCGGATGTGCTGGAGCGCGTGCTGGCAAGACGGCATACGCTGGCGGTGATGCCGACGGGGGCGGGGAAGTCGCTATGCTACCAGCTGCCCGCGACCATGCTGGAAGGGACGTGCGTCGTCGTCTCACCGCTGATCGCGCTGATGCACGATCAGCTGCGCGCCGCCGAAGCCGTCGGCATCCGTGCGGGCACGCTGACGTCTGCTGACCAGAATCAGGCGGAGACGATCGCCAAGTTCAGGGCAGGCGCGCTCGACCTTCTCTACATTGCCCCCGAACGCGCCTCTCAGGAGCATTTCCGCGAATTGCTGGACGCCGGCAAACTCTGCCTGTTCGCCATCGATGAAGCGCACTGCGTCAGCGAATGGGGACATGATTTTCGCCCGGACTATCGCCTCCTCCGGCCTTTGCTCGACCGTTTCCCCGACGTTCCGCGCCTCGCGCTGACGGCGACGGCGGACGCGCATACCAGGGCCGACATCGCCGGACAGCTGGGTATCGCCGCGGATGGCACAATTGTGTCCGGCTTCGATCGGCCCAATATCCGGTACGCGATCAGCCCGCGCGATCAGGTGGGGCGGCAAATCGCCGACCTGATCACCCGCACGCCGGGCCCGGGCATCGTCTATGCACAGACCCGTGCAGCGACCGAAAAACTGGCGGCGAGTCTGGCGCGGACAGGGCGGCCGACGCGCGCCTACCATGCCGGGCTGGACGCCGGCATCCGCGCGCGCAATCAGCGTGATTTCGTCGTGTCGGAGGACATGGTGATCTGCGCGACCGTCGCCTTTGGGATGGGTATCGACAAGCCCGATGTCCGCTTCGTCGCCCATGCCGGGCTGCCCAAGTCGATCGAGGCCTATTATCAGGAGACAGGGCGCGCAGGGCGCGATGGCGATCCGGCGATGGCGCATCTTTTCTGGGGCGCGGAGGATTTCGCGCAGGCGCGTCGCCGGATCGGCGAGGTAGAACCGACGCGCCAGGCGGGTGAGCGGACGCGATTGGCGGCACTCGGCGCGCTGGTCGAGACAGGTGGGTGCCGGCGACAGATCCTGCTGTGCCATTTCGGCGAGACGCTGACCGTCGACTGCGGCAATTGCGACAATTGCCTGGGCGGCGGCACCGCCATCGACGCGACGGAGACCGCGCGCAAATATCTGTCTGCTGTCTATCGCACCGGGCAATCCTTCGGCGCGACCTATGTCGAGCAGGTGCTGACCGGAAAATCCAGCGAACGCAGCCTGATGAACGGGCATGAGGCGCTGGGGGTGTTCGGTGTCGTCGAACAGGACGAGGCGGCGCTGCTGAAACCCGTCGGGCGCGCGCTCGTATTGCGCGATGCGCTGAGGGCGAATGAGCATGGCGGACTGGAATTCGGCCCGTCTGCTCGCGCGCTCATCAAGGGCGAGGCGACACTCGCCGTGGTCCCGGCGCCAAAGCGTGAGCGGCGACGGCGGGGCGCCGAACCACTGGGCAAGGCCGATCCCCTGTTCGAAGCACTACGGGTCAGGCGCCGCGATCTGGCAAAGGAAGGAGGCGTGCCACCCTATGTCATCTTTCACGATTCCGTCTTGCGCGACATGGCGCGGCAACGTCCATCATCGCGGGCGGCTTTGGCACTGCTGTCGGGCATTGGCGCGCGCAAGCTGGACGCCTATGGCGATGCATTCCTGCAGGTGATCCGGGAGGCCGCATGATCCGTCAAGTCAATGAAAACATGTCGGTGTCGCCGCAGATCGAGCCAGCGGATGTCCCCGATCTGGCAGCCGCCGGTTACAAGGCGATCATCAATAACCGCCCAGATGATGAGGAGGCCGGCCAGCCGTCCGGTGACGCCATCGCGGAGGCCGCAGCGGTGGCGGGCCTGAGCTATCACGCGATACCAGTGACCCATGCCGGTTTCAGCCATACGCAGCTCGACGCAATGGCGGACGCACTGACCGGCGCGAGTGGGCCTGTGCTCGCCTATTGCCGCTCCGGCACCCGCTCATGCAATCTCTGGGCGCTCGCGGCCGCAAAGGCGGGGCGCAATCCGGAATTGCTGGTCGCCCAGGCGGCGGACGCGGGTTATGACCTGACGGCCATTCGCCCGATGCTTGACGCTTTGGCAGACGCAGGGTGAAGCCCTGGGCGCTGTGATCGCCATGACCGCGGCCGGCGGTGTGCTCGTTCTGGCAGGCGCGGCCGGAGCCGGTTGGATGCTGACGCGGCGCAGCAAGGCGCGGATCGAAAACGCGGAGGTCGTCGCGGATGCGGCGGACACTGCACTTCCGGGCTTTGTGACACATAGTGCGGTCGTTGGCGCCGATGGACAGGTAGCGCTGGCCGTGGACGAGACGGGGCGGGTCGCCGTCGTCAGGCTTCAGCGCAGCAAACTGATTACCAGCGAGGTGCCGTGGTCACTGGTTCGCTCGACCACGGCGGGGATCGTCGTCGAAACAGGAAACCGCCATTCGGGTGAGGTCGCGCTGACCGGGGTCGATGTACTTGATATCCGACGCATGGCCCCTGCTGTACCGAAGCGCTAAAAAAAAGGCCCGGTACGTCACCGTACCGGGCTTAGTGGGTCCGCAGGAGGAACCTCTATTGGGGCGTCGACGTGGTCGCCTGCCCGATCAGTTATAGGCGCGCTCGCCATGCTCACCGAGATCGAGTCCTTCTCGCTCGACATCGGCGGAGACGCGCAGTCCGGTGAGTGCCTTGGCGACGGCGATCGCGATGATCGTGCCCAATGCCGCCCAGCCGGCGGTGACAAGCACCGCGACGATTTGGGTGAACAATTGCGGCCCCATCGCCCAGTCGGTGCCGCCGGGTCCGCCGAGATAGGGCGCATAGACGATGCCAGTCCCAATCGCGCCGACCATTCCGCCGATGCCGTGGATCCCAAAGGCGTCCAGTGCATCGTCATAGCCCAGCCGGGGTTTCACGACCGAGACCATGTAATAGCAGATGACCGACGCTACACCGCCCAGCACGATCGCGCCGAACGGCCCCGAATTGCCCGCGGCCGGTGTCACCGCGACCAGCCCGGCAATGATCCCCGAGCACCAGCCGAGCGCCGACCCCTTATGACCACTGGCGCGTTCGACCAGCATCCAGCACAGCCCCGCGCTGGCGGTAGCAACAAAAGTGTTGATCATCGCGAGTGCAGCTGACCCGTTCGCCTCCAACGCCGACCCGGCATTGAATCCGAACCAGCCAACCCAGAGCAGCCCGGTGCCGATCCCCGTCATCGTCAGCGAATGGGGCGGCATCCGCTCGCTGGGATAGCCGATCCGCTTGCCCAGCATCAGCGCGGCAACGAGTGCAGAGACGCCCGCGTTGATATGCACCACCGTGCCACCGGCGAAATCCAGGGCGCCGGGTGATCCCGATCCAAACAGGTTGCCGACGAAGAACAGCCCGTTGGCCGCCCAGACCATATGGGCGATCGGAAAATAGACGATCGTCAGCCACACGGTCGCGAAAATCATGACGGCGGAGAATTTCATCCGCTCAACCACTGATCCAAGTACCAGCGCAATGGTGATCGCCGCGAACGTCATCTGGAAACAGACGAACACATATTCGGGGATCGCCACTCCCTCGGTGAAGGTCGCCGCGGTCGAACCCGGCGTAATGCCGTTCAGGAACAGCTTACCGAACCCGGAGATGAAGGCGCCACCGCCGTCGCCAAAGGCCATGGTATAGCCCCACATCACCCAGACCAGCATCGCCAGACAGGCAACCGCCCCGATCTGCGTCATCGTGGACAGCATGTTCTTCGCGCGAGTCAGGCCGCCGTAGAAAAGCGCCAGACCGGGGACGATCATCAAGAGGACCAGCACGGTCGACGTCATCATCCAGGCGGTGTCACCCTTGTTGACGACCGGCGGGGAGGACGCGTTCGCTGGCGCCTGAAGCGCTGCCTCCTGTGCCCAGGCCGGCAGCGTGGCAAATGCTGCCGCGCCGAGTGCCAGTCCGCCGAAAACCCTGACCCAATCCTTCATGCCGTTCCCCCTGTCCGTCTTCATATTGATTGGACGCGCGTTCACAGCGCGCTCTCATCGGTTTCACCGGTGCGGATACGCACCGCCTCGCCCAGATCGAGCACGAAAATCTTGCCGTCGCCGATCGCGCCTGTGTTGGCCGACGTTTGAATGGCTTCAACGACACGCGAAGAAATCGCATCGGTGCAGGCTACCTCGATCTTGATCTTGGGCACCATATTCGTGGTGTATTCGGCGCCCCGGTAGATTTCGGTCTGCCCCTTCTGGCGCCCGAACCCCTTCACCTCCGTGACGGTCATGCCGTTGACGCCGGCAAGCGTCAGCGCTTCACGCACCTCGTCCAGCTTGAACGGCTTGATGATCGCGACAACCAGTTTCATGTGCGCACCCCCAGCACTGTTCCCCGCAAGGGTCATGCCAGGTGCGGATTTCGACGATTGTTACGAAAACGACGCGATCGAGGCGAAAGATGCTGCCTGGTTATCGGGCAGTGGCGGCGCTTTGCCTGCGGATCAGGCAGCGGCGCCGATGATCGCGCGAGCCGCGCCGAGGTCGTCCTGATCGATCATCACCCTGACCGGCACCAACAGCCAGCTTCCGTCGCCGATCGACATGTCGCCGTCGAACGCGACCGCGTCGATGCCTTCGCTTTGCAAGCGGCCGACGATGATGTGCGCCTCGTTTCTTGGAAATCGGCCGAGTTCGGCGAGTGTCATGGCCCTACTGGGTCGCCGTTCCGCCGACGGTGAGGCCGTCGATCAACAACGTGGGCTGGCCGACCCCTGCAGGTACACTCTGCCCACCCTTGCCGCAGACGCCGACACCCTCATCCAGTGCGAAATCGTCACCGATCCCCGTTACTTTCGTCAGGACACTAGGGCCGTCACCAATCAACGTTGCTCCCTTGATCGGCGTGCCGATCCTGCCGTTCTCGACGTGGTAAGCCTCGGTGCAGGAAAAGACGAACTTGCCAGACACGATGTCGACCTGTCCGCCACCGAAGGACTTGGCGAAAATGCCCTTCTTCACCCGCGACAGCAACTCGGCGGGATTGTCGCGGCCGGCCTTCATGAAGGTGTTCGTCATGCGCGGCATCGGCGCATGGGCAAAACTCTCACGCCGGCCGTTTCCCGTAGGCTCGACCCCCATCAGCCGCGCGTTCAGCCGGTCCTGCATATAGCCTTTGAGGATTCCGTCCTCGATCAACACGGTCTCGCGCGTCGGCGTGCCCTCGTCATCGATCGACAGCGAACCCCGACGATCGAGCATCGACCCATCGTCCACGATGGTAATACCAGACGCCGCAACCCGTTCTCCGATACGGCCCGAGAAAGCTGATGTGCCCTTGCGATTGAAATCGCCCTCCAGCCCATGACCGATCGCCTCATGCAGCAATACACCCGGCCAGCCAGGTCCCAGCAGCACGGTCATCTCGCCCGCCGGCGCCGCGACCGAATCAAGATTGACCAAGGCCTGGGCCAATGCCTCATCGATGCCGCGGTTCCAGACCGCTTCGTCCATCAGCCGATCGTAGAGATAGCGGCCACCGATCCCGAAGCTGCCCGTCTCCCGCCGGCCGTTCTGCTCGACGACGATACCGACGTTCAGGCGTACCAGCGGCCGCACGTCATTCGCGACAAAGCCATCGGCACGCACGATCTCGACCACACTCCACGATCCGGACAGGCCCACCGACACCTGCGCGACGCGCGGATCGCGGGCACGCGCCGCCGCGTCGATCGTCTGACACAGGTTCACCTTGTCCGCGAACGGTACCAGATCGAGCGGATCGGTATCGGTATAGAGGTGGCGATTGGTTCGCTGAGGTCCGGGAGAACCGCTGGTGCCGTTGGCGTCGATCAGCGTCATCGTCTCGGCCGCGCGCCGGATCGCCCCGGGCGTCAGTTCATTGGCGTGCGCAAACGCCGTCGTCTCGCCCGCTACCGCTCGCAGGCCAAAGCCCGAATGCGTGTCATAGCTGGCGGTCTTCAGACGACCGTCATCAAAGCCGAACGCCTCCGACCGCGCATATTGCAGGTAGAGTTCACCATCATCCGCCGATGCCAGCGCCTTGTGAGTCAGTGCCTGCGCCTGCTCGGGGTCAAGCTGGCGATAAAGGAAGGAGCGGGGGTCGGTGTATGTCATGGTCGAGAGATAGGGAGTAGCCTGAACCTAGTAAATGGGCGTCGCGGCAAAGCGGTGCCGTCAGCTGATCGCGGCTTCGCCGCGTCGCTGGCCGGCCTCGCGCTGATCCTGCTCACGCTTTGCGTGACAGGACGGCGGCCTATCGGCCCGCGCCATCGCCATGGTCACGCAGCAGCGACTGGTCTGCTCCGTCTGCCGGTCCGCCAATCAGCACGAAGCGGCGGTCGCAATAGCCGCAATCGACATAGCCGGTCTCGTCAATCTGCAGCCAGACACGAGGATGGCCAAGAGAGGCGCCACCCGGGATGTCAGAAGCGCCATCGCAGGCGATACGGGGCTGGGTGACTCGGGTCACTTCGAGCGGTGGGTGCATGGCCCGGCCGTTAGCAACTAGCCTGCTGCGCATCAATCGCCCGATGATGCTTGGCGCGCCCGGTCTCACCTTCTAGGGCGGCGCGCATGACCGATGCCGCGATCTCGATCAACAGCCTGTGCAAGACCTATGCCGGCGGCAAGCGCGCATTGGACAACATCATGCTCGATGTGCCGCGCGGGCAGATCTTCGGCCTGCTCGGCCCAAATGGCGCGGGCAAGTCGACGCTGATCAACATCCTCGCCGGGCTCGTCAACAAGACCAGCGGTTCAGCCTCGATCTGGGGTTTCGATATCGACCGCCACCCGAGAAACTCGAAGGTGTCGATCGGCATCGTCAATCAGGAGATCCTGTTCGACCCCTTCTTCACGCCCGCCGAAACGCTGGAGCTGCAGGCCGGGCTGTATGGCGTGCCCAAGGACCGACGGCAGACGATGGAGCTGTTGCGCGCCGTCCATCTGGAAGACAAGGCCGACGCCTATGCCCGCACACTCTCTGGCGGGATGAAGCGGCGACTGATGGTTGCCAAGGCGATGGTCCACTCGCCCCCCGTCCTCGTCCTCGACGAGCCAACCGCCGGTGTCGATATCGAGCTTCGCCAGCAGCTCTGGGCCTATGTCCGCTCGCTCAACGATGCGGGCGTTACCGTGGTACTGACGACACATTATCTTGAGGAAGCCGAGGAACTGTGTGACCGGATCGCGATCATCAATCACGGCAAGCTCATCGCCAACGAACCGACACGTACCCTGGTCGGCATGGCGCAGGAGAAGGTCGTCGCCGTCACCGTCGACCGCGACATAAGCGCCGTCCCCGATGCTGCCTGTTTTGAAAAGACGATCCTGCGCGGCGACCGCACGCTGGAGATCAGCTACGACAAGAGCCGTGTCAACGCTGGTGAGGTTCTGGCCGCCGTTACGGATAGCGGCCTGGGCATCATCGACGTGGTGACGAAGGAAGCCGACCTGGAAGACGTATTTCTGAATCTGACGCGAGCCGCCAATGCCTAGGTCGATCTTGTGATCAGCGACGTCCTGATCATCGGCTCAGGTGCCGCAGGCTTGACGGCCGCGCTCAACCTTGCCGATCGGTTTCGTGTCACCGTCATCGCAAAGGGCGCCCTGAACGAAGGGTCGACGGCCTGGGCGCAAGGAGGAATCGCCGCGGTCCTCGAACCTGGCGACACATTCGACAACCATGTCGAGGATACGATGGTTGCCGGCGCGGGGCTGAACGATCGCGGTATCGTGGAGTTCGTCGTCGAACGCGCACCCGCCGCCATCGCACGGCTGAGGGAGTTGGGAGTGCCCTTCGCTACCGAGGGCGACGCGCTTCACCTGGCGCGTGAAGGCGGCCATTCGCATCGGCGTATCGTCCATGTTGCGGACGCAACCGGTTGGGCGGTGCAGGAGGCGTTGCAGCGCGCCGCCGAGGCGCACGCCAATATCACCCTCATTCCCGATCAGGTCGCCATCGATCTGGCGACAAGCCGGCACGAGGAACGCTATTCGGGCGCAGGCCATGTCTGGGGCGTCTATGCCGTCGACCGTGCAAGTGGCCGCGTCGACCTGCATACCGCCCGCGCGACGATTCTGGCGACCGGCGGCGCGGGCCGCACCTATTTATTCTCCACCGCCCCTCGCGGAGCGACCGGCGACGGGATCGCGATGGCTTGGCGGGCGGGTGCGCGTGTCTCCAATATGGAGATGATGCAATTCCACCCGACCTGCCTCTACAATCTCGACGTCAAGAACTTCCTGATCACCGAGGCGGTGCGGGGCGAGGGAGGGCAATTGAAGAACCCGAATACGGGTCATCGCTTCATGCCCGAGTTGGATGCGCGCGCGGAACTTGCGCCGCGTGATGTGGTGGCGCGCGCGATCGATGCGGAGATCAAGCGTTACGGCCTCGACTATGTCCATCTCGACATCAGCCATCAACCGGCGGCGTTCGTTCGCGGTCATTTTCCCAACATCTACGAAAAGCTGATCGGTCTTGGCATCGACATGACGCAGGAGCCGATCCCGGTTGTCCCCGCACAACATTACACCTGTGGCGGTATCGTCATCGACCGTGACGGCCTGACCGACTTGCCTGGGCTTTATGCGGCCGGTGAATGCACTGAGTCCGGCCTGCACGGAGCGAACCGGCTTGCGTCCAATTCGTTGCTCGAATGTTTTGTCTTTGGCGAAGCGGCTGCCCGGCATATCGCGGGCGTATGGAATGATCTGCCCCCGCCTCCGACGATCCGCCCCTGGGATGCCAGCCGCGTGACCGATTCTGACGAAGAGGTGGTCATCAAGCAGAACTGGACCGAGATCAGGCGCTTCATGTGGAACTATGTCGGCATCGTCCGCACCACCAAGCGGCTGGAACGCGCGCAACATCGCATCAACCTGCTGACCAATGAGGTCGAGGGCTATTACGGTCAGTTCCGCGTGACGCCCGACCTGATCGAATTGCGCAACCTGCTGCAGACGGCCGATCTGATCGTGCGATCCGCACTCATACGACACGAAAGCCGGGGACTGCACTATACGCTAAACTATCCCGATATGCTGGATCAGGCGATCGATACGGTGCTGGTGCCGTGAGTTCGCCGCGCGAACCGTGCATTTCGTCGCAGCGGGGCGTATGAAACGTTTCCGTCTCCGCGATCAGCGGCCAAGCAGCAACAAAATGCGGGGACGTTTTTAGAAATGCGTAATGTTGGCCAAATCGGCCAAGGATTTGTCTTAGCGACCGCATTGGCGCTTGGCGGCTGTGGTTCGACGTCACGCCCCGGCCAAACCGCGACCGCCCCGCACCGTCTTCCCGGTCCCATTGTCGCGATCCCCGTACCGCCGGCCGTGCCCAAACGCACGCCGATCGCACCTGTCCGGCTGCAACGGACGATCGATGCGCTCACCGGCAATTTCGCCGGGCGCAAGGGCATCGCAATCCGAAGCGTCGACGATGGCTGGACGGTAGAGAATGGCGGGCGCCAACTGCTCCCCCAGCAATCGGTCAGCAAGCTGTGGGTCGCAATGACGCTGCTAGACCTGCGTGACAAGGGGCGCGCGCGGCTCGACGATCCCATTACAGTGCGGCCGGAAGATCTGACGCTGTTTCACCAGCCGATCGCGGCGCTGGTGGTAGGGGACGGGTATCATACGACGGTCGGTGATCTACTGACCCGCGCGCTGACGCACAGCGACAATACCGCGAACGACCGGCTGTTGAGCTATGTGGGCGGACCGCAAGCAGTGCGCGCGATGATCGCGGACAAGCAATTGGGGGCAATCCGCTTTGGCCCCGGCGAGCGGCTACTGCAATCCGGCACCGCCGGGCTGACCTGGCAGCAAGGCTACGCCAGGGATAACGGCTTCATGATCGCACGCTCTCGGCTGAGCCCGGATGTGCGCCGTACCGCGCTCGACCGTTATACCGCCGATCCACCCGATGGCGCGGCACCGCTGGCGATCGCCGACGCGCTGGCACGGCTGGCGCGCGGTGAATTGCTCTCGGAGACATCGACGCGGATCATGCTGGGCACGATGGGCCAGTCGGTGACGGGACGGGCGCGGTTGCGCGCATCCTTGCCGTCGGGCTGGGAGATCGCCCACAAGACCGGGACGGGACAGGATCTCGGATCGCGAAACGCCGGATTCAACGATGTCGGACTGCTGACCGCGCCTGACGGCCGGCGATACACCATCGCCGTGATGATCGGTGATACCACCGAGTCGATCCGCAGCCGACAGCAGCTGATCCAGGCGGCTGCGGCGGCGGTCGCCAACTATGCACAAGGCACCGAGGCGACCAGCACCAACTAGGATTGGAGCACGCTCCCGCTTGGGCTAGATATCCGCCATGCCTCATCTCTACCTCGTCGACGGCTCCGGCTATATCTTCCGGGCTTACCACCGGCTGCCACCGCTGACGAATCGGCACGGCGAGCCGGTCGGCGCGGTCTATGGCTATACTACCATGCTGTGGAAGCTGGTCGACGAACTGCATGCCGCAGATGGTCCGACACATATGGCGGTCATCCTCGACAAGTCGTCGTCGACGTTTCGCAACGAAATGTACGACCAGTACAAGGCGCATCGTCCGCCACCACCGGAAGACCTTGTGCCGCAATTTTCCATGATCCGCGATGCGACGCGCGCTTTCTCACTGCCATGTATCGAAACCGAAGGGCTGGAGGCAGACGACATCATCGCCTGCTACACCAAGGCCGCGCTTGCCCAGGGCTGGCAGGTGACGATCGTCAGTTCCGATAAGGATCTGATGCAGCTGATGACCGAGCCATCGGTCGATATGTACGACACGATGAACAATCGGCGCCTCGGTCCCGACCACGTCCGAGAGAAATTCGGTGTCGGCCCAGACCGTCTTGGCGACGTACTCGCGCTGATGGGCGACAGTGTCGACAATGTGCCTGGCGTCAGTGGCGTCGGCCCCAAGACGGCGTCCAAGCTGATCAACGAGCATGGCGACCTGGAGGGCGTGCTCGCCGCGGCCGATGCCATGAAGAAGGGCAAGCTGCGCGACAATCTGATCGAGCAGGCGGATAATGCGCGGCTGAGCAAGGAACTGGTGACGCTGCGCTGCGACGAGCCGCTGCCGGACCCGCTCGACGAACTTGTATTGCAGGGCCTTCCCGACGCGCCGCTTCGCGCCTTCCTGGAGCATCACGGTTTCAAGTCGCTGCTGACCAAATTAGGGCAGGTAGCCGATGCGCCGGTGCCGGCACCTGCCGCTGAAATATTGGTCGATGCTGATCCTCCGTGCGATCACGACAACTATGAGACCGTCATCGACGACACCGCGCTCGATCGCTGGATCATGGTCGCGCGGCATCAGGGCTGGGTCGCGGTCGATACCGAGACGACCGGCATCGACGCGACACGCGCCGACCTTATCGGGATCAGCATGGCACTCGCGCCAAACCTGGCCTGCTACATCCCGCTCGCGCATGGCGGCAGCGACCTGCTGGCCGAGAAACCGGTCCAGCTCGACCGTGATGCCGCCCTCTTCAAGCTGAAGCCGCTTCTTGAGGACGATTCGGTCCTGAAAATCGGGCATAACCTGAAATACGACATGATCGTCCTGGGCCGGCACGGCATCAGTGTCGCGCCGCATGACGATACCATCGTAATGAGCTTCGACCTTGACGCCGGGCTGCACGGCCACGGTATGAACGAACTCGCCGCGACACACCTGTCGCACGCCTGCATCGCATTCAAAGATGTGGTCGGGACCGGCAAGACGCAGCGCGGTTTCCACGAGATCGACCTCGATGCGGCTACTCGCTACGCCGCCGAGGACGCCGATGTGACGCTGCGTCTGTGGAAGCAGTTCAAGGCGCGTCTTCCGGTCGAGCAGGCGACGCGCATCTATGAAATGGTCGACCGTCCGCTCGTGCCGGTTATCGCGCGTATGGAGACGCGCGGGATCAAGGTTGACCGC
Source organism: Sphingomonas sp. (assembly GCA_965217805.1). Classification (GTDB taxonomy): domain Bacteria; phylum Pseudomonadota; class Alphaproteobacteria; order Sphingomonadales; family Sphingomonadaceae; genus Sphingomonas. The sequence goes on along the minus strand of CBDCJJ010000008.1, from coordinate 1,253,471 downwards.
GAACGGCTGGCAGGGCTGTCAGCCGGGTTCACCGGGCAGATCGAGACACTGGAAACCGAGATTCATACTCTCGCCGGCGAACCCTTCACGATTGGCAGTCCCAAGCAACTCGGTGATGTGCTGTTCGAGCGGATGGGCATCAGGGGCGGACGCCGTGGCAAGTCCGGCGTTTATTCGACCGATGTGAATGAGCTGGAACGCATCGCCGCCGACCAAGACTCACCCGGCGTAGTGATGGCCAGACGCGTGCTGGACTGGCGGCAACTGACCAAGCTGAAAAACACCTATACCGACGCGCTTCAGGCGCAGATCAACCCCGCGACGGGGCGCGTGCATACCAGCTATTCGCTGACCGGCGCGCAGACCGGACGCCTGTCCTCCACCGACCCAAACTTGCAGAACATCCCGATCCGCACCGAGGTCGGCCGGCAGATCCGCGATGCGTTCGTCGCCGAACCCGGCAATGTCATTCTTGCCGCCGACTATTCGCAGATCGAACTGCGACTGGCCGCGCACATGGCCGACGTTCCGGCCCTGAAAGATGCGTTCGCGAGCGGCACCGATATCCACAGCCTGACCGCGACCGAGCTGTTCGGCGAGGTCAACCGCGATACCCGGGCAAGGGCAAAGACGATCAACTTCGCGATCCTCTACGGGATCAGCCGCTGGGGGCTGGCAGGGCGGCTCGACGTCACAGCAGATGAGGCGCAAGCGATGATCGACCGCTATTTCGAACGCTTTCCCGGCATCAACCGCTACATCGCCGAGACGCTGGAGGAGGTGCGCGCGCGCGGCTTCACCACCACGCTCTTTGGCCGCAAGACACACTTCGCGCGAATCAAGTCGAAGGTTCAGCATGAGTGGCAAGGCGCCGAACGCGCCGCGATCAACGCGCCGATCCAGGGGACAAGCGCCGACATCATCAAGCGCGCGATGATCCGAATGGAGCCGGCACTGGCCAAGGCAGGATTGGCTCACGTCCGCATGCTGTTGCAGGTCCATGACGAATTGGTCTTCGAGTTGCCCGAAGATGACGTCGCGGCGGCCAGACCCGTCATCGAGCATGTCATGGCGACGGCGGCCGAGCCCGCGGTCAAGCTGTCGGTCCCGCTGGGGATCGAGATCGGAACGGGTGTCAGCTGGGGAGCGGCACATTGATCGTGCGGTGCGGACACCGACCAATCGATCCCCATGCGCGAGGCCGGATTGGCTGAGCCCTCCACCGATATCGATACGCTTGCAAAGGGGGGGCGGACGAACATCGCGGGCTTCGCGCTCAGACTTCTCGCGCGCATCCCGTTTCTGTTTATCGCGGGACGCCTTTATGGCCCGGATCTGGTCGGACGCTTTGCGTTGGCGGTTGTCGTCGTGGAACTGGCGGCACTGGTCGCCACGCTCGGGCTGAAACGCGGATTGGCGCAGGCGCTGTCATCGACCGAGCGGCCGCATGTCATGGTAGTGTGGGATGCGCTCGCGGTCGCGTTCATCGCATCGATCATCGCCAGCGCGGTGCTGATCACCGTTCCGCAGGTCATGTATCCCAATTCGGCCATTACCGGTCTTGATCGCTTCTTCCCGGCGATCATTGTCGCCGTCGCATGGTCGGACGTTAGTCTGGCCGCGCTTGCCTACCGGCTGAACGTGAAGGCCACCGTGACCGCGCGTGCGATCATCGAGCCGTGGACAATCTCGATCGCTGCCTGGGCGCTGTCCTATGTGACACTGCGAGATGGCCTGGTCCTGAGTTACGTCATCTCGATGACGGCGGCGCTGATCGCCTCGATGGTGCCGTTTATCAAAAGCTACGGCTTCCCGCGCGGCTGGTCACCGCATGTCAGGCCGCTGGCAGCATTGGCGCGGGCCAACGCGCCGCTCGCCGGCGCGGACGCGCTGGAATGGGGAACCCGTAACGTCGACCGATTCATCCTCGGCGTGATGTTCGAGCCTAGGATCGTGGGTATTTATTACATGGCGCAACAGGTTGCGAGCCTGCCGCAAAAACTGAAGACCAGCTTCGATCCCATCCTGGGGCCGGTCATTACCCAAAGCCTGGCCGCGAACGACCGTAAGGCGATCGCCAATCAGGTCAGGCAGGTGGCGTTCTGGATCATCGCCGCGCAGGCCGGTCTTGCGCTCATGGGATCGATCCCCGGCGAAGCGGTGATGGGCGTGGTCGGGCCGCAATTCGTGGCAGGGACAGCCGCCCTCGCCTTCCTGCTGATCGCGGAGGTGTTTGCCTCCACTGGCGCCGTATGTGAATCCGCGCTCGTCTACACCGCGCGTCACCGCAACCTGATGATTTCAGCCGCGATGCTGACGTTCCAGGTCGTCCTGAGCTTTGGGTTAATTCTGATGATGCGAGCATCAGCGTGGCCACCCAATTGGCAGGCCGCAGGGCCGGCAGTCGCGTTGATGCTATCGCTTGGCATGACGTCGGTGATAAAAGCCCGCTTGCTGGGGCATATCCTTCAGGCGTCCGTATCTCCTTGGCGCTGGCCGCTTGCCGGGGCGATTGGAACGGCGATCGTCATCGGATCGGCGTTCACCGCGCTACCGCAGCGGCTGGAATGGGTCGAACTGGTCGTGGGCGAACCCGCGATCGCGGCGACTTACCTGTTCGTGCTGTGGCGATGGGCATTCGCTCCTGCGGATCGCGCGCTGTTTACCGCCAAGCCTCCGGCTGACGTCGCCGTTCCCACTCCGGGTATTGCGACGCTCTGACCAGTGACGCGTCGTCAATGACGGAAATGGCGCATCGCTGTGAACATCATCGCCAGCCCAGCGTCGTCGGCCGCGGCAATCACCTCTTCGTCTCGGATCGACCCGCCGGGTTGGATCACTGCTGTCGCCCCGGCTTCGACCGCAGCCATCAGCCCGTCCGCAAACGGAAAAAAGGCGTCAGATGCGACCGCGGATCCAATCGTACGCGACTTAGACCATCCGGCCTTCTCGGCGGCATCTTTGGCTTTCCAGGCCGCGATGCGCGCAGACTCAAGACGGTTCATCTGCCCCGCACCGATGCCCGTGGTGGCGCCGTCCCTGGCATAGACGATAGCATTCGACTTGACGTGCTTCGCCACCGTCCACGCGAAACGGCAGTCGGCGAGTTCCTGCGCGGTCGGCTGGCGCTTCGTCACAACAGAGAGATCGCCGAGTTGCCCGTTGTCGCGCGACTGGACGAGCCAGCCGCCCGCGATCGCCTTCACAGCCATGCCGCCGCGCGCCGGATCGGGCAGCGTGCCGGTTAGCAGCAGCCGCAGATTTTTCTTCGCCGCAAAGAGCGCGATGGCTTCCTCGTCCGCCTCGGGCGCGACGACGACTTCGGTGAAGATGCCGGTGATCGCCTTGGCGGTGGCGGCATCGAGCGGGCGGTTCAAGGCGATGATCCCGCCGAATGCCGACACGGTGTCGCACGCGAACGCCGCCTCATACGCCTCGGCGAGCGACGCGGCGGTCGCGACACCGCAGGGGTTGGCGTGCTTGACGATGACGCAGGTCGGCGCGGCGTCGCGGAAATCGGCGACCAACTCCAGCGCGGCATCGGCGTCGTTGAGATTGTTGTAGCTGAGCACCTTGCCCTGCACTTGCCGCGCCTGGCCGATCCCCGGCGCGGACGGCCCGGCATGATGGTAGAATGCCGCCTGCTGATGCGGGTTCTCGCCATAACGCAGCACCTGCGGGCGTTCGAGAACCAACGGCAGCGTCGCCGGGAACAGCTGCTGCTGATCCGAGAAACCGAACCAGCTCGCGATCATCGCGTCATAGGTCGCGGTCGCGGCGAAGGCCTTGGCGGCGAACAGCTTGCGCTCGTCGAGCGTCGTCTCGCCCTTCGCGACGATCTCATAGTCCGCCGGATCGGTGACGATCGCGACATAGGCGTGGTTCTTCGCCGCGGAGCGTACCATCGACGGGCCGCCGATATCGATATTCTCAATGATCTCGGCGCGCTTGGCGCCCTTCACCACCGTCTGCAAGAACGGATAGAGGTTGACGACTACGAGGTCGATCGCGCCGATGTCGTGCTCGGCCATCGACGCGGCATGCGCGGGATCGTCGCGCACCGCGAGCAACCCGCCATGAACCTTCGGGTGGAGCGTCTTGACGCGCCCGTCCATCATTTCGGGGAAGCCGGTAAGTTCGCTAACATCGCGCACAGCGAGGCCCGCATCGCGCAGAGCCTTGGCGGTGCCGCCGGTCGAGACGAGCTCGACGCCCTTCGCGGCGAGCGCCTTGCCGAAATCGACGATGCCGGTCTTGTCGGAAACCGAGAGCAGCGCGCGGCGGATCGGTATGGTGGTCATGGGAGCCACCCTCTGGCCAATCAGCGCGCGCGCTTCAAGGCCCAGCTGACGACGACACCGCCTGCGGTAGTTTCTCCGGTCACGACCACCTGTCTGGTCGGCAGAGCGCGCCCGGTGGCGTCGATCCAGACGCTTTCCTCGACCCCGACCAACCCACCGCGACAGCGCAACTGCCATAACGGTCCACCGGACAAGCGGAGCATCGCGCCGGACGCGTCCGCAGTAGGCGATACCTCGATCCCGCGACCAAGATGAAAGCGGATCGCGAACGGCGTTGTCCCAAGCTGACGCCGATGGCCCTGCGGCAGCAGCGAGTCTTCACCGCGCAACTCGCGCCCGTCAATGGCCAGCGTCAATTGTCGCCGATGGACGAAGCCATGACGCCGCACATATCCGTCATGGCTGGCCTCGATCCGGCTTGCCACGTCGCTTTCCGGCCGACTGAGTTCGACCTGAGCCACGCCCCTGCCCAGTGTGCCATCGGGATGAAGCGCCGTTGAATTGCTATCGGCCAGTACCAGGGTCGAGTGCGCCGCCGTCGTACGCAGCGCTTGGCGGATCGCTGGTGGCAGGGAAGCGGCCGTACCTGCGCCACCGCAATTCGCGATGATACGCTGGTCGCCATCGGAAAATTCAAAAGCCAGGGTCGATGCACAGCCTCCAGCAGCAAGTCGCCCGGCCGGCGGTGGTGCCGCGTCGACGATCACGATTGCACTTCCGGCGGTCAGTCGCTGATAACCCCAGTCACCGGCCTGGCGCAGCGGACGCGCACGCACGCCGCTGGCCGTGATGACATCGGTGATCGCCACCTTGCCGATCGGGCCACCTCCCTGCCAGCTGGATGCCGTGCCGTCACCGTGCAGCGTCCCCAGAAAGGCTCCTACCATCCGAGCCATCAACGGCGCAACGAAGGCAGGCATGTCGATTGCACCGGCCGAATAGCATGCGCGCAGGCTTGTCAGCAGCGCGATCGAATCAAGCAGCATGGCCGGGCTGCGCGAGACAGAGCCGCCATCGGCAAATACCGAGACACTGAGCGCGCGGCGCAGGCCGGCTTCTGCGGACACGCGTCGCGGTTCGCCGCCTGGTATGAGCAGCCCGGCTGCTGCTATCCCGCACCATGCCGCGATCCGTGCAGGCCCCGGCGGCGCCTTGTCCGCGCTGCCGTTCAGATGCCGCGCGCCCCGTGCCAGTGTGTGGAGCACCTTGGACCGGTAGATCAGGTCACTCGATGACAGAATCAGTGGTGCGTGAGCGCACCACGCCATAATGCGACGCCCCCATTGCCCGGGGGCCCAGGCAATTCCGCCTACTCTGTCGGCATGGGCGTCGAGCCACAGCGCCATCATCAATTCGGCAACGAGCGCCCCTTGCGAGGCAGTGGCCGCGCTCGACAAATCGCGTAGCCAGGCAAAGCCGTGAAGATAGTCGGCGAACGGTGCGGTAAAGTCCGGACAGGTGTAATCAATCGTCTGCAGCGCGCGCTGTTCCCCCCTGAAACTGACGACGCCGTCCAGCAGCGCGCGCCCCCGCTCGACATTTCCAGGTATCGGATCGTCAGGGACCGCAAGCAGCTTTGAAGGGTAGCGCCCGCGCAGCCTGAGCGCATGCAGCGGCGTTCGCCATGTCAGCCGATAAAAGCGTTCGGCCATTCTCTCCGCCAGCGACAGCCCATGCTCGCCATCGACACGGATCAGCCGCTGCCCCTCGTCAATGCTGTCTCGTTCGGTATTGGCACGCGTATCGGCTTCGTTCACGCGCTCCTCAGCGCCGCGATATTCCCGGCATAGCAAGACGGGCCGCCGCGAAAGACGGCGGTCCCGGCGACAAGTGCGTCGGCGCCCGCCTCGATGCAGCGCCGGGCGTGATCCGGGTCGATGCCGCCATCGACCTCCAGATCGACCATGCGGCCTGACTTCTCGATCATGCGGCGAATGGCGGCGATCTTGCCAAGCTGGCTGTCGATGAACTGCTGTCCGCCAAATCCCGGGTTGACGCTCATGACCAGCACCAGGTCGACGCTGTCGATCAGATAGTCGAGCATCTTGGCCGGTGTGGCCGGGCACAGGACCACGCCCGCGCGCTTGCCCAGCGACTTCACATGCTGGACACTGCGATGAATGTGCGGCCCCGCTTCGACATGCATGGTGATCGTATCCGCGCCCGCTTCGGCAAAGGCATCCAGATAGGGATCAACCGGTGCGATCATCAGGTGGACGTCGAACGGCTTTGCGGTCACCGGCCTTATCGCCTTTACCACGGCCGGACCCATGGAGATGTTGGGCACGAAATGCCCGTCCATCACATCGATATGGATCCAGTCCGCGCCGGCATCGTCGATTGCGCGCACCTCGTCCCCCAGCCGCGCAAAGTCGGCGGAGAGGATGGAGGGGGCGATACGGACCGGCTGCATGACGCTGCCACCTAGGCGTACGTCAGTGACGCCGCAACCGGGCGACAAAGAAACCGTCGCACCCGCCTTCGTCCGCCAGCAGAGCCGGCGTGGTCCGTACCCATCCTTCGGGGGCGACGGGAATACCGACCGGCAGTTCGCCGGCTTGCGGCGCTACCAGTGTATAGTCGGATCGCTTCTCCAGAAAGCGCCGGACCTGTTCCTCCCCCTCGACCGGCTCCAGCGAACAGGCGGCATAGACCAGCATTCCTCCCGGCCGCACCCAGTCGGCGGCGCGGGCGAGCATATGCCCCTGTATCTCGGCCAACTCCGCGATCATCGCAGGGCGAACGCGGTGCAGGACGTCTGGATGGCGACGTACAATGCCGGTCGCGCTGCACGGCGCATCGAGCAGCACCGCATCGGCAGGCATATCGGGCGCCCACCCCATGAGATCCGCTTCGACAATATCTGCGGTCAGTCGCGTACGGACAAGATTGTCGCGAAGTCGCGCCAGACGACTTTTCGACACGTCCAGTGCGGTCACGTCCCATCCGGCGGCGGCAAGCTGCATCGCCTTCCCGCCCGGCGCCGCGCACAGATCAAGCACGCGTCCCGCGCCCGGCCCGATCAGGCGGGCGGGGATGGAGGCGGCAACGTCCTGCACCCACCAGGCGCCATCGGCAAAACCGGGCAGGTCCGTGACGGCGTCATGCTCGCCAAGCCGCAAATGCCCCCGCGCAAGGCTCCGTGCCCCGAGCGCTGCTTGCCAGTGATCCTGCGCCGTCGCATCGGCCAGCGTCAGATCGAGCGGAGGCGGAGCAGCAATGGCCCGTGCGATACGCTCCACAACGTCTTCGCCCCAGGCATCTCGCCATCGGTCGTGAACCGCGTCCGGCAGTGCCGGTGTTTCGGGCAGTGATATGCCGGCGCGCATCAGTGTTCCAAAGACACCGTGGACCAGCCGCCGCGGTCCGCCCTCGACCAGCGGCAGCACCGTCGCGATCGCCGCGTGTTGCGGCGTGCCGAGTGACAGAACCTGCACCAGCGCAATACGCAGTGCCGACCGCGCCTTGGCATCATCAGGCAGATTCTGCTTCGTCGCCGAATCGATCAGTGTATCCAGATCGGGCAGCCGACGCAGGGTTTCCGCCGCAATCGCATGAGCCAGCCCGCGATCGGGTCCACCCGGCAGGGCACGCGTCGCACCCGCCAGCGCCTTTTCCAGCGACTCGCCACGTCGGAGCACCGCGTCAACCAGGCGCAGCGCGGCACGGCGAGCAGGCGTACCGAGCGGATCGGGTGCGCCTGGTGGACGACGCATGCGATGCGCGGGACGTTCCGGTTGTTCGGCTGCTGCCATGCCCCCATGTGGCTTGGTAACATCCAATGCGCAAACAGGAGTTCCTCGATGAGCAAGCGTCCCGATGATCTCAAGCCGCCGGCGCATCTGTCGAAAAATCCGCCAGTCCCAAAGCCCGAGCCGGTCGCCACACCCGAGCATGATCCGCTCGGCAAGAATCCGACGCGTTACGGCGACTGGGAAATGAAGGGCATCGCGATCGACTTCTGACGCGTTACGCCTTGACGCCTGCGCCCCGCACGGCTTCGGCGGTCAGGTCGAGGGGCCAACGGGCGCGCGCTGGCATATCCAACGGATCGATGAGACCGAGTGAGAAGCGCTCGACGCCCGCCCAAGCGATCATTGCCGCATTGTCGGTGCATAGCCACGACGGTGGCGCGATGAAGCGCAGGCCATGCTCCAACGCCAACGCCTGCATCGCTGTCCGGACGGCCGTGTTGGCCGCAACACCGCCCGCGACGACCAGCGCGGTCACTTCGCCGGCATATTTCAGCGCCCGTTCGGTGCGATCAGTCAGGCAATCGACAACCGCGGCCTGAAACGACGCGGCAATGTCCGCCGGTGCATGAAGTCCAACCGCGCGCGCGACCGCGCTTTTCAGGCCGGCGAACGAGAAATGCGGCTCGCTTGACCCTCTCAGGGGCCGCGGCAGGGGCACGGCCGATGCGTCACCCTCGGCGGCCGTGCGCTCGACAGCGGGACCGCCGGGGAAGCCGAGGCCCAATAGCTTGGCCGTCTTGTCGAACGCCTCGCCGGCCGCATCGTCGATCGTCGTTGCCAGCCGGCGGTATCGGCCCACGCCTTCGACAAGCAGCAACTGGCAGTGACCACCGGAGACCAGCAGCAGCAGATAAGGGAAATCGAGATCGCGCGTCGACAGGCGCGGACTGAGCGCATGTCCCTCCAGATGATTGACCGCGATCAACGGCTTTCCCCCCGCGTGCGCCAGCGCCTTGCCCGTCACCAGCCCGATCATCACACCGCCGATCAGTCCCGGACCCGCGGTTGCGGCGATCGCATCGACATCGCCGAGCGTCAGGCCGGCGTCCACGAACGCAGCGGCAATGAGCGGCTCCAGCGCCTCGACATGCGCGCGGGCGGCGATCTCCGGGACGACGCCGCCGAAAGGCGAATGTGCGTCTTCCTGCCCCGCAAGACGATGCGCCAACACACGCCCATCGTCGGTCACCAATGAAGCGGCGGTTTCATCGCATGATGATTCAAGACCGAGAATGATCACTGCCACGCTGTAGGGTCGAAACCTGACGGGAACAACGCCGGGTGCTTGTCGAAAGCGCGTTGCGGCGGCAGGGATGGCCAGTGGCTCGCTTCAGGCTCGGAACGCGCGGATCGCCGCTGGCGCTGACCCAGGCCGAGATGGTGCGTGCCGCGTTGGCGCAGGCCCATGGCTGGCGTGTCGATGAGGTGGAACTGGTCGTCATCCGCACGACGGGCGACCGCGTTCAGGACCGGGCCTTGTCCGAGATCGGCGGCAAGGCACTATGGACCAAGGAAATCGACCGCGCGCTGCTAGACGGCGCGATCGATGCCTCGGTTCATTCGATGAAGGATGTAGAGACGATACGGCCGATGACGATCGGCATCGCCGCGATGCTGCCACGCGCGGACGTGCGTGACCGGTTGATCGGTGCCGAGAGTATTACAGCATTACGGGAACAGGCCGTGGTCGGCACCAGTTCGCCCCGACGGCGCGCGCAATTGCTGCGCGTGAGACCGGATCTGAACATCGTTTTGATACGGGGCAATGTCGATACGCGACTCGGCAAACTGGCGACAGGGGAAGTCGATGCGACGCTGCTGGCAGCCGCCGGACTGGATCGGCTGGGCAAGGGGGACTGCGGGCAGCCGATTGCGACGTCGGTGATGCTGCCTGCGCCGGCGCAGGGTGCCGTGGGAATTGAAATACGGCACGACGATGTGCGGGCACGCGCGCTGGTTTGCGCGATTGACCATTCGGAGACCCGTGTCTGCGTCGAGACGGAACGGTCGCTGTTGGCGACGCTGGGTGGCGACTGCCACTCGCCGATCGCCGCATTGGCGCAGTGCGCGGGCGCAACGCTTTCGCTGCGTGCTGAACTGCTCGCCCCCGATGGCGGCGAGATTGTGGCGGGCGAGATCGAGGGGACGGCGGACGAGGATCTGGGTGCCGCGCTGGCGCGTGACTTGCTGCATCGCGCTCCCGACAGCGTCCGCGGGCTCTTTGCAGGGTGACGCGCCCACTGGTCGTGGTCCGACCGGAGCCGGGAAACAGCCGGACGTGCGATCTGATCAATGCCAGCGGTCACCGGGCCATCGCATTGCCCTTGTTCCGCATCGTGCCGATCGACTGGACACCGCCCGACACGCGATCGTTCGATGCGCTGATGCTGACCAGCGCCAATGCGGTGCGCATGGCCGGAGGGGCGCTGCACCGCTACCGGGCATTGCCCGTCGTCGCCGTCGGGGCAGCAACCGCGTCGGCGGCGCATGCGGCGGGGCTGTCAGTCACCGTGACAGGCAATGATAACGCTGTCGCCCTGATCGAGATCGCGAAAGACCTGGGATGCAAAGCGGTCCTGCATCTTGCTGGTCGAGACCGGGCTGCCAGCGATCCGATCGTCACGCCGGTTACCGTATATGCCAGCAAACCGGACGACATCGACGATCGCGCCGTTCGCCGCTGCACCGGCACAATCGTCTTGCTTCATTCAGCTAGAGCGGGTGCGCGATTCGCCGCACTCGTCGATCGCAGCGGTGCACAACGTGAGACTATCCGGATCGCGGCGCTGTCAACGGCGGTTCTGGAGTCGGCCGGTGCCGGATGGGCCGCCGGGGCCAGCGCAGCAATGCCATGTGACCGTGCGCTGGTGGCGCTCGCGATAACGCTCGCCGATTGACCCGCGGCCATGCGGTGCTGATAAGCGATGCATGAACGAACATCCGTCCTCGGTCGGCCGGCGCCGATCCGCGACCACTATGATCGTCGTCCTGACAGTGGTGGCCTTCCTGACCGGGATGGCCATCATGGCCTATATCGGGCGCCAACAGCATTGGTTTGTCGCGGCACCACCAAGCGCCACCAGTACGGCCCCGTCAGAAGGGGATGCAGCCCCGGATTTTGAGCCGGCAGCACCGCTGGGCATCAGCGGCGAGGCCCCGCCGGTGGTCGCGGTCACCGAGGCCGGATCACTGATGACGCGAGAGGCGGCGCTGGCTGCGCAGTTATCGGCACTGGAGGCACGGACCGCGGCTGTCAGCGAGGATGCCGAGACGGCGCAGATGCAGGCAAGCCGTGCCGAGTCGTTGCTGGTGGCCTTCGCCGCGCGCCGCGCCGTCGATCGCGGCCAGCCACTGGGATATCTGGAAGAGCAGCTGCGAGAACGATTTGGCCGGAACCGTCCGCGCGCCGTGCAATCCGTCATCAAAGCAGCGCGAGAGCCGGTGACACTTGAAGACCTGCGCCAGGGCCTTGACGTCATTGCCGCCGACGTATCGAGCAGTTCCGCGAGCGACCAGAGCTGGTGGAAGGGATTACGACGACAACTGGGTGCGCTGATCGTGCTGAGAAAAGCCAGCACGCCCTCGCCGATGCCCGCGGAACGACTGGACCGTGCACGACGGCTGCTGATCGCTGGTCAGGTCGATGCGGCTCGTGCCGAGATCGAACGATTGCCGGGCGCGGCAAAGGCGACGAACTGGATGGCCGCGGCGCGACGTTACGTCGTCGCGAGACAGGCACTGGACGCGATCGAGAGTGCAGCGATCCTTGGCCAGGGCATAAGCCCGCCTGTCGCTGTACCCGCAAAGATAATGCCCGCCGCCAAAGCAACCGGCACGAGAGGCAGGGTCAAGCGAGCGGTGCGATCGTCAAACGCTCCATCAGCGCCATAGCGCCGTGTGGGGCACGTAGCTTTGCTCCGTTGATGAAAAAGACTAAGGTTTCACGCGGATCACGGGCGGGCTTGTGATCCATCACATAGGGGAGATCGGCCGGCGCATCACCTTGCGCCCAATTACGAGCCGCATCGGCCCACCGATCGAGCGCGGTCGGCGCATAGCCGGCGACGAAGCGTTCTTCGGCCTGCTCGAGTCGCGCATAGACGAATTTGCCGGTAATATCGGCGATCGCTGGATAGTCCGCAGAATCGGCATATACGATCGTGACCCCCGCCGAGCGCGCCATGTCGACAAATTCAGGAACCGCAAAGCTTTCATGCCGCACCTGCACCGCGTGACGCAGCGCCACGCCGTCCTGCCTGTCGGGCAACAGCTTCAGGAATGCCCCGAAATCATCCGCGTCGAACGTCTTGGTCGCCATGAATTGCCACAGGATCGGCCCGAGCTTTTCACCAAGCTCGACGATGCCCTGCCCGATGAACTTCGCAATCGATTCCCCCGCTTCGGCCAGCACCTTGCGGTTCGTGGAGTAACGCGATGCTTTGAGTGCAAAGACAAATCCATCGGGCGCGGTCTTTGCCCAGTTGGCAAAGCTCGAAGGTTTGAAACTGCTGTAATAGGTGCCGTTGACCTCGATCGCGGTCACGGCGCGACTGGCATATTCCAGCTCGCGTTTGTGCACCAGGTCATCGGGATAGAAGCTGCCGCGCCACGGCTCGTAGGTCCAGCCACCGATCCCGATGCGGATGGGTGCCGGGTTCATCGTCAGGCCGCGGCCCGAACCGACCGGCCTTCCTCTTCGACCAGCAACGCGCGCAGATGCTCGGTCATTGCATCACCATCGGCCGCCGCAAAGTCGAAGCCGCTGGCCCGCGCATAATGACCAAAGCGAGCAGTGCCGCCTCGCGCTGCGCCGACAAAGGCCATCGACCAGCTGGCGAATATCCGCGCCGGAACCCGCTCGAATGACAAAAGTTGTACGTCGCCGTGACGCTCGTCGAGCTGGATGCGCTCAAATACGCCCTCGATCGATCCGCGGCTTCCCTCCAGCACCTGCGCGAACTGGCCATCGGTGAACATCAGCGCGCCGGTCACCCCGACCGCGGCGTTATTGCGCTGAGACTTTTCCAGGATCGCATCGACGCTGGTCCGGACCTCCTCGTCGAGTCCCATGATCGCGTTACGGCTGTAATAGACCAGCCGGTAAAGATCGCGCTCTTCGGGTGCCACTATTTCAGCAGTGATTAGATCGTCGCTGCCCATGACACGGCTCGCCTGCAATCTTTCCAGCAGTGCGCATACCTCATCCGCCGGAACCGGCCGGCTGATATGATAGCCCTGCGCCGACCCGCAACCGGTATCGACGACCTGGATCAGCTGCTCGCTGGTCTCCACCCCTTCGGCGATCGTCGCCATTCCCAGATGATGTCCGATCGCCGTGATAGCGCGGATGATGGCGTCACCCTTTTCGGTGTCGCCGGAGCGAATGAAGCTCTGGTCGATCTTGATCGTATGGAACGGAAAGCTGTGCAGGTAGCTGAGCGACGAATAGCCGGTGCCGAAATCGTCCATCGACACCCGCACACCCAGATCACGCAGCGCATGGAGCGTCGCCACACATCCCTGGGTGTCGGCCATCAACACCGACTCGGTGATCTCGACCTCCAGCCTGTCGGGCGTGATGCCGGCGTTCGACAAGGCGCTGGCGACCGTATTGACCAGCTTGCCGCTGGCGAGTTGCTTGGCGGAGACGTTGACCGCAACCGAGATTGGCGACGACCACGCAGCGGCATGCTCGCACGCCTGCCGCATCACCCATTCGCCGATCGGGATGATCAGTCCGGTTTCCTCAACCAGCGGAATGAAACTGGCCGGCGAGACCAGACCGCGCGTCGGATGCCGCCAGCGGATGAGCGCTTCCATGCCGGTAATCGACTGACTGCCCAGATCCATCTGCGGCTGATAATGCAGCTCGAACTGGCGAAAGGCGAGCGCACGACGCAGGTCGATCTCCAGCGCGCGGCGTTCCTGCATCTCCTCGTCCATCGATTGTTCAAAGAAGGTGTAACGGCCTCGCCCGGCATTCTTGGCGCGGTAAAGCGCGATGTCCGCCTGTTTCATCAGCGTCGTCGAATCCTGCGTGCCGCCGGCCAGCGCGACGCCGACACTGGCGCCGATATCGATCATGTGCCCGTCGATTACATAGGGCCGCCCGACAACGTCGACCAACCGCTTTGCCAGTGTTTCGGCGCCGTTCGGCTGCAGCGCCTCGGTCTGCAGCACCGCGAATTCATCACCACCCAGCCGGGCGACGCGATCGGTGGTTCGCAAAGAAGCGCTCAGCCGATCCGATACCTTGCGCAACAGGCTGTCCCCGACGGGATGTCCCAGCGTATCATTGATCTTCTTGAAATGATCGAGATCGATCATCAGCAACGCCGCGTTGCTGGCCGGATTGGCAACGACGCGTTCCAGCTCGGGAAGAAGCGCGCTGCGGTTGCCAAGCCCGGTGAGGGGATCGCACACGGAGGATGCCCGCGCCGCCGCCTGCCCTTCAACCCAGTGGCTGACGTCATGAAGGTGGCAGAGCACGCCGCCCGCCAGATGATGCAACGAAAGCGCGAAGTGGCGCTCGTCAAGCGTGATCGGCTCCCTGTCGCAGTCGCGGGCAGCCGAAATGACAATGCCGAACAGTTCCTCGAAGCTGTGTTCGCGATCCTGCGCGATACGCATCGCGGTCAAGAAATGAGGATTCGCGTCCACCAGAAGGCCGGCCGCGCTGAACAATGCGACACCTGTAGGCAACGCCGCCAATACGTGCGACGAGTCCGTCGAGATGTCCGTGCCGTTCGTCATGTTCACCTGCCAGATGAATGGTTACATGCGACGCAGTAATATCGAACTCTTAACGACACCCTTTTGGAAACGTCGGGCCTGTTGCATAGCCTAGCCAGTCTTGAACCGCTATGTGACCGCATTGCCCGCCCCCCGCAGAATCGTCAGACCACTATCTTCCATAAGGATCGATTACATACTAGCCATGAACGATACCATTGAGGCAAGACGTGCCGCGATCGTCGCGAGCCACGATCATGTCGCCGCTCGTGCATCGGGCATGCTGGACGATCTGATCCGGTTCGCAGCCAATCTTTGCGATGCGCCAATGGCGGTGGTCACGTTGATCGAGGACGAATTACAGCATTTCGCAGGGCGTCAGGGTATCGACCTGATCGGGACATTGCGCTCCGAATCCTTCTGCACCCACGCGCTGCAGGGCGACACTCTTGTCCAGATACCCGATGCAACGATCGACAGCCGGTTTGAAAAGCTGCCGATCGTCACTGGTCCGCCGTTCGTGCGCTTCTATGCAGGGGCACCGCTGTTATCGACCGATGGCATCGCGCTCGGCACCTTGTGCGTGATGGATACTCATCCTCGTGAAGGGCTGACACCATTGCAGCGCGAGGGGCTGACGGTGCTGGCCAAGGCGGCGATGGCGCGACTCGATGATCGACGTTCCGCCCGCGAGCAGGGGTTGGTCGAGGCAGCCTCCCGCCGTGCGCTGGAGGAGAGCGATCTGCGCTTCCGCACGCTGGCCGACACGATGCCGCACATGGTCTGGTCGACAAGGGCTGACGGGTTCCACGATTATTACAATGCACGCTGGTACGAGTTTACGGGCGTTCCATCGGGGACGACCGATGGCGACGCGTGGGTCGGCATTTTTCACGCCGACGATCAGGAACGGACATGGGAGCGGTGGCGGCATTCGCTCGCGACTGGTGAGCCCTATTCGATCGAGTACCGGCTGCGCGCGGCGAACGGGGACTATCGCTGGGTTCTGGGGCGCGCGCTCCCCATGCGTGACGAGAATGGCGCGGTCGTTCGCTGGTTCGGCACCTGCACCGACATCCATGAACAAAGGCTGCTTCGCGAAGAACGCGAGGTCATCGCCCAGGAGCTGAGCCACCGGATCAAGAACATCTTTGCGGTAATTTCCGGTTTGATCGGGCTGGCGGCGCGCAACCGGCCAGATTTCGCGCCCATCGCCGCGGATCTTCGCCAGCGGATCACGGCGCTGGGCCGTGCCCATGATTTCGTGCGGCCACACAGCGCGCAGTCACGTCTCGACACACGCCCCAATACGCTGCGCGGATTGATGGATGTGCTGTTCGAGCCATATCAGGAGGCACAAGGGGATCGCATCGCCGTCGAGGGCGACGATATATCGATCGACGATCGCGCCGCGACGCCGCTTGCGCTGCTGTTTCACGAACTGGCCACAAACGCGACCAAATATGGCGCGTTGTCAGTCGTGGATGGAAAGGTCGCAGTGACGGTTGCGCGTGACGGTGTCGATATCACGATCCGGTGGGTCGAGCGCGGGGGCCCAGCGCCCGATGCGTCCGCAACGTCATCGGGATTTGGTACGCAGCTGATCGAACTGAGTGCCGTTCGTCAACTGGCTGGTACGGTCGCACGAAACTGGCAAGCTGACGGGCTGGAGGCAGTGATCGCTATCCCGATCACCTCGCTGGACCGAGGTTAGGCAGCCAGTGTGCTGGCGATGAAATCGGCATGAATACAGTCGGTTCCATCATGGGCATGTGCGGCTGCGGCGATAATCGCCGCCTCGCAAAAAGGTTTTCGAATATAGCCCAGCGCTCCGTGCAGGGTGCCGTCTGTACATCCAATCTGTGCAGGATTGGCAGTGACGAAAACCACCCGGATGTCGTGGTTGCGAGCAATCTCACGCGCTATTCCCGGCCCTGTCGGACCGTCACGCAAATTGACATCGACAAATGCGAAGTGGCATCCGGGCGCCGCTAATAACGCACTGTTCCTGTCGGCCGCGATCGCGGCGACATGGTAACCGGCATCGGCCAAGATCCTCTCCAGGTCGAGCGCGACAAATATCTCGTCCTCGACGATCAAGGCGGTTTTTACCATTACGCTCCCAATACTATTGATCGCTTAACATAGGTTTAGCATCAAGGTTCCTTACGCAATAGAAAAATCGCATGTTCGGCCATGGCATTAGCGCCAACCGCCATGCGCTGCCGGTCTCCCGCCAGGAACCAGGACCGTTCTACCTTTGCCCCCCGGGTGCGGACGAAAGCGCGGAAGTCGTCGATCGTCACATGATGAATATTCGGCGTGTCGTACCAGCGTTCGGGCAACAAGCGCGTCACCGGCATGCGCCCTCCCCACAACAGTGACGCGCGCACCCGCCAATGCGCGAAATTTGGGAAGGAGACGAACGCGCGCCGACCGACCCTTAGCAACTGGTCAAAGACTTGATGCGGATTGCGCGTCGTCTGCAGCGTCTGGCTGAGGATCGCATAGTCAAAACTGCCTGCCGGATAATCGGCGAGGTCGATATCGGCGTCGCCCTGCACCACTGACAGCCCGCGCGCAACCGCAACAGCGACATTTCCGGTGTCGATCTCCAGCCCGCGCGCATCGACACCCGAACGGTCGCGCAATGCCGCCATCAGCGCGCCATCTCCACATCCGATATCGAGTATACGCGCGCCTGTCGTGACATGAGCAGCGATGATCGCCAGATCGGGTCGCAAACTCATGGAATAGCGCTCAGAAAGCCGTTGACCACATGGTTCAACTCCGGCGAGTCGAGCAGGAAGGCGTCATGACCATAAGGGCTGGACAGCTCAACGAAACTGGCCTTCGCGCCGGAGGCATTGAGTGCGCGAACAATGCTGCGCGACTCTGCCGTTGGATAAAGCCAGTCGGTATCGAAACTGACCAGGCAGAACCGCGTCGCCGATCCCTGAAATGCGCCCGCCAGTGTCCCGCCATGCTCCTCCGCCAGATCGAAATAATCCATCGCGCGGGTGATGTAGAGGTACGAATTCGCATCGAACCGGTCGACAAATGCGATGCCCTGATGCCTCAGATAGCTCTCGACCTGGAAATCCGCGTCGAAGCCGAAGGATTTGGCCTCGCGCGCCTGCAGCCTCCGCCCGAATTTCTCGGTCAGCCCGGCTTCCGAGAGATACGTGATATGCGCCGCCATACGCGCGACCGCCAGCCCGGCCGTGGGCGGGTTGCCGCCATAATAATCACCGCCGCACCAGTTCGGGTCGGCCATGATGGCTTGGCGCCCGACCTCATGAAAGGCGATGTTCTGCGCGGTATGCCGCGCGGTCGAGGCAATGACCACCGCCGCGCGCACCCGGTCAGGACAGGCCGCTGCCCATTCCAGCGCCTGCATCCCGCCCATCGATCCGCCGATAACGGCGCTGAGCGTCGCGATGCCCAGATGGTCGAGCAACATCGCCTGGGCGCGCACCATATCGCCGATGGTAGTGACCGGGAAGCGCATCGCGTACGGATCGTCGTTTGTGGGATCGGTGCTCGCCGGTCCCGACGAGCCCATGCAGCTTCCAAGCACATTCGCACAAATGATGAGGTGACGCGCCGGATCGACCGGCTTTCCATCACCCACCATTCGCGTCCACCAACCGGACTTGCCCGTTCGCGGATGGCTGCTTGCGACATGCTGGTCACCGGTCAGCGCATGGCAGATCAGGATAGCGTTCGACGCATCGGCGTTCAGTGCGCCATAGGTTTCATAGGCGATATCGACCGGCGCCAGCGTCCCGCCGCCGTCGAGCCGCAGCGGCCCGGCCAACGTCACCATTCGCGACAGGCCAAAGCGCTGATCCGACATGGGCCGCCGGGTGACGCCGACCCCCGCGCTTGTCAACGCCCTAGCGACGTGTATTCCCTGCCGCCATGACGGCGCCCGCCCCCAAATCCGCCCCGGCCCCGAAGCCCTATGTGATGGCCATCGCGCCCTATGTGCCGGGGCGATCGGCAACGGATGACGGGCGCCGCGTCGTCAAGCTGTCGGCCAATGAGAATCCGCTGGGGACAAGCCCACAGGCCCGGTCGGCGTTCGAGGCCGCCGGACGAATGCTGGATCGCTATCCCGATCCCGGCGCGACGCGCCTGCGCGACGCGATTGCATTGCGCTACGATCTCGACCCGCAGCGGATCATCCACGGAACGGGCTCGGACGAAATCCTCCACCTCGCCGCCGGTGCTTTTGCCGGCGAAGGCGACGAGATCGTTCACGTCCGTTTCGGCTTTGCGGTTTATGAGATTGCGACGCGTCGGGTCGGTGCGACACCGGTCGTCGCCCCGGACCGCGACTACGCAACCGACGTCGACGCCATTCTGTCGTGCGTCACCGCGCGCACGCGGGTCGTCTATCTGGCGAATCCGAACAACCCGACCGGCACGCTGACATCGCGCGAAGAGGTAGGTCGTTTGCATCAGGCGTTGTCACCGTCGATCTTGCTGGTGCTGGATCAGGCCTATGCCGAATATCTGGCGCCCGGGCAGGATGACGGTGGCCTGAGCCTGGCATCGGATGCGCCCAACGTGCTGGTGACGCGCACCTTTTCCAAGATTCACGGTCTGGCGGCTGAACGGATCGGCTGGGGTTATGGTGCCGAGCCAATCATCGATGCGATGCAGCGGATCCGTGCGCCGTTCAACGTAACGACGGCGGGTCAGGAAGCGGCGATCGCGGCGCTGGGGGATGTCGATTTTGAGTCAGCGTCGCGCGCGCACAATGAAATCTGGCGCGGCTGGTTCGTCGATGAGATTGCAGCACTCGGCAATGCAGGCCTGCGTGCAATACCGAGTGCCGCAAACTTCGTACTGGTCCTGTTCGAGGGACGCCAGAGCGCGGAACATGCCTATCGGGGGTTGATGGACGCCGGTTATCTGGTCCGCTGGCTACCCGGCCAGGGGTTGCCCAATGCCCTTCGCATCACCATCGGCACCGAGGAAGAGGTGCGCGGTGTCACAGCGGCACTACGCGCGCTTGTCGAAGCCTGAGATGACGACGGCGCCAGACGCGCCCTTCTCCCGGGTCACGATCCTAGGGCTGGGACTGATCGGCTCGTCGCTGGCCCGTGCCATTACTGCGACAATGCCAGGTGTCGTCGTGACGGGGAATGACGCCAGCGCCGACGTCTGCGCGCGCGCGCGCAATCTCGGGTTCTGCTCGGATATCGCCGAGGATGTGACAATGGCGGTAGGCCATGCGGACCTGGTGATCCTTTGCGTACCCGTTGGTGCGATGGGCGCAGTTGCCGCCAGTATCGCCGGTCATCTGCCGGCCAGCGCGATTGTCAGCGATGTCGGCTCCTCCAAGGCTGCAGTTGCGCGTGCCTTGGAGGACGCGCTGCCATGGGCGACGATCGTCCCGGCGCATCCCGTCGCCGGCACTGAGCAGAGCGGGCCGGACGCCGGCTTTGCCACATTGTTCCAGGGTCGGTGGTGTATCCTGACCCCGGACGACAGGACCGATCCACAAGCGGTCGCGCGTGTCCGCGCCTTCTGGGAATTGCTGGGCGCGCAGGTTGAGATCATGGAGCCCGAACACCACGACCGCGTGCTCGCCGTGACCAGCCACCTGCCGCATCTGATCGCCTATACCATCGTTGGAACCGCCGACGACCTGGCCACCGTCACCCGCGGCGAGGTCATCAAATATTCAGCCGGCGGATTTCGCGACTTTACCCGCATCGCCGCATCCGATCCGACGATGTGGCGCGACGTATTCTTGTCGAACCGCGAGGCGGTGCTGGATATGCTGCAGCGTTTTTCGGAAGATCTGAGCCAGCTGCAGCGCGCTATCCGCTGGGGCAAGGGTGATGAACTGTTCTCGCTATTCACCCGTACCCGAGCCATTCGGCGCAGCATTGTTGAACAGGGCCAGGACGATTCCGCGAGCGATTTTGGACGCAAACACGAGTAGCGAGTGCATGTTGTCAGGTCGCGCTGTCAGTGCGGCTCCAGCGCGTTGATTTCGGCGTGAACCCGCGCTTCGATCTCGATCCGCGACAGACCCGGCATGATGACTTCACCGAAGCGAAAGGTGATTGTTCCCGCGTGCTTGGGACCGCGACGGGGCCAGAGCCGACCGCTGTCGCATGCAACAGCGATCGTCGGCATCCTGAGCAATGCGTAAAGTCCCGCGAAACCGGACTTGATCGGCGGTTGCTCACCGGGCGTAACGCGTGTCCCTTCCGGAAAGATCAGGATGGAGCGGCCCTGCTGCATCGCCGCTTTCGCCTCACGCATCATGCGTCGTAGCGCCGTTGACGACGCGTCACGATCGACAATCAGCGCACCGTAGCGTCGCGTTGCCCAGCCCCAGACCGGAATGTCAGCCAATTCCTGCTTCAGCGCCATCGCAGGACCATCCAGCAATGACTGCAATTCCAGCGTCTCGAACATCGCCTGGTGCTTGGCGGCGTACAGCATCGGCTCGTCGGGTATGATGCCCTCTATGCGGATGCGAATTCCTAGAAGATAGCGGGTCGTCCACCGATGAAACCGCGTCCAGAACGTGGCATGGGCGATGATGGCCCGCTGCCCGAACAACGCGGAGATGGGCGTCGTCGCCACGATGGGGACGGAAAGCCCGTAAAAGACGATATTGAAGATCAGCGTGCGGATCCACGCGATCATGTCGTCAGCCCGATCCTGCGTGCAACGCCCCAGCGTTGCAGCCACAGTACGATGCGGCGCAGCAGCAGCTTGTGATATTCATTGAGCAGCGTGAGGAGTCGGGGATTGTTCGGCACGCCGTCTCCCAGGATGAGATATCCCGGCCCGAGAGCCGCGGCGAGTTCCATTCGAGCACGAGGTATGTGCCAGTCGGAGGTCACAAGACGAATAGTGCGATAGCGATGCCGTCGAACCCAGCTTGCGGTCTCCTCTGCATTGGAGCGCGTGTCGACAGCGTCGCTGCCCAGATCGATACAACAGGCCAATAGCGCGCGCGGGGCGTTGTATTTTTGCGCCAGGTCGATCGGCCGTACACCCGGCCCTACACCAGTCACCAACATGCGCTTGGCCCGGTGCGCACGCAGCATCGCGATGCCGCGATCAATCCTCCCCGCCCCTCCCGTCGGTACGACAATTGCATCCGTTTTCCTGTTCTCGAGAGGAGGGGCAAGGGCGAGCATGAACACCACGAACCCCAAACACCAGGCAATGACCAGAACGCCAAAAAGCCGAAGCATCAGAGTGTTCGCCGAAGCGAGGCAAGGACGGTCAGCCTGGCAACCACAACTGCGAAAGACAGAAAGATCATGGGAAGGCTGGCCAGCAACGCCCAGTCAACAAGATGAAGCGACACACTATTCAGCAGGTCCGAGCCCAGCGCAGTAATCTGGACGCCGAGCAATGCCGCGACGCTCAACGCGGCAGCGGCGCCGATCAGCCCGCCAAGCGCTGCATCGCGACCGATCCGCCGCTGAAACAACCGCGCGATCTGAACGTCGGTCGAGCCCAGCATGTGCATGATTTCAATCGTCGCACTGTGCGTTTGGAGTCCGGCACGTACCGTCAACAGAACCGTCGCCGCAGTCGCTGCCACCATCAGCAGCACGAGCACGCCGGCCAAGGCGGTAACGCTTGCCATGAAATGACCGATTGGCGACATCCAGTCGGCGTGCCGGTCGGCCCGCGCCGTCGGCGAGAGTCGCCGCAACGTGTGCTCGACGCGAGCGACACTGGTCGCATCTCCCCTGACCAGATCGACATCGATGAGCGCGGGCACCGGCAGGTCGGGATCATCTACATCGCTGCCAAGCCATGGTTGGAGCAGGCGGACAACCGCCGCGCGGTCAACGGGCGTGGCCTTTAGGACCTCCCGCATCGCCTGCAATCGAGCCGCGAGCGCGTCTGCCAATCGATCATCCGGATCGGTGCCAGGAAGCTGGATGGTCATCCGCCCGGCAAGCTGATCGGCCAGTTGCGCGCGCGCATGCGCCGTTGCGAGGCCAAGCGCGGCTGCTAGCACGGTGAGAAAAACCATGATTGCGAGCACGCCAGTCATCAGCCGTACGCCGCCTGCGTCGTCCAGTACGCGGTGTTCCGATGCGCGACTAGCCATGCGCGTGGCGATCGGGCGGATAGCGCAGCCCACCGGTGGGATCGAGCAGGCGTCCGCCATCCAGCCGCATCATCTGTGCACCGGGTACCCGTCTCAGGAGATGAAAATCGTGCGTGGCGACGATGACGGTTGTTCCCAATCGATTGAGCGATTCAAACAGGTGCAGCAAGCGCTCCGCCATGTCAGGGTCCACGTTACCCGTCGGCTCGTCGGCCACCAGCACTTCCGGTCTGCCGATTACCGCGCGGGCAATGGCGACCCGCTGCTGCTCACCCCCCGACAATGTGGCAGGACGGGCAGCGGCATGATCAGCCAAACCCACCCACGCCAGCATTTCCAGTACCGGCCGGTCGATATCGCTGGCGGCCATGCCAGCGACGCGGAGCGGCAGCGCGACATTGTCCGCTACCGACAAATGAGGGACCAGCCGGAAATCCTGGAAGACCACGCCGATGCGGCGGCGAAAGCCCGGCAGGCGCGCACGCGGCAGCAGCACTGTGTCCTCCCCGAACAAACGGATGACACCGCGGCTGGGTCGCTGTCCAAGATAGAGCAGTTTCAGCAGTGACGTCTTTCCTGCACCGCTCGCACCGGTGAGAAAATAGAAACCACCCCGGCCCAGCGTAAAGCTGATGTCGCAAAGGGTCTCGGCCTGCGTGCCGTAACGCAAGCCGACCTGGTCGAACTGAACGATATTCGCCATCGCGTGCCCGTTTGCCATGAACAACCCCGCTGCTACAAGCTTGCCAGCACGCGGAGCAGCGTGCTTAAATCTGTCTTCGGTCCTGTAGCGCTATTCGCGCGGTCGCCTGGTGATGCGTCGATGATCCTCGAATGTCCCGACTGCAATACCCGGTATCTGGTACCTGACAGTGCGATCAGCCCAGAAGGTCGGACAGTGCGCTGCGCCAATTGCCGACACGGTTGGCACCAGGCGCCCAACCCGCCTGATCCGGTCGTACCCCCGCATGAGGCCGAGTCAGCGACCCGGCACGAGATACCGGCTCCTCAGCAAGTTTTCGAACCCGCTCCGTCTGTTCCGGCGATGCTGATCGATCCCGCCGAAACACAGACAGCCGGCGTGCAGGAGGATCCTGTCCGTCCCGCTATCCCCCGACCACGGCGCAGAGCGACCGCCCGCTGGACGCTGATTATAGTCCTGCTTGGCCTGCTATTACTGGGTGCAGTTGCCGCGATCGTCTGGATCGGCACACCCGGCATTGCCGGTCGGCTGGGGATTGCGACGGTGGAGACTCCGCTCGTCATTCGCAGCAATCCGGTCGAACGCCGCGAACTTGACAATGGCAGTACGGTCCTTGCCGTCAGCGGTCAGATCCTCAATCCTTCATCGGCGCAGCAACGCATTCCTGACATCCTCGTAAATTTGCGTGACCGCAAGAGTCCGGCCGGTCATGTGCTGTACAGCTGGACGATTACGCCTGATCGTCGATCGCTGGCAGCCGGCGCGGCGATCACGTTCAACTCCGCGAGACTCGACGTGCCCACCAACAGTCACTGGCTCGAATACGGATTTGCGGGAAATAGCGCCTTTGCCGGTTCTTGATACAAGGCAACTTTCGACGAACATGATCGTTACGCTCGACAACTGAACGGGAGATCATCGATGCGTACCTCTGTTATAGCCACCGCGATCGCATCCAGCATCATGCTTACCGGTTGTCTGGGCGATGGAGGAGGTTATGGCGCGGATCCCGGTTACAGCGCCTATGACTATAACCGACCGGATCCTGCTTACGGCAATTATGATGCCGGTCGTTATTATCGCGACGACGCACGTTATCGCGAGCGTCGTCTGAGCGCAAATGAACGCGTCTATCGCGGTCAGGATGGCCGCTATTACTGCCGGCGCAAGGATGGAACGACCGGTCTGATTGTCGGCGGCGTTGCGGGCGGCGTGCTAGGCAACATTATCGCGCCGGGTGGATCTTCAACATTGGGTACGTTGCTTGGCGCGGCTGGTGGAGCAGTTGCGGGTCGTGCAATTGAGCGTAGCGGTACCAAATGCCGCTGAACGACAAGGGGATTGAGATGAAGACGATTAAGAAGACGACCTTGATGCTGATCGGTGCGCTTTCGCTCGCGCCGCTTGCCGCATGCGGCGGAAATGGCGATGACAAGCTGGCGTCGCGGGTGGAAGACGCCGCGGACAACCGTGCTGATGCGCTGGAAGATCGGGCAAATGCCCTTGACGAGCGTGCCGAGCAGGTTCGCGACGTCGGCGAGCAGCGCTCTGATGCGATCGATGCTGCCAATCTCAATACGCAGACGATGAGTAACGAGCAAAAGGATGCGATCGTCGCCAATCAGGCTGCCGCCGTCCGATAACGATCCGCAATGAAGGGCCGGGCAACTGCTTCGTCCCTGCCCTTCATTGTTGCACCATTTTCCAGCCAGGTGACACTGATAGTGGCCAATCGGCGCTGCGGCCATTAGGTGCGCCGCAGCATGGCTAACCCGAACAACCGTCCTGCCGCTATCGTATCCCCGCTGGCAACTGCGCGCACGGATATTCTTGCGGGTGTCGTCGTCGCTTTGGCGCTCATACCAGAGGCGATCGGCTTTTCGGTCATTGCCGGCGTCGATCCCCGGGTCGGCCTCTACGCATCCGTCGCCATCGCGGTGGTAATTGCGTTCACGGGGGGACGGACCGGCATGATTTCGGCAGCTACCGCCGCGGTGGCGGTCGTGGTTGTCCCGCTCGTGCGGCAATACGGCGTCGACTATCTCTTCGCCGCGACCATTTTGATGGGCCTTATCCAGATCGCCGCGGGCCTGTTGCGACTGGACCTGCTGATGCAGTTCGTGTCGCGCTCCGTCGTCACCGGCTTCGTCAACGCGCTCGCCATCCTGATCTTCATGGCGCAGTGGCCGCAACTGACCGGCGTCGGCTGGCAGACCTATGCGATGGTCGCGGGCGGGCTGGCGATCATTTACCTGTTTCCGCGCATCACGCGGGCGGTCCCCTCCCCGCTCGTGGCGATCCTGTTGCTCAGTGCGGTGTCGATCGGCCTTGACGTCTCCGTCAACACCGTGGGCGACATGGGTCGATTGCCCGAAGGGCTGCCCAGCCTTGCCTTGCCGCGCGTTCCTCTCACGCTTGAGACGCTCAGGATCATCCTGCCTTATTCGCTCACAATGGCAGCGGTGGGACTTCTTGAATCGCTGCTTACCGCGCAGATCGTCGACGACATGACGCATAGCGACAGCGACAAGCGCCGCGAATGCGCGGGTCAGGGCAGCGCAAATATCGTCGCCGCCCTAGTTGGCGGGATGGGCGGCTGCGCGATGATCGGCCAGTCGGTCATCAACGTGACTTCTGGCGGTCGTGGCCGTCTGTCGACCTTCACAGCCGGCGTGTTCCTGCTTTTTCTGCTCACGGTACTGGGATCGGTTGTCGGCCGTATTCCGATGCCTGCGCTGGTCGCTGTCATGATCATGGTGTCGATCGGTACATTCAGCTGGAACTCGATTCCCAACCTCAGGCGTCATCCCGTCACCTCATCCATCGTCATGCTGGTGACGGTCGTCGTCGTTGTCGCCACCCGTGACCTCGCTCAGGGAGTCGTGGCCGGCGTATTGCTGTCGGGTATCTTCTTCGCAGGCAAGGTTCGTCACATGTTTGACGTAGAGCGTACCGTCGATGGCGACGTTGCGACGTACCGGGTGACAGGACAGATTTTCTTTGCGTCGGTCGATCGCTTTACACGGGCTTTTATCGTACCCGAACAGGCGCCGCGCGTTCTGATTGACGTGAAGGCTGCTCATTTCTGGGACATTTCCGGGGTTGCCGCGTTGGACAAGATCATCGATCGTCTGCGCCGGGAAGACACGCGTGTGCAGGTGGTCGGTTATAATCGTGCGAGTGCAGACATCGTCGATCGCTTTGCCCTGTATGATCGGACCGGTGTCGAGAGCGGCATCGTCCCCCACTGACGCAAGCATTGAGCGTTGCGGCGGCAAACAAGCTTTGCTACGGGCAACCGCCTACCGGCTACCGGGCTTGCCCGGTTTTGGACATGTGCGGTCGTGGCGGAACTGGTAGACGCGCAACGTTGAGGTCGTTGTGGCCGAAAGGCCGTGGAAGTTCGAGTCTTCTCGACCGCACCAATGTTCGTGGCAAGCCGTCATCGTCCCTTACAGCTTCGGACCGCAGGTGACACGATCACGCGCGATCGCCTTGATCGTGCAACGCGGGTTGCCATCGATCAGGACGGTGCCAAGGCCGGTATTCGAGACTTCTGCTGTATATCGCGCTCGCGCGCGCGTGGCGCCCGGCCCGTCAAGACGCACATAGAGATCATCGGCCTGCAACGCTGCCGCTTCGATCGTGCCGACGCCGTTGGTCAACAGCCGTGCGTGGGTTGCGCGTCCGCCGATGCTCATCGTGCCCGAGCCGATCACCGTCGCATTCAGAACACCGGCGTCGGCGGCCGTCACCGCAATGTCGCCGGCGCCACTGATAGACAAATCGATCCGGTCGCCTTTCATTCGGCCGATCGTCACCTGCGCTCCGCCAAATATCGCCGCCGATCGCAGAACAGGCGTCACAAGCGTCAGAATTGGCGGTGCAGCAGCAGCACGCCCCCGTCCGGCAGAATCGACGATCACTTGCCGGACCTGTAATGACGTTCCATTGAGTTCGAGCTTGACGCTTTCGATGGCGTCTCGGTCGCCCCTAATGGTGGCATTTGGCGATCCTGCGCTGATCCGGACAATCAGCGGGCCTTCGACACGAACGCGATAAAAACTGCCCAGTCCAACACGGCGTTCAGCGGCAGACACGACCTGCGGCAGCGTGATGAGCGGCAGAGCAACCAACCATCTCATCAGGCGGCGCATGAATGACCGGTTGCGTGTCAACTGCACCGTACCGTGCCGCTGCCCATCTTCGTGACCTTGCAAGTAGCGCCACCACCCAGCGTGACGTCACCGGCGCCAACGATCGTGACATCCGCGTTGCCGTGAACAGTGCCCTGGATGTCACCGGACCCGGCGATGGTGATGTCCGCCCCTTGCGCGACAAGCGGCTGGAGACGCAGCTTGCCGGAGCCGCCGATCGACACCTCCAGCGCGTTGGTGGTGCCGGCGGCCATGACATTGCCCGAGCCGCCAATCGCGAAGCTGGTCTTTTCGACGCGCATATCCTGTATGTTCAGGTCGCCCGACCCGCCGATATTGCCGTCGAAACTCTTGCCGCGGACATGATCGATCGCGATCGAGCCGGAGCCGCCGATCGAGGCTTCCTTTATGGTGGGCATCGTCACGACGAAGCGGACCTTGTCACCGCGGCCCCAGCTGATCCCTCGGCGTCGCTCCAGCTTCAGCCCACGCCCGTCACGCACGACGCGCAATTTGTCGAGCGCCGAGGACGGGCCGGTTGCGCTGACCGACCAGTCGGGTCCGACGCGAACCTGCACATCGCCCACGGCGCCGAGGCCGATCGCATCGAAGTCCCGGATCGCCCACCGACGCTGATCGCCAGTCCCGGTGGCGGTCACCCCGGACTTGCCGTCGTCGTCGCTGTCATAGGATGCCGAGCAGGCGCTGACCGGCGTGAGGATCAGCGCCAAGACCGCTGGAACGACAAATCGCATGACGACCTCCTATGTGTATTGCCTTGGTAATACACATGTTCAATCGGCAGTCCAACGAAAAAGGGCGGCCGCAACGGACCGCCCTTCGTCTTGCCATTGCGGACAGGTCAGGCCGCGGGCTTTTCCTTGTTGTAGATCGCGGCAGAGGCACGGAGAATCTCAAGGATCTTCTCCTGAGCGGTCGGCTCGTCGACCTGCTCCATCGCCGCCAGTTCGCGTGCCAGTCTGCTCGTAGCTGCCTCGAAGATCTGCCGCTCGGAATAGCTCTGCTCGGGCTGATCGTCGGCGCGGAACAGGTCACGCACCACTTCGGCGATCGACGCGAGGTCGCCCGAGTTGATCTTGGCTTCATATTCCTGGGCGCGACGCGACCACATGGTACGCTTTACCTTGGGCTTGCCCTTCAGCGTTTCCATCGCCTCGCGCATCGTCTTGTCCGACGACAGCTTGCGCATGCCGACTGACTCGGCTTTGTTAGTCGGTACGCGCAGTGTCATGCGTTCCTTCTCAAAACGCAGCACGTACAATTCCAGGCTGGTGCCCGCGATCTCTTGTTTCTGCAATTCCACGACACGACCAACGCCATGTTTGGGATAAACGACATAGTCACCGACATCGAAGGACAGCGCCTTGGCAGCCATTCCGTTGAGCCTTTCTGGAAAGGATCTGCCAAGCGCCGATCCGGCTGTTTTGCAGCCCGTGACCCGTATAGCAGATTATGATGGGTTAACGTCTCCGTTACGGGCGCATTGAAACCGCGTCCGTCAGCGAAGCCTCTAGCATCATCGTAACAAAATTACCAGTGGCGCGAATCAAGTGCGGACCTGGCGAACCGCCCTCAGTCGCCGCTACCCGGTTCAGAGGTAAAGTACTTGTCGTATTTTCCCTCTTCGCCCTTGTGCTCGTCGGCGTCGGTTGGCGTCTGGTCCGCCTTTCGTGTGACGTTTGGCCACTGCGCAGAGAACGTCGTATTCAGCTCCAGCCATTTCTCCTGTCCCGACTCCGTGTCGGGAAGGATTGCCTCCGCCGGGCATTCGGGTTCGCACACACCGCAATCGATACATTCCGACGGATTGATGACCAGCATCGTCTCACCCTCATAGAAACAATCGACCGGACACACTTCCACGCAGTCCATATATTTGCAGCGGATGCAGGCGTCGGTCACGACGTAGGTCATTGCGAACACTCCTCGGCCGCACCTCAAGCGGCAATATACGCGCCTGCTGCTATGCCGGGCAGGGCAAGGCGTCAATCACCGGCGCGATGCTGCGAATTGTTCGCATCGGCGAGATCCGTATAGCAGCCGCGTGCTTCCGGTGCCGGACCCCGCCTTGCCGGCAGCGCGTCGATCCGCAGGATGCGGACCTGACCATGTGCAGCGAAGGTCAGGATTTGTCCGACGCGAACCCCTGCTGCCGCGCGGCCGACCGGTCGGCCATCGATTCGCAGATGTCCGTCCTCCGCTATCATTTGCGCCACGTTACGGGTTCTGGCGAGCCGCGCATGCCACAGGAACCGGTCAAGCCGCATCATCGGCCCGTCAGCTCCAGAATCAACCATGACCGACCAATTCGGCCAAGCCGGAAAAAGCGCCGTTGCCCCCTCTCGGCGCCATCTGCCTTGCCCTGGGGCGACCATGCCACGCCCAGCGTGCGCCGTCGTCGCGGTGGATGTGTCGAAAGCCCAGCTCCACCATCAGCCGGTCGATCGTCGCCACCTCCAGGCCCATGGAAACCGGAAGCGCCAGATCCAGTACAAAAGCCTGCCGCCCATCACGACGATCATGGACCGCGCTCGCAAGCCGCTCGACCAGATCAATGCGAACCGCCTGTGTTCCGAGCGGTCTGAAACCCTCGGCAAGGCCAACACCCGCGCGCGGCAGGATCGTGGCGCCCTCCGGGATGGCGGCAGGCATCTCACCACGCAATCCCAGCAACATGCGACGCCATGTCTGGGCCGCCGGCTTCAGCAGCCGGGCGTCGAACAGGTCAAGAGCGCCGATGGTGATACCGATCTTGCGCAATCGATGCCGTTCCTGCGCGGACAATGCCTCGATGTGCGTTCGTAGTGGCAACCTTGCAGCGATGCCCGCGCCCGCCTCCAGCGCGCCCGCAATCGCCCGGAGCGCGGGTGTCGCCTTGGGATCCCGCGCCATCTCGGCAAGACGATCAAGCGCCGGAGCACGTTTGCCGAACATTGTCGCGACCCAGCGCGTCAGTCGTTCTTCGATGGCGCTACGACGCGCCAGGGAAAGGCAATCGAGATCGCGCGACAAAGCGAACTTTGGCCGGGCAAGCGATGCTCCGGCTGTGAGCGACGCGACGACATGCCCGGCCCAGAAAAGCTGTCCGTCGTCAGCCGGCGTAATCGCAGCGTCTTCGCTCGCCGCGAGTGCCCGACCACGACGATTCCACTCCCCGCTCAACCGCTTTTCGGCGGCGGCGAGCAGTATGCGCTTGTCCGAGGCCCGCGCGCCGACATCGACCGAGAAGCGAAAACCATCGAGCCGGCCGATGGGATGGTCGTCGACCGTCACTTCACCTTCGGGCCCGACAATGACGGGCAGCGCACCGACATCGGTTCCGATGCGGCGGATGAGCGCGGTCGTGCGCTTGTCGACGAATCGCTGTGTCAGGCTGTTATGGAGAGCGTCGGAGAGGCGTTCCTCGACGGCGCGGGTACGATCCGCCCAATGCTCGGGGTCGGCCAGCCAGTCGGGCCGCTGTGCGATATATGCCCAGCTTCTGGCCGCGGCGATACGCCCGGCCAGCGTCTCGACATCGCCGGTGACCATATCGAGGCGCGCAATCTCGTCAGCGAACCACTGGTGCGGAATATGGCCCTGCTTCTCGCTCAGATGTCCCCACAGCCGCGCGACAAAACGAGTATGCGGATCGAGACCGACCTTGCGAAAATCAGGGACGCCGCAAGCTGCCCAAAGCCGGGCGACCATTGCCGGCGACCGCGCCCGCTGACGCACGTCCGGCTCGTCCTCCAGTCGCTTGAGCACGGCCAGATCGGTTGCCTCCGGCGCAGCACGCAAGGGGCTGCCAGGTTCGGGACGCGCCTCCAGGCTGGCGATCAGCGCGTCGATGCTGGATGCGTCAATGGCACCATTGCGCCAGTAGAGATGCTCCAGGCGCGGGAAGCGATGCTCCTCGATCGCCAGCACCTCCTCTGGCATGAAGGCGCCGGGTCCTTCTTCGACCAGCGCGCCGAACGTGCCGTCTCGCTGGTGCCGCCCCGCCCGCCCCGCAATCTGAGCCATCTCGGCGACCGTCAGCCGACGCGTGCGACGCCCGTCGAACTTGTGGAGTGAGGCGAAGGCGACATGCGCCACATCCATGTTCAGCCCCATGCCGATCGCATCGGTTGCGACGAGATAGTCGACCTCACCGGCCTGAAACATCGCGACCTGCGCGTTGCGGGTACGCGGCGACAGGGCGCCCATGACCACCGCCGCGCCGCCACGCAGGCGCCGGAGCATCTCGGCCACTGCATAGACCTCCTCGACCGAGAAGGCGACGATCGCCGAGCGCTTGGGAAGCCGACTGATCTTCTTCGCGCCCGCATAGGTCAGTGTCGAGAAGCGCGGACGGCCGATGATCTCGGCGTCCGGAATCAGCGCCTTGACGATCGGCCGGAGCGCCTCCGAGCCAAGGATCATTGTCTCCTCGCGGCCGCGCGA
Organism: Sphingomonas sp.; assembly: GCA_965217805.1. Taxonomy (GTDB): domain Bacteria; phylum Pseudomonadota; class Alphaproteobacteria; order Sphingomonadales; family Sphingomonadaceae; genus Sphingomonas. The sequence goes on along the minus strand of CBDCJJ010000008.1, from coordinate 1,221,267 downwards.
ATGCAAAAGGCGATCGGTAAAGACATGGCCGCGTTCCATGTCCGCGCCGAGTTGCGCCTCGTCCAGCGCGACAAAGGCCACATCGTCGTCGGGCATGCTTTCGGCAGTGCACAGGAACCAGCGTGCGTCGCGCGGGCGAATCTTCTCTTCCCCGGTGATCAGCGCCACCTGATTGGCGCCCTTGATCGCGACGACCCGGTCATAGATCTCGCGCGCCAGCAAACGCAGCGGGAATCCGATCATGCCGCTGGAATGAGCGCACATCCGCTCGACCGCCAGATGCGTCTTGCCGGTGTTGGTCGGACCCAGGACCGCGGTGACGTGACCCCGCTCCGCGCCGGATGCGGGCATGTGCATCATGCCAACATCGGACCTTCGCGCACGCCATGCAATGCCGTTATCGCATCGCCGGAGCACCTTGTCGCAATGCCGGACCGCATGCAGGCGGTTAATTTGACTTTAGCATCTGCCCTGCACAACCGATGCAGCGGACAAGCGACATGGAGTCTGGCTGAAACGTGTTTGTGGGAACCGGGCAGACATTGGAGCTGGCAGGCGGCGGCGGTGTGCGCGAATTCGGTCGTGCTTCGCCGCCTCGACCGACTGCCGCCGAGCGCCTGCTACGCGCCGACTGGGCAGTCGATCTCGGCGCGCGGATCGGCAGCCGCGAATGGTGGCGAGGTTTGGCGACCTGCAGCGCGCTGTGCGCAGCGAGCTGGACGCTGTCGCCAGGGATGCCCCGCGCATTGCCGGGCGATGCGCCGGCGCCGCTGGTAGAGGCTGAGGCAGAAGAAGCGCGCGCGCTCGCGATCCGGCCGCTCGCCCTGGGGTCGGGTACTGGCCGGCGGGTCGGCGCCAATGACCTCGTTGCGCCGCTGCCGGAGACGCCTGAGCGACCACGGATCGAACTTTCCGCGACGCTGAGTGACGGTGACTCGCTGGGGCGGGCGCTAGTGCGGGCGGGCGTCGGACGCGCAGACGCCGATGCGGCGACCACGCTGATCGCGCAGATCGTCGATCCGACCGCGATCGCGCCGGGCACCCGCGTCGCGCTGGTCCTTGGTCGACGCGCCGACCGAACGATTGCCCGGCCGCTGGACCGGCTGAGCCTCAGAGCACGGTTCGACATGGGCGTGACGCTCACGCGCGGGCCGGGCGGATTGCAGATGACGCGCCTGCCGATCGAAATCGATACGACGCCTTGGCGGATCAAGGGATCGGTGGGCTCAAGCCTCTATCGCTCGCTGCGCGCCGCCGGAACACCGGCAAAGGTCGTCGAGCAATATCTCAAGGCAGTGGCGTCACGCCTGTCACTGGGCAGTGACGTCGTCGCTGCCGACGAGTTTGACCTGATCGTCGAGCATGATCGCGCCGCGACAGGCGAAACGCGAACGGGCAAGCTGTTGTTCGCGGGGCTGGAACGCGGCAAGACGAAACGGCTTCAGCTGGTCCGCTTCAACCCCGAGGGCGGCACGTCGAGCGATGAGTGGTTCGATGCGGCCGGACAATCGGAGCATCGCGGACTGCTTGGCATGCCGGTCGCGGGGCACATCACCTCGCGCTTCGGGATGCGCTTCCATCCGATCCTGGGCTTCAGCCGCATGCACAAGGGTCTGGACATCGGAGCGCCCTATGGCTCACCGATCTATGCGACGATCGCGGGCGTGGTCCGCTTCGCCGGGCGCACCGCGGGCTATGGCAATTTCGTGAAACTGGCGCATGCCGGCAATCTGGGCAGCGGCTATGGCCATATGAGCCGGATCGCGGTTCACAATGGCGAGCGTATCGCGCGCGGGCAGGTGATCGGCTATGTTGGCTCGACGGGCATCTCGACGGGGCCACATCTCCACTGGGAGATCTGGCGCAACGGGACAGCGATCAACCCGCAATCGCTGTCGATGACCAGCATCGCGCAACTCTCGGGCGAAAAGCTTCGCACCTTCAAGATGCGGGTGACCAAGCTGCTGGCGATGAAACCGGGCAGCTGACCACTAGAGCAGCAGCTTGCTGCCCACAAGGAGTAGCGTCGCTGCCAGAAGCGGGCTGAGGACGCGATCAGAGACGCGAGTCGCGATCAGACTGCCGATGATGATACCCGGCACCGATCCAATCAGGAGCGAGGCGAGCAGCGAGAAGTCGACCGACCCGATCATCCAGTGTCCGATGCCCGCGAGGAGGGTCAGGGGGACGGCGTGGGCGATGTCCGACCCCACTAACCGGTTGATCGGCAAACCGGGGTAGAGCACCAGCAGCGCGGTGATGCCCAGCGCGCCCGCACCAACGGATGTCAGCGACACCAGCACGCCCAGGATCGCGCCCAGTAGCACCGTCATCGCCATGATCCGCCCCTCCCCGATCGCCTGGAAGCGCGGGGCCAGCCGGTCGACGATCTGTCGACGGAACAGCATGGCGACGGCGGTAATGACCAGCACCGCGCCCAGGATCAGCGAGATCGTGCGGTCGGTCGCCTCCGGGCGCTCGGCAGCATAGGCGAGGACGAGCAGCGTCACAGCGGTCGCGGGAATGCTGCCCATCGCCAACCGTCGTACGATTCGCCACTCGACCGTTCCGCGCGAACCGTGAACGGCGGTGCCAACGGTCTTGGTAGCGGAGGCAAACAGCAGGTCGGTGCCGACCGCGGTTGCAGGATGAAAGCCGAACAACAAAACGAGCAGCGGTGTCATCAGTGAGCCGCCACCGACCCCGGTCAGCCCGACGAGCATCCCGACCAGCGCGCCCGCCAGCGAGTAGAGCAGGTTGATGTCGGGCACCTAAGCCTCGCCGATGCCCATCGTCGCGAGATAACGTTTCACGTTACGCGCCGCCTGACGGAGGCGCTGTTCATTTTCGACCATCGCAATCCGCACATAGCCTTCCCCGTTCTCGCCGTAGCCCACTCCTGGCGCGACTGCGACCCGCGCGCATGTCAGTAATTGTTTGCTGAATTCAAGGCTGCCCATATGCGCCAGCGCCGGGGGTAGCGGTGCCCAGGCGAACATCGATGCCCGGGGGGACGGGATCCGCCAGCCGGCGCGACCAAAGCTTTCCACCAGCACGTCGCGGCGATGGCGGTAGAGTGCGCGGTTCTTGTCGACGATGTCCTGCGGACCGTTGATGGCCGCTGCCGCTGCCGCCTGGATCGGCGTGAACGCCCCATAGTCGAGGTAGGATTTGACGCGTGTGAGCGCGGCGATCAGCCGTTCGTTCCCGACTGCAAAGCCGATCCGCCAGCCCGCCATGCTGTATGTCTTGCTGAGCGAGGTGAATTCCACCGCCACGTTGCGTCCGCCCGGCACCTGCAGGATCGATGGCGTCGGACAATCGTCATAGTAAAGCTCGGAATAGGCAAGGTCACTCAGCACCCAGAGACCCTGGTCTTTCGCAAAGGCGACGACGCGTTCGTAAAAGGCCAGGTCGACGACTTCGGCGGTCGGGTTGGATGGATAGCCCATGACAAGCACCGACGGGCGCGGGACAGTAAACGCCATCGCCCGCTCCAGGCTTTGAAAATATGCCTCGTCCGGCGTGGTCGGCACCGACCGGATCGTCGCGCCCGCGATGATGAACCCGAACGTGTGGATGGGATAGGACGGATTGGGCGCCAGCACGACATCGCCGGGCGCGGTGATCGCCTGCGCCAGATTCGCCAGTCCTTCCTTGGAGCCGAGCGTCACGACGACCTCTCGATCGGGATCGACTTCAACGCCGAAACGTCGGGCATAATAGCCTGCCTGCGCACGCCTCAGCCCCGGAATGCCCTTGGACGCCGAATAGCCGTGCGCGGCCGGATTGCGCGCGACCTCTGCGAGTTTTTCGATGACGTGGGGCGGTGGCGGCAGATCGGGGTTACCCATGCCGAGATCGATGATGTCCTCGCCCGCGGCCCGCGCCGCCGCCCGCATCGCGTTCACTTCTGCGATGACATAGGGCGGCAGGCGGCGGATGCGGTAGAAGTCTTCGTCCATGCAGGTGCCCCTTGTCTGACCGCGATCCTAACCGGATTTATTGCGCTGGTAAAAGCGGCAATGGATGACCTTCGCATCGCGCTCCTCTGATAGTAGGGTTCCGGTCAATACCGCAGAGAGGACGCGACATGGCGGACGGCGAGAAAGAGCTTGGTCAAGACCCCGGACAATGGCTGCGCGCGTTCGCGGACACGCAGACGGCGATGATGGAACAGGCACTTGGCGCAATGCGCGACGTAACCGGCACCGTTGCGGGCGTAAATGACGAAGCGACCGTCGAGCGTATCAGCGACTTCTGGCGCGACGGGCTGACGCTTTGGCAGCGCCTGCTGGACCCAGCTATACTATCGACACCGGACAATAAGCCAGCACAGGACCAGCCAGCACAGGATAAAGGCGCGCGTCCGGACAAGCGCTTTGCGGACGAGGCGTGGAACGCGCCGATCTTCGATGCAATGCGGCGGAGCTATCAGTTGGCATCCGACCATCTGATGCGCGGGGTCGATGCGCTGGAAGGGATCGATCCGGATCAGCGGCGACGCCTGCGATTTTCCGCGCAGATGCTGATCGACGCGATGAGTCCGTCGAACTTTCCCTTCGCCAATCCGGAGGTTCTGCGCGAAGCGATGGAAACCGGTGGCGAGAGCATGCGTAACGGCATGATGAAGCTGGTCGACGATCTGGGTCGTGGTCAGTTGACGCATAGCGATGCGACCGCGTTCGAGGTCGGACGCAATCTGGCGGTGACGCCCGGCAAGGTCATCAAGCGAACGCCGCTGTATGAGCTGATTTACTATATGCCGACGACCGAGCACACGCTCAAAACCCCGCTGGTCATCTTTCCGCCGTGGATCAACCGGTTCTATATCCTGGACCTGACGCCCCAGAAAAGCTTCATCCGCTGGGCCGTCGAACAGGGCGTGAGCGTGTTCATCATATCCTGGAAATCAGCCGACGCATCGATGAAGGATGTCATCTGGGATGATTATGCCGCCGCCCAGATCGATGCGATCGACACGGTCCGCGCCCTGCTGGATGTCTCCAGCGCGCATACGATCGGTTATTGCGTGGCGGGGACGACGCTGGCCGCAACGTTGGCGGTGCTGGCGGCGAACGATGAAGCTGACAAGGTGGCGAGCGCCACCTTTTTCACAGCGCAGGTCGATTTTTCCGATGCCGGCGACCTGAAGCATTTCATCGATGACGAGCAATTGGCGCTGGTCTCCGCGCTGTCGCCGGAAGGGTATCTGGACGGGCGCTACATGGCGGCGGCATTCAACGCGCTGAGGGGTCGCGACCTGATCTGGAACTACGTCACCAACAATTATCTGCTGGGCCGTGAGCATAGTGCATTCGACCTGTTGCACTGGAATGGCGACACGACCAACCTGCCCGCCAAATGGCACCTCGATTATTTGCGCGACCTGTACCGCGACAATCTGCTGGTATCGCCGGGCGCGCTGTCGATCGCAGGCACGCCGATCGACCTCAGCCTAGTCGAGACGCCAGCCTATGTTCAAGCAGGGCGAGAGGACCATATCGCGCCGGCGGAAAGCGTCTGGAAACTAACGAACCATTTCAAGGGCGCGATGCGGTTCGTGCTGGCGGGATCCGGCCATATCGCGGGCGTCGTAAATCCGCCGTCGTCAGGCAAATATGAATATTGGACTAACGACGCATCAGTGGAAAGCCTGGACGAATTCACCGGCGGCGCCACCCGGACCAAGGGAAGCTGGTGGCCGGATTGGTTCGCATGGTTGCATGGGCATGGCGACACGACGGTTCCGGCGACTGGTACGCGCATCCCGGGGGCAGGTGATCTCAAGGCGCTGACCGATGCTCCCGGTGATTATGTCCGGGCGCGATGAACCAATGCTGCACTGCACAATAACCTTGACGAACGAACCAACACAGCTTATTGTGCATCGCAGCATAGGAGTGGGTCGTGAGCGAGATCAAGGCAATATCGATCACTGATGAAGTCGAGGCCGCGGCGGTTGCCGATGTTCTAGCAGCGTCAGATTCGATCGTGGCTCAGCCGGTCGCTTTGCCGAAAAAGCGCAGATCGCGTGCCGTCTCTCGCCCCGTGCCACCGGTCGCCGCGGATTCGGCGAAACATACATCTTTCGCAGACAAGGAAATTGAAATGGCTACCTCTACCGAGACGATGCAGGACAAGACCGCGCAGATGATGGGCGACATGGGCGAGCGCGCCAAGGGTTCGTTCCAGAAGACATCGAAAATGGTCGAGGACGCCGCCGGCTTTGCCAGGGACAATGTCGAGGCGATGGTCGAGTCATCGCGGATCGCGGCCAAGGGCCTCGAGACGCTGGGACAGGATGCCGCTGACTATGCGCGCCGCACGTTCGAAAGCAACAGCACTGCGCTCCGCTCGCTCTCCGGCGTCAAGTCACCGACCGAGTTCATGCAGCTGCAGAGTGAGTTGATGCGCCAGTCGTTCGACGCCCTGGTTCAGCAGACCTCGCGCTCAACCGAGCAGATGCTCAAGATCGCAGGCGAAGTAAGCCAGCCAATTTCGAATCGCATGGCGGTTGCGACCGACAAGCTGAAGGTCGCCGTCTGAGCCGTCATGTCGGGCGATCCGCCTGACATGTAGCAAACTCTGACACGTATCTAACAAGGGGCGGATGTCATCGCGGCATCCGCCCTTTTTCATGGTGACCCTTGCCCCGATGGGGTCAGGTGCCATATTTTGGCGATCATCATGCAATCCGATCCGATATCCATCCTGCTGTCCATGCCATCGTTCATGGCCGTGCGTCGCGGCGACGACCAGGATGCCGATGGCGGCAGCGGGACGGGCGTTGCCACCCGCACGCGCCCGAAGACGAAGCAGCCGACACCGTACCGGGTGCTGATGCTCAATGATGATTATACGCCGATGGAGTTCGTCGTGCTGTGCCTACAGCGATTCTTCCGCATGGATATGGAAGCCGCCACGCGCGTGATGCTTCATGTCCACCAGAAGGGCGTGGGCGTATGCGGCGTATTCACCTATGAGGTTGCCGAAACCAAGGTGAGCCAGGTGATGGATTTCGCCCGTCAGAACCAGCATCCACTGCAATGCACGCTGGAAAAGGCCTGACGGCTTAATACGGTCTGGGTCAACGCGGGCTGGGCAGCCAGCTCAGGTCGACGCCGCGGCGACGATCGACATATTTCGCTGCGGCAATCAACGCCCCTTCGTCAATAAAGCGAATGAAACCGTTGCGGCGCGCGATCAGACCGCGTTCCTCCAATCGGCGCAGCATGCGATTGACGTGAACCGATGTTAGGCCGGTAGCATCGCCGACTTCTTCTTGCGTCAATCCCAGAACAAACTCGTCGCCAATGGCACCGCCGATTGTCCGCAGTCTGTCACGAACCTCGACCAGCAATGCGGCGATGCGCTCGATCGCGGAGCGCCGCCCCATCCCGACCATGCGATCTGTCAGTGCGACGCGCTCCATCTGACCCATTGCCGCGATCAGCGCAAACAGCCGCGGGTGTTCGGTCGCAAGGCCTGCCAGAGCCGATCGCTCGAACGGGCAGACGGTGCAATCGCTGAGTACCACGATCGTCTCGAGCGCCCCTGCATAAGCGAGGCAGGCTTGCCCGATCAGATCACCGGGGTAGAGTAGGTGGAGTATCTGCCGACTGCCGTTATCGAGGAGCACATAGCTCATGAGTGTGCCCTGCTGAACAACGAACATTTCAGGAGCGACGTCATTCTCCCGCAGCAGCGTCGCGCCGCGCCGGAGCGAACGACTACGCTCCTCCAGCCGGCTTAGTGCACCGCGTTCGACCGGCGTCAGGTCGATATAATTACCGAGACGCTCGGCCAGACAATTCGTTGGCACGATCTGCCGTTCCCCCCAATTTCCCGCTTCAAATCAATTATGAAGCGCGGGCGCATTAAACTCGATCAGGCGAAGCAGACGCGTGCCGCCCTCTTGCGCCGCATAAATGGGCCGGTAGGACGGATCTATGGATCGCATTATCATTCGTGGCGGACGCCGTCTCGAAGGCCGTCTGCCAATATCGGGCGCCAAGAACGCGGCGCTAACGCTGATGCCGTGCGCGCTGCTGACCGACGAGCCGCTGACGCTGCGAAACCTGCCCAGACTGGCTGATGTTGATGGCTTCGGTCATTTGCTGAACCAGTTGGGCGCGTCGACCGCGATCGAGGGAACGCGGCCGGAGGAATTCGGCCGGGTGATGACGATCCGCACGCCAAAGCTGACGTCGACCGAGGCTCCATACGATATTGTGCGCAAGATGCGGGCGTCGATCTTGGTGCTGGGGGCGTTGGTGGGACGCGGCGGGGAAGCAACGGTCAGCCTGCCCGGCGGCTGTGCAATCGGCAACAGACCGATCGACCTGCACCTGAAAGCGCTGGAGGCGATCGGCGCCGAGATCGAGTTGACCGCCGGTTATGTTCGCGCCCGGGCGCCTCGTGGGCGTTTGCCGGGCGGTCGATACAGCTTTCCGATCGTATCGGTCGGGGCGACCGAGAACGTAGTGATGGCAGCGACGACCGCCAAGGGTCCGAGCAGAATAGAGAATGCCGCGCGAGAGCCGGAAATTGTCGATCTGTGCCGCTGCCTGCTCGCAATGGGTGCACGGATCGAGGGGATCGGCACCGAGACATTGGAGATCGAGGGCGTCGACCGGTTGCACGGCGCGACCTATAAGGTGATGCCCGACCGGATCGAGGCTGGATCCTATGCCTGCGCGGCCGCGATCACGGGTGGCTCGCTGGAGCTGGTGGGGGTGGCGGCGGACGACATGCGCGCAACGATTACCGCGCTGACCGATGCCGGGGTGACGGTCGACGAAGCGCCCGATTCGCTGCGCGTGACGGCAAACGGCCGGTTGCAGCCGCTCACGCTATCCACCGCGCCGTTTCCCGGCTTTGCGACGGATATGCAGGCGCAGTTCATGGCGATGCTGACCCGCGCCGAGGGTGCCAGCATGCTGACCGAGACGATCTTCGAGAATCGCTACATGCACGTGCCCGAACTGGCGCGGATGGGTGCGGACATTCAGGTGCGCGGGCGGACCGCCGTCGTGCGCGGCGGCGAGCGTCTGGTCGGTGCGCCGGTCATGGCGACCGATCTGCGCGCGTCGATGAGCCTGATCCTGGCGGGACTGGCGGCGGAGGGAGAGACGCAAGTATCGCGTGTCTATCATCTCGATCGCGGCTATGAACGACTGGAGGAAAAGCTGTCGGCGGTCGGTGCCGATATCGAACGGGTGGGAGACGGCTGATGGCGAGCCTAGACGATCACATGGTCGATACTCCCGACGGTCCCATGACCTATGCCGCATGGAAGAAGAAGAACCCGGTTCAGCTCCCTTCCCGCCGGACGAAGGGCAAGAAATTGCCCAACAAGGTGAAGTTGACCAGCGACGAATAACCGCGGTGCAAGGCAGTGCTGCAGCAAATCTCTTTCCGCGACGCACCATTTATGCTAGCGACGTGCGTGATACCTTCCTTCACAGCAATGAGACAAATCCATGAGCCTGCGCAACGTGGCCATCATCGCGCACGTCGATCACGGCAAGACGACCCTGGTTGACCAGTTGTTTCGCCAGTCCGGCACGTTTCGCGACAATCAGCGCGTCGAGGAACGCGCGATGGATTCCAATGACCTGGAAAAGGAGCGTGGAATCACGATCCTAGCCAAATGCACGTCGGTGGAATGGGCCCCGCCGGGAGGGCAGGAAGCCACGCGGATCAACATCGTCGACACGCCCGGCCACGCCGATTTCGGTGGTGAGGTGGAGCGTATCCTGTCGATGGTGGACGGCGTCATCCTGCTGGTGGATTCCGCCGAAGGTGCGATGCCGCAAACGAAGTTCGTGACCGGCAAGGCGCTGGCGCTGGGGCTGCGCCCGATCGTCGTCGTGAACAAGGTCGACCGCAGCGACGCACGCATCCAGGAAGTGCTGGATGAGGTATTCGACCTGTTTGTCAGCCTGGAAGCGTCGGACGAACAGCTCGACTTCCCCGTTCTTTATGCATCGGGCCGCAATGGTTATGCGTCGACCGATCCGGATGTGCGTGACGGGACGTTGGCGCCCATGTTCCAGACGATCGTCGATCATGTCCCGGCACCAGCCGCGGACCCGGATGGGCCGTTCAAGTTTCTTGTCACGCTGCTCGACCGCGATAATTTCGTCGGTCGTATCCTGACCGGGCTGGTCGCAAGCGGCACGGTCAGGACAAATATGGCGATTAATGCGCTCGACAATGACGGCAACGTCGTCGAGGCCGGCCGTGCGTCAAAGATCATGGCGTTCCGCGGGCTGGAGCGCGTACCGGTCGATGAAGCCAATGCGGGCGACATCATCTCGATCGCGGGGCTGACGACGGCGACGGTAGCGAATACGATCTGCGATCCTGCCGTGACCGAACCCTTGCATGCGCAGCCGATCGATCCGCCGACGCTATCGATGCGCTTTGCGGTCAATGACTCGCCGATGGCGGGACGTGAGGGTACGAAGGTCACGAGCCGGATGATTCGTGATCGCCTGTTCCGGGAGGCGGAATCGAACGTCGCGATCAAGGTGACCGAGGCCGCCGACAAGGACAGTTTCGAAGTGGCGGGACGCGGCGAGTTGCAACTCGGTGTGCTGATCGAGACGATGCGGCGTGAGGGCTTTGAGCTTGGTATCAGTCGTCCGCGCGTTCTGTTCCGCGACGCCGAGGGTGGCGGCAAGGAAGAACCTTATGAGACGGTCGTGATCGACGTCGACGAGGATTACTCGGGCACCGTCGTCGAAAAAATGGCGAGCCGCAAGGCCGACCTGACCGACATGCGCCCGTCAGGTGGCGGCAAGCAGCGCGTGACCTTTTCCGCTCCCAGTCGCGGGCTGATCGGGTATCACGGCGAGTTCCTGTCTGACACGCGCGGCACGGGAATCATGAACAGGCTGTTCGAAAAATACGGGCCGCATAAGGGCCAGATCGAGGGGCGCAAGAACGGCGTGCTAATCTCCAACGGCGCGGGCGAAGCCAACGCCTATGCCTTGGGTCCGCTGGAGGAGCGCGGCGTGCTGATGGTCGGTCCCGGCGAGCCGCTATATGAGGGCATGGTGATCGGTGAGAACGCCAAGACGGACGACCTCGAAGTCAATCCGATGAAGGCGAAGCAGCTGACAAACTTCCGTGCAAGCGGCGGCAAGGACGACGCCATCCGCCTGACACCGCCGCGCAAGCTGACGCTGGAACAGGCGATCGCCTATATCGACGATGATGAGCTGGTCGAGGTGACACCCAAATCGATCCGGCTACGCAAACGCCATCTCGACCCCAATGAGCGCAAGCGCGCAAGCCGGGCCAAAATTGCCGCCTGATCGGACAATGGCCTTAAAACGGATGCGGATAAATCCGCTTCCGAATAAGACAGTTCTTTCCAATGCGCAGACGAACACATGCTCCGATTGCGAATGCCTAGACAGCTTCGCCGGTAAGACGCTGGCAAAGCATATCCAGCTGCTCAAGGGTGGCATAGTTCAGCGTTACCGATCCGCCTTTGTCGCTATGGCGGACACGCACGTTAAGACCCAGCAGGTCGGCCAGATGGCGTTCCAAGGCCGCGAGGTCCAGGTCGACAGCATCGGGCTGTGCTTGCCGTCTACTGGTCTTGCGACGCGGCTTTGCGCCTTGCGCCAGTTTCTCGGTCTCGCGAACTGACAACTGCCGCGCAATTACCTGCTCGGCCAGTCTTTCGACCTCCGGCGCACCCAGCAATGCTCGTGCATGGCCCATCGACAGCGATCCATCGACGACGAATGATTGCACAGTGTCGGGCAATTCAAGCAGTCGGAGGAGATTGGCGACGTGGCTTCGCGACTTGTGGACAATCTTGGCCAGCGCCTCCTGGGTATGGCCATACTCGCCGGATAGACGCTGATAAGCTTGCGCTTCCTCTATCGCGTTCAGATCCTGCCGCTGAATATTCTCGACAAGCGCAATCTCTAGCGTTTCGGTATCGTCGAAATCGCGGATGACGACCGGAACCTCCCGGATGTGGACACGCTGCGCCGCACGCCAACGCCGTTCACCCGCCACGATCTGGTAGCTGTTGCCATGCGGCCTGACGACAATCGGCTGAATGACACCACGAGCCGCGATCGATCCGGCCAGTTCATCCAGCATCGCTTCATCGAAATTGCGTCGTGGCTGGTTCGGATGTGGCGATAGCGATTCAACGGGAAGTTTCTGCAATCCAGACGAAATACTCGGCGAGGTAGCGATGGGTTCTTCACGCGCGATATCATTGAGTAGGGAATTGAGCCCGCGGCCTAGACCACCGCGACCCTTGCCACCGCGACCACGCCCGACCAGCTCGGTCATGCCGCTTTCGCTAATTCGGGCAAGCGCATGATCATCTCGCGCGCCAACGCAATATAGGCGGCAGACCCCGCGCATCGATGATCATAGATCAGCGCCGGCAGACCATGGCTGGGCGCCTCCGACAGCCTGACATTTCGGGGAATGACGGTATCGAAAACGACGCGCCCTAATACAGCACGGACATCCGCTGACACCTGTTCAGTCAATCTGTTACGACGATCGAACATCGTCAGCGCTACACCAAGGATGGAAAGATTAGGGTTAAATCGCTCGCGAATCCGCTCGACTGTTGCAAGAAGCTGCGACAGGCCTTCGAGCGCGAAGAACTCACATTGGAGCGGCACAAGAAGGCTGTCCGCCGCGACCAAGGCATTGATCGTCAATAATCCCAGCGACGGTGGGCAGTCGATCAGAACGATGTCCCAATTGGCACGAGCCGTCTTCAACGCGTGGTCCAGACGATGCGTACGGGCATCGAACTCGATCAGTTCGACTTCTGCTCCAGACAGATCGACGGTCGCCGGGACAACGTCCAGACAGGGCACGTTGCTGGGAACCACCGCCTCGTCGAGCAGGGCTTCACCGATGAGGACATGATAGCTGGATCTGATCCGCGCGGAATGGCTGATACCAAGCCCTGTGGATGCGTTTCCCTGCGGATCCAGGTCGATCATGAGGACGCGCTTGCCTGTAGCCGCAAGCGCTGTTGCAAGATTAATCGCGCTTGTTGTCTTCCCGACGCCACCTTTTTGATTGGCGATCGCAACACAAATCACAGCGCTACAGTCCCATCGACGATCAGTATTGCAGACGTGACGTCAGTCACGCTTTGTTTCACGTGAAACATTGTGCGCGCATTGAGCATGGACAATTCCTCATCGCTTATGCGTCCTCTCGGCAGCAACCATCGTGTTCGTGGTTTGGCGCAATGTCGCGCGTCGCGCAAAAGCTTTTCGACGGGCGCTACCGCCCGTGCCGAAATGACGTCGAATTTTTCTGAAATGCGTTCAATCATCTGCTGCCGAACGGTCACTCGTCGTTCAAGCCCAAGTTGATTGATGCCGGCAAGGAGAAACTCCGCACGACGACGGCGTGGTTCGACAAGGACCACCCGGTGACGCGACGCGATGGCTATAGCTAGACCAGGAAAGCCCCCTCCGGTGCCTATATCCACCCAATCCAGGGGATCAGAATTGGGCAAGTGGCCGAGTAACTGAACCGAGTCCGCCACATGGCGCGTCCAGATTGAATCAATCGTCGATGGGGCAATCAGATTTTGCCGATCATTCTCCGCGATGACCAAATCGACGAATGCAGCAGTGTGCTCTACAGCCTCTTTGCCACCATAGAAAAGAACAAGTGCGCGGGCCTCGTCATCGGTCACGCTACGCGCTTGCGGGCGTGAAGCATCAACGCTGACAACGCGGCTGGGGTGATACCATGAATGCGGGACGCCGCCGCCAATGTGCCAGGTCTTGCCCAATTCAAGCGCTCGACCATTTCGGTCGACAAGCCCGGGACTTGTTCGAACATCATGTCTGCGGCCAACGTGATTTGTTCCCCTTGACGCAACCGTGCGACCTCATCGGCCTGGCGATCGAGATAGGGAGCGTAACGAGCATCTTCCGCCGCTTCGAGATTTACGGCTCGTTCTTCAGGCGTCGCCGCATCCAGAAGATGGGACGGGTATATCTTGGCCAATCGCAACCACAATTTTCCGGATCGCGACGACGCATCTTCGGCGACCATCGCACCCCTCGATCGCAAGGCGCTGGCTGTGATCGGCTGAGACAAACGTTCATCGATGTTTGCCAGCGCTTCCTCCCGGCGACACTGATGTACCCGGCGTTTATCGCTCACTACCTTCGCTTGGCGCGCTATCTTGCCTAGTCGCGTCTCTGCATTGTCCGCGCGCAGTGCGAGCCGATATTCGGCCCGCGCGGTCAACATCCGATAAGGTTCCGAGACGCCTTGTAGGGTCAGGTCATCGATCATCACGCCAAGATAGCTCGACGCCCGATCAAGGACCAACGGTTGCGCACCGATCGCACCGGCCGCGGCATTCACGCCGGCTAGCAACCCCTGCCCCGCGGCTTCCTCATACCCCGTCGTCCCATTGATCTGCCCGGCGCAGAATATTCCTCCAATCGCTCTAAGCTCCAGCGTTGCATCCAGTGCGCGGGGATCGATAAAGTCATATTCAACGGCATAGCCGGGGATGTTTATCCGTGCATGTTGAAGCCCATCGATGCTCGAGATCATCGCCTGCTGTGCATCGATCGGCAGCGATGTGGACAACCCGTTGGGGTACACGACCGGGTCGTCGAGCCCTTCCGGCTCAAGAAACACCTGATGCCCGTCGCGATCGCCAAAGCGATGGACCTTATCCTCGATCGACGGGCAATATCGTGGTCCGGACGCATCGATTGCGCCACTGAACAGGGGCGACCGATCAAGCGCATGTCGGATGACGTCGTGCGTCTGACGGGTCGTCCGGGTTGTGGCGCAAGCAATTTGTGGCAAGGGTCGGCCGCCCGACAAGGGTGACATTGTCCAGGGATCGAGGTCTGATCCCTGTTCAGCCAGCTTCGCCCAATCAATCGTTCTGCCATCCAGACGTGGCGGTGTTCCTGTCTTCAACCGACCGATGGGAAGGCCCTCACCGCGCAATTGGTCGGCAAGTGCTGTTGCTGGTCGCTCATCGACACGGCCACCGCTGGCTCGCTCTTCCCCCCGAAATATGCGGCCGCCCAAGAACGTACCTGTTGCCAGCACGACCGAGCGCGTATGGATGATCGACCCGTCGGTCAGGCTCACACCTTGCACTCGACCGTGTTTAACGATCAGAACACCCGCTTCACCTTGCCGGATTGTCAGCATCAACTGCCCGGCTAGCATCGCCTGGATCGCTGCGGCATAGCGACGCCGGTCCGCCTGAACCCGCGGGCCATGGACAGCACTTCCCTTTGCACGGTTCAGCATCCGATAATGGATGCCTGCCGCGTCTGCGGCGCGCGCCATTAACCCGTCGAACGCATCGACTTCCCGAACGATGTGGCCCTTGCCAATTCCGCCAATTGACGGATTGCATGACATGGCGCCGATCGTTGCGGTAGATTGGGTAAGTAACAGCGTATTGGCACCACGCCGTGCCGCCGCCGCGCATGCCTCGGTGCCTGCGTGACCACCGCCAATAACAACTACGTCAAACATGCACATGCGCTATCGCCGACCAGAGCCCGGGTCAAAAATGTTCCACGTGAAACATCATTTGCCGATGCAAAAGCGAGAGAAGATGGCATCGAGTGTTTGTTGCGTCGCATCTAGACCCAGCAGACTGGCACAAATAGCCCCCGCCCCGCGCAATCTTTCCGCGATCAGCAGGATATCATCATCATCCTTATGTGCCAGTAAGTCAGTAGCGCGCATCAGCATCTCCTGCTGTTCACGTCGCAACGGCAGTTGATCGATCGAGGGGGATAGCAATTGTGCGTGTTCGTGAAGCATCTCCCAGAGCCGATCGATCGATGCTGCATCCCTTGCCGACACCGATGCTATCTGCCGTGGATTGCGAGCAGGTCGACTAGGCGCATCCGCACGGGCGTGCAGCCATATCATCCGATGGCGCGGGGGTAGATCGTCTCCGAGCCATAACGCGATATCAGCTTCGTCCAGCGCCGCCGTCGCCCGCTCGACACCAATTGCTTCGATCGCGTCGTCGGTTTCTCGCAGTCCGGCAGTATCGGTGACAAGATACGCAATTCCAGCCCGCTGAACGGGCACATCGATCCGATCACGTGTAGTACCCGCGATCGGCGACACGATTGCCGCGTCACGCTGCACCAACGCGTTGAGCAGGGTGGACTTCCCGCTATTCGGTGGTCCGGCGAGCGCGACACGAACGCCGTCGCGCAACCGTTCAATCGGCGGCCCATTGATTGCTCGCGTGATGTCGTCAGCAATTGATATGGCTTCACACGACAGTTCATAAGCGGTTACATCGTCGACATCATCCTCGTCCGAATAATCGATCGCAGCCTCGACCCTCGCCGACAATTGCGTGATGCGGTCCATCCATTGTCGCACATGACCGCTCACGCGACCCTCGGATGCGATCAATGCCGCCCGGCGCTGACCCTCCGTTTCGGCCTCTAGCAAATCTGCCAAGCCTTCGGCTTCCAGCATGTCGATCCGCCCGTTCGTCAACGCACGGCGAGTGAATTCACCGGGTTCGGCAAGCCGCAGGTCGGGTAGCGACGCCACAGCCCGTTCGACTGCTGCCACGACCGCGCGACCGCCATGACAATGCAGCTCGACCAGATCCTCACCGGTTGCCGTCGCCGGTCCCGGAAAGACTAATACCAATGCGCGGTCCAGTAGATCGCCTGCCGGATCGCGCAACGCGCGCACCGTCGCGCGTCGTGCGGGAGGGAGTTTGCCTGCCAGCGTCTCCAGCGCCGCAAAGGCCCGTGGCCCGCTGACCCGGATGACGGCGATCGCCGCCGGAGGCCGACCGCTCGATACCGCGAAGATCGTCGACATGATTCAGCCGTCTGACGTATTTGATGCCTTGAACAAGCGCCGCCACATTGCCATGCCGGCATCACCGACCGGCGCCCAACTGCGCATCATCGTCTCCAACATTTCCGGCCGTACCCCGTTACCCTCCATCATATCCGTCATCGCCCGGACATATTGGTCATGGATCGGCGTGAGATCCGGCAGACCAGCTAGGGCCCGTGCCTCTTCCGGCGTGCAGTCTATCTCGACATGGACCTTCATCGTTCCTACCCTCTGATGACTGTTGAGCATGGAGCCTAGCCGATGACCGATACAATGACGATCACCTCCGGTGATCAGGCGGATAACTTTACGGCCTATCGTGCGCGACCTGCTGGCACCGCGCGCGCCGCGATCGTGGTCATTCAGGAGATTTTCGGCGTCAACGCCGGGATCCGCCGCAAATGCGACACGCTCGCCGAGGCCGGTTATCTTGCGATCGCGCCGGACCTGTTCTGGCGCTTGGAACCCGGAATCGAACTAGACCCCGATATCGAACCGGAACTGAAGCAGGCGTTCGACCTGATGGGGAAGTTCGATCAGGACAAAGGCATCGCCGATATCGAGGCAACCATCCGGGCAGCCCGCGAGGAACTGGGCGATGGCGGCAAGGTCGGCTGCGTCGGCTACTGCCTGGGTGGTCGCCTAGCCTTCATGACCGCGACGCGGACGGACGTTGATGCCAGCGTTGGTTATTACGGAGTCGGGATCGACGGGCTATTGCGTGAGAAGCACAGCATCGCCCATCCTGTGATGCTGCACATCGCGGGGGACGATCACCTGGTCGACGCGAAGACGCAGGAGGCGATGCACGCGGGACTGGACGATCATCCCAAGGCGACGCTGCATGACTATCCTGGCGCTGATCACGGTTTCGCGACCGAATTCGGCGCGCGGCGCAAAGACGATGCAGCCAGGCTGGCCGACGAGCGCACGGCCAGTTTCTTCGATGAACATCTGCTTAGTTAAACAGCGTCAGAACACCGACATCGGGCTCGACCACACCTTCGTAGATCATCTTGATCGCAACGACTATGATGACGGCGAGCCCGACAAAGCCGATCCAGCGATAGCGTTCGATAAAGCGCGCGATCAGGTTTGCAGCAATACCCATAATCGCCACCGACAACAGCAGCCCGATGACGAGCACACCGGGATGCTCCCGCGCGGCTCCCGCAACGGCGAGCACATTGTCGAGGCTCATTGATATGTCGGCGACCGCGACTGCCAGTGCGGCGCCGGCAAAGCTCTTGGCCGGCGCGAGCCCACCGGAATGCGCGTCGCCCCCGACGACAGGCTGGCGCAGATCGCGCCACATCTTCCAGGACACCCATAGCAATAACAAACCGCCGGCAAAAACCAGACCGACAATGCCCAGCAACCACGTAACGACCAGCGCAAACGCGATCCGCAACACCAGTGCCGCGATGATGCCGATCAGGATGACCCGCTTGCGCTGAGCCGTGGGCAGACCCGCCGCCAAGGCCCCGACGACGATGGCGTTGTCCCCGGCCAACGCCACATCGATCAGAAGAACCCACACGAACGCCGACAGCGTCGCAGGCGAGCCTATGTTCGAAAAGTCCGCGACCACATGCTGCCAGATCTCAGTCATCGAGCCGGGTCCTGCGGTGGCAGCGGTTAAGACGGTGAGGATCATTGGCCCATGTAGCGTTGACGACGCGGCAGGTGAATAGACACCGCTACACAGCGCATTACTGGTTCATGCTGTCGAAGAATTCCTCGTTGGTCTTGGAATCCTTCATCTTCCCCAGCAGGAATTCCATCGCGTCGACCGTGCCCATCTGCATGAGGATGCGCCGCAATACCCACATCTTGGACAGTTGCCCCTTGTCGACCAGCAACTCTTCCTTGCGGGTGCCCGACTTGCCCACGTCGATCGCCGGGAAGATGCGCTTGTCAGCGACCTTGCGGTCCAGCACGATTTCGGCATTGCCGGTGCCCTTGAACTCCTCGAAAATCACCTCATCCATCCGGCTGCCGGTGTCGATGAGCGAGGTCGAAATGATGGTCAGCGAGCCGCCTTCCTCGATGTTGCGCGCCGCCCCGAAAAACCGTTTCGGCCGCTGGAGCGCGTTGGCATCAACGCCGCCGGTCAGCACCTTGCCGGACGACGGAACGACGGTGTTATAGGCACGGCCGAGACGCGTGATATTGTCGAGCAGGATCACGACGTCCTTTTTATGCTCGACCAGTCGCTTGGCCTTTTCGATCACCATTTCGGCGATCTGGACGTGGCGCGTCGCGGGCTCGTCGAAGGTGGACGCAATCACCTCGCCGTTCACCGTACGCTGCATGTCGGTCACTTCCT
The DNA here is from genome assembly GCA_965217805.1 of Sphingomonas sp. Taxonomy (GTDB): domain Bacteria; phylum Pseudomonadota; class Alphaproteobacteria; order Sphingomonadales; family Sphingomonadaceae; genus Sphingomonas. The sequence continues at coordinate 1,202,045 of CBDCJJ010000008.1, read as the reverse complement.
CGGGCCGCTCATCGATCAACAGCACGATCAGATAGACTTCCGGATGATTGACGCTGATCGCCCGCGCGACATTTTGCATCATGATCGTCTTGCCGACGCGCGGTGGAGCCACGATCAGGCATCGCTGCCCCTTGCCGAGCGGCGTGACGACATCAAGGACCCTGCCCGTCTTGTCCTTGATCGTCGGATCTTCGATCTCCAGTTTCAGGCGTTCTTCGGGATAGAGCGGCGTCAGATTGTCGAAATTTACCCGGTGGCGGACCGCGTCGGGATCGTCGAAATTGACCGAGGTCAGCCTGGTCAGCGCGAAATAGCGTTCGCCGTCCTTGGGCCCACGAATTTCGCCCTCAACCGTGTCGCCAGTGCGAAGGCCGTGCTTTCTGACCTGATTGGGAGAAATATAGATGTCGTCAGGTCCGGCCAGATAATTGGCCTGATGGCTACGCAGGAAGCCGAACCCGTCGGACAAGACCTCGATCGTCCCCTCGCCCATGATCTGGTCGCCATTTTCGGCCTGTACCTTCAAGATGGCGAACAGCAGGTCCTGCTTGCGGAGCGTCGAGGCACCCTCGACCCCCAGTTCCTCCGCCATGGCGACCAGTTCGGCGGGTGTATTCTTCTTGAGGTCTTTGAGATGCATGTCTTTTTTTTCCGGAACAGTCGTCAGAAAAGCTCGGTCGGCGAAGAACTCGCGGCGGCACCGGGCTGAGAAAGGACGCCGACCGGAAACGGGCAAAAAGCCACATGTCGACGCTTACGGATGCGCCTAGAAGCGCGCACTTCCCAAGTCAAGCACACGCTCAGAAGATGGGACGTACGATCACCAACAAGACGATGACGACGACGGCGATCCCTGGCACCTCGTTCAGCAGCCGGAGCGTGCGGCCACTGGCGCTAGCCGCGCCGCGCGCCAGTTTCTTCGCATAACTGACCATCCAGCCGTGATAGCCGGTGAGCAATACCACCAGCACGATCTTGACGTGCAGCCAACCCAGCCCGCCGGCTCCATCGGCAATGCCGATATTGAGCGCCAGCGCGATGCCCAGCACCCAGACCACCACCATCGCCGGTGTTAGAATGATGTGTCTCAGCTTGTTCTCGCGCTCGACCCAAAGCGCCGCCTCGACATCACGACCACCGGCCAGCGCCTCCTGATGATAAACCAGATAGCGTGGCAGCATGAACAGCCCCGCCATCCAGAAGATCACGAAAATCAGATGCGCGGCCTTCACCCAGTCATACGCACCACCAAGCCATCCGCTCATCCACGTACCTTTACGAGTACCTGTTCGACATGGGCAATCGGTGTCTGCGGCAGGATGCCATGACCCAGATTGAAGATATGCGGTCGCTCTGGAAAGGCGCCAATGACGCGATCGACCGCGCAATCCAGCGCCGTGCCGCCCGCCATCAATGCAAGGGGGTCGAGATTGCCCTGCACCGGCATGCCGTGGGGCAGCACTGAATCGGCCCATACAGGGTCCACCGTCTCATCGAGGCCCACCGCATGTACCCCCGTCTCGCGCGCATAGGCCGGCAGCTTGCCGCCGGCGCCCTTGGGAAAGCCGATAACCGGAACCTCGGGGTGCCGCTCGTTGATCGCCACGGCAATCCGCGCATTGGGGGCAATCACCCATTGCTCGAACTGCGCGGGCGACAGGCTGCCTGCCCAGCTGTCGAACAATTGCACCGCCTCGACCCCGGCCGCGATCTGCCCGCTGAGATAGTCAATCGTCATCTCCGCGATCGCATCGATGATCTCGCCGAAGCCGCGCGGCTCCCGGTAGGCAAACGCGCGGGTTTCCCCTTGATCCTTCGATCCCTGTCCCGCCACCATATAGGTCGCTACCGTCCAGGGAGACCCGGCAAAGCCCAGAAATGTCGTCTGCGAGGGCAGGGCGTCGGCGACGCGAGCGACTGTTCGATAGACCGGCTCCAGGCGCTCCGGCGCACGCTCCAGCGTCTGCAGGGCCTGATCGATCAACGGCGGCGTCAGCCTCGGTCCTTCGCCCACGCCGAAACTTAGTTCTTGTCCCAGCGCCCATGGTACCATCAGGATGTCGGAAAACAGGATCGCACCGTCAAAGCCGAACCGTCGTATCGGCTGTAATGTAACCTCGGCTGCCGCTTCGGGATCGGTCGCGAGCGCCAGGAAACCGCCCTTCCTTGCTCGAAGCGCGCGATATTCGGGCAGATAGCGTCCCGCCTGACGCATGAACCAGATCGGCGGTCGAGACTGTCGATCACCATGAAGGGTGTGCAGCAGCGGTTTGTCCGACCCGGTCAGGTGTGCCTCGCTTCCTGTATCAATAAGAGAATCTAAAGAATTGTTGCTGTAGTAGGCAGTCTGAAAGTGGGGCTTATGCGCCGCTCCCTCATTTGCCAACAGCTTGACGCAAAAGCGGTGTGACCGCTCGGCGGAGTCGTTGTTAATGATCCCCGAAATACACAGGCTGTGGATCATTGGATCGCTTGTTCACGCTTTTGTGGATAACATGCGGTTCATTCACCGTTGGACTCCGGCTTGGCGATATGACCCGCTTGTCCTATCGCCGATACCCATGTTGCCCACAGTTTCATCCCGACAGCGCTGACGGTGCGGCTCCATCTGCATCTGCTGTCGGATTCCACTGGGGAAACGCTGGAGAACATCGCCAAGGCCGCACTTGCGCAATATGACGATGTCGAGACGATGCGCCATTTCTGGCCGATGGTCCGCACCGAGGAGCATCTGGAGCGCATCCTGCAGGAGATCGCGCATAATCCGGGTCTGGTGATCTTCACGCTCGTCAATCCGGCGACCCGCCGGATTCTGGAAGCACGGTGCGTTGCACTGGGATTGCCGGTCGTCGCGCCGCTCGACCCTGTGAATGACGCATTGTCCACGATGCTGGGGCAAACCGCCAAGGCGCGGCCAGGGCGGCAGCATGTCCTGGATGCGGCGTATTTTGCGCGGGTGGAGGCCATCCATTTCACCATCGCGCATGACGACGGCATTCTGTCGGACGAATGGGAAGCAGCGGATATTGTCTTGGCAGGCGTGTCGCGTTCCTCCAAGACGCCGACTTCCATCTACCTCGCCAATCGCGGGTACAAGACCGCAAATATCCCAATCGTCGTCGAATCGCCGCCACCCGAAACCCTGTTCAAACTGCGCCATCCGCTGGTCGTGGGGCTGACCACCACCGCGGATCGTCTGGTGGCCATCCGCCGCAACCGGCTTTTGTCACTCAACCAGGCACCCGAGACACCTTATGTCGATGAGGACATGGTCGCCCGGGAGCTGTCCTATGCGCGGCGCATGTTCGCGGACAATGGCTGGCCGGTTATCGATGTGACCCGGCGTTCGATTGAGGAAACGGCAGCGGCGATCATCGCGCTCTGCAATGAGCGTCGCAGCGAACGATCGGCTGACGCGTGAGGCTGGTTCTTGCATCCGAGAGCGCGTCACGGCGCGCGATGCTGACCGCGGCCGGAATTGCGTTTGAGCCGATGGCCGCGCGGGTTGACGAGGACGCGGCGAAGGCGGCGCTGGCGCATTATTCACCGCGCGACCTGACCGACGCCTTGGCAGAAATGAAGGCGCTCAAGGTCGGCGAACAACACCGTGACGCGCTGGTCATCGGTAGTGATTCGATGGCGGTGCTCAGTAATGGAACGCGGCTCGACAAGCCGGTCTCCCGCGAGGATGCGGCGTCGCATTTGCACGCCATGTCGGGTGCTCGCCACGATCTGTGGAGTGCGGTCGTCATCGTCGAGAACGGTCGCGCTGTCTGGCGGTATGTCGAGGCTGCGCGGATGCATGTCAGGGTCCTGTCCGATCAGTTCATCGACACCTATTTGGACGCGGAGTGGCCTGCGATTGCCGGCTGTGTCGGCTGCTACCGCATCGAGGGTCCGGGCGTGCAGATATTTGAGCGGATCGAGGGCAGTCAATTCACCGTGCTGGGCATGCCGCTTCTGCCTGTGCTCGACTATTTGCGCGTCCGTCAGGTGATTGCCGCATGACGGTGGCGCGGAGTCCGGCCTTCTTTGATGGGTCGCCCGCGCATGCCGACCGGCTTTTTGCCGAGGTAATCGGCGATCCCATCGGTCACTCCAAATCCCCGCTCATTCACGGGTTCTGGCTGGAGGCGTTGGGAATCGCCGCTGATTATCGAACCTGCCGTGTCACGCCCGATCGGCTGGCCGATTATCTGGCGATCCGCAGCGAGGATAAGCATTGGCTCGGCTGCAACGTAACCGTGCCTCACAAGATCGCGGTGCTGGATCATCTGTCGGATCCGGGCAATGTGCGGGGTACGATCGGTGCTGCGAACCTCGTGGTCAGAGCGGACGATGGCTCGCTGACGGCGGCCAATACAGATGCGGGTGGCTTTTACACACCAATCGCGGGCCTCGATCTGGCCAATCAGCCGATCGTGGTCGTCGGGGCAGGCGGGGCGGCGCGCGCGGTGTTATTCGCGCTGACACGCCTCGGCTGCGGACCGGTGACGGTGCTCAATCGTACACCGCTCAAAGCGGCGGCGCTCCTCTCGACGTTCGGACTGAAGGGTCAGGCGCTGCCGCTTTCCGCGACGCTGCCCCCTGCCGCCCTGCTGGTCAACGCCAGTGTGCTGGGAATGGCCGGTCAGCCACCGCTCGACCTCGATCTCGCGCCGCTGCCGGACAGTGCGCTGGTCTATGACATCGTTTATGCACCGATCGAAACGCCGCTGCTTGCACAGGCGCGCAACCTTGGACTCGATACGATCGACGGGCTCGACATGCTGGTCGGGCAAGCGGCGATCGCGTTCGAAGCGTTGTTTGGCATTGCCCCGCCGCGTGAACGGGACGATGATTTGCGCGCCCGGCTCCTCGCGTGATCACCATCGGACTGACGGGTTCGATCGGCATGGGAAAGTCGACGGTTGCGGCGATGTTCGCCGAGGAAGGCGTGCCTGTCTTCGACGCGGACGCCGTCGTCCACCGCCTTCAGGGTAGGGGGGGGCGGCTGGTCGAGGCGATCGAGGCAGCGTTTAACGGGACAAGCGGTCCAGCAGGGATCGATCGTGCGCGGCTGGGTGCGGCGGTTCTGGGCGACACCGCAGCGTTGAACAGGTTGGAGGCGATCATTCATCCGGCGGTTGCCGAGGAGCGTGCACTCTTTCTGGCCGAACACCATGCCGCGCCGATCGTCGTGTTCGATATTCCGTTGCTGTTCGAAACCGGCGGCGAGCAGGCGGTCGATCGAACCGTCGTAGCGTCCGCTGCGCCGGATATACAACGCGCCCGCGTCCTTGCCCGTGATGGAATGACGGCCGAGCGTCTTGATCAGATTCTCGCCCGGCAGATGCCCGACGCCGAGAAGCGCGCGCGCGCCGATCATGTCATCGCCACGGATGTTCAACTCGAGGAGACGCGGGCGTCTGTCCACCGCCTGATCGCTTGCATCACCGTGGGCGAAGCGCGATAAACTGCGGATGCGTGAGATCGTCTTCGACACGGAAACCACCGGATTGAGCTTTGCCGATGGCGATCGGATGGTCGAGATCGGTTGCGTCGAACTGGTCCACCGGGTCGAGACGGGCCGCACATTCCACGCCTATTACCACCCCGAGCGGACGATGCCCGCCGACGCCTTTGCCGTCCACGGTCTCAGCGACGCGTTTCTGTCCGACAAGCCGTGTTTTCATCTGGCGGTCGAAGCGCTCATTGATTTCATCGGCGATGCGCCGCTCGTCGCGCATAATGCTGGATTCGACTTTGCATTCCTGAACGGTGAGCTGACCCGTTGTCGGCGGGTAACGGTCGAGACGCACCGCATGATCGACACATTGCAGATCGCACGCAGCCGTCATCCCGGCGCCAAGCACAGCCTGGATGCGCTGTGCATGCGTTACGGTATCGATCGTAGCCGCCGGACGCTTCACGGCGCGCTGCTCGACGCACAGCTTCTCTCACAGGTCTATGTCGAACTGATGGGCGGACTCCAGATCGGGCTTGGCCTGACCAGCGAACCGAAATTGACCATGCAGGAAATAGTACCCGCCACGGCTCGGGCGGTCCGGCCACCGCGCGTTTTCACGGTCAGCGAGGGAGAATTGGCGGCACATGCGGCGTTCATGTCACGGATCACCGATCCGATCTGGGGCGATAGCGCATCGCAGTGAGCGTCCCTGCGAGATACGATGGAGTAAATTATGGATATCCGGATTTCTGGTCATCAGGTCGCAACCGGCGACGCGCTCAAGACGCATGTGAGCGACCGGCTTCAGGGTATCGCCGACAAATATTTCTCCCGCACTATTTCGGCTGAGGTCACTTTCGGCAAGGGTCCGCACGACGTCGGCTTTACCTGCGACATTGTTGCCCATGTTATGAAGGGGCTGGTCCTCAAGGGCAGCAACAACGGGCAGGATGCGCATCCTGCCTTTGATGGGGCCGCTGAGAAGATCGAAAAGCAGCTCAGACGCTATATGCGCCGCCTGAAGGATCGTCATGCTGACCAGGCGATCGAATTTGCCGAGGCCGGCGCCTATGACGCGGGTTATACGCTGTTCGCCGAATCCGTCAGCGACGATGAGGAGTCCGACGCGCCACTCATCATCGCCGAGACGCGCGTCGACATTCCCGATGCCAGTGTCTCGGACGCTGTGATGATGCTTGATCTGCGCAACACCACCGCGTTGATGTTCAAGAACGCGGGGACGGGGTCGTATAACATGGTGTATCGCCGGGGTGACGGCACGATCGGATGGGTTGAGCCGCAGCGCGCCGGCTGACCTTTCGCGTCGGTGCCCCGGGGCCTACCTAGCGCCCGGGGCAATTTGAGAGACTGATGACCAATTTGAGCGATCTTCTGCGGTACGACATGGTATTGCGAGATGTGGCGGTGCCCAACAAGAAGGCCCTGTTTCAGCATCTGTCGACGACAGTTGCGCCGATGATCGACATCGATACCAGGGCGATCGTCGAGGGTCTGAGCGCGCGCGAGAAGCTGGGGTCAACAGGCTTCGGTGCCGGCGTCGCGATACCGCATGCCAAGCTGAACGGCCTGAAGCATGTGACCGGCATCGTCGCCCGGCTGGCGCAACCGATCGCCTACGGCGCGGTCGATGATTTGCCTGTCGACCTGGTCTTTGCGCTGCTGTCGCCAAGCGGGGTAGGTGCCGAACACCTAAAGGCGCTGGCGCGTGTGTCACGCTGTCTTCGCGATCGAGCATTCCTCGACAAGCTGCGTGGTGCGGCATCGAACGATGCGCTTTATGCCCTGTTAACCGAGCATGACGCCCGCGATGCCGCCTGAAGGTGCGGTTGCCCATTACCGCGCGCTCGAATCGCTTTACGCCCATGCGCCGATCAACCGGTTCTTCGAATCAGCCTTGCACGTCGTCGAGGCCGGCGCCGCCCGGATCTCGTTCACAATCGATGAACGCTATTTCCATGCCGGAGGCGCCGCGCACGGCACGAGCTATTTCAAGATGCTCGACGACGCGGCTTTCTATGCCGCCAACAGTCTGGTCACCGACCGTTTCCTGCTAACGACCGCGTTCAACCTGTTCTTCACCCGACCGCTAAAGGCAGGGCCGGTAGTCGCCGAGGGACGATGGATAAGCGGGCAGCGACGTGTGTTCGTGGCGGATGCGCGTCTGATAGACGATGAAGGAGAGGAGGTCGCGCGCGGGACCGGCACGTTCATGCGCTCGCGTATCCCGCTGACGACGCTTCCCGGCTATCGTTTATCGTGAGCGACCGGCTGCCGACACATCTGCTGGTCACTGCCCTGTTGCGCCGGGCAAACGATGCCGGGGGTTTTGCAGCAGTGCGTTCGCGCGGGGATGCGACGGGCGGCGGTGTGCTGGTCCTGATCGTCGATCGCGATGGCCCGATGCGCGCTTTTGAGCGCGGGCCGGGGATGGACGGTGAGACGGCGCTGATCGAGACGACTCCGTGCGGCGACATCGAAGAATATTGGCAGCGGCGGGTAAAAAACGATCCCGACTTGTGGGTGATTGAACTGGATGGCGCGGACTCGCAACGCTTGGCCGTGGAAACACTGCTGACTGGTTGACCCCACGCTGCACTGCAACGAGGAAAGTTCCATCGCAAACGCGTTGTGCCGTGGCTGGGTGCGATCTGGTACGGTGACGCAGTCGGGGGGATGCCCGGGCGATCGGTATGGAGCCGATCGGGTCCGTGGTCCAACCGCATGACTATTGCAGTGGATGACCATTTTTTCTCGTGCAACAACCGCGGCGGCAGTGGCGATGACAATTGCCGGCCTAATAGGTACCAGTGCACCGGGACTCGCCCAACGACTGGATCCATCCAGCCTTGCCACGCCCGTCATGGCGCTTGCTGTATCAAACATCCCGATCCCGGTTTCGGTTCCGGAGGATGAGACAATCATTACATCCGACACGATCGCCAACGCAGAACCCATCACATATGACTCGCTCCGCGATGCCGTAGCCTCGGTGAGCGATACGAGCAGCGAGGACGAGAACCTGCGCTGTCTGGCTGGCGCCATCTATTTTGAATCGAAGGGGGAGCCGCTTTCTGGACAGCTTGCAGTCGCTGAGGTCATCATCAACCGTGCTCGGTCGGGCCGCTTTCCCTCGGATATCTGCAGCGTCGTGAAACAGCCGGGCCAGTTTTCGTTCGTGCGCGGTGGCGAAATGCCGTCGGTTGACACCGGCCGCAGTTCCTATCGCACTGCGATCGCGGTCGCAAAAGTCGCTATCGACGATATGTGGGACAGCCCCGCTGCCAAGGCCTTGTTCTTCCATGCTCGCCGCGTGTCGCCGGGTTGGCGCCGCACGCAGATCGCTTCGATCGGTAACCACGTCTTCTACCGCTGATCGGCCGCGTCGCGACTTGCGCTGTTGCCCGAATGTTCTAATCGGGCGACATGCTCGACATTGCCGACCAGCCCCCGCAATCCTGCATCGATGAACCGGGTTCGCCGCTTTGTGCGACGGACGTTGCGCGTGGCGTCACCCGGCTATTGGCGCACCATGATCTGGCGGCGATCGGCGAAGTGCCGCTGCATGGCGGGCGCCGTGCCGACCTGATGGCGGTGGATGCAAAAGGCGTCCTGACCATCGTTGAGGTAAAAGTTGCGCGCGGTGACCTGCTGGGTGATAATAAATGGCCAGAATATCTGGCGCATTGCGATCGCTATTACTGGGCGGTGCCTGCGGGGTTTGACTGGTCACCGCTTGATCATTCGGCCTTCCTGCCGGAGCGAACCGGCATAATTGTCGCCGACCGATATGATGCGGCGATCGTGCGTGAGGCACAGACAATCACCCTGTCACCGCACGTACGAAAGCGTTCCACGCTCGCCTTTGCGCGCCGCGCCGCACGACGGCTGACGGCACTCACCGACCCGGAGGCGCTACCGTCGTTCCGCCAGGAATAGTATTGATGCGCACGAGTCGGGCAGACTGAACGAACAGTCGTGGATTCACGACCTTCCGTCCGGTCATCAGTCGGTAACGCCCATCCTTGCCTTTGCACAGCAATCTATAATTTCGGACCTGCTACCGCTGCCCGCTTTGCCTTGGGCTCGACATCGCTCAGCATCCTTGTAATCGTCGGGTTGCGACCGTCGCGCTTTACATAGTCGCGTGCGGACATACCGGCGATGTTATCGGTCTGGTCCGGATCGGCGCCTGCTGCCAGCAGTTCGCGAACCATCGAAGCATCGCGGCGTTGTACCGCCCGGATCAGTGGTGTCTCGCCGGCTCCATTGGCAAGATTGGGATTGGCGCGTGCCGCTGTCAGGATTGCAATCATGCCGACCGCGCCCTGGCCGACCGCCAGCATCAACGGTGTATTACCGCGACCGTCGCGCAGATTGGGGTCAGCGCCCTTTTGCAGCAGGAAGCGCAGATACGTCTCGTCACCGCGCTTGACGACGATATGCAGCGCGCCTTCGCCAGAGTTTATGTCGCGGGTATCGATGATCTGACTGCCTGGTCTGTCGAGCATCGCGATCACGTCATTACCTTTGGCTTCGCGAACAGCCTGCAGAAATTTATAGCTTTCCGATTGCTGCTGCGCCGATACCGGCGCTGCCACGACCAGAGCGGCTAGAAAAAGAGAACGGGCAGGGGACATCGGCAATCCAGTTCTTGGGAAAACATGCATGAACTTGCGCCGGGGACGTTAACAGATCAAGGCTGCGACCGTCATGAACATTACGCATTCGATCGCGCTGCTGCTGGCTGCTGCCTCGCTGTCCTGCTGCAACTCTCCTTCCTCGGCGCCCGATCGTCCGCCATTGGCAGGTGCCAGCATCGGCGGACCGTTCACGCTCACGGACCAGGACGGTGATGTCGTCACCGACCGTCAGTTCAAAGGGCAATACCGGATCATGTATTTCGGCTACACCTTTTGTCCCGACGTTTGTCCGACCGATATGCAGAATGTTGGGGCCGGGCTCCGACTGCTGGAAAAGAGTGACCCTGTGAAGGCGGCTATGGTCACACCGATCTTCGTCACCGTCGACCCCGAACGGGATACGCCATCCGTACTCAAACAGTTTGTCCGTAACTTTCATCCGCGCATGATTGGTCTCACCGGCAGTCAGCCCGTGCTGGAGAAGGTCGACAAGGAATATGCCGTCTATCACGCAAAGGGCGACCCATCGCCGGGGGGTGGATATCTCGTCAATCACACACGCCAGGCCTATCTGATGGGTCCGGCCGGTCAGCCCATCGCGCTGGTCCCGGTCGATGAAAACCCGAAGGCCGTGGCAGAGTCGCTGGAGCGCTGGATCACGTGAACCGCTTCTGGGAAGATGTGCCGATCGAGCGACTGGATCGTGGGCAGTGGGAGGCTTTGTGCGATGGATGCGGCAAATGCTGCATCCACAAGCTGGAGGATGAGGATAGCGGCGAGCTGGTCGCGACCAATGTCGCATGCCGGCTGCTGGACCGGCGCTCCGGCCAATGCTCCAACTACCGCCACCGCCGCGCTTATGTCAGCGAGTGTGTGCGGCTGACCATGTCCAATGTGCGCGCGATCGACTGGTTGCCATCGACCTGCGCCTATCGGTTGCGTGCCGCGGGCGAGCAATTGCCGGATTGGCATTATCTGGTTTGCGGCGACCGCGATGCGGTTCACCGCGCGGGTGAATCGGTGCGCGGCTGGACCGTCAGCGAGGATGATGTCGGCGATCTGGAGAATCACGCCGTCGACCGGATCCTGTGATCGACGGCCTGGAGATTGTCCGTCACCCGCGCGCGCGCCGGACCCGTCTGTCATTTGACCCCAGGACCGGACGGGTTCGGCTGACCTTGCCGAGGCGCGCCGCACTGGCACCGGCTCTGGCCTGGGCGGGAGAGCGGACTCAGTGGATCGAGCAACAACGTCGCGCCGTACCGGCCGCGCGGCCGTTCGCCGATGGCGCAGTGTTGCCGGTCGCCGACGAGACGTTGACGATCTGCTGTAAGCCGGGACGGGGCAGGGCGGTCCAGCGCGACGGAGCTTACCTGATAATTACCGGACCGTCGGAGACCGTGTCAAAGCGCGTCGAGGGTTGGCTGCGCCATGTCGCGCTCGATCTGCTATCCAGCGATACCGCAACGTTCGCGATGAGGGCGGGGGTGACGGTCGCACAGGTGTCCGTCGGCGATGCCAGGCGGCGGTGGGGAAGCTGCGGCGCTAATGGGCGTATCCGCTACAACTGGCGGCTTGTCCTTGCGCCCGGTTGGGTCCGACGGGCGATCGTTGCGCATGAAGTCGCACACCGTGTGCACATGAATCACGGAAGCTCCTTTCACGCTTTCGTGGCCGATCTGCTTGGCGACGATGCGGCGCCGGCACATGCCTGGCTGCGCGAACATGGCACTGGGCTCTACTGGTTCGGCGTATTGCCCGAAGACTGAGCGGGTTGCGGCTGGCTACGCCGCGACGGTAACGGCGACGGCTCCCTGCGAAGGTCGAAACGTGGCGGCGGTCGTTCCGGCTGTTGGGTTCTGGGCTGGTCGCGACCAGTCATCCGATCGATCCAATCCTGGTTCATCGTCTGCGCCGGCGGTGCGTCGGGCGCCGGTGGAGCCGGCGGTTGCTGTGCATCTGTGCCCGAGGATCTGGTATCGGGCGGCGGGCGATCGAAGCCGTCGTCATTCGCCCGGTAATCCGTATCCGGTGGCAGCGGGTTCCCATCGGCATCGACGCCATATCCACCGCCAAAGCCATCGTTCGGCTCGCCGAAATACGCTTCCTGATCGGGCTCTTCCTGCCAGTCGGGTAATGTCACCTGCGTCTGGAATTGCTCGATCGGGCGATTGGCCGTTGCCGGGCGCATGAACGCTGCGAAGGTCCGGGCGGGGGCGGAGCCGCCGTGCAGGCCCGGCACCGGCCGCGCGTCATCGCGCCCGACCCAGACGCCGGTCGTCAATCCGCTGGAAAAGCCTAGGAACCAGCCGTCCTTGGAACTGCTGGTCGTGCCCGTCTTACCCGCGACCGGGCGGCCGATCTGCGCTTCCCTGCCGGTCCCGGTATTGACGGCCGTTTGCAAAAGGTCGGTCATCTCCGCGGCGACATAGGGCGCGACGAGTACATGGCTTCGGTCGACTTCATGGGTGTAGATCGTCTGTCCGTTCGCCACGACCCGCGTAATGCCATAGGGGGTCACCGCCACGCCGTTGTCGGCGACGCTGGCAAAGGCGCGGGTCATGTCGATCAGGCGTACCTCCGATGTGCCGAGCACCATCGAGGGGTGGGTGTTCACCTCGGTCGTGATGCCGAAGCGACGCGCCATGTCGGCGACCGTGCCGAAGCCGACTTCATAGCCAAGCTTCGCGGCGACGGTGTTGATCGAATAGGCGAAGGCGGTGCGCAACGAGACAGGGCCGCTGTTGCGGCGCGAATCGTTACGCGGGCTCCAGCCGTTGATCGTCACCGGCTCGTCGACGATCGTGTCTTCCGGCCTGTGCCCCGCCTCCAGCGCCGCGAGATAGACGAACAGCTTGAACGACGAACCGGGCTGACGCTGCGCCTGGGTCGCCCGATTGTAGATTGACGAGACATAGTCCTTTCCACCGACCAGCGCGCGGACCGCGCCGTCGCGGTCCAGCGAGACCAGCGCACCCTGCGCGCCCTTGGGTGCATTTACGCGCACCGCGCTGTCGGCACTGCGTTGCATGCCGAGATCGAGCGTCGTCCACACGTCCAGCGGCGCCTCCGTCTCGTCGATCAGCGTATCGAGTTGCGGCAGCGCCCAGTCGGTGAAATAGCGCACTGAATTCTGCCTGGGTTCGGGCGCCAGTTGCAGATCCTCGGGATGTGCGCCGGCGGCCTCGGCCCGGGTGATGGCGCCGCTGCGCTCCATCGCCTGAATGACGACCCCCGCGCGACCGACCGCGGCCTGCGCATCGGCGGTCGGCGAATAATTGGACGGTGCCTTGACCAGACCGGCGATGATCGCCGCCTCCGCCAGCGACAGATGGTCCGCGCCATGCCCGAAGAACTTGCGCGAAGCCGCATCTATTCCGTACGCGCCGCCGCCATAATAGACCTTGTTCAGGTACAGCTCCAGGATCTGGTCCTTGGAGAATTTGCGCTCCAGCGCCAGCGCCAGGATCCATTCGCGAAACTTGCGGCCGAACTTCTTCTGGTTGGAAAGAAAGACATTGCGCGCCAGCTGCTGCGTGATCGTCGAGCCGCCCTGCACCCAATGCCCGCGTTGAAAACGGACCATGACTGAGCGCGCGATGCCGATCGGATCGATGCCGGGATGCGAGCGGAAGCGCCGATCCTCGACCGAGACCGTGGCGTCCCGCATGATCCCGGGAATCTGGTCGTAGGACAACCATTGGCCGTAGCTGGGGCCAAGCGATACGATCACCGTACCATCGGCGGCATGAACGCGGATCATCTGCCCGTTGGGCGAGGATTCAAGCTCTTGGAACGAGGGAAGCTGCGCGCGCGCGACGTAGACGGCAATTGCCAGCGCGGCAAAACCGATCAGCGCCAGGACAAGCACGATCCTGAGAAGGATCGTCAGCCGGCGTCGCCAGGGAGAACGGGGTGTAGCGCGCCGGGCCATTCAGATACTGCGCAATACGTACAAACCACGGCCCCGACAAGATGCCCGGCTATCGCCCTTCACGTGGTCCAGGGCGTCAGGGGATCAAAGGCGCCGGGGTGGTGGAGCCGAGGGGAATCGAACCCCTGACCTCTGCAGTGCGATTGCAGCGCTCTCCCATCTGAGCTACGGCCCCGCGCCTTTTGCCCGGCCAGCCGGGACGCGTGCCCTTAGCGCTTCACCCGGTCGCATGCAACTGCGGAACAGCCCCTGCCACGCTCGCGTTATCCAATATGACAGGAGCAATCATGAACACCATCGGCAAAATCGGTATCGGCATTGGCAGCTTCGTAGCAGGGACAGCGGCGCTGCTAGGGGCGGCGGCGGTCGGCGCACGCCATCTCGGCCCCGGCGGCAACGATCGTCGGCGTTCGGATGGTGCGGAGCACGTACCGAGCGATTTGATGGGTGATACTCATCCCGGCCCGAATGATCGCGCGCCCGACGCGTTTCGCCCCGATCCGACCGCGCCGGTTCCCGACAGTGAGCGTGAGGGACTGCGTCCCGCGACCGGCCCCGCACCGACAATGGTTCAGGGACATTCGGCCGACCGTATCTAGCTGCTCAGACGCGGCGGTCGTCGGCCAGCCCGCACTCCTCATCGCCCGTCTCGACCTGCAACGTCGCATGGCCGATGCCGAAGCGCTTCTGCAGCATCGCTTGCGCGTCGGCGAGAAAGCGGTCACCCGGATGCCCGGCGGGCGCGACCAGATGCGCGGTCAGCACCGTCTCGGTCGTGCTCATCGGCCAGATATGCAGGTCGTGCGTCGCCGCCACGCCGGGCAACGCGCATAATGCATGAGCGACCCGGTCGGGATCGATTCCCGGAGGAACCGCCGCCAGCGCCATCGACATCGTCTCGCGCAGCAGCCCCCAGGTCTGCCAGAAGATCAGTATCGCGATCGCGATACTGACCGCCGGATCGATCCAGCCAAGTCCGGTCTGCCAGATCACCAGACCCGCGACGACTACCCCGGCGGACACCGCTGCATCCGCCGCCATGTGAAGGAATGCCCCGCGAATGTTGACGTCGCCGTGCCGCCCACGCGCGAACAGCAGGGCGGTCGCGACATTGACGACGATGCCGATCGCCGCGACAACGGCAACTGTCGGCCCCGCCGCGGTTCCCGGCTCGCCGAACCGCTGCACTGCCTCCGTGACGATCGCGCCCAGCGCCACGAGCAGCAACAGCGCGTTCAGCAGCGCGGCCAGGATCGTCGATCCCTTCAGGCCATAAGTGAACCGCTTCGTCGGTGCACTCTTCGCCAGCGCCGCCCCCGCCCAGGCGACCCCCAGCCCAAGCACGTCAGACAGATTATGTCCCGCATCCGCCAGCAGCGCGACGGAATCGACATACAGCCCGGCGCCTACCTCCGCGGCGATGAACACCGCGTTGAGCGCGATGCCGATCGCAAAGGCGCTGTCGAACGATGCCGGCGCATGCGAATGGCTCGGCGCATGATGATCATGTGTCATCAGCCGATCAGCAGCCCGGCGAGCGCCGCGCTCATCAGGTTCGCGAGCGATCCGGCAAGCAGCGCACGCAGCCCCAGTCTCGCGATCATCGGCCGCTGGTTCGGCGCCAGCCCGCCCGTCACCGCCATCTGGATCGCGATCGACGAGAAATTGGCAAAACCGCACAGCGCGAACGTCACGATGGCAACCGTACGCGGTGACAGAGCCGCAGCCTGTTTGCCGAGATCGATATAGGCGACAAATTCGTTCAGCACGATCTTCTCGCCGAACAGTCCGCCGGCGATCCCGGCCTCATGCCAGGGCACGTTGAGCAAAAACATGATCGGCTTGAACACATAGCCGAGCAGCCCCTGAAAGCTGAGCGCGGGATAGCCGAACCAGCCACCGATGCCGCCCAGCAACCCGTTGGCGAGTGCCACCAGCGCCACAAATGCGAGCACCATCGCGCCGACCGCGACTGCCAGTTTCACGCCGGTCTGAGCACCCTGTGCTGCCGCCATGATGATGTTGGCGGGCTTTTCCTCGTCATGGCTCGCTTCGGCGATCGCGACCTGCCCGTCGGAAGTCGAGGCGGAGAGCGCGATCTCGTCGAGCGCGGCGACCGTCCGCTGATCGGGCATGATGATCTTCGCCATCAGGATACCGCCGGGCGCCGCCATGAAACTGGCAGCGAGCAGATAGTCGATGCGGATGCCCATCGAGGCATAGGCGGCAAGGATCGTCCCCGCGACGCCGGCCATCCCGCTGGTCATCACCGTAAACAACTGCGCCGGGGTCAGCCCCGCCAGATAGGGCCGGATGACCAGCGGTGATTCGCTTTGCCCGACGAACACATTGGCGGCGGCGCAAAGCGATTCGACCTTCGACACGCCGATCACCCATTCGATCGCACCGCCCAGCCAGCGAACGATCAGCTGCATGATGCCGACATGATAGAGGATCGAGACTAGGGCGGCGAAGAAGATGATCACCGGCAGCGCCTGGATCGCGAAATTGCGCCCCAGCGGATCGGACGCGAGCGGCCCGAACAGAAAACTGGTCCCGGCATTGGCATAGCCGAGCAGATTGGCAACGCCCCCCGACAGGAACGCCAGCACCTGCTTGCCCCAGTCGACATACAGCACTAGCACGGCGATCGCGACCTGCAGCGCAAAAGCACTGGCGACGACGCGCGGGCGGATCGCACGACGATCGGTGGAGAAAAGAAGGGCGAGACCCAGGATCACGACGATGCCGGCGATGCCGACGAGCAACCTCATACGCGAACCCCCAAGTCCATCTTCGCACCTCTTACACGCACGCGTGCGATGCGCTAGCGGGGCGCATGCAGCAAGCCAGCCCTGTCAGCATCCCGCCGTCGCTGTTCGCCTATTCGATCTTCTACGGCGGCATGGTCTGCATCGCCGGTGTCCTGGGCAACAAGCAGGTGTCGATCGGGCCGCTGGCGGTGGAAGCCGGCATCTTCGCCTTCCTGTTGCTGGTCGTCGTGTCCAGCGCGGTGGCGGAACTGCATGGCCGTGCCGTCGCCAACCGGCTGGTGCGCTTCGGCTTCGTGCCGCTGATCGTGTCGATCCTGCTGGCCGGGGTTGTGCTGGCGGTCCCCGCCTCGCCCGAGATGGACCCGGCGCGCGCGCAGGCATTTGCGCTGATGATGGGCGGCACGCCGCGCATCTGGCTCGGTGGAATCATCGCCTATGGCGTGTCGCAGACACTCAATGTCACGATCTTCGCCGCGCTGAGGGGCAAGGAGCAGGACCGCGAGAGAAGCCACTTGCTTTGGCTGCGCGGCGCGGTCGCCGGCATGGGCAGCCAGGTCGTCGACACGTTGCTGTTCGTCACCATCGCCTTTGCCGGGGTGTTCCCGATCGGGCAGTTGCTACTGGGCCAGATGCTGGCGAAAGTGCTCCTGTCCGCCATCCTGGTCCCGCCGCTGATCTATCTGTTCGTCTGGCTTGGGCGCCGGCTGGACGGGGCGCGACAGCCGTCCCTTATAAGACCTTGATTGGGAATTTGGTCAGGCGCCCTTATGCCGTCGCTGTCGTCGTGGGAACGCCGCGGGTCGGCACGGTCTTACTGGCCCCGCTACTGGACGTGCTGGCAGACGTACTGCAGCAGCGATGGGCAAGCCAGATGCACATCAGGGCAAGGGCGATCCCTGCGGGAAGGTCGACCAGATAATGCCAGCGGTTGGCCACCGAATTGATGACGATGAAGGTGAACAGCGGGGCATAGATCGGGAGCAATAGCCGGCCGTGACGGGTGGCGAACCAGAGGAAAATGAACGACGTGCCAACGTGCAGCGAGGGCATGGCACCAAGGCCCGTTAGGAGAACGCCGGATTCGTGATCAGCTAGCCAATGCGCACCCCCGCTGACAATTTGGTGTCGCATGTCGAGCATGAAGCGCTGCGCTTCGGTAATATGCGGATTAAGCCCCGGCTCGAACAGGAAGGGGCCGATTGCGGGTGCGATCAGGTAGAACACCGCGCCCAGTCCCTGGGTGAACAGGATTGCCAGAAATAGCGTCCTGAAAGCTGCAGGCGTCTGCCGGGCATGATAATAAAAGCTGGTGTAGAACAGCAGGATGAAGCCGATCATGTATAGATTGGCCTCATAAGAGGCGATAGGCAGTAGCATTTGTCGTAAGGTGAAGCAGCTTTCGACCAGCGGCCGCAGGGCCTGGTCGGCAAACCAGTAGCTCTGGTCGTAATTGTTCGGGTTGATGATCGGCGCCCATAGCTTCAGGTGAAAATGCACTAGCAGCACGACCGTGTAGCAAGGCAGCGCCAGCATGAAGGGCCGCAGGTCGGATCGGGCACGACCGGCCGTCGCACTTGCTGCCCAGATCACCAATTCGATGAGCGGCAGAAGATAATGGACGCCGATGAATTCGGAGGCACCGGCCTCCGGGAGGCGAATCGGCAAGCGATAGGCAAGCGAGAAGGTGATCAGGACGAGCACCATCAGCGCGGTGAACCTGACCTCAACCGGTACAGCTTTTAACATGCAAGGTTTCCCGATGGCTTGTTCGGTCCGGTCGGTAACCGCGGTGTGGCTAACAAATTTCTAATGAACGTTTTGACCTGGATCGAAGGAAGCAAAGCGCTAGCTTCTTGGCCGTAGTTCGCGGGCGTCAGCGACAAGGAATGACCGTGTTCGCAGTGCCGCAAGCGGATGTGCCGAAGAAGTGGCGACCGTCAGCGTTCCCGGCGTCGCCGCGATGGCGTAGCTGGGTGCTTGCCGTATTTGTCGCACTTGGCATTTTCTTCCGAGCATCCGCCGCCCCGTGATCGTCTTTACCTATGATGTGATGGTGAAAGCACCCGGCGCACGCGCGGTTATAACCAACTACATGGTGCCCGCCCGCACTGGCGCGCGACCTCGGACGTCAATTGCACCGCGCAATACTCTGTGAGGTCGTCCGGTCTAGGCAGTGCGGATTATGCAGTACTGCAGTCCTGCCCCATTGGCATGAAGCGGCGTGCGTCGGCCGAGGGTCTTTTCGCGACGGGTTCTTCGTCACGCGCGCGACCGGTTCTCCGTTAACCAACCATGCGTTTCGTGTGAAATTTGTGAACTTCCACGACGCCCTCCTCGCCCTTTAGCTTGGGCACCGGGCGTTCTAAGGGCGGCGCATGACCGATCACGCCCCCTCGCCCGCGATGCTTGCCAAGGCGGAGACGCTGACCGAAGCGTTGCCGTATCTGCAACGCTATGCCGGCAAGACGTTCGTCGTGAAATATGGCGGGCACGCGATGGGCGATCCCGAGCTTGCGCGCGATTTCGCAGAGGATGTCGTCCTGCTCAAGGCAGTCGGGATCAATCCGGTCGTCGTGCATGGCGGCGGGCCGCAGATCGGATCGATGCTGAGCCGGCTGGGCGTCGAATCACGGTTCGTCGACGGCCTGCGCGTCACCGATGCGGAAACCGCGCGGATCGCGGAAATGGTCCTCGCCGGCTCGATCAACAAGGAAATCGTCGGTTGGATCGGGCAGGCCGGCGGCCGCGCGGTCGGTATCTCGGGCAAGGATGCCGGGCTGGTTCGGGCCGAAAAGATCAGCGGGCGCGGCGCCGACCCGCTTCAGGGGATTGAGCGGCATGTCGATCTGGGCTTTGTCGGCCATCCCGTCGCGGTCGACCGGCGGATCATCGACACGCTGTCGGCGGCGGGTATCATCCCGGTCATCGCACCGATCGCGGTCGGCGCCGATGGCCATACCTACAATATCAACGCCGATACGATGGCGGGCGCGATCGCGGCGGAGTTGAACGCGGCGCGCTTTTTCCTGCTGACCGA
This sequence comes from Sphingomonas sp., assembly GCA_965217805.1. Classification (GTDB taxonomy): domain Bacteria; phylum Pseudomonadota; class Alphaproteobacteria; order Sphingomonadales; family Sphingomonadaceae; genus Sphingomonas. The sequence continues at coordinate 1,182,190 of CBDCJJ010000008.1, read as the reverse complement.
CGTGGCGGGCGTGCTAGACAGATCGGGTGCGCTGATGACCGATCTCGATCCCGCCGCGATCGCCGGATTGCGCGCCGACGGGACGATCAGCGGTGGCATGATCCCGAAGCTGGAGACGTGCGTCGCGGCCGTCGAGGGCGGTGTCGACGCCGCCGTCATACTGGACGGGCGCATCCCGCATGGCATGTTGCTGGAGATCTTCACTGCGCGCGGCGCCGGGACGCTGGTCCGGCGGTGACGGTGCGGCTATATACGCGTTAACACGGTATCATCACCTGAAGGTTTCGCTCTCTTGAACATGCTGCTCGACATCATCCAGATCCTTCTGACCATCGTCTGGTGGATCATCATCATTCAGGCGATCATGTCGTGGCTGATCGCGTTCAACGTGATCAACACGCACAATGACCTGGTCCGCTCGGTCTGGTCCGCGCTCGAGAAGATGACGGAGCCGCTCTACCGCCCGATCCGCCGCGTACTGCCCGATTTCGGCGCGCTGGACCTCTCACCCCTCGTCGTGCTGCTGATTCTCTACATCCTGATGAACGTCGTCATCCCGCGGCTGTACGTCACGCCCTATGTGATGTGATCGCGACAAGTGTCGGCTGAGATCATCGACGGCAAGGCGTTCGCCGCCGGGCTTCGCACGCGGATCGCGGACCGTGTCGCGGCATTTGCCGATACAGTCGGCCGCGCGCCTGGCCTCGCCGTGGTGCTGGTCGGGGAGGATCCCGCATCGTCGGTCTATGTCCGCAACAAGGGCCGCGCCGTGCGAGAGGCGGGGATGCTGGGCATCGAACATCGGCTCAGTGCCGACGTATCCCAGGCCGAATTGCTGGCGCTGGTCGCCACCCTCAACGCCGACGCGTCGATCGACGGCATCCTCGTCCAGCTCCCGTTGCCTCCACAACTCGACGCCAGCGCAGTCATCCAGGCGATCGACCCGGACAAGGACGTCGACGGCTTCCACCCCGTCAACGCCGGGCGGCTCGCTACCGGCCTGCTGGGCTTCGTCCCCTGCACGCCGCTTGGCTGCCTGATGCTGCTGAAGGATCGGCATCAGCATCTGGCCGGGCTGGAGGCGGTCGTCGTAGGCCGCTCGAACATCGTCGGCAAGCCGATGGCGCAACTACTGCTAGGTGAAAGCTGCACCGTCACGATCGTCCACAGCCGCACCCGCGACGCCTTCGCGCATGTCCGTGCCGCCGATATCGTCATCGCCGCAGTTGGAGTGCCGCAGATGATCACCGGCGATTGGATCAAGCCCGGTGCCACGATAATCGACGTCGGCATCAACCGGACTGAAGCCGGCCTTGTCGGAGATGTCGACTTCGCAAGCGCCAGTGCCGTGGCGGGTGCGATCACGCCCGTTCCCGGCGGCGTCGGTCCGATGACCATCGCCTGCCTGCTCCGCAACACGCTGGTCTCGGCGTGCCGGCGAGAGCGTGTCGAGATGGACGCCGGGCTTTGATCGAACTCTATGTCTCGTCGCTGATCACGTTCTTCGTGGTGATCGACCCACCCGGCTGTGCGCCGATCTATGCCGGGCTGTCGGCGGGAGCGCCCCTGGCCCAGCGTCGGGCCATGGCGATCCGCGCGGTCGGCGTGGCGGCTGCGATCCTGCTGGTCTTCGCGCTCTTCGGTGAGGCGTTGCTGAAGGGATTGGGGATCAGCCTGGGTTCGTTCCGGATCGCGGGCGGAATCATGCTGTTCCTGATCGCACTGGAGATGGTGTTCGAGAAGCGGACCCAGCGCCGCGAGGATCGCGCCGCCAAGGTCGCGGACGACCCCGAGCAGGACGATGTGTCGATCTTCCCGATGGCAATGCCGATGATTGCCGGACCCGGCTCGATTGCCAGTGTGATGCTGCTCACCAGCCGGAATGAAGGGTTGGGACGCAGCCTGGTGATCATGGCCGCACTCGGGACAATTCTGGCCCTGACGCTGGTCGCGCTGCTCGCGGCGGGGCCGATCATGCGCTTCCTGGGCGCCAAGATCGAAGCGGTGATCACGCGCCTGCTGGGCGTCTTGTTGGCTGCACTCGCGGTGCAGTTCGTCATGGACGGGCTGGAAGGAGTGCTTCGCTAATCGATCCGGAACAGCCTGAGCGGTGAACCCTTGGGAAGCGGCAAGGGCGTGAGCCAGGCGGGTCGTTCGTTCCGGGCCAGCTGGCTGTAGAATCCATTGGGTGCCCGCGCGCGGTAGATCGTCGACTCCGCCATGTTGGGACACACCAGCAGCAGTGTCGCACCATGCCGCTTCATGATCGCATGCGCCTGATCGGGAGACCGTGAAAAGGCATGCTGCACGTCGAGGATCGCATCACCATTGCGGTGATAAGGTCCGGCAATCGCGCTGTGATGCGTAAGCGTAATGAGCCGCGGCCCGAGGTCGATGAAAGTGAATATCGTCTGCGCACGGTAGCGGTCGAGCGGATGCATTGCGGGGATCGTTGCACAGCGAGCATTGGCGCGATTCACTCGCAGCACGTACGGCTTGGGCCTGTCAACCGGCAGATATTTGATGACCAGCCCGGCGAACAGGCCCGAGACGATCAGGAAACCGGCCACAGTGCCGAAGACACGAACCGGCATTAACCGGTGATCCAGCAGCCAGGGCAAGAGCAGCATCGCAAGCGCTGTTGCACCCGGAATGGCGAGGAGCTGCGCGGCTGGTCCGGCCCGTGCCTGCCATAGCAGCATCGCGCAGGCGAATGCGGTAAACAGCGTGACCGCCGCCCAGCCGATCATCGTCGGAGTGCCCCGCGCCCGCCACGTCGCGATGATCGCGCCGATCAGGCCAACGACCGGAAGTGCCACGACCGGAAAGGCCATGCGAAACGGGTGCGCATAAATCGGTTTGGCCTCACGCACATTATTCAGCCAGTTCTTTGCCAGCTCTGGCGATACCTGCTCAGGCCGGCCCAGGCATTGCGGAGCCAGCCATGCAAATCCGCCGGCGATGATTGCCCCCGCCGCGACAATCAGGAACAGGCGGACGCCGCGGCTGGCAGGGCTGATCAGGGACAGGGCGAACAACAGCATGCCGGCCGCCACCATGACCGACAACCATACAGGCGTCAGCGCATCGCAGCGCAGCACGCGATTGGCGTATGACGCAAAGCCGAGATAGCCGATCAGACTGCCGCCACCCAATGTCAAAGCGTACCGATGCAAGCGGACATGCTCGCCTCCGTCCCACACCCAGCGCAGCGCGATGATCGCGCCGGCCATCGCTGCATAGGGCAGCATTTCCAGCCCGATCGTCAGCGATACCGCGCTTGCGATGCCGACCAGCGCGCCACCACGCCTCCCGTTCGGATCGCACAGCCCGGCGACCGTCACGCTCAACATCGCCAGTTGCCAGCCATGATGGTCGATGCGCATCGGCATGAACATCAGCAGAGTCGCGGTCGAGCAAATCAGGAAAACCTGCGCCAACGGCCATGCGAGAGGCGCGACCAAGCGTCTGACGGTCGCCGTCAGCCCCAGCATGGCAATCGACAGCGGCAGAAGCGGTGCGATCCCGCTCGCCAGCCGCTCGGCCCAGAACTCGGTCGTGAATAGCTGGAAGAACAGGATCAGCGCGGCAATAGGGAGGTCGACGAGTCTGCTCCAGTGGATGTCTGCACCGACCGGCGGGTTCATGTGGTACTGGCGTAGGTCGAACCAGTCCTGGCCGTGGAGCAACGCCCGAACCTGCATCATGCGCATATTATCGTCGGTATCGCCGAGCGCGAACCAGTAGATACCCCCCCAGCGCTGCCATATGAACCACGCCGCCACCGCCAGCCAGGCGGCAAGCGTCATCTGAACCCAGTGCCGGTCCAGATCCTCGATTATCGTCGTCGTCAGGGCGCGTACACGGGATGGGACGTTCAATTCACTACCTCAGATGACCGTTTCCGGTTTCACTCCCGCGCGCGAGCCTTTAGGGCGGCGCGGGCGATGGGGGAAGGGTGCTTATATTGATGCAGCGGCTGGATCACTGGCGGGCGTCGGGTGTCCCGGGCCAGTTGATCCGCTTCGCGGTCGCAGGCGGTCTGGCGACAATCATGTACACAGTCGTTTATTGGCCCATCGCTACCTATGGCAGCCATATTATCGCGCTGGGCGGTGGCGCGATCTGGCCGCTGATCGGCAATGTGCTCGGCTACCTGGCCGCGATGGTCAGCGGGTATTTCCTGCACAGCAACTGGAGTTTTCGCGGCCACGGCAGCCGCGATGACGTCGTTCGTACAACGTCGCGGTTCTTCGCCGTGTCTCTGGTAAGCTTCGGGCTGAACACGGCTTTTGTCTGGATTTTCACCGGACCCCTGCTGCATGGTCCAACCTGGTTGCCGCTGCTTCCGATTATCTTTTTCACGCCGCTGGTGACGTTCGCGCTCAACCGGTTATGGGTTTTTGCCTGACATGGACCGCATCATCTTCGATCGCATGGCAGCGCACGATGCGACCCATTGGTGGTACCGGGGACGGCGTTCGGTGCTGGCCGAATTCATAGCCCGTAAAGCGCAATTACCCCACGATGCGCGGATCTTGGAGATTGGTTGCGGCACCGGACACAATCTGGCGATGCTCGGCAGCTTTGGTCATGTCGAAGCGATCGAGATCGACCCGACGGCGCGTAGCGTGGCCAGCGAACGGCTTGGTCGTGCCGTTGGCGATGCGTCGTTGCCTGATCTGCCCGGGATATCCCGTAACCATTATGACTTGATCGCGGTGTTGGATGTCATCGAACATATCGGTGATGATGTGGCGGCACTCGGCACGATGCGCGATTGCCTGGCGCCCGGCGGCCAGATCCTGATCACGGTCCCAGCCCATCGATGGATGTGGAGCGCGCACGATGTCGTGAACCACCATCATCGTCGCTATTCAAAGGCGATGCTGCGCAGCGCGATCGAGCGCGCCGGGCTGAATGTCAGACAGCTTTCCTATTTCAATTCACTGCTCTTTCCGATGGCGGCCGCCGCCCGGATCGCCGGCAAGCTGACCGGGCGGGAAGACAGCGACGACTCCCCACCGCCCGCGGCGCTCAATGCCATATTGGAGCGCATTTTCCGGCTGGAGCGTCATTTGGTCGGGCGGGTGCCGATGACTCCCGGCGTCTCGCTCGTCGCGCTCGCATCGTCGGGGTAATCTGCTGTGAAACCCAAGGTCGCATGACCCCGAAGTGTTCCGGCGACATCGGCGACCAGATACAGCGGCCGTCGTTTTGATTCGATATACAGCCGCCCCAGATATTCACCGATCATGCCCAGCACGAACATCTGGATCGCGCTCAAGACGACGACGACCAGCATCGTCGAGGTCCAGCCCTGCACCGGTGAGCCTTCGAAAAAGCCCCATGCGATGTAGAATAAAAGTAGTAACGACGCCGCGGCCAGTATGACCGAGGCATGGCTTGCAAAACGCAGTGGGGCCGTTGAAAAACCGGTGACGGCATCAAAGGCCAGACGCATCATCTTGGCGAGCGGATAGTTGGTCTTGCCGGCCTGACGCTCGGCGCGGTCATAGGTGATGGGTACTTGCCGAAAGCCGATCCAGGCAACCATGCCGCGGATGAAGCGTGCCTGTTCGGGCAAGCTGAGCAGCGCGTCCAGCGCGCGCCTGGTCATCAATCGGAAGTCACCCGTGTCGAGCGGGATCGGCGTATCGGTCATCCGCGTCAGCATCCGGTAAAAGGCCGCCGCTGTCGCACGCTTGAACATCGTCTCGCCGGCCCGCTGACGTCGGACCGCGTAGACGACATCGGCCTGGTTCAACGCCAACTGTTCGCGCATCTGTGCCAGCAACTCGGGAGGATCCTGAAGATCGGCGTCGAGGATCAGGATCTGCTGGCCGCTGCACAGGTCCAGCCCGGCGGTCAGCGCCAACTGGTGCCCATGATTGCGTGAAAGGTTGATCGCTACCAGGTTTGTTTCAGTCGCGGCGAGACGCTGCATCATCGCCCAACTCTCGTCGCGTGAGCCGTCATTGACGAGCAGCACCTCATAATCGCCGCCGACCGCCGCCTGCGCCGCCGCCGACACGCGCGCGTGGAGAAGGTCCAGGCACGCCGCCTCGTTGTAGCAGGGGATGACAATGGACAGGGCGGGGCGGTGCATGGTCGCCCGCATTAGCGCGACATCGCGGCGCCGTCATGGCACTTGTTGCAGCGGACTTCTGTCTTAGCTAACAACAAGACTAAGGAGAATCGGCATGGCGACGGTTACGATTCACGAGGCGAAAACGAACCTGTCAAAACTTATCGTCCGCGCGTTGGACGGCGAGGAGATCGTAATCGCCAAAGGCGCCGAGCCGAAGGTCAAGCTGGTACCGCTTGTGCCGAAGATCGAGCGCAAGCCCGGCCGGTGGAAGGGGCGCGTCGAGTGGAGCGACAGCTTCTTCGATCCGCTGCCTGAGGATGAACTGCGCCGGTGGGAGGGGCATAAAGATTGAGGCTGTTGCTCGATACTCATGCGTTTCTCTGGTGGATACTGGGTGCCGACCGATTGCCGGAAGAAGCCCGGCGAGCGATCCTGGATCGCGACAATGACGTCTGGGTCAGTGCTGTATCCGCCGTTGAGGTGACGACAAAGGTTCGCATCGGAAAACTGCCGGAGGCTCAGGATTTAGCCAATAATTTTGGCGAAGCGGTGGAAGGGGAAGGCTTTTCCGGGCTGCCGATAAGCGTCGACCATGCTGTATTGGCGGGTTCGATGCCGATTGCCCACAAGGACCCCTTCGATCGACTGCTCATCGCCCAGGCGCAAATCGAGCAGTGCTGGCTCGTCTCCAATGAGGTGATGTTCGACAGTTTCGGCGTCCGCCGCCTGTGGTAGATCAGGCGCGCTCGACGGTTGTCACCGCGTCGGTTGCCCGCACCGCGGCCATCACTCGCATCAGCTGGTGCAGATCGCGCACCTCGACGTCGATGATGTTGGTGTGCAGCCCCGTGTCGCGATTATCGAGGCGGAGATTGATGATATTCGCCTTGTGCTGGCCGATGATCGTCGCGATCGTGCCCAGCGCACCGGGCTCGTTCCTGACCTGAACCACGATACGCGCGGTGGCGCCTTCCGTCTTGTCGCCCCAGGAAACATCGACCCAATCCGTTTCATCGTCCGAACGTTCGGCAAGGTCGGAAAGCATCCGGCAGTTGATTGCATGAACTTCGATTCCTGCGTCCGGACGACGAAGCCCGACGATCCGGTCGCCGGGGACGGGGCGGCAGCAATCGGCCAATTCATAGGCAACGCCCGGTGTCAGGCCGCGTATCGAAATTGCGCTCGATTGCGGCGCCATATCGGACAGGTCGCCTCCGGCGGCGCCGGGCATCAGCGCCTCCATGACGACCGCATCCGACAGCGAGCGGCGGGCAATCGCGATCATGAGCTGACCCTCATCGGTCAGGTTGAGCCGCATCAGCGCGTGGCTCAGTGCTTCGGCACCGATCTGAGCCGGGAGGCGCTGGACGAGCATGTCGTACAGCGTCCGTCCGAGTTTTATCTGCTCGTCGCGCTCGGTATGGCGCAGATGTCGCCTGATTGCGGCCAGTGCCTTGCCGGTAATCGCGAAGTCCAGCCATCGAGATTGCGGTACCTGCGCGCTGGAGCGCAGGATCTGGACTTGGTCGCCATTTTCGATCGTGGTGCGCAAAGGCACGACCCGGCCGTTGATCTTCGCGCCCACTACCTGATCGCCGAGATCGGTATGGACGCCATAGGCAAAATCGATCGGTGTCGCGCCCTTGGGAAGTTGAATCAACTCGCCTTTCGGAGTAAAGGCGAAGATGCGGTCCTGGTACATCGCCATGCGAGTATGTTCGAGCAGTTCCTCCGGACTGGCGGCGGTGTCCAGAATCTCGACCAGATCACGAATCCAGCCGGTTCCGGATTGCGGGCGGAACTTGCCCTCCTTGTAGGCCCAATGTGCGGCCAAGCCGTATTCGGCCTCCGCATGCATGTCCGGCGTCCTTATCTGGATTTCGACGCGCGTATTTTCGACATGGATGATTGACGTATGCAGCGAGCGATAGCCATTACGCTTGGGTGTAGAGATATAGTCCTTGAATCGGCCGGGAACCATCGGCCAGCGGCGGTGAATCACACCGAGCGCGGCGTAGCATTCCTCTATTTCCGGCACGATGACGCGGAATGCCATGATATCCGACAATTGCTCAAAGCTGATATGTCGCTCGGCCATTTTGCGCCAGATTGAATAGGGGTGTTTCTCGCGGCCTGACACATTGGTCGGCATCCCCGCGCGTTCCAGCAGCGCGCCAAGGCTCGAGCCGATCTTTACGATGCGATCGTCGTCGCCTTCCTTCAGCAGCTTGAGGCGACGACTGATGCTTTCATAGGCGTCGGGTTCGAGTTGCTGAAAGGCCAGCGTCTGCATCTCGCGCATGAATTCGTACATGCCGATCCGCTCGGCGAGCGGCGCGTAAATATCCATCGTCTCGCGCGCGATCCGTCGACGTTTTTCCAGTTTGGCGATATGATGCAGCGTGCGCATATTGTGCAGCCGGTCAGCGAGCTTGACCAGCAGCACACGAATATCGTCCGACATTGCGAGCAGGAACTTGCGCAGGTTTTCCGCCGCGCGCTCGCTTTCGGTCTGCGCCTCGATCTTGCTGAGTTTCGTGACGCCATCGACCAGTCGCGCGACGTTTGGCCCAAACAGCGAAGCAATCTCCGCCGGAGTCGCAACGGTGTCCTCGATGGTGTCGTGCAGGATCGCGGTGGCGATCGTTTCGGCGTCGAGATGCAGATCGGTCAGGATACCCGCCACCTCGATCGGATGGCTGAAATAGGGATCGCCAGACGCCCGAATCTGTGATCCATGCGCCTTCATCGAGAAGACATAGGCGCGGTTCAGCAGTGCCTCATCGGCATCGGGGTCGTAGTCCAGAACCCGGTCGACCAGTTCATATTGGCGCAGCACCCGCGCACGATGGCGCGGTATGGTGCCGACTTGCAACGATTTTCCGTTTGGAGTTGCCGGGGGCCTATTTCCCCTGCGCGCGCCAGCGCTGTATCGTCCGCGCGATCATCTGTTCCTCGCCACCGGTTTCACGCCATAATTGCGAGAATAGCGGGTCGCCTGAGGCGGGCCGTCGCTGTTCTTCCAGCCCGTCAAACGACACGCGGATCGGTATGGCGACGCCCTCCCCGCAGATGATGCACTCGCGATTGCGCAACGCAGGGATGGAATCGAGGAAGCCCCGCGCACCTTCGGGCATGGCGGCACGCACGAATGCCTGGTCGCGATCGTTGTTCAGGCGCATCGCGATGATTGTCCCGCACTGCGACAGAACGCCTTCCGCCAGATCAGACGGCCGCTGGGTGATCAGGCCAAGCGAGACGCCGTATTTGCGACCTTCCTTGGCGATCCGACCGAGTATGCGCCCGACCGACGACCCGTCGGCATCGACATCGCGTGGAATGTAGCGGTGCGCTTCTTCACAGACCAGCAGGATCGGGCGCTGCGCTTCGTTGCGCGCCCAGATCGCATAGTCGAACGTCATCCGCGCCAGCACCGCGACCACGACGGACGTGATCTCGGAGGGAACGCCCGATACATCGACGATCGTGATCGGTCGCCCGCCGCCCGGCAGACGGAACATCCGTGCCAGGAAGTCCGCCATCGTGTCGGCGACCAGCATGCCGGAGAACATGAAGCCATAACGCGGATCGGCCTTCACCTCGTCGATTTTGGTTTTGAGGCGCAGATAAGGTGCGATGTCGCCGGCACGGTCCATCTTGCCCATCTCGTTGGCGATCAGCGCCGACAGGTCGCTCAGCAGATAGGGGACCGGTGCATCGACGGTCAGCTTCGGGATCTCCTGCCCGATCCGCCCTTTGCGCCGCGCCGCCAATAAACATTTGGCGAGAATGTCGGCATCGACCTGACGCTCTGACCCACTGGTGGTCAGGAAGACCTCACAATGCTCCTCGAAATTCATCAGCCAGTACGGCATCTGCAGGTTGCTGACATCGTACAGTGCGCCATTGTCCCTGAACGCCGCCGAATATTCGCCGTGCGGATCGATCATGAGGATATGGCCCTCGGGTGCCATGTCGCAGATCCGGTGAAGGATCAGCGCGGCGCTGGTCGATTTGCCGGTCCCGGTCGAGCCCACCAACGCGAAATGCTTGCCCAGCATCGCATCGATATAGAGCGCCGCGCGCACGTCGGCGGTGGGATAGACCGTCCCGATCTCGATATTGGCACGGTCGTCGGCGGCATAGACCTGGTTCAGGTCGGCGGTCGTGATCGGATACACCGCGCAACCAGGTACCGGATAGCGCGTGACGCCGCGCCTGAAGCCGGTGAGTGTGGCCGTCATTGGCGCTTCGACGCCTTCACCCAGAAAGTCGATCTCCGCCTCGATCTGGTCCGTTGCCAGATTGAGCGACAGGCTGCGCACGTTCGCCAGCAGCCAGCTTTCGCCGACTCGCATCTTGAGCTGGCTGCCGACCGATCCGCCGCTTGCCCGAACAGGGTCGCGGTCACCGGCCAGTGCCTCGATGGCGGACAGATCGAGCGCGACCCGGCTGGCTGATCCCGCGACGCTCAGCACAAACCCCAGCGAATCCGGCGCGGCAACCGGCGATGGTGGCATCTCAAACGCGTTGGACCCCGGAATGAAATTCATCGAATCGCCTCTGCCCTTGTCACGTCCAGCCATGGCACCGTGTTCATGAAGATAGCCTTAGGGTCCGGTCAGGTCCGGCGGAATGCCCAGCCGGCCAGCCAGCCCAGGCCGACTGACAAGATGACCGCGGTGATCCCGTACAATATCGACGATCGTTCCGCCGCGCGCGCCACGAAGCGCTCGAACCCCGACTTTCTGATATCGATATCCCGCGTAGCGGCCGCCAGCACGCGACCATCCCGGATCAGGAACGTCTCTGCGGTGAAGCGACCGACGGGGACGCGCGCCGGAATATTGACGCGAGCGCGGTACAGGACGCCATCGGTGATCTCGACCGCGCGCGGCGCATCGACATACAGGCCCGAGCGCTCCTTCAGGTCGACCAGCCCGCGTTCGAAACGCTCCTGCTCGCCAAGTGGCGCGCTGGAGGCAGGGGAGAGCTGAAGACTGTCGAGGCCCAGCTCGTAAATCGCCCGGGTTCGATCATCGACCAGTGCGTCGATAGGGCGCGAAGATACGATGGCATAAAAGGACGGCGCCGACCGATATCGCAGCCGGGCCGCATTGACCCACAGCCCGGCGACCTTTTCCTTTTGCCGGACGGTAATCGATTCGGTCGGCCCCTTGACGACGATGACGACATCGGTCCGTTCATCGGCGTTCGGAACACGACCGCGAGGATAAAGGATCGCCCCGAACAGCAGCAGGTCCGCGCCGGTGAAGCTGTAGGCAATTTCAACGTTACGCTGCGATACGTCGGGTACCAGGACCGGCTTGGCCTGACCCATTAGTAGCGGGGCGAGAAGCAGAAGCCGTCTCAAGACAGCGCGACCGAGAATATCTCGTCGGGCCGCCAAACGAGCCCAAGGAAGATCCTGACGCCGACGCCCAACACCATGAGCGCCAGGGCGAGCCGCAGATAGTCCGGCTTGACCTTCGTCGCCAGGCGCGCACCGACCTGCGCGCCCACCACCGAGCCGACCAGCAGCAATGCGGCGAGTACGATATCGACCGCCTTCGTCGTCGTTGCATGCACCATGGTCGCAAGCGCCGTCACGAACAGCGTCTGGAACAGGCTGGTCCCCACCACGACCTGTGTCGACATGCCGAACAGATAGATCATCGCGGGCACCAGGATGAAGCCACCGCCGATCCCCAGCAGGATCGTGAGCGTGCCGGTAAAAAAGCCGAGCATCAGCGGGGCAAGCGGCGAAATATAAAGTCGCGACTGGTAGAAGCGCATACGCATCGGCAATGCGGCGACAAGCGGATGATGACGGCGCTTTTTCGGTGCGATGGGCCGGCCGGTTCGGGTATCGAGGATCGTCCGCACGGCTTCCTTTGCCATCAGCGAGCCGATCGATCCCAGCAGCAGTACGTAGATTACCGCGATGACGGTGTCGATCTGCCCCGACGCCTGAAGCAGACGGAACAGCCAGGCGCCGAAAACGGAGCCGCACATTCCGCCCGCGACCAGCACGCCGCCCATCTTCACATCGACACCACGACGACGGAAATGCGCGAACACGCCCGAGACACTGGCACCCGTCACCTGGCTGGCGGACGACGCCGCAGCGACCGTTGGCGGAATGCCGTAGACGATCAGGAGCGGGGTGGTCAGAAAGCCGCCACCGACCCCGAACATGCCCGACAACAGGCCGACGCCGGTCCCCAGCAGAACGATGAGAAGCGCGTTAACCGACAAGTTGGCGATGGGCAGATAGACGTCCACGCCGTGAGCGTTACACTGGTCGGCGGCGTGCTAGAAGTCGGTTCCGACCGATAGTGCCAGCCCGGATCCCGGGCTTGCGCTACCCGCGATCCGGGCGCGCCAGTCGAGCGTTACGCGCACGGCCCGATCCACGATGGGGATGCGTGCGCCGATCGTCGGGCCTACATCCAAGCGCCCGGCTGCACGCTGAACTCCACCCCATGCGCCCAGACCCAGGTCGAGGTCGATCTTGGCCACGCGCGCGATCGGACGCGTGATTCGCGCAGCACCATCAGCAAAGCCCTCAACACGGTCGCGTTTTACGCCACCGGTCTGCCCATAGGCCTCCAGGTTAAACCCGGCCGCAAGACGTGTCGGCCCGATGCCGCCGACTGCGAACAGGGCGGGTCCACCTTGCCCGCCATCGATGGCGAAACGCTGTTCGGCGATTATCCGCACAGGCAGCTTGCCGGGGCGCCATTCGACGCCGAGCGCTGCTTCCTGACCCCGGCCATGCAGCGGAGTCGCGATTCGAGCCGCCAGCGACAGATGACGATCATTGTCCAGCGCGTAAAGAATGCGGGCACCCGCTTGCGAGGCGCCTAGCTGGCTGCCGAGCGACGTGGACGTCGAGCCACCGCGCGCGATGAGCCATGCGCTCCCGGACAATCGAGACTGGCGCGATGGAAAGGGTGTTGGCCTGAGCGGCGGTGTCAGAACCGAACGGTGGTCCGGGGAAAAGAAAGAAGGTGCTGACGGTACCGGCCGATTGTCTGACGGTGCTGGAGCCGATGCTTGCGCCGGCCCGGCGTCGCGGACGAGCGGGAGATACTTGGTCGCTGATTGAGGGGCTGCCACGTTCGACCAGAGTCGAGGATCAGAAACCTGACCGGCAAGCGCAAAATTGCCCTTTGCGAGCGCGGGGGGGACAACGGCGTCGATCAACGACGGCACGGAGTCGATCGCCGGCCACATCATCACCACGCGGAGCGCGATCCAGCCTCCGCCGGTGAGCGCCAGAAAGCGGATTGGACGCCCGGCCATCACTTCAGCGAGACCGCTGCCAGATCGGGAAATTCGTGGCCTGTCTTGTCCCAGCTAAGCGGGCGACCTCCAAGCATCAGCAGATAGCGCCACATCGCCCGCCTAGCCGCCAGTAGCGCGATGTAATTGCCCACGACCAGCCGCGGCACTGCCCAGCACGCTTCCCGCCAGCCATAGGCGCCGTGTGTGAACACCATTCGCATGATGAGCCGCCACACAAGCAGGGTCATGTTGAAAACGAGGATCCAGAACAGTGTCGCGCTCGTCACCACCGGCGTGCCGCCGAGCGCCCTGTGAAAGAGTGCTGACAGCGCCCATGCAGCGAGCGCGAGATAGGCAGCGGCGATGATGAGGACCGCGAGCGGAGCACGGCGATCACGCATCCGCATCCAATGGTCGCCAATCGCAAGCGGTCGCGCCCAGCCGATCCGGTCCCAGCCGGCAAGCGCGATCCCGATCATCCAACGCGCCTTTTGCCGTACCGCCGTGCTGATCGTCGCAGGGAAATAGGCACGGACCGCGACCATATGACCATCGTCAGCCCTGATCCGCGCGAACAGGCTGCGTCCGCCTCGTGCCGCGATATCGAGGCCAAGTTCATAATCCTCGGTAAGGCTCGCCGCATCAAACGGGTCGCCGTGGCGCGCGCGGGCGATAGCGGTGAGCATAGGCACGGCTATCGCGCAGCCGACACCGGCCAGCGGGATGCCTGCGCCGAGTGCCGAGCGTACGACGATCTGCTTGGCGTGCGCTTCGGCAAATTCGTCGGCATAATGGCCCGAGACAAGTCGGGAACCCGGCTTGACCAGTGGCAATACCGGCAATTGCACAACCGCATAATGGTCGATCGCCGCATCGAAGATCGTCAGTTCGTCGGCGTGGACCACATCCTCGGCGTCGTGGAGTACGACCGCCTTGAACGGTCCCTCGGCGATCATCGCGTGCCATAAGGCATTGAGGCAGTCTGCCTTGGTCGTCGGTCCTGGCCGCTCGCCAATGATGGGGTGGATGCGCGGATCGGTCGCCGCGATGGCACTGACCGCGTCGATCGTTGCCCGGTCATTGGGATAAAGTCCGACGAAGATCTGGTAACGATCGTGCCGATAGCGCGCGACCGCGGCTTTCAGCATGGCCCCGATCACCGGTGCCTCGTCCCATGCCGGTACGAAGATTGCGATCGGTGCGGAGCGGTCCGGCACCGGCAGGTCGGCCATGCGCGACCACGGCGCACGACGCCCCGACATTGCCCTAACCAGAAAGATCAGATCGACGACAAGATCGTCGATTCCGCCAATGAACAGACCGATCGCGGCAAACAGCGTCGCTTCACGCAGGACGACATCGGTCGCCCAGATAACATCCCCCAATTGTCCTGCCCCCCTTCAGACTGAAGGGAGGGCTATCTCCTGAAGCCGTTGAGCCAACAATATTCCATTATGGTGCAGGTGTCCCGATCAGGGCTGATCCCTGTCGCCTCCGGCCGCACCGGCGCCAGGCGCGCCGACGGTGCCGATATTGCCGAACAGATCGCTGAAGAAGCTGCGCTTGCGACCCAGCGTGGCTGTAGAATGGCTATCCGGACTGATCGACGCGATTTGCGACATCCCGCCGCGGCGTACAGCAGTCACGGTGCCAGCCTGATCGAACATGATGCGCAGTGCAATCTGGTCGCGCGCCTTAGGCTTTTGGAATGCATAATTGCGACTGTCGCGCGCCACGTAATACCAGTCGCCCTGATCGAACTGGCTGGCGAAGGAGGGCTTGCCCAGCGTCGCCAGCACCGATTGACGGTTATCAACTCCAGGTTGGACGGAATTAACCAGATCGGCATCCACTATATAACCCTGATGCGATCGAAGCGGCGTGCAGCCGCCAGCCAACACCACCATCGATGCGGCCGCGACAATCGCCAGCCGGGCGGAAAAACAATGCATCGACTTCACACTCCACACAGACGACCGATTGCAACGGCCGACCCGAGCGTCGATATGCCAGGTCAGGGAGGCGGGCAAGTCGTCTGACTGGATGGAGCATCGCGACGCGTGGGCTGGCTTGGACGATGGATGCGGGGGAGCGGGGCCGAAACCCTGCCGCTCTATGACGCAATAGTCGCGCGCGCACGGCAGCCTCATTGGTATCTGAATGGCCAGGTTCCCGACACGGTCGATGGGCGATTTGACATGATTGCTGCCGTCATCAGCTTCGTATTGCTCCGGATGGAGGCGATGTCGGAGGGCGCCGAGCCATCAGCGCGCCTCACCGAGCGGTTCGTCGCCGACATGGACGCACAACTTCGCCAGATGGGCATCGGGGATATCACCGTGGGCAAGCATATCGGGCGCATGATGGCGATGCTGGGCGGTCGGCTCGGGGCTTATCGGGACGGATTGACACACGAAGATCTTGATGCGGCACTCGTGCGTAACCTTTATCGCGGTAACGCGCCCGAACCGAAAGCCCTGGCGTATGTCCGTGGGTCGCTGCTGGCGTTTCGAGAGGCACTTGCATCCGCATCGCTGCGCGAAATGATGAGCGGAAGCTTGCCATGACGCCGGAATTCAGTCGACGCGAACATGTCGATACAATCGGCGCCCGCCAACACGGTGTCACACTGGAAGCGACGGGGCAGGAATGCCGGGCACTCGCCGAGCGTTTCGCCCTTGTGGCGATCGAGCGACTGACCGCGCATCTGGTGCTGTACCGCGTGGTGGATGCGATCATTGTCGATGGGCGGGTCGATGCAGCGGTGATCCAGGCTTGTTCGGTGACCGGCGATCCGATTGCCACAGATGTCGATGAACCGGTCATGTTGCGTTTCGTGAACCAGCTCGACGGCCCGATGCACGACGAGATCGAACTGGATCCGGCTGAAATGGACACTTTGCCGATCGAAGGCGATGCAATCGACCTGGGCGAAGTGGTTGCCGAGACGCTGGCACTGGCGCTCGACCCGTTCCCGCGAGCACCGCGCGCCGCCGCGCTGCTGAAGGCCGCAGGGGTGATCGGCGAGGACGAAGTACGTCCCTTCAACGCTTTCGCGGCGCTTGGCGACAAGCTGCGTTAGATTTCGTCCGGGCCGAGCGTCGGGTCGAGGTCGCGCGGTCGGATAAATCGTGACAGGGTTCCCGTGTGAGGCTTCATATCGACCCATCGATCAGCGGGCATGCGCAGTTCCGCCAGTGTCGCGGTCGGGTATTTCTGTTCCAGTGATGCTAGCAGGTCACCCGCGGCCGGCCCAATGAGCGTTAACGCCAGTTCCTCCAGCCCGGGATTATGTCCGACCAGCAGCACGGACGTCACATGGTCCGGCAAATCAGAAAGAATGTCGATCAGCGTTGTCGCAGAGGCCAGATAGATGCGTTGATCCCACTCAGGCGCTATCCGGCGTCCAAGACCTTGCGCGATATAATCCAGCGTCTCCATGACACGCACCGCCGGTGACGCGAGGACGTAATCGAAGCATAGGTCCAGTGATCGCATATGCCTGCCGACCAGGACTGCGGCACGCATCCCCTTGGCATTGAGCGGTCGGTCAAAATCGCGCTCGACGGGATCGTCCCACCCGGACTTGGCATGGCGTAGCAGCGTCAGCGTCTTCATGGCGCGGCATCCTTCATGCGATCGGACGTAAAAGTCGGGACGTTTGCGTCATGCCGCAACGCGCTTGTCGGGGGAAGCCGCGATGAAACGCGCGTCGCCGCTTCATCCAGCGTCACCCGCGCCATCGTCATGTCCACCGGAAAGGCGCTTAGCAGCCGGGATGGAACGGCAGCACTCAGAAGGACAAAGGTGCCACGGTCATCGGCGCGGCGTATCAGCCGGCCAAATGCCTGCGCCAGACGTGCACGTACCAGCCGATCGTCATAGTCCTTGCCCCCCCCGGCCAAACGCCGGGCGGCGTGCAGCACGCTGGGCTTTGGCCAGGGTACACCCTCCATCACAACCAGCCGTAGCGATCGACCAGGCACATCGACGCCGTCGCGCAGCGCGTCGGTCCCGAACAGGCTGGCATGCGGATCGTCGCGGAAGATATCGACCAGCGTTCCCGTGTCGATCGGATCGACATGCTGCGCGTAAAGCGGCAGTCCCTCTCGCGCCAGTCGGTCGGCGATCCGTCCGTGGACCGCGCGCAACCGCCGGATCGCGGTAAACAGCCCCAGCGTTCCGCCACCTGCTGCGAGGATCAGCCGCGCATAGGCTCCGGCGAGCGCCCCCATATCGCCGCGCGGTACGTCGGTCACGATCAGCACTTCGGCATTCGCGGCGTAATCGAACGGGCTGGCCGCATCGAACAGCATCGGTGCCCGCGCCAGATGCGGTGTGCCGATACGCGCCTTTGCCGCCTGCCAGTCGCCACCGCCGGTCAGCGTTGCCGACGTCACCAGCACACCGTGCGCTGGCTTCAGCACGATCTCGGCAAAGGGGCGAGTGGGGTCGAGCCAGTGTCGGTGCAGCCCGACATCCCACTCCCGCCCCTCGCTTCGGTCGACCGCCAGCCAGTCGACAAAATCGGGATCAGCAGGACCACCGATCCTGCCAAGCAGCGCCAGCCAGGCGGCAACCGTTTCCGCGCGCCAGCCGATTGAGGCGACTGCGCCCTCGACGCGCGCCCGCGCCTGTGCATCGAGCCAGTCCGGTGCTTCCGCCAGAAGCGACTCCAGCCGACGACCAAGCGCAGCCAGCGGACGGACCAGCGCGTCCAGTGCCGCCGCGGCCGGCGCGGCCGCTTCGATCAGCGCGGGTGTCGGTTCCGCCAATTCGGTCTCAAGACCATAGCCGGCATCACCATCCTGTTCGGCCCGCGCATAGGTCAGCCCGCGCACCGCCGCCAACAGCGTCTCGATCGGGCCGAAGGGCTGTCCATCGGTCAGTCGAAGCAGCCAGCCGTCCGATGCCAGCGCGCGCGCCGCATCCACGGCATCTGCAATTGCCCTGCCGCCCGCCTCGTCACAGCTGGCCACATCCGACAAGCGCGCGGCCAGTCCGCGTCGCCGGCCGCGACCGCCTGCTTCCGGCCCCAGTATCCATCGCCTGATCTCGATCGTCTCCGATCCTGTCAGCGCGGTGCTGAACATCGCGTCGGCGGCGTCGAACAGATGATGCCCCTCATCAAAGACATAGCGCGTCGGGCGTGTCGCCAGTTCACGTCCGCGCGCGGCATTCACCATGACCAGCGCGTGATTGGCAACCACTACGTCCGCCTCCGCGCTGGCCCGCGCGGCCCGTTCGATGAAGCATTTGCGGTAGTGCGGGCAGCCGGCATAGACGCATTCACCGCGACGGTCGGTCAGCGCGGCAGGGCCGTTGCGGCGGAACAGCGTCGGCAGCCAGCCCGGCAGATCACCGCCGACCATGTCACCGTCAATGCTGTAGGCCGCCCAGCGTGCGACGAGTTGCGCCAGGATCGCCGCACGGCCGCCGAAGCCGCCCTGCAGCGCGTCTTCCAGGTTCAGTAGGCACAGATAATTCTCGCGCCCCTTGCGTGTCACGACCTTGTCGCGTCGCACCTGATCATCGGGATAGACCGCGCGCGTCTCATGCACCAATTGGCGCTGCAATGCCTTGGTAAAGGTCGATATCCAGACGGTACCTCCCGCTTTCTCCGACCACAAGGATGCCGGCGCGAGATAGCCGAGCGTCTTGCCGATCCCCGTTCCCGCCTCTGCCAGCACCATGTTCGGTTCATCGCGCGCCGCCCGGGGGGCGAAAGCGTCGGTTGCAGCGACAGCATAGCGGCGCTGACCCGGACGTTCTTCGGCCGCGCCGCCGACAATCGTCGCCAGCCGCTCTTCGGCATCCGCCGGATCCACGGGTATCGTGCGTGGCGCCGGGCGGGGCGCGCGGTCCTCCCACTCAGGCAATCTGGAAAACAACCAGCGGTCGTCGCCGGCGGGCTTGGGCAATCGCGGCGCCACGACCGGTGCCCAGGTCCAGCGAAGGCGCGTCAGTGACCGGATGGCGGTCCAGGCGCCCTCGCGCTCCGGCCACTCCTCTTGCACGACCGCGAGCAGCGCGTCGGCGGCCTCCAGCAGGAACGCGGCGACATCGCCGTCTCGGTCGGGCGGCGACAGATCGACCGCGCGCGCCAACCCTGCGGGCGTGGGCACCACGAAGCGCGCGGGATGCATGAAGGCATACAATTCCAGCAGATCGAGTCCCGACAGGTCGGCATAGCCCAGCCGCTGGCCGATCACCGGCGCATTGAGCAGCAGCACGGGCGTGTCAGCCGCAACCCGGATCGCCTCGCCGCGGCCCACCGGTCGCGTCCCCTGCGCATCGGCAAGCCAGATGCCGGCATGGCTGGCATGGAGTGCGGGATAGGGGAGCGGCATTACTCCAACAGGTGGGCCGGCTGGAACACATTGGCAACCATTCTCGTCGCGTTCCTATCCGTCACAGGAACGGCGCGTGAAAAGGCGGTTGTGCGTGGCGGCGCAGGCATTAGGTCGAATGATATGACCGACCTGCGCAGCGCTGCCCTCGACTCCAAGGCATGGCCCTATGAAGAGGCGCGCAAGCTGCTAAGGCGCTATCCTGACGGCAAGCCGGGCGGCAAGCCGATCTTGTTTGAAACCGGCTATGGCCCATCGGGACTCCCTCACATCGGGACGTTCAACGAGGTGCTGCGCACGACCATGGTCCGTCACGCCTTTCACGCGCTGTCGGATGCGCCGACGCGGCTTGTTGCCTTTTCCGATGACATGGACGGCCTGCGCAAGGTGCCCGACAATTTACCCAATGCAGCGATGCTTACCGAGCATCTGGGTCGACCTCTTTGCCGCATCCCCGATCCCTTCGGCACGCACGAAAGCTTCGCTGCAAACAACAATGCACGCCTCCGCGCCTTTCTCGACGATTTCGGCTTCGACTATGAGTTCGTATCGGCGGCGGACTGTTATTCCAGTGGCAGATTCGATGACGCGTTGCGCGGTGTCCTGCGCGCCTTCGATGCGATCCAGGACGTGATGCTCCCGACATTGAGAGCGGAGCGACGTGCGACCTATTCGCCGATCCTCCCAATCAGCCCCAAAACCGGAATTGTGCTGCAAGTGCCTGTCGAGGTCGTCGATGCCGAGGCTGGTCTGATCGCATTTGAGGAGGACGGTGAACGCATCCAGCGATCGGCGCTGGGCGGTGCGGCCAAGCTGCAGTGGAAGGTCGACTGGGCGATGCGCTGGGTCGCGCTCGGCGTCGACTATGAAATGGCGGGCAAGGATCTGATCGACTCGGTCATTCAGTCTGGCAAGATCGCGCGCGTGCTGGGCGGGCGACCGCCGGAGGGCTTCAACTACGAGATGTTCCTCGACGAGGCGGGAGAGAAGATTTCCAAGTCCAAGGGCAATGGCCTGAGCCTGGATCAGTGGCTGACCTATGGACCGCCCGAAAGCCTGGCCTTCTACATCTACCGCGAGCCGAAAAAGGCAAAGGCGCTGCACATGGGGGTCATCCCGCGCGCGGTCGATGATTACTGGCAGTTCCGCGGCAATTATGACGGTCAGGACATCAAGCAGAAACTGGGCAATCCGGTCCACCATATCCACGACGGCGACGTGCCGGACGACACGCTGCCGGTGACGTTCGGGCTGCTGCTCAACCTGGTTGGCGTCATGGGAGAGGCGAACAAGGAACAGGTCTGGGGGTATCTGCGAAACTACGTCACCGATGCCGGTCCGGCGCGTTATCCCGCGCTCGACAGGCTCATCGATCACGCGCTGGCCTATGCGCGTGATTTCGTGACGCCGACGCTTCACCGTCGGGCGCCGGAGGGCGTCGAAGTGGCCGCGCTGGAACGGCTGGATACCGCGCTGGCGTCGTTACCCGGCAATGCGTCCGCGCAGGAAATCCAGACGATCGTCTATGAGATCGGCAAGACTGGCAGTTTTCTGGTACTGCGCGACTGGTTCCGGGCCTTGTACGAGACGCTGCTGGGTTCATCACAAGGCCCCCGGATGGGCAGTTTCATCGTGCTCTATGGCATCGACAACACACGCCAGCTGATCGCGAACGCCCTTGAACGCTAAATCCGTGCTTCCGCCGCGGATCCGTCCGGTGTCGATGGCGCGCGACTTCATCGCCAGCGAGGCCGGCAGCGGCGTTGTCCTGATCGCGGCGGCAATCATCGCGATCCTTGCAGCGAACATTACCCCGACCGCGACGCTTTATGAACACGCGCTCCACGCTGTGACGGAACCCATCCTGTCACCGGCGCTGGGGCCGATGACGGTTCACCTGTGGATCAACGACGGACTGATGGCGCTGTTCTTCCTCCTCGTGGGGCTGGAGATCAAGCGTGAGTTCGTGGAGGGACGATTGGCCAGTCCACGCCGACGGCGGCTGCCTTTCCTGGCGGCGGCGGCCGGGATGGCGGTGCCGGCTCTGGTTTATCTCGCCATTGCCGGGGCGATGCCGGAACTGGTGCGCGGCTGGGCAATTCCGGCGGCAACGGACATCGCCTTCGCGATCGGTATCATGGCGCTGCTGGGATCACGCGTGCCGGGATCGCTCAAGCTGTTCCTTACCGCAGTTGCGATCGTCGACGACATGGGCGCGGTCGCGATCATCGCGGTCGTCTATACGGTCAAGCTCGATCTGGCAGCGTTGGCAGCGGCGACCGGCGTGCTGGCGATCATGTTTGCGATGAACCGACGCGGTGTGGTCATGCTATGGCCCTATCTGCTGGGCTTCGCGGCAATGTGGTTTCTGTTACTGATCTCCGGCGTCCATGCCACAATCGCTGGCGTCGCCGCAGCGGCGGTGATCCCCATCACAAAATCGTCGGGAGCGCCGCAAAGTGAGACATCGCCACTCCACCGGCTGGAACACGCACTGCAACCCTGGGTGGCATATGGCATCGTGCCGATCTTTGCGTTTGCCAATGCCGGCGTATCGCTGGCGGGCGCGCATCTTGGATCGGTTTTCGACCCGCTGGTGATGGGCATCGCCGCCGGGCTGTTTTTCGGCAAGCAGATCGGCATCTTCGGCGCGGTCTGGCTGGCCGAGCGCACCGGCTTCGCCGCTCCGCCCCAGGGGACGACATGGATGCAAATCTATGGTGCCTCGCTGGTCGCGGGCATCGGCTTTACCATGAGCCTTTTCATCGGCGATCTGGCCTTTCCGACCCATCCTGAGATGGTCGAACGCGTGAAGCTCGGTGTCTTGGCCGGATCGCTGGTGGCTGCGCTGGCTGGCTATCTGGTCCTTCGCTTCGCCCGTCGCGCATCGGCTTGATGCGCGCCTTTTTCGATCTCCGGCAGCGATTACATGCCCCGGTCAGCGAACTGCACAATGGCGCGTTCGTCGCTTATGCCGAGACGCCGGCACGCGCCGATGCGATCCTGGCCGCGATCGGACCGACCGAGGCTCCGGCGGATCAGGGGGAGGGGCCGATCCTGGCCGTGCATGATCGTGATTATCTTGCGTTCCTGAAGGATGCCCCGGCCTTGTGGCGCGCCGCCGGGCGGTCCGGTGATGCGATCCCCTATGTCTGGCCCGTCGTGCGTCGCCGAACGCTGGAATTGCAGCGGATCGACGCGCTGCTGGGACGCTATACGTTCGATGCGACCACTCCGATTACCGATAATGCATGGACGTCAAGTTATTGGAGCGCGCAGTCAGCACTGGCTGCGGTCGATGCCATCGGTAGCGGTGCGTCGTCGGCCTTTGCGCTGTGCAGACCACCCGGCCATCATGCGGGCGCCGATTATGCGGGCGGCTATTGCCACCTGAATGCGGCCGCTATCGCTGCACAAGCCGCGCGCGCCGGCGGCGCGGCCCGCGTTGCGATTCTCGACATTGATTATCATCACGGCAATGGGACGCAGGACATCTTCTGGACGCGCGGCGATGTCTTTTATGCGTCAATCCATGCTGATCCGGCCAGCGATTATCCCTTTTACTGGGGGCACGCCGACGAAGTCGGGGAGGATGCGGGGCAGGGTGTCACGCTGAACCTCCCGCTGCCGCATGGCACACGGATCGATGCGTTCATGGCGGCGGTAGACAAGGCACTCGCTGCGATCACCGTCTTTGCCCCCGAGATGCTGATCCTCAGCTTCGGCGCGGATACATGGAAGGGTGATCCGATTTCCCGTTTCGCGCTGCGAACCGAGGATTATACGGTGCTTGCGCAGCGCATCGCCGCGCGCCCGTGGCCCACCGCGATCCTGATGGAGGGCGGCTATGCCGTCGATGCGCTGGGGCGCAACGTTTCGGCCTTTCTCGATGGCTGGTGACACGCAAATTTCGGCGACAGCTATTCACCGTCGGCTGATCGTCCTGTTTGGAGCAGCCGTGCGAGAAGACGGCACTCCAAGTCCCGCACTGCGCAGGCGCATCTTCTATGCTGCTAGCGCGGCCGCGCTCATGCCCGATGCCGATCTGTTCCTCAGCGGCGGCGTCGGCCGCAACGGGCCGTCCGAGGCATCGGTGATGCGTGACGCGCTCGCCCGAAGTATCGACCCCGAACGTCTTCATCTCGACGAGCAGAGCATGGATACACTGGCTCAGGTTCGTGCGGCGACCGCCTTTGCACGATCGCACGGTTATGATGAGGTCGTGATCGCGACTGACCGTTATCACCAGCCTCGTATTCGGGCCTTGTTCTGGTTGGAAGGCATGGCTTCACTCTCGGTCGTCTTCGCGCGCGATCATCGTCCAGAATTGGCCCATTATCGTTGGCGGATGTGGCTGCGCGAAGGTGCTGCGATCCCGTACGATATCGTCGCGTCGCTGTTTACTCGAAGGAAGTGACCATGATTATTTATTGCACGCTGCGGTCACGATATCCTGCTCGCCAGCTCCTTGTTGACGCCCAGCGCGATCAGCGTGGCGAGCGCACCGGACAGCAGATACAGGCCGGCCGCCGCTAATCCGAATTTGCTCGCCAGGACCAGCGCGACAAGCGGCGCAAAGCCGGCCCCGAACAGCCAGGCCAGGTCCGAGGTGAGCGCCGCACCCGTATAACGGCGCACATTGGCGAAGTTGGACGTGACCGCGCCTGATGACTGGCCGAACGCGAGCCCCAGCAGGATGAAGCCGATGACGACGAAGGCCAGCTCGCCCATATCTCCGCCATTGAGCAATTGCGGCGCGAAGCCGCTGAAGACCGCGATCCCCGCCGCCGATGCACCCAGCAGGGTGCGGCGACCGACCCGGTCGGCGATCAGGCCGGATGCGACGACGGCAATGACGCCAAAGACCGCGCCGATCATCTCGATGACCAGAAAACGCGTCGCACTCTCCCGTGTGAACAGAAACACCCATGATAGCGGGAAGACGGTGACCATGTG
The DNA here is from genome assembly GCA_965217805.1 of Sphingomonas sp. GTDB lineage: Bacteria > Pseudomonadota > Alphaproteobacteria > Sphingomonadales > Sphingomonadaceae > Sphingomonas. The sequence continues at coordinate 1,157,503 of CBDCJJ010000008.1, read as the reverse complement.
AAACAGCGCGAAGCTGGCAAGCGGGGCGAACGCGCCGATGACGATGGTGCGCCAATGCTCGCGCACCGTATCGCGCACCCGGCTGGGCTGAAGCGCCTGGCTTTCGAACTGCGCGGCATATTCGGGCGTCGACACCATCCTCAGCCGGGCGAACAGCGCAACGACGTTGATCGCGAACGCGACGAAAAACGGGTAGCGCCATCCCCATTCGAGGAAGTCGGCAGGCGACAATGTCACAACGAAGAAGGCGAACAGGCCGCTGGCGACGATCAGGCCCAGCGGCGCGCCGAGTTGCGGGATCATCGCATACCAGCCGCGACGATTCTCGGGCGCATTGAGCGCCAGTAACGAGGCAAGCCCGTCCCACGCCCCGCCAAGCGCCACACCCTGGCCGATGCGAAACAGGCATAGCAGAACGGCGGACCAGATCCCGATCGTCTCGTAGCCGGGAAGAAACGCGACCGCCGCGGTCGAGCCGCCGAGCAGGAACAGCGCGATGGTCAGCTTCATACCGCGCCCCATTGCCCGATCGACCGCGAGAAAGATGAGCGATCCGACCGGTCGCGCGACAAAGGCCAGCGCAAAGATTGCAAAAGACCATAAGGTCCCGGTCAGCCGGTCGAGATAGGGGAAGACCAGATTGGGAAAGACCAGAACCGATGCGATAGCATAGACGAAAAAATCGAAGAATTCCGATGTGCGCCCAATGACCACACCGATCGCGATTTCGCTGGGCGCGATCTGGCCGTGCGCGGTATTGATGGCGCGCGCATCGCGTTCAAATGTGGCGGAATTTGGGGCGATCTGGGCGGTCATCGGCTCTCGCATGGTGGCGGCGTGTGCACTGGGTCAACGCTTATATAGATATGATATTGGCAGAGGCGCGATTGGACAAAATGTCCAATGTTGCGCCGCGGCGTGATCGCCTATTTCCCTTTTATGGCATTTCGTCTTCGTCATCTCGCCGTCGCCATGACCCTGCTGGCACTCAGCGGTTGCGACATGGTCGTCCTTGATCCGGCCGGCGATGTCGCCTGGCAGCAGCGCAATTTGGTCATCATCGCAACCGTGTTGATGCTGCTGATCGTACTTCCCGTGCTGGCGGCGGTCGGCGTCTTTGCGTGGCGATACCGGGCGAGCAATACCGAGGCTCGCTACGAGCCGGAATGGAACCACTCGACGCAGCTTGAGCTGTTGATCTGGGCGGCGCCGCTGTTGATCATCATCTGCCTTGGTGCCGTTACCTGGACGGGTGCTCACCTGCTCGATCCCTATCGCCCGATCGAGCGGATCGCACCCGGCAAGCCCGTCACTGCTGTGATGAAGCCGCTGGAAGTTCAGGTCGTCTCACTCGATTGGAAATGGCTTTTCATCTATCCTGAGTACGGCTTCGCGACGGTCAATGAGGTTGCGGCTCCTCTCAACCGGCCGATTGCATTCCGGCTGTCGTCGTCGTCTGTGATGAATGCCTTCTACATCCCGACGCTGGCCGGCATGATCTATACGATGCCGTCGATGGAGACGAAGCTTCACGCGGTCATCAACAAGCCGGGCGATTATGCCGGGTTCTCGTCCAACTATTCGGGCGCCGGCTTCTCGGACATGCGCTTTCGTTTTTACGGCATGCCAAGGGCTGGGTTCGATGCGTGGGTGAAGCGCAACCAGGCGGCACCGGCCACCCTTAGTCGTGCCAATTATCTCCGACTGGTCAAACCCAGCGAAAAGGTGCCGGTGATGCGCTTCGGTTCGGTCGCGCCCGGACTGTTCGATGCGGTCGTTGGACAATGCGTGCGACCGGGTGATGTCTGCATGCAGGATCTGATGCGCCATGATGCTGGCGATACGTCGAGTATGGAGCAAAAGAGCGATGCCGGTGGCAGTCCGCGCGGAGCGGTCGTGCGACCGCTCAACTCCGGCGGCGCCGGTCAGGGCGCACCCGCCAGCCCTGCCGATGTCAAGCAGCGTAGTCCCGCGGCGCCAGGTGCCCTCGGTGTGCCTGGCGAGCACCGCAAACGTCCGACCGTGTCGCGTCAAATCCGTACAGTCCCCTCCAATTCGTCCGACCAATAGGTCCTCATCATGGTACTTTCTCCGCTCAACGTCAGTCCGATCTTCGGCCGCTTCACGCTGGAATCGCTGCCGCTCAACGAACCGATCGTCATCGGCACCTTTTTCGCGGTCATGCTCGGCGGCATGCTGCTGATCGGAGCGATCACCTATTTCAGACTCTGGGGGTATCTGTGGAACGAGTGGTTCACGACCGTCGACCACAAGCGGATCGGGATCATGTATGTGATTTTGGGCCTCGTCATGCTGCTGCGCGGCTTTTCCGATGCGATCATGATGCGCGCGCAACAGGCGATGGCGTTCAACGGCTCGGAAGGGTATCTGAACGCGCATCATTACGACCAGGTGTTCACCGCGCACGGGGTCATCATGATCTTCTTCGTGGCGATGCCGCTGGTGACGGGGCTAATGAACTATGTCGTGCCGCTGCAGATCGGCGCACGCGACGTGTCCTTCCCGTTCCTCAACAATTTCAGCTTCTGGATGACGGCGGCGGGCGCGGCGGTCATCATGATGAGCCTGTTCGTCGGTGAATTCGCGCAGACGGGCTGGCTGGCCATGCCACCGCTGTCCGGGATCAGCTACAGCCCCGGCGTCGGCGTCGACTATTATATCTGGGCGCTGCAGATCGCGGGCGTCGGCACGTTGCTTTCCGGCGTCAATCTGATCGCGACGATCGTCAAGATGCGCGCGCCGGGCATGTCGATGATGCGGATGCCGATCTTCTGCTGGACATCGCTGTGCACCAACATCCTGATCGTTGCCGCCTTCCCGGTGCTGACCGCGGTGCTCGCGCTGCTGTCGCTCGACCGTTATGCCGGCACCAACTTCTTCACCGGTACGCTGGGCGGCAACCCGATGATGTACGTGAACCTGATCTGGATCTGGGGTCACCCGGAAGTCTATATCCTGATCCTGCCGGCGTTCGGAATCTTTTCCGAAGTCACCGCAACCTTCTCGGGCAAGAAGCTGTTTGGCTACACCTCGATGGTCTATGCGACGATCGTCATCACGATTTTGGCCTATGTCGTCTGGCTCCACCATTTCTTCACCATGGGGTCGGGGGCCAGCGTCAATGCGTTCTTCGGCATCACGACGATGGTGATCTCGATTCCGACCGGGGCGAAGATCTTCAACTGGCTGTTCACCATGTACCGTGGGCGTATCCGGTTCGATCTGCCGATGATGTGGACGATCGCGTTCATGATCACCTTTGTCATTGGTGGCATGACCGGCGTGCTGTTGGCCGTGCCGCCTGCCGACTTTGTCCTGCATAACTCATTGTTCCTGGTGGCGCATTTTCACAATGTCATTATTGGCGGCGTGCTCTTCGGGATGTTCGCCGGGATCAACTACTGGTTCCCCAAGGCATTCGGCTTCACGCTCAACGACTTTTGGGGGAAGGTGTCGTTCTGGTGCTGGACGGTCGGTTTCTACTTCGCTTTCATGCCGCTCTATGTGCTTGGCCTGATGGGCGTTACCCGCCGGTTGCGCGTGTTCCAGGATCCGTCCCTGCAGATCTGGTTCATCATCGCCGCCTTCGGGGCCGCGCTGGTGGCCGCCGGGATCGGCGCGATGGTCATGCAATTCTATGTCAGCATCCGCGATCAGGCGAAGCTGCGTGACACGACCGGCGATCCCTGGAACGGGCGTACGCTGGAATGGGCGACCTCTTCACCGCCGCCGGAGTATAATTTCGCGATGACGCCCGTCGTACATGACCTCGACGCCTGGGAAGACATGAAGCGTCATGGTTACGAGCGTCCGCGCACCGGGTTCGAGCCGATCCTGATGCCGGCCAACACCGGCACCGGCGTCATTATCGCCGCATTCAGCGCGGCGTTCGGGGTCGGCATGATCTGGTATGTCTGGTGGCTGGCCGCGCTGGCGTTTGTCGGCATCCTGGGGACGGCGATCTTCCATACGTTCAACTATCATCGCGACCGGATCATCCCGGCGGAGGAGGTAGTCGAGACCGAGCGCGCGCGCACCCGCCTGCTGCTGACGGAGATGCATGCATGAGCGCCGCCGCGATCGTGCCGGGGCCACAGGCCCCCCGCGTCTATCATCTGGAGCACGAGCATGTGCATGAGGAGGGGTCGAGCACGATGCTCGGCTTCTGGATCTACATCATGAGCGATTGTCTGATCTTCGCCATGTTGTTCGCGACCTATGCGGTGCTGGGAACCAGCTATGCGGGTGGTCCCGGCCCGCGCGAATTGTTCGAGCTGCCGCTGGTCGCCCTCAATACCTCGATGTTGCTGTTCTCGTCGCTGACCTACGGGTTCGCGATGCTTGCGATGCAGGATAATCGTCAGCGCGCGACGACCAACTGGCTGGTGCTGACCGGGCTGTTCGGCCTCGCCTTCCTGTCGATCGAGATGTACGAATTCTCGAACCTGATCGCCGAGGGTGCAGGGCCGCAGCGCAGCGCGTTCCTGTCGTCCTTTTTCACGCTGGTCGGGACGCACGGACTGCACGTCACTGTCGGCATCGTCTGGCTGGTCGTGCTGCTGGCGCAGGTCAAACGGCACGGGCTGATCCCGGCCAACCGTCGCCGGTTGATGTGCCTCAGCCTGTTCTGGCATTTCCTCGACATCATCTGGATCGGCGTGTTTACCTTTGTCTATCTGATGGGAGTGCTGCGATGAGCACCGACTTCAACCCCGTCGACGTCTATCACGGCGACGATCATCATGGCGGTGACGCCGCGCACGGCTCCTACCGCGAATATTGGACGGGCTTCATCGCCTCGGTCGTGCTGACCGCGATTCCCTTCGCCCTGGTGATGACGATGCCGCTGACGACGCAGGCGACAGCGGCGATCATCATGATCTTCGCCGCCGCGCAGATCGTCGTTCACATGGTCTATTTCCTCCATATGAACAGTCGCGCCGAGGGAGGCTGGTCGATGATGGCACTGATCTTCACCATCGTCGTGATCGGCATCTCTCTGTCCGGCTCGATCTGGGTCATGTACCATATGAACGCCAACATGATGCCGACGCAGATGGTGATGGACTCCGGCCAGTGAGCGCCGCGACCGGTCGGGTGCGGACCCGGCTGGTCACTGGGGGCATCATCGCCCTGCTGGCCTTTGCCGGCCTCATCTGGCTCGGCACCTGGCAGGTTCACCGGCTCGCCTGGAAGCGCGCGCTGATCACTCGTGTCGACGCGCGGATTCATGCGCCGCCAGTACCGGCACCCGGCCCCGCTCTATGGGCGAAGGTTGATCGTCCGAATGACGAGTATCGTCGTGTGCGCATCGTCGGTGCCTATCTGCCTGGGCGCGACACGCTGACCCAGGCATCAACCATCCGTGGTCCGGGTTTCTGGGTGATGACGCCATTCAGGACGCAGCGCGGCTTTACGGTGCTGGTCAACCGGGGCTTCGTTCCCAAAGCCGACAGCGATCGGGTGCTGCCTGCGCGGCCGGTTCCGGTGACGGGCCTGCTGCGTATTACCGAGCTGGGCGGTGGATTCCTTCAGTCCAATGATCCGGCCGCCGATCGCTGGCACTCGCGCGATGTAGCGGCGATTGCGCGCAAACGACGCCTTGATGATGTCGCGCCTTATTTCATCGATGCCGAGGCCGCATCATCGCCCGTGAATGGGCCCGTGAATGGGCCCGTGGGTGGTCTGACCATCATTAGTTTTCCCAACAATCACATGGTCTATGCGATTACCTGGTACGTGCTCGCACTCATGGTCGTGGGAGGCTATATCATCTTCGTGCGCCAGACGCGGCGTCAGGTCGCGGAGGCCGGAGACAGCATCTGATCGTCAATGCCCTCTCGTTCGGCCGCACCCCTGCTGATCCCGATGTGATCGCAGCACGGCCGGCCGACGCGGCCGGGTATGACAACATGCTGCAGCTGGTCTATCTGCGCTGGCTGGCGGTGGCGGGACAGCTTGGCACCATCGGCCTGACGCAATACCTGCTGCGCATCAGTCTGCCGCTGACCGCGATGCTGGGCGTGCTGGCGGGGCTGGTCGCGCTGAACGGGGTCAGCTTGTTGCTGCTGCGCGCGAAATGGCGCGTGACCAACGCCGCGCTGTTCATCGCCCTGTTGCTCGATGTCGCGGCGCTTTCGGCGCAGCTTTACCTGAGCGGCGGTGCGACCAATCCCTTCGTGTCGCTGTTCCTGCTGCAAGTCGTGCTCGCATCCGTCCTCCTCGATCGCTGGTCGACCTGGGTCGTGGTGGCCGCGACCAGCGCGGCCTTCGCGATCCTGACGACCGTGTACCGCCCAATCGCCGAAGCGCCGGGCACGACGCCACTGTTCGCGCTGCATATCCAGGGGATGTGGGTGTGCTTCGCGCTTGTTGCGGTCCTGCTCGTGTGGTTCGTCCGGCGCATCAACGGCAATTTGAGCGCCCGCGATCGACATCTGGCTGAGTTGCGGCGACAGGCGGTCGAGGAGGATCATGTGGTGCGGATCGGCCTGCTGGCATCGGGCGCCGCGCATGAACTGGGCACGCCGCTTGCCTCGCTGTCGGTGATCCTTGGCGACTGGCACCGCATGTCCCGGGTCCGCCAGGTTGCGGGTCTGATCGAGGAAGTCGAGGAAATGCAGGCCGAGGTCCAGCGGTGCAAGGCGATCGTGACCGGCATCCTGATGGCATCGGGGGAGGCGCGCGGCGAAGCGGCGGCGGCAACCAGCGTCCACCAGTTTTTCGACCGGGTCGTGGCGGACTGGCGCGAGGCGCGTGGCTATGTCCAGGCGCGCTATCGCCGCCGCGTCGAACCGGACGTGGCCATCGCGTCCGACACGGTATTGCAGCAGGTCATTTTCAACATCCTCGACAATGCGGCGGAGGCATCGCCGGGGGGCATGCAGATCGACCTGACGCGCGACCAGGACATGTTGGTCCTGACCGTCGCTGATGAAGGGCCGGGGTTCACGCCGGACGTGCTGCGTGACCTGGGCCAGCCCTATAATTCGACCAAGCCACGGACCGGCGCGGGGCTGGGGCTGTTCCTGGTCAACAACGTCGTCCGTAAACTAGGCGGGCGGATCGAGGTAGAAAACAGGCGTGAAGGGGGTGCGCTAGTCACCGTGAATATCCCCATTGATGCGCTGGAACTGACAGAAAAGCCACGATGACGGATCATCCGCTGCTGTTCATCGTCGAGGACGACATTGCTTTTGCCCGAACCTTGCAGCGTTCGTTCGAGCGGCGCGACTATGACGTGCGCGTCGCGCATGGGCCCGCTGAGCTGGACGAATTACTAGCCGAAGCGACTCCAGCTTATGCGGTAGTCGACCTCAAGCTGGGGCAGGCGTCGGGGCTGGCCTGTGTGCGGACGCTGCACGCGCATCAACCGGAAACCGTCATCGTCGTGCTGACCGGCTATGCCAGTATTGCGACGGCGGTCGAGGCGGTGAAGCTGGGCGCGACCTCCTATCTCGCCAAACCGGCCAATACCGACGAGATCGAGGCGGCATTCGGCACGATCGAAGGCAATCCCGATACACCGCTGACCAACCGGCCGACCTCGATCAAGACGTTGGAATGGGAGCGCATCCACCAGACGCTGGCGGATACCGATTTCAACGTGTCGGAGACGGCCCGGCGGCTGGGCATGCATCGCCGCACGCTCGCCAGAAAGCTTGAAAAGCGCGGGATCAGCTAAGGCGGCCTGTACTGGCTGCAATCGCTGCATCACTGGCCAGTTGATCGACCCGTTCATTGTCGGCGTTGCCGGCATGGCCCTTCACCCACCGCCAGTCGATCGTGTGCGGCGCGGCCGCCGCGAGCAGCGCCTGCCATAATTCGGCATTCTTCACCGGCTTCTTGTCGGCGGTGCGCCAGCCATTGCGTTGCCAGCCGTGAATCCACTTGGTCAGGCCGTCCATGACGTAACGGCTGTCTGTCGAGAGCGTCACCGCACAGGGGCGCTTCAGCGCCTCCAGCGCGCGAATGGCGGCGGTCAGTTCCATGCGGTTGTTGGTGGTCGCCGCCTCACCGCCCGATAGTTCCTTCTCGGTCGTGCCGTGACGGATCAGCGCGCCCCATCCGCCCGGTCCCGGATTGCCCTTGCACGCGCCGTCGGTCGCGATCTCAACATTCGTCATCGAAACAGCACATCGCCTCGTTGCTGATAGAATTCCAGTCGCCGCACATAGGCCAGCGGATCCTTGCGCGTTACCAGTGCGTCCGCTGGGGTGTTGAGCCAATCCCATGACCGCGTCAGTGCAAAGCGGATGCACGCGCCCATGGCGAGGATCGGCAACGCTGCGCGCTCGTCGCGCTCTAGCACGCCTGAATCGGCATAGCCGCTCAATAGTGCCCGGCCGACCGCCTCGTCATGGTTTTGCCCCTCAGCGTTGAACGTCCAAGCGCTGTGCATGACGGCCAGGTCGTAAAGACGCAGGTCGGTGCAGGCGAAATAAAAGTCGATCAGGCCACTGACCCGATCGTCCGTCATCAGCACATTGTCGGCGAATAGATCGGCATGGATCACCTGATGCGGCAGATCGCGCGGCCAGCGCGATACGACACCATCGACCGCATCCGCGAGCCGGTCGTACAGCCCATCGGCGATCCCGTTCAGCGCGTCCCCGCAGCGCTGTAACAGTGGCATCCATGCGTTGACCCCGAGCGTGTTCGGCCGCTCGTAATCAAAGTCCTCCAGCGCCCGGTGCATCCGCCCCATTGCCCCGGCTGCTGCTTGGGCCTGCGCCGGGGTAGGATGCGTCAGCGAGATGCCGGGCAGGAACTCGATCAAACAGGCAGGGCGATCGCACAGCTGCTGGATGACCTGTCCGTCCCGGTCAGGCAGTGCGCGGGGAACGGGCAGGCCGCGTGCGGCCAGATGATCGAGCAGTGCGACGAAAAAGGGCAAATCATCCGCTGCCACCCGTTTCTCGTACAGCGTGAGAATGAAGCGGCCGTCTGTGGTATCGACCAGATAATTGCTGTTTTCGACCCCTTCCGCGATTCCCTTTGCGGACACCAGGCGCCCCTGGTCATAGCGTTCGAGAAAAACCGTCAGCGCCTCGGCCGAAACCTGCGTATAGACGGCCAAGGCTAGGCGGCGGCCGCGTCTGCGCCGGCCAGCCCGCGCGGCAGTTTGAACGCGATCGTCTCGCGCGTCGTCTCGACCTCATGCTCGGTGACGTCGAATCGCGTGCTCAACCGGTCCACCAGTTCACGGACGAGCAATTCGGGTGCCGATGCACCTGCCGTGATTCCAAGCGTTCGAATGCCGTCAAGAAACGCCCAGTCCAGCTCGTCGGCGCGCTGCAACAGTTGGGCGCGCGTACCCTCCCGCTCGGCCACTTCGACCAGTCGGACGGAATTGGATGAATTGGGCGCGCCAATGACGATCATCGCGTCGCAATCATGCGCAATCGCCTTCACCGCCGATTGCCGATTGGACGTGGCGTAGCAGATGTCCTCGCCGCGCGGCCCCTGGATAGAGGGGAACCGCCGCTTGAGCACTGCGACCACGGCGGCAGTGTCGTCGACCGACAGGGTAGTCTGCGTCAAGAAGGCCAAGCGATCCGTATCGTCGGGCGCAAGACGCTCGGCATCCCCGGTCGTCTCGACCAGCGAAATCGCGCCGGCCGGCACCTGCCCGAAAGTACCGATCACCTCGGGATGTCCGGCATGGCCGATGAAGATGATATGACGACCTGCACTGACCAGCCGCTCCGCCTGACGGTGGACCTTGGACACCAGCGGGCAGGTCGCATCCAGCCAGTCGAGCCCGCGATTTTGCGCCTCGGCAGGCACAGCCTTTGGAACCCCGTGCGCGGAAAAGACCACGGGTGCCCCGTCGGGCACCTCGTCCAGCTCCTCGACAAAGATCGCGCCCTGGCGGCTAAGCGAATCAACGACGAAGCGGTTGTGGACGATCTCATGGCGTACATAGACCGGGCGTCCGTGCTTCTCGATCGCGAGTTCGACGATGCGAATGGCGCGGTCCACGCCGGCGCAGAAGCCGCGCGGGGCAGCGATCAGCAGGGCAAGCGGCGGTTTGGACATGGACCCGCTTGTACGCCATTGCTTGCACGCCTCCAACCCGCTTCCTATGGCGAAAAATGGATGGCCGTGCTTCGCGCAACGGCCAGTTATGTCGTTTACCCGGAAGGTGCGTTTGCCCGTGAGATTTGCTCCAGCCATTATCGCCTCCACTGCGATCTTCCTTGCCGGTTGCGCGGGCAAGGGCGAACTTGATGCGAGCGGCGGCGTGACCGCGGTCCGCTCCGCCTGTCCTGTGGTCGGTCTTCCCGCATATACCGGGGATGTGACACTGTTCACTTCGCCGACCGATCGCAACGCCAGCGCGATCGACCTGAATGCGGTGATGACCAAGGTGCGCGGCAGCTGTGCCGATGCGGGTGACCAGATCACGACGACGGTCACATTCGAGGTTCATGGCAGCCGAATGCAGAACGGGGCGGTTCGGGATGTCAGCCTGCCCTACTTCATCGCGATCGTTCGCGGTGGCGGATCGGTGGTCGCAAAAAGGGTCGGGCAGGTCAGGCTGCACTTCGATGCCGGGCAGTCGCGCACCGTTGCGCAGGGCAGCGCATCGACCAGCATCGCCCGTTCGGCCGTGACGCTTCCCGATGATGTCCGCAAGAAGCTGACTGAAAAGCGTAAAGCAGGCGACGAGGATGCGGCGATTGATCCGCTAACCCGTCCGGAAGTCCGCCAAGCGGTGCTGAGCGCCAGTTTCGAGGCACTGGTCGGCTTTCAGCTCACTGATGATCAGTTGAAGTATAATGTCACGCGCTGATTGAGCGATTGACTAGCGCGCAAGCGGTCGTCACAGCCCGGTTCGTCGATGACGGGCAGCCGTCATGGGCCTGCGCGGGAGAGCGCTTCCCCAAAAGGAAGCCGCCGAAGGAGCAACCGCCCCGGAATCTCTCAGGCAAACGGGACCGCGCAGGCTTGATCGACACTCTGGAAAGCGTCGCCGGGCAACCGGGGGCCACCGAAGGGGTAAGCCGGGATGAACCGCCCGGGCAAAGCTCTCAGGTTCCGTGACAGAGGGGGTTCTGGTCGAGGCGGGGCAACCCAAGACGGCAACCCTTTTGGCAAGAGACGGTGCATGAGCGAGATCGTCAATCACGGCCAGACCGACGCGGAAACCGCGCGAGGACAGGCACTGGCCGGTGACCCCGATGGCGGCGACGATGCGCCCGCGATCCGGTTGCTGCCGCTCGATGCATGGCACCGCGCCCGGGGTGGCCGGATGGTCGCCTTTGCGGGCTATGAAATGCCCCTTCAGTATGAGGGGATCATGGCCGAGCATCTATGGACGCGTAAATCCGCTGGGCTGTTCGACGTGAGCCATATGGGACAGCTGGTGTTTTCCGGCGAGGGCGCGGATGCAGCGCTGGAATGCGTGCTTCCAGGTGACATTCGGGGCTTGCGTGACGGACGGATGCGATACTCGCTGCTGCTGGATGCAGGCGGCGGGATCCTCGACGATCTGATCGTCACGCGGCGCGGGGATGCGTTGTACATGGTCGTTAACGGCGCGACGAAATATGACGATATCGGCTATCTGCTCGATCACCTCCCCGACGAGGTGACGATGAACCTGATGGACGAACAGGCATTGCTGGCGGTGCAGGGTCCAAAGGCGGTCGATGCGCTGGCGCGTGTCGTGCCCGGTGTCGAGGCGCTGGTCTTCATGACGGCGGGGGCGTTCGACTGGCAGGGCAGTTCGCTGTGGATCAGCCGCTCCGGCTATACCGGGGAGGACGGCTTCGAGATTTCAGTCCCGGCTGTCTGCGTCGAGGCGCTGGCCGATGCGCTCACTGCGCAGGCGGAGATCAAGCCGATAGGGCTGGGCGCGCGCGATTCGTTGCGGCTGGAGGCCGGCTTACCCCTCTATGGCCACGATCTTGATGAGGACACGACCCCGATCATGGCGGATCTGGGCTTTGCGCTCGCCAGGCGCAGGCGAGAGGCGCGCGATTTCGCCGGCGCCGACCGGATCATGGCGGAACACGCCACGGGGCCGGTCGCACGGCGCGTCGGCCTTTTGATCGACGGGCGCCAGCCGGTGCGTGAAGGCGCCGCCGTCGTCGATGACGAGGACAGCACCGTCGGGCGCGTGACCAGCGGCGGCTTTGCGCCGTCGGTCGGCAAGCCGATCGCCATGGCCTATGTCCCCGCCGCGATGGCCGCGCCCGGGGCGCGTATCAGCGTCGTTCAGCGTGGGCGCGTCCACGGCGCGACCGTTACCCCGATGCCCTTCATACCCCACCGCTATGTCCGTCAGGGAGGCAAGTGAGATGAGCCGTTATTTTACCGAAGACCATGAATGGATCGATGTCGATGGCGATGTCGGCACCGTCGGGATCAGCGATTATGCCCAGGGGCAGCTGGGCGACATCGTGTTCGTCGACGTGCCCGATGAAGGCAAGACGCTGGTCAAGGGCGATGACGCCGCGGTCGTCGAATCGGTGAAGGCGGCGTCCGACGTCTATTCGCCGGTGTCGGGCACCGTGCTGGAGAACAATGGCGAACTTGCCGACGATCCGAGTCTGGTGAACACCGATCCGGAAGAGGATGGGTGGTTCTTCCGAATCACGCTTTCCGACGTTTCCGAACTTGCCGACCTGATGGACGAAACCGCCTACGAGGCGTTCGTCGCCAAGCTGTAACGGCCACCTGAAAGGTATCTGATGCGCTATCTGCCGCTGACCCAGCCTGACCGCGACGCGATGCTTTCGGTCATCGGCGCCGAGTCGATCGACGCGCTGTTCGTCGACGTGCCGGAGGCGGCGCGGCTGCCGGGGCCGATCGAGGGCCTGCCGCATCACGCGTCGGAAATGGCGGTCGAGCGGCACATGACGACGCTGGCGCGGCAGAACATGGTCGCCGGCGAAGTACCGTTCTTCCTCGGCTGCGGCGCGTATCGGCATCATGTGCCGGCCAGCGTCGATCATTTGATTCAGCGCGGCGAGTTCCTGACCGCTTACACGCCCTATCAGCCGGAGATCGCGCAGGGCACGTTGCAGATGCTGTTCGAGTTCCAGACGCAGGTCGCGCGCCTGCTCGGCACCGATGTCGCCAATGCCAGCATGTATGACGGCTCGACCGCCTGCTGGGAAGCGATCGTCATGGCCAGGCGGATCACGAAACGCGGCAAGGCCGTGCTGTCGGCGGGTCTGCATCCCCACTATGTCTCGGTCGCGAAGACGATGGCGCGCTATACCGGTGATATGCTCGATACCAGCGAACCGTGGCTGGTGGCGGAGACCGATATCGATGCGCGCCTGCTCGACAAGATTGATGACGATACTTCGTGCGTCGTCGTGCAATATCCCGATATTCTCGGGCGAATTGCCGACCTGTCCGAGCTTGCGGCGGCATGCCACGCGAAGAAGGCGCTGTTGATCGCGGTGGTGACCGAACCCGTCGCGCTGGGCGCGATCCGCTCCCCGGGTGAGATGGACGCGGACATCGTCGTGGGGGAGGGGCAATCGCTGGGCGTCGGGCTGCAATTCGGTGGGCCGTATGTCGGGCTGTTCGGGTGCAAGGACCGCTATGTCCGCCAGATGCCGGGGCGGCTGTGCGGTGAGACGGTCGATGCCGAGGGGAGGCGCGGCTTCGTGCTTACGCTGTCGACCCGCGAGCAGCATATCCGGCGGGAGAAAGCGACCAGCAACATCTGCACCAACAGCGGCCTGTGCGCGCTGGCGTTTTCGATCCACATGACGCTGCTGGGCGAGGCGGGGCTGCGTCAGTTAGCCCTGCTCAACCATGCCGGTGCGGTCGCCGCCGCTGATCGGCTTGTTAGCGTGCCGGGCATCGAGCTGGTCAATGACAGCTTTTTCAACGAATTCACGCTCAAGCTGCCGGTCGAGGCGCGGCCGGTCGTCCGGACGCTGGCGGATCGGGGCGTGCTGGCGGGCGTATCGCTGGGGCGGTTGTATCCCGGCAACGCCGATCTCGCGAACGGCCTGGTCGTCGCGGTGACCGAGACGACGACGGACGCGGATGTCGAGGCGCTGGCGACGGCGCTCGAGGAGATACTGGTATGAGCATCAACGCAAGCGGCTGGCGCCCGGAGCGCCCCGGGGCAGGCGGCAAGGCCGCGCCCACCAGCACGGGCAACAAGGCACTGATGCTCGAAGAACCGCTGATCTTCGAGATCGGCGATACGACCACCACCGGTGTCGACTTCACCGACAGTTCGCCAGGCGAAAGCCGGCTGGGACCGCTCGCACGCAGCGTACCCATTGGCCTGCCCGGGCTGTCGGAGCCGGAGACAGTGCGACATTATACGCGCCTCAGCCGGCAGAATTACGCGATCGATCTCGGCCTGTTTCCGCTCGGCTCGTGCACGATGAAGCACAATCCGCGGTTGAACGAGCGGATGGCACGTCTGCCGGGGTTTGCCGACGTCCATCCGTTGCAACCGGTTGATACGGTGCAGGGCGCGCTCGGCGTCATTCACGAATTGGCCCATTGGCTGGTCACGCTGACGGGCATGACGTCGGTTGCGATGAGCCCCAAGGCCGGCGCGCACGGCGAACTCTGCGGCATCCTGGCGATCAAGGCGGCGCTGGAGGCGCGTGGCGAGGATCGCCGCGTCGTGCTGGTCCCTGAATCGGCGCACGGCACCAACCCCGCGACTGCTGCTTTTGCCGGTTTTGCGGTCGAGGATATTCCCGCGACGCCCGAGGGGCGCGTCGATCTGGATGCACTGACCGCGCGACTCGGACCCGATATCGCCGCGGTGATGATCACCAATCCCAATACCTGCGGGCTGTTCGAGCGTGACCTGAAGGCGATCAGCGATGCCGTCCATACAGCAGGCGGTTACGTCTACTGCGACGGCGCGAATTTCAACGCGATTGTCGGCCGTGTCCGCCCCGGCGATCTCGGCATCGATGCGATGCACATCAATCTGCACAAGACCTTTTCGACGCCGCATGGCGGCGGTGGCCCGGGGTCAGGACCGGTGGTATTCAGCGCGGCACTGACTCCCTTTGCCCCGCTGCCCTTCGTCGAGAAGCAGGGCGACGCCTTCGTCCTTGTCGAGGAGGAAAATGCAGATGAGCATCACGCCTCCAGCTTCGGCCGGATGACCGCCTTCCACGGCCAGATGGGGATGTTCACCCGCGCACTGACCTATATCCTGAGCCACGGCGCCGATGGCCTCAGGCAGGTCGCGGAGGACGCGGTACTCAACGCCAATTACGTGTTGCGCAGCCTGGAAGACATCCTCGATGCGCCGTTCGCCGCCAGTGGCCCGTGCATGCACGAGGCATTGTTCAGCGACGACGGTATGGCGGACGGCTTTTCGACGATCGATATCGCCAAGGGGCTGATCGACGAAGGCTTTCACCCAATGACGGTCTATTTCCCGCTCGTCGTCCACGGCGCGATGCTGGTCGAGCCGACCGAAACCGAATCGAAGGCGGCGCTGGACCAGTTCATCGGCGCGCTGCGCTCGGTGGCCGACCGCGCGAAAGCAGGCGACCCGTTACTCAAGACCGCCCCCCATTTCGCCCCCCGCGCCCGTCTCGACGAGACGCAGGCGGCGAGAAAGCCCGTACTGGTGTGGAAGCAGCCCGAGCCGATCGCCGAAGCGGCGGAGTAACCGCAAACGGCCGATACACCGGCAATACAGCTATTGTTCGACTTCATACGGCCCCTTCCCACCGTCAGCGATAAAATCATCGACGCGAGCCTCCAGCACCGGGAGCGGTACCGAGCCAAGTGACAGCACCGTGTCATGGAATTGGCGGATATCGAAGCCGGGGCCGAGCGCCTTTTCCGCCTTCGCCCGCCCGCGTTCGATCGCCAGTTCGCCTAGATAATAGCTGAGCGCCTGCCCCGGCCAGCCGATATAGCGGTCGACTTCGGTTTCGATCTCATGGTTGCTCAGCGCGGTATTGTCGTGAAGGAACGCCTGCGCCCGTGCACGCGTCCAGCCTTTAGCGTGGATGCCGGTATCGACCACCAGCCGCGCCGCGCGCCACATCTGATAGCTCAGCATCCCGAAGCGTTCATAAGGCGTACGATAAAAGCCCATCTCGTCGCCCAGACGCTCGCAATACAGCGCCCATCCCTCGCCATAGGCTGAGATATAGCTGTTGCGGCGAAACGGCGGCAGATCTTTGTTCTCTGCCGCGAGCGGTATCTGAAACGCATGTCCAGGCGCTGATTCGTGCAGTGTCAGTGCCGGTAACTGGAATAGTGGACGCGATGGCAGGTCATATGTGTTGACTAGGTACACGCCCGGCCCTCCGCGCCCCGCGGTATAATAGGGTGCGATGTCGTCGGGGACGGGTTTGATCGCGAACCGCTTGCGCGGCAGGCGCCCGAACCAGGTCGAGGCCATCCCGTCGAACCGCTTCGCTTCCCACGCGGCTTCCTTCAACAGTGCATCGGGCGTGCGCGCATAGAATCGCGGATCGGTCCTGAGGAAATGCAGGAAAGCCGGAAGACCGCCCTTGAACCCAACCTGCCGACGGATCGCTTCCATCTCCGCGCGGATTTTGGCTACTTCGGCCAAGCCCAGCGCATGGATCGCCTCCGGGTCCATGTCGAGCGTCGTGTATGCGCGGATCCGCGAGCGGTAATAGGCGCGGCCGTCCGGATAGCTTGTCGCCGCCAGATCTTTTTTTAGTCCCGGAAAATACGTCGTCCTCAGGAATGCGAGTAAGATGCGGTGCGCCGGGATGACCTTGGTCGCGATCACCTGCCTTGCCTCGGCCTGCAACGAAGCCCGGGCTTGGGCAGAAAGGCTGGCGGGCAATTTGGTGAAGGGCTCGTAATAAATCGTTCTGGTCGGATCGGTGGCTTCGGCGATGGTCGCGACCGGTTTGTCGCGGCCCGTCATCACGATCGCCGGCGGCGTAAAACCGCGCGCCAGCCCCAGTTTCATGTCATTAATCTGCTGGTTGATATAGCGCGGCTGATCGCCAAGCTGCGATAGGTACGCCCGGTAATCAGCTTCACCGTTCGGGAAGTCACCGCGCGCGACATATTGCAGGTCGGACCAGAAAGCGCTGTCGCCGTTGACCGGCTTCTCCCATTCATGGAACCGCTCATCGTCGAGGAACGCCGCGATCTGCGCGCGATAGACCTGGTAATTTACCCGCTGATTCGGTGAGAGTTGCGCTGCGTCGACCTGATCCAGTGCGCGTCTGACCGACTGCCACCGCGCCGTGCGTGCGGCATGGGCGGCTGGCGAAACCTGGGGCAGATGCGCGAGGATCCTGTCGTCACCCTCGTCGGTAACGTCCTGACCGACGCGCCAGGCCCATTCATCACTCCAGATACTGCGGAATGTCGCATCGGGAGACGGCGCGGCGGCAGCAAGTATCGGGATCAGGGTGGCGGCGAACAAGAAACGCATGTGGCCAAACGTGGACGAACGCGCGCTTTACGGCAAGTACTGGACTGGGCGTCAGCCGACCGCCTGACGCGTTGCCCGCTGACGGCGGACATGCTCACGCCACACAATCATGAGGCCGCTGCCGATGATCAGCGGCGCCCCGATCCATGTGGCCTCGGCGGGCACATTGCCGAAGAAAATAAAACCGAGCAGCCCGGCCCATAACAGCGCGCTGTAGTCCATCGGCACCACGACGGAGACCGGCGCCAGCCGCAGCGAGGCGGTCATCGCCACCTGGGCGGTGCCGCCGAACAGGCCCACCGCTACCAGCAGCACCCATGCCAGCCAGCTATGGTGCGCGGCGACAAAGCCATAGACGATCGCCAGCGGCGGCACCGACAGAACCGAGAACCATAGCACCGTCGTCAGCGCCCCCTCGGTCTTGCCCATCTGCCGGAGAAGGATCGAGATGGTCGCGGTTCCGAACGCGCCCGCCAAGCCGCAAAGCGCACCCCGCAAGGGCAGGTTGCCCCCCGTCGGTTGGGCCACGATCAGTACGCCGGCAAAACCGATGACGACCGCGCTCCAGCGTCGCCAGCCGGTCGGCTCGTGCAAAATCAGGGCGCCCAAAATGGTCGCGAAGATCGGCACGGTAAAATTGATCGTCGTCGCCTCCGCAAGGGGCAGCGCGAGCACCGCCGAGAAACTGAGCACCATTGCCACCAGTCCGATGGCGGTACGCGTCACATGCAATGAAAGCCGCTGCGTGTGTGCCGAGCGCAACCCCGGCCCCGCCGCGATCACCCCTGCGATGAACACCGCCGCCACGCTTTGGCGAAAGAACATGATTTCGCCGATGCCGGCACCCTGCGCCTCGGCCAGCTTCATCGTCGCGTTCATGCACGCAAAGACGCCCGCCGACAGCAGGCGCAGACCGATGGCAAAACCGACGCGGTCGCCTTCGATGACGCCCTCCTTCACTTGGGGTGACGAGGCCCCGCGTTAGCGATATGCGCCGTCACATGAAACATGCTCTGTCCGTCACTCGTGAACAAGATTTCGCCGCCTGGTACCAGGCCGTCATCGCCGAGGCCGATCTGGCGGAGGAATCGGGCGTGCGCGGCTGCATGGTCATCCGCCCGTGGGGTTACGGCATCTGGGAGCGAATGCAGCGTCTGCTCGACGACCGGATCAAGGCGTCGGGCCATGAGAATTGCTATTTCCCGATCTTCATCCCGCTATCCTATTTTGAAAAGGAGGCCGAGCATGTCGAGGGTTTCGCCAAGGAGATGGCGGTCGTCACCCATCATCGGCTGAAAGCCGACGCCTATGGCCGCCTCGTCCCCGATCCCGAGGCGAAGCTGGAGGAACCGCTGGTCGTGCGGCCGACGTCGGAAACCGTGATCGGCACCGCCTTTGCGCGTTGGGTCCAGTCGTGGCGCGACTTGCCCGTGCTGATCAACCAATGGGCCAATGTCGTGCGCTGGGAGATGCGCACGCGCATGTTTTTGCGCACGTCCGAGTTCCTCTGGCAGGAAGGCCACACCGCCCACGCCACAGTTGACGAGGCGGAGCAGGAGACGCGGGCGATGCTGGAAATGTACCGCGCCTTTGCCGAAGACGCCTGCGCGATCCACGTCATCCCCGGCGAGAAGCCTGAGAATGAGCGCTTTCCCGGCGCCGTCGCGACCTACAGCATCGAGGCGATGATGCAGGACGGCAAGGCGTTGCAGGCGGGGACCTCGCATTTCCTGGGAACCAATTTCTCCGATGCGCAGAACATCCGTTTCCAGAATGCCGAGGGCCAGCTGGAGCTGGCACAGACGACCAGCTGGGGCGTGTCGACGCGCATGATCGGCGGGGTGATCATGGTCCACGGCGACGATGACGGCCTGTGCGTCCCCCCGCGCATCGCCCCGTGGCAGGTAGTGATCGTCCCCATGCTGCGCGACGGACCAGACGACGCGGCGATCACCGCCTATGCCCGCGAGATGCAGGCCGCGCTGGCGGCGCAATCGGCGCTGGGCGAGCCGGTCCGCGCGCTGCTGGACCTGAAGCCGGTCAAGGCGGCGACCAAACGCTGGGCATGGGTCAAGAAGGGCGCGCCTATCGTGATCGAGATCGGCGCGCGCGACATGGCCGGCGGTCAGGTATCGGTGATCCGGCGCGATGACCTGTATCAGGATGATGGAAAGCTGCGCAGCGTCACGGTGGCGAAGGATGCGTTCGTGGGCGAGGTTGCGGCGATGCTTACCGACATTCAGCAGACATTGCACACCCGCTCCACCGAGCGACTGCGCGCCAATATCGTGCCGGTCGACGACTGGTCCGGCGTCGAGACGCATTTCGCCGACAGCAACAAGAATCCGGGCTGGGTGGACGTCCGCTGGTCGAAACCGACGGGGGGGGCGCTGGACGCTGTGATCGAGCGGTTGAAAGCGCTGAAACTCACCATTCGCAACGCGCCGACCGCTCAGCATCACGACGACCACGGCGCATGCATCTTCTTCCCCGAGCAAATGGCCGTCGAGCGTATTCTGATCGGACGTGCCTATTAACGACGCCGTGACCGGAACGCCGCGCTTCTATCGGCCGGGGCGACTGTCGGCGCGGCGGGCGGCGCTGCTGCGGGTGCTGGCGGTCGCGGTGCTGATGGGGATCGCGCTAGGCGGTCACTGGATCGACCGGACGGGGCTGCGTGACAATACCGATGGCCAGACCTCGTTTACGGACGTGGTATATTTCACGGCGATCACTGTCACGACGGTCGGGTACGGCGACATCGTGCCCGTGACGCCGCGCGCGCGGATGTTCGACACGTTCGTGGTGACGCCGATCCGGATATTCGTCTGGCTGATCTTCCTTGGTTCGGCCTATAGTTTCCTGCTGCGGCAGGGGTGGGAAAGGTGGCGCATGGGAATCATTCAGAAGCGGCTGTCGGGTCACACCATCGTTTGCGGTTTCGGCACGACCGGCTCCGCCTCGGTCGCAGAGCTGCTGGGACGTGGTGCCGCGCCGGAGTCGATAGTCGTTATCGATCCGGCCCCCGACAATCTGCGCCGTGCGGAGCAACAGGGGGTCGCTACGGTCGAGGGCGATGCCACCCACAATGCGGTGCTGAAAGCGGCCGGGATCGAGCGGGCGGGAGCGATGATCGTAACGACTGGCCGCGATGATACAGCGATCCTGGTCGCACTCTCGGCGCGGCGCCTCGCGCCCGGCCTGCTGGTCAGCATCGGCATCCGCGCCAGCGAGAATGAGGCGATCGCGCGTGAGGCCGGGGCCGATGTCATCATCAACCTGGTTAGCCTGAGCGGGCGTCTGCTAGCCGGATCGACGCAAGGGCCAAAGCTTGCCGATTACGTGTCCGATCTGGTCACGCGTCACGGCCAAGTTGAACTGCGTGAGCGCGTCATCACTAATGCAGAGGTCGGACATGACTGCGACGCGGACACACGCACCCGGATCGTCCGTATCCAGCGCGGCGATGCGCAGATTGGCTTCTGGGAAGACGGCGCGCGGTCACTGCAGGCGGGCGACCGCGTGATCGAGATCGTGCCCAGACCTGCAGCGTAAGTCAGTTGGCCGCGTGATCCTTGAACCAACGGGCCACGCGTTCGCGCTCGTCGCTCGATAGCGTCAGCCCGATCTTGCTGCGTCGATCCAGCGCATCATCGGCCGTCTCCGCCCATTCGCGGGTCTGCATCCAGCGTGCCTCGACCTCGGTCAGCCCGCCGCCGAGATCGGCGCCCATGCCCGCCTCATCCCCAATCCCGTCGAGCATCTCGGCCAGCATGCTGCCATATGCGCGCGCTAGACGGTCGCTGCGCGTATTGCCCAGGAACGGCCAGCGCGCGCGGACCGTCGCCAGATACGCATCGAAGCCGCCGATCGCGCCGCCCGGAAAGACGCGCGTGCGCGTCCGGGGTTCGGCATCGATGCCGAGCGCGGGCGCCAGCTTGCCCAGCGCCTCTTCGGCCAGATGGCGCGCGGTCGTGATCTTGCCACCGAAGACCGACAGCAGGGGAGGACCGTCCTCGTCGAGTTCCAGCACATAGTCGCGCGTCACCGCTCGCGCCTCGCTCTCCCCGTCGTCATAAAGCGGCCTGACGCCGGACCATGTCGAGCACACGTCGTCGGCGGTGATCTGCCGGACGAAGTGCCTGTTAACCGCGTCACACAGATAGCTAATCTCGTCGGGTGAGATGCGCGCATCCTCGGGCCGATCGACCGGCACGTCGGTCGTCCCGATCTCGGTGAAGTCGCGTTGATAGGGAATGGCGAACACGATGCGGCGATCGGGCTGCTGCAGTATATAAGCGTGATCGCCGTCGTAGACGCGGGGCACGACGATGTGGCTGCCCTTGATCAGGCGGACACCGGATGCGGCGTTGACGCCCAGCCGGCCGAGCAGTTCCGCCACCCACGGCCCCGCCGCGTTGACCAGCACGCGCGCCGCGACCGTGCTGCCGTCGGACAGCGAGGCGACCCATTGCTCGCCATCGCGCCACGCCCTCGTCAGTGCGGTCCGCGTGCGGATTTCGGCGCCTATCGTAGCCGCATCCATCGCATTCAGGACCGTAAGCCGCGAATCGTCGGCATAGGCGTCTGAATAGACGAATCCGCGACCGCCGCCCTTCAGCGGCATCCGGAACGCCGCGTCGTCGCGCCTGAGGCCGCGTGATCTCCGCAGCGTGCTGCGCCCGCCCAGCCAGTCGTAGAGGTACAGCCCCAGCCGCACCATCCACCACGGCCTGACCGAATGCTCGTGTGGCAGGACGAACCGCATTGGGTGAATAAGATGCGGTGCCGCCTTCACCAGCCGCTCGCGTTCCCCGAGTGCCTCCGCCACCAGCGCGAAGTCGCGATATTCCAGGTAGCGCAGGCCGCCGTGAATCAGCTTGGTCGAGGCCGACGAGGTATGCGCCGCCAGATCGTCGCGCTCGACCAACAGGACGCGAAGGCCAGCCACCGCCGCCTCACGCGCGATCGCACATCCATTGATCCCGCCACCGACGATCAGCAGGTCATGGAGCGGCGCGGCCATGCCCGGCTTCATACCGGCGGTAGGGATGCGATGCGAACGGGAATTGCGGCTGCATTGGCCCGAATCGACGGAGTGTTCCGCGTCCGGAAGCTCACAAAGTTCACACCAAAAGCGGTGTTGATTAACGGGTGCTTTGGGGGAACATCTCTGCGAAGCGAGCGGCCTCCGCCTCGCGGGACAGCTTGTTCTTGCCGTAAGTGGCGTAGAAGGCTTTGATTGCGTCAGGGGTCGCCTCCCCGGGCGTGCCGCTGTGAAAGACCGGGTTGGGAGCGTATTGGATGTTCAGCTGCGCCGCTTCGGCGACCTTGATCCCACGCAGCAGCGACGCGAGCAGCAGCGCCCCGTCCATCCCTGCGGTCACGCCGGCTGCGGTGATGAGGTTGCCATCGACCACCACGCGCGCGTTTACCGGCGTCGCGCCGTACGACTTCAGCAGACCGAGCGCGGCCCAGTGCGTCGTCGCCTGTCGGCCGCGCAGCAGACCCGCCGCGCCGCACAGAAGCGCTCCCGTGCAGACGGAAAAGATGACCTTTCCCGCATCAGCATGTTCCCTGATGAGCGCCATGATTTCGGGGTCGTCCATCAATGTCTGCTGTCCCAGCCCGCCGGCGACAGCCAGCACGTCGAACCGCGGCGCGTCGGCGATGGTCATAGTAGGAGTGATGATCAGGCCCGCGATGTCGCGGACGGGCTGCAGTGTCTTGGCGATCACCTCGATCTCGGTGTTAGGAATGCGTCCGAACACCTCAAATGGGCCGGTAAAGTCGATTTGGTCGAGACCGGGAAACACGAGGCAGCCGATCGACAGGCGACCCGGGTGCATCCCCGGCCGCGTCCGTTCGCCGAAGACGACAGGAGGGCTGACTTGCCCACGATCCGGCGAATTCTGGACGGAAGTGGCCGCGAAGGAATCCTCTGCGGTGGCCCGCCGATCACCGCGGTACCCAAGGCAGCGCCCGCCCGCTTGGCAGTCTTGCGGAGACAAGCTGATCGTTGTTCGTCATTGTTCGTATCCTTTTAGTCGGGAATCAGCGTCTGCTGTATCGATCGTAGCGAGCCGCGGCCTGCCGCCGCCTTCGCACCCGTCTGTCCAATCCGACACGCGCCAGATAGCCAATGATCCCTCCTTTCCCGCCAAGCATACGCTCGCCCGTTCAGACACCGCGATTCCGGCCGCTGGAATGCTGGCAGCATGCATTTGGCGTAACCCGCTATCAGGCGGACGAAACTGCGCCGCCTCGTTACTTTCGGACAAATGCCGCAGGGCCACACGGTCCGCTTTGTAGGTAGCGAAGACCTTGAAAGCCTGGACCGCGCCGCCTCGAGCCTCAGCCGTCAGACGGCGCTGCTCGGGAGGCAAGCGCGTGGCTTGTGCGCAATGTCCGTAGCTGCGGTCAGTCATGCCGGTCCAGCATTTGCTTGTCCGGGCCGGTGCGCCGGCTAACGCGCGCACGCCTTCACCGCTGCACAATCGCCGTCGAGACCCATCGTGTCTTCAGCCGCCAGCCGCACCGCCTTTTCGAAAGGCTGATTCGGTTGTGACGTTTATGTGAAGGATCAGCTTGCCGTTACTCCCGCCAAGGCTTCGGCCTGCTTTCGGAAGCCAGCGATCAGCTCTATCATCGGCTTGACCGCCTCGGGCGGCGCGGTCTTGAGCGAGCCGGCGTTGAACGGTGGATGGGGGTCGTATTCGCTCATCAGCTGGGTGCATTCGGCATAGGTGCGATCCCGCATCTCTGCGACCATCGTCAAACCGAAATCGAGTCCCGAGGTGACCCCCGCGCCGGTCACGCGGTTGCGGTCGCGTACCACGCGCGCGTCGGTTGGAATCGCACCGAAGCCGGCGAGCGCGTCGCGGCACGACCAATGCGAGGTCGCCTTGTAGCCCTTGAGCAGCCCTGCCGCGCCGAGGATCAGGGAGCCGGAACAGACGCTGGTGACGTATTTCGCGCGGGTGCCACGATCACGCATGAACGCGAGCGTCGCGGGGTCTCTTGCCGCCGCGATCGTCCCATCGGTCCCGCCCGGGGCGAAGATCACCGTCAGGTCGCGCGGACAGGTCTCGAACGTCGCGTGCGGCGTGATCGTCACCCCGGCATCGCTGGTGACAGGCTCCAGCGTCTTGGCAACCAGCATGACCTTGGCACCCATCATCGCGCCGAACATCGACTGCGGTCCGATCAGGTCCATCACCGTCATGCCGGGGTACATCAGCATGGCGATCGTCTCGTCGCCCATCCAGTGAACGCCGTCGTTCGGCATTCCCGTCGTGTGATCCATCGGGGGTGGCATGGGTGCGGGCTTGAGCGGCTTGGCCGTCTGTGCGCTCGCAGCGCCGGCAGCGAGCGGTGAGAGCAGTGCCATCAAGGCAGCGGTACGGCGATTGATATCGGTCATGGCTATGATCCTTTTCAGATGCGGGCTTTGAGCGTGACGAAGGCGGAGCGCGGTTGGGTCGGTATTACGACGGGAAACGAGAGATATTGGTAGGTGTCGAAGGCGCGACGATCGCCGAGATTGACCGCCGACACCGCGACCGTGAACCGGCTGAAATCATAGGCGGCCTGAGCATCGATCGAGGCATAGCCAGGCACCGAGACGCTGTTCGGCAATGTGACTTCGCGCGCGCTGAACGCGGTGACACCGGCCCCGAATGACAGGCGCTTGGCCGGGCCATCCAACACGCGGTAGCGGGCAGCGATGCGGCCGCTGTTGCGCGGTACAAGTGGCAGCCGATCGCCGAGTGGAATACCGCTCTCGACCGTCGTTGTCGTAACCTTTGCATTGGTGTGGGCGTAGGTTGCCAGCAGCGAGAAGGCGGGCGTCGGCTCCCAGGTCAGATCGACCTCGGCACCGCGCGCACGTTGCTCGCCCACCTGGATCGAGAAGTGGATATCGTTCGGGTCCGGTGCGGCGACGTTGCGGCGGTTCTGATCGAACACGGCGATCGTGCCCGACAGGTGCGCTTTGGGAAGCGCGAGCTTCACGCCGCCCTCGACGTTGCGCGACGTCTCCGGCTTTGGCGGGGTGGCGCTGACGACGCCGAACGCGCCCCTGAAGGCGGTCGCATACGCCGCATAGACTGCCACGCCGGGCACGATGTCCAGCGTCGCGCCGATCCGAGGCGACACGCGGTTGAACACCTGATCGACGCCCTGCTCAAGCTCGCGGAAATGCAAACGGGTGAAGCGCAGCGATCCGGTCAGATGAAGCGGCCCATAGGTCGCCTGATCCTGCACATACCCTGCCACCGTCTCATAGCGATCGGTCTGCGTCCCCCCAAGTGTCGGCGTGGTCGGAATCGCGGGTGGCGTGCCGTAGGCCAGATCATAGCTGGGGTTGGCGAGGTCGAGATTGCCGAGCGGCACGAAGTCGAAACCAAGTCCTGAGAAGAAGCGGGTATGATCGTAATTGACGCTAGCCAGCAGCTCGTGCCGCCCGCCCAACGCATCATGGCTGGTTTGTAGATTGGCATCGACCGTCGCCTCCCTGGTCCTGCCCGTCAGGAAGATCGCAAAGATGGGGTAGGTGGTGGGCGTCGCCGGGTCGGGTGGGAACACGTCACCGAACACGAAACTGCCGACGTCGCGGCTGTTGCTATGGTAATAGCGCCCGCTCACCGTCAACTTCACTGCATCGCTGAAACCGTGGCGCAGGATGGCGGTCGCCAGCTTGTTGTTGATGACCGTGTTCGGCTGCCCGTTGGGCGCGCCGGGGAAGACGTTCCGGTCGATCTGACGGCTGAGTGCCTGAGCGGCCGGGATGCCCGAATATTCGAGCTGGCTGCGCCGGTTGATCTGCCCCTGGACGAACAGGTCGGTGCGTGGCCCAAGCTGGAACGACACACTTGGCTGGATCGACCAGCGGTTGCCGCGAACGCGGTCGATCCAGCTAGCATTGCGTTGGTATTCGCCTGTGATCCGTGCAGCGATGCCGGGTGCCAGCGGCACGTTGACGTCGGCATAAGGATTGACCGTGCCGAAGCTGCCGGCCCTAAAGGCGACATAGCCACCGAGCGTGTCAGAGGGACGCACCGTCTCGATGTTGATGAGTCCGCCGAGCGGCGTGCCCACCCCGCCCGCGTAAAGCGTCGAAACCGGCCCCTTCACGACGTCGATCCGCTCGACACCGACAAGGCTGGTCGGGTCGTTGGCGGCCTGCGTGGCACCGTAGAAGGGCAGCCCGTCGTGATAGATTTCGGAAGGGAAGCCGCGGATGATCGGCGAGGTGAACAGCACCTCCTCTGATCGAACGGGGGTTATTCCCGAGACGTTGACCAGCGCGTCGGCCAGCGTGCGCCGGTCCTGTTCCTCGATCAGCGTCTTGGTGATGACCTGTACCGACTGCGGCACGTTGATGAGCGGCGTGTTGGTTTTCGTCGCCGTGCTGTTGTCGGGCTCGGCGTAAGTCTGTCGCTGGCCGGTCACGACGATATCAGCACCCGTCCAACTTGGTGTCCGTCGTTGCTTGCCTGGGTCGGAGGGTGGGGCCTTTTGTGCAGAAGCTGAGGCGGCCAGCATGAGGCACAACGCTGCGCCTCCTGTCAGCAAATATGATCGCAACATGGAACTACCTTTGACCGGACCGACGTCGATGACGCTGGCCGAAGTTCATGGACGCCCCAGCCAAGGGGCGCTGGATAACAGGTCAAAGGTAGGCTGGTGGTCCGCGTAACGGGGGGCGCAAGAAGGCCGGTCGCGACGGGGCCGGCAGGATGGTGGCGACCAGGCCCAGTGCAAGGACGAAGGCAATCAGAGCGGTAAGCTGGATCGGATCGATCGCGTCCGTCATGGCAGCAGACAGGCCAGAGAAGGCGCAGGGCATCTCCGCCTTGCCGTGATCCTTCGACTTGCCGTGATCGGTCATGCCACCGTGCATCCCCGGCATCTCCATCGCGATCGTAGCCGGGCCAGTGCCCGAGCACATTGCGATGGTCATGCGGCCATGATGGCTATCAATCATGTAGCCCGTGGGCACCAGCAGCTTCAGCATCAGCGTCGCCGCGCAGAGCAGCACGGCGAAATGGCGTTGCGCGAGGAGATGCCGGACGGCCTGCACGGGAGATGACTACCGTTGCCAGCGCGAAGTGTCACTTGGACATTCCGCCTCAATCGATAAAGGATCGTTGACCGAACGCTTGAATTCCGTCGGTTGTGAGATCAAATCGCTGAAAAGCGCGACTATCTGAACCTCAAACAGCTGGCTCGCATGGTTTCTCACGAACGGGGGGATAAGCGATACACTAACTGCTGTGAGCCTTTGCGCGCCTAAAACCAAGATCGGCAAGGCCGGCAAGCGCACCGTGTTTGTTCGCTCGTCGGACAAGTGGGCGATACCCGCCAATCTTGTAAATTGGCAATTTAATCCAGGACACGAAGCGCCGACTCAGAGCTCACGCACGCATCGTCCCGTAAGATCAACAACGAGGAGATGACCATAGTCTTCCCGAATTAATATGATCCGCATCCCACGCTAACCCCATGGCTGCAACGAACGCGATAGGGTCTTTCGGAGGAACGCGATAAGCCGCTTGCAATGACCGTGTGTCTTTTACGAGAGTCATGTGCCATACCGGCACCGCTTACCCTCCGCAAGATTCTCTGACAATCAGCTCTGTCTGAAGGTGAGCAGACGGGCGCGGTGAGCTGGGGTCGAGAATGGACGAGACCAGCAGCCTCCCGGCTTCGGCCGTGCTTTGCCTGATAGTTGTCAGCGTCGGCGTGCTCAGCCGCGCGAGTAGCATATCGTCGTAACCAACCACGGCGACATCGTCTGGTACTGACAGACCGCGCCGACGGCATGCGCGGATTGCACCCAGCGCGATCAAATCGCTGGCGGCGACAATACCGTCAATGATCACGCCGCTGTCCAGCATGCGCGTCACGGCGATGTCGGCAGAGTCCAGCTCGAATTCGACCACGCCGCAACGTCGCGGGTCCGCCTCCAGCCCACTTGCAGCCAGCGCATCGCGATATCCCTGGCGGCGTTGTACGCCCTCCGGATCGTTGCCTCCAACGAAAGCAATCGCGCGTCTTCCGAGCCGGGCAAGGTGCCGGGCCGCACGCTTGCCGCCCAGCTGATTGTCTGTGCCGACCGAGCGATACCGCTGCCCGGGCAGATGCGCACCCCACACGACGAAGCGTGCGTTGGTGTCGGCTAGTTCATTCAACGCATGATGCAGCGCCCCTTGACCCAAGAAGATCACGCCACTGGCTCTGCTGGTCGTGGTGGCTAGGACAAGATCCTCGTAACTCGACGGAGAGACGTGGCTGACCGTGAAATCACAGTCATGGGTCCTGGCTGCCTCGCCGATGCTGGCCAACATCTCCAAGAAAAAAGGATGAGAGAGCGGCAATGGCTGCCCGCGCATATATGGTGTCACGATGGCGATCGATCCCTCCGCGCCGATCGGTGCTTTCGGCATCGAAGCCCTAAACGGGTAGTCGTGGTCTCTGGCCAGCGCCCAGATACGTTGCTTGGTCCGGATCGAGATCGTGCTCTGGTCATTTAACGCGCGAGATACTGTTGATATCGACACGCCGGCCAATCGAGCAATGTCTTCGAGGGTCGTCCTGCCGTTACCAGTGTCGCCCAACGCCTTATTCGCCTAATGACCGTGACTGTATATAACGCTTTAGCGCATGCGGGAGATGACTTTGCAAGCCGATCCGCCGACCAGCATGCAGCCCAAGCTGGCGACCCGCCAATTGATCGATATCAGCTTTGGACTACTCGGCGTACAGATCGTTTGGGGACTGCAGAACGCGCATACAACGCGCATCTTCCAGCGATTGGGGGCGAGCGTCACCGACCTGCCGATCCTGTGGATCGCCGCGCCGATTACCGGGCTGCTTGTCCAGCCCCTGATTGGGCATCTGAGCGACCATACGCGCGGTAAATGGGGAAGACGACGGCCTTATCTGGTCTTTGGCGCGGCATCGAGTGCGGCGGCATTGGTCATCATGGTCAGCGCGACGTCGCTCTGGATGGCGGTAGCGGCGCTATGGATTCTGACTGCGGCGGTCAACGTCGCGATGCAGCCGCTGCGCGCGTTGATGGCCGACCTTGTTCCGCCCGGGCAACGGACGAAGGGATTTTCTGTGCAGGTGGTCTTCATCGGCATGGGCGCTGTCTTCGCATCCGCCTTACCTTGGATGCTAACTCACTGGGCCGGTCTCGGCAGCGAAGGCACTGGCGTCTCACGCGTCATACAGGTGACCTACATCATCGGGGCTGCAACCCTTTTACTAAGCGTTGGCTGGACAATGACCACTGTTAGCGAGACGCCGTTGCGTTCCCCGGCAGAAAGAGCAGACGAGCAAAATGATCTGACGTCAAGGGTGGCTAAGCCCTTCTCATCGGCTGCGTGGATGCTGGCCGGCATCGCGCTAGCTGGCACCGCTGCTCCGGCCCATTTGCGCCGCGAAGTCTACCTGATCGCCGTCCTGAGCGTCGCCTACGGTGCGGCCCGTCAGATGGCGATCGCTGCGCGCGCGCGCGGTCGGAAGGCGACCGGCCTGCTCGGCATTGTCGACGACATCCTCATGATGCCGCGGATCATGCAGCGGCTCGCCGTGGTACAGTTCTTCACTTGGTTCGCACTGTTCACAATGTGGGTTTACGCGGTCCCTGCGATTGCAAACCACCACTTTGCGGCGTCATCGCCGGCATCATCAAACTATGAGGCTGCGGCCAATTGGGTCGGCATCCTCTTTGCAGCCTATGATGCTGTCGCAATCGCGGTCGCAATAGTCCTGCCGACGCTGGTCCGCCTACTTGGATTGCGATACGTCCACGCACTCTGCCTTTCGTTGGGTGCAATGGGCGTCATCGCAATCGGAATGGTCGACGATGCAAGAATGCTTTTGATACCGGCGGTCGGTGTCGGCTGCGCTTGGGCATCAATCCTGTCTACACCCTACACCATCATTGCCAATGTTGCCCCGCCGAGCAAGGTGGGTGTGTATATGGGTATTCACAATATCTTCTTGGTCTTACCACAACTGGTTGCGGCAGCATCACTTGGCCTAGTTCTCGATCGCATCTTTAACGGACATACAATGGGGATGTTGGTCGTAGCGGCGGGGAGCCTGATATTAGCGGCGCTCGTTACGCTTATATGGCTACCGATTCCGGTAGAGCCGAAAGGCCGATAATGCAAAGGTTTGCATGAATTAAATCGCAAGTTGGGCGGGTGAAAGCTCCCGGCGCATTGTGGTTGGGGGCCAAAAATGGCTTGCGCTTTTTCGGCAGGTGCGCAAATACGTGCAAATCAAAGGCGAGGTGCAAGAGGTACCGGTCTTAGTGTCAGCGTTCAGGACGTTGTAGACAGGGAGAGGGTATGGCGATTCCGAAAAGCCGGGCCGTCGGGCTCAATGCAGGAGCATCGATCGCGGTGCTTGCGGCTGTGACGATGGCCGGCACCGCCAACGCGCAGACCAGCGATACAAGAGCGTCCTCGTCTGCCGATGTTGCAGCACAGGCTGAGGCTGATCAGACGTCGTCCGCTACATCGCCTACGCAGACACAGCAATCCTCCAGCCAGTCGCCTGCCGCCGGCGCTGCGCGCACCGAGGACACGTCCCAGGACATTATCGTGACCGGTGTGCGCCAGGCACTGGCGACGTCGCAGAGCATCAAGAAGAACGCGAGTACCTTCGTAGACTCGATTACCGCTACCGATATCGGCGCGTTTCCTGACAAGTCCGCTTCGGAAGCGTTGCAGCGTGTACCGGGGATCACGGTCAGCCGTCTTCAGTCGGCCGATGACAGCACGCACCCGTCGGGTGAGCCAACCGCCGTTCTGATCCGTGGTCTGCCCCAGGTCAGGACCGAACTGAACGGGCGTGATAGTTTCTCGGCCGATTCTGCGCGCGGACTGAACTTCAACGATGTCTCGCCTGAATTGCTGGCCGGCGTAGACGCTTATAAAAACCAGACTGCGGAGATGATCGAGGGAGGGATCGCCGGAACTGTCAACTTGCGCACGCGGCTGCCGCTTGACCAGAAAGGTCTGCTGGTCACCGGCAGCTTCAAGAAGAATTACGGCGACCGCTCCGACCGCTGGACATCGGAATATTCCGGATTGATCAGCTATTCAAAGGAAACTCCGCTCGGGACGTTCGGACTGCTGGGCAACTATGCCCACAGCCATGTCGTGACACGCACCGAGAGCGTCATCATGGACAAGATCGATACCTATTGCACGGCGGGGTTCGGCACCGTCGACCAAGGCAATGTCGGGTCGGACGGAGCAATCGGTTGCACAGCCAATCCGTTCGGAGGAACCGGCTTTGCCTATATCCCCGATGGCATCCGGTATTCGCAGGTCGATTATGACCGCAAACGGCGCGGCATCGCGGTCGCTGGCCAGTATGAGAGCCCGACAGGCGCCGTGCGGGCGACCGTCCAGTACATCGACTCGCATTATCGCAACGCTTGGCTGGAACGCGCCAGCCACGTTATTTTTGACGGCAATTACTTCGGAACTCCCGCGTTCAACCCGCGCACGTCCAGCGTGCTTGGCCCGGCGCCGGGCACGGCGCCGTTCGTGTTCGGCTCCAACGGCACGCTGCAATCGGGTACATTGACCCAGGGTCACGGCAGCTTCAGCGGGACGTTCGACAGCGTCCAGTCGGCGATCAATGCCGGTTCCGCGGTGCCGGGCGTGCCGTTCGTCAATTATTGCGGAGCAGGGTCCAACTGCTCCTCGCTGCGCGACGGCCTCTACCTGCAGAACGAAGGGCGCAATTTTGCGCATCAGGAGGGCACGAAGGACATTTCGGGCAACATCAAGTGGGATCCGACGGACCGGCTGCACCTGAGTGCCGATGTTCAGTATATCGATGCGTCGACCTATAATAATGACATCATCGTGACGGCCGGATCGATGGCTAATGTCGACTACAGCGTCAATCGCGACGGTACGCCGCAGGTGAAACTGTTACCCGGATCGAACGTCAATTATGCCGATGGTGGCCTGGCCAACCCGCACAATTACTGGATCCCCTTCATTCAGGGCCATGTCGAGGACAATAGCGGCAACGAGTTCGCGATTCGCGGCGACGCCGGTTATGATTTTGAGGAGGGCGGCTGGCTGGACTCGCTGAAGGTTGGTGTGCGCTATGCCAATCGCCGCCAGACGGTACGTTACTCGACGTTCAACTGGACCCCGATCGCGGCGAACTGGAACTGCAACGGGCCGGGGTTCAATGCCGATAACACGACTGGCGGCGCTTATCCGACAGATACCGGCAATTGCGCCGGAAATGCCGGACATCCTGATTTCAAGGGATATGGTGCGGGCATCTGGGAATCATATGACCTCGGAAAATTCTACGACGGCGGGGTCTATCCCAACGGGCAATTGGTCTATCTGGGTCGACCAACGCTATCGAACTATGATGCGCTGATCGCCGCGGTTGGTGGGGCTGCCACTAACTCCCCGATCGGGGCTGGCTATACGCCGATATGTGACAGGCCCGAAGCGACCGAGGGGTGCTTCACGCCGGGCGAGGTATTGAGCGTTCGGGAACGGACGACCGCAGGTTACGCGATGCTGAATTTCGGCGGCACGGACAAGACGGTCTTCGACTCGGTCAACGTAGTCGGCAATATCGGTGTCCGCATCGTCAACACCAAAACCGACAGCGATGGCAGTGTCGCTTTCCCGGCAAGCAACATCTTTAACAACCTGGCGGCGTGCGGGACACCGCTATCGGGCAACAACATCGTCAACGTCGCTTGTTATCTGACGCCCGCGATCCAGGCATTCGCCAATGGGGCAGTGTCGCCGAGCACATACCGTGCCTCGAACCTGAAATGGTTGCCGAGCTTTAACGTTCGGTTCGGGCTGGACGACAAGAACTTCGTGCGTTTCGCCTATTCACGTGCCTTTTCACGGCCGGAATTCGGGCTGCTCAGAAATACGCTCGCGATCAACGGGCCGTTTATCAATCAGACGGCGGACTCGCCCTATATCGTCTATTCGTCACCGTCCGCGGCAAAGGTAGCCGCCAACGTGACCGGCTATAATTTCGTGTTCAACGGCAATGCTGGTAATACCGGTTTGCGTCCGATCACGTCCGATCAGTTCGACCTCTCGTTTGAGCGGTATATGGGGCCGACGACATCGTTCACGATCGACGGATTCTACAAGAAGCTGAACGGCAGCATCAGCTACGGTCAGTTCACGCGTGATTTCGATAATGGCGGTTCGCTGCAGACAGTGCAGTTCTTGGGGCCGCAGAATTCGGACAATGGAGGAGAATTGTTGGGCTTCGAGGCGGCCTATCAGACATTCTTCAGTTTCCTGCCCGGTCTGCTGAACGGACTCGGGACGCAGATCAACTATACCTATGTTCACCAATCCGGGATCAACAACGCCAATCTGATTACGGCGGCATCGGGTGGCGATCTTGGCGCCGTTGGGGCCGGGCA
This sequence comes from Sphingomonas sp., assembly GCA_965217805.1. GTDB lineage: Bacteria > Pseudomonadota > Alphaproteobacteria > Sphingomonadales > Sphingomonadaceae > Sphingomonas. The sequence continues at coordinate 1,123,625 of CBDCJJ010000008.1, read as the reverse complement.
ACCGTCGCTTGGTGGCGCGGGATCGGTCATCGACTCCCACAAGCTCGCGGGCATCTCAACGCATACCTACAATCTTGTCGGACTGTACGAAAAGGGACCGATCGGGGTCCGACTGGCCTATAATTGGCGGTCCCGCTTTCTAACACAGAATCTGGATTGCTGCATCGGCTTACCGGTCTTCCAAAAGGCGGTTGGTTTTCTCGACGGATCAATCCGCTTCTCGATCAACAAGTATATCGAACTATCGGTAGAGGCGTCCAATATTTTGGATACAAAGACGGTCTACCAACAGCAGATTTTCGGCGATACGCCGCAGACGCCAAATGCTTCAGCCGTTTATCGCGACTCAGCCTGGAGCCGGACGGATCGCCGGTTGCAGTTCGGTATCCGAGGCAAGTTCTGAACCACCGCTTCCCCAACCTGGTCCCGCCGCGCTACTGTGTGGCGGAAACTCTTGGGGAGGAGCGTGAATGACACAAACAGCGAACCAGCCCTTCAGGATTGTCATCCTCGGCGGCGGGACCGCGGGATGGATGACCGCCGCGGGGCTGCGGCACCAATTGCCCCAGCCCGACTATAGCGTCACGCTGATCGAATCCGACGAAATAGGGACGGTCGGCGTTGGCGAGGCGACACTGCCGCATATCAAGATCTTCAACGACATGCTGGGCATCAACGAAGCGCAGTTCATGCGTGAAACCAGCGCGACCTTCAAGTTGGGGATCGAGTTCCGCGGTTGGGACCGTCCTGACAAAGGCTACATCCACCCTTTTGGCGCTTACGGAGAGCCGTTGGGCGGCATAGATTTCCAGCATCATTGGCTGCGTGCACGCGATATCGGTCGCGATCCCGGCCCGCTTGACTTCTATTCCTTCGCGGTCGCTGCCGCTCATGCGGGCGCCTTTGACTTCCCGACCGAGGACAGCGCGTCGATCCGCTCGACCTATGCTTATGCCTATCATTTCGACGCCGGGTGCTATGCCGATTTCCTGCGGCGATGGTCGACGGCGCGCGGTGCCTTGCGGATCGAAGGGCTGGTTGCGTCGATCGAGCGCAATGATGCGAACGGCGACGTCACGGGTCTTGTCTTGCGCTCGGGCGCGCGGATCGAGGGAGACCTGTTCGTGGATTGCAGCGGATTTCGCTCGCTGCTCGTGGGACAGACGATGGAGGTCGCCTGGCAGGACTGGACGCACTGGCTGCCGTGCGACCGGGCGCTGGCGGTACCGTGCGCGCGGGTCGCGCCGCCGACTCCGTACACGCGCGCGACAGCGCGAGAGGCGGGCTGGATCTGGCGCATCCCGCTCCAACATCGCACCGGTAACGGCTATGTATTCTCTAGCCGGTTCGCGGACGAGGACCAGGCGCGGCGTATCTTGTTGGACGCGCTCGACGGCGACGCGCTGGGCGAGCCTCGCCTACTGCGCTTCGCGCCCGGCCGTCGCGAGCGCGCTTGGGCGAGCAATTGTGTCGCGATCGGTCTGTCGAGCGGCTTCCTGGAGCCGCTTGAATCGACCAGCATATACCTAATCCAGGCTGCGATCATTGACCTGCTAACGCTGATGCCCAAGCCTGGGTCGGCGCGTGTCGATGAGCGACTGTCGGCCGAGTTCAATCGGCTGGCCGAAATGCAATATGAACGCGTCCGCGACTTTCTGATCCTGCATTATGTCATGAACCGGCGCAAAGGCGAGCCGATGTGGGACTACCTGCGCTCCGCACCGCTGCCCGACACGTTAAGACATAAGATCGCGCTGTTTAGGGGCGCCGGTATCGCGCCTGACTATCAATACGGTCTGTTCGCGCGCGACAGCTGGCTGTCCGTACTGATCGGACAGGGCGTGATGCCGGACGGCTACTCTCCGCTGGCCGACGGGCTGGCCCCCGACTATCTTGCCGAAAGGCTGAACGATCTGAGAGATCGCATCGCCGGCAGCGTGGCTGCGATGTCCAGCCACGAGGAGCTGATAGCAAGCTATTGCGCGACCGGCATACGGGCTGCTGCGTGAGCAACATCGGTATCCGGCGCGTTATAGTAGCCGGGCGGGACGCAGCGTTGTGGTTGAGCGCGGCGACACTAGGCCGCGCACTTCGACCGGCCGGCATCGAGGTCGAAGCCGTCGAATTGCCCAGCGCGCTCGACCGTGCGTCCTCCTATGCATCGCTGCCCGCGCTGGAGGCGCTGCACCACCGAATTGGGCTGGAGGAGTCCGTCCTGCTTCGGCTGACCGGCGGAAGCTTTTCGTTCGGGCATAACTTCGTCGCGGGTGGCGACGCTTCGCCCTCCTTCTTCCACTCCTGGAGCGCCTATGGGTCGCCGATCGAGGGTAGGCCGTTCCTGCCGTTCTGGCTGAAGGCGCGGGCATTGGGTATGACGGCCGACCTGCAGGATTTCTGCCCGGCGGCGGTGGCCGCGAAACATGGGCGCCTTTTGCTGCCCGACGACGAGACGGATGCCTTTGGGCGCGTCGATTACGGCTATCACTTTCCGGCCCTCGCCTATGTCGACCTGTTGCGGCGGGTCGCCGCCAAGCTCGGAATCGTACGGCACCCGGCGCAAAGCATCGCGTGCGAGCGCCGAAGCGATGGCGCGATCGTCGCCCTTCTGCACGGTGGCGATCGGCGGATCGAGGGCGACCTGTTCATCGACGCTGGCGGTAGTGACGCGGCGATCATCGGCGGCGGGCCGGATGCCTTCTTCGAGGATCGGCGCGACCGCTTCGCCGTCGACCGTGTCCTGTCGGCGCGCGCGCCGGCGCTGGGCAGTATCCCGCCCTATGCCGAGCAGCGTGCTTGCGCGTCGGGCTGGCTGCGGCTCCAACCCGACCAGCGTGGCACGAGCGTCGTTTTCGCCTATAACGGTGGGCTGACGAACGACGCCACTGCGCTGGCGGAGGCGCGCGCCGCATCCGGGTTGCAACTGGCGGACGTGTCGGTCGCAATATCGGAGCCAGGCCGGCGGGCGTCGCCCTGGTCGGCCAATTGCATCGCGATCGGTAAGGCGGCTGTCGGGCTAGACCCGATACACGGCGCAGAGCTGCAGCTGATCCAGTCCGGTCTGGTGCACCTGCTGGCACGCTTTCCCGCGCATGCTGACATGGCCGCCGAACGCAACGACTATAACCAGATCATGGCCTCGCTATCAGATCGCATCGTAGACTTTCAGGCCGCGGCCTATCACTGTGCACCATATGCGGGACCGTTTTGGGACCTGGCACGCCGATCGAGTGTCTCGCCGGAGCTGATGCACAAGATTGCTACCTTTCGCGTGCGAGGTGATATCGCGCCGATGGAGGACGAGACGTTTTTGGCCGATAGCTGGCAAGCGCTCCTGATTGGCATGGGGGTGGTGCCTGAGAGTTGGGCACCAACTATCGACCGCATCGCACCGGAGCGCATCAAGGATGCGTTCGGCCGGATTTTCGCGTTCATCGGCGGCAAGGTTAGCGACCAGCCAATGCATGACGCCTATCTGCATAACCTTCAGGGAAGCGTCGCGGCATGAGCGCGCCCTCGTTCGCACGCTCGGGCGATCCGTTGGACGATTTGCAGGACGTGGCCGAGATCGCGGCTGGCTGCGGTGTCAATATCGCCCTGCTGGCTGATGAGGGTCAGCCGGTCGTGCTCCGCGGTCTCGTCGCCGACTGGCCGGCAGTCGCGGCGGGTCGCTCACCGCAGGGGCTGAGCGCGTACCTGAAGGCGATGGATAAAGGTGCCACGGCGCCGGTGATGGAGGCGCCTGCCAGGGCCAAGGGCCGGTTTGGCTACGCCGGCGACCTTCGCGAGTTCAGCTTCACAAAGCGCCAGCGCGGACTGTCCGAGACGCTAGACCGGATCGACGCGCTGAGCACAGCTGCAGACGCGCCCTGCGTTGCGATTCAGATGCTGCCGCTTGCGACCGCGCTCCCCGCCTTCGTACGCCACAATGCGATGCTGCTCCTGCCAGATGTCGCGCCGCTGCTGTGGCTGGGCGGCCCGGTGCGGACGCAGATCCACAACGACCGCGACCACAATCTGGCCTGTGTCGTCGCCGGCCACCGCCGCTTCCTGCTGTTTCCGCCCGAAGAGGTCGCCAACCTGTATATCGGCCCGCTCGACAACCCGCCGCCGCTCTCGCTGGTCGATCCCGAGCAGCCTGATTTAGGGCGCTTCCCGCGCTTCGCCGAAGCGCTGTCGGCGGCATCCGGCGCGATGCTGGCGCCCGGCGATGCACTCCTGATACCACGCTACTGGTGGCATCATGTCGCTTCGCTCGAGCCGTACAACGCCATGGTCAATTACTGGTGGGGCCAGCGACCCGGCGGGCTGGATAGCCCTAACGACTGTTTCCTGAACGCGCTACTGGCGCTCAAGGATCTGCCCCATGGAGAGCGGTCCTACTGGCGGGCGATGTTCGAGGCTTATGTCTTCGCAAACGACGGCGAGGCGACCGCGCATATCCCGGCCGCCTTGCAAGGTGCGCTGGGTACAATGCGCCCCTCAGCGCGTGCGGCGCTCAAGCAGCGGCTGAAGACCGAGATCGCGCGACACGATTGATGCGTCTCCGACCCGTCTCTCATACGAAAGCATGCCGCCGATGATCATGAAGTCGGTCCTTCTCGCCGCTGCCGTGACTGCGTCGGCTGCCGCCGCCGCAGCACCCCGCGAATGCGAACAATCGCCTGGCCGTGTGATCGAGGTCTGCGTCGCCGTGGCCGATAGCCGCGCAACCTACGAGGTGTTACGGCTCGGCAAGCCGGTGCTGGCACCGTCTACTCTGGGCCTGACCTTCGCTGGCGAGTTGCCCGCGCGCTATAAAGCGATGATCGACGTGCGCCGCAGCCGCTCCGATACCAGTTGGGAACAACCCTGGGGCGAGCAGCGCGTCGTTCGCGACAACCACAGCGAACTGTCCGTGACACTGATTGGCGACACACTGCTAAACCGATCCGTGCATGTCACCTTCCGCCTGTTCGACGATGGGATTGGCTTTCGTTACGGCTATGAGGCAATCCCGGTCGGCCAGGCCGTTGCCGTGAATGACGACCGCACGCAGTTCCATACGATCGGTGACTACAAAGCCTGGTGGTACGAAGCGTTGGGGCAGGAGCGAGACGAATATCTCTACTCCCAGACCGACGCGCGCCGCATTACGCTGGCCGAGACGCCGCTGACGTTGAAGGGCAACGGGCTATATCTGGCGTTCCATGAAGCGGCGCTAGTCGACTTCCCCTCGATGCTGCTCGCGGGGAACGGAGCAGGGACGCTCAGCGCGCGGCTGATGCCATGGCCCGACGGCATGGGTGCGAAGAAGACCGGCCCGTTCACCACACCGTGGCGCACGGTTCTGATCACCGACAGCGCCGCCAAGCTGGCGGACAGCCGGATCGAGTTGAACCTGAACGAACCCAACAAACTGGGCGACGTTTCCTGGGTGAAGCCGGGCAAATATATCGGCGTCTGGTGGGAGATGCACCTCGACAAGTCGACCTGGGCCTATGGTCCCAAGCACGGCGCCGACACCGCCAATGTCGAGCGATATATAGACTTCGCAGCCAAGTATGGCTTCGACGGCGTGCTGGTCGAGGGGTGGAACAAGGGCTGGGAGAATGACTGGACGGTCGAGGGCGACAAGTTCAGCTTCACCAAAGCCTATCCCGATTTCGATATCGCCGCGATCACCGCCTATGGCCGCAGGAAGGGGGTCAAGCTTATCGGTCACAATGAGACTGGTGGCGCGGTCGTCAACTATGAGCGGCAATTGGCCGATGCGATGTGCTTCTATGAGAAGTACGGCGTCTCGGTCGTCAAGACCGGCTATGTCCGTCACAGCGGCGACATCGTCGACCAGGCTGGCAAACGGCAATGGTTCGCCGGCCAGTACATGGTCCGCCACAATTTGAAGGTCGCGCAGGTCGCAGCTGAGTACAAGATCGCGATCGACGCGCACGAGCCGGTCAAGGACACCGGGCTGCGGCGCACCTATCCCAACATGATCAGCCGTGAGGGCGCGCGTGGCCAGGAATTTAATGCCTGGGGCAATCCGACCAACCCGCCCGAGCATCTCTCAATCCTGCCCTTCACGCGAATGCTTGGCGGGCCGATGGACTTCACGCCCGGCATCTTCGACGTCGAGCATGGCCAGACCGAACTGACCCGGCGCGTGCAGTCAACTTTGGCGACGCAGCTTGCCGAATATGTCGTGCTGTACAGCCCGGTTCAGATGGCGGCAGACCTTCCTGAGAATTACGAGAAGCACCCTGAAGCGTTTCAGTTCATCCGCGACGTACCGACCGATTGGGAGACATCGCACACATTGCAGGGCGTAATTGGCGACTATGTTGTTGTCGTGCGGCAGCCGCGTGGCGGCGCGGATTGGTATCTTGGTGCGATCACCGACGAGATGGCGCGCACGCTGTTGCAGCCGCTTAGCTTCCTCAGGCCGGGCAAGCGGTATGAGGCGCAGATTTACCGCGACGGGCCGGGTGCGGACTATCGGACTAACACGCTGTCCTTCGCCACCGAGCGCCAAATCGTGACCAGCACCGATACTTTGCCAATACCGATGGCACCGGGCGGCGGCATGGCGGTACGGTTCAAGCTGTTGCCATGAGCCTCATTGTCGTGGACAAGTGGCAGCGCCGATCGGCGCGAAGCCAGAGGACGCGTCCCGCGACAGCTTGAATGCGGGATCGCAGCGCAGTATCGGAGTGGCTCGCAAGCCCCGCGCGGTGCTGGCGCGTATCACGGCGCTGCCTGCGCTGTGTATTTGAATAGCTGAAGTCGCGTGACGAATATTAAGCCTGTCAAACGCCACATGCGCGATCGGCTTGCCCACGAACTGCACCGCCTCCTCGCTGCTGTCGAGGAGCGTCATCCTTCGGACCTGCACGTCCGCACGGATGGCGGCGTCCAGCGCGTAGAACCAGAGTGCACCGACCCCGAAGCGCCAGTTCGGATCGAAGCTGCCGCTCCTGATTGCGACGTTGCCGTCGAACACGATGCGCCCGCTGGCTGGGACGGCATCGAACCGGTTGCCCAGATGATAGGCGCCACCTTGCGTCAGCGTATCCCGGACCAGATTGCCGACCACCGCGATGTCGTGTCCGCCATACACTGCGATTCCATTGGCCAGGATCGGCGCAACAATAGTATTGTTGCGAAACAGGATGTGATGATCGGCGTCATGATGCGACCAGGCGGCCAGGCCGTCGTCTCCGGTGTTGCGGACAAAGTTGTTCTCGACGACCGCATCACTGACCCCGCGGTGGAAGTTCAGTCCGTCTGCCGTGCAGTCCAGAATGCGTAGGCCGCTGACCTTGATCCCGCGCATCGGGCCGTCGAACCACAGGCCAACTTTGTGATGCTGCAGCCACAAATTGCGGATTACGGAGCCGCCGCCCATCGCGCCTCCGATCGCATTGGCCTGAACCGCGTCGACCCTTTCGGTCACCTCGCCCATCACCGCAAAGTCGGCGAGCGTGACCGCTGTCGACCCGGCCGGTGCTTTCCTGCCGTAAAACCCGACGCCAGTCCCGCCGACGATCGTATACCACGGGCCGGCACCCATGATCGCGACCTTGTCAACAATCAGATGCTTGTTGATCCGATAGCGGCCGGGAGGTAGCCAAAGCGGTACGTGCCTAGCCCTGGCAGCGGCGATACCGCGGCGAAAGGCAACTGTCGCGACCTCCTTCCCCGTCGGATCGGCACCGAATGCAAGGACTGATATGCTTGGCTTCGGACGTGGCCGTGGTTGTGACACTTCCTCGAAATCGGCTAGGTCGACCACATACCAGGAGGCTGCGGTATCGCTTGGTACCTGCACTCGCACTCGCGTTCCCGCCGGTAAGGTGCGATCCAGCAGGAGACGCGGCTCGTCGAAGAAATGATGCGCCCTCCCTTCAGGCGGGCGGTTAGAGAACGGATATGCGCCGTAGAACCAGCCATAGCGCGATGTGGCCATGATGTGTCCGAGCATACGTCCGTCGGCACTGATCACGAGCGGCGCATTCAGCCCTCGTCCGTCGGCGCTATCGGGTATGGCGACCCGAAGTGTCAGTGCGTTGGCTTGCCGGATGAGCACGAACTCGACGAATTGACCCGGGGCGCGCAGCCGTACCGCACGACGGCCGGATGCCTCCGCGGCGATTGTGCCGAACTGGCGATCGGGGCCGATGACCTCGCCGTCGGTGGATGCTTCCTCTGCTTCATATTCAACAAATGAAGGCGTATCACCGGGAAGATGTTTACTAGATATTTTGGTCAAACTGTGGTCCAAAGGGGGTGTATAATCCTCTAATAAATTTAGAGGTGCAGAGCCGAAGAATGTCGACAACAAGTATAATAAACTGGAAATCCTCCAATCGTTCATAATAGCTTCCTAATTAAGAAAAGATTTAAACATTTATGTATATTTCTTAAGGTATTTAACGACAACAATTGTATATTAGTTCAATCACGTATTTGACGAGTATCTGACGCATAGGGTCCGAACATGATTCTCACTCTTCAAAACGGCTCAACAACTGCTAATAGGACTTTGCTCCTTCCACCCGCCTCGCTCACGACTCATTGATGTTGGGAAAGCTGAGTGAATGGCCTTTACAGAGCTGCACCCCGCAGATCGGGGATTGAGTAAGCTCAGGACTCGTTGATCAGAGCCAGAAGATGACAGTGGCGGCGAGCGCGATGGCGGAGAAGAAGACGGTCGGGCATCGGTCGTAGCGGGTGGTGCCGCGGCGCCAATCTTTCAGGCGGCCAAACATCATCTCGATGCGACTGCGGCTTCGGTAGCGGCGCTTGTCGTATTTGATAGTTACGTTCCGGGGTTTTCGGTCTGGAATGCAGGACTTTACGCCCTTTGCCTGAAGAGCGTCCCTATACCAGTCTGCGTCGCAACCGCGGTCGGCAAGCGTTAACTGCGCCTTGGGCAGATCGTCGAGCAGCGCTGCAGCGCCGGTGTAATCGCTGACCTGGCCAGCGGTCATGAAGAAGCTCAGCGGTCGACTGTTCGCGTCTGTGACGGCTTGAAGCCCCGGGTTCATGCCGCCCTTAGTGCGACCGATGAGCCGCCCGAGATTTTCTCTTTAACCGCAGGCTCGATGCCGTGCGATGCGCCTTGAGATAGGTCGCGTCGATCATGATGGTCTTGGGCGTGGCGCCAGCCCAAGCTACAGCAGTTTCCGCGCGACCTGAATCGTTCAGGGGTTTTTAAACGGGTTGAACTCTGATTCAGCCTTGCCTCCGGTGACGGGAGGCCAGGCATATGGGCAAGCCGTTGTCGATAGATTTGCGCGAGCGGGTAGTTGGCGCCATCTCGGGAGGCATGTCGCATCGCGCGGCGGCAGCGCGCTCTGGGTGAGCGCGGCCAGCGCGGTGAGATGGGCGACGCTTCAGCGCGACCAGGGCAAGCCGGCTGCCAAGCCGCAGGGCAGCGACACGCGCTCAGCGAAGATCGAGGCGAACGCGACGCGCATCTGGGCGCTGTACGAGGCGGCTCCTGACGTTACCCTGGCCGAGCTGCGTGCGGCGTTGGCCACCGAGGGGATTGCGGTCGCTGTGGCGCTTCTTCGCGCGTCACCACCACACGCGCAAAAAGAGACCAGCCATGCGCAAGAGCAGGACCGCCCCAACGTGCTGAGCGCGCACGAGGCATGGTTCGACCGCCAGCTCGACCTTGATCCCGAGACGCTGATCTTCGTGGACGAGACCATGGCCAGCACCAAGATGGCGCGCCGATACGGATGCGCTCGTCGCGGCGAGCGGCTTCGCATGGCCGTGCCTTACGGCCACTGGATGACGACCGCCTTCGTCGGCGGCTGCGGCTCTCGGGTATGACCGCGCCGCTCGTCATCGATCGGCCGATGACCGGAACGTGGTTCGAGGCCTGGGTCAGCCAGGCTCTCGCCCCGACGCTCAGGCCCGGCGACGTCGTGATCCTCGACAACCTCCCCGCCCACAAGAGCGCCGCTGCGTGCTGTTCGATCGAGGCAAAGGGCGCTCGGCTGCTCTTCCTCCCGCCCTACTCGCCCGACTTCAACCCGATCGAGAACGCTTTCGCCAAGCTCAAGGCATACCTGCGCAAAGCCGCCGCACGCACCATCGACGACCTGACGCGCGCTATCGGAGCCGCCATCGATACCTTCACACCAGCCGAGTGCGCCAACTAGTTCGCCGCCGCCGGCTATGATACGTATTGAACGGGATCTGCTCTAGCGTCTCGTTCCCGAGAATGCGCTGAACCCCGGCCTGCGCCACTCGCGCTCAGATAGCCCTGCGCCAGCGCGCCGACCAACGGTGCCCGGTCTTGCCCCAAGCGAAAGCAGAGGAGGGGCTGAGGGTGGCTGCGAGCATGACGAGGAGCGGCAAGTGGTGGATTTGTCTCATCGGCGGGTAATTGCCAAGGATGTGTTGCAGCTCGATGGCGGCGCGGCTCGCAGTAAAGCTGGGCACACCGATAAACTTTTGCGTCTGACCGACCAATTCAGTGCCGACAGGCTGGAGATGAGCGCGGAGAGAGCGAGGAGAAGGGGGGATCGAGGACAGGCATGGCGGGCGCCTCTTCGTTCTCGCTTCGTACTCATCGCCTTTCGGCTATGACAGGGCGATGCGAGGTCGCTCCGCCATACCACGGCTGATCCCCGGCTCTCTTGCACGACAGGACCGTCAAAGGTTTGCGTGTGACATCGCAAGAATGGCTGACGTTCCAACCTACTTGCGCCGGGTCAGTTTGCTGACCTCGGCGAGCACGTTCTCGAAATTGCGGTAGCTCACTCCCTATCGGCGATAACAGCGCACGGCCCGGAGAATCGCTTCGTCCAGAAAATGTCGCCTCTTGAATTTGCCCACCGAGCCGCGCCCAACCTACGCTAGGCCGGTCGTTGCCGACCTCGCCCCTGCTTGTAGCAGAGTCATCGAGAGGGCCGGTGAACCAAGGTGGTGGCAGCTATCGCAATTCTAGTGGCCGACGCTTGTTTGTCGGCAGTTCGCCATTTGTCGTCTCTCGCGTGTGGGCGGTCTATCTACATGCGTCTTCCGCAACCAGCGTTCGTTGCGTTTCAACCTATGTGCGGCCGCTCAGACGATCCGTCTCCACTAAAATGAGCCAGAAACGCCTCAATATCGTGCATCCGGGTACTCATCATTGTAGCTTGCTAGAACCACGGATTGTTGACGTCGGACAGCAAAGGCCGATCCCTTCCGGGCAACGGCCTCAACTCATAGGGTCAAGCTCCTATTCGTAAGCGGTGGTCGCCGAGCGACGGCGATAGCGCAACGACGCGCCCATCATGCCAAAACCAACAAGCATTATCGCCCACATTGCCGGCTCAGGCACTGCGGCAACGGTGGCGGTGATTACGGTGTTTGCTGCCGTCTCGAACCCATAGCTGTTGAGGATATTATTAGTGGTATAGACGAAGCCGTAATAATTATCGGTGCCGACGGTCGCGCGAATTCCGAGGAAATTATCTGCGTTTGAGAAACTGACGGAAGTCGGGGTCGAAAACGAGGTGTACGAGCCGAAAACACCCGGGCCGTACTGAACGGTGCCCCGATCGACAAAGCTGGAGGAAGGGTTGCCGAAGACCGATGAGAAAGCACCGTCGATGCTGTTGCTGACGACAAGCGGGGCTGAAAAGCTGTCCACGGCCGAAAGTGTAAACGATATGTCTTGCACGTTGAACGTAAATGGCGAATTGAGCAGGTTCGTGTTTGCGGAAACAATGACCGGCGCCGCGATACTGGGCGAAGCCGCGCCAAGTACGATGATAAGCGCAGCAACTGAGATGGGTAGTTTCATTATGTCAGACCCTCCTGTGCCGACTTGAGGTTTGCTTCCAGCCGGTGATTCAGGTACGTTAAAGAAATCGAAAGGTTTCACCGAAACCGGTCCTGCAAAAACAATCTTTCTTCTTCTAATTTACGGGCCCAGTGCCTTATTGGGACAGTGATGAATGTCAGGACGGCTCCCTGCTGTAAGGGTTGAGCAAATAGTTTTCGGTCGTCTGCATCCATAACAACGCCCTTGGAGTGCGCCCGCATACTATCGCTGGCCAAATTAACGTCTGTATCAAGGATGTGAACGGCGCGCCTGCACGCCTGAATAGACCCCGCTCAATGACCGTTTAAAGACAGCCTCGGTCGTATCTGCCAAGCTCGCGACCACCCGAGACGGCCGGTACGTCCAAGCCGCTGGCATTATCCGGTACTTCAGAAGCTTGGCTCGGCCAAGGGCGTGCTGTTCCCTTACGAACGAGGACGAGACAGGGATCGTCAACGGCATTTTGTAGCCGACCGTTAAGAGGCGGCTCGGGAAAGCTGAACAGTGGAGATGAGCGGATTGCCGATCTGGCAGCGGCCATGCTCGCCGCGAACAGCAGGCAAAAATGAGAAAGCGACCCCGCTGCAATCAGAGCCCAACGGTCAACGTCAAGGTGAACTTAGGATGCCGTGAAGGGCGAGAAGCCGATGGCGTAGCTGGCGCAGCAGTATGACGTGCACCCCGAACCTCATCAACCAGTGGCCGGCACGGATGCTGGAAGGCGCCGCAAACGTGTTCGGGTCGGAGCCGGCAGCGGTAGAACTGGCGGTCGACCTGAGAGTGCTCCACGCGAAGATCGACGGGTTGACGCCGGCCGACGATTTTTTCCGGTGCGCTCGCGAAGACCGGTCCGTTGCCGAGCGCACGACGATGATCGACCGTTTGTCACGCGCTGCCGCTGGTCACCGGGCACCCTGAGACCGAGAGAAGGCCCAAAAACGACCGCTAACGCCCGGGCGACGTGGTGATGCGGTTGGAATGGGATCTGCCCGTTGCCCAATGTCAACCTGAAGCTTGGGCGACGGTAAGGATTCCCAGTATCACTTGCCTTTTTTGAGTGCCTTTTCGACTGCCTTGGACGCCTCATCGCTTTTGTTCTGAGCGTCCTTGGCGGCTTGCTCGGCGGCTTTTGCCGCAACGTCAGCTGCCTTCTTTGCTTCCTTTTCGGTTTTTTCGGTGTTCTTCGCCATGTCCGCGGTAGCCTTGACTGCGTCATCGGCTGCCTGCTTCGAAGCCTTTTCGACGTCCTTCGCGGCCTTGTCCTTTGATGCCTTGTCCGCGTCCTCCGCGGCCTTCGCGGCATCCTTTGCCGCTTTTTCCGCATCCTTGTCGGTTGCCGCCTTCGCTGCGTCCTTGGCTGCCTTGTCGGTCTCGGCCTTCGCAGCGTCGTCGGCCGCCTTGGCCGCCTTGTCGGCGGCAGCGGCGGAATCCTTGGCGGCCTTATCGGCGGCCTTCGCCGCGTCCTTGGTCACCTTGTCGGCAGTATTCTTCGCAGCGGTCTCTGCTTCTTTCGATGCGCTGGCGAGCTCATCGGCGGCGACCTTCGCGGCATCCTTCGCTGCCTTGTCCGCGTCGGCGTGCCTCGACGCGGTCGCAGCCTGATCGGCGGCTACGGCGGCGTTCGCGGCATCCTGTACCGCTCGTTGAGCGGCCGCCTCCAGCGCTGGGTCATTGCTGTTCGTGGCGGCCTCCGTCGCCGCGGCGGCAGCTCGGGCGGCTTGATCGGCGGCCGCTTGGGCTGCCGCGTTGGTCGCTGCCTTGTTTGCGCGTTCAGTTTCCGCCCCAGCAACCGAATCCGCAGCACGCCGCGCGCTTTCGGCTGCGTTTGCTGCGGCCTCAGCTGCGGCCTTCGCGCCTTGCTCGGCGGACTTGTCGGCGGCGGCTTCAGCGGCCGCGTAGGCGGCGCGTGCGGCGTTGGCAGCTTCAGCAACCGCGGCGGTGTGAGCAGCGGCGGTTACTACTGCTGCTTCCTGCGCTTGAGTTGCCTGTGCAGCGGCGTTCGCCGCATTCCTCGCGGCAGTCTCTGATTGCGCCGCCGTTGCGGCTTTCGTGGTATCGCTCCTGGCCTGGTTTGCTTCGGCTTGGGTAGCGGCTTCGCTTGCACGCTGCGCGGCGGTGGCGGAGTCTTTGCTGGCACGATCCGCAGCGGCCTTTGCGTCGGCAGCAGCGGCCGCGGTTTCGTCCTGCCGCAAGGCAGCCGCGGTTGCGACCTGCCGGGCGGTTACAGCCGCGGTCGTCTCGGCGGCGATCTTCACCGCCTTGACGGCGGCGGCCGATGACTCGCTAGCGTTGCGCGTGACACTCGCGATTTCGGCGACATCCGCGACGATCGCGCCACCGATGCTACCGTTGATCAGGCCATTGGTTGTCGTCGCGAGTGATACGGGGGCATCGTAGACGGTGGTCGCGATCACGGGGGTGAGCACAAGTGTCGTGGTTGCCGTTGCCATTTCAGGGGCGATAGCGGCGTGCGTTGCACTCGTAGCGACTGGCTCATCCGAGGTCTGGGTGTCCGCCGGTGCGGTCACGGCTGGTCCTGAAGTACTTCCCGTGGTGGGGGTGGTGGGCGAATCTAGCGTGCGGGTTACACCGTTCGACTGGACCTGCATCTGATAGATATTGCTCGCGCCCACCAGCGCGACGCTGCCCGGGTGTAGCAAATCGTGCGCGCCGCCATCGGGCGTTGCGACATCGACCGCGCCTTCGAGCACCTGGACCGACGCACCCCTGGGCGTAACGCCGACCGTGAAGGTCGTGCCCTTCACGACCGCGGCGAGATACGGCGTCTTCACCTCGAAGTGCGGAGTGAGCTTCTTCTTGATCATGAAGACGACGTTGCCGAAATCCTCGACCACGCGGGTGAAGCCCACTGACTGCTGCTCAATGGGGAGGCGTAGCTGCGATGCGGGGGCGACCATCATGTATTCGGCGCCGCGAACCAGCACCGCGCGGCCTCCCGCGCCGGTCGTGACGGTATCGCCGGGCGAGATGACGTGGCCGCGGGCCGCGATCTTGGTGATGCCGCCATGAAAAACGCGGACGGGTCCGCTCGCCTCACTGATAGTCCAGCCGGGTTCCCCCGCCACCACCATCGTCGAACAACACGTTACCAGCAGAGCGATCAGACGCTTACGCATAATTGTCTTCCCCGAGGGGCGCACATCGCCCAACCCGGGGGCCGTGATGGCGGTGCCTGGTTTAGGATAGGGTTCAACGACAGGGTCAACGCCGCGTTAGTGATCAGGATGAGGCTAACCATTTGCAAATACCTGGATCGCTATCGGCTTGGTGATGAGCCGAAGAATTATGATGCGCCGGACAACTGCTGTGAATTTTTGCGCTGCCGCCGCTTTTGTGGCGTTACCCGCTGACGCTCAGGTCAGATTGGATCGGGCTGACCCGACGATCAACGAGCAAGCGTTACCCACGCCAGAAGAAACAAACCGGATGGCACCGCCGATCGGATCGACGGTCGCGCCCATACGGGTCGCGCCAGTTGCGGTCGCGCCGCCGCGGATTGCGAGCGCCATCGTTGTCGATGGCAACCAAGTAGTGCCGACCGTTGCCTTTGCACCCGTGCTGGTCCCCTACCTCGGCCGCGACCTGTCGGGCGCTGACCTGTCGCAGCTGGCAGGTGCGGTGGCGGGGATAGCGCGAAAGGAGGGTTACCCATTCGCCAGCGCAACGATTGCGATACAGGCGATGAGCGACGGCGTTCTGCATGTAACGCTCGACGAGGGGAGGATCGCCGCGGTCCGAGTAATCGGTACGATCAATCCGCTTGCCGACCGGATGCTGACCGATGCGCTCGTTAGCGATGCGCCCGTCCGTCGTGAGACTTTAGAGCGCACGATCTTGCTAGTGGGCGATATTGCCGGGCTAACTGTCAAGGAGAGCAATTACGTCCGGCAGAACGGGTTCGGCATCCTGCTCGTCACGACCGTCGAGGATCGTGCCAGCGCCTACGTGCAGCTCGACAATCGCGGAAGTGCCGAGGTCGGACCGATCCGCGCGACGATGCTCGCAAGCTATCGCGGATTGGCGCAATCGGGCGACGAGCTCGGCGTGATCGTTGCTGCAACACCGATCCAGCCGTCCGAATTCGCGTTCCTGCGCGCGCGCTACAGCGCTCCTGTCGATCTGGATGGCGGGGTTGTGACGGTGTCCGGTTCGTATGGCCGCGCCAATCCCGGGGGTGCGCTCAAACCGCTCGACGTGATCGGCCATAGCTTCGATGTGGCGGTCGGCTATGGCCGCCCGCTGCTGCGCAGTCGCGCGCGCAGCCTGTCGGGCGCCATCGAATTCCGCACGCTGAAGAGCGACCAGACACTGCTTGGCACAATGCTGCGCGACGATCGGCTGACGACGCTCAGCGCCGTGCTAAACGGTTCGACCAGGGCAGGCCCCGGCGTGCTGCGCGGTGAAATTGCGGTCGTCGGCGGCCTGCCGCTCGCGGGCGTCGCGCATGAGGGAGATCGACGAACCTCGCGTTCCGAGGGCGACGCACGCTTCGTGACATGGGGGTATGGCCTGGAATGGAGCAGCGTCCTTACAGGACCGTTCGCATTGGCGCTCGCTTCGTCAGGGCAACTGGCCTCGCGTCCGTTGCTCGCGACCGCTGAGATCGGTATCGGCGGGCCTGCATTCGGGCGCGCTTATGACTATGCCGAACGGACCGGTGATCAGGGCGTGCTGGGATCGGCGGAATTGCGCGCCAATGTAGGCCGCGCCTCCGCGTTCGATCGAATCCAGCTCTACGGCTTTGTCGATGGCGGCTATGTCGATAATCTGCGGGGTGGCATCGGTGGCGGATCACTCCTGTCGACAGGCACGGGTGCACGCGTTGGCATCGGCTTGCTCAATGGCATGGTCGAGATTGCCTTCCCGCTTAATGAGGACCGGTTCGACACCGGTACCAAACGCCCGCGCCTGTCATTCCGCCTGTCGCGCAATTTCTGACCATGCGCATGCCCGAAGTTCGAATTGATAGGCGGCCCTCTTCCCGGTTAATTTTGGCGCTCGTCGTCATCGCAGGATATGCAATGATGGCGAGCGGTGCTGGCGCACTGGTCGATCAATTACTGATGCCGCTTCGCTTTAGTGTGGTTGACCGCATGGCGAGCGGCACGCTCGCGATCGTCGAGATCGACGCCCGGAGTACTGCCAGTATCATACGCTGGCCCTGGTCTCGATCGAACTATGCGCATGTCGTCGATCAACTGCGCCGGGCAGGCGCGGCGTCGATCGTGTTCGATGTCGATTTTTCGTCACCGTCCGACGACGCAGGAGATCACGCCTTTGCAGCGGCACTGGCCCGCGCCGAAGGAATGGTCATGCTTCCTACCTTTGGACAGACCGCGAGCAGCAATGATCGTCGGACGATCGACGCGCTGCCGATTCCGCTGCTGCGCGATCACGTGGCGCTGGCATCGGTCAGCATTCGCCCCGATTCCGACGGACAGGTTCGCAATATGACGCTGGGAACGGTTACGGCGGAAACACCACGCCCTTCGCTGTCAGCGTACATCGCCGCGCGTTCGGGAATGATTGATCAGGATTTTCCGATCGACATGTCGATCAATCCCGACACCATTCCCCGGCTCAGCTTTATAGCGATACGAGATGGACAATTCGATCCAGCGCGTATCCGGGGCCGTACCATCCTGATCGGTGCCACAGCAGTCGAATTGGGTGACCGATACGGAACAGCGCGGTGGGGCGTGATTCCCGGGGTGGTCGTCCAGGCGCTATCGGCAGAGACACTATTGCGCGGGGTGCCCGTCAGGGGATCACCACTAACGATGCTTTTGATGGCTATGCTCATGACGATAGTGCTTCTGTCGTTTCGCTCTGCAGTGTGCGGTATTGTGTTCGCTGCGGCAGGCACATCTGCCCTCTCGGGGGGCGTGCTGGTCGCGCAGCATCAATTCCTCCTGACCTACCCGATTGCGACCGCGCTCGCGATGATCGCGCTGGCTACAATTGCGATTCTAATACGCGATGTTTTCGGGCGGTTCCGTACGCAGCGATTGATTGACGAGCTGACCGGACTGCCCAACGCGCGCTATCTACTCCAGCAAGCAAGGGGGGACACCGCCGTGGTCCTCGCCGTCGCGCAAATCGACAATTACGATGCTCTGCGCGCGGTACTCGGGTCACCAGCAAGTGCCAACGTCGTTATCCGCATCGGTGAACGCCTGTCGCTTATCAGCGAGGCGCGTACGGTATTTCGTACCGCAGATCACCAGATCGCCTTCTTTCTGTCGCCCGACCAATCGATCGATGAAACGCTGCACGGGCTGCAGGCGATTATGCTTCAGCCTGTCGAGATTGGCGGGCGACGGGTCGATGTTGCCGTCTCTATCGGTGTTGCTTCGGGCATTCGTTCTGCGATCGATCATTTGTTGACTGACGCGACGCTGGCCGCGGACGCGGCGCGCGGCTCGCACGTGTTCTGGCGCCGCGCTGCTACCGATGTTGGGGGGCTTGAGCGATCGATCTCACTGATGGGCGAGCTGGATGAGGCGATCGCGGGTGGTCAGATAGAAGTCTTCTACCAACCGAAATACGATTTGCGGGTTCAGCGGATCGCCAGTGTCGAGGCTCTGGTCCGCTGGCGGCATCCGGTCCGCGGCTTCATCGGCCCCGATCTTTTTATCCCAATCGCGGAGAAGACAAACCGTATCGCGCCGCTGACCCTGCATGTGCTGTCGCACGTCGTTCGCGATGTAGCAGGGTGGCGTACCGCATATCCTGACGTCACCGCCGCGATCAACATCTCGGCGACGCTTTTGTCGGCCGCAGCGTTCAATGCCGATGTGGAGAGGATCATCGCCGCGGCGGATATTCCGACCTCGGCACTCATATTTGAAGTGACCGAATCGGCAGCAATGTCAGACACCGCCACCGCGATCGCAGCGCTGCATCGCTATCGTGAACTCGGCGTTGCCGTGTCGATGGACGATTACGGCACCGGTCAGTCGACTCTCACTTATTTACGCCAGCTACCGCTTAATGAGCTCAAGATCGACCGCAGTTTCGTCCGGTTCGCGCATCAGAACCGCGGCGATGGTCTCCTCGTCCGCTCGACGATCGATCTTGCGCACCAACTGGGACTGAAAGTGGTGGCCGAAGGTGTCGAAGACGCTGCATGCCTGGAATTCCTGAATGCATGCGGATGCGATCTGATTCAGGGGTATTTGATTAGCAAACCTGTGCCCCTTGAAACTCTGGAGGAACTAATGGCCAAGCGCTTCCGCTTTGCCGCATGATGAGGGGTTCGCGTAGCGCAGCGAGCGCCAGTTCACGATGCAGCTGGTCGTTGCCCAGTAAGACCGCCGCCCGCCTGACCATCCGCTGCGCGTAGCAACGGGATGTCGCGGCCATCTTCGCGCTGATCGCCCGCGCCTATCCCGGGTTCGGCAATTAAAGCGCGGGCATGATACCGGACCAGATCAACAATCTCCCGGACGGGCAGTTCGTTGCCGTTTTCGAAGGCGACATTGTCGGTTATTGCGTGTCATCGCGGATCGACGAAGCATTGGCACTGACCCAGCATGATTGGGAGACGATCACCGGCAATGGCTTTGGCAGTCCGACCGGCGACTAAAAGGGGTTTGAATTGGCGGTCGACCCGACACGCCGGGGGTCTGGGCTCGCCGACGCATGCGCTCCGTGCGTCGACCTGGGACCGATGGAGTGAGCGGTTCGAGCGGCAGTGGCGCACCGATCAGGGAGCGCCGCATATCGGTTTTCCGCCGATGTTCGGGCACCAATACAGTCATATCTGGGTCGACTTTCGTGGCATTCGCGACCGATTTGTGTCAACCAAAGGCATCGACTATTTGAGGACAGTGTACGTACGACATACTGGCAGCGTGGCTATGCGATTGCCAATCTAGGCGGCTGGCGTGGGTGTGACTAGGACATATGGGGGCTGACGGCTTGCGACGGCCCAGGTCACTTCAAGCTTGAAATTAACGGCCAGCGTTGATGGCAAGGTTCCGCGCCGGCGATCGCGCGCGGATAACGGGCCTGAGGTTCAAAGCCCCGATGAGCGGTTGATGCGCGTGCTCGAACACGCGGCGCCCGCCGACTTGCCGCGGGTAAGCATAATTGGGGTCGAGACCGCGCTTGAGGCGATGGCGAATGCCTCGAAGCTCGCGATTGCCGCGGACCTCGACTGCTGGCTTGATTGGTGTGCGGGCGAGCACCGCATCTCCTGTCCGGCCGAACCTGAACACATTGTCCGGTATCTGCGCGCGCTCGAGGCGGACGGCAAAAAGCCCGCGACGCTGGCACGGCGCGTCGCGAGCCTGGCGACGGTTCACCGCATGCTTGGGGCCGAATCCGACCTTCCGACCGCAGCACCAATGGTGCGCAATGCGCTGCGCGCCAACCGTCGTGGATCGCGTACGCTGCGGCTGCGGCAGAGCTGGTTGAAGTTGCGGCCGGCGAAATTGATGTGGCGGTCGCCGCGCTCTCGACACATAGCCTGCGGGTCGGGCTGACGCAGGATCTGTTCGCCGCGGGCGAGGATGGCGCGGGAATTGCGCTGACGTTGCGCTGGTCCTCACCGTTCACCGCGCTCCGCTACGGTCGGCAGCTGCGGTTGCAAAGCGGGGTTGCGGCACGCGTCCTGTCGCGGGTTCGGGGTTAGCAGACATAGTACAAAAGACACCGATCGAAGATTTGTACGCTGTTGCGGCCGCTTTCCATCCTAAGAAGTCACTGGGCCAAGAAGAGCGCCCGGATTGTCTTCGCGCTGTATCGCCGCAGCACACGCCCCGACCACCTCTATCGGCGCACCCGGCGCCCGGCGACGTGGTCATCAGGGACGATCGCGTGTCGATGCACCGCGCCGACCATGTGGGCGTGGTCGGCCACCGCGTGATGAACCGTGTCATGGTGCTTGGTGAGGAACCGTTGGCGGTCGAGACTGCGTAAGAAAAACGGTCCCGACCGGACTTCCTCAAATTTCACGTCTCGCCAATACCCTTCAACTTGAAACCCTTCGACTTAAACCCAGATTATCTGCGCCACATCACACTTAAAACTTGAGGCTTATGCCTCTAATAATACGGCGATTCGTAAGACCCTGGAAGCATAATACTGCATTGTCATTGATACAATATTGCCGCTGATCAGCGCGAAGCAGATTGATCCCCTCAATACCGATGTTGATATTTCTGGTCAGATCATAGTTGATACTGGCGTTCAGCTGCCCTCGGGCATGATTGATGACCGGAATATTCCAGCGGAACTGATCATTGGTGACGTAGCTTGATCTCCAGGTATACCGCACCCGAGCATTCAACCCGTATTTGTCATAGAACAATGTCGCATTATACGCATATTTTGACAGCGCGCATCCGGATCGGTAACCGAGATCTGGTTCTCGCCGCTGGCCTGTAGCTGGTCGAGCATCGCTTGGTTGACTTGGCGCCGCCCGCGCACCTTGGCGATCTTCACCGCCAGCGCCTCGGCGTGCTCCTTGCCGACGCCATCTTCACTGCAGTCGGCATCGTCCAGCTCCGCCAGATACCGCAACAGCCGTTCCTCGGCGGACTTAATGTGCTGGCCGAGCTTGGCCTGCGTGAAGGTGCGGTCGCGGCTATTCACCGCCTTCAGCCGCGTGCCGTCCACCCCCAGCAACTCGCGCCCGAACAGGTCGAGCTTGCGGCAAAGGTGCACGAACGCCCGGGACACCGCATTGAACGCCGCGCGATTGTCGCGGCGGAAACCGGCAATGGTCTTGAAGTCAGGCCGCCGCCCGCTCAGCAGCCAGATTACCTCGAGGTTGCGTGCCGCTTCGGCTAAGAGACACCGGCTCGAACGAACCCGGTTGAGATAGCCGTACAAGTACACCTTCAGCATATCGCCCGGATCGAAACCGGGCCGAAGGCCCCCCACTCAACGACCCTGACCGAAGCCGAAGAGGCAGTGGTGGTCGCGTTCCGGCGTCACACATTGCTGCCACCGGACGACTGCCTCTATGCGCTGCAGCCGTCGATCCCTCGATTAACGCGATCAGCGTTACACCGCTGTTTGCAGCGCCACGGCATCTCCCGTCTGCCGGACATCAAAGGCGACAAGGCTTTCCTGAGCGAAGTCGAAGGGCCCAAGCGACAGCGCTTCAAGCGCTACCCGATCGGCTTCTTTCACGTCGATATCACCGAGGTGCAGACTGCTGAGGGCAAGCTCTACCTGTTCGTCGGCATCGACCGCACCAGCTAGTTTGTGGTCACCCAGCTCGTCGACAAGGCTGACAGGCGAACGGCGTGGGAGTTCCTCGAACATCTGCTGAAAGCGGTACCCCACCGGATCCATATGATCCTGAGCGATACCGACCGCGACGGATTGATCCGGGGGATCAATCCGAAGGGAGGCGTCCAGTTCGCCGACCAGCCGCGCAACCGCAACACCGCCTGGTCGCGTCAGATGCGCTTCGACATGATATGCAAAGCAAACGACATCGAGCACCGGCTCACCAAAGCTCTCCCGAGCGCAGTCGAGGGGCCGAACCACCCCTGGACCAATGGACAGGTCGAGCGGATGAACCGCACCATCAAAGAGGCGACTGTCAAGCGCTTCCACTGCGAGAGCCACGACCAGCTGCGGACGCATCTCCACGACTTCATAGCCGCCTGTAACTTCGCCCGTCGGCTCATGACCCTGAGCGGCCTCACACCTTGCGAATACATCGCCAGAACCTGGACTTCAGAGCCAGACCGGTTCACCGTTAACCCGATCCACCAGATGCCCGGACTAAACACCTAACAAAACTGTTGCTGCGCGTTCCTAACTTCACCTCCCGCCAAAGCCTGTGAAGTCTACCGGGTGACGGCGGCGTCACTAATTCCTATCTCTCATCCATGCCCAATAGACAGGCCGGATTGCCGAGCCGGCAGCAGATCATGGATTTCATCCACGCGTCGGACGTGCCTGCGGGCAAGCGGGAGATTGCACGGGCGTTTGGTCTTAGCGCGCAGGAGAAGATCGCGCTAAAGGCGCTTTTAAAGGACATGGCCGATGAGGGGCTGATCGACTCGGCGCCCGGTCGCGCGTTTCACAAGATGGGCGGTCTGCCCAAGGTCACGGTCCTGCGCATCGCCGATGTCGACGATGGCGGCAATGTGTGGGCTGTGCCTGACCGCTGGGAGGCCGATGGGCCGGTGCCGCGCCTGCGGGTGCGGGAGCGCAAGCGAGGCTTGCTTGGCGTCGGGGAGCGCGTGCTGGCGCGCACCGAGGAAGCCGGGAATGGCTGGATCGCGCACCCGATGAAGACGCTGGCGAAGGCGTCGGAGCAGGTGCTGGGCGTGTTGCGCGAGGAGGCGGGGCGGCTATGGCTGACCGGCGTCGAAAAGCGCGAGCGGCGCGAGTTCGCGGTTTCCAACGCGAGTGATGCCGGGGCGGGCGATCTGGTACTGGCCGAGAAGACGGGGCGACCGCCGCGTATCACCGCGCGGGTGGTCGAGCGGCTGGGCGATCCCTTCGCCGCGCGCAGCTTCTCACTGATCGCGATCCACAAGCTGGGTATCCCCGATGCGTTCTCCCAAGCGGCGCTGGACGAGGCGGAGGAGGTCGCTCGCCAATCCCTGGGTGATGATCGGGAGGATCT
This sequence comes from Sphingomonas sp., assembly GCA_965217805.1. Lineage (GTDB taxonomy): Bacteria > Pseudomonadota > Alphaproteobacteria > Sphingomonadales > Sphingomonadaceae > Sphingomonas. The sequence goes on along the minus strand of CBDCJJ010000008.1, from coordinate 1,100,202 downwards.
GCGGCACCTGCCGATCATCGCGATCGATCCGGTCGACGCGCGCGACCATGACGATGCGGTCTGGGCGGCGCCCGACGATGATCCGGGTAATGACGGCGGCTGGCAGGCGGTGGTCGCGATCGCCGATGTCAGCTTCTATGTCCGCCCCGGCTCCGCGATCGATCGCGACGCACGGCGACGCGGCAATTCGGTCTATTTCCCCGACCGGGTCGTGCCGATGCTTCCCGAGATACTGTCCGCCGACGTCTGTTCGTTGAAGCGAGGCGAGGATCGCGCGGCAATGGCGTGTCATCTGCGGATCGCGAAGGACGGCACGCTGCGCTCATGGCGCTTCACCCGCGCGGTGGTACGGATCGCGGCCAACCTGGCCTATGAAGACGCGCAAGCGACGATCGACGCAGATGCCGGCGAGTGGATCGATGCGCTGCGCCTGCTCTGGTCCTGCTGGCACGCATTGGCGAAAGCACGTGCGAAGCGCGAACCGCTCGACCTCGACCTGCCCGAGCGGCGCGTGGTGCTCGACGAACGGGGCCGTATCCTGTCCGTTGCGCCGCGTGAGCGACTCGACGCGCACCGGTTGATCGAGGATTACATGATCGCCGCCAATGTCGCGGCCGCCAAGGCGCTGGAGGCGAAGAAGGCACCGGTAATGTACCGCGATCACGAGCCACCGACGCGCGAGAAGCTGGTGGCGCTCAAGGACTATCTGGCGACGTACGAGGTTGCGTTCGCGCTGGGGCAGGTGGTGAAGCCCGCCACCTTCAACCGCGTGCTGGACCGGATCGGTGACGCCGACTTCCGCCCGCCGGTTATGGAGCAGGTGCTGCGCACGCAGACCCAGGCCTATTACGGCCCCGCCAATCATGGCCATTTCGGGCTGTCACTTGGTTCCTACGCGCATTTCACCTCGCCGATCCGCCGCTACGCCGATTTGATCGTCCATCGCTCGCTGGTCTCGGCCCACAGGCTAGGGGAGGGCGGGTTGCCGGCGTCGGATGCGGCGGCGATGGACGAACTTGGGCAGACGATCAGCCGATTGGAGCGCCGCGCGATGGAGGCGGAGCGCGATACCGTCGATCGCTACGTCGCCGCGTTCCTGGCCGAGCGCGTCGGCGAGACGATGGAGGCGCGAATTACCGGCGTCACCAATTTCGGTTTCTTCGCCACCGTCGAGGGGATCGGCGGCGATGGCCTGATGCCGGTCCGCGATATCGGTGGCGAGTATTACCGCTTCGACGAGGCGGCACGGAAACTGGTTGGTGAGCAGTCAGGCGATGAATATACACTTGGTCAGCGTCTCCAGCTAAAGCTGGCAGAAGCGAACCCGGTGTCGGGCGCGCTGCGCTTTGAAATGCCGCATGGGAAGGGCACGGCACCGGCCCGCGCTTCCGGTGGACCCCGTGTCCTCAAGCGCCGCGGCCGCCCCGCCAATATTCGCCATCAAGGCAAACGCCGCTGACGCGAGGCTCAGGCGTTTGGAGACCGCGCATCAACCTCCATCATCTTGCCGCGCGTGACGATGACCCTGTCCCCCAGTTTCACCGCGTCGAACAGCAGTTTGGCGAACGGGATCGGCACCCCGACACAGCCATGCGTCGCGTAATCGAACGAGATCGGCGCTCCGTGGACCGAGACGCCGTCATTGGTCAGCCGCAGCATGTACGGCATCGGCGCACCGTATAGATTGCTGACATGGTCGTCATCCTTCTGCGTGATCGGGAACGTACCGAGCGGCGTGGGGTATTCGTCCGCGCCATAGGTCACCACCGCCGTCCCAATCTCATACCCGCCGCGAAAGACCGATAGCGTCTGCGCGGCCGTATCGATGGTGATGACCATCGGACCGGACGGCACGTTCTGGTCATCCCAATACCAGTCGCCCGCAACGAAGGGCTGCCGAATTTCCAGGATGCGTTTTATAGCAATGGCTGACGATGGTGGCGGTGTCGTGGCGGCTGCCATCTCCGCCGGCCGTGGCCGTGCGACCTTCACGGGCTTTGGCTTGCCCGTCGGCACCGGTCGCCCGACAATGAATGCGGCAATCGTCAGTCCCGCGACGATGGTCAGCCCGGCGGTGAGGACCAATTTTGCGATGCGGCGGGTCGTGTTCGGGGCGTGCTCTGGCCTTCGCATGGGGTCGATCATGCACTTGCAGCGGCGCCTTGGCCAGCCCGCGCAACATCGCTATCAGTCCGTTAAACGGGATATGAATATCGTGTTCCGGGCTTGTTCAGCGTGACTTGGCTAGCACGATTACACGGTCGCACCGAGGTGTATCAGACGGACCGGGCGTGATGACGGGAGCTTGGGTTATGAAAACATTTGTGAAAAAGGCAGGGTTGGGCGTTGCGCTTGCGGCGACTGCGCTCGGCGCGGCGGTCCCGGCAAACGCGCAATATTATCGCGGCCATCGTCATTATCGACATGGCGGCGGTGGCGATGTCGCGGCTGGCGCCGTCCTCGGCGGAATTCTAGGATTGGGTGTCGGCGCTGCGATCGCCGGCAGCAACCGCGACCGAGTTTATGACCGAAGATATGATCGCGGCTATTATGGCGATTATCGCCATGCACCGCCGCCACCGCCGCGCGCGGCCTATTATGGCGGTGTCTATAATTACGCGCCGCGCTGCTGGATCGAGCGCCGCTATGATCCCTATAATGGCTATCCGGTCCGCGTGCGCGTCTGCAACTGATCAAAGAACGCGGGGGGGAGTGATCCTTCCCGCGTTTTTTTGTGGGCAAGCGCGCGGCGATCCGGCTAGAGGCTGGCCATGACCGATACGCCGCCCGATCGCCTGTCAATCAATCCACGCAGCCCGTATTATGCCCAGAGTTTGCTGGCGCGTGGGATCGGTATCCGTTTCAAGGGCGCCGAGCGGCATGATGTCGAGGAATATTGCCTGTCCGAACGCTGGATCCACGTCGCGCTGGGCAAGAAGGTCGATCGCCACGGCAACCCGCTGACGCTCAAGCTGAGCGGCGAGATCGAAGCCTGGTTCGAACGGCCCGCACCCGGTGACGCGCCGCCCGCAGATCAGTGAACGAAACGCGCCACCACGTCACGGTAAGAGCGGCTGACCTTCACGCTGGCGCCTGAATCGAGCACCAGAAAACATTCGCCGTTGGTATGCGGCTTCACCTGCTTTACCAGGTCGAGATTGACGATCGTCGAGCGGTGAATGCGCTGAAAGCGGCGCGGATCCAGCCTTTTCTCCAGATCCTTCATCGTCTCTCGCAGGATCAGCGTGTTGTCGCCGGTATAGATGCACATATAATCGCCGGCCGCGTCGATCCGCTCAATCGTGTCGACATCCACGCGGAAGATCTGCCCGCGATCCTTGATGTTGATCAGCTTTTCGAACCGCCCGGCGTTCATGCTCTCGTCCGGCCGGTCGGCGGCCATATCGGCGGCGGCCTCCGGCGCGACCTCGGCCAGCACTCGGGTCAGCTTGTCCGCTTCCTCGACGCCGCGCTTCTCGGCCATGCGCTGGCGCACGCGCTCAATCGTGTCGGCCAGCCGCGCCTCCTCGACCGGCTTCATCAGATAATCGACCGCCTGCGCCTCGAACGCGCGGATCGCGTGGTCGCTGTAGGCAGTCACGAACACGAACAGCGGCGGCTCCACCTCCATCATGCCCGACACCACCGAGAAGCCGTCAAAGCCTGGCATCTGTATGTCCAGAAATACCAGATCGGGTTTGTGCGTCTTGATGGCGCGGATCGCCTCTCGCCCGTTCAGGCATGTGTCGATGACCTCGACATCGTCGAACGTGGCGAGGCGAAGTTCCAGCCCCTGGGTCGCGAGCGGCTCGTCGTCGACGAGGATGGTGCGGATGGTCATGCGGTCTCTTTCACATCTTCGAGCTGGTAAGGTATATCGATCGAAACCTCGAACCCGCCATCGGCCATCGAGCGCGTCTCGAACCGGTGATCGGGGCCGTAAGCCTGGGCCAGCCTGTCCCTGATATTAGCAAGCCCAACGCCGGTTGAAAGGCTCGTCCCCTCACGACCATCGTGCAAGCCGGGGCCACTGTCGGATACGTCGATCTGCACCCGTTCTCCGGCGAGCCGAACGCGCACACAGATTTCTGCCCCTTCCTCCTGCGGCGTCACCGCATATTTGATCGCGTTCTCGACCAGCGGCTGCAGCAGCAGCGAGGGCAGCCGTGCCCGCTCGGCACGCGGATCGATCTCGAATTCCGGGCGCAGCCGGCTCTCGAACCGCATCTTCTCGATCTCCAGGTACAGCTTGAGCGTGTCGACCTCCTGGCGCACCGTTACATGCGCGGTCGGCTCGTTCGCCAGTGTATAGCGCAGGAACGACGACAAGCGGCTGAGCATCGCGTTCGCGCGCTCGGTCTGTTTTAACAGCACCAGTGTCGAGATGGAATTGAGCGTATTGAACAGGAAATGCGGGTTCAGCTGATAGCGTAGCATTGCCAGTTGCGCCGACGATGCCTGCGTCTCCAGCGCCTGCATCTGGTCGATCTGCTCCTCGACGATCAGGTAGAAGTTGATCCCGAAATAAAGCGCCGACCACCCCGTCAGCACGGTGAAGCTGAGGAACGATGACCCCAGCACACCCGCCAGCGTGATTCCCGGCGCCGTCGTCTTGATGAACGAGAAGGAGAACGCGTCGAGCAGCGCATAAAGCCCGGCCGCGACCAGCAGCGTCAAGACGGTCAGCGGCACCCCGGTGATCAGCGGCAATCGCCGGTACATATGGTACAGCGTCGACAGCAGCATGGTGATGCAATAGCCCAGGATCGCCTCTACGATCACCGGGATGATCGCCGCCAGCGACAGCCCGTTCGAGATCGACGAGACCCCGCGCAGCATCAGATAGCCGGTCCAACCCGCCGCCTGCATCGTCCAGAAGGCACGGCTCTTGTTCTCGAAGAACGGCCGGACTGACAGCGGCCGTGCACTTGGCCGTGACGGTGCCGACAAAAGCGGGGATGGGGACGCGGTTGCCATCGCCCCGCTCCCTACACCGCTCCGCGTCATCCACGCAAAGAGAAGGGCCGGCGTCTCATATGAGAAACACCGGCCCATGCAGGATGTAAGATCAGTCGCGGGTCAGAACTTGAACCGCGCACCCAATCGAATGAAGTATAGCGACCGCCGCAGTTCCAGCGAATCTGCATTGGGCTGCGTGGCAGCCGAGTAACGATATTGCGCGCAAGGCTGTGCCGATGATGTGGCAAGCTGACCGTCACCCGGTGCCGTTCCGCTCGCGACCGGTGCAGTCAGGCATTGGACTCGCACAACGTCTTCCAGATAGGGGAACACCGCCTGACGGAAACCGCCCCAGCTGCGCTTGAGCAGATTCGGCAGATTCTCGATGTCGGCAAAGATCGATACACGCGAGTTGCCGACGAAGGTCGGGATTTCCTGTTCGAGATGCAGATCGATCCGGGTGTAGGCCCTTGCGCGCCCCAAATTGCGGGGGGCGATCTTGCCGCGATAGTCCTTCAGCTTCGAGCTGTTGATCACCCCATCGAGCGCTGTCTGCGTATCTGCATTGTCGTAGCTGACGATCGGGTCTGTCCCCGTCGTCGGCACATACAGGAGGTATTTGTCGTCGCGGCCCGTCAAACCGAAGACCGCGCTCCGCGATGCCCGGTCTGCATCCTGCATCGTATAGCTGAATGGGCGACCGGCCTGCGTTTCTCCAAACAGCTGGACAATCGTCCTGGCGTCTCGGAACAGAGCCTTGTCGAACCCGACGCCGTATTTGAATGACCAGCGAACCTGCTCATTCGATGTACCCAGTACCGCCGAATTGCCAAGGAATGCGCCATTCCCGTAGTTCGACCCTGCCGTCGATGATGTCGCCGGCGTTTCATCACGAACGTCCTGAAGCGAATAGGCGAAGCTGGCGTTCAGGCCGAAATCAAAGGTCTTGTCGACGCGAACCACCCCGATATGACTGCGCCCCTTGGTACCGTTTGTGAGCACAATATCCGTATTGGTGTTCGTGCCGACGAGCGGGCCATAACGGGTCCGACCATCGGGCAAGGTGCCGACCGGCACCGAGCGGAAATCGACGAACTTGATCGAGTCTTTCGTGCTGCTGAAATAATAATCGGCGCCAAAACGCCAACCGCCACCCAGGAAGTCGACCGGTGTCCAGTCGGCCGACAGCGTTGCCTTATAGACCGACGGTATCTTGAAGTTGCGGTCGAGTGCGTTGATGTTGGCCAACGGATTAGGCCCGGTGTTGGGGATGAGGCCCTGCAATGCCCCGGGAATATTGCTACCGCTGACATTGTTCAGGACCGCAGCGCCGGTCGCGGCATCGAGGGCCGCGCCGTTGACGGTGAAGCCGCCTGCTGCCGTCCGCTGAACCGTGACGGAGTTGATCCCGACTCCACCTTGGCCTGCACCGGCATTGGAATAGCTGTTCGACAGATAGACATCGGGAGTGCCGCCGCCAAAAATGCCGCCCCCACCGCGTACCTTGACATCGCTGATCGGCTTATAATTGAAGCCCACGCGCGGCTGAAAAAGCCCTAGCCCCTTGAAGTTTTTCGTATTGGGAAAACCGTAGCGTCCTTGAAAACCGGGGTTGTACGGGATGTCGGTATCCTGATCGAAAAGGTCATAGCGCATGCCGTATGTGACATCGAGCTTGTCGTTGACCTGCCAATCATCCTGTATCCCGAAGGTGTATTGACGATAAACGAAATTGGCAGCGGCATCGTTCACATTGCCCGAGGCGGGCGCCTGATAGGTCACCGAATTTGCCCGTCCCGCCTGAAAATCGGCGAGCGAGTCGAAATAATAATTGCCGGCCGTATCCTGCAAAAAGAGATTGAAGATGCGGACTTCGTCATATTGGCCCAGGACACGCAGGTCGTGGCCGTTTCGATTTAACCGGGCCTGGATCGACCCTGAATAGGTATCGGTGAAGAACTGATTCGACTGGCGTGAGCGATCCGGACCAAGAAACACGCGTGGGCCGCCGGTCGAGCAACCTGTCGGTGTTCCGACGCTCGTCGGATCTGTACACACACCAAATTGTGCAAACCCTTGACCCTGGAGTGGGTTTGCGCCCCGCCGGTAGCTTTTATAAAGAAAGCGCGATTCGGTAGAAAACTCGTCGGTCCAGTCCGAGTTCAGCTGCGCGATACCGGCACGCAACAGTTCGGTCGCGCCATAGCCGTCTGACCGGAGTCCGAGCGACGGACTGGCATTGTTCGTGCTTGCGTTCTGGATGAACGATGTCGAGTCATAGGCATTGATATAGCTGACTGACAGCCGTTGGCGATCGGTCACGTTCCACGTGATCTTGCCGACGATCTTCTCATCCTTGTCATTCGACAACGAGAGCAGGCCGCCGGGATCATAACCATAGACGCTCTGCGAAATTTGCTGGACCGCATTGACGGCCCCGATCGTCAGGCCCGGAACCTGCGTCAGCGTCGGCGACAGCGGATTGCCTTCGGTGTTTCGCTCGGCGGACACCATGAAGAACAATTTGTCCTTGATCAGCGGCCCTGAGAGGGTGACGCCATACGTTTCGCTCTTGAAATCAAGCGGTGTTGCGCCCCCCAGCACATCGCGGGGGTCACGCGTGAGTCCTTCGGTGTTTTGACTGTAGAAGCCGTTGGCGTGAAAGTCGTTTGTACCGGCCAACAGCACGGCATCGATCGCCCCGCCCAGAAAATTTCCCTGGCGAATGTCATAGGGTGCGACCGATACGGTAAACTGGCCGATCGCATCGATCGGCACCGGTCCGCGCCGCGTCGGGCTGGCGTCGCCATTCAGGCCAAAATTATCGCTGACGACAACGCCATCGACCGAAAAACGATTAAATCGGGGATTGACGCCGGCAAACGATACCGACCGGCCGCCTCCTGCCGTTTCTTCCAGTCTGGCGAACGGACTACGGCGGGCAAGGTCGCGGATGTCGCGATTTACCGATGCTACGCGAGAGATCTCACGCTGGCTGAGAACCGTCTGCGGCCCGTCCGACGTGGTTCCGGCGCCCGCGATCGCCGAAGCTGTGACGATAATGTCCGTACCTGAGTCCGAGGCAAGTTCGACCGGAACATCATAAGGCTGGCTGACGACGGTGAAGATGTCGGTGACGGTCGAATTACCCTCAGGGCTGCTGACCTCAACGCTGTAGGGGCCACCAGGGCGAAGTCCGGTGAATGTGAATGTGCCGTTGGCGGCAGTGACGGCGTTTGAGCGACCATTGGTTGCCGTATCGGTCACAACCACCTGTGCGCCAGTGACCGGCGCACCATTATTGGTAACGGTGCCGCGAATGACCGATGTCGTTTCCTGAGCAAAGGCGCCAGCAGGCGCGACGAGCGCGACGGCGGCCACGCCCAAAAACAGATTGTTGCGCATTTCAAATTCCCCTTGGAGCACGCACGGGCATCACCTCGCCCATCAGCGGCTTCTTGCCGCCCCGCAAGCGCCCCTGAACCGCTATTATTTCGCTTCAATGACAAATGCGACTTCGACCGCAAACAAGATCTTAACGTGTCTTGCTGCGTTGCAAAAAAGCATCACTATCAGCCTGCTTCGACGACGATCCTTGCCCATTCGGCCTCGTCGATCACATCGATCCCCAATTCCCCGGCCTTTTTCAATTTCGATCCCGCGCCCGGCCCGGCCACGACCAATCCTGTCCTGGCCGATACCGATGCCGCGACTCGCGCTCCCAGCGCCTCCGCCTGAGCCTTCGCCTCATCGCGGCTCAGCGACTCGAGCGTACCGGTAAACACCACCGTCTTCCCGCTCACCGGCGACGTCCGTGTGCTATAGACCATGTCCTTGATCGTCAGTTCCCCCGCAAGGTCATTCACGACAGCCGCATTGTGCGCTTCCGAAAAGAAATCGATCAGCGCGGCCGCCACTTCAGGGCCGATCTGTGGCGTATCGACGGCGGCGACCAGCGCGCGTTCGCGGCGCAACTCGAATTTGCGTTCCGCCTCGCCAATCTGTGGCGTCGTTTCCTCGCGCACCACAAGCGCGCGTTCGATCGTCGCCATGAAGTTATTATGTGAGGTATAGCGCCGCGCCAGGTCGCGTGCGGTCACCTCACCGACATGGCGGATCCCCAGCGCGAACAGGAACCGGTCGAGCGCGATAGTGCGCCGTTCCTCGATCGCCGCCAGCAGATTGTCGACCGACAATTCGGCCATTCGCTCGCGCGCCAGCAGCACGTCACGGTGATACTTCAGGCGGAAGATATCGGCCGGGGAGGCGATCAGCCCGTCCTGGAACAGCCCCTCGACCCGCACCGTCCCCATCCCGCGAATATCGAAGGCGTGGCGCGATGCAAAGTGGATCAGTCGCTCGACGCGCTGCGCCGGGCATACCAACCCGCCCGAGCAACGCCAGTCGACCTCGCCCGCCTCGCGCTCCGCCGCCGATCCGCATTCCGGACAATGGGTCGGGAACGACCACGGGCCGCGCGCCGCATCCGGCGTCAGGTTCTGGGTGATCTGCGGGATCACGTCGCCCGCGCGTTGCAGCATGACGCGGTCGCCGGGTCGCACCCCAAGCCGCGCGATCTCGTCGGCATTGTGCAGTGTCGCGTTGGTCACGACCACGCCGCCCACCGTGACCGGCCGCAATCGCGCGACGGGGGTCAGCTTGCCAGTGCGCCCCACCTGTACGTCGATTCGCTCCAGCACGGTCTGCGCGCGCTCGGCCGGGAATTTGTGCGCGATCGCCCAGCGCGGCGCGCGCCCGACAATACCCAGCCGCGTCTGCCAGTCCAGCCGATCGACCTTGTAGACGATGCCGTCGATATCGAACGGCAGGTCGGCACGATGCGCCTCGATCTTGCCAAAGACCGCCAGCGCCGCGGCCACGTCGTCGACCCGCGCGAAATCCTTCGCGACGGGAAAGCCCCAGCCCTGCAGCGCGGAGACCACCCCAGCCTGCGTATCGCCGGGCAGCGCCGACGCCTCGCCCCAGCCGTGCAACAGGAACCGCAGAGGCCGCGTCGCAGTGACGCTTGCATCCTTTTGCCTGAGTGATCCCGCCGCCGCGTTGCGCGGGTTGGCAAACTGCCGCGCACTCGCCGGATCGTCCGCCTCGGCCAGCAAGCGGGCGTTCAGCGCCGCGAAGTCGGCCTTGGCCATATAAACCTCGCCGCGCACCTCGAAGATGTCGGGCGTCCCCTGCGGCAAGGTAGACGGAATATCGCCGATCGCCGCGACGTTGGCGGTCACGTCCTCCCCCATTTGCCCGTCGCCGCGCGTCAGCGCCTGAACCAGCCGCCCGCTTTCATAACGCAGCGAGCAGGACAGGCCGTCGATCTTGGGCTCGGCGGTCAGCGCGACTGGCTCGTCATCGGCCAGCCGAAGATAGCGCCGCGCGCGCGCGACGAACTCCGCGACCTCCTCGTCCGAAAAGCCATTGTCCAGGCTCGTCATCGGTCTGGCATGCGCGACCTTTGCAAGATGCCCCGATGGCGCCGCGCCGACATGCAGGCTGGGAGAATCCGGGCGCGTCAGATCCGGAAAGGCCGACTCGATCGCGCGATTGCGTCGGACGAGCGCGTCATAGTCGGCGTCGGTGAGCTCGGGCGCATCCTCACCGTGATATTGCGCATCGGCTTTCGTGATCGCGCGGGTGAGCCGTTCCAGTTCGGCGGCGGCCTCGGCCGTATTGTTCGGCATCGTCATCGTATCCGGTTACGATTCGTGCGATGGCATCTGCAAGTGCGAAAGGGGATAAGGTGGGCGCAAGCGTGATCGCCGTTGCATGGGACGACGGCCATAACTTCTCGAAGCAGCTCGCCGATGCGCTTTCGCTGATCGAAGGGCGCGGTATCGAGGGCGACTCGCACTGCGGTGCGACGGTCCAGCACCGCTCACGCGTGGAGATCGATCCTGATCAGCCGAACCTGCGCCAGGTTCACCTGATCCACGCGGAATTGTTCGACGAGCTGGCGGACAGGGGATTCGCGGTGGGGCCGGGAGCCATCGGTGACAATATCGTCACGCGTGGAATCAATCTGCTCGGTCTGCCGACCGATACCGTGCTTCGCATCGGCAGCGATGTCGCCCTCAAGGTGACCGGCCTGCGCAATCCGTGCAGCCAGATCGAGGCGTTCATGCCAGGGCTGCTCGCGGCCGTCGTCGACAAGCAGGCCGATGGCGGCATCGTCCGAAAGGCGGGCATCATGAGCGTCGTTGAACACGGCGGCAGGGTAAAGCCCGGCGACCAGATCGAGGTCGTGATGCCGGCTGGGCCGCATGTCGCGCTCAGCGTGGTCTGAAGCGCTCATTCCGTCTCGAGCAGTCTCTCCGCCTGTGCCCGCGCCTCTGCGGTGATGTCGGTGCCTGACAGCATGCGCGCGATCTCCTCACGCCGTTCCGGCTCGTCCAGGTGCCGGACCCCGGTCCGCGTCACGGTGCCGTCGTGGCTCTTGGCTATCAGCAGATGCGCGGTGCCACGCGCGGCGACCTGCGGGCTGTGCGTCACGACCAGCAACTGAGTCCCCTGCGCCAGCCGTGCCAGTCGCTCGCCGATCGCCGACGCGACCGCTCCGCCGACCCCGCGATCGATCTCATCGAAGACCATCGTCGCGGCGCCGCCTTCTTGCGCCAGCGCAACCTTGAGCGCCAAGATAAAGCGCGACAATTCGCCTCCGGAGGCGATCCTGATCAGCGGTGCAAAGGGTGCGCCGGGGTTCGTTGCGATCATGAACTCGACCCGGTCCTTGCCGTGCGCCGACCAGTGATCCTCGGGCAGCGCGGTGATGTCGGTACGAAAGCGCGCGGAGTCCAGTTTCAGCGGCGCCAACTCGCCGGCGACCGCGATATCCAGCCGCGTGCCGGCCAGTCCCCGATCAGCGGAAAGCGCGTCCGCCGCCAGTTCATATGCCGATCGCGCTTCCGCGGCGCTGGCGGCCAGCGCTTCGAGCCCGGCCTCGCCGCGGTTAAGCCGCTCAAGCCGCGCGTGCAGCTCGTCTGCAAGCGATGCGAGTTCGTCGGGTTGTACCCGATGCTTGCGCGCCAGGCCCCTCAGGGAAAACAATCGCGCCTCGTCATCGTCGAGCGCCGCAGGATCATGAGCGAGCGCAAGGCGCGCTTCGCGCAAGCGATCTTCCACCGCTGCCGCTTCAATCAGCGCACGGTCGACCGCCGCCAATGCCTCCGCAAGCGATGGATGCCCATCCGCCAATCGTTCCAATACGCGGGCGGCCTGTCGCAGTCTGGCGAAGCCACCTTCCGATCCTTCCAGATGGACGTCGATTGCCGAGAGGTCTCCGACGATCTTTTCGGCCCGCTGCATCATGCGGCGTCGATCGGCGAGCGCTTCCTCCTCACCCGCTTGCGGGGCAAGTACGTCGAGTTCGGCGACCGCGTGTTCCAGCCAGTCACGATCGCGCGCCGCGGTATCCATTTCCGCGTGTCCCGCTGCCAGCGCCTCTGTCGCATCTTGCCAGGACGCCCATGCGCGCGCCGTGCGCGCAATATCGATGCGTCGAGAATCGTCGAGCAACGCGCGGTGACCGGCTGCCGAGAGCAAGCCGCGATCGTCGTGCTGACCATGGATCTCGACAAGCATCGGTGCCAGTTCGCGCAGCATTCCTGCGGACGCGGGCTGATCATTGACGAAGGCGCGGCTGCCGCCGTCACGCTTGACAAGGCGCCGGATCATCAACAGCTCTCCCGGCTCCATGTCGAAGCCGTTTTCGAGAAGCATCTGCGCTACCGCGCTGTCGGGCGCCGGGGCATCAAAGGTCGCGGTGACGCTCGCCTGCGCGGCGCCGTGCCGGACGAGACCGGTATCGCCGCGCTCGCCCAGAGTCAGGCCCAGGGCATCCAGCAAAATGGATTTGCCTGCGCCCGTCTCCCCCGTCAGTACGCCAAGCCCTGTCTCAAATTCCAGGTCAAGCGCTTCGATCAGCACCACGTCACGGATGGAGAGCGCCTGCAGCATCAGCCTCGTGTACCTGCATCGGCCGGCAAAGTTGATCCCCCTTCGTTCCCTGGAGCAAAGCGGGCTTCGGATCAGCTTGGCGGGCTTGCCGGCCTGCCGGGCTGCAGAACGTCGACGCCTGCCGCGCTGCTGCCGGTGGTGGCCGGCGTAGGTTCGTTCGAGACGGGTGCCGTCGGCGTGACCTTTGGCGTGCCGGGCACGTTCCCCTGTGTCCCGAGCGTGCCTGCCGCTATGATGGCCTGTCCCGGTTGCACCACCTCGTAGGTTTGGACTGGGTGCGCGCGCATCAGTTTATAGGCGCGCTGGTACCACGGGCTGCCCGGATAGTTCGAGCCCAGGACCGCCGCCGCTTTCTGCGCTTCCTGCGGAACACCGAGGGCCAGATAAGTCTCGGTCAGACGTTCCAGCGCTTCCGGAACGTGGGTGGTCGTCTGGTAACCATCGACGACCGTGCGAAAGCGCAGCGTTGCAGCGAGCCACTGGCCGCGCGTTTCATAGAAGCGGCCGATCTCCATTTCCTTGCCGGCCAGATGGTCATTGACCAGATCGACCTTCAGCCGCGCATCGGCCGCATAGCGCGTGTTGGGATAACGGCGCATCAATTCGCCCAGCGCATCCAGCGCCTGGCGCGAAATCTTCTGGTCGCGGGTGACGTCGCTGATCTGCTCGTAATAACCGAGCGCAACCAGATAATAAGCGTAGGCTGCGTCCTTGTTGCCGGGATGAACCGACAGGAAGCGCTGCGCCGACTGAATCGACTCGGTATAATCGCGGTTGAGGTAATAGCTGTACGCGCTCATCAACTGCGCGCGCCGCGCCCAGACCGAATAGGGATGCTGCCGCTCGACCTCGTCGAACAGCTGCGCCGCCTCCTTGTAGCGACGCTGATCGAGACGGGTACGAGCCGTGTTGTACAATGTCCCGACATCACGCGCGATATAAGGCACATCGCTTTTCGTGCGCGTGCGGGCGCAGCCGCCGATGGGAAGCGCCAGCGCCGCGATCAGGACAATCGGCAGGACTTTGCGGCCGGGGCGGCGGAACTCTTGGATACGCATCGCTATCGCCATAGCGCAGCGATTGGCCGGCGAACAATCCCCCTTGCCCCGGCGCGCGACGACGGATCGCTGTCGGTGCCTCGTGCGTTGCGACCAGCAACTTGTAAGAAAGAAACTCCGTCGATGCCTGCCACGCTGCTTAAAAATCACCGCGTTGAAAAGCCCTGGGGTCGCCACGATCTCTGGCCGGGTTTTGACGACGCTCCCGCGGACGGCAAGCCGGTTGGCGAGGTCTGGTATCAGGAGGTCGGCGATTCGAAGCCAGAATTGCTGATCAAGTATCTGTTTACGGGCGATAAATTATCGGTGCAGGTTCATCCCGACGACGAACAGGCGCATGAACGTGGCCTTCCGCGTGGCAAGGACGAATGCTGGACGGTGCTGGCGGCCGATCCAAATGCGCGGATCGCGGTCGGCACGAAGCGGCCGATGGAGCGCGAAAGACTGCGTACCGATGCGCTGGACGGGACGATCGAGCAGGATCTCGACTGGCGCCCTGTCAAGGCAGGCGATTTTCTTTACTGTGCCAGCGGTACGATCCACGCGATCGGTGGCGGACTGACGCTGATCGAGGTGCAGCAAAATTCCGAGACGACCTATCGCCTGTATGATTACGGCAGCGACCGTGAACTGCATCTCGATGACGGAATCGCCGTCGCCGATCCCAATCCCTACACGCCGATCACCAGCCCCGGCGAGATCGCGCCTGGCCGAACCCTGATGGTGGAGGGGCCCAAGTTCGTCCTGGAACGCTGGCAGGGTGGCAAGCATCCGGTCACATTGCCTGATGACCGCAAGGCCTGGCTGGTCGTCATCAAGGGTAGCGGCACTGTCGGCGATACAGCGTTCGAGGCGGGGCAGTGCCTGAATGTTACCGGCGAGGACATCGTCGAGGCCGACCAGAATGCCGACCTGCTGTTCGCCTATCCCGGCCAGAAGCGCTTATAGGATCGCGCGTCATGCGGGCGCGCGTGCTACCGATTGCAGATGCTGCGCGTCCTGACCCTTTCAACCCTGTTTCCCGACGCGACACGACCGAATTTCGGGATTTTTGTCCAGCAGCAAATCCGGGCAATGGCGAACCGGGACAATGCGCAGATCACGGTTGTCGCGCCGATCGGGGTGCCGCCCTGGCCCCTGTCGCGACTCGGTCGTTTCGCCAAACTGGATCGCGTACCGACCAGTGAAATTTGGAACGGCGTACAGCTTTACCGCCCACGCTTTCACGCGCTTTCGGCAGACAAGAGACCGGCTGCCATCGTCTCGGCGCTGACGCCAATCCTCGATACCCTGAAATTCGACGTGATCGATGCGTCCTTCTTCTATCCTGACGGCCCGGCGGCGGTGATGCTGGGCCGCCATTACGGCGTGCCGGTATCGATCAAGGCGCGCGGGTCGGATATTCACCATTGGGGTCAAGCCCGGGGAACCGTCGCACTGGTGCTGAACGCCGGGCGCTCGGCCGATGGGTTGCTGGCGGTGTCGCAGGCGATGAAGAGCGATATGGTCGCGCTCGGCATGCCGGCCCGGCGCATCACCGTCCATTACACCGGGATCGACCGGACATTGTTCAGGCCGGGCGATCGGAACGCCGCCAAAAACGCGCTCGGCCTTACAGGACCATTGGTCGTGTCGCTTGGTGCGCTTATTGCCCGCAAGGGGCATGATGTTGTGATCGAGGCGCTGGCGGCGTTGCCGGGCGTCACGCTCGCGATCGTCGGCGAAGGCCCGGACCGCGCACGGCTTGAGCAGTTGATGAGGTCGCTCGATCTTGGCCAGAGGGTCCGTTTCATGGGCCGCGTCGCGCATGACGCATTGCCGCCCCTGCTGATCGCCGCCGATGTCATGGCGCTGGCCTCGTTAACGGAGGGGCTGGCAAATGCCTGGATCGAGGCGCTGGCGTGCGGGACGCCGATCGTGATCACGGACGCGGGCGGGGCCAGAGAGGTCGTGCGATCACCGGGCGCGGGGCGCGTCACGATCCGCGATCCTCTCGCCTTCGCGGCGGCAATCGCCGATCTGCTGGCGAACCCGCCGGCGCCGCACATGGTCGCCGCCAGTGTCGAACAGTTCAGCTGGTCCGCGAATGCCGCCGCACTACACGCGCATCTGGCCGGGCTGGTCGCGCGCCGTCAGCCCGGTGGAGGTCAGGTCAGCGCATAGGTGAGGTCAGCGGGTAGAGCGCGGCGGCGATCACCCTGCCTTCGCCGCGCAACACACCCCAGGCGCGAGCGGCGGCGCGGCTGTCCATCGCCTCGATGCCCAGACCGTCGCGCTCAAGCGCAGTGACGAGCGCGCGGGGTGGCTGGACAAGAATGGGCCCGGTGCCGAGCAGGATGAACTCAGGCCGCGCCGCGATCAGCGAGGCCAGTGCCGCCGCGTCCAGAGCGTCCAATGCCGGCGGCGACCAGGGCGTGGCCGCATTGATCGTCAGCAACAGCGCCGGGAAGCTAGAGTCACCGACCCGAAAGCCCAATGGCCCCAGTCCGGTAATGATCGGGCCACCGGCCCCGGCTTCCCGCTCCATCCGCATATCAGCGCCCGCCACGCTCCCCGCGCGGCGTCACGCGCTCTGCGTCACGCTGCGTCGTGTCTCGTGTGCCCGGCTTAGCGCGATTGGGCTCGGCCCGCAGCCCCAGCGTGATGAGGAGTGATGATGACACATAGATCGACGAATAGGTACCAACGATAATGCCCAGGATCATTGCGGCGGTGAAGCCGCGCAGTACATGCCCGCCCAGGATCAGCATCGCCCCCAATGCCAGCAGGATCGTGACCGAGGTCATCACGGTGCGGGGCAGCGTTTCATTGACCGACAGGTTGATGATCTCCCGCATGTCCATCTTGCGATAGCGGCGCATATTCTCCCGGATGCGGTCGTCGATGACGATCTTGTCGTTGATCGAATAGCCGATGATCGTCAGCACCGCCGCGACGATGTTCAGGTCCACCTCGAACCGCGTCAGCGCGAAGAAGCCCAGCGTCATCACCAGATCATGGACGATGGCGACCACCGTCGAGACACCGAACTGCCATTCGAACCTCAGGATCGCGAACAGGCCGATGCCCAGGATCGCGAGCGCGATGGCGATCCCGCCGCGCCAGAGCAATTCGTTCGAGACCTTGCCGGTCACCGCATCCTGCTTCGACAGGGTGGCGCCTGGAAATTGCCGCGTCAGTGCCTGCTGAACGCGCTGTACGACGCGGTTTGTTGCCCCCTCATCGGTGCTGGCGGGGGCGGGCAGGCGGATCGAGACGGTCTGCGGATCGCCGAATTGTTGCAGCGTTGCTTGCCCGACGCCCAGATTATCGACCACCACGCGAACGCGGTCCAGATCAGGCGCCGTCGCAAATTTTTCCTCAATCATCAGGCCGCCGACGAAATCGACACCGAAATTCAGGCCACGGATGCCCACCAGCGCCCCGGCGATCAGCGTCAGCGCCAGCGTCAGTCCAAACGCCCAGCCGCGCAGTCGGACAAAATCGATATTGGTGTTGTCCGGCACCATTTTCAGGAGGCGCATGTTCTTGTCCCTCGCCTCAGATATGGATGGTTTGTGGTCGGTTGCGCCGAATGTACAGCGCGACCAGCATGCGGGTGAAGGTGACGGCGGTGAACACCGACGTAATGATGCCGATCAGCAGCACGACCGCGAATCCCTTGACCGGTCCCGACCCGAGGACGAGCATGATGACGCCGGAAATGCCGTGCGTGATGTTCGCCTCGAAGATCGTCCGGCTCGCCTCCTTATAGCCCAGCTCGACCGACTGGATGACGCTGCGCCCCCTTCTGCGTTCTTCGCGGATGCGTTCGTTGATCAGCACGTTTGCATCGACCGCGGTGCCGATGGTCAGCACGAACCCGGCAATGCCCGGCAGTGTTAGCGTCCCGTGGATCAGCGCCAGCACGCCGACGATCACCAGCAAATTGATCGCCACCGCCAGATTCGCATACCAGCCGAACCGGCCATAGGTCACGACCATGAACGCCGCGACCAGCAGGACGGCGATGATGGAGGCGGTGACGCCCGCGTGGATCGAATCGGCACCCAGATCGGGGCCGACCGTGCGTTCCTCGATCACCTTGAGCGGAACCGGCAACTTGCCCGACCGCAGCGCGATCGCGAGATCGTTTGCGGTCTGCACCGTGAAGTTACCCGAGATCGACGCCCGGCCACCAAGAATCGGCTCGTTGATATTGGGTGCCGAGATCACCTGATTGTCGAGGATGATCGCAAATGGCTTGCCGACATTGTCGCGTGTCACCCGTGCGAACCGGTTGCCGCCCTGCGCGTTGAAGGTGATCGCGACATCGGGCGCGTTCGTCTCTGGCTGGAACTCCTGCCGCGCATCGGTCAGTTGGTCACCCGAGATGATCGCCGCGCGTTTTACCGCGATGAACGGGACGCCCAACGGGTTGCCGGGATACGGCAGCACCTGGCTCCCGATCGGGGCGCGGCTCTTGATCAGGTCTGCCGGGTTGGCGCTCTCATCGACCAGCTTGAATTCCAGCTTCGCGGTCTTGCCCAGCAGATCCTTGAGCGCCTGCGGGTTCTGCAACCCCGGCACCTGCACGACAATGCGGTTGCTGCCCGACTGCACGATGGTCGGCTCTCGCGTGCCCAGTTCGTCGATGCGGCGGCGTACTACTTCGGTCGCATCCGCCATCGCGGTCTTGATCGCCTGCGTCAGACCCGCTTCGGTCTGCTTCAGGATGAAGCGGCTGGTGTCGACGACGCTGATATCCCACTCGCGCTGGCCCGTCAGACCAGCGCCGCCACCGGTGATTGTCAGCAGCCGTTCGCGCGCCGCATCAACCTTGCCGGAATCGCGCAGCATGAACGACAACTGGCCGTTCGCCTGGGAAATGTCGCCGATCTCGATGCGAGGGTCACCGCGCCGCATCTCGGTCGTGACCTGTTCACGCATCCGCTCCAGCCGGCTGTTCGCCAGATCCTGGGTATCCGCCTCCAGCAGCAGATAGCTGCCGCCCGCCAGGTCCAGCCCCAGATTGATGCGCGGATGCGGAAATGCTCCCCAGCGATCGGTCATCCGCTCGGGGAAGAAACTGGGAATCGCCAGAGCGCACAGCACCGCCAGCAGGCCGATCACTGACCAGATCTTCCAGCGCGGAAAATCGAGCATCAGTCGTTGGCCGGCTTGGCGTTGGGGTTGGTGACCTCGCTCAGCGTCGCCTTGACCACGCGGATGCGCGTATTGGCCGCGATCTCGACCTCGACGAATTGCTCCTCGACACGAGTGACCCGCCCGACGACACCGCCGGCGGTGACGACCGAGTCACCTTTCTTTACTGCCGCGACCGCCGCCTGCAGCGCCTTCACCCGGCGCTGCTGCGGCCGGATCATCAGGAAATAGAAGACGACAAAAACCAGGAACAGCGGCGCCAGGCTGAGGAACGAGGTGATGCCGCCCGACGCGGCGTTGCCGGCGGTCTGGGCGTAAGCGGGAGTGATGAACATGGCGTCCTGAAGGCAAGGGGTGGGCGGCATAGAGATCATGCCGGCAGCCTGCGCCCGCTATCACCGGCGGGCGCCGCGTGCAACCGATCCGCCTGGTCGGACGTACCTTGCCTAGCCGACATGCAACAGGGAGGAAGACATGATTTTGGTCATGGGAACGATCAAGATGAGCGCGGGAGAGGGCGCGCGTGCGCGACCGATATTGGCGAAACACGCCGCTGAGTGCTGCGCCGAACCCGGATGCGAGGATTACAGCTTCGCTTTTGACGCCAGTGATTCCGATCTGATTCGTATCTCCGAACGCTGGGAGTCCCCAGATGCACTGGCCGATCACGGTGAGGCGGGCCACCAGCGCGAATTCGGTAAGGCGCTCCGCGATTTCGCCGTCGAACAGGTGAGCGTAAAGGCCTGGGACGGCGCATACTGGCGCACGCTGATCGGCGACTGACGCGATTGGGGCGGCGTGCGGGCGGTGACGAGTCTTGCATCACCGTCAAGCGCGCCGTAGGGCGCAAGTCCGGTCGGGGCGTAGCGCAGCCTGGTAGCGCATCACACTGGGGGTGTGGGGGTCGCAGGTTCGAATCCTGTCGCCCCGACCAATTCTCTTCATGGATTACCGCTCGATGGTGACGCGCATTCGCTCGCTGGTCGCGTTGTTGGGGATGATCGCCCTGGTCGCGGGATGCTCGCCGCCAGCGCTGCTGAACGGTCTCGACTCGCTCACCCCCGGCGAGGGCGGCGTGACCCGGGTCGCGAAAGGAGCCTCCTATGGAGCGTTGCCGCGCCAGAAGCTGGATGTCTGGGCGCCCAAGACGAGGGCGTCGTCGTTGCGCCCGGTCGTGATCTTCCTTTACGGGGGCGCATGGGTGAAGGGATCACGCGGCGAGTACGGCTTTGCCGGCCGCGCCTATGCATCGAAAGGGTTCGTGGCGGTCGTCCCCGACTATCGGCTCGTCCCGACCGTGCGCTTCCCTGCATTTGTCGAGGACGGCGCGCTGGCGGTCAAATGGACACGCGAGCACGCAAAGGATTTTGGCGGCGACCCGGCGCGGATCACGCTCGCCGGTCATTCGGCGGGGTCGTACATCGCCGCGATGCTGGCGCTCGACCGGCATTATCTGAACGCCGTCGGCGTCTCGCCATCGACGATCCGCGCGGCCGCGTTGATGGCCGGGCCGTATGACTTTCTCCCGCTGACCGACCAGCGCGCGGTCGATGCGCTGGGCAACTGGCCTAGCCCTGAGGAAACGCAGCCGATCCACTATGCGGACGAGGACGCGCCGCCGATGTGGCTGGCGGCGGGGACGGCGGACAAGACGGTCAATCCCGACAACAGCCGTCATCTGGCAGCCCGATTGAAACAGCTGGGGGCAACTGCCGCGCTGCGCGAATATCCGGGCAAGAGCCATGTCGATCTGGTCATGGGACTGTCCAAGCCGTTTCGCGGCCGCGCGCCAACGCTGGAGGAAAGCAGCGCGTTCCTCATGGCGCACGACCGCTGACACAGCGGTTGGCGGCGGCGCGCAAGATTGCAGCCGCGAGCGATCCTACCCATATCGCCGCCCATGAACGAACGAAGCAGCGCCGCGCCGGTCTGGCACGGCACGACAATCCTATCGGTAAGACGCGGCGGGCGCGTGGTCATCGCCGGCGACGGTCAGGTGACGCAGGGCCAGACGGTGATGAAGCCCAATGCGAAGAAGGTCCGGCGGCTGGGCGGTGACGGCGCGGTCATCGGCGGCTTTGCAGGCGCGACCGCCGATGCCTTCACGTTGTTCGAGCGACTGGAGCGCAAGCTGGAGCAGCATCACGGGCAATTGCTGCGCGCGGCGGTCGAGCTGGCAAAGGACTGGCGGACCGACAAATATCTGCGCAATCTGGAGGCGATGATGATCGTCGCCGACAAGGATGTGACGCTGATCCTGACCGGTAACGGCGATGTGCTGGAGCCCGAAGCCGGGATCGCCGCGATTGGCTCGGGCGGCAATTTTGCGCTGGCGGCGGCACGCGCGCTGGTCGATTACGAGGCCGACGCCGAGGTGCTGGCCCGCAAGGCGATGGGCATCGCCGCGGAAGTCTGCGTCTATACCAACGACCGGCTGACCGTCGAGGCGATGGACAGCACATCCTAGCCAATATTTGCCCTCTGCCGCTTGCGGGAGAGGGCTATGGAAGACATCATGAACGACGCACTTACTCCCAAGGCCATCGTCCGCGCGCTGGACGAGCACATCATCGGTCAGCGCGACGCCAAGCGCGCGGTCGCAGTGGCGCTCAGGAATCGCTGGCGGCGGCAACAGCTCTCCGCCGATCTGCGCGATGAGGTGACGCCAAAGAACATCCTGATGATCGGCCCCACGGGCTGTGGCAAGACCGAGATAAGCCGGCGGTTGGCGAAGCTGGCCGACGCGCCGTTCGTGAAGGTCGAAGCGACCAAGTTCACCGAGGTCGGCTATGTCGGCCGCGACGTCGAACAGATCGCTCGCGACCTGGTAGAAGAAGCCATCCGTCTGGAAAAGGAACGCCGCCGCACCGCCGTTCGTGACAAGGCGGAGGAGGCCGCCATAGGTCGCCTGCTCGACGCGCTGGTCGGCAAGGATTCGAGCCAGGCGACGCGCGAAAGCTTCAAGCAACGGTTCCTCGACGGGCACCTCAACCAGACCGAGATCGAGATCGAGCTGGAAGCAGCGCCGCAGATGCCGTTCGAAATTCCCGGCGGCGGCCAGATGGGGATGATCAACCTGTCCGAGATGATGGGCAAGGCGTTCGGCCAGGGCCAGACCAAGCGCCGCAAGCTGACCGTCGAGGCGGCCTGGGAAAAGCTGATCGAGGAAGAAGCCGACAAGCGTCTCGACCAGGACGAGGTTAGCCGTATCGCGCTGGCCGACGCGGAGGCGAACGGCATCGTCTTTCTCGACGAGATCGACAAGATCGCGATGTCCGAACAGCGCGGCGGCGGCAGTGTCAGCCGTGAAGGCGTTCAGCGCGACCTGTTGCCGCTGATCGAAGGGACGACCGTGGCGACCAAATACGGACCGATGAAGACGGACCATATCCTGTTCATCGCATCGGGCGCGTTTCATGTCGCCAAGCCCAGCGATCTGCTGCCCGAGCTTCAGGGTCGCCTGCCCATTCGCGTCGAGTTGAAGGCGCTGACTGAAGCGGACTTCGTCTCGATCCTCTCCGATACCAAGGCGTCGCTGCCCGCCCAGTACAAGGCGCTGATCGCGACCGAGGGTGTCAGCGTCGATTTCACTGGTGACGGTATCGCGGCGGTCGCGAAGATCGCCGCGGAAGTGAACGGGCAGGTTGAGAATATCGGCGCGCGCCGCTTACAGACTGTGATGGAAAAGTTGCTGGAGGAAGTCAGCTTTGACGCCGAGGATCGCAGTGGCGATGCTATTACGGTCGATGCCGCCTATGTCGACAAGCAACTCGCCGACATCGCCCGAGACACCGACCTCAGCCGATTCGTCCTTTAGCGTTTTGGCTTGGCGGGCTTGTCGTAAGGCGTGAAATAATCGAACCGGCAATAGGCGGACGGAATGATCGCGTTTGCCTCCAGTACCTGGAACCGGTCGTTACGACATAGCTGGCCGCCATAGACCTGCGTGATGAGCGTGACGATGGGACGCAGGGCCGGACAATTGCCGACGGGATGCGTAACCCAGATGCGCCGTCCGGACTGGCGGTAGATAATCGTATGCCGGTCGACGACCGAAGGCCCCTGAATCTGCTGAAGATTGATGCATTGCACCGGCTTGCCGGCGATCCGGCCAGCGAGTGGATCGGAGCGTGACGTCGTCAGCGCCAGCGCGAGCATCGCGAAGGTCCGGATCATGGTCGGTGATACTGCGTGAAGGATCCGAATGAGCAACTGCCGGTCGGTGTCCCCGAGACCAGGTTGACCGTTCGAGCGATATCCCCGCGGCAGAGATGCGTTGAAGGTGTGGAGGTGATGAGCGCGTCGTCATGCCCTGCATGTTCGCACCCGCCGGCGGTGTCACTGCGATAGAAGCGGCTGGACCGCGACCCGAAAAGAATAGTGTTGCCATAGGCGACCGAGGGTTGGGAGCGCAGGACAATCGGCAGACATGTCGTCGTTGCGCCGCGCACATAGCCCGCGAGCACCTTGTCCAGCTTGCTCTGCGTCGCCGCCGCTTGCTGATCCATCGACTGTTGTTGTGCAGGAGTGATCGCGCATCCTGCGATCAACAGCGGCATGGCGAAAAGGACTGTACGCATCATCAAACCTTCCACGAACGGGTGTAGCACGTCGCGCTATCCACGAAAATTATCCTTTGCCTGCCGGTGCCGCGCCAGTTCGTCGGCGGATGCCGCACGCAGAAAAGGATTGGTTGCCCGTTCTTCGCCGATTGTCGTCGGCACGGTTGGCTCGTTTCTGGCGCGAAGCGCGTCGACTCTCTCCATCCGCTGACGAATCGCGTCGTTCTCCGGCTCCGCCACCAGCGCGAAGCGGCCATTGGACTGGGTATATTCATGCCCGCAATAGACTCGTGTATTGTCGGGAAGCGCCGCGTAGCGCTGCATATTGCCGTACATCTGCTGCGCCGTCCCCTCGAACAGGCGCCCACATCCCATCGCGAACAGGGTGTCGCCGGTAAACAGGACATGATCGCCGGCGAAGTGGAAGGCGATGTGACCGGCGGTATGGCCCGGCACGACCATCACGTCGGCACGGTGGTCGCCGATGGTCAGCGTGTCGCCGTCGCCGACCGCGTCATCCAATGTGGGGATTTTCGCTGCTTCGGCGGCCGGGCCGATGACGCGCGCGCCGATGGCCTTCATCGCCGCGTTGCCGCCGGTGTGGTCGGGATGCCAGTGCGTGGTCCACACCTGATCGATGCGCCAGCCGCGCGCCGATGCGGCGTCCAGCATGGGTTGCGCCTCACCGGGATCGACCGCGACCGTGACGTCGCTGTCCGCGTCATGGATCAGCCAGGCATAATTGTCGGCGAGCATGGGTACGCGGACGATATCGAGGGGGCTCATTGGCGGTTCCGATCGGCTCTGTTCCTTGGATAATGAGCCGCCTCGTCAACAGGTTCCCTGTAATCAGTGCGCGCCGCCGAGATCGAATTGGCCCAGCGCCGCCTGGGCGGCACGACCGGCATCGCTGGTCGGCGCGATCCTGACCGCCGCGCCCCATGCGCTACGCGCACCGGCTTCATCATGATCGAGCGCGGCGATATTGCCCGCTTCCAGCTGGACCGACGCGTCATCGGCGGATCGCTGCAGCGCCTGCGCGATGTCGGTTTTGGCGCGCGGCAGGTCGTTCATCCGCCGCGCAAGTGTCGCCGACAACAGCCATGCCAGTGGATCGGCGGCGGCACCGACCAATGCATGGTCCATGTCAATCCGCGCCGCCGGCAGGTCACCTGCCGCGACCAGTGCACGCGCATGGTCGAGTTGCGCCTCGCCCAGTTGCAGTCCGGTCAGCGTGCCCGCCGCCAGCGCGGTATCGAGCGCGCGTCGCGCCTCAATGGCGCGTCCCGCCGCCAGCCAGGCATTCCCCGCCTGCGCCCAGTATTGCGGTGCCAGCGGATCATGCGCCGTCTGCGCCTCCCGCGCGGCGTTTGAAAAGGCGGTCGCGGCGGCGGGCCAGTCCTGCTCGGCCGCATAGGCGAGCGCCGTGCACTGCCGGGCCAGCGTCCCCCCGCCCGAGCTTCGCCACAGCGTAGCCTCTGCGAGTGCCGCGGCAGGATCGCTCTGTGCCAGGGCCGCGCACCGTTCGAAACGGGCGGTGGCCGAATCGGGCGGACCGGCCGCCGCCTGCACCAGAAGAAGCATCGCGATCATGAACCCAGCACATCCTCGACCGCGCGAATCATCAGCGCCACATCGGCGTCGCGTGACAGGCGGTGATCGCCATCCTTGACCAGCCAGCACTGCACGTCCGCTGAACCGATCAGCTCGGCCAGACGCGGCGTGCGGTTCCAGGGAACATCGGCATCACGCTGACCGTGCAGCAGGCGGACCGGGCCATCGAAGGGGATCACTCCGTGCATCAACCGGTTGGCCTCCCCCGACGACCAGAAGGCGCGGGTGTAGACGGTTGGCCCCGGCCCATAGGGATTGGCCCGCTCCAGCCGCCCGGCCTGCAGCAGTGCCATCTTCTCGTCCTGCGTGAACCCCCAGTCGGTGAAGTCGGGCGCGGCTGCGATACCGACCATCCCGACGATACGCTCGGGCCGCGCGCGGGCGACCAGCAGCATCAGCCATCCGCCCATCGACGATCCGACCAGAATCACCGGCCCTTCGATCACATCATCGATCATCGCCAGCGCGTCGTCGCGCCAGCCGGTCAGCGTCTGATCCTCGAACGCCCCTTCGCTTTGCCCGCAGCCCGTATAGTCAAAACGCAGACAGGCGCGGCCCATCCGGCTTGCCCAGGCCTCCAGCGCGAGCGCCTTCGTGCCCGACATGTCGGACGCATAGCCGGGCAGGAACAGCATCGTGGGCGTCAGGCCCTGTGTGTGATGGTAGGCCAGGCGCGGTCGGCGGTCAGTCATCGCCGCGAACTAGACCGTCTGACCCGGCCCGGCCAGAGCAGCCCGGCCATAGCGGCTCAGCTTCGCATCAACACCGTCTGGAGAATGGCGAGTGCGCCCAGCCATCCGGTAATCGACACCGCGCAGACACCGATCATGACATGCAGCGGCCGATAGGAACCGTCTGCTGGCACGTCATCGATTGGATGAAAGTTGCGTGCGACCGCTTCCTCTACCCGACGAAGCAGCACGAGTGCGGGAGAATCCCCGTTCGCCCGCGCATGAGGCGCCGGAGCGGCCACGGAGACTTCATCGGTCGCGGGCGCCGAGTCCGTCAATTTGCGAAGAGCGGTCATGAGTCCTCCACCTGCGGTAAGACGCCATTATCGCCGACAAGCGTCAACGAAAGCTGATCGGCTTTGCTCAACGCGCTGTTAATCATCGGCGTGGGACTTGCTCGGCTATCGTCCCGAAACAGCACATCGGCCATGTCCCGGCATCTTGGGTCTGTCCGGCATGGACTCGGCCGGAATCGATCCCTAGTCCCCTGCAACGTCGAGCCGGCGCCGCGATGCTTCGCGGCATCAAAGGGGTCCGATGGCGATTGACGCAAAGGGAGCAGCATGGCGCTGAACAAGGTACGCAAGGCGGTTTTTCCGGTCGGTGGACTGGGCACGCGATTTCTGCCCGCGACGAAGGCGATGCCCAAGGAGATGCTGCCGGTCATCGACCGGCCGCTGATCCAATATGCGGTCGACGAGGCGCTGGAGGCCGGGATCGAGCAAATGATCTTTGTGACCGGGCGCGGCAAATCGGCGCTCGAGGATCATTTCGATATCGCTTATGAGCTGGAGGCGACGATGCGCGCGCGTGGCAAGTCGCTCGACGTGCTGGCACCCACCCGCCTGGCGCCTGGCAATGTCGCCTATGTGCGCCAGCAGGAACCGGCCGGACTTGGCCATGCGGTATGGTGCGCGCGAGATCTGGTCGGCGACGAACCGTTCGCGGTCATTCTGGCCGATGACCTGATGCACGGAAAGCCCGGCTGCCTCAAGCAGATGGTCGATGCCTATGAGCAGGTTGGTGGCAACATCATCTGCGCGCAGGAGGTGGCGCCCGAGCACGCCGACAAATACGGCATCATCACGCCCGGTATGCGCGACGGCGCGTTGACCGAGGTGAAGGGGCTGGTCGAAAAGCCCAAGGCCGGCACCGCGCCGTCAAACCTGGCGGTCATCGGCCGCTACATCCTGCAACCCCAGGTCATGGGGCTGCTGGAGGATCAGGAAACGGGCGCCGGCGGCGAGATCCAGCTGACCGACGCGATGAAGCGCATGATCGGCGATCAGCCTTTTCACGGGGTGACATTCTCCGGCACCCGCTTCGACTGCGGCGACAAGGCGGGCTTCGTCCAGGCGAACATCGCACTCGCGCTTGCGCGGGACGATCTGCGCGAGCCGGTCCGCGATTTCATTGCGGCACTGCCGGGAGGGTAGAAAAAGGTCCGACCGGCCGGCGCGCGACCAGCCGGACGCGGATCGGGTAATGATCGCTGCCCGTCGCGGGCAGTCGCTCGACCGAGCGCACGGTCCAGTCGTGACCCACGAAGAGATGGTCGATGGGCAGGACGGGCGGCGTCCGCCAGGCAGAGCTGCCGATCCGCGCCGGGAAGGACGGCAGCGCCCGGGTGACGCGCACCAGCGGCGCCATCTGCTCGTCCAGCCGCATCATCGCGAACGCCCAAGGCGTCAGGTTCATGTCGCCCGCGACGATCATCCGGTCGCGATCGAGCCGCGTCAGCACGCCCGGCAGCGTATCGCGCTGCGCTGCCTGCCGTGCGGCCGGGATCGGCCAGGGGAAATGCACGGTCACGGCGGTGAACGGCGCTTCGCCCGGCGGTGCGATCCGTGCCCAGACCAGCGGCGGCCCGATCATCCGGCCGCCGTCGTCATGCACGAACCACTGCGACTCGGTGATCGGCCAGCGTGACAGGATGATCAGCGAGCATCCCGATTGCCCGCACTTGCTGTGATAGGGGTAGCGGGCGTCGAGCGCGGTCAGCGCCCACCCGACATTGCCGTCGGTCTCCTGCAGCATCAGCAAGTCCGCGCCGCTTTGGTTCAGGGCCGCCACCGTCCGCTCGGGCGACCGGTTATCCCGGCGCACATTGTGCGTGACGATCGTGACGACCTGCCGATCCGGGACGGGCGCCGCATGGGGGACGGCGCGGCTGAACTCGCCGACGATCCGTTCGCCCGTGCCCGCCAGGGCGACCAGCACTGCGATAGCCGACAGCCATCGTCGTCGTAGCAGCGCGACGACCATCAGCACCGTCGCCGCGAGCGCGATAACCGGCGCAATGCTGTTGAGCGCGTCGAGCGTCGACCAGTACCGCCCCGCCTGGCAGCCGAGTGCCGCCAGCATCAAGATCGCAGCAGCGAAGCGCATCATTGCCTGTTCTCCGGTCGCCGCGTTCAGAAGCTGAAGGTGATGTCGGAATAGCCATAGACGCTATCGCCGTCGCGTGGGGCGTTTGGCGCATCCGACAGCAATCGTCCCTTCGCCAGATAGACACCGCCGACCGAGAATTTCGTCCGGTCGGGTACGAGCCAGCGATTCAGCCCGATCTCGATCTGGTGCCCGGCAAAACGCCCCGACCGTCCTGCCGGATCGCGCACGCCGGTGGCTGCGAAACTGTCCACCGAGCGCGCCGCCCATGCTGCGCGATACCCCAGAAATCCATCGGTATGCGCATCCGGCTTTGCCTCGATGCGAATGCCCGGCATGCTGATGTTCGCCCGCCCGAACAGCGCATAGAGACCGGACGGGGAAAGTTCGCGCGCAACCCCGAACAGTGGGTCAAAGCGCGACAGCTTGTCCTGCCGCCGACCGTTACCGCTCGCCAGGTCGTATTCGAGCACGATGCGCGGCCGCCACGACGTCGCCAGCGTGTAGCCTGCCTCGGCATGAAGCATATAGGCCTCGACATCCAGACTGCGTTGATCGCTCGGCAGGGCGGTCCGCCGCGCGTGGCCGGCCTGCCAGGCGAATTCGACATCATGGTCCGGCTTGCCGGGCGAGGCCGGACGCGACAGCCGGATGCCCGGCGTGAACAGGTGTCGGTTGGTGGTCGCAAAGCGCGGCGTGTCCCGTTCGGTCAGGCCGAAGCCGTAAATCTGCACGCTGCCGCCCAGAATATCGGCACGCGTATAAGCCCCGCCAAAGAACTGCAGGTCGTTACCTTCATGGTCGAGGACGACCGCATTGTCCTGAATGTGGTCACGACGATCCGGCAGGCGGCGCTGCGGCATCGTCCAGAAGGCGATCGCGCTGTCGCCCCGCGCGTTCGACCAATCCAGCTTCGCGCCGGTGAAGCTGTTGGTGGTGTTGCGGAATCGCGGGCGCGCCATCAACCTTCGGCTGCCGATGTCCTGCGTGAAGCGACCCACGGTAACGTTGCTCCTGGTCCCCGCTCCCAGCAACGCCCCCAGATCATAGCCGACATAGGCCTGCACGGGTTCGAGCGCGTTGATCTCCCCCGTACCCGCCGAAGAGCGGGTATGCTCGAAATAACCGCGCACGTCCCACAACTCTATGCCCGCACGCAGCGGGCCGGGATGATAATCGACCGCCAGCGTCGATCGGACCGACAGCAATATGTCACTGCGCGCGGGGGTCGGGCGGAACTGACCATCAATCGCCTCCAGCCTTGGGCGAATACCGGCGGTGATCGTCCAGTCATCCGACGCGCCGAGCGCCTGTTGCAGCGGGCCTTGCCGGTACGTCTGCGCCTGCACCGATGGTACGCTGAGAGCAAGCGATATGCCCGTGACCGCCGAAAGCGACAGGTATGCCGCGATTCGAGACCAGTTTTTAAGCTGAGTCGTGTTCAATGGAGTGTCAGGGTCAGGCATCGCCGCTGCGCATGCAAAGGCGCTGGCAATGCGTCAATGCGGGTGTTGGCCAATTGCGCCATTATCCTGTTTCAGGGTCGTCTTGCCCACCCCGACATGCTACGCGCCCCTGGATTAGGCAGTGGACCCCCGCCGCCTTTGTTTCCGCCATCGACCTGAAGTCAGCCGAGCACGTCGAATGACCGCGCCCTCTGCCAGCCTGTTTCTAGAAGCTATCGCGCTGCGAAAATGCATCGATGCGACCTATAATCGAACCTCGATCGTGCTGGCGCCGCATGTTCTATATACCCGCCACGACGAACTCTATGTCGATGCGATTACCATCCTGCGCGACGGCTACCCCCCGAAGGAAGTAAAGCTGGGCTCGTTCAAGCTGTCGGGACTTCGCGACGCGCGGGTTGTCGAGCGACTGTTTGAACGCCATCGCCTGTTCGATCCAGGTGAGGAACGCTATGCCGGGACCACGCTGTTCATCGTCGAGCAAGACTGATCGCCGCAGGCGGAATTGAACGCCGCGAAATTGCCTCATCGCCGGGCTAGGGGCGAAGTCACAGGTCGGTGAGGTTGCGTATGCGTACTCAGATGGGCGTGATAATAGTTGCGATCGCGAGCCCCGTCGCCGCTCAAATCCCGGCGCCCGCTTCCCCACCGACATCACCCCCGGCCGCCGAACCGGGCACGGATATTGAGGGGGAAGAAGGCGATATCATCGTGACCGGCGTTCGCCAGCCCGGGACAGTCATCGGCGACATCGCGCCGGAGGAGCAGCTCAGCCCCGCCGATATCCGCTCCTACGGCGTCAGCTCGGTGTCGGACTTGTTGGATGAACTCAGCCCGCAGACGCGGTCTGGCCGCAGCCGAGGGGGGGCGCCGGTCGTATTGCTGAATGGGCGACGCATTTCCGGATTTTCCGAGATCCGCGACCTTCCTACCGAAGCGATCGCCCGTGTCGACATTCTTCCCGAGGAGGTCGCGCTGAAATATGGCTATGCCGCCGATCAGCGCGTCGTCAATTTCGTGCTGCGCGACCGGTTTCGTGCGCTGACCGCTGAGGCTGTTGATCGGCTTGCGACTGATGGCGGGCGAGGTGCGCCGCGCGGTGACCTCGACCTGCTCGGCATCAGGAACGGCGGACGCGCGAACATCCATCTACGCTATGAATCGGCAAACGCCCTGACCGAAGCAGAGCGATCGATCGCGCCCGTTTTGCCCGGCTCCGTCACGCCTGGCACGATCGATCCCGGGGCATCCCCGATCGATCAGCGCCCCTATCGCACCTTGCTGCCTTCGACCGAGACTGCCAGCGCCAATGCGGTCTACGCGCGTGCGTTTGGACCCGTTGGCGCGACGCTGAACGGGCGGCTGGAGACGACCTCGACGCGCGGGCAATTCGGATTGCCCGTCATTCCCCTGGGTCTTCTTCAGGACGGCATCCTGCCGCTTGGCCAGCGCGGCTCCTCCGTGACCGGGCATCTGGGCACGACGCTGGACGGGATGATCGGCGGCGGCTGGCGCTGGTCGCTGACCGGCAGCTATGACCGCAGTACGGCCAAGACCTTTACCGATCGCGGCTTTGGCGTCGATCCGGTGGGGCTCACGGTGTTGCCCGGCGACCGTGCCCGGACCCGCACCAGCAGCGGCGTCATCGACGCGCTGGTCAACGGCAATCTGTTCGCGCTGCCCGCCGGCTCGGTCTCGACGAGCATCCGGCTGGGCGGACAGGTCAACAATCTGAATAGTCGGTCCTTGCGCGGCAATATCCTGCGCGATGCCAGCGTCTCGCGCGACATCGTCAACGGGCAGGTAAATGTCGATATTCCCATCGCCGACCGCGGCAAGGGGGTGCTGGCGTTCCTCGGGCGGTTGACCGGCAACGCCAATGTCGCGCTTGATCACCTGTCCGATTTCGGCACTCTGACGACCATCGGCTACGGCGCAAACTGGACTCCGATCAAGGGCGTACGGCTGATCGGTTCTGTGACCGATCAGGACGAGGCGCCCAGCCAGGCGCAGCTCGGCAATCCGCAACTGGCCACCCCAAATGTCCGAGTCTTCGATTATCGGCGGGGGACGACCGCGACCATTACGACGATTACCGGCGGCAATCCGATGCTGGTTGCGGACAACCGGCATGTCGCGAAGGTCGAGCTGGAACTCAAACCCTGGAGCGACAAGTCACTGCGCTTCACCGCCAATTACGTGACCAGCCGGATCGATAACCCCATCCAGGCCTTTCCCGCGCCCACCACGGCGATCGAGACGGCGTTTCCCGATCGCTTCGTCCGCGCCGCCGCCGGCAATCTGCTGACCCTCGATACCCGCCCGATCAACTTTGCGCGCAGTGAGCGGTCGGAGATGCGCTGGGGCGTCAATTTCTCCAAACCACTCAAATCCAAGATCCAGCGCCAGCTGGAGGCGTTTCGCGCCGGAAAGGGGCCGAACCCGTTCGAGGGGCTGAGACCGCCTGGCGGACGGCCGGGAGGTGATGCAGGGGCGCAGCACGGTCAGGGCGATGGTGGTTCGCGCGGGGATTTTCGCGGTGGACGCGGTGGCGGAAGGGGCAGGGGCGGAGGCCGGCTGCAATTTGCTCTTTATCACACCTGGCATTTCACCGACCGCGTACTGGTCGCTTCCGGTGGTCCATCGCTTGATCTACTGAATGGAGACGCGATCGGACAGGCGGGTGGCCAGCCGAGGCACGAACTTGAAGGGCAGGCGGGCATCACGAACAACGGCCTCGGCACGCGCCTCTCGTTAAATTACCAGAGCGCAACCCGTGTCAACGATCAGAGCGCCAGCGACGCCCTACGCTTTTCCGGCCTGACCACGCTCCGGCTCCGTCTGTTTGCCAATCTCGGGCAGCGGCTGGAGCTGGTAAAAGCGCACCCCTGGCTCAGGGGGACGCGCGTTACCGTCTCGGTCGATAACCTGTTCAACCAGCGTCAGCAGGTCCGCGATGCGAGCGGCGCGACACCGGTCAATTTCCAGCCCGACTATCTCGACCCGCTCGGTCGCACCGTCCGGCTGTCGGTGCGCAAATTGTTTTTCTAGAGCAAACTAAGATGGGCCGGAGTCATTGCTCTCCGTTCGTGCTGAGCGCAGTCGAAGCACATGCTCGGTGGCGGCCCGCTTCCCATGCCCTTCGACTACGCTCAGGGCGAACGGAAGTGGGCCAAGTCGGCCACAACCGCTCTAACGGGCGGTCCGCCCGGCCAGCCACCGGGCGGCGGCGGCGGGTGACTCCTTGTCGGCATCACGGTCGACCCGGTAATTCGCCTCGCGCATGACCGCCACCGGTATGCGGCCGATCAGGGGTTTCAGCACGGTGATGAAGCGGGCGTCGTCCGCACGGGCGGCCCCTACCAACAGGATTGCGTCATATCCGGGAATCGCATGGCGCGGATCGCTGAGCACCGTCAGGCCGTCCGCGGCGATCCGCCCGTCCGAGGAAAATGCGCTGATGACATCCACTCGCCCGCTGTCCAGCGCGCGGTACATGAAGGTCGGGCTGTAGGGCGCGGTACTTGCAAAGTGCATCGGATAGGCGCGCTTCACCGCCGCCCATTCGGGGCGATCCAGAAACTCCAGATCGCTGCCCAGCCGAAGCCCAGGTGACGCGCGCGCCAGATCGATCAGCGTCGCGATCCCCCGCGCCTTCGCCTCGTCCCCGCGCATCGCGAACGCATAGGCGTTCTCGAACCCCAGCGGCCCCAGCAGGCTTACATGCCCGGTCCGCATCGTCCACCGCGCGATCGCCGGCACCATCTGCTCGGGCGGCGGCGTGTCGCGACGCTTCATCTCGTTCGTCCAGATCGTCCCCGCATAATCGACATAGACATCGACCGCCCCGCTTTTCAGCGCGCCATAGATTACCGCCGACCCCAGCCCGTCGCGATACTCGACCCGGTAGCCGGCCCGCTCCAGCCGATGCCCGATCAGCCGCGCCAAGATATATTGCTCCGAAAAGTTCTTCGCGCCCACCACTACCGTGCGCTGGTCCGATCCGCGCCACAGCGGCGCCGTCGCCAGCGCGATCCCACCGATCAGCATGCAGCCGCCCGCCACCACCAGCCAGCGCGTTCGCAACGCAAGGCCATGCTCGATCATGCCGATGATCGCGTCGGTCACCAGCGCCAGCCCGGCCGCTGAAACGCACCCCGCCAGCACCAGCGCCCAGTTCTGCGTCTGCAACCCGGCGAAGATCAGGTCGCCCAGACTCGGCTGTCCGACCGTCGTCGACAGCGTTGCGGCGCCGATCGTCCATACCGCCGCGGTGCGGATTCCGGCGATCAGCACGGGCGCGACCAGCGGCGCCTCGACCAGCCACAGCTTCTGCCGCCCGCTCATCCCGACGCCGTCGGCTGCTTCGATCACCGCTGGATCAAGCCCGCGCAGCCCCGTCACCCCGTTCCGCAGGATCGGTAGCAGCGCATACAGCGTCAGCGCCAGCAGCGACGGTAAGAACCCTAGCGCCGGCAACGACCCGCCCGTCAGCGCCGACATGCTGAGCAACAGTGGATAGAACAAAGCCAGCAGCGCTAGCGCAGGAATTGTCTGCACCAGGCTGGCAAATCCCAGTGCGACGCGGGCGACATGCTGGTTGCGCGACGCCCATACCGCCAGCGGCAGGCTGATCGCAATGCCCAGCGCCAGCGCGCACGCGGACAGCAGGACATGCGCGGCAAGCAGCGGCGGCACCCGCGTCATTGCTTCCCAGAAAGGCGTCATGCAGCGCCCAGTTCGGCCAGCCGCCGGCTCTGCGCGCGGGGCACCGCGACCAGTGCGTCGGCCGCCTCGCCGCCGCGCCCGCTCGCAATGTCCGCGGGCGACGCATCGGCGACGATCCGCCCGCGCTCCATCACCAGCACCCGGTCGGCAAGCAGCAGTGCCTCCGCCATGTCATGCGTGACCAGGATCGTGGTCAGGCCCAGCCGCTCGTGCAACTCTCGGATCCGCTTACCCAGCGAATCGCGCGTCACCGGGTCCAGCGCGCCGAACGCCTCGTCCATCAGCATCAGTCGCGGCGCGGGCGCCAGCGCGCGGGCAACCCCGACCCGCTGCCGCTGCCCGCCCGACAGCGCATGCGGCATCCGCGTACCAACGTCGCGCGGTAGATCTACCAGATCGAGCAACTCGCTCACCCGCTCATGATTGTCGCGCTCACCGGCGATCCGCAGTCCGATCGCGATATTCTCGGCGACCGTCATGTGCGGGAACAGCCCGATCGACTGAAAGACATAGCCGATCCGCCGACGCATTAGATGCGCCGCGCCTTCCGCTACATCCCCCCCATCAATCGTCACCCGTCCCGTATCGGGCACGACCAGCCGGTTGACGGTCTTGAGCAGCGTCGACTTCCCCGACCCCGACGCCCCCACCAGCGCCACGAACGCCCCCGCCCCGATCGCCACCTTCACCGCATCCACCGCCACCCCGCCGGGATAGCGTTTGGTCACATCCTCAAAGGCGATAGCGGGCGGCGGCGCGTGCATTACTAACAACGATGCGGGAAGCGGGGCGTAAGGTCAAAGCCGATGGGCAAGGGGAGGTGAGGGTCTTGCTTTTTTGCGGAGCGCTCAAAAGACAGGAGGAGGACCCTCACCCAGCCCTCTCCCGCCTGCGGGAGAGGGTTAGGAAAGAACAGGCGACTGCTTACCCGACCCTATTCTCCCAACATCGCATCCACCGCCTGCGCCAGTTCCACATCCCGGTAACTCAATCCCCCTGCGTCATGCGTCGTCAGCGTCATCGTCACGCGGTTCCAGACGTTGGTCCACTCGGGATGATGATCCATCCGCTCCGCGACCAGCGCCACGCGGGTCATAAAGGCGAAGGCTTCGGCGAAGTCGGCGAACACCATCTGCCGCACGATCGCATCGCGCGCGTCGTCGTGATCCCATTCGGGTAGCCCGTCCAGCGCCTCGGCGCGCTCCGCCTCGCTCAGTGCTTCGATCATACCCGCCTCCTTGCTGCATCCGCCGCCAACCGCCTATGGACCGCGACATGGATGGGCAAGAGCGGTACGCTGAAGCGCCGGACGCCGGCGCGATCGAGGGCATGGCCCGCGCCACCATCGCGCGCCTGCCCGCGACGTTCCGCGCGATGATCGAGGATGTCGTCCTGCTGGTCGACGAGGAGGCCGATCCCGAGACGCTGGCCGCACTCGGGCTGACCCATCCGCTGCAATTGAGCGGGCTGTATCACGGCCGTCCGTTCGGGCAGAAATCTTCGATGGAGTCAGGCGCGATGCCCGATCGCATTCACCTCTATCGGCGCGCGATCCTGACCGAATGGATGCAGACCGGTGTCCGCCTCGAAGACCTGGTCGCGCATGTCACGATCCATGAGATCGGCCATCATGTTGGCTTCTCCGACGCCGAGATGCATGCGCTGGAGCAGGAGTGAGCGCGGCACTGGCGTTCGACGCCGTCACTGCCGCGCGCGGCGGACAAAAATTGTTCGAACGACTATCCTTCGCACTCGGCCCGGGGGAGACACTGCGCGTGTGCGGCGCGAACGGCGCAGGCAAGTCCAGCCTGGTCCGCATCGCCGCCGGGCTGCTGCGTCCATTGGCCGGTCATGCGGTCCGGGAGGGTCGCATCGCATTGCTGGCCGAAGGTGCGGCGCTCGACGACGATCGTAGCGTCCGTGATGCGCTGCGCTTCTGGGCGGGGCTCGACGGGGCTGATGAGACAATGGTGGACGCCGCGCTGGACGATGTCGCGCTGGCGCATCTGGCGCCTGTCCCGGTGCGGCACCTGTCGACCGGGCAGCAGAGGCGAGTGGCGATGGCCCGCGTGCTGACGTCCGGCGCACCCATCTGGCTGCTCGATGAACCGGCCAACGGGCTGGACGGTGAAGCGGTGACAAGGCTGGAGCACCTCATCGCCCGCCACCGCGACGCCGGCGGCATCGCGCTCGTCACCACGCACCAGCCGATCGCGCTCGACGACGCGCGGGAAATCGCGCTTTGATCCGGACGATCATCGCGCGTGACGTCCGGCGTGGCTATGCAGGCGGCGGCGCGACGCTGGTCGTTGCCTTTTTCCTGCTGGTGACGACATTGTTCCCCTTCGCAATCGGGCCGGATGCGGCGTTGCTCGCGCGGGTCGGCGGCGGCGTGATCTGGGCGGCCGCGCTGCTTGCGGCACTGCTCCCGATCGAGCGGCTGGTCGCGCCCGATCTTGATTCTGGCGTGCTGGACCAGATGGCGGTGCGCGGCATGTCGATGGCGGCGGTGGCAGCGGCAAAGACCTGCGCGCACTGGCTGGCCTTCGCGCCGCCGCTGATGCTGGCCACGGTCGTCGCGGCGGGGTTGCTCAATTTGTCGGCGGAGACACTGGCGCGCGTCGAAGTGGGCCTGATGATAGGCACGCCGGGGCTGGCCGCGCTCACGGTGGCGACGGCGGCGCTGGTCGCCGGGCTTCGCGGCGGCAGCGCGATCGCAGGGCTAGTCATGCTGCCGCTCGCGGTGCCGCTGCTGATCTTTGGCGCGGGCGCGGTCGACGTCGGTGCGGGGTTCGGTGCGTTCAAGCTGCTGGCGGCGGTCAGCCTGCTGCTGGTCGCCGGCGGGCCGTTCGTCGCGGCTGCGGCGATGCGCGCCGGGATGATGACTTGACGCCTAGCCGTTCGACCACCGCGCCCAGATGGCGGTCGGCAGGGTTAGTCCGCGCGCCTCTTCGCGCACGCCCAGTTCGCCCGCCTCGACGGTACCGGGCAGGTCGGCAAACGCTTGGCGCAGCATCTCACCGATCGCCAGTGCCGACATCCTGACCGCATATACCGTCAGGAACAGGTACCGCGACCGCTCATCCAGCAGACCACGGCAATCGGCGATCAGCGAGGGCAGATCCTCCTCCAGCCGCCAGATCTCGCCGGTCGGCCCGCGCCCATATTTGGGAGGGTCCAGCAGGATGCCGTCATAGCGCCGCCCCCGCCGGCCCTCGCGCGCGGTGAACTTCACCGCATCGTCGATCAGCCAGCGGATCGGCGCATCGCCCAGCCCCGACAGCGCGGCATTGGCGCGCGCCGCCTCCACCGATTTCTTCGACGCATCGACATGCACCATCTGCGCACCCTTGCCGGCGAGCGCCAGTGTTCCGATACCGGTATAGCCGAACAGGTTCAGGCACGTCGGCGCGTTCGTGCCCGCCAGTCGCTCGCGCATCCACGCCCAGACCGGCGCCATGTCGGGAAAGAAGCCCAGATGCCGGAACGGCGTGGTCTGCGCGGTAAAGCTGACATCGTCCCACCTGAGCGTCCATCCCTCACGCGGCACGGGATCGGTGAACTGCCAGCGCCCGCCGCCATCCTCGTCCGCGCCGGGCAGGAATTGACCCGTCGCCCGCCAGTCCTCACTCGCGGGCGCCCACAGCGCCTGCGGCTCGGGACGGATGAAGCGATAGCGGCCGTACCGCTCCAGCTTGCGGCCATTCCCGGAATCGACCAGCCCGTAATCGGCCCAGGGATCCCCGATCAGCGTCGTCAGCATCGCCGCGCCGTCACTGGCTTGGCGAAGCGGTCGCTCGTTCGGCGATATATCCGCTCACCGCGTCGAAGGTGGCAGGCAGCGTGTCGTACCGCTCCGACCTGTTGAACAGATCGCCGACCCGACCGGGGAGGCGTGGGCGATGACCTGTCGCGCGTTCGACCGCATCGCGAAACTTGGCCGGGTGGGCGGTTGCCAGCGTGACGACCGGGACATCGACCCCGACCTTCATCGCCGCCGCGAGCCCGATCGCGCTGTGCGGATCGATGATCTCGCCGGCCCGTTCGCTTGCCCAGCGCATCGCTTGCGCCATCCCCTCGGCATCGATTCGCACCGCCGTAAACAATGGGGCAGCGTCGGCATGC
Organism: Sphingomonas sp.; assembly: GCA_965217805.1. Taxonomy (GTDB): domain Bacteria; phylum Pseudomonadota; class Alphaproteobacteria; order Sphingomonadales; family Sphingomonadaceae; genus Sphingomonas. Next base: position 1,061,461 of record CBDCJJ010000008.1, on the reverse strand, counting down.
TGCGCATTCGTCAGCCGCATAGCACCGCTGCGCTCGAACTCCGCCATCTGCGCCGCCAGCGCTGCTCCGTCACGCCCGCCGAGATCGAAAAGCAGCCGTTCGAAATTGGAACTCACCTGAATGTCCATCGACGGCGTCGCGGTCTGCTGCACCAGTCCCTTGCTGTAATCACCGTTCATCAGCGCGCGAGCCAGGATGTCGTTGACGTTGGTCGCCACGATCAGCCGCTCGATCGGCAGGCCCATGCGCTGTGCGACATAGCCTGCGAACACGTCACCGAAATTGCCCGTCGGCACCGAAAACGCGACGCGTCTCCCCGGCGCGCCCAGCCGCATGGCGGCGTAGAAATAATAGACGACCTGCGCCATTAACCGTGCCCAGTTGATCGAATTGACCGCCGATAGACCGTAACGCCCGGCAAAGCCGTAATCATTGAACATCGCCTTCACCAGGCCCTGCGCGGTATCGAAATCGCCCTGGATTGCGATATTGTGCACATTGGGGGACAGCACCGTCGTCATCTGCCGCCGCTGCACATCCGACACGCGCCCCTCCGGATGCAGCATGAAGATGTCGATCCCCGCGCGCCCCGCCACCGCGTCGATCGCCGCCGACCCCGTATCGCCGCTGGTCGCGCCGACGACGGTCAGCCACCGATCCGTGCCGGCCAAGAATCGTTCGAACAACAACCCCAGCAGCTGCAGCGCCACGTCCTTGAACGCCAGGGTCGGGCCATGGAACAGCTCCAGCAGCCACTGATCATGGTCGAGCTGCACCAGCGGCGTCACGGCCGCGTGCGAGAACCGCCCATAGGCGGCAGTACACAGCGCATGAAGATCGGCTTGCGACAGCGTTTCGCCGACATACGGCATCATTACCGCCACCGCCGTCTCGACATAGGATTTGCCCGCCAGCGCCTCGATCGCCTGCTCGTCCAGCGTTGGCCAGCATTCCGGTAGATATAGCCCCCCGTCCGAGGCCAGCCCGGCCAGCGTCACTTCCCGAAAATCGAGGACCGGCGCGGCTCCCCGCGTGCTGACATAGCGCATGGGCCAAGCGGTTAGCCGTCACGCCGCCCGGACACAACGCCAACCGTCGCATGTCCCGATTGCGGAATTGCTTGGCGCTGGCGAATCCTTCGCACCTGCGGTAAGCGCCGCACTGCAATTTTTGGAAGGGCATCCTTTTGGCCGATAGCCACACATCCGCACCGTCACCCATCAGGACCGTTCTCGTCACTGGTGGAGCCGGTTTTATCGGATCGCGTGTCGTGCCCCGTCTTGAGCAGCAAGGTGTCCGGCAGATCATCGTCGACAACCTGTATGTCGGTTTGCCGTTGCCCGAAGCGCGCGACGGGGTCGTGCCCGTAAAAGCCGACATCCGCGATCAGGACGCGATGCGAAGCCTGATGATGGAGCATCAGCCCGACGCGATCCTTCATCTGGCAGCCGTGCATCATATTCCCACCTGCGAGCGTGAGCCGCATCTCGCCTTTGACGTGAACGTCATGGGGACACAGACGATACTCGACGCAGCGACTGCGGCGGGCGTGCAGAACATCATCTTCACGTCGTCGGGCGCGGTGTATCAGTGGAAGGACGGTCCACTCAGCGAGGATACGACGCCGACCGGCGCGACCGACGTCTATTCGATCACCAAGCTGGCGGGCGAGTATCAGGCGATCGGCTGGGCGCATCGCACCGGCGGTCGCGCGCATGTCGGGCGCCTGTTCAACACGATCGGCACCGGTGATCCCAATGGGCATCTTATTCCCGACCTCCTCGAACAGGTCGCCGGCGGATCGAATCATGTGACCGTCAAGCTGGGCAATACCAAGCCCAAGCGCGATTATATCCATGTCGATGACGTGGCCGACGCGTTCGTCGCGTTGCTCATGGGGTTGCCCAAGGGCGAGCCTGTCGAGACGTTCAACATCTGCACCGGCCAGGAGCTGTCGGTGGCGGGTCTGGTCGATCTCATGGGTGATCTGCTCAGCGTATCGGTTTCGATCGAAAGCGACCCCAGCAGGTTTCGCAAGATCGACCGGTTGCAGCAGCTGGGCGCCCCCGGCAAGATCGCCGCCGAGCGGGACTGGCGCGCTCGCATCGACGTTCGCGAGGCGCTGTCACGGATCATGGCGGATCTTGGCTATACGGTCCGCAACTGTGTAAAAACCTCGGCAAACGGGGCCTGATCGACGATGCGAGTTCTTCAGGTTCACAAGGATTTCGAACCGCTAAGTGGCGGCGGCGGTACGGCCCGGCACATTCATGGCCTTGCCAAGGCACTGGCGGCCGGTGGCGCGGAGGTCAGGGTAGCGTCGCTTGATCCTAAGCATGTCAACACACCCTATAACACGGTGGCTGCCGGCGCGCTGCAACTGGGCAAGCATATCGACTGGGCCGACGTCGTGCATGTCCATGGCGCCCGCTCGAAATACGCGCTCGCCGGTGCAGTATGCGCAAAGCTCGCCAAGACCCCCTTCGTCTATACACCGCACGCCTTTTATGAACCGCACAATGCGATCAACGCGGCGTTCAAGACGGTATGGGACCGCTCCGCCGAACGGTTCCTGCTGGAGCGCGGCGGGCAGACGATCCTGCTAACGGATTACTGGCGCAGCTGGCTCACCAGCCATGGCATTTCGCCGGCCAGAACGACCATCATTCCCAACTGCATCACCTATACGGACCTGATCAAGCCGCAGCGGGGCGCGGACAGTGCGAAGCTGCCCGGCCGGCCGGCGTTGCTAACCGTTGGTCGGCTCGACCCGGTGAAGCGCGTCGGTGACATCATTCGCGCGATCGCCCGACCTGAACTGACCGGCGCGCATTTGCATGTCGTCGGCAAGGGGTTGCAACGTGACGAATTGGATGCGCTGGTGGCACAGCTTGGCGTGGCGGACCGCGTGACGTTTCACGGCTTCGTCGATGATGAGGGCGTGGCGCGGATGGTCGCTAGCGCCGACGCCTTCGTCCTCGCCTCCGAGCAGGAAGGGTTGCCGACGGTCCTGCTTGAGGCGTTGATGGCGCAGCTTCCCGTAGTCTGCACGCAGATCCCCGGCAATCTGGCGATCACGTCGGTCGCAGGCGTCGAGACGACGTACAAGGCTGGCGACATCGATGCGCTGACAGTTCTGTTGGCGAAAACGCCGGACTTGAAGGTCGAACCCATGCAGGCGGATGCGCTGGTGAAGCATTTCACCTGGGAACACCGTGCGGCCGACGTCGCGACGCTCTACCGCTCGGTAATCGGCGCGGGATCAGGTACCTGATGGCCGGCTACCGCATCGTCTTCCTCTCGGCCTATCACGATTATCGCACCGCCAAGAGGGCCAGCATCCAGCAGGTGGCCGACGCGCTCGCCGCCGCGGGAAACGACGTGTCGTTCGTCTCTACTCGGTTCAGCCGCCTGTCGAAACTGACCGGCGACTCGCGGCTTTTTCTGTGGGACCGATCGAACAAGGTCGAGGTCGTGAACGGTGTCCACTGCTATTTGTGGCGCACGATCCTTCACCCATTCGCCTCCCGGTCGAACATGCTGAACCGGGTCATGAACGTTGTGTATCCAGCCTATGCGCGGCTGTCCGATCCGGTCGTCGACGAGATGTTCCGATCCGCCGATCACATCATCGTCGAGGCGAGTGTCGCGGCAATCTATATGCGCCATGCCAAATCGCTCAATCCCGATGCGCGCATCATCTATTATGCGACCGATCGGCTGGATACCGTCGGCGCACATCAGTACATTCAGCGCCGGCTGGTCAGGGACGCGGATGTCGTCGAGCATTTCTGCCTGCGATCATCGACCATGGCTGAGGATTTCACCTGGGCAGGAGACCGGTTGTACAAGGCGGAGTTCGGGATCGACCCGGCGGTGTACGACACGACCGGCGCGAACCCGTATCGGCGACCGCAAAATGTCGTCTCGGTCGGCTCAATGCTCTTCGATCCCGGGTATTTTACCGCTATGGGCGCGGCATTTCCCGAGATCGACTTTCATGTCATTGGTTGCGGCACGGCATTCGACGCTCCCGCCAACGTGCACATTCACGACGAAATGCCTTTCAAGGACACGCTTCCCTACATCAAGCACGCAACCGTCGGTGTCGCACCCTACCGCCCCGCGCCGGGCGTTGAATATTTGGCCGAATCCAGCCTAAAGCTGGCGCAATATCAGTATTTCGGCCTGCCATCGGTGTGCCCCGACTTCGCGGTCGGCAACAACCTATCGCGTTTCGGCTACGAGCCGGACAATACCAAATCAATGGTGACCGCCACCCACGCGGCGCTTGCAGCAGTGGGCAAGGTGCAGCGCCGCGATTTCCTGACCTGGAGCGAAGTCGCCGACCGCGTTCTATGGCCCACCCAATACCCGGAAACGTGCATCCGATCTGATGGCTCTTCAACGGCGATGGAGTGATGTCCGAGGTTGCAGAATCAGCTGTTTCGTTTCCCTTTGCCCCTCTTCTGCATACGATGCTGTTCGGATGTGATGTGCCTCCGTTCTAGATTCAGCGGCAACGAAGACCGACCGATGTTGTCCCGCATATGCGCTGGAGACCTAACAAGCGGGTTGACAACGCCCGTTGCCGTTCGAGTTTGTCAGTAAATGCTGCCGCGATGGCATTGCGAACCGCCCGTTTTACCGGACAGCATTAAGGTTGCCAAAAACTCTGATCCTGCCAGGCCAATCGCAAGGCGGGATAATGACAAGGGTTAAAGATATGTTTTGCTGTTCTGTGATAAGTCGGAGAATTTCTCACGTGGTTGCACATAGTCTGAGTTTCTGAGGTAGTTTGCGCATTCGGCTGGGCAGAAGGCGTCGAGGAGCAGGCCGATGGTGTCCCACAGCTTTTCGACCGAGCGCACGGCGGCTTTGCGCAACAGCGCCTTGAGTTTGGCGAACATCTGCTCGATCAGCCCGTCGATCACGCAGGGTGCGTCGATGCGATCATGGCGCAGGCCAGCGACGAGGGTGGCGGTCTTCCAGTGACCGTAGGGCACGCTCATGACCAGCCGCTGCCCGCGCGGGGTTCGACCGTAAAGACGCGCCATTTTGGTGGTGGCGCCGGGCTCGTCGATAAAGACCGGGCGTTCAGGGCTCAACTCGGGCTGCTGCTTGCGCCACGTGATGGGGGCAGCAGCGACATCGGCGCGATCCTGCTCGGCGGCGTGCGCCATCTTTTTTTACGCGTCAGGCCGCGTGCCTTGAGATAGCGGTCGACGCCCGAGCGGCTCACCGCCACTCCCTCGCCGACCAGTGCGCCGCGCAGTTCCTCCAGCGTGATTTCCCTCTTCGCCGCCAGCAGCCGGCCGACCAGATCGGCATGCGGCTCCAGCCGGTTGCGTGGACGCCCGCCGGTGCCGCGCAACCGCACGCTCCCGGTCGCGCGCTACCGCTACACCAGCCGGATCACAAAGCTGACGATCACCTCGAACTTGGCGGCGGTCGACCGGCGCGACGCACCTGCGTCCACCGCGCGCACGATCCGCACCCGCAAACCATCGGAATAGGCTTTCGGCATGGCGGCTGGCCTCCTGCTCAGCAGCAGCTCATACTCACTTCCTTAAGGGTTGGAAATTCCGAGAACCCAAGACGATTCAATGCTCAAGAATTTCTTGCAGAATAGTAGTAGGTTTGTCATTAGCACTTCAGTGGGTGCTTAGCTCAGATGGTAGAGCGCCTTGTTTACACCGAGGGGGTCGGCGGTTCGAGACCGTCAGCACCCACCACTCTCTCCCTCTCCCTCTCCCTCTTCCCCGTCTCCCCCGCCCGTTCGCGGTCAGAGGCGGCGGGTCAGCGTCGTCGGGTGCGCGAGCCAGGCAGGGGCCAGCGCGTCGGCAACGTCGTCCAGCCGCACCGGATCGCAGCCCGCCAGCCGCCCGAACACGTACCTGCCAGCGCCCGCCGGGACCAGTACGTCGCGCGCCATCGCCTGAGCGAAATCCTCTGGCGGGAGCATGTCGCACCACAGCGCGTCGCCCGCGCGGTAGCCGCCGGTATCCGCCTGGACGACGATCGCGACCTGCCCTGGCGCGACGAGCGGCGGAGTGACGATCATCCGGCGGCGCGGCGCGCGCACGCCGCGTGCGTCCAGCACCGCGATGACCGGCAGATCGGCGCGATCGGGCATGCGCACCAGGTCCGCCGCCTCGACATCCAGCGCGGCGGCGATGCGCCTCAGCCAGTCGAGCGAGACGGTGCGCGTGCCGACCTCCAGCCGGCCGATCGTCTGCGCGGTGGTCGGCGGATCGCAGGCGGCGGCGACCTGGGTCAGCGTCATCCCGCGCGCGCGGCGCACCTCGCGTATCGCGGTGATCATTCTTTCGCTGGCCCCCCTTTGAACCCCGCTGGTTCACAAGGGCATTTCCGCACGTTGCAACAGATGGCAAGTCTAAGAACATAAGCGCCGGTCACCCGTGCCAGATCAGGACATTCCGACGCGATCGCCTATGCGGGTGGTGATGAGGCGCGGGGGCGCGTGGCGCGCCGATGTGCGGGCGATCCGGACCGCCAACAAGATGACGCAGGCCGCCTTTGCCAGCACATATCAATTGCCGATCGGCACGGTGCGGAACTGGGAGCAGGGGCGTCGCCGGCCGGATGCCGGCTCGGCCGTGCTGCTGAGAATGATCGAGGTCGATGCGACCGGCGTCGAGCGGTTGCTGGCGAAGATGCGGTAGGGAATACGCAGCCTGGCTTCAGCGCTGCTAGCGGGACCCCGGATCAAGTCGGGGGTGACAACGGCGCGACATGGCGGAAAGCGCTCTGGCGACCTTCGGATCTGTACTTTCAGAATGCCGACATTCGGCGCGAACACCAATATGCAGCGGACTTTCGCATCGCCGAAGTACAGGCTTTTTTGTGATGGTTTCTGGTAGATGCGAAATTGGTAAGTTTCGTGTCACGAACGACCGGGTTTTGTGAAAAGCGGATTGGCGGCTTCTGACGGCGGGTCGGTTTGCCGTCTTGCTACTCATTGTGTGTGGTAGCAGGAAAATGCCTGTTCTGATTCACTATCAAAATCAGAAAACGGCGGTGGCGCACCACCCGTTCCATCCCGCTGACGTAGGTTCGTTCAAGCCCCGGCTCGCCGGCGCGCCGCGTCTGCGCAGGTTCTGATCGGCCGAGCGCTCATCCATTATCGGAGAATAGAACGGCGTTATGGGAGAACAGAACGGGAATTAACTCGCTAGAACGCTTTCAGATTTCCAAAATAGGAAAAGCCGCCAACCTCAAGGCGAGCGGCTTTTCCCGTTGCGTTCGCGAAAGGGAGTACAGCGAACAACGCCTTAGTCAGGCATAAGAAACAGACGTCCGGACCTTCGAGCGGCGGCGCATTGCGAAGCCGATACCACCGACGCCGATCAGCATCATCGCCCAAGTGGCCGGCTCGGGCACGGCAGCGATTGTGATACCGGTCAGCGCACGGCTTGTATTGCCTAACGAGGTAAGCGCTCCAGTCTGCAAATTGGCACGATACAGCGTAGTGCCGTTGAACGCGAAAGCGTCTGACCCAGAAATGTCAAAACTGGTGCCTGATCCAAGATCAACGCCCAACGAACCGACCGTTGCCAACGTGCCAGCGCTATTTGCCTGAGTATCAAGAACGTCGTTGGAGGTATCAATGGAGTAGAGTTGGGTCGAGCCGCCGAACGCCGCTGAGGTGTAGGCTAAACCTGTAACGTCGGGATCTGTACCAAAGTTCGTATCGCCAGGGGCGTAAGCGACAGACGTAACGGTTGACAGCGAACCATCATTTGGATTGAACACATAGTTCTGGTTCGTGTCACTCACAATTCGCAAGCGGTCGATCGACGGGTTAAAATCGAAGCCAAACTCCGAACCCACGATGTCCAGGGCCGAACTCACTGCGGAAGCCACGCCTGTCATCGTGTTAATAGTATAGATGACCCGATCCGAGCCAAGCCCGTACAGTACATTATTTAGCGGGCGAAAATCCAAACCCTTCAGGTTGCTCGTCACGCCCGTGATCGCAGTTGACGACAGAAAAGTACCTGGCGTGGCGCTGTCGAATGAAACTAGCTGGTTATTTTCGTCGACACCAAAAATTGTTGAGGCACTTGCCCCACTGCTGACCGTCATTGCAGCCAAGCAGATTGCTATCCCCTTGATGTTCAATTGCTGTCTCCCGGTTGATCGCGGACACACGTCCACATACCAAGATACGAAGGAAAAATGCGTCGGGATGCAAAACATTAAAATTTAATGAACGCAAAAAATTGCGACTATGCGCGCGCGGCCCAGTGCGCTGATCCATTCGGTCGTTGAATTGAAGGCGGGAGACGATGTGACCAACCGCTGCCCCTGAAAAACCACCGCCTTCATCCCCAGCGATACGATCGTGCCGCCGATCGTAGAGTAGGAAGCCCCTTCCGCCACCAGATAGGCCTTCTCGCCGTCTTCGAATAAAATTCATCGCGCTCATCACCCATCGCCGCGATCTCCATCGCGTCGGCCAGGCAAGGCGATCCGGCCCAAGAACGACGTACATCGGGCGTCAGCCGACCGCCTGCTTTACGCTGCTGCGCAGATGCAAAACTGGTGAGTTTCGCATCATGAACGGCGAAAAGTGGTGGCAAGCGGGCATAAATCGACGTTCTACCGACAACCCTTCGGATGAACTTGTAAACCGTGGTCGCGACGGACGAGGGATATGGCTGCCCCTACAGTACAGGCACCGAGAAGCATCGGCGTGGACCGCAGCTCTTGGGTGCCGCCGTCGCGCAATCGCACGATTACCGTAGGATGGTTTCCGACTTCATCAGCGTAGCTTCCGAAGCGAACGACATTTGCGACCTCGACCGCAGCAGGTCCCGAAGATCGATACCCAGCGGCGATGATCGCTGCCAATGCTACTAAGGCAAACGCCAAAACGACCTTCCACTCGCCGAGCGTTGAGCGCCACAGACTGTCTGTAAACGTTCGCGCTAAATGGCGGAATTCTGATCGCGTTATTTGTCGTCCGTCTGGCGCGGAGTAGGGCACTACCTAATGGCAAGGGTAATAGATGACAGACAAGTTGGCTTCGGGAACGGACAGAGCAAAAGCCGCCGTTGCGGATTATAGCTCCCTGCGACCGTGACACAGAGCAGCCTCGTTCAACAGCCGCCTTCAAAGTTCTTTAGATATTCAGCCATTGGCGGCAGCCCCATATCGGCACGACGCTGGTCGAGGCTTGCCGGATTGACGGTCTGCGCCGCCTGCCATCGTCCGCTTTTGCACGTCATTTGGCTGCCATAGAGCTGCGGCCGTCCTGCAAACATCTCGGTGCGGTCATAGAGCAGCGCGTAGTCCGCCCCACGTGCGTCCCCCGACGCAACTAGCGGTCGCATTCGCGTCACGACGATTCGCTGGAACTCTTGATCGGGCGAGTGCTGGACGATCAGCCAGGCATTGCGCGCTATATCCGTACCATCGCGACGGCTCCTGAACCAACCGTCCGCCGGCAGGATCGACTTTACATATGCAGTGTTCGCTGCATCGACGGCACCGATCTTCTGCCAGATCGCCGCCGACGCCGCGGCTCTATCGCCGTCCGATAGCATCGCGACAGCGGGATCGATCGCACGTCGCATCGCCTGCTCCAATGCAATGCGAATTGCCAAATTAGGTCCGACCCCACTTGCGACAGGGAGGGTCTGAAACGCTGCCCGCTCGGTCGCGACTGCATCCTCGAATTGCCTCACGGCCGCTAACGCACTGGGCGACATGGCCGAAGCCGGCGTAGGCGTGGACGCCGGCGCTGCGCGCATCCGCACGGTCGTCTGCGCGGGACTAAACACGACTGCGGCGAGCACTAGGAGCAACATCAACAAACAATGCGGCGTTTCTTGCGCCGAGGCAACACACCGGCAGGACAGGTGTCAGGAAAACCTATCGGGCAGCGAACTGTGATGAATAGGCGCTAGCCGTCATTCACGCCACTTTCTCGGCAGTCCCTGCCGAACGTACGTAGGCGTAGAGTGTGGGTTTGGAGATACCCAGCATCGTGCAAATCTTGGCGATCGGCATCGCCTTCTCGTTGTAGAGTCGCACCGCAAGCTCACGCTTGTCAGTATTAAGCGCCGTTGGTCGCCCGCCCTTTCGTCCGCGAGCGCGCGCCGCCGCCAGGCCTGCCAGCGTTCGCTCACCGATCAGGTTGCGCTCGAACTCGGCAAGCGCCCCGAACAGGTGAAATGTCAGCTTGCCCGACGTGGTGGTCGTGTCGATCGCCTCGTGAAGACTGAGCAGTCCGACTTTATGCTCGTCGAGATAGGTCATCCATCCAATCAGATCGCGCAACGACCGTCCCAACCGGTCGAGACGCCAGACCACAAGTATGTCACCCTTGCGCATCTGCTCCTTGAGCTTTTCGAGCCCGGGGCGCGTTGCGGTTGTCCCCGACGCCTTGTCGGTAATGACCTTCTCGCAGCCAGCTGCCAAAAGAGCGTCGCGCTGCATGTCGAGGTTCTGTTCGTGGGTCGAGACGCGTGCGTAGCCGATCTTCATGACCGGTGCTTTGCCGAACGAGCCTACGTTTGGCAAGAAAGCCGTCGGACGAAAGCGTTCCTTGTCTTAGTTTTATTTACCGGGTAAATTGCCAGCATCGCCAAGGGAGCGCCGTTGCGATCGGAGTCGGCATGACAACGGGCAAACAAATCTCCGTTTTCCTTACCTTTGGCATGGACCGCGGGCGGTGACGCATCCGGCGCTCGTTTCGCCCCTAGCGATCGAGCGCTATCGCATCCTCGAACCGCATCTGACCGACAGCATCACACTCGCCGATCTCGCGCGCACCGATACGGTGAGCGAACGAACATTGCAGCGTTGGCTCGCCCGCTACCGGTCAGAAGGCCTCGCCGGCCTCGCGCGCAGCTCGCGCGCCGATCGGGGCAGGCTGCACCTGCCGGATCACCTGATCGGGCTTGTCCGCGACCTTGCCATCAAGCGTCCGCGTCCCCCGGTCGCCGCCATTCACCGGAAGGTGCAGGAACTTGCCGTCGCTGAAGGCCACCGGGCACCAAGCTATTCGGCCGTCTCGCGTATCGTCGGGGCGATACCGGCAAGCCAGATCGCCGTGGCCTCCGATCCGGCCGCCTACCGCGACGAACACGAGCTGGTGCATCGGCGCGAAGCCGCAGCCTCGAACGAGATGTGGCAGGCGGATCATACCGTGCTCGACATCCTTGTGTTTGATGACGACAGAACGCCGGTGCGCCCCTGGCTGACCGTCATTCTCGACGATCACAGCCGGGCCATCGCCGGTTATTTCATCAGCCTGGACGCGCCGAGTGCATTGAACACGGCGCTTGCCTTGCGACAGGCGATCTGGAGGAAGCCGAACCCTGAGTGGATCATCAGCGGCATTCCCGAACAGCTCTACGTCGACAACGGCTCGGATTTCATCTCCGAGCATATCGAGCAGGCGTGTATCGCCCTCAAAATCCGCCTCATCCATTCGCTGCCGGGTCGCCCGCGCGGGCGCGGCAAGATCGAGCGAGTGTTCCGCACCATCAACGACATGTTCCTGTCGGACCTGTCGGGACACACAATCGCGGGCAAACCATTGTCGACACCGGCCCTCACGCTCGACGAACTGCGGACGCGCTTCGAAGCGTTCGTGTGCGGCGTCTACCATCGCCGGCAACATGGCAGCACCGGCGAACCCCCAGTCTCGCGATGGCAAAAGGGCGGGTTCCTGCCCGCCATGCCGGACAGCCTCGAACAGCTCGACATGCTGCTCGTGCATGTGCCCAAGCCCCGCAAGGTGTTGCGCGATGGCATCCGCCTGATGGGTAGGCGCTATGTCGAGCCCACGCTCGCCGCCTTCGTTGGGGAACAGGTCGAGGCGGTCTATGATCCGCGCGACCTGACCGAGATCCATGTCTACCACCAGGGCCGGTTCGTCTGCCGTGCGCTCAGCCCGGAGCACGAAGATAGCGCGTCGCTGCGCGCGATCCAGCGCGCGCGGCGCAGCGCACGGGAGCGCGACAAACAAGCGCTCGCCACCACGGAGACCTTCGATGGCGACCAAGAGGATACGGCTCCCCGGCCCACCACCTATCGAGGCCTCCGGCTCTACGCCGCTGACGATTGAGTTCCCGGTCGAGCAGCCGTTCCTGCCGACGCGCGAACATGCCCGGTTCGTCGAGTTCGCCGAAGCCTGTTCGCACTACCGCTATATCGGCGTGTGTCACGGGAGACCGGGCGTCGGAAAGACGCGATCAGCGCGCAAGTTTGCCAACGTTCCCAATCTACAAGGCTACGGCGTCATGAACACGATCGCTCCGGCGTTCGCAGGAGAGATCGCCCAATGCCGGGCCATGTTCTACACGGTCACGGTCAGCAATACGCCCAAATCAATCGACCAGGGGCTCGGGGTCAATCTAACAAAATTGGGCTACGCACGCATGACGATCGTCGCTGGCTCGTCGGATGACATTGACCATGAAGCTGCCCGCACCGCCTGCCCACTGGTCATCGTGGATGAAGCCGACAGGCTGACCATCAAGTCACTCGAGCACCTTCGTGACATGGCCGATCGCCGTGGGTTCGGATTGATTCTCATGGGCATGCCGGGATTGGAAAAGCGCCTTGCCCGCTATGCCCAGCTCTACTCGCGGATCGGGTTCGTCCACGAGTTCAAACCGCTCACCGAGACGGAAATGCGTTTTCTGCTTGCGACCCACGTCGGCAATTTTGGCATATCCTTCGATCCGGCCCAGCTCGACGCGATCGAGGCTCAGGCTGCGGTGATCCTGATCACGCGCGGCAATTTCCGGCTGATGGAACGCCTGTTTGCGCAGATGCGTCGGATCATGACTCTTAACCGTATCGATGCGATAACTCCCGACATCGTTCAGGCCGCGCGTGACTGCCTTGTGATCGGACCGGGCAACTGACAAATAGCGCAATCGGAAAGCCGCCAATTATTTTGGACGTTCACACACGCCGTCTGATGACTATAGCAACTTAATGACGGCGGCAATTCCTATTAACAAGACCGAGATAGCGAGAATCACTCATTGAACGGCGGTCCCTTCTGAAACATGGATCTTAGACGGGTTGAACGGTCGGACCGAAGAAGCAACCAACGCTGCGCTTCGACGGCTGAAGGAGATTTTCAAATGACAGCAATAGCATCATCGAACGATGAGTCGATGTACGCTGCGGAAGCGCCGGATCGAGATGCGCTGCTCGCTCGCTATCGTGAGGAACGCCAGAAGAGATTGCGCACCGATGGCAACCAACAGTTTCGCGCGACGGAAGGTGCACTTTCCCGATATGTGGAGGATCCTTATGCGGACATCGAATTTTCCCGCGATCCTGTCACCGAGGAAGTCGATGTCGCGGTTATCGGCGGCGGACTAGGCGGCCTGACGATAGCAGCGCGGTTAATTGGTGCCGGCGTCAACAATCTGCGCATTATAGAAAAGGCCGGCGATTTCGGCGGGACGTGGTATTGGAATAGATATCCTGGCGCAGCGTGTGATGTGGAGTCCTACATCTACATGCCGCTGCTTGAGGACACGGGTTACATTCCCAAGGAGAAATATGCCCGCGGACCGGAACTGCGTGCCTATCTCAGAGGGATAGGAGAAAAATACGGTTTATATTCGAAAGCGCTGTTGCAGACCCAGGTAACTGAAATGCGCTGGAATGAAGAACGGGCACGCTGGATTATTTCTACGCAGCGCGGCGACGCTATCGCCGCCCGCTTTGTGTGCAGTTGCACCGGCCCGTTTAGCCAGCCGAAGCTGCCAGCCATTCCCGGCATTGAAGATTTTCGGGGTCACGCGTTTCACACCAGCCGCTGGGACTATGATTACACGGGCGGTGACGCTTCCGGCAATCTCGGCAAATTGGCTGATAAACGGGTCGGAGTGATCGGGACGGGCGCGACGGCGGTGCAATGCGTACCGTCTTTGGCTGAGTCGGCTGAGCGCCTTTACGTGTTTCAGCGCACTCCATCGTCTATCGGTATCAGAGCGAATGCTCCAACCGATCCAAAATGGGCGGCAAGCCTTCAGCCCGGTTGGCAGCGAGCGCGTATGGACAATTTCAGCGCGCTGATCTCCGGTATGCCTCAAGAGCATGACCTTGTCGCTGATGGCTGGACCACAGGTTTTCGGAGGTTGCTGGGAAAACCGGACGAACCAGTCGACCCCGGAGAGGCAATGCAAGCAGCTGACATCGGTATCATGAATGATATCAGATCTCGTGTCGATACGATCGTGGGAGACGCCGCTACCGCAGACGCACTGAAGCCGTATTACAACTGGTTCTGCAAGCGCCCTTGTTTTCATGACGAGTATCTTCAAGCGTTTAATCAACCAAATGTCACTCTGGTCAACACGCAGGGCAAGGGCGTCGAACGTATTACGAGTAACGGCGCCATCGTGCAGGGCAGAGAGATCGAGCTCGATTGTCTGATATACGCGACCGGATTTGAAGTCGGGACGGGTCAGCTTCGCCATGCCGGCTACGAGATTTACGGACGATCAGGACTATCACAGTCAGAAGCCTGGGCTGATGGCGTATCGACGCTGCATGGGTTGCACAGCCGCAACTTTCCTAATCGCTTTATAATCAGTAATGCACAGTCGGCTGCGGCTGGCAATTATACGCATATTGTAGATGAGGTGAGCCAGCACCTTGCCTATATCATCAAATATTGCGTCGAAAAGGATGTTAGAACGGTCGAACCTACCGCTGAAGCCGAGCAGGAATGGGTGGACCATATCCTGTCGTTTGCGGATAATCATTTAAGATTTAGTGAGAATTGTACGCCGGGATATTTCAACAATGAGGGGCAACACTCCAGACTTTCGATCCAGAATGGATTTTATCTGGGTGGTCCGACTGCTTATATTTCAACTCTGCAAAGCTGGCGCGCCGCTGGTGATCTCCCGGGCCTTGAGATCGGCCATTGATCTCGATTTGCTCCACGTCTTGAAACGTACGGAGTCCAGGGAGGTCGGGCGATGATTGAGGTGGACTATGGTCCCCAGGACGCCGTTTTGTTGCATAGCGTTCAACTGGAACGACTGCGCGCGACACTAGATCATGCTTACGCTAACTCTGCCCACTATCGTTCCTTGTTTGACGAGCACGGCGTGAGGCCTGTTGACCTGAAGACACTGGATGATCTGGCACGCTTTCCTTTTACGACTAAAGCTGATCTGCGCGACACGTACCCGTTCGGCATGTTCGCGGTGCCGCGGGAGCAGGTATCGCGCATCCACGCCTCATCGGGAACGACGGGCAAGCCTACCGTCGTAGGCTATACCGAGCGTGACATAACGACGTGGTCGGCGCTGGTTGCGCGTTCTATTCACGCGGCCGGCGGCCGGCCGGGCATGCGTGCGCATATCGCCTATGGCTATGGGTTGTTCACCGGCGGGCTGGGCGCGCATTACGGGGCAGAGGCGCTGGGGTGTACGGTAATTCCGATGTCGGGCGGGCAGACCGAGAAACAGGTTCAGTTGATCACCGACTTCGCGCCGGAGATCATTATGGTCACGCCTAGCTACATGCTGGCCATCCTTGATGAATTTTACCGTCAGGGGCTTGACCCCGCTACATCGTCGTTGCGTTACGGCATCTTCGGCGCCGAGCCCTGGACTCAAGCGATGAGGCGCGAGATCGAGGGGGCGTTCGCGATCCAGGCTACCGATATCTATGGCTTGTCCGAACTGATGGGTCCCGGCGTCGCACAAGCATTTCTCGGTGATGAGGCGACGACGATCTGGGAAGACTTTTTCCTGCCAGAGATTGTCGATCCGTCGACTGGCGAGGTGCTGCCAGACGGTCAGGAAGGTGAACTGGTCATCACCGCACTGGCCAAAGAAGCGCTTCCAATCATCCGCTACCGCACACGCGATCTTACTACCCTGATGCCAGGCCAACGGACGCCAATGCGGCGGATGGCGCGTATCACCGGGCGGTCGGACGACATGCTGATCGTTCGAGGCGTCAATATCTTTCCGACACAGGTCGAGGAGCAGATCCTTCGCTGCGAAGGACTCGCACCGCATTTTACTATCGAACTGAAGCGCCCCGACCGGCTTGACGAGATGCGTATCCAGGTAGAGGCCCGTGAAGGGGATCCCAGCGCCTATCCGTTGCTGGCTGCAACGCTTGCCAGCCAGATCAAGCACTGCCTGGGCGTCACGACCCGGGTTGACGTAATTCCGCCGGGCGCGATCGCCCGCTCGACCGGCAAGGCGAAACGCGTGATAGATCAACGTAACCTTTAACATGCGCCAAAAAAAATGCCCGGAATCGTGCGCTTGCAGGGAATATGTCGAGGATCAGGCATGACATTCGTCATTTTCCGGGACAGCTAGACGGCAACGAACTGCTAAAAGCAGCCTACCTCTAGTCCACTGAATGCGTGACTTTCCGAGATGACGCATTAATTACGATAGCATGACAAGCAAATTACTTGGCAGCGGGATGGAGTGGGCCGGAGCGACGACTTTGCGAAGCCGGTTCGTCGCCATACCCGCCGAGCAGGTGAGAGCACCGTTTGCGACCGACGTCGACAGCGACCATTCGATCCAGTCGCCCGGCCCCCGGTTGCGCGTCGGCGTTATCTCGAATCAGCGCGCGCATCGCAATGCGGTGGCGGGGCGTGTTTTACCGGAGGTCGGCGCTTCGATGCATTGGGCATCACCGCGAACGAAGGATGAGTTGGCGCTGGCATTGGCGCGTTTCGCCTGGGGCCGGGTCGACGCGCTGATTATCGATGGCGGCGATGGAACCGTTCGCGATGTGCTGAGCGCCGCGGCGGCGGACTATCCGGATGCACTGCCGCGCGTGGCGATCGTCCCCTCCGGCAAGACCAATGCGCTGGCACTCGACCTTGGTATTCCTGCGGACTGGACGCTCGATGACGCAGTAGCGGCGATCGCTCGCGGGCATCATGAGAGCCGCACGCCGATTGAAATCCGGCGGTCAGATGACTCGGCAACAATGCTGCGCGGTTTTCTGTTCGGAGCCGGAGCGTTCGTGCGCGCAACCGCGCTGGCACAAGAGGCGCATGGCGTCGGGCTGTTTCGAGGCATGGCGGTCGGGGCGGCGCTGGCAGCGGCGATCGGCCAAAGCTTGTTCGGGGGAGCGCACAATATCTGGCGCCAGGGGGAGGCGATCGGGATCGACTTCGACGATGGACGGTCGATTACAGGACCGTCCTATACCGTCCTGGCGTCCACATTGAATCGGCTTCCGCTTGGACTGAAGCCGTTTGGCAAGGTGCGGGACGGGCTGAAGCTGCTGCGGGTCGAGGCCCAACCGCGTCGCCTCTGGGCGGCGATCGCGCCGTTGCTGGCGGGATCCGAGGCACATTGGCTTCGCGAACTGGGTTATCACCATGGCGACGTCGAGCGCGTGACCCTCAAACTAGAGCATGACTTCATCCTGGACGGTGAGGCGTTTACCGGCGGAACGCTGTCACTCGCTCGCGGCAAGCCGGTGACGTTCGTCACCCCGTGACGACGGCACTTCAGCAATTCGTCGCGCAGGATCTGGCAGCCGAGGTTTCTCCGGAAGTCGACCGCGCCGTACGGCAGCTTGTCGAGCGGCCCGATGCGGTCGCCATCCTATTCTACGGATCGGTCCTCAGAACCGGGGCGCTCGGCGATGTTCTGGATTTCTACGTTCTGACCGACCGAGCACCCGCGTTCGGCGCATTGGCGTCGCGCTGGTTGTGGCCGGACGTGAGCTACCGCGAATTGCGAACAGGATCGCGGACCATCCGTGCAAAGGTTGCGACGATGCCGCTCAGCATTTTTGAGCGGGCAGCGCACGGCAATCTGGTCGATACGACGATCTGGACCCGGTTTACGCAACCCAGCGCACTCGTCTGGAGCCGCACACCGAACGCGCGCCTGCGCGTTCACCGCGCGGTCGCGGACGCGATCGTGACTGCGGGACGGTTCGCGGCCCTGCTGGGGCCAGGGACAGGCCGGCCCGGTGCGTTCTGGCAGTCATTGTTCCGCCAGACCTACGAGACCGAATTGCGCGTCGAAGCGCCGGGGCGCGAGAAGCAGATTATCGGCCACGCGCCCGAACGGTATGAACGGCTCCTGCCGCTCGCCTGGGACGCAGGTGGGGTCGCTTACCGTGCCAAGGACGGGCAACTGACGCCGTCGATCGGGTTTGCCGCGATGCGCGACCTGACCGAGGCGTGGATGGTGCGCGCAGCAGTCGGCAGGCTGGTCAACGCCGCGCGACTGGTGAAAGCAGCGTTCACCTTCGAAGGCGCGGCCCGATACGGCCTGTGGAAGATTGAGCGGCATACCGGCATTCATGTTCCGCTTACGCCGTGGCGCGAGCGTCATCCCGTATTGGCGGCGCCCGGCGTGCTGTGGCAGGTAATGCGCGCCGAGACACCCTGACGTGCGTGCGCTGGTGCTCGCCGGGGACCGGGGCGGCGTCGATCCTGTCGTCACCGGTGAGGGCGTGCCCAGCAAGGCGCTGGTCGATGTCGGCGGGCGGACAATGCTGGCACGCGTCGTCGCCGCGCTGAAGGGGGCCGGTATCGATGAAATCTACGTAAGCGCGTCATGCGACGCGGTTGTCCGTCACGCCCGGAACCTTGGCGCAGCTCCGCTACCGGCGGCAACAGGACCGAGCGGCAGCGCGCGAGACGCGCTTGCACACATGGGTGCGCCGATGCTGGTGACGACCGCCGATCATGCCCTGCTGCGGCCTGAATGGATCGAGGGGTTTCTTCTGGATGTACCGCCCGATGCGGATATCGCCGTGCTGCTTGCCCGCCGGGAGACGATCGAGCGGGACGTGCCGCTGACCAAGCGAACCTATTTGCGTTTTTCCGATGGCGCCTGGTCAGGGTGCAACCTGTTCCTGCTGGCAACCCCGACCGCCGATGCCGCGCTGGCGCTCTGGCAATCGGTGGAGCGGGATCGCAAGCGTCCGTGGAGGATCGTTCGCCGGCTGGGACCGGTGCCCCTGCTACGATACGTACTTGGCCGGTTGACACTGTTGGAGGCGGTCAGCGCGATCGGTGCACGTGCCAGGGTGCGCGCCGCGATCGTCGAAGCGCATCATGGCCTGGCCGCGGTCGATGTCGATAAACCGGCCGATCTAGCAATCGTCCGGTCGATCAGCGGCGGTAACGCATCCGCATCTTGACCGTCATGCCACCGGCCGGCAATGTGAATCTCGCCGCTTTCAGCGACGGAATGCCGAACGTGGTCGAGGCGTCATTTGAAAAACCGAAGCCTTCCTTTGGTACGAAGAGCGTGCGGTTGAAGTCGTGATCGCCATTCTCGTCATGATATTGGGCGATCTCATATTGGCCCGGGGGCAGCCAGAAACAGGCCCGTGTAATCGGCGCCACCGCCGGTACGCGGATACGAAGCAGCTTGCCGCCCTTTGCCAGAAACTTCTTTGAGTCATTCGCATAGACGGTGAACGCGACTTCACCGTCCGCGTTGCGAAGACCCGTCGCCTCGGTCTTCAGCCTGACGGCATCGGCGGTCTTTTGACCGGTGCAGGTCTGGGCGACCGCCGGTGGTGCGCTCAGCGCAATGACCGCAGCCGTGATGATCAGTGCAGATTTAATGTTCATGTGCACCTTTTTACGAAGTGCGGCCTGAACCGGAGCTTGCCCGCTCGAAATACTCGACGATTGCGGCCGCTGCCCTGAACGCAGCGGGTTCCTCCCTTTGCGAGAAGGTCGCATCCAGAGCGTCGATCTGCGCCGCGTGGTAGATCTCGAAATGCTGAGACGCCTTGTCCAGTGCTTCGGGCAGGGCAGAAAGCGTCTCGATCACGTCCCCCAGCCGCCAGTGCGCAAAATCGGGATCGTTGCGCCAGTCGATCCTGCCGGGGTTGAGCAAGATTGCCGGGCGCGGGCGGGTGATCCATTCATAGATCTGGCTGCTGGCGTCCCCGAGATAGATGTCGGCCATACGCGTATAGCTCATGTCGTTCGAGCGCGCGCTGCCGGTATCTATCAGCATGTGGTCGCACCGCGTGTAAACGGCGGCAAGCCCGCGTCGCCAGCGGATCAGCCGGTGCTCGACAGATGCGTGGAGATGCCGCTGAAAGAGCATGACGTGGGGCGCGAACACCAGATTGTAGCGCGACTGCTTCGCGAACCAGTCGAGGATCGCCGGACCCATGGCATACCAGGATGACAGGCGCGGATCGAAATGCGGATTGTAGAGGACCGTCGGCCTGCCGTTGTCGAACAATGACGGCGGCGGTGGCGTCGTCATCACGGCATCGAATTTGGGATAGCCGACGATGCGGCTGTTGTCGGTCGTGACGAGCCCGCTCTCCAGCATCCGGTCGCGGACCTTTCTACCGGCAAGCAGCACGAGGTCAAATCCGCGCACGACGGCACGAAAACCCACCGAGCGATCTCCCGCGCCATGTGGGATCCAGACAAATTTGAGCGCGTCGAGGCCAAAACGATCACGCAGCAGCAGCGAAGTCGTCTCCGGCACGACCAGCACGTCCAGCGCCCTGAACGCCGTGATGTTATTCCTGAGAATGGCGACCCGTCGGAACGGCGCGATGTGACGAAGACCGCGGTCGAGCATCCGCTCGATCGCACCGAGACCAAGCTGCACGAACGTCACCCGTGACGCGGCACCCCCGAGCAGCACGCGGACCTGCGCCTCCTGTGCGGCGCTGGAGCAGAGGATGACGACCTCGACCAGCGGCCGGAATGTGAGCGCCGCGGCGACCGGCGCGGTATGCGCGATCTGATGCAGCGCATCGTGATTATAGATAAAACCGATCTTCATCGGCGCATAAACGCCTCGACCGCATCAGCCGCGCGTACGGCCGCACCGGATGATGTGTCGCCGAGGCTGGCAGCGGCCAATTCGACCTGGCGGTCACGATAGAGCGCGTGCCGTTCGGGCGCGGCGCGGATCGCGTCCATCAGTTGCGCCGGATGGTCGACGACGTCGCCCAGATGCCAGTGGAGAAAGCTGGGGTCGTCGCGCCAGTCTATGCCGTGCGCATTGAGGAACACGCACGGACGCGGCCGGACAAGAAATTCATACACCTGGCTGCTGACATCGCCCACATAGATTTCCGCGATGGCGGCATAGCTCATGTCGACCGAGCGATCGGAGCCGGGATCGATCAGCACGTTGCCGGTACTTCGTGCGCGCCAGTGTTTCCGCAGACTGCGGGTGCGACGGCGAAACAGCTTGATATGCGGGGCGACGATCAGGTTCATCGACCGATCCGCGTCGAAACCCGCCAGCATCGGCTCGATGAAGCAATGCCATGATGTCAGCCGTGGCTCCTTGTGCGCATTGTAGAGGATCGTCGGCTGGGGGGCATCGAAGGGAAGCGGCGTCGTGTTAGCGATCCTGGTCGCGGTATCGAGCTTGACGATACCGGTGAGCGCGTAGCCGTCGGGTCTCACCAGCCCGTCGGCCAGCATGCGTGCCGCCGTCTTGGGCCCGGCGAGCAGCACATAGTCGAACGTGGCGATGCGTGGGATGAAACCGCGCGCACGGTCTCCAAAACCGTGCGGGCTGTAGATCAGCCTGGTCGATTTCGCGCCCAGCCGCCGGAGCGATGCGGCGCTGTTCTCGACCGCGAAGACCGCATCATAGGCGTCGAGTTCAGCCACATTGTCGCGCAGCACCATGTCCTTGAACATGCCAAGTCGCTTCATTCGCTGCATTGCGCGCGTGAGAAGCGATCGGTGCAGCGGTCGATCGTCGCCGGCGGGCGCCCCATGCGCCCGGCGGATACGCGCCAGATGATGCGGCGTGTCGGGGTCATTGTAATAATTGACGACCGTCCAGCCGGGCCGTCTGGCGAGTTCGATCGCGATCGCCGCGCCATGATAGCATTGATAGGCTTCTGCGATGTAGAGGAAGGCGATGCGCATGCGTGCAAACGCTGTAGCGCGACCATATGATTGGAATAAAGCCGTTGACGTCAACCATTCGGGGATCGACCCCGTTTCGCCGGGCGCTCGCCAATGTCGGCTGGCTGCTGACCGGCAAGGGCGTCGGCGCGGTGCTGAGCGTCGTGTACCTTGCGCTGGCGACGCGCTCACTGGGCGTGGAAAAATTCGGCCAGTTCACGCTGATTCTGAGTACCGGGCAGGCAGCGGCGGCCTTTGTCGGCTTTCAGACGTGGCAGATCGTGGTGCGCTACGGTATGCCGCATCTGGCTACGGATCAGGGCGCATTGGGAAGGCTGGTACGCTTCTGCCTGTCGCTTGATGTTGCCGCGGCGTTGGTCGGCTGCGTCATTGCCTCTGGCGCGCTACTGGTGATGGAGTTGCATTTCGGCTGGTCTCGCACTCTGACAGTGGAGGCCATCGCCTTCTGCCTGATCCTGCTTTTGTCGGTGCGTTCGACCGCGGTGGGCATACTGCGTCTGCACGACCGGTTCGCAATCGGCGCGGCCGCGGATGCGGTCACGCCAATCGTTCGCTGTGCGGGCGCAGTTCTGGCAGTATGGAACGGGGCCAGCGTCTTCGGGTTCCTGGCGGCGTGGGCGGCAGCAGAAATTGCCACCGCGATCGTGTATTGGGTGCTCGCCTTGCGATACGGGCCGGGCATGTTTCGTGAATGGCGCGGCACCAGCACGGCGGTGCGTGAAAATGTCGGGCTCTGGCATTTCGCGCTCGTCACGAACATCGGCTCGACGCTGACCAATGCCGGGCGCCAGCTTGTCGTCGTGCTGGTCGGTGTATTCACAGGCGCGGCCGCCGCGGGCAATTACCGGCTCGCCTCGCAGCTCAGCCAGGCGCTCGTCCGGCTGTCCGACATGTTCGCACGCGGCATCTTTCCCGAAATTACGCGGGCGGATGCCGGACGGTCGCGCGACGCGCTGCGTGTCTTGTTGCGGCAGTCGGGTCGCCTGGCGATCGGGGTTGGCGCGATCACCTGTCTGCTGGTTCCCATCCTGGGTCAACCGGCTTTGCATCTGGTGGCAGGCGCGCGGTATCTGGGCGCTTATCCGCTTCTGTTGCTATTAGGGATCGCCGCCGGGCTGGACATCGTGTCGGTCGGGTTCGAACCAATCCTTCAGGGTACTGGCCATGCCGCGCAAGCGCTGCGCATCCGAGCATGGTCGATGATGTTGCTTTTCACCGGTGTCTTTGTCCTGATGCCGTCCTTCGATGCGATGGGTGCCGGCGTTGCGACGCTATCGGCGTCCGCGCTTGCCGCCATGCTGTTCGTGCGGTCGACCATTTCGCACGTCAGTCAGCGACACAAGAAATGAGCGCCCGACACGAATGATTACTTGATCGGTTCTGTCGGCGTTCCCGCCGGTGCGAAAGGCCGGTTGTTGTTGATGTCGAAGCCGGTGTTGGGATCGGTCGGCGTGCTCTGAATGAAAGCTCGCATCTGCCACTGATATTTGTCGATGACGTTCTGAACCTCCTGAAGCAGATTAGAGGTCGTGGGATCACTGTCGTTGGTCGCCTTTATTCCCTGGCCGATGCGGTCGCTCGTCGCCTTGTAATATCGGGTAAACCACTGAATCACCTGTGCGTCGTCAACGAACCCGCCCGGAAATTCCGGGATGACGCTGTTTCGGATGATCGTGTTGGCGCGTCCGTCGGACGAGACGCCGATCGACTGCAACCGTTCGGCGACCATGTCGGAATATTTGCTGGTGCCCTCATAATGCTCCTGAAGCAGCTCGTGCAGCGTGTAGAACAGCGTGCCCGACACATTCCAATGCGCCTGTTTCAGTTCCAGATTGAGCTGCTGCAGATCGGTCAGCGTGTTTTGCAGCGCGTCTACCGATGGACGAAGTTGCTGCCCTTGCGGTCCGTCGTGTTCACGGTCGGTTACGGAATTCAGCGGGAACGGGCCGGTCGCCGGCTTGGTCTGCGCAAAGGCTGGTGCCGCAAGGAGCGTGCCGGCAAGGATCAGGACGGTTGCGCGCATGGGTTTCTCTCGATGACGGGATGAAAGCTGTCTGCTGAACCTTCGCGGTGTTGATTTTGTTTCCTAAATTTCCCTTCATCTTTCCAGAAGCCTCGCGCTGACGCTCGCTGGGCGTCGCTGCGAGATCGCCGATCCGTTGTCAGCTATTGACAAGCGACCGCGACATTGGATGGTAGCGCTATCAAACCGGTGCAGGGGGTAGATGGATGAGAGGGGCATTGGTCGATGCGTTGCCGGTCGATTTTGAGCGAGGCAGATTCATCGGCCGTATCAATGCGGGAGTCGGCCCCAGTCCGGTCCTCCTCGCCGTGGGCGAACTGTATGACATGTCCAGGATCGCGCCGACCGTTTCGGCACTGATCGAGCAAAAGTCGTTCGATCCCGGCGCGGGAGTCGCGATCGACCGTAATCGAGATGTGTATCCAGACCTGCTCAGTCCGATCGACCTCGCGTGCGTCAAGGCTGCCGGAGTGACATTCGCGGTGTCGGCAATCGAGCGGGTGATCGAGGAGCGTGCGCGCGGTGACGCGGAAGCCGCGCATGCGATCCGTGCCAAGCTGGAAAGCGCGATCGGCGGGAGCATCCGCCTGGTCGTGCCCGGGTCAACCGAGGCAGCGACCCTGAAGGCTGAGCTGATCAAGGACAATATGTGGTCCCAATATCTGGAGGTCGCGATAGGGCCGGATGCAGAAGTTTTTACAAAGGCGCCCGTTCTCTCGACGATCGGCACCGGTCGTCACATCGGTGTCCGGTCGGACTCAGACTGGAATAACCCGGAGCCGGAGATCGTCCTGATCCTGGATAAAAGCGGGCATCCGGTCGGTGCGACACTGGGTAACGACGTTAATCTTCGTGATTTCGAGGGACGTTCGGCGCTGCTGCTGGGAAAGGCCAAGGACAATAACGCCTCTTGTGCGATCGGTCCGCTCATCCGCCTGTTCGACGACGATTTCACGATGGATGACATTCGCGAGGCGCAGGTCACGCTTACGATCGAGGGCGTGGACGGCTATCATCTGGAGGGAACCAGCAACATGGCCGAGATCAGCCGTGATCCGCTGGAACTCGTGCGCCAGACGATGAGCGAGCATCAATATCCTGACGGCGTCGCCTTGTTTCTGGGAACGCTGTTCGCGCCGACCGAGGATCGTGACGAACCGGGGCGCGGGTTCACGCACAAGCCCGGTGATATCGTGACGATCACAACGCCCTTGCTGGGACGGCTGGTTAACCGCATGACAACATCGAAGGCAGCCGAGCCGTGGTCGTTCGGGATCAGCGCGCTGATGCGTAACCTTGCCTCTCGCAATCTGCTGGAGGTCAGTGAGCATGGATGACGTGGCACCGGCGCGGCAAGGACGCGCCGCATATCCCAGCCTGGCGGACAAGCGCGTCCTGATTTCCGGTGGCGGGAGCGGGATCGGGGCAGGGCTGGTCGAGGCGTTTGTGGCGCAGAACGCGCGGGTGACGTTCATCGATATCGATGAAACCGCCAGCAGGGCGCTGGTCGACACGCTGTCGCCGGGAGCGGTGCACGCTCCCCAATTTCTGGGCTGCGATGTGACCGATATTGACGCGCTGGCCGGCACCATTGCGGAGATCGAGACGGCGATGGGTGGCATCGACGTCCTGATCAACAATGCGGCCAGTGACGATCGTCATACGGTCGAGGAGATCACGCCGGCCTATTGGGACGAGCGGATGGCGGTCAATCTGCGCCATCAGTTCTTCGCGGCAAAGGCAGTGGTGCCGGCAATGAAGCGTGCGGGCGGCGGCGTCATCCTCAATTTCGGGTCGATCAGCTGGCACCTCGCGCTGCCGAATCTTGTTCTTTATCAGACAGCCAAGGCGGGCATCGAGGGTCTGACACGCAGTCTGGCGCGCGATCTGGGCCGCGCCAACATTCGGGTCAACACCATCGTCCCCGGCAACGTCGCCACGCCCCGGCAGATGAAATGGTACACGCCCGAGGGCGAAGCTGAGATCGTGGCGGCGCAGTGCCTGGACGGACGCATTCAGCCGTACGACGTCGGCGCACTCGTCCTGTTCCTGGCGTCCGACGATGCGCGGATGTGCACGGGCCACGACTATTTCATCGATGCCGGCTGGCGATAGGAGCCGATTGGCGCACGAAAAAGATCGCCGGAGAGCGATCACTGACCAACAGGAGATAAGGGACATGACGGATAGGCATGCAAGTAGCGCGAATATCGGGTTCATCAGCTTGATCGTGGCGGTCGCGACGATCGGCGGTTTCATGTTCGGTTATGATAGCGGCGTCATCAACGGCACGCAGGATGGGCTGAAGGCCGCATTCGCCCTGAACGAGCTGTGGCTTGGGATCGCGGTTGCGGCTTTGTTGCCGGGATGCGCGCTCGGCGCTTTCCTGGCCGGTCGACTGGCCGATCTGTTCGGTCGGCGCGCGGTGATGATGACGGCGGCGCTTGTGTTCATCGGCAGCGCACTCCTTGCGGGCGCGGCCGGATCGGCGGCAGTCTTTATCGCTGCGCGCCTGATCGCGGGGCTCGCGGTCGGCGCGGCGAGCGTCCTCTCACCCGTTTATATCAGTGAAGTAACGCCTGCGGAGATCCGCGGGCGGTTGTCAAGCGTGCAGCAGATCATGATCATCGCCGGGCTGACCGGTGCGTTTCTCGCCAATTACTGGCTAGCGAACACGGCGGGTAATTCGACCGCGATCTTCTGGCTCGGCTTCCCCGCCTGGCGGTGGATGTTCTGGGCGCAGGTCATTCCGGCCGGCATCTATTTTCTATCATTGCTGCTGATCCCCGAAAGCCCCCGCTATCTGATGCTGCGGTCGCGCGACGACGCTGCGCAAGGAGTGCTGACACGCCTGTTCGGCGCGGACTATGCCCGTGCCAAGGTCAGCGAGATCCGGACCAGCCTGGCGAGCGATCAGCATCGCCCTCGCTTCTCCGACCTGATCGACAAGACGACCGGCAAGCTGCGGCCGATCGTTTGGGCGGGAATCGGGCTGGCGGTATTCCAGCAACTCGTCGGTATCAATATCGTCTTTTATTACGGCGCGGTGCTGTGGCAGTCGGTGGGCTTTAGCGAAGGCGATGCGCTGAAGATCAACATCTTATCCGGCAGCCTGTCAATCCTGGCATGCCTGTTGGCGATCTTCACGATTGACCGGATCGGGCGCAAGCCGCTGCTGCTGGCAGGATCGGCGGGGATGTCGGTGACGCTGGCGGTCCTCGTTTATTGCTTCTCGACTGCAACCGTTACCGCCACGGGACTGCAGATGTCGGACGATGTCGGCCGCATCGCGCTGGTCGCGGCGAACGTCTATGTCGTTTTCTTCAACCTGAGCTGGGGGCCGGTCATGTGGGTGATGCTGGGAGAGATGTTCCCCAACCAGATCCGCGGATCCGGTCTGGCCATCGCAGGCTTTTCGCAATGGGCGGCGAACTTTGCCATCTCGGTCAGTTTTCCATTACTGGCGAGCGGTGTCGGCCTGCCCGTTACCTACGGCTTCTATGCGCTCAGCGCGCTCCTGTCCTTCTTCTTCGTACGCGCGCTGATTACCGAAACCCGGGGCATCGAATTGGAGGACATGGTGGGGTAGGCCGATACGCTGCTATCGCCGTCGGTCCTTGCCTTCTATTTCTGCTGGCCGGCGGCGCGGGGGCGCGTCTGATTGCCGCCGGACCAGCTCGAAAGCGAGTTCCAGGTGATCGGACGAAATCGGCTCCGCGTTTCGCCGTGCCTTGATCCGGCGAACCAGCACCTCGACCGCACCGCGCGCCATATCGGCAATCGGCTGACGGATTGTCGTCAATTCCGGCCAGATGGCCGTGGCGAGTGTGGTATCGTCGAAGCCGCAGATCGTCAGATCGCTTGGTACGTCCAGCCCCCGGCGGTGTGCGACGGCGACGGCGGCAGCGGCCATGTCGTCATTGCTCGCGAAGATCGCCGTGGGAGGCGACGGTGCGTCGAGGAGTTGCTCTGCGGCATCGAGGCCGGAGCGATAGGTGAACAGACCCTGCGCTATAAGGCTCTCGTCGGTCTCGATCCCTTCGTCGCGGAGCGCTGCACGATAGCCCGCCAAGCGTTTGCCGCTCGCAGTCAGGCGAGGATTGCCGATCACGAAGCCGACGCGGCGGTGCCCAAGTGCAATGATATGACGGGTCATGGTATAGGCAGCATTTACGTCGTCGATGCTGACGCTCAGCACGCCGTCGAGTTCTGCGCCACCGCCGACCGCGACCATCGGCACGCCCGCGTCACCAATGGAGCATACGAGCTCTCCGGAATCGCACAGCGGTGGGGGAAGGACGATGCCGTCGATTCCACTGGCGATCATCTTGCCCGCCACCTCGATCTCATGCTCGCCCAGGTCGCATTTCTCGACGACGAGTTGCGTGCTGGAGCGGCTGGCAAAATCGAGGCTGCCGACCAGGAATTCGGTCAGATAGGCGGCGCTTGGGTTGCTGTAGAGCAGGCCGATGCGAATCGGCTGTGCACCGGCAAGGCTGCGTGCCGCCGGGTTCGGAGCATAGTTCAGCGCAGCGATCGCCTCGATCACGGTGTCGCGGGTCGCCGCGCGTACGTTGGTTTCGCCATTGATGACGCGCGACACCGTCATCGGCGAAACCGATGCCTTCCTCGCCACATCGGCGATGGTGACGGAGCCTCGCTGTCCTCGCGATACCCGCTGTTTCAGATGTGCCTCCCCCGCTTGCCCGCAGTACCGCGCTACGATCTCGCCATGGGTCGCGCAATGGAATGGGCGAATTGACATCCGGCGCTAATGCCCACATGGTAGCGCTATCACAAAATAATCGGTCTGCGAAGCGGTGAAAGCGGGATCGCAGCCAAGGGAGAGGACAATGGCCAGGTCGACCGCAACGTGGCGCATCGCGCTGTTGATGACAGCACTCGCAACTACCGGCTGGGTTGGGTCGACCACCGTCCAGGCGGCGCCCAGCAAGACCGACAAAGTTGTCGATGCGCTTTACAAGGATGCGCGTGCACTGGTCTCCGCGCGGGTCGAAGATCTTTTGAAGCGCATGACGCTTGAAGAGAAGGTCGCGCAATTACTCACGGTCTGGGACAACAAGAAAAAGATATTCGACAGCAATAACGAATTTGCCCCGGCGAAGATGGCGGGGCTATATCCGAATGGTATCGGTCAGTTTGCACGGCCATCCGACGCACAAGGGGCCGGGTCACCGCGCCTGATACCCGGCCGTGATGCGCGAGCGACCGTCCGGCTGGTCAACGCCATGCAGCGTTACGCCCTGACGCAGACGAGGCTGGGCATCCCGATCCTGTTTCATGAAGAGGGGCTGCATGGCTATGCCGCGCTCGGCGCCACCAGCTTTCCGGTGCCAATTGCGCTCGCCTCCAGTTGGAACCCGGACCTCATCCGCCGGGCGAACGAAGTCACCGCGCGCGAGACGAGCGCGCGGGGCGTGTCACTGGCGCTGAGTCCGGTGGTGGATATCGCGCGTGATCCTCGATGGGGCAGGATCGAGGAGACGTTCGGCGAGGATCCCTATCTGGTTGGCGAGATGGGCGTGGCCGCTGTCGAGGGACTGGAAGGCATGGGCCGGCCCGAGATGCTGCCGGTGGGCAAGGTCTTCGCCACGCTCAAACACCTGACCGGGCACGGGCAACCCGAAAGCGGAACGAATGTGGGGCCGGCGCAGATTTCGGAACGTGAAGTGCGCGAGAATTTCCTGCCGCCGTTCGAGGCGGCGATCCGGCGGGCGCGCCCCGGTGCGGTGATGCCTTCCTATAATGAAATCGATGGCATCCCGTCGCATTCCAGCACATGGCTGCTGCGCGATGTGCTGCGCGGAGAGTGGGGTTTCGACGGCGCGATTGTCAGTGACTATTCGGCGATCGACCAGTTGGCCGATCTGCACCACGTTGCCCATGACCACGCGGAAGCGGCTCGACTGGCATTGGCGGCCGGCGTGGATAGTGATCTGCCGGAAGGAGACAGCTACGGCACGCTGGCCCAGCAGGTAAAGTCCGGCAAGGTGCCGGTGGCGATGGTCGATGAAGCGGTCCGCAAGATGCTGGAATTGAAGTTTCGCGCGGGCCTGTTCGATCATCCATACGCCGATGCCGATGCGGCCGTCCGGATCACCAACAGCACCGATGCGCGCGGGATCGCCCGACTGGCGGCAGCGCAGTCGATAGTGTTGTTGAAGAACGATGGGACGCTGCCACTGGCGATGCCGAAAACGGGGTCGGCGAAGCCGACAATCGCGGTCATCGGGCCTAATGCAGCGGTAGCTCGCCTGGGCGGTTATTACGGTCAGCCACCCGTTACGGTTTCACTGCTGGAAGGCATGAAGGCAAAGCTCGGAGATCGTGCCAATCTCGTCTATTCGCCGGGCGTCAAGATCACCGAGAATGACGACTGGTGGGAGGACAAGGTAGTGCTGGCCGACCCGGCGGAAAACGCCAGGCGGATCGCAGCAGCGGTCGCGGCGGCCAAGGGAGCGGATACGATCATCCTGGCAATCGGCGATACAGAGCAGACCAGTCGTGAGGGATGGGCCGCCAACCATATGGGCGATCGTGCCAGCCTGGACCTGGTCGGGCAGCAGCAGGATCTGTTCGATGCGCTGAAGAAACTCGGCAAGCCGATCGTCGTGATGATGATCAATGGGCGCCCGTTGTCGATCAACACGATCGCTGAGCAGGCGAATGCCGTCGTCGAGAACTGGTATCTGGGGGAGCAGGGCGGAACCGCGATGGCCGACATGTTGTTCGGGGACGTGAACCCGGGCGGCAAGCTGCCGGTGACGATTGCGCGTTCGGTCGGGCAACTGCCGATGTTCTACAATTATAAGCCGTCCGCGCATCGCGGCTATCTGTTCTCGCCCGACACACCGCTTTACCCGTTCGGATGGGGGTTGAGCTATACGCGTTTCACGCTGGGCCAGCCGAAGCTGTCGTCTGCAATGATCAAGCCTGACGGGAGCGTGCGTGTGTCGGTCGATGTGCGCAACGAGGGGAAGCGTGCAGGCGACGAGGTGGTGCAAATCTATGTGCGCGACAAGGAGAGTTCGGTCACTCGTCCGGTGAAGGAGTTAAAGGCCTTCCGCCGGGTAACGCTCAATCCGGGCGAGAAGCAGTCCGTCAGTTTCACGCTGGATCACGGCGCGTTCGAGCTTTGGAACCGGCAGATGAAGCGCGTCGTGGAACCCGGCGACTTCGAGATCATGGCGGGCAGTAGTTCGGCTGACCTTAAAACCGCGATACTGACCATCTCGAAATGAGCGGCGCGGAGAGGTCTTTGCGCAGGATTGACGACGAACCGGTTCCCGACGCTTCAGTTGCGGGGATCAGACACACAAATATACCGGGCGCCGGGATGTCAGGCGCCGAAGGAGATAGTGATGATCAACGGTGATGTGCTGGTTGGATCGAGCACCATGCAGGGCGATGGCAGAGAGTTTCGCGCTGTCGACGCCGCGACCGGCGGTCAGATCAAGCCGGCGTTCACCGCGGCGTCACGCGAGCAACTGGAACAGGCTTGTGCGCTGGCGCAGCAGGCATTCGATCCGTACCGTGAGACAACACCCGGCGCGCGGGCGTCGTTTCTGGAAGCGATCGCCGACAACATCATGGGGATCGGTGACGCGCTGATCGAGCGCGCCATGCAGGAGAGCGGGCTGCCGCGCGGACGGCTGGAGGGGGAGCGCGGGCGAACCTGCGGCCAGTTGCGTCTGTTCGCCTCGGTGGTGCGGGCCGGCGACTATCTTGGGGTACGAATCGATCCGGCTCTGCCTGATCGCCAGCCGCTTCCACGCCCCGACCTTCGCCTGCGCAATATTCCATTGGGACCGGTGGCGGTGTTCGGCGCGTCGAACTTTCCACTCGCCTTCTCAGTCGCTGGCGGTGACACTGCGTCTGCATTGGCGGCGGGCTGCCCGGTGATCGCGAAGGCGCATCCCGCGCATCCGGGTACGTCCGAACTGGTCGGACGCGCGGTGCAACAGGCAGTGGCCACATGCGGGCTGCCCGAAGGCGTGTTTTCGATGGTCCATGACGACGGCCATGCCATCGGCGAAGCGCTGGTGGCGGACCCGCGCATCAAGGCGGTCGGTTTCACCGGCTCCAGGCGCGGCGGACTCGCGCTGGTCAAGGTTGCACAAGGTCGCGCCGAGCCGATCCCCGTCTATGCCGAGATGAGCTCGATCAATCCGGTCATTCTCTTGCCCCATGCGCTTTCCGATAATGCGGCGGCGACGGCCAAGGCATTTGTCGGCTCACTGACGCTTGGATCGGGACAATTCTGCACCAATCCCGGGTTGGTACTGGCGGTGGAGGGCGATGCGCTCGATACATTCATCGAGACCGCAGCCGAGGCGGTGAAGCAGATGCCCGCCACGACGATGCTCACACCGGGCATCGCCGTAGCCTATCGCGAGGGTGTAGCGGCACTGAAGGCGTCGGATGTCACGACCGCAGTCGCTCGCGGGCAGGAAGGGCATGATCAGACGTGCCGAGCAGCCTTGTTCGTGACAACCGCCGATGCGTTTCTGGCAAATCCGGAACTGCAGGATGAGGTATTCGGTGCAGCGTCGGTCATCGTGCGCTGCCCCGATCTGGAGACGATCACGAAGGTCGTCGACGGATTGGAAGGACAGCTAACCGCCGCGATCCACATGACGCAAGCGGACCATGATGCCGTGCGCACGATGCTGCCTCATCTGGAACGGCGGGTCGGGCGGATATTGGTCAATGGCTTTGGGACCGGGGTCGAGGTGGCGCATGCGATGGTTCATGGCGGACCCTATCCGTCAACGTCGGACCCGCGAACCACATCGGTCGGAAGCCTGGCAATCAGCCGCTTTGTTCGGCCGGTCTGTTACCAGGATCTGCCCGATGCGCTGCTGCCCGCTGCGCTCAGGGACAGCAACCCACTGGGCCTCGACCGCATGATCGACGGCAAACCCACCGCCGGCTGACCCGTGTCAGCTCCCCCCACCGCATTTACCGCCTGACGTGATGGCGTTACCAGCTCAGAACAGAAAAGCTGAGCGCGACGGATAGCACCGCGACCAATTGAAAGGCATGTCATGACCGGACCCGGCGCGATAGCAGAGCGCGATGCGGTCGATCCGGAGACCTTTGAGCGTGAGGTCGCATCGGCCTTCTCCCCCGTCGTGTTGCGTGGTCAGGCGGCGCAGTGGCCGGCGGTGGCGGCGGGGCGTCGGGGCAATGCCGCGATGGCCGCATACATGGATCGCTTTCAACCGGGAAAGCCCGCCGAGGTATTGATCGGCCCGCCCGCGATCGGCGGCCGCTTTTTCTACAGCGACGACATGTGCGGCTTCAATTTCAAGCGCGAGCAGGCGCCGCTTCGCATGCTCGTAGCCGAACTGATGAAGATGGCGGATGTCGATGAACCGCATGCGCTCTACGCCAGCGCGGCGACAGCGGAGGAGCATATGCCGGGCTGGGCCGCAGAGAACCGGCTGGGCTTGCCGGCGCCGGGCGCGCAGGCACGGCTCTGGATCGGGAATGCGACGCAAGTGTCGACGCACTATGACGTGTCGCCCAACGTCGCGGTGGTGGTGGCGGGACGCCGTCGCTTCACGCTTTTTCCGCCCGAGCAGTTGGCAAACCTCTACGTCGGACCGATCGATCGCACCATGGCCGGTCCGCCCGTCAGCATGGTTGATCCGCTAGCTCCCGATCTGGAGCGCTATCCTCGCTTTGCCGAGGCGCTGGAAAGTGCGCTGAGCGCCGAGCTGGGACCTGGAGACGCACTCTTCATTCCTGCGATCTGGTGGCATCATGTCAACGCGATCGACACCTTCAACGTGCTGGTCAATTACTGGTGGGCTTATGACAGCAGCGCGACTCCGTTCATCGCCATGGTCCATGCGATGATGAGCGTCCGGGACCTGCCGCTTCCTGAAAAACAGGCATGGAAGGCCTGGTTCGACCATTATGTCTTCGCCGAGGACGCAGACCGCGTCGCCGATCACCTGCCCGAGGCCGTGCGGGGCCCGCTGGGGCCGGCGAGCAGGGAGCGGACCGAGCGCCTGCGCGCTTTTGTCGTCGGATCACTGCAGCGCTGACCCTGCGTCTCAGCTTGCGCAATGCCGGGCAATGAAGGCCGCTTGGTCAGGCATGTGCGCGGCCGAATTGGCAATCGTCTCACGAATATGGGCGAGACGGGCGCGCGTTTCGTCCACGCTCATCGTGTCGGCGACAGGATCGTGTGAAGCAGCGGCGAGCCCTTGTCCCTGCATGACCGCGAACCAGCTCGTCTCGTTGAATAATTCGTCGTCGTCGCGAAAGGTGCGGCCATGTTCGGCAAAGACGCGCATCTTCTCCATCAGTCGCTCGGGCACATCCATCGTGCGGCAATGGTTCCAGAAGGGCGAATCATCACGCGTGGTTGCCCTGTAATGCAGGATCAGAAAATCACGGATCTGCTCATATTCGCGTGTCAGGGTCTGGTTATAGCGCGCAATCGTGGCCGGCGCGAAGCCCAGGTCGGGAAACATGCTCATCAAACGCGCGAGGCTGTTTTGTATGAGCCATATGCTGGTCGACTCCAGCGGTTCCATGAAGCCCGAGCAAAGCCCGATCGCCACGCAATTCTTCTTCCAGAACGCGCGGCGATGCCCGGTTCTGAACGCGATGGCGCGTGGCTCCGCGATCGCCGGACCATCGAGGTTCGCTAGCAATGTCGCCGTCGCTTCGTCCTCACTGACATGACGCGTCGAGAAGACATATCCGTTGCCGGTGCGATGCTGCAGCGGGATGCGCCACTGCCACCCGGCGCCGCGTGCGGTTGCGCGCGTGAAAGGACGCAGCGGCGTCGTCCGCTCGCATGGTACGGCAATCGCGCGGTCGCAGGGCAGCCACTGCGACCAGTCGTTATAGCCCGCGTGCAGCGCCTCCTCGATCACCAGACCGCGAAAGCCCGAACAGTCGATGAACAGGTCGCCCTCGATCCGCGTGCCGTCCGCCAGCATTACCGCTTCGACAAAACCATCCTCGGGGCGAAGCAGCACCTGTTCGATCCGTCCTTCGCGGCGCTCGACCCCGCGCGCTTCGGCGTAGTGCCGCAGGAACGCGGCATAGAGGCCGGCGTCGAAGTGAAAGGCATAGGCGATTTGCGAAAGGGGTGAATTGCCGTTGTCGATCGGGCGCATGAATCGACCCGCCTCGCTCGCCAGCGCCTGAAGCGAATATTCCTCGATTCGAGCAGGATCGCCGAGCTGGCGAAGACGTAGCCAATAGGCGTGGAAGGACACGCCCTGCAGATCGATGCCGAACTTGCCGAAGGGGTGGAAATATCTTTCGCCGATCCGGCCCCAGTCGACGAACTCGATGCCTAGCTTGAAGCTGCCTTTCGTCTGACGAATGAAATCATTTTCATCGATCCCGAGCATCCGGTTGAAGATCGCCATCTTTGGAATCGTGGCCTCACCCACACCGATGGTGCCGATCGCATCGGACTCGACCAAGGTCACCTGCACTGATTGCGGCCCCAGCAGTCGCGCGAAGGTGGCGGCCGCCATCCATCCCGCAGTGCCACCGCCAACGATGACGATGTGGCGGATCGCCCTGTCGGTCATCGAGTGAATGCCAAGGATGTTAACGTTACCAAGCTGCTTCCGCTTGCTGGATTATCCTGTTCATTTGCCTTCCCACCAAGAGCGTATAGCATCAATCGTCACTGGCATCGTGCCAATACTAGAATTGCGCACGTTTCTGACGCGCGAAACGGCTATTGCAACGCCTGACCCATGGGAGTACGCGATGTTCGTCAAATGTGCGATGCGTAATGGTAGCGCTAACAGCACATGGGGAGGAATGATGAAGGTTCCATATGTAAAGGGTGAAGTCACGCTGGCACGCTTGCCGGGCGGCATGATGATGTGCAGCGTCTCCGCGCTGGCCTTGTGCGCGACGACAGGACAGGCCTTCGCCGTCCCGGTTCCGCAGGAGCAACGCGCTAGCGATGCCGGCGACACCGCGCAAGAGACAACACCGCAAAGTTCGACCACCGATCAGCAGGGCAATGCAACATCCGGTACGGCGGAGACGAACTCGGAGACGGCCGGTGCAGCGGGTGACATCATCGTCACGGGCATTCGCCAGAGCCTGAAGACCGCGCAGTCACTGAAGAAGAACTCCGAAGTCAGCCAGGACTCGATTTCGTCCGAGGACATCGGCTCGTTACCGGACCGGTCCATCACCGAAGCGTTGCAGCGGGTTCCGGGCGTCTCGATCAACCGTTTCGCGGCCGGCAACGATCCCGACCATTTCTCGGTCCAGGGCAGCGGCGTTGTCGTTCGTGGCCTGACCTATACGCGTAGCGAGTTGAACGGCCGCGACACGTTCACCGCCAATAACGGTCGCGGACTGAGCTTTGCGGACGTTCCCGCCGAACTGGTCGGCGGTGTGGATGTCTTCAAGAGCGCGTCGGCCGACATGATCGAGGGTGGTATCGCCGGCACGATCAACCTGCGCACGCGCGTGCCGTTCGACTCGAATGGGCTTGTCATCGCTGGCACGCTCGAGAACAGCTACAGCGATCTCATCAGCAAATCGGCGCCAACAGTCTCCGTCCTGCTCAGTGATCGATGGAGCACTGGCATCGGTGAATTCGGTCTGCTCGGCTCGTTCGTGCGCTCGCAATTATATGCCCGTGCGGACGCCGTGCAGATCTCCAACTACGGCAATCGCATACTGGCAGCCGATGGTACGCTATATCGTCCGACCGACATCGATCCGGCAACCGGCGCGGCCTATGCCGGCCAGACCGTCTATGTACCGCGCGGCGCTGTCGCGCGGAGCCAGGAATTCGATCGCCTGCGTTACGGCTATTCCGCCGCGGCGCAGTGGCGCAGCAACGATGGGGCGGCGACCGCCACCTTCCAGTTCCTCCGATCGGATTCACGCGAAGCCTGGACCGAGCACGTTGTCGAGATCGCAACCGACAACGTGACAGCCAATGGCGACTCGCGCCCGCTACCCGGTACGACGTTTAGCTATGACGATCGCGGGGTCTTCACCGACGGCATATTTACCGGCCCATCGGGAAGCGACGGTAACGGACGTGCCCCGCTGTTCGGACTGCAGAGCAACAATATCGCTCGCAGCGTCGATCAGCGTTTTATTACCGATGATTATGGCGCCAACTTCAAATGGAAGGTTTCTGACCGGCTTGGGATCAACCTTGACTATCAGCATGTCAAATCGACTGTCCGCAATACGGATCTGTCGTTCCTCGCGTCATCGTTTCAGAACGCGGAACTGCATCTGAACGGAGAGAAGGTGCCGACCGTCGACTTCCTGCCCGTTCAGGCTGGTGCGCAGGGTAATTCAAGCTATTTCCTGCCACCGCATCAGGATTTTCTCGATCCATACAACAGCTACTACCGCGCGGCGATGGACCATCTTGAGGACAGTGACGGTAACGAAGACGCCGCCAAGGTCGACCTCGATTACTCATTCGGGGACGATAGCTGGATCAACTCGGTTCGTGCCGGTTATCGCTATGCCGATCGCAAGAATACTGCCCGCTTCTCGACCTATAATTGGGGCGTGTTGAGTGAGATCTGGGGTAATGGCGGACCGGTCTACCTCGACCAGCCGGTTGACGGCGTCCAGGGTCGCGAGACCGGCGGCGTTCCCGGTCCACAGGAAGGCTTCTTCTTCGACAATTTCTTCCGCGGCAACACCAATTCTCCCGCGGCTCCCGGTCGTCCGTTCTATCCGACAGGCTCGATCACCAACTATGATCAGTTTCAAGCCGATGGTCGGTTGATCAACAGTGAGTGGCAAGGTCCGATCAACGGATGCGGGACATCGAGCGGCGCCGGTTGGGTGCCACTCGCACAGCGCTGCGGCGTGGTCGCGGGTACGCCTTATATGCCCGGTGAAATCAATCCCGTTACCGAGACGACGAATTCGGGCTATGCGGAAATTCGTTTCGGCCATTCGCTTGGCGGTGCGCTGAATTTCAACGGCAATGCGGGTTTGCGCTATGTTAATACAAAGCGCGTTGCGAGCGGCGTTCAGGCGTTTCCGTTTCAGGACATCAATGCGCAATGTACGCCGGGCAGCACGCAGCTTGTCTGCGGTTTGGGCCAGGCTGTTCTCGATTCGGCAACAGCGTTCCAGAACGGCGTGAACACGCCGATCGCGGCGAAACTGCGCTACGACTATTACCTGCCCAGCGTAAACCTCAAGCTTGAGACGGGCGGCGGGCTTCAGTTCAGAGCGGCGTTCAATCAGTCGATCGCGCCACCGGACTTCGGAGTCACGCGCGCCTTCTACAACGTCGCACTCGATGTCTCCAACACCGTCATTCTAGCCAATGGTGCCCCGACCGCGATCTTCAGCGTGGGAAATCCGTATCTGAAACCAATCAAGGCGGACAATTACGACCTGAGTGCGGAATGGTATTTCTCGTCGGTCGGATCACTGACACTGGCGCTGTTCAAGAAGGATTTGCACGGCGTCGTGACCAACGGCACGCAAGTCTTGCCATTCACGAATGCCGGGCAAACCTTCAACGGGATCGTGACAACGCCGGTCAATTCCGATCAGACCGGGCGGATCAAGGGCCTGGAGGTCGGGTACCAACAGACCTATTCGTTCCTGCCGGGTTTTTTGAGCGGACTGGGAATGAATGCCAACTTCACCTACGTCGACTCGTCGGGCGTTGCGAACAGTACGCTGAACGCATCGAATCCGAACGTGTCGGCGGGCAACATCTCGAATGTCGACACCAGCCGGTTGCCGCTACAGGGTCTGTCCAAATACACGTTCAACATTGTGCCGTTTTATGAGCGGAACGGTATCGAGTTGCGTGGAGCCTATTCCTGGCGATCACGTTACCTGTTGACGACGCGCGATGAGATCGTGCCGTTCGCACCGATCTACAGCGAGTCGATCGGCCAGCTTGACGCGTCGGTGTTCTACAACATCAACGATCACATCAAGATGGGCTTTCAAGGCGTGAACCTGCTCAACACCGTGCAGAAGACGTCGCAGGTGATCAACAACGATCTGGTGCGTGCGCCGCGATCGTTCTTCGTCAATGATCGCCGGTATACTTTCTCGATCCGGGCGAAGTTCGGAAAGTGACCTCTTGCCCGGTGTCCGGCTTGCCGCCGGATACCGGGTCAGCGGATTTCAGTCACTGAGCTTTTGCTCGGCTTGCTCGATATAATCACGCGTGATCGGGAGCGCATTGCGGCTTCGTGAGAACTGAAGCTGGTAGTTGCACAGACCGCCAGTGCGAAATGCCTCCGCCGCGCCGGCCAGATAGAATTGCCACATCCGGTAAAAGCGCTCGTCATACAGCGCGATGATCTTCTCGCGCGCGGCGACAACGCGGTCGTACCAATGGTCGATCGTATAGGCGTAATGAAGGCGCAGAACCTCAATATCCGTCGGGAACAGCCGCATCCCCTCATAGCCGCGGACGATCTCCGACAAGGCGGGATTATAGCCGCCGGGGAAGATGTATTTGGACGTGAAGACATCGGTCACGCCAGGTGCACCCATCCGCCCGATGGTGTGGAGAAGCATGACGCCGTCATCGGTAAGCAGGTCATGGCACCGCCGGAAGAAGGTTCGGTAATGACGCGGGCCGACATGTTCGAACATGCCGACGGAGACGATCCGGTCGAAGCGGCCTGTGACCTGGCGGTAGTCGATCAGCTCGAACCGGACATGATCGGCAACGCCCGCGTCCGAGGCTCGCGTTCTTGCGACCTTCAGTTGCTCCTCGGATAGGGTGATGCCAAGGACGTCCGCGCCCGTCTTTTGATGGAGGTAGAGCGCCATCCCGCCCCAGCCGCAACCGATGTCGAGCACCGTCATGCCTGGTTTCAGCGCCAGTTTGGCGGCGATGTGCGCCTTCTTGTCCGCCTGCGCCTGTTCAAGCGTATTGTTCCGATCGGTGAAATAGGCACAGCTGTATTGCCGGTCGGCGTCGAGGAAGAGATCGTAGAGGCGGTCCGACAAATCGTAATGATGCGCAACATTACGTCGTGCCCGACGCGCCATGTTGATCCGGTCAACGCGGCCGACGATGCTGCCGAGCAGGCGGCTGGTTGCCGAGGGTTTCAGCTTGATCCCCGCGGCCTCCCAAGGCGTATTGCCTTTCAGCAGCTTGACGAGATCGCGAATATCGCCCTGCTCGACGATCAACCGCCCGTCCATATACGCTTCAGCGGCGCCGAGCGCGGGATCGCGGATGATCGCGCCAGGAACACGCCGATCGGTGAAGCGGATCGCGACATCCGAAAAGGCGTCGTCCGGGCGCCCTAACTTACGGGTCGTGCCGTTGGCATAGGTCATGGTGAGTTGCCCGCGGTGGAGGCGGCGGGCGATAAATCGATCAAGGAGTGGCATAGAAAGCGCGGGTTAACGCTCAAATACCGGCATACCAATCGTAATCGACATTATCCTCCCAATAGCCGCCCTTGCCCTGACCGATGGCGTCGAGGCTGGCGACCGCGTCGATCTTCATCAGATATTTGGCATGCTTGTACCCGAGTTGCCTCTCGACCCTGAGCCGAACGGGCGCGCCATGGGGGACGGCGAGCGGCTGTCCGTTCATCGCCCACGCCAGAATCGTCTGCGGATGGAAGGCGTCGACCATATCGATCGACTCATAATAGGGCGCGCCGCCGTACAGGTCCGCGCAGGTGAAGACGATATAGCGTGCAGCATCGCGAACACCGGCTGCCTTAAGCACCGATCCCAGCAGGGGGCCGGTCCATTGTCCGATCGCGCTCCACCCCTCAACACAGTCATGGCGCGTGATCTGTGTGCGGGCCGGCATCTGTCGCAACTGATCGAGGCTGATCGACAGAGGGCGCGCAACCAGGCCACCGACGCCCAGCCGCCAGTCGGCAAACCTCCCGGAGACGAGCGCATTATAGGCGGGCGTATTTGGGTCATGCGTACCGTTGGATCGGAATACCGGTGACATCTCGGCCACGGTAAATTCCGGGGCGAGGGCGGTGCGGTTCTGGAGCGCGCGCTGAAGGCCGTGCTGAATCTTCTGGCCAGAGAACAGGATGCGCCGCGCGGCCGGAATCTGCAGCGCCTGATCGCATCCGGCCAGGAGCAGGCCAGCGCCGCCGCCGATCAATGTCCGCCGCGAAATCATTCCGCCGCCACCGGCTCGGGCGCATTGCCTTCATCAGGTACGCGCCACCGTCCGGTCGTGATTGCGCGCATCTCGTTAACCGCCCCTGCCAGGATGACCAGCACCAGATGAACGACGATGAACGCACCCACCAATGCGGAACAGATGAAATGAATTGAGCGGGCAGACTGCCGCCCCCCGAAGACGTCGAGCAGCCACGGCCAGGCCGCATCCATGCCGGGTGACATGGTGAGTCCGGTCAGGATCATCAGCGGCAACAACACAAAGATGATCGCGATATAGCTTAGCTTTTGCAGTGTGTTGTAACGGCCGGGATGGTCGGGATCGTGAAAACGGAACGATAAATGCTCGGCCAGATCGGCAAGCAGATGCCGCGGCGCGAGTTCCCCACGCTTGATCGCCAAGTCGCGCTGGATATGCCGGTTGATGAGGCTGACGAGCATGTACGCCAGCAGCCCGAATGCCAGCACCAGTGCGAAGAACAGATGCCAGCGTCTGGAGATCGCCAGATTATAGCTCGCCGGAATGGTAATCCAGGATGCAAAGCGTGGGAGCGTCAGCCAGGCAGGATCGAGATTGGCGCCATAGCTTCCCCAGTAAAGCCTTGGATGCGCATTGGAAATGCCGAGGCCGCTTCCCAGCAGGATAACGACCGCGATCGCGTTGACCCAGTGCCAGATACGGGTGAATGCACTCCGGCGTTTGATGACGGTTCCGGGGGCTGGACTGGCCATGATATCAGCCTATCAGCTTTGCCGATCATGACCAATCGGCATTTCTATGAACCCGCCCAGGGCCACGGCCTGCGGCACGATCCGCTCAACTCCGTCGTGGCGCCGCGACCGATCGGATGGATCGCCAGCCTGTCGCAAGACGGTCGTCGCAACCTGGCACCGTACAGCTTCTTCAACCTGTTCAATTATAAGCCACCGATTATCGGCTTCGCATCGTCGGGTTGGAAGGATTCGGTCGCGAATATCGACGCGACGGGAGAATTCGTCTGGAACCTTGCGACGCGGTCGCTGGCGGCGGCGATGAACATCACCTCGACCACTGACCGCGAG
Organism: Sphingomonas sp.; assembly: GCA_965217805.1. Classification (GTDB taxonomy): domain Bacteria; phylum Pseudomonadota; class Alphaproteobacteria; order Sphingomonadales; family Sphingomonadaceae; genus Sphingomonas. The sequence goes on along the minus strand of CBDCJJ010000008.1, from coordinate 1,019,327 downwards.
AAGGATGAATTCACCCTGGCGGGCCTTGAAGCGGCGCCGTCACGAGTCGTGTCCCCGCCGCGCGTGGCGCTCAGCCCGGTCTCCTTCGAGTGTCGCCTGACGCAGTTGATCCGCCTGGAGGATCTGCAAGGGCAGGAACTGGACAGCTGGCTGGTGCTGGGCGAAGTGGTCGGGGTCCATATCGACCCGGCGATGCTGGAGGACGGTGTCTATCAGACGGCACGCGCGGCACCGGTCAGCCGTGGCGGCGGCCCGGCCGACTATTTCGAGACGACCGTGGACGCGCTGTTCCACATGGCGCGGCCCGGCTAGGCGCGCAGACGGGGGCGGCCGAGAAAGTCACGCTTGCTAAGCGGCAGGCCCTTCATCCGCAGCAGGTCGTAGGCGGTCGTCGCGTGGAAATAGAAATTGGGCACCGAAAACGAGAGCAGGAAATGCTCCGCGTCGAATTCCATACGGGTCTCCCCCATCACGAAAGCCATGTCGCGCCCCACGAAGCCGTCGACCTCCGTTCGCTCGATCGCCGCCAGCGCATCGAGTGCCGATTGCAGCGCGGCCTTCAGCCCGGCAAAATCTTCCGGCGGCCTTGTCATATCGGGTGAGAAGCTGCCGGCGCGGACGCCCTCGATCGCGCCGGTTGAATGGACGATCGTCGACTTCACCTGATAGGTGAAGGGCAGCATGTCGGGGACGAGGCGTGCGTCGATGATATCCGCCGGGGGCGTGTCCTGTTCACGGCAGAACGCCTCCGCCTTCTCGACGAGCCGGGTCATGGCGGCAAGGACCTGCTGATAGGGTGGAACGATGGCGTCGTAGAGTGAGAAGGTCATGGGCAGTCTCCTTGAAGGCAGGGTGAAACGCGGTTCGGTGCGGGCTCAGCCATAGGCGCGCCGGAAAAAGACGATGGTCGTTGCAAGCGTGACGAGCAATGTCCAGCCCCGGACCACGCCGGGACTCAGCCGCTTGCCAAGTCGCGCGCCCAGCCAGCCGCCGCCGACGGCGCCGACCAGCATCGGCAAACATGCGATCCATGAAACCAGCCCGCTGAGCGCGAAGACGAAGGCGGCGGCGGTGTTGGCGACCGCCAGCATCAGGGTACGCGGCGCGAACAGCGCGCGCGGCATGATCGCCGCCAGCAAGCCGTAGATAGCGGTCGTCATCAGGCCGACCCCACCGCCGAAATATCCGCCGTACACGCCAAGGACGAGTTGCGCGACGACCAGTGTCCGCCCTCCGATCGTGACGCGGGCGTGCAACCAGTCGGCGGCGCGTTTGCCGAACGCGATCACGACGAATGCGAAGAGCAGCAGCCACGGAATGACGACATCGAAGGTTCGCGACGGGGTGAGCACCAGCAGCGCACTGCCCGCAAGCCCGCCGATGAATGTCACCCCCGCAAGCAGGCGGATGTCGACGCCGCCGACCGGCCCCAATTCGTCACGAAACGCCCAGGCACTTGTCGCGGCACCCGGCAGCAACGCGAAATTCGAGGTCGCGTTGGCTATCTTGGCCGGCAGTCCGAGCACGATCAGTGCAGGCAATGTCGCGAATGTCCCGCCACCGGCCAGTGCATTCATCGCCCCTCCGGCGATGCCGGCCGTCAGCGCAAGCGCAATGCCGCCCGGCGAGAGCTCAGCCAAGCGCCGCCAGTTTTTCGTCCGCCTGCCGATCGAGTTCGGCGCGTGACTTTTTCTCGCTCGCGGTCTTCAATTGTCCGCACGCCGCGTCGATGTCGCGACCGCGCGGGGTGCGGACAGGTGCCGAGATGCCTGCCTCAAAGACAATCTGCGAGAAGCGACGCACCCGTTCGGGCGTCGATGTGTCGTACGGCGCACCCGGCCACGGATTGAACGGGATCAGGTTCACCTTGGCGGGCAGCCGGTATTTGCGGATCAGCCGCACCAGTTCGTGCGCCTCGGCGTCGCCGTCGTTCTTGTCGCGCAGCATGACATATTCGAACGTGATCCGCCGCGCGTTGTTGGCCCCGGGGTAATCGGCACAGGCCTGAAGCAGTTCCTCGATCCCGTATTTCCTGTTTAGCGGCACGATCTCGTCGCGCACCTCCTTGGTGACGGCGTGGAGCGAGACGGCGAGGTTGACGCCGATCTCCGCACCGGCCCGCGCCATCATCGGCACGACGCCCGAAGTGGAGAGCGTGATCCGGCGCTTGGAGAGCGCCAGCCCGTCCCCGTCCATCACCAGCCGCAGTGCATCGCGGACCGCATCGAAATTATAGAGCGGCTCGCCCATGCCCATCATCACGATGTTGGTCAGCATCCGCCCTTCCGGCTGGGACGGCCATTCGCCGAGCGCATCGCGCGCGAGCATCACCTGCCCGACGATCTCGCCGGCCGTCAGGTTGCGCACCAGACGCATCGTGCCGGTGTGGCAGAAGCGACAGTTGAGCGTGCAACCGACCTGACTGGAGACACACAGCGTTCCGCGATCGGCATCGGGAATGAACACCATCTCATAGTCCTGCGCATCGGGCGAGCGGAGCAGCCATTTGCGCGTTCCGTCGGTCGATACCTGTGCCTCGACGACCTCTGGCCGACCGACCACGAAACGCTCGGTGAGCCACGGGTGCTGGGCACGCGCGATGTCGGTCATCTGCGTGAAGTCCGTCGCGCCGCGATTATAGAGCCAGTGCCAGATCTGCTTGGAGCGAAGCTTCGCCTGGCGCGCATCCAGCCCGGCCGTGGCCAATGTCTCGCGCAACTGGTCCTTGGACAGGCCGATCAGGTCGATCCTGTTGTCGGCGCGAAGCGGCGCGATGCGCGGCACGGGTACAGGGTCGATATGCCCGGGAATGGGCATCATGGCGGCGGCATCGGGCATTGCCGCCACATAGGGCAACACGCGCTGCTTTGCTACCGACGCAGGCAGGCGAGCGCGGCGGCATCGATCGCCGTGGCGGCGCCCGCCAGCGCATAGGTATCGGCGAAGGGCCGCCCGCCGGTGCCAACCCCTTCGATGCTCATCGATCGTCCTTCACGCATCGCCGATACGATCGCACGGTCGCTGTCGCTGTCAGTCGCCCAGGCATTGCCGCCGCGCGCGACCAGTTCAAAGCGGCGCTCACCGACTGAGACTGTCAGTCGTCCCGCAATAGTCGGCACACGGCTTAGGCTGGCGTAAAAGGAGTTGCGACGATGGTGCCTAGGCCATGTGCCGACACTGGCGAACGCCGCGCCTTTTCCGCCTTTATTGACGGGTGCCGCGATGGCGTAGCAGCGCGGTTCCGCTTCGTCGCGGAACGCCGCCCAGCCTTGATAGACGCCGATCGTCTGGTGGACAGGAGTGCCGGTAAAGGCGAGGGCGATCAGCAGGAGGTTCACGCCGGCGCGAAACCGCTGCCGTGATGCACGACGGTCTCCACGCCGCCCGCGACCATCGATACCGACCCTTGGGGCAGGGCGACAGCGATCGGCGAATGAAGCTCGGGATCGACCGCGAGCCCGGTCATGACCCCGCGCAGCACGCGCGACGAGATGCCGTGCATGATGACCAGCCGGTCACCTGGATCGTCCGCGGTTGCCGAAAGCCAGTCGGTCACCCGCTCGGCAATCGCGGGATAGCGCTCGCCGTCCGGCGCGCAAAGTAACGCGCCCGATGCACTGATGACGGGACCGACCTCGGCATAATAGCGACCACCCCAGCAACCCATGCCGATCTCGACAAGCCGCGCATCGGTCTGTGCCGTGTGCCAGTCGAGACGCAAATGCTCGGTGACGATTGCGAGCGTCTGGAGCGCGCGGCCGGCGGGCGAGGCCCATAAGGTCAACGCCGGCCGGTCGCCCAGCAGGGCACGCAGCGCCGCGCCCATCTCGTCCGCCTGTGCGAAACCCGACCGGGTCAGCGGTGTGTGCAGTGCATTACCTTGCAGCCGACGCGCGGCGTTGAAAACGGTTTCTCCGTGCCGCGCGATGAAGTCCCGTCCCTGCCGCTTGTTGGCCATGCGCGCTTTTCGCTGCCCCTTCGCCGGCGTGCAATGGCTAGGGCGCATTTGTCCATTGTTTGTCCAAGACCGTTCAGCGCGGCTTGCCCGATCGCTCGATTGTTGGGTAGGACGATCGGGTAGTTGGCGCATCCGGAATCGGGATCGCGGCTGGGGGATGACAGATGAAGGCGACAATCGAACGCGCGACGCTGCTGAAGGGGCTGAGCCATGTTCAGTCGGTGGTGGAGCGGCGCAATACCATTCCGATTCTGTCGAATGTGCTGCTGGAAACCGAGGCTGACGGTACGCTCAAGTTGATGGCGACCGATCTCGACCTGCAGATCAACGAGAATGTACAGGCCGCAGTCGATCAGCCCGGCGCGACGACCGTATCGGCGCATACCTTGTTCGACATCGCGCGCAAGCTGCCCGATGGCAGCCAGGTCGAGCTTGCCGCGGCCGAAGGTCGCCTCTCGATACGGGCGGGGCGCTACACCTCGTCACTGCCCACGCTGCCGCGTGATGACTTCCCGGTGATCGCCGAGGGCGAACTGCCAACGCAGTTCGAGTTGCCGGCGGAAACCCTGAAGCAAATGATCGACAAGACGCGCTTCGCGATCTCGACCGAGGAGACGCGTTACTATCTGAACGGCATCTTCCTGCATGTCGCCGACGCCGAGGGGACGAATCCGGTACTGAAGGCGGCAGCGACCGACGGCCACCGGCTGGCGCGCGTGACGATGCCGCGCCCCGAAGGTGCGGACGGAATGCCCGACGTGATCGTGCCGCGCAAATGCGTCGGCGAATTGCGCAAGCTGCTCGACGAGATCGACGGCTCGGTCGGTGTCTCGCTGTCGAGCACCAAGATCCGCTTCGACCTGGGGCGTGCGGTGCTGACGTCGAAGCTGATCGACGGCACCTTCCCCGACTATAGCCGCGTGATCCCGACCGGAAATGACAAGATCCTGAAGCTCGATCCGAAGAGCTTCATGGAGGGCGTCGACCGCGTCTCGACGATCGCGGTCGAAAAGACCCGCGCCGTCAAGATGGCACTCGACCGCGACCGCATCACGCTGTCCGTGACCAGCCCCGAGAACGGAACCGCGGCCGAAGAAGTGCCCGGCGACTATGCGGCCGCGCCGTTCGAGATCGGCTTCAACAGCCGCTATCTGATGGATATTCTCGGCCAGATCGAGGGCGACCTGGTCGAGGTCCACCTCGCCGACGCCGCCGCCCCGACGCTGATCCGCGAAAACGACTCGGCGCCTGCGCTCTATGTGCTGATGCCGATGCGGGTGTGATGGCGGGAGAAGATATTCCCGACTTCCAGACGTTGATGATACCGGTTCTGGAAGCTTCGGCCGTCGGCGGCGTCAAGGCTGGAGCGGTTGTAGAGCAGCTGGCAGATGCGTTCCAATTGACGCCGGCGCAGCGCGCGCAGCTTCTTCCGTCTGGTCGGCAGACCACCTTCGCTAACCGAGTGCATTGGGCAAAAAGCTATTTGGGCAAGGCCGGCCTGATTATCTCTACCGGCCGTGGCCAATTCAGGATCACGGAGCGCGGTCAGTCCGTTTTGCAGGCGCCGCCGCCGCGAATCGATATCGCCTATCTGCGTCAATTTGCCGGCTTCGAGCAGTTCATAACACCGTCTGCCTCCTCGAGCGAGGAGAAGGAGCCCGATGCCGCCTCGCTGATGTCCTTGACGCCAGACGAACAGATGCGTCGAGCCCGCGATCGGATCGATGCCGACCTGGCCGAGCAGATGCTCGCGCGTATCGTCGCCGGGACGCCCGCGTTTTTTGAGCAACTCGTCGTCAAGCTGGTCACTGCGATGGGATATGGCGGTTCTATCGACGATGCAGGGCGCGCGCTGGGTCAGTCGGGCGACGGCGGCGTCGACGGTGTGATCGATGAGGATCTGCTCGGACTGGACCGAATCTACGTGCAGGCGAAGCGCTATCAGCCGGGCAATGCCGTCGGCGCCGGCGCGATCCGCGACTTCTTCGGCGCGCTCGATCAGTTCAAGGCGGGCAAGGGGCTGTTCGTCACGACCTCCACGTTCACGTCCAGCGCCGTCACGACAGCGCAGGGTCTGAGCAAGCGGATCGTGCTGGTCGATGGTCAGCGGCTCGCGGCACTGATGATTCGGCACGACGTCGGCTGCCGCGTCGAGGAGGTCATGGCGATAAAACGCATCGACGAGGAGTTCTTCGAGGCCTGACATTCGTCCGCAGCGCTCCTGCTGCGCACGTCGCCAATGGCGCGATCAATGCGCACGGCGCAAGCACAGGCACGGCTGACGCAACGAAGGTCGGCCTTGACTTGCCATCACCGGCGTCCGGCACCTTCCGGACAATTTCAGGCGTCTGATGTCGCTCAACCGTCAGAGGGCGAAGTCGGACAGCGAGCGTCAACGCGGTGCCGCGACCTTACCCCAACACCGTCACCCTGAACCCGTTTCAGTGTCCATCGCGGGTAAAGAACAACATCGCTCAGATGCGCACCCCGCTGGATGCTGAAACAAGTTCAGCATGACGATCATTTGGCGGTTAACGAACATTCGTGACGAGCCAGCGAACCGTCGTGAACAGCGCCTAGACGGCATACATCACGATGAAAGCGACGACGACAGATCAGGCCGGCAAGATACACTGGCACAAACGCCTGCACGCCCGTGGTGCCGCCGACTTAACCGATCCCGCATATGCGGGCGTTCAAGATCGGTGCCACACCAAACAGCACGACTTTGAGGCCAATCTTGCGCGCAGCATGATCGTGGATCGCTGGCGTGAACGTCCGCAAGTGGTGGTTAGCTGCCCGTCCGCTTTAAGCGGCGAATGAGTGAGAGCAGGCCGCCACCAACCACGTAGCCCACGCTGGCACCAAGGCTGGGCCACAGAGGTCCAAACAGAAAATCCAAGGCGCTGGTCGAACGCAGGTTCTCAGGATGCTGCCATTGCCAGAAGGCGATGTAGGCGATCATGGCGACAGGGACGATCCATAGGACGGTGCACCCCACGCGGCCATTTGGCGAGAAAAGCCCGATCAGCAACCCGCCGCTGGATGCTCAGCAACCCGACAATGGCACCGGAAATAAGCATGGCTTCTATGGTCATGGATGCAGCGTAGCACGATCCTCTTCGTCCGCAATCGGGCGTTAGCGGTTGCGTCCACTCCTCTCGTCATCCCGCCACCACCGCGAACAACGGTATCGCTGATCCGGGCGCGCCCGTTAATCAAACCCGTTTATTTGTGGACTTCCGAACGCTGTGCCCTAGTGCGAAGGCCCCCGGAGCTTGACGTTTCCACCGACAACGCTACTGACATCTATGTCAGTAAGGAAGTAAGCGATGCGCACCATTTCGGGTACGGCGGACAATTACAGGCGCGACTGGCGCGGTGCGGCGCGGGCGCTCCGCACGTTGCTGGCCAATGGTGAGGACACGACGCAGGTGTTCGTCATCATGCGTGCGCTGAACGCCGATGCCACGCCCCGGGGCTATGCGCGGCTGATCGCATCGACCGATGGCGGGCGCATGGCTTATGAACGGATCGAGCTGGCGGAGCGGTTCTGCGATCCGGCGTTCCTCGCCTCGTTCGCACCCGGAACAGTGGGAGCGGCGTACCGGCGCTTCCTGGCGGACACCGGCTATTCCGCGGCCGGGCTGGCGGACGTGTCCAACCTCGACAAGGTGCCGCTGATCCATCACCCGCATGCCTGGTTCGGGCGGCGCAGTCGTGATGTGCATGACATCTGGCACGTCCTGACCGGCTACAAGGCGGACGAGACGATGGGAGAAGCGGCGCTGGTCGCGTTCTCCTATGCTCAGACGAAGGGGCTGGGCTGGGCGTTCATCGCCGTCGGTGCGGCGCTGCGCAGCCTGCGCGAGACGCACAGTATCGCTTTCGCCCATGCGGTCTGGGAGGGCTGGCGTCATGGAAAGCGCGCTATGTGGCTGCTTGGCGAGGATTATGAGGCGCTGATGCACGAGCCGATCGATGCCGCCCGCGCCAGGCTGCGAATCGAGGAACCACGCGCGTATCGCAAGGCGCAGGCCAGGCTCGGCCGGCTGGCGGGTTTCGCCAGCCGGACAAAGATCGCCGCCTGACCTGACGTCCGCGCGCTCGTTGGGCTAGGCGTACGACGATGCTGTCGCGCCTTGTCCTGACCGATGTCCGAAACCACGCCGCCCTGACGCTGGAGCCGGGTTCGGCCTTTGTCGTGCTGACCGGCGAGAATGGCACCGGCAAGACCAACATCCTGGAGGCCGTGTCGCTGCTGGCGCCGGGCCGCGGATTACGGCGCGTGGGCTTGTCGGGGGTCGCGCGCGTGTCCGGCGCGGGCGGCTTCGGCATCGCCGCGACACTAGGCGATAGCGGCACCGAGCTTGCGACAGGGACGCTGCCATCGGCGCCGGACCGGCGCGTCGTCAGGGTGAATGGCGCGGCCGCATCGGCGTCGGCATTGGCCGAATGGCTGACGGTCCTGTGGCTGACTCCGGCGATGGACCGGCTGTTCGTGGACGCGCCGGGCAATCGCCGCCGCTTTCTGGACCGGCTGACGCTGGCGCTGGTGCCGGGGCATGGCGGCCATGTCGCGCGTTACGAGGCGGCGATGCGCGCGCGCAACCGGTTATTGACGGATGTCCGCCCCGATCCCGTTTGGCTGTCCGGGCTGGAGGCGGAAATGGCCGAGCATGGCGCGGCAGTCGATACAGCACGGCGTGAGACCGTCGCGCTGCTAACCGCGCGGCTGGCCGCACAATCGGCCGGGCCGTTCGCGCGCGCGGCGATCGTGCTTGAGGACACGAGCGCGGCAGGTGATCTCGCTATGCTGCTGCGCGATGGCCGCGCGCGAGACGCCGCGGCCGGCCGGGCGCTGGCCGGCCCGCACCGCGCCGACCTGGTGGTCGCGCACGTCGACAAGGACGTGCCGGCGGCGCTGGCATCGACCGGCGAGCAGAAGGCGCTTCTGCTGGGCATCATGCTCTCACATGCCGAGCTGGTTGCGGAACGGACCGGGCGATCGCCGGTGCTGTTGCTTGATGAGATCGCGGCGCATCTCGACCCGGTCAGGCGCGGCGCGCTGTTCGAGCATCTGAAGGGGCGGGGGCAGACATGGATGACGGGGACGGAGGCTGCCTTGTTCGATGCGATCGGCGACGATGCGACGAGGGTCGAGCTGGGACGCTAAAGGTCGGGGGTCCACGGCCATTTCGCTTCCGTTTCAGACGGCTCACGCCTATATACTGAACATGGCAGACAGCACTGAAATATCCACCGCCGGCGCGAACGGCAATGACTATGGCGCGTCCTCGATCAAGGTTCTGAAAGGGCTGGATGCGGTCCGCAAACGTCCCGGCATGTATATCGGCGATACCGACGATGGCTCGGGTCTGCACCATATGGTGTTTGAGGTCAGCGACAATGCGATCGATGAGGCGCTGGCCGGTCACTGTGACCGCATCGACATCGTGCTGAATGCGGACGGATCGGTGTCCGTCACCGATAACGGCCGGGGCATCCCGACCGGCATCCACGCCGAGGAGGGCGTGTCCGCGGCCGAGGTCATCATGACGCAGCTTCACGCAGGCGGCAAGTTCGAGAATACCTCCGACGATAATGCGTACAAGGTCTCGGGCGGGCTGCACGGGGTTGGCGTCTCGGTCGTCAATGCGCTTTCGGAATGGCTGGAGCTGACGATCTGGCGCGACGGAGAGGAAAACCGGATGCGCTTTGCCTATGGCGATGCGGTCGCGCCGCTGGAAGTGACGGGACGCTCCGAGGGTAGGAAGGGTACGATGGTCACGTTCCTGCCCAGCCCGGCGACGTTCAAGATCATCGAGTTTGATTTCGAGAAGCTGGAGCATCGCTACCGCGAACTGGCATTCCTCAATTCGGGCGTCCGCCTGTTCCTGACCGATGCGCGGCACGACGAGCCGAAGACGGTGGAGCTGTATTACGAGGGCGGAATCGCCGCGTTCGTCAGATATCTGGACCGTGCAAAGACGCCATTAATGCCGGATCCTGTCGCGATCAGCGGCACGCGCGACGACGTGACGATCGATGTCGCGCTGGAATGGAACGACAGCTATTACGAGAATGTTCTGGCCTTCACCAACAACATCCCGCAGCGCGATGGCGGCACGCACATGGCGGCATTCCGCGCGGCGCTGACGCGCACGCTCAATAATTATGCCGACAAGTCGGGCATGCTGAAAAAGGAGAAGGTGTCGCTGACCGGCGACGATATGCGTGAGGGGCTGACCGCGATCGTGTCGGTGAAGCTGCCCGATCCCAAGTTCAGCTCGCAGACAAAGGACAAGCTGGTCTCGTCCGAAGTGCGTCAGCCGCTGGAGTCTTTGATGGCGGACAAGCTGGCGGAGTGGCTGGAGGAGAATCCGGCGCACGGCAAGGCGATCGTCGGCAAGATTATCGACGCGGCGGCCGCGCGCGAGGCGGCGAAGAAGGCGCGAGAGCTGACGCGGCGCAAGGGTGCGATGGACATCGCCTCGCTGCCCGGCAAGCTGGCCGACTGCCAGGAACGCGATCCCGCCAAGTCCGAGCTGTTCCTGGTCGAGGGCGATTCCGCCGGCGGCTCCGCCAAGCAGGGTCGCGACCGGCATTTTCAGGCGATTCTGCCACTACGCGGCAAGATCCTGAACACTGAGCGAGCGCGCTTCGACCGGATGATCTCGTCGAAGGAGATCGGGACGCTGATCCAGGCAATGGGGACCGGGATCGGCCGCGATGACTTCAACGCGGACAAACTTAGATATCACAAGATTGTCATTATGACCGACGCCGATGTCGACGGCGCGCATATTCGCACGTTGCTGCTGACCTTCTTCTACCGGCAGATGCCTGAGCTCATCACGCGCGGGCATCTCTTCATCGCGCAGCCACCGCTCTACAAGGCGACGCGGGGACGCTCGGAGGTATATCTAAAGGACGATGCCGGGCTCGACGACTATCTGGTCGAGGCGGGCGTGGCGGCAAGCGTGTTCGAAACGAGTGGCGGATCGCGCTCGGGCGCCGACCTGCGCGCGCTCGTCGACCATGCGCGGCGGATGCGCACGCTGATGCGCTATGTTCCGCGTCGCTATGACGAGCGGATCGTCGAGGCGCTGGCGCTGGGCGGCGCGCTCGATCCGGCCCTGTCGCGGGAGGAACGCGACTCGGCGGTACAGGCGGTGACACGCGCTCTCGATGCCGGCGACGAAGACTCGCGCTGGACCGCACGACTGACCGAGGATGGCGGCGTCCATTTCGAGCGGCGCTGGCGCGGGGTGACGGACCACCACATCATCGAGGCCAGCTTCCTGGGCTCTGCGGAAGCGCGCAAGCTGCACACGCTGGCAACCGAGCAGTCGGAGAGCTTCGCGCAGCCCGGCAAATTGGTCCCGACGCGCAGCGCGGCGGCACAGCCGGCCGTCGATGAGGACATGATCGGCGAGACGGTGACGATCGCGCGCGGCGAGACACTCGTGTCGCGGCCCAGCCAGTTGCTGGAGGCGGTGCTGCTCGCCGGGCGCAAGGGTCTGGCAATCCAGCGCTACAAGGGGCTGGGCGAGATGAACGCCGACCAGTTGTGGGAAACGACGCTCGATCCCTCCAACCGCACGATGCTGCGCGTGACCGCCGACGAGACAAGCGCGGCGGATGAAGTCTTCTCCCGCCTGATGGGGGAAGTCGTCGAGCCGCGGCGCGAATTCATTCAGGATAATGCGCTGAACGTGGCCAATCTGGACGTCTGAGCGGCGTTGCCCATGATCAGTCCCAGGCGGCAACCGGCGGGAGGCTCATCAGGATCGCATCGATATTGCCGCCGGTTTTCAGCCCGAACAGCGTGCCCCGGTCATAGACCAGGTTGAATTCGGCGTAGCGCCCGCGCCAGTGCCGCTGCGCCGCCCGGTCATCGTCGGTGAACGGCATCCCCATGCGACGGCGCACGATGCGGGGATAGACGTCGAGAAACGCGTCGCCGACGGTGCGGGCAAAGGCCAGGCCGGTATCGAAATCGCCCTCCAGATGATCGAAGAAGATCCCGCCGACCCCGCGGTGGACCTGCCGATGGGGAATGTAGAAATACTCCTCCGCCCATTTGCTGAATTTCGGATAATAGGTTGGATCGTGCCGCGCGCATGCGGCCCGCATCGCGGCATGAAAGTCGGCGGTGTCCTCCTCGATCGGCAGCGGCGGATTGAGGTCGGCTCCGCCCCCGAACCAGCGCTTGGTCGTGGTCAGGAAGCGGGTGTTCATGTGGACCGCGGGTACGTGCGGATTGGCCATGTGCGCGACCAGGCTTATGCCGGTTGCAAAGAAACGTGGATCATCGGCTGCGCCGTGGACCGACCCGGCAAAGTCGCCTTCAAACGTCCCGCCGACGGTAGACACGTTCACGCCTACCTTTTCAAAGACGTGGCCCTTCATCACGCCGCGCACCCCGCCGCCGCCCGGCTCTCCCGACGGGTCCACCCGGTTCCAGGGGAGATAGTCGAACGAAGCCTCGGACCCCGCCTCGCGCTCGATCGTCTCAAACGCAGCGCAGATCCGGTCGCGCAGCGTCTCGAACCACATGCGGGCGGCGGCTTGCTGGGAGTCGAGAGTCTCCATCGGCGTTGTTTACCAGTGCCGGCGGCGACAAGTCGATATCATAGCATCAAGCAATCCCGTCCCATCCCGTTTGGCGAAGCGCCTCGCCGAGAACGATGACGCCCGCGATCGCGACGTTTAACGAGCGAAAGCCGGGGCGCATCGGGATGCGGACCCGCAGGTCGGCGCGGTCGTGGATGGGGCGCGGGACGCCGGCGCTTTCCGATCCCAGCAGCAAGATGTCGTTGGGCAGGAAGTGCGCGCCGGGCAATGTTGTTACACCGGCGGTTGTCACTAGCACGATGCGGCCGTTTGCTGAGGCGCTGAACGCGTCCCAATCGGCGTGACGCGTAATCGCGGCCTGATCGGCATAGTCCATGCCGGCGCGCGCCAGCGACCGGGCGCTCCAGGCGAAGCCCGCCGGTTCGATCACGTCGACGCCGACGCCAAGGCACGCGGCGGTCCTCAGGATAGTCCCGACATTGCCGGCGATGTCTGGCTGGTAGAGGGCGATGCGCATTGTGCGTTCACTAACCCCGCGCAACGCCGCTCGCAAAATGCTGTTGGCAATCATCGGGGTGCCGTCTATCAGACAGGCGGTTTTTTTGCGGGGGCGAAGAGGCGCGGTCAGTTTTTGCGACCGCCCCGTCATCGCCCTTAGCGCGGTGATGCTATAGGGTTTGATTGAATGGCGACGGTCGAGGACAGGCTACCCCCCGGTGAAGCGCCGGAATTGCTGGACGAGCAGATCCATGATCCCCGTCGACGTGATTTCATCAATATCGCGGCGGTGTCGTTCGCCGGGGTCGGCGCGCTGGCGATCGTGTGGCCGCTGATCAACCAGATGAGCCCTTCGGCGGACGTACTGGCGCAGTCCTCGACCGAGATCGACCTGTCCAAGATCGAGTCTGGGCAGGGGGTCGTCACCACTTTTCGCAAGCAGCCATTGTTCGTGCGCAACCTGACGCCCAAGGAAATCGCCGAAGCCGATGCGGTGCCGGTGAATACGCTGCGCGATCCGCAAACGCTGGAGGAGCGGACCAAGACGGGCCACAAGAACTGGCTGATCACGCTTGGCGTGTGTACGCATCTCGGCTGCATTCCGCTCGGCATTCACGAGGGCGACAATCGCGGACCGTTTGGCGGGTATTTCTGCCCGTGCCATGGTTCGGCTTATGATACCGCCGCGCGGATCAGGCAGGGACCGGCACCGCGCAATCTGGCGGTCCCCGACTATGTCTTCAATTCTGACACGACCGTGACGGTCGGCTGAGGTAGCGAACCATGAGCTTTCCCTGGGCCAAGCAATATCAACCGCAAGCGCCGTTCATGCGGTGGATCGATGAGAAACTCCCCGTACCGCGGCTGATGTATAACGCGATCGGCGCGGGCTATCCGGTGCCGCGCAACCTGAACTATTTCTGGAATTTCGGCGTGCTCGCGGGGGCGGCGCTGATGATTCAGATCATTACCGGCGTCACACTGGCAATGCACTATGCCGCCAATGGCGGTGTCGCCTTCGCCTCGATCGAGAGCATCATGCGCGACGTCAATGGCGGCTGGTTCCTGCGCTATGCGCATGCGAACGGCGCGTCGATGTTCCTGCTGGTGGTCTATATCCATATTGGTCGCGGGCTGTATTACGGTTCGTACAAGGCGCCGCGCGAGATGGTCTGGCTGCTGGGCGTCACGATATTTCTGCTGATGATGGCGACTGCGTTCATGGGCTATGTGTTGCCCTGGGGCCAGATGAGTTTCTGGGGAGCACAGGTCATCACCGGGTTCTTTTCTGCGATACCGCTGGTAGGTGAATCGATCCGCATCTGGCTGCTGGGCGGGTACGCGCCGGACAATGCCGCGCTGAACAGGTTCTTCTCGCTCCATTATCTGCTGCCGTTCGTCACGCTGGGTGTGATCGTCCTGCATATTTGGGCGCTGCATATTCCGGGCTCGAACAATCCGACCGGCGTCGATGTGAAGGGCGAGCAGGACACGGTTCCGTTTCATCCCTATTACACCGCGAAGGATGCGGTCGGGCTGGGCGTGTTCCTGGCGATCTTCGCCGCGCTTTTGTTTTTCGCGCCCAATTTGTTGGGTCATCCGGACAATTATATTGAGGCCAATCCGCTCTCGACACCGGCGCACATCGTCCCTGAATGGTATTTCCTGCCGTTCTACGCGATCCTGAAAAGCTTCACCGCCGACTTCCTCCTGCCCGCAAAATTATGGGGCGTGCTGGCAATGTTCGGGTCGATCCTGCTGCTGTTCTTCCTGCCGTGGCTGGATAGCTCGCCCGTTCGGTCGGCCAATTTTCGTCCGAAATACCGCATGTTCCTGGTCATATGGCTGGTCGATATCCTGATCCTGGGTTATGTCGGTGGGGCGGAGCCGATCGCGCGCAACGTGATCCTGGGGCAGATCGCATCGGCCTATTATTTCGCGCATTTCCTGATCATTCTGCCGATCGTCGCTCGTTCAGAGCGGCCGCGCCCATTGCCGCATTCGATCACTGAGGCGGTATTGGACAAGCATGCCGGCACCAGTCCTGCGAAGACGGCGCTGGCGTGATAGAGGCGTACCGGGGGAAGAAAGACTAAGATGGTTCGTGCAATATCCTACCTGATCGGCGCGGCATTCGTCTTCGTACTGGCGATCGCGTTGTTCGGCACTGTATCGACCGCTATTCAGGAGCCGGCACCTGAAACCGCGGAAGAAGTCTTTCATCTGGCACCGCAGAATATCGGCCTGTCATCGGCTGGGTTGTTCGGCCGGTTCGATCGCCGGCAAGTCCAGCGCGGGTTTCAGGTTTACAAGGAGGTCTGCTCCGCTTGTCACAGCCTTCGCTATGTGTCGTTCCGCGACCTGACGAAGATCGGGTATAGTGACGCTGAGGTGAAGGCGATTGCCAACCAGTGGGTGATCGAGCAGCCGTCGATCAACCCAGACACGGGTGAGGCGTCGACTCGAAAGAATGTGCCCTCCGACCGGTTCCCGTCACCTTTTGCCAACGATGTCGCGGCGCGCGCGGCCAACAACAATGCGCTGCCACCTGATTTGTCACTGATGGTCAAGGCTCGGCATGACGGCGCGAACTACATTCATGCGCTGATTACCGGGTATCGTTCGCAGCCCGCCGAACTGTTGCGGGAGTTTCCGGCCAGCAAAACTCCGCCGGGCCTGCATTATGATCCATATTTTGCCAATCTGAACATTGCCATGCCGCCGCCGCTGACATCCGATGGACAGGTCAGCTATGTGGACGGAACACGCGCGACGAAGGACCAGATGGCACGCGATGTCGCTGCCTTCCTGACCTGGACTGCGGAGCCAAATTTGGAGGTGCGCCATGCCGGCGGCCTGGCGGCCTTGGCGTTCATCCTCATCTTCTGCTTCCTGTCTTGGGGCGCGTATCAGAATATCTGGCGTGACGTGAAGCATTGATCGGGCATGCCCGCCAATGACGACCTTAAGGCGCTGATCCGCACTATTTCGGACTTTCCCAAGCCAGGGATCCAGTTTCGTGACATCACCACATTGCTGCTGTCGCCGACGGGGGTAGCCAGCGTCGTCGAGAGGATGGTGGCGGCGATCGAGGGTCCGGTCGACCTGATCGCGGGGGTTGAGGCGCGCGGGTTCCTGTTTGCAGCAGCTCTGGCAGTGCCGCTAAACGCGGGAGTTCTGCTTATCCGCAAGGACGGCAAATTGCCCGGTGCGACGATCGCGGAAGACTATGCGCTGGAATATGGCGAGGACCGGATCGCCATGCACGCCGATGCCTGTGCGCCGGGCGCGCGCGTCCTACTGGTTGATGATTTGATCGCCACGGGCGGCACCGCGCGCGCCGCTGTGCGCTTGCTGAAAAAGGCAGGTGCGGTGGTGACACAGGCGTTGTTTCTGGTCGATCTGCCCGATCTGGGCGGTGCGGACGCCCTGCGCGGCGACGGCGTAGCGATCGATACGCTGGTTTCTTTTCCCGGTCACTGACGGAACCCGGCGCCGTTCTTCGCGTTTGAGAATATAACGGCGCGTAGCATGCCGCCTCCGTGTATCGGGAGAATATTCATGTGGATCAAGAAATTGGGGCTATTTGGCCTTGCCATCGGCATTGGTGCCGGCTTGAGCGGCTGCACCGATGGTTATGGCTATAGCGGCGCGTCACTGGGCTATGGCTCGGGCTATTACGACAATAGCTATTATGGGAACGGCGGTTACGGCGGGCAGGGCTATTACGGTGCCGGTTACGGTCTTGGCTACGCTCCGTCCTATTATGGCTGGTATAATAATTTCTATTATCCCGGCACCGGAGTTTACGTCTTTGACCGCAATCGCCGTCGGTATCGATGGAACGATGGGCAGCGCAACTACTGGCAGGGTCGGCGTGGCTATTACCGCGGCAACGGAGCGGTCGCGAACAACTGGCGTGATTTCAGACGAGACTATCGATCGGAGCGCCGGGACTATCGCGGCGACCTGCGCAACAATCGTCAGGCATTTCGAAATGGCGAGATTGACCGAAGCCAGTTTCGCGACGGGCGACGCGAAGCCCGCCGCGAGTTCAACCGGGATACAAGACAGGATCTTCGCCAGACCCGTCGGGAGAACAGGGCCGAGCGGCTGGGCAATCGGCCCACTCGCGGTGATGGCCGCGGTCGTGGCGGCCGACGCAGTCGCGACTGATCGTCAATAGGGACGCGTGGCGATCATCGCATTGGAGATGAAGGTCATAACCGCCACACCGTCCTGATTGCGGACAGTCATCCGGCTTTTGTAGAGTCCCATTGTCGGCCGGCTGACCGAGCGGCGCTTCTCCAATATTTCCGTTTCGCAGGATAGCATGTCGCCAGCATAAACTGGTCTCAACCAGCAGAGTTGGTCTATTCCCGGAGAGCCAAGTCCCGCCTGACGGCTGGTCCTCAGCTCCCCCACCGTCATCGCCATTGTCATCGCGCATGTGTGCCAGCCACTGGCCGACAGCCGGCCGAAATGCGTAGCCGCTGCAGCCTGATCGGACAGATGAAAGGGTTGCGGATTGAATTTCTCTGCAAACGCGACCATTTCTTCACGTGTGACGCGGTAAGCGCCAAAACGCGCGGTTGCGCCGACGACGATGTCCTCGAAATACTGTGTCGGCTGTTCGGTCATTTCAGCACAGCTCGAAACGGCGCGTCGGTGCCGTCCAGGTTCGCGCCTGGCGGCAGATGCAGCAAATCACGGAGTAACGGCTCGACATCAACATTGTCGAACGAGGCGATGCGCTTGTCAGGCACAAAGGCAGGGCCGTGTGCGATGAACAACGCGCGCATTACGGGCGCGTCTGAATCGTAGCCGTGGTTGCCACCCGAAAACGTCTTGTCAGGGGCGGTCTTGTCGATCGTCCATCCTGTCTCCGCCAGGCACAGAAATGGCGGCACGCGCGGATTGCGTCCATAGTGAAGCCGCGCCGGGATGGCGGATTTGCGCCAGCACTGCATATGCTGGTGCGGGACCAGTAATGCGCGGGCCAGCGCATCTTCATGGCCGGACATAGGTGCCAGCGTGGCGTAGGGACCGGTTTCGATCACCCGGTAATCGGTCGGGTCGGCAATCCGGTCCAGCGCGATCGACCGCATACTCGATGTCGCGGCCATGCCGTGGTCGGCGACGATCACCAGGTTCGCGGGCTGATCCAGCGCGGCAAGCCCGGCGGTCAATCGCCCGATCTGCGTATCGACATCGCGTATCGCCGCCGTTGTCTCGGATGCATCAGGGCCATGTTCGTGCCCGGCGGTATCGACCGTATCGAAATACAACGTCACGAAGCGCGGCCGGGTGGCGGCAGGGCGCCGTATCCAGTCGATTACCGTGTCGACGCGCTGCGTACCGGTCACCGCCTGATTGAACTGCTGCCAGTCCTCCGGGCGGATGCCGCCCTCCACCGCACCATGGCCGCCGGTCGTGCGCCCGCCCCAGGCGACGTTCGCGCCGGGCCAGAACATGGTGGCCGTCCTGACCCCTGCGCGCTCCGCTGTTACCCAGATTGGCTCGGCCTCGTCCCACCAGAAGGGATCGTCGCTGGACATCGTGAACATTTCGCCTGGCCGCTCAGGATCCTCCATCGTGTTGGCGACGATCCCGCTGCGGTCTGGACGCAGGCCGGTGACGATTGCCCAGTGATTGGGAAAGGTCTTGGATGGAAAGGACGGCCGCATCGCTGCCCATACCCCGCTGGCCGCCAGCCGCGACAGATTGGGCGTGACGCCGCGGTCGAGGTAATCGGGGCGAAAGCCGTCGATCGACACAAGGATCACGACCGGCGCTTTTTCGACCTGAGCGCTTGCGGGTAACGGCGCGGGCAGTTGCGTGACCGGCGGCAGCGCGGGGGGCGTATAGGGATAAGCGCAAGCCCCGAGTGCCAGCGCGAGCGCCAACATTGACCTGCTTAGTACCGTCATCATCGCCCTTCTCTTGCTGGCCGATTGCGCAGTCGCTGTGGTTCGCCATGAAAGACCATCGAAAGCAGCTTCATACCGCGAACTTGCCGACAACGTCGCGGGCTAGCTCGGCGAACCAGCGATCGATGTCCGGCTGCGGCTGGCGCGATCCCGCGATATAGGCTGCAATTATTATTGCACCGCCATCTGGGGGTATCAGAACGCCAACATCACCCGCTGCAGAGCGCTGCGATATCGGGGCGGCGGTATCGACACTGCGCGTCCCCGTCTTGTGTGCTATGCGCCATCCGTCTGGCATACCGGCGCTCAGGCGATCCGCACCTGTCCGGCTCGAAAGCATCCATGCGAGCAATTGCTCACGCGAAGATCTGGTCAGCACCGATCCGAAGAGGATGCGACGCAAATCGGCAAGCATTGCGTCGGCCGTGGTCGTATCGCGCGGATCATTCGCCGCGACATCGTTGAGCCATGGCTCTCGTCGGTCGAGCCGCGTCACGGTGTCTCCGATCGTTCGCAGCCACCGCGTAAGTCCGGCGGGTCCGCCGATCGAGCCAAGCAACAGGTTCGCAGCCGTATTGTCGCTGATCCTCACCGCAGCTTTACAGAGCGCGCCGATCGTGACGCGTGCGCTATTTCCGCCGGCTGCATTGACCATCGCCCGCGTCTCCGGCGCATAGTCGAGCAGGTCGGCACGCCGGACGTTCACCCGCCGATCCAGCCGCTCCAGCTTTGTGTCGACGCGGTCGAGCACACAGGCTGCAAGCAGCCATTTGAATGTCGAACACATCGGCAACCGAATGGCCGCGCCAGCGCCCATTCGTCGGCCCGTGCGCAGATCCAGGGCGGCCCAACCCCGAGCTATGGAGTCGTGCGAAGATGCAAGACGCCCCCAGACCGGCCAGGCAAACATCGCCGAGCCGCCAGCCAAGACGATGCGTCGATCAACGGCCATCACCATCGCCCTGCCCTCACACGTTGAAGCGGAACAGCATCACGTCGCCGTCATGGACGACATACTCCTTGCCTTCCTGGCGTAGCTTCCCCGCATCGCGCGCTCCGGTTTCGCCTTTGCTTGCGATATAATCCTCATAGGCGATCGTCTCCGCACGGATGAAGCCGCGTTCGAAATCCGTGTGGATTTCGCCCGCCGCCTGCGGTGCCTTCGCACCGACATGCACGGTCCAGGCCCGCGCTTCCTTGGGTCCGACGGTGAAGAACGTCAGCAAGTCGAGCAACGTGTATCCCGCGCGTATGACACGGGCGAGGCCTGTTTCGCTCAGCCCCAGATCAGACAGGAACTCCGCGCGGTCCTCCGGCGCCATGGTCGCGATCTCGGCCTCGATCGCAGCGGACACCACGACCGCCTGCGCACCCTCCGCCGCTGCTTTCTCGAACACCCGCGCGCTCAGCGCATTACCGTCGGCCGCATCCCCTTCATCGACATTGCAGACATAAAGGACCGGTTTCGCGGTCAGAAGCTGCGCGGCGCGAAATAGCCGCATTTCCTCCTCGTCGGTCAGCGCGGTCAGCCGCGCGGGCTTTCCGTCGCGCAGCAGGTCGAGCGCGCGGCCCAGGACGACCGCGCCTATCTTGGCCTCCTTGTCGCCCTGCTGCCCCTTCTTGGCGAGGTTGGGGACGCGCTTCTCCAGGCTTTCCAGATCGGCGAGCATCAGCTCGGTCTCGACCACCTCGGCATCGGCGATCGGATCGACGCGGCCCTCGACATGTGTCACGTCGCCATTCTCGAAGCAGCGCAGGACGTGGACGATCGCATCGACCTCGCGGATGTTGCCGAGGAACTGGTTGCCCAATCCTTCGCCCTTCGATGCGCCGCGCACCAGGCCGGCAATGTCGACAAAGGCGAGTTGCGTCTCGACGATCTTCGCCGAGTCGGCGATCGCCGCCAGTGCCGCCAGCCGGTCGTCGGGCACGCCGACATTGCCGACATTGGGCTCGATCGTGCAGAACGGATAATTCGCCGCCTGCGCTGCCTGAGTCTGCGTCAATGCGTTGAATAGAGTGGACTTGCCGACATTCGGCAGCCCGACGATACCGCAGCGAAAACCCATGATGGTCCTTGGTCGTTGGAGAAGGGGCCGCATAGGCGAGCGCGCCCGCGATTGCCAGTGTGAGGGGCATAGGGGCGGAACGGCGCGGTGCGGCCGGTCGTTCAAAGATGCGACGACTACAGGAGATGACCATGCCGGACCGCGACATCGAACCCGATAACGGCAAGCGGGCGTGGCGCGATCCGAAGACCGGCGAAGTCCACGGCAGCGGCTCCGGGATTGGCGGGCAGAGCCCCGGCGAGGAGATCGATGACGGGCCGGGAGGTGAGGCCAGCCTTCACCCGCTACCCGGCGACCGGTCGCCGGCACCGAAGAGTCGCGGCCCGATCAGCGATAGTTGAAGCTGACGCTGATCCGCTCGCCCTTTCCGGCATGTGGCATGACCTCGTGGCGCAGCCAGCTTTCCCAGAGGAACACCGTGCCTGTGGCGGGTTCGGTATGGACGAAGGTGCCGGGCCGCGTCGGTGCCGCCATCATCATCGGCAGACGCGGGTCTTCCAGCCTCAGCGCACCCGATCCTTCCGGGATCGCGATATAAGCTGTTCCCGACACGACACTGTGCGGGTGAATATGTCCGGCGTGCGCGCCCCCCGGCTTCATCAGGTTGACCCATAGCGAATCCAGCTTCAGCCTGCGCCCGTTCGGATCGAACCCGCAATCCTTCACGAAGGTCGCGACATGGCGGTCGAGCAGACGCTTCAGATCGGCGAACGCAGGATCGCGCCTTGGCAGATCGTCCAGCGACGCGTAAGAGGTATAGCCGCGATAGCCATGCTCCCTCGACCATCTCCGTCCGGCGAGATCATCCTCCGCCAGGGAGCGCACGGAGTGTTCCAGCGCGGCGACCAGCGCGTCATCACCGAGCGTTCCTTCATAGAAGCATGTCGCGAACAGCGCGCGCGTCGTCACGCGTCCTGCATCCTGAGCGCCACGTCGTTCATGAACCGCACATCCTCGCCGCGCGCCAGCCACGGCGCCTCCGCCGCGATCGCCGCCAGCAGGTCGGAGAGCGGCTCCAGCTCGGCCTTCGCGTAATTGCCCAGCACGTACGCGGTCACGCGGTCTTTGTGCCCCGGATGCCCGACCCCGATCCGGACGCGGCGATAGTCCTGACCCAGATGCTGGTCGGTGGAGCGCAGCCCGTTATGCCCCGCCGCGCCGCCGCCCTTTTTCACCTTCACCTTCATCGGCGCGAGGTCCAGTTCGTCGTGAAACACCGTCAGCGCGTCCACGTCCAATTTGTAGAACCGCAACGCCTCTGCGACCGCGCGCCCGCTGTCGTTCATGTAGGTGGCGGGTTTCAGCAGCAGGACCTTATCGCTGCCCAGCCGTCCTTCCTGCGTCCAGCCCTGGAACTGCTTCCTGACCGGACCGAAGTCGTGCAGCGCGGCGATGGCATCGACCGCCATGAAGCCGACATTATGCCGCTGCATCGCGTGGTTGCCGCCGGGATTGCCGAGACCTGCCCAGACCTGCATCGATTTTCCAGGAGAGGACTGCCCGCCATTCGCCCACTGGCAAACGGCGGGTAGTGCGTTCAGTCGTCGACCGAGGTGCCCACCACGCTCGGATCGGTCGGCTCGTCGCCCATCACCGTGTCAGCCTGCTGCTCGGTGACCAGTGTCGTGCCTTCGCCGTCCTCATCGGTGGCGGTCGGCACGGTCGGCGGCGCGATGGTCGCGATGGTGAAGTCGCGGTCGTCGACCGCCGGCTTCGCACCGGAGGGCAGCGCCACATCGGAGATATGGATGCTGTCGCCGATCGCGCGACCTTTGAGCGAAATCGTAATCTCGCTGGGGATGTCGGACGCATCACAGACCAGTTCGACCTCATGCCGCACGATGTTCAGGACGCCGCGACCCTGCTTGATGCCGGGTGCTTCTTCCTCGTCGGTGAAGACGACCGGCACCGCGACGGTGACGGCGCTGTGCTCTCCGATACGCAGGAAATCGACATGGACCGGTCGTTCCGAGACGGGGTGAAACGTCACATCCTTGGGCACCGTGCGCTCGCCGCCGACCATGACGACGGAATTCATGAAATGCCCGGTCATCAGCGCGCGCATGAGCGCCTTTTCCTCGAGATGGATCGAGGCGGGGGATTGATTCGCGCCGTAGATCACGGCGGGGACGCGGCCATCGCGACGCAGCGCCCGGGAGGCTCCCTTGCCAACCCGGTCACGCGTCTCGGCTGCGAGCTCCAATTGGTCGCTCATTCATTGTCTCCGAGTTCGTGTGTATCCGCCCACGCCTCCAGGGATGACCATGGATCGGAAGCGCGTACGTATAGGCGAAGACGCTGCGTTTCACAACTCTTGGGCGGAGCGACGCGGCGCGGCCGTCAATAGTTGATGCGCCTGACCTTGACGCCCTGCTGCTGCAACATCGCGATCACGCTCTGCGGGCCGGCCAGATGCCCCGCGCCGACCGCCACGAAGACCGTGCCCGGCTTCGTCATCCGCGCCTTCACCCACTCCGCCCAGCGCGCGTTGCGCTCGGTCAGCAGGACGCGCGCGACCTCGGGCGAATCCTTCAGGCTGTCGTTCATCTCCTCGGCCAGCGCGTCGGGTCGGCCCTGTGCCCATTCATCGACCATCTTGTCCATCGTCGCGCCGGCGGTCGGCAATTCATCCAACGTCGATTCGAGAAACCGGATCTGCGCGGCCTGCGAGAGCCCACTGAAATAACCAAGCTGCTGCGCCGCGGTCTCCAGCCCGGCGACCGGCTTGCCTTCCTTCTTCGCGGCGTCGGTCAATACCTCCTCAGGACCGTTAGCCGCGTCATAGCCCTGCTTGCCGAGCGGGCCGACAGACAATTGCACCGCCGCCAGCCAGGGCTGCATCCGCTCCAGCGCACCGGTAGGCAGCCCCATGTCGGTGACGGCTTTCGCCAGCACCGGCCGTTCCTTCACGGGCAGTTTCTCGCTGAGCGTCGGACCCGTGGGCGACAATCCCTTCGCCTCGACCAGTGCCCGCATCGACTCCGGATCAGGGGCAACCATTTCCAGCATGACCTGATCGGACGCATCGAACGCCGTCTTCACCGCTTCGTCGAACCAGGTAAGGCCGGGTTTGAGGACGTGGATCGTCCCGAACAGGTACACGGTCGTGTCCTTGTCCTTAACCACCCACAGCGCCGGGTCTGCATCATCGGCGGTGCGCGCCGCGGGCTTCTCGGCGCAGGCGGGTGTCGAGAGGATGATCGAGAGCGTGGCAAGCGAAGTCAGGACGGGGTGCTTCAACATCGGATCCTTCGGGGGGGGTATGACGACGGGGCGCTCTACAGCGCCCGGCCCGGCCGCGCTACTTGCACCGGGCGGGTCGTTCCGCCAGAGACGCCCGCTGTGACGGGCCTGTCCTTCCAGCGCATGATCCTGACGCTCCATGATTATTGGAGCGATCGCGGCTGCCTGATACTGCAGCCCTATGACCTTGAGATGGGCGCAGGGACGTTCCACACCGCGACGACGCTGCGCGCATTGGGGCCGGACAGCTGGAACGCCGCCTTCGTTCAGCCCTGCCGCCGCCCGACGGACGGCCGCTATGGTGAGAACCCCAACCGGCTGCAGCATTATTACCAGTACCAGGTGATCCTGAAACCCAGCCCGCCCGATCTGCAGGACCTGTATCTGGGCAGCCTGGCGGCGATCGGCATCGACTTCATGCGCCACGACATCCGCTTCGTCGAGGATGACTGGGAGTCGCCGACGCTGGGTGCCTGGGGGCTTGGCTGGGAGGTCTGGTGCGACGGCATGGAGGTGACGCAGTTCACTTATTTCCAGCAGATGGGCGGCTTCGACATGCTGCCGGTCGCAGGCGAGCTGACCTATGGGCTGGAACGGCTGGCGATGTATATCCAGGACAAGGACAGCGTGTACGACCTCGCGTACAACGATGCAGGCGTAACCTATGGCGATGTGTTCCTGGAGAATGAGCGCCAGATGAGCGCATGGAACTTCGAGGTCGCGAATACCGACACGCTGTTCGACGCTTTCCGCAAATCCGCCGCCGAGTGCGAGAACTGCCTGACTGCCGACCTGCCCATCCCGGCCTATGAACAGGCGGTCAAGGCCAGCCACATCTTCAACCTGCTGCAGGCGCGCGGCGTCATCTCGGTCGCCGAACGCCAAGCCTATATGGGCCGCGTCCGCGACCTCGCGAAGGGTGCGTGCGCTGCGTACATGGTGAAAAACGGGTGGGCGGCGTGATAAATCCTCTCCGTCCCGGGGAAGATCTTAATTGACTGATTTCCTTCTCGAACTCCGCTCCGAGGAAATTCCGGCGCGCATGCAGGCGCGTGCGCGGGATGATCTCGCGCGGTTGTTCGCAGCCGAGCTTGCCGCAGCCGGCATCACGGTCGGCGAGGTCACGACCTATGCCACCCCGCGCCGCCTGGCGCTGATCGCGCGCGACCTGCCCGAGGCGACCGGGGCGGTTACCGAGGAGATCAAGGGGCCAAAGGTTGCGGCACCCGAGCAGGCGCTGGCGGGGTTTCTGCGCAAGACCGGCCTGACCCGCGAGCAATTAACCGAGCGTGACGGCGTGTTCTTCGCGGTTACCGACAAGCCGGGCCGCGCCACTTCCGACGTGCTCGCCGAGGCGATCCCCGCGATCGTCCGCGCCTTCCCCTGGCCCAAGTCCATGCGCTGGGGGGCGGCGTCCACCTCGACCGAGTCTGTGCGCTGGGTCCGCCCGCTGTCGGGCATCGTCGCGATTCTGGATGAGGATGTGGTGCCGTGCAGTGTGGCGGGGATCGAGAGCGGCGCGATGACGCTCTGCCACCGCTTCCACCATCCGGGGCCGATCACCATCGGCGGCGCGCACGACTATGCCGACAAGCTGCGCATGGTCCACGTCATCGTCGATCAGGACGAGCGCGCGGCGATCATCCGCGACGGCGCCCGCGCCGCCGCCGCGCAGGCGGGTTTGACGCTGGTCGAGGACGAGGGGCTGGTGGCCGAGAATGCCGGGCTGACCGAATGGCCCGTGCCGCTGCTGGGCCGGTTCGATCCCGATTTCCTGGATGTGCCAGCGGAGGTCATCCAGCTGACCGCGCGCGTGAACCAGAAATATTTCGTCTGCCGCGACGATGCCGGAAAGTTGGCCAACGCCTTCGTGCTGACCGCCAATATCGAGGCGGCGGACGGCGGCGCCAAGATCGTCGAGGGCAACCGCAAGGTGCTGGCCGCCCGGCTGGCGGATGCGCGCTTCTTCTACGAGCAGGATCTGAAGGTGCCGCTGGAGGAACAGGCGGCGAAGCTCGGCAACATCGTCTTCCACGAGAAGCTCGGCACCGTCGCCGACAAGGTCGAACGCGTCGCCAAACTGGCAAGATGGCTAATCGCGGAAGGCATCGTCAAATCTTCCTTGCCTGCGGAGAGTGGAATTGGTGAGGCTGTTGAAGGGAGGCCAGCCGAGAATGCCGCGCCTGGGTCGGCGCCCCCTCCACCCCGCGCTGCGGGCGCGGTCCCTCTCCCCGCAGGCGGGGAGGATTTAGCCGCCCTCGCCGAACGCGCCGCGCTTCTCGCCAAGGCCGACCTGGTCACCGGCATGGTCGGCGAGTTCCCCGAACTCCAAGGGGTGATGGGCGGCTACTACGCCGCCGCGCAGGGCGAAGACCCGCGCGTCGCTGCCGCCATCCGCGACCACTACAAGCCTGTCGGACAAGGCGATGAGGTGCCAACCGAACCGGTCACGGTTGCAGTAAGTTTGGCGGATAAGCTGGACATCCTTTACGGCTTTTTCGGAGCTGCATTGCGACCAACTGGATCGAAGGATCCGTTTGCACTTCGGCGAGCGATGGTAGCCGTTGTGGCGCTAGTGACCGGCAATAATCTCCGTGCCTCCGTCAACATCCTGATTTCAGCAACTGGTCAGGGCTACCCGGCTATACCTGCCTACAGCGTTCGAGACTTACTCGGCTTCGCTATTGACCGCCTAAAAGTCCAACAGCGCGAGGCCGGCGTCCGCCACGATCTGATCGACGCGGTATTCGCGCTCGGCGGCGAGGATGATCTCGTCCGCCTGCTCGCGCGCGTTCATGCGCTTCAGGCATTTGTCGGAACCGAGGACGGCGTGAGTCTGCTCGCCGGGTACAAGCGCGCGGCGAACATTCTCAAGAAGGAGGGATATGATCACGCCGGGGAACAGAAACCCCTATCCTACACGCCCGAAAAGGCAGAAGCAGCGCTCATCGCCGCACTCGATACGGCCGAACCCGCTGCCGCCGCTGCGGTCGCGCGGGAGGATTTCGAGGGTGCGATGGTGGCGCTTGCCACCCTGCGAGCGCCGATCGATGCGTTCTTTGACAGCGTGACGGTGAACGATCCTGACCCAAAAAGGCGCACCGCCCGGCTGAACCTACTGGCGCGCGTCCGTGTTGCGGTGCACAATGTCGCCGACTTCTCACGGATTGAGGGCTGAGCAGCACATGCGTACCGTGTGAACCTGGTGAGCTTCCAATCCGCTTCAGCCCACAAGAACAGGCACTTAGGGGAAACGACCATGACGCAGTACGTCTATCGCTTTGGCGGCGGTACGTCCGATGGGGGGCAGGGCGACAGGAACCTGCTGGGCGGCAAGGGCGCGAACCTGGCTGAGATGGCGTCGATTGGCCTGCCGGTCCCGCCGGGCTTCACCATCTCGACCGAGATGTGCACCCGCTATTATGACGAGGGCGGGCAGTTCCCGGATTCCGTGCGGCACGAGGTCGCCGATGGATTAGCGCATGTCGAGCAGGTAACCGGCAAGGCGTTCGGCGACGCCGCGAACCCGCTGCTGGTTTCCGTCCGCTCCGGCGCGCGCGCGTCGATGCCGGGGATGATGGACACCGTCCTGAACCTGGGGCTGAACGACGAGACGGTCGCCGGGCTGGCCGCCATGTCCGGGGATGAACGCTTTGCCTGGGACAGTTATCGCCGCTTCATCCAGATGTATGCCGATGTCGTCCTCGAACTGGATCACGCCGCGTTCGAGGAAGCATTGGAGATTGCGAAGGAAGATCGCGGCTTCACGCTGGATACCGAATTATCCGCCGCGCACCTGAAGGAACTGGTCGACGAATATAAGGGCCTGGTGCAGCAGCAATGGGGCAAGCCCTTTCCGCAGGACGTTAACGACCAATTATGGGGAGCGATCGCCGCAGTCTTCGGGTCGTGGCAGTCCGACCGCGCCAAGGTTTATCGCCGGCTGAACGATATTCCGGCCAGCTGGGGCACCGCGGTCAATGTGCAGGCGATGGTGTTCGGCAATATGGGCGAGACTTCCGCGACCGGTGTCGCCTTCACCCGCGATCCCTCGACCGGCGCGCATGCCTATTACGGCGAGTTCCTGATCAACGCGCAGGGCGAGGACGTCGTCGCCGGTATCCGCACCCCGCAATATCTGACCCGTGACGCGCGTGAGGAAGCCGGCGCGAAGCCCGCCTCGATGGAAGAGGCGATGCCGGAGGTTTATGGACAACTCGCCGACGTCTTCGCCAGGCTGGAGACGCACTACCGTGACATGCAGGACATCGAGTTCACGGTCGAACAGGCCAAGCTGTGGATGCTCCAGACCCGGACCGGCAAGCGCACCGCGAAGGCCGCGCTCAAGATCGCGGTCGACATGGTGGCCGATGGGCTGATCACGCGTGAGGAAGCGATCGCACGGATCGATCCGATGGCGCTTGATCAGTTACTCCATCCGACGCTCGATCCGGATGCGGTACGCGACGTGTTGACCAAGGGACTGCCCGCATCGCCCGGCGCGGCATCGGGCGCGGTGGTGTTCGACGCCGACACCGCTGAGAAGCGCGCGGCGGCGGGCGACGCGGTGATACTGGTCCGCACCGAGACGTCGCCGGAGGATATTCACGGCATGCACGCGGCCAAGGGCATCCTGACCGCGCGCGGTGGCATGACCAGCCACGCCGCGGTCGTCGCGCGCGGGATGGGGCGTCCCTGCGTCTCGGGCGCGGGTTCGCTCTCGATCGACGCCAAGGCGAAGGTCATGCGGGTGAGCGGCCGCGAGATCGGCGAGGGTGACCGGCTGACGATCGACGGCACCACCGGAGAGGTGATGGCGGGTGAGGTAGGCACGACCCAGCCCGAGCTGTCGGGTGACTTCGCGACAGTGATGGAATGGGCCGACGCTGTCCGTCGCCTGAGGGTCCGCACCAACGCCGACACGCCCGGTGATTGCCAGGTCGCGCGCGACTTCGGCGGGGAGGGCGTCGGGCTGTGCCGGACCGAGCATATGTTCTTTGAAGGATCGCGCATCACCGCCGTCCGCCAGATGATCCTGGCCGAAGACGAGGCGGGACGCCGCGCCGCGCTCGACAAGCTGCTGCCCGAGCAGCGGCATGACTTCGCAGGCATCTTTCGGGTGATGACCGGGCTGCCCGTCACGATCCGGCTGCTCGATCCGCCGCTGCACGAATTCCTGCCGCAACAGGAATCGGACTTCGCCGATGTGGCGAAGGCGGCCGGCGTCGCGGTCGATACGCTGAAGCGCCGCGCCGCCGAGCTGCACGAGTTCAATCCGATGCTGGGCCATCGCGGCTGCCGGCTGGGTGTGACCTATCCCGAAATCTATGAGATGCAGGCGCGCGCGATCTTCGAGGCGGCGCTGGATGTGGTCGAGGAGGGCGGCGCGCCGCCGATCCCCGAGGTAATGATCCCGCTGGTCGCCACAAAACGCGAGCTGGACCTGATGAAGGCGGTGGTCGACCGCGCGGCGACGGTGGTCTTCAAGGAGCGCGGGCGGGAGATCGACTATCTGGTCGGCACGATGATCGAACTGCCTCGCGCGGCGCTGCGCGCGGGCGAGATCGCGGATAGCGCGCAGTTCTTCTCCTTCGGCACCAATGACCTGACGCAGACGACGCTGGGCGTCAGCCGCGACGACGCCGCTCGGTTCCTGAGCACCTATGTGGAGCACGGCATCTATGCCCGCGATCCGTTCGTCAGCCTCGACATCGAGGGCGTGGGCGAGTTGGTTCAGATGGCCGCCGAGCGCGGCCGGGCGACCCGCGGCGACATCAAGCTTGGAATCTGCGGCGAACATGGCGGCGATCCCGCAAGCATCGCCTTTTGCGAGCAGGTCGGCCTGGATTACGTCAGCGCCTCCCCGTACCGCGTCCCCATCGCGCGCCTCGCCGCCGCACAGGCGGCATTGAAGCGGTAAGCGCGTTTCCTAATCAAAGTCGAACCAGCCCCGCTTGCGATCGCCGTCGTCGGCTGAACGGGCGCGGCTGCTACGGATGACCTGAACGTTGGGGGCGGGTTGGGGAGCGATCGGGGTTGGCGCTTCGGGCTGAGCCTGGATGACGCGCATATGGGCGCGCTCTGCGCCGTCGGCGCGGGCTTCCGCCTCGGTCGCGCGTCGTTCGGCATCCACAACGCGCTGATCGGCGGCGATGACGCGTTCATCGGCATCGGTGCGTGCCGCCGTGTCGTTGCGGCGACCGGCCTCGTCCGCGCGGGCATTCGCCTCGGATATGCGAGCATCGGCATCCTTGCGGGTAAGTGCGTGGGCATCGCGCTCGGCGGTGTAGCGCTCTCGCCATTTGCGCCCGCCGGGATGACTTGCCAGGCCGAAGAGCCAGCCGGCGACGAGTGCTAGGACCAGCGCGGCGATCTGCGACGAAGTGGTGAAGAGCATTGAACGATCCTCCCTGTTACGTAATGGTAACGATCGGGAGCGGGGGCGGTTGCCTGTGCTTGGATCAGTTGCCGCTCATCAGCGCATCCTTGATCGAACAGGCGGCCGGACCCAGGATTACGACGAACAGGGTAGGCAGGATAAACAGGATCAGCGGGATCGTCATGATCGCGGGTAGACGCGCGGCTTTTTCCTCGGCGCGCATCATGCGTTCGTTGCGAAACTCGGCCGACAAGACGCGCAACGCCGACGCGAGCGGCGTGCCGTATTTCTCGGTCTGGATCATCGTCGTCACCACGCCCTTGACCGCCTCCAGATGCACGCGCGATGCCAGGTTCTCGAACGCCTGCCGCCGCTCGGTCAGGAACCCCAGTTCGATGGCGGTCAGCGCGAATTCGTCGCCAAGTTCGGGATAGGCGCGGCCAAGCTCGCGCGCGACGCGGTGGAATGCGGCGTCCACCGTCAATCCGGCCTCGGCGCAGATGACGAGCAGGTCCAGTGCGTCGGGCAACCCTTTGCGGATCGCATCGGAACGCTTTTTGACCTTGTTGCTCAAATAGATATCCGGCGCCTTGTACGAAAGGACCAGTGTCACCGCAACGAGCGCGTATTTCTTGATCGGACCCCATGTCGCCCAGGCATCGGTGCCATAGACCCAGAAGATCATGAAGCCGCCCAGCACGATCGGGATCGCCATCCGGCCGAAGATCACCGCGACCGCCCAGTCCTTGCTGCGGATGCCGGCCTGGACCAGCTTGGATTGCGCCGCCTTCAACTGGCTGTCCTGCAACACGCGCAGGGACGACAGCATCCCGCGCATCTTGTCGGCGGTGTCGTTGCGCTGGACCAGCTTGGCGCGCCGCTTGGTCGATGCGGTAATGCCGGCCTTCAGCTGCTCGCGCCGATCATTAAGCGCCTTCACCCGCTTGGCCATCGGATCACGCACCGTGGTCGCGGCGTAGATCGCCAGCACGACGGCGAATCCCGCGATCCCCGACAGGATCGTCGCTACCCAGATCACGTCCACGCCCATCAGCGTTGGTCCGGCCGTTCCGCCCATGCCCGACTCTCCCACGATCAGATTTCGAAACTGACCATCTTGGCCATGATGAAGGCGCCAAGTCCGATCCAGATCAGCCCGCCGATGCCCGCAATCATCAGCCGCGGATCGATGAAGAAGTTCTGGATATAATGATCGTTGATCATGTAGATCAGCGCGAAGACGATGAAGGGTAGCGAGCCGACGATATAGGCAGATGCTTTTGACTCGGACGACATCGCCCTGATTTTGAGCTTCATCTGGCTGCGACTGCGCAGCACGTTCGCCAGGTTCGCCAGTGTCTCGGCCAGATTGCCGCCGGTTTCGCGCTGGATCGCGATCGTGATGACGAAGAACTGGAATTCCGGCGTACCCAGCCGATCGGCCGTTGCCTGCAACGCGGCGTCCATTGTCTGGCCGATCTTCATCTTGTCGGACACGGACTGAAACTCTTCGCCGATGGGGCCGTCGAGTTCATGGCCGACGACGCCGATTGTCTCACTGATCGGCAGGCCGGAGCGCAAGCCACGTACCAGAAGCTCGATCGCATCGGGAAACTTGGCCGTGAAGCGTGCAACCCTGCGCTTGATGAAGCGGCTGACGACGAAGTGCGGGATGCCCGCGCCCAGCATCAATCCCATGGCGCTGGCGAAATACCAGGGCATGCCGCGCAGCAGTACCAGTAGCGCGACGACCAGGCCGATCCCGGCGGTCGCCATTCCATATTGCCCGACGGTCCAGTCCTTGCCCGTCATCGCCAGCCTTTTGGCCAGCTGCGCCGGGTTGGGTAGGACTCGCCCAAAGGCCAGGTCCATGCGGGTACTCTGGCTGGTCGCTATCCGGCGCTGATGCGCGGTCACAATCATCTGCGACGCATCATGCCGCGCGCGCACCGAGGCTAGGCGGCGCGTTGCCGCCTTGCCGGTCGAGGGGCCGGCAAGCGCGAACGCCATCATCATCATGGTCAGCGTCGCGCCGATCAGCGCCAGCAGCATCGTCATCGGGCAAGGCCCCGGCGGATCATTTTCTGGGCTTCCGGCTCGGCAGGAGCGCGCTCAGGTCACCGAACTTGCTGATCAGCGATGTCCCGGCTTTTCCCTTTGCCTTGCCCTTGACCGCGTCATTCATGTCCGCGCCGACCGTGCAGCCGATGAGTGTGGTCGCCAGCTCGGCAATCGGCGCCACGGTCTTGGAACCCTTGCCGGCCTCGGCCACCGGTTTGCCAAGTTTGGCCGACTGTGCCGCAAGTTTCTGGTCAAAGGGAATGACGACGTCCAGCTTGCGTTCGATCGATCCCTCAAAATCCTTGCGGGTGATTTCTAGTTGAGCGCCGGCATGCACACGATTGGCGACCACGAATGCCCGGGTTTGCGGGGCGTTGGATTTCAGCCATGACAGGATCCGGATCGTGTCGCGCGCGGAAGCGAGCGTCAGCTCGGTCACGATCACAGCGATCTGAATGTCGTTGATCAGCTGCGGATGCTGCACCA
Source organism: Sphingomonas sp. (assembly GCA_965217805.1). Taxonomy (GTDB): domain Bacteria; phylum Pseudomonadota; class Alphaproteobacteria; order Sphingomonadales; family Sphingomonadaceae; genus Sphingomonas. Next base: position 986,123 of record CBDCJJ010000008.1, on the reverse strand, counting down.
GCATGCCGCGCGGCAGATCGACCAATGTGCATTCAAAGGCGGAGCGCATCTCCTCTTGCAACTGGTAATAGGCCGAACCGTCGGTGATGATCGCGGCGCTGATGGGTGCTTCGGCGGATAACACCGCAAGCTTGTCCGACGCGCGGACCATGGCGCGCTCGATGAACAGCCCGTCGATGCGGCTGGGATTCTCGATCGCGTCGGTCAGCCCGCGTCCCGGCTCCAGGTCGAGCGCCAGAGCGCCGGTTCCAAAATGCACGTCCAGATCGAGCAAGGCGGTTGAGCGGCCTTCTCGGTTCGACATGAGCCATGCAAGCGACGTCACAAGCGTTGATGCGCCGACGCCGCCGCGTGCGCCGATCACCGCGATCGTACTGTGCGGCCGGTCCAGCATCGCGTCCACGACCGGTTTCGGCGCGTTCAGCAGGGCTTGCGCCTGACCAAAGGCATCGCGAAGCTGATCCGCGCCGAATGGCTTGAGCAGATAATCCTGAATGCCGCTCGACAGCAGGTCGCGGTACAGGCGCACGTCATTGACCCGCCCCCCGGCGATGACCACGGTCCCCGGCTCGCACACCTCGGCCAACGCATGGATGTCGTTCAGCGGATCGCCCGATTCCGACAGGTCGACGAACAGGATCTGCGGGCTGGCGGAGACCGACAATGTCTGTACCGCGTTGCGAAGCCCGCCCTTGTTGACCTTGTCGGGCGACCATCCCAGCTCGATAGCGACGGGGCGGAGCGCCTCTGCCGTCGCTTCGTCGCAGACAAAGGCGGTGAAGGGATCGCGGTGCGCGGTTCCCGCAGGTTTCCAGGGCGCGTTCATCAATTGGCTCCCGTCTTGACGGCTTCAACCTTGCCGCCGCCCGCACCCGTGGGTGTTGCCTTGCGGAAGGCGTCGATCGCCTTGGCCGAGGTTGCCGGATCGGCGGTATCCGATGTGGGTTTGCCGCGAACCAGATCTTCCGGATTGGCGATCATCGCCGCCAGGTTGCTGTTGACCGCACATCCCTGGTTGGACGAGGTATTACCATTGAATTCATGGCTGGCGTCGCGGCTCCAGTCGGGGCAGCCAGGCACGCTCGCGCGGCTGCGGCTGACGACGACTCGGACCATGCCGACCGGCACGGTGGACGGAGTGATCGGTGCATCGTCCGACAGCAAGAGGCCGTGGTTCGCGACCACATCCGCGACCTGCTCCCGCACGCTGGAACCACCGCCAGAGGGATCGTCGATCGCGATCCGGTCACCATAGCCAAGCCGCATTGTCCTTAGCCACCCGGCAAGGCGCGCGGACTCTCCCGATGCCAGACCGTCACTCGCCGTCGTCAGGTCGAGCGCGTAATCCTGCCGCGAGACGACGGGCTGATGAACGGATTCCAGCCCGCGATTCTGCGTTCCCATGCAGCCGCCGAGGAGCAGCGCTGGAGCAAGCGAGGCGAGGATGATCGAACGCTTTGTCATGGGGACAATGTCCTTGGCGGGAAGCATCAATTCGAGAAGCCGGGCATGGGCGCTGCCGACGAATCGGATTTGCCGCGTGCCGTTCTGCGATCATGGGAGTCCGGTGCCGGAGCCAAGGGTATTGGCGCGGCCAATCCGATTTGCGGCGCGGACTGCGCACTTCCAGCCACAGTCGGTACGGGGCGCGTCGCGCCGCTGACCCCGCCGCCAATCTCGCCAAGGAACACGCGGCCGAGATCGGTCGGCGCCCTGACACCATCGGTGGGAAGCGCGATGTCGCTCTGGTTGTTGACCGGCTTCACGAGATACGGCGTGATGACAATGACCAGTTCGGTTTCGTTGCGGCGAAAGGAGTTTGAGCGGAACAGCGCGCCGAGCACCGGCAGGTCGCCCAGCCCGGGCGCCTTGTCGATCGAGTTGTTGTGCGAATTTTGTAACAAGCCGCCGATCATCATGCTCTGGCCCGAGCCAAGCTCCAGCGTCGTCTCGGCACGACGCGTTGTCAGCGCCGGAATGGTCGTGCCGCTGATCGTGACCGCACCATCGGAGGATAGTTGCGACACCTCCGGACGGACACGCAGCGAGATGCGACCATCGGACAGCACGGTCGGCGTATAGGCAAGGCTGATGCCATATTGCTTGTATTCGACCGACACCGCGCCCAGCCCCTGGCTGATCGGGATCGGGATCTCACCGCCCGCGAGGAACGTCGCGGTTTCGCCAGAGAGCGCGGTCAGATTGGGGTTGGCCAGCGTTGAGACCTGACCGATCGTCTCGCCAAGGTCGAGCGAGCCAAGCAGGTCCGTACCTAGCAGACGTCCGGCGGCACCGAGTGCCAGGCCCGAGCCGATATTGGGCGGAAACTTGACGATGGTCTGTCCGGGGATCGCGCCGCTCGCATCGACCTGGACCGGCACGCCCTGACCCGGCAATGTTCCGGGCTGTGTCGTGATCGATCCGGCGCGACCCTGGCTGACGCCAAAGACGAAATTACCGCCGTCGCGGTTGGTGATGTTGACGCCGATATTCTTGACGAAGCTGCGGCTGACTTCGGCGATGCGGACTTGCAGATTGACCTGCAACGGGGTCGCGGTCTTCAGGCGCGACAGCACTTTTGTCGTATCGCCGACGAACGCTTGGACCAGCCGTTCGGCTTCGGCGGCGTCCTCCGGCGCGGCGACGGTGCCGGTCAGCAGAACCAGACCGTTCATCGGGGTTGCGACGATATGCGCCTCCGGCATGGCCAGGCCCAGCATCGCATCGATCGAGTCGAGATTGTTGCCGACACGTACGGTCGATGAATAGGCGACCCCACCGCCGCGCGTCGTCGCCGATACGGTCGTCTCTCCGGCTTTCTTGCCGAAGATGTAGAGCTGCGTCGGAGAACGGACCTGGACGTCGGCGATGGTTTCGTCGGCGACGAACAGATCGCTCATCGGGCTCGACAGCGTGACTAGCCGGCCCCGGCCGGTATTGACCTGCAGCACGGTCGTGGCGCTGGCCACTGGCTGACTTGGCCGGGCGCCGCCGGGTGCGGCCTTCACCAAGGCAGGGGCGGCAAGCAGGATCGCGAGGGTGATACCGGCGACCTTGGAACTGATGCGCATCCTACTTCCCCCCGACCGGTACAGCCGTCACCGTGTTTCCGCGTGCGATCCGGACGACCGGACCGGCCGCGATAGCCGCACCGGTGGACGCGACCGGTGCGCCGACGATGTTCGATGGCGGCGCGCTGATGCCCTCGCTGTTTTTGCCCGGTACCGAACGTCGCTGGAAACGGGACACATCGGCGCCTGTCGCAAAGCTGCTGCTGCCGGCCGATGGCTGGCTGGCGAACTGGAGCATCATCGCCTTTTCGGACTTTACATCGGTGCCGTCGGGCACCTTGACCGATCCCGACGCGATCGCTTCCTCGAGCTGAGAATTATTGTCAGCCAGGCTGCGCAGCGACAGTGAGAGCGTGCCCAGCGTATGTGCGACGGCGATCTGTTCGGCGATCTTGGGTGTAGCTTCCACCGTGACGGTGCCGAAAGTATGGACTTGCGTCTTGCCGTCGTCACCGACTGTGTTATCGGTGCGCTGATCGGTCGCCAGAACGCGGACATTGCGCATGATGGTTTCCGACACCTTGAGCGGTGGGCCGTCACCGCCGCCGTCCACCGATTGCGTCAGCACCAGATCGATACGGTCGCCTGGAAAGACGAAGCCCGCGACCGCTGTTTCCGCGGACACAGGAAAGGTCACGGCGCGCATCCCGGGCCCGAGCGCGGCGGCCAGAAAGCCGCGATCACCGGGCTTGACCAAGGCACCCTGCGTGATCGGCTGGCCTGCGGTGATCGCGTTGCGGACTACCGTGCCCTGCAGCGATGGAAGATCGGTATTTTTCCGCAGATAATAGGCGCCGTCGACCATCTCCTTTGGCCAGGGCTGGAATTTGAGCGCGGTGGCATCCAGGATCGTGCCGACGGGCAATGCGCGGGTCGCGACCAGCACTTCAGGTCCGTCGACGACGGGAGCCGGCAGGGCCGCCTGCGCGGGCGGCGTGGCACTGCCCGCGATCAGCGTGCGTGCCATGAACGCGGTAATCGCCGCGACCACCAGCGCACCGACCAGCAATATGAGTTTGCGACTATCCATCGGCTGTATCACGCCTTTCGAGAACGCCGGTCATCCGGGCCGGCGTTAATCATCACGGAAAATGGTTAAGGATCGGTTCGCTGAATGCGAGCAGCCCGGCGACCGCGATCGCGACACCGTAAGGCACCTCCGGCGCACTCTCCGTGCGCCGGATGCGATGATCGATCAAGATGGCCAGGGTGACGCCGCCGCCCGCGATCGCCATTACCATCAGCATGTCGAGAAGCGGCTGAAACGGCAGCCAGAGAGCGAGTGCACCAATCAGCTTTACATCACCGCCGCCCATGACTCCGGCGGCAAACGCGGCGCAGAACAGCGCGAAGATGATGATGGCCAACACCAGTTGCAGTGCGACCCCGGGCCACAGTGAAAGCCCCGTCGACCACCACCAGACCGGCGCCATCAGCGCGATGAGTGCGTTCTTCCAATTCGCGATCTCGCGTCGGCGCACGTCCTCGATCCCCGCCGACAGCAGCAGCGCGCCGAGGCACAGGACCAGTATTAGCGAAAGATTTCCCCAGACCATGACCCAGGTCCTAGACGCGAGGGCTTAGGAAACCGTAACCATGTCGGCTGTGTCTATCTCTCCCTATCGCCGCGCGATGCCTGCGGATGTACGCCTGTCCGACTGGCCCGCGCCGGACGGCTGGGTGCTGCGCCGGTTTGATTGGGCCGCTGACTCGCCGCGCGGGCGGGTGCTGGTGCAGGGAGGGCGTGGGGACAGTCTTGAGAAGTATCTCGAAACCTTCGCCGATCTGCACCGGCACGGCTGGTCGGTGACCTCGTTCGACTGGCGCGGGCAGGGTGGTTCCGGGCGACTCTCGACGGACCGGCATGTCGGGCATGTCGGTGATTTCAACGTGTATCTGCATGACCTGGCGGCGTTCTGGCAAACATGGTCGGCGGAAGACACCGGGCCGCGCGCGGTACTCAGTCATTCCATGGGCGGCCATGTCGTTCTGCGCGCGCTGGCCGAGGGTACGCTCGATCCTGATGCGGCAATCCTGGTCGCGCCAATGCTGGGGCTGCGCTCTCCGTTCGGCGCGCGAATCGCGGTACGAATCGCGCGGGCGATGGCCAGGATTGGTGATTCAGCGCGACCTGCGTGGCGTACGAACGAGCGGCCGGGATCGCTGGCATCGCGACAAAAGCTGCTGACGAGCGACGCATCGCGCTATGCCGATGAGGCATGGTGGCATGATCGGATACCGGCGTTGCGACTGGGGCCGCCGAGTTGGAACTGGCTGGCGGAGGCATTTGCATCGACGATCGCGCTGGAGGCCGATCCCCGGCTCGACGCGATCAAGACACCGATCCTGTTGCTGGTGGCGGATCATGACGGTCTGGTCGATGCCCGTGCGACGCGGCGGATCGCCGGGCGCCTGCCCAACGCGGTGATGATGCGCTTCGGTGAGGAGTCGGCGCATGAAATCCTGCGTGAAACCGATGCGGTACGCGGGCGGGCGATGGTGCGGATCGAGTCGTTCCTGGGCGAGACGCTGCGGTCGTGATCCATGACTTCGCAATCATCGGCGCCGGGATGGCGGGCGCGAGCCTGGCGGCGACTCTTGCGCCGCATGGATCGGTGCTGATGCTGGAAGCCGAGGATATACCGGGCTATCATGCCACCGGCCGATCGGCGGCGTTCTGGTCGGAAACCTATGGCGGGCCGGACATCCAGCCGCTGACTACCGCGTCGGGACCGTCCCTGCGCCGCGGTGGCTATCTCGATGATCTGGGGTCACTTCATATCGGCCGCGCGGTCGATGCCGCGACCGTCGATGCCTTTCTGGCGGATTTCGCCGGGAGCGACGTGGCATTGGAGCGCGTCGACCCTGTCGACCATGTGCCGGGTATTGGACGGGACTGGACCTTGGGCGTGCTCGAGCGGAGCTGCGCCTATATTGACGTAGCCCGGTTACATGCGGACTATCTCTCCACCGCCCGCCGCGCCGGTGCGGTCGTCCAGACGGGCGCGGCGCTGAAGGGTGCGGTGCAAGAGGATGGACGCTGGCGGATCGAGACGCGGGCGGGCGGTTTCCACGCGGCCGTGCTGATCAATGCGGCGGGGGCTTGGGCCGATCAGGTCGCGCGGTTGGCTGGTGTCAGCTCAATCGGCATCACCCCCTATCGGCGGACGATGGTGCAGCTACGCACCGACCCGCCGCCCCCTGAGGGCCTGCCGCACGTGGTGGACATCAACGGCAATTTCTATTTCAAACCGGAGCCGGGCGGGCGCATCTGGTTGTCGCCGCATGACGAGACGGCGTGCGACCCGTGCGATGCCGCGCCCGAGGAATTGGATGTCGCTATAGCGATCGACCGGTTGCAGCACGTCGTCGACTGGCGGCTGGTGCCGGAACGTCGCTGGGCGGGCCTGCGCAGTTTCGCGCCCGATCGGTGCCCGGTCTTTGGCTTCGACCGGCAAGTGCCGGGTTTCTTCTGGTATGCCGGGCAGGGCGGGTTCGGCATCCAGATAGCTCCCGCGGCTGCCATGATCGCGGGCGCAATGCTACTGGGAACGTCGCCCGATCCGGCGGTCGCGGCGATCGACCGCGCCCGATTCGCGCCGGATCGCTTCAGGCGGCCTCGCTGAACTGCAGGCTGGCGAGGCGGGCGTACAGCCCACTGCGGCTCATCAGCGTCTGATGATTGCCCTCCTCGACAATACGCCCGCCGTCCATGACAATGATCCGCTCGGCCGCGCGCACCGTGGCGAGGCGGTGGGCGATGACCAGCGTGGTGCGGTTCGTCATCAGCCGTTCCAATGCCTCCTGCACCAGCCGTTCGCTCTCGGCGTCGAGCGCGCTGGTTGCTTCGTCCAGCAGGAGGACGGGCGCGTCACGCAGCAGCGCGCGGGCGATGGTCACGCGTTGCCGCTGCCCGCCCGACAGCCGCGCGCCGCCCTCTCCCATGAATGTATCAAGGCCCTGCGGCAGCTTGCGCAGGAACTCGGCTGCGTTCGCCGCTTCCGCCGCGGCCCACAATTCGTCGTCGCCCGCGTCCCAGCGACCATAGCGCAGATTGTCGCGCGCCGATGCGCCGAAGATCACCGTCTCCTGCGGCACCAGCGCGATCTGTGCCCGCAGTATCGCGGGGTCCAATTCGCGCAAATCGACACCGTCCAGCGTCACTTGCCCGGCGGAAGGATCGTAGAACCGCTCGACCAGCTGGAACAGGGTCGATTTACCCGCCCCCGATGGCCCGACCAGCGCGACCGTCTCTCCCGGACGCACGCTCAGCGAGAAATTATCCAGCGCGGCTACGTCCAGCCGCGTCGGATAGCGAAAGGCGACTTGCTCAAAAGCGATTGCTCCTTGCGCGGGCAGCGCAAGCGCCGCGGGATGCGCGGGCGCGGCAATGCCCGGCGGCTCGACGAGCAGCTCATGCAGGCGTTCCGCCGCGCCGGCTGCTCTCAGCAGATCGCCGTAAACCTCGGTCAGCGCGCCGAACGCGCCCGTCACCAGTCCCGCTGTGAAAATGAATGCGGTCAGCGATCCGCCCGTCAACCGCCCTGCCGCCACGTCGCTGATCGTCGTCCATAGCAGCAGCGTTACCGCGCCGAACAGCAGCATGATGACCAGCGCCGTCATGATCGCGCGGATGCGGATACGGTCCCGTGCGCTGTCGAAACTGCGCCAGACGGCGGCAGCGAAGCGGTCGCTTTCCCGCGCTTCCTGACCGAAAGCCTGAACGACCTTCATCGCCCCCAGCGTCTCGACCGCCATCGCGCCGATATCGGCGATCCTGTCCTGGCTGGAGCGCGAATATCGCCGCACGCGTCGCCCGAGAAAGACGATCGGCAGGACGATGATCGGAATGGCGATCAACAGTGATCCGGCGATCTTGGGCGCGAGGAGAAACAGCGAGATAACGCCGCCAATTCCGGTCAGCATGTTACGCAGCGCGACGGAGACGGTAGTACCCACCGCGTTCTCGATCTGCGTCGTATCGGATGTGAGCCGTGAGGCGATTTCGGAAGGTCGGTTCTCCTCGAAATAGCGCGGCGCCTGGCGCAGCAGGTTGCGCTGCACCGCGACCCGGATGTCCGCCACCGTGCGCTCGCCGAGCCAGGAGACGAAATAAAAGCGCACCGCCGTTGCCAGTGCCAGCAGGACGACAATCGCGAACAGGCCATAGAAGACGCGGTTGATATGCGTCATGTCCGCGCCGTTGCCAAAGCCACGGTCGATCACCGATTTGAAGCGCCACGGGATGTACAGCGTCGTCGCCGACGTCGTGATCAGCGCCGCGATGGCGATGGCGAGCTGCCCTGGATAACGCGATGCGAATTGCCATACGATCGACAGGCTGCTTAGCTTGCGGCGAGCGGGCGGGGCCTGGTCGGCGGCGGTCGGACGCTTGGGCATGACCGCTGCGCCTAGCAGGGGTGCCGGCCTCACTCAACGACAAGCGGACGCGTGCGGCTTGCCCGGGGCGATTGTCATGGTGTCGCTTTGCGTTAGGGGATTGGTACCCTATCTGGGGGCAAAGGACGACCATGCTCTACGATGCCTATGAGATGCAGCGCTCGATGATGTCGGGCGCCAGTGCGATGGCCAGCTTCGGCGCCGGACTGCTTCAGAACGCAGCAAATCCCTTTGCCTATATGAGTGGCGGATCGGTCGTGGGATCGGCACTGGAGGTATTTGCGCACGCATCCGCGCCGCGCGGCAAGCCCGCCTTTAGCCTGGACAGCACTCTCGTCGACGGACGCGTGGTCGCGGTCAATGAGGAAGTGGTCGTCCGCAAGCCGTTCGGCGATCTGAAGCGCTTTCGACGTGAAGGGGTGGAGGGCGGCCCAAAGCTGTTGATAGTCGCACCGATGTCCGGTCATTACGCCACGTTGCTGCGGGGAACCGTGGAGCGCATGCTGCCGAGCGCCGCTGTTCATATCACCGATTGGCATGACGCAAAGCTGGTGCCGCTGGCGGACGGACGTTTCGATCTGGACGACTATATCGACTATCTGATCGCCTTTTTGGAGGCGATGGGTCCGGGCAGCCACATGCTCGCGGTCTGCCAGCCCTCGGTACCGTGTTTCGCCGCCACTGCACTGATGAGCGCCGACAGGCATCCCTGCCGCCCGAGGACGCTGACGCTGATGGGCGGTCCAATCGACACCAGAGAGGCACCGACGGCAGTCAACACGCTTGCGACGGGCCGTCCGCGGGCCTGGTTCGAACAGAACGCGATCGCGACGGTGCCGGCCAGCTATCCGGGCGCGGGACGCCGAGTATATCCGGGCTTCCTGCAGCTCGCAGGATTCCTGTCGATGAATTTGGGCAATCACATGATCAGCCATTGGGAGATGTTCAAGCATCTGGTTGTGGGCGATGGTGACAGCGCCGATCTGACCAAGGATTTCTATGAGGAATATCGATCCGTTTGCGACATGACGGCTGAATTCTATCTGCAGACGGTCGAACTGGTGTTTCAGACCCACGCGCTGCCGAACGGGACCATGATGCATCGGGGGCGTCCGGTCGATCTGGATGCGATCACCGATGTTGCGATGCTCGCGATCGAGGGCGAGCGCGACGATATCTCCGGGCTTGGTCAGACGCAGGCTGCGTTGAAGTTGGCAACCGGGCTAAAAGACGACCTCAAGCGATATTTTATGGTTGAGGGCGCGGGCCATTACGGTATCTTCAATGGCTCGAAATGGCGGGACAGCGTCGCGCCCATTATCGAGGAATGGATCGCCGCGAATGGGTAGTCCCATCCGCAGCGACAATATTTCAATCACGCTATCGAGCCGACCTTGGCGTGACTGCTTGATTCCTCGGGCTTGATGGTGCCACCAAACAGCATTTTTACCCGACCGCTGAGCGATACATCGGTCTCCCAAAGTTCCGCCGAGGCTACATCGAAGCGCAGCAGGATTGCATCGGCCTTGCCATTGGGAAACCACGCCTCGACCCGCTTGTCCCACAGCTTATCAATCGTCGGCCGATCATGATCCTGTGAAACCTGACCTTTAAGACAGGCGAAGAAGTCGTGCCCCTTGCCAACGAACTGCGCCATCGCTTCGCCGCCTTTGGCCGCACGGTTGTCGGGTCCGGAAAATACGAACAATGTATTCGGCTGATCCTCGTCGAGCTTTACGTTCATCGGCTCGGCATGCTGCCCGTCCATGAGTGACAGCATGATGAACGGGCTGTCCTCGACCTTGCTCAGGAACTTTTCAGCGACTTCCCTCGGTGTGTCCTTCGACGGCATTGCTATTCCTCCTACCTAAATTGGTTCGGAAGGATAACGACAGGCCGAACTTATGGTTGCGCCAGCTTGCGGATCAAGCCGCCAGCGCCGCAGCGGCTCCTACCAGTTCCCAGTCGCCTGGCTCGACCAGTGCGAGCGGTACTTGCGCCAGATCTCTTCGGAAAGGACCATCGCCTTCAAACCTTATCCGGAAATCGGGTGCCGCCAGACGACGTCGCATCGCATGGACAATCGGTCCCGCCAGGAAGACACCATCCCATGCGCCGAAGGCAAGCGCCAGGTCGCGCGCAATGCGCGCCAATGCGCTGGCAAACAACGATGCGGCAGCGATTGACACAGCATCACGATCCATACCGGCCGTCACTTCCTCGGGTGACGTGGCGACATGATCATTCGTGCAGAAAAGAGCTTGGGCGGCCATCAATCCACGAGCGGACACGACTGCTTCATTCGTCGGTCTGATGCCTTTTCTGGCAAACGCAGCGATCAGTCTCTGTTCATCAGCCGTTTCGGCCACAAAACTCATGTGCGCCGCTTCGCTCTGTACCGGGATGGATCTGCCATTTCCTGGTATTAGTGCGGAAACGCCCAGTCCCGTGCCTGGAACAACGAGAAGATAACGCCCTTCCGGACGCATCGAACGCAGCGCAGCCCCGGGAAGAGCTACAAAGCGGTTTTCCTCCAGCATCGGCAGGGCCAGCGCGATCGCGGCGCATTCGTTCAATGCCTGGGGACGCTGTCGCAATACTGCTTCGATCCCCGACAATGAAATGAACCACCTGCTGCCGGTGAGGTTTATCACATCACCACGCACCGCGCCCGCTACCGCGAACGCACTCGGAAGGCGCTGGCCCTCCAAACCGACCTTGCGCAGATAACTGACCAGCGCGCTCGTGAATGTCGTGTGTTCATTGGTTCCGAACCGGCAGACGTCATGCGGATTCGAAAACGCGACCGCATCCACCAGCCCAAACCGTACGGAGTTGCGGCCGATATCGGCTACCAGCCCCTTGTCCATCATGCTCTCCAGGCACGAACATTCCGCAGTTGGCGGCGCTAGCCACGCAATGTTCCTCGTGATGATCACGGTTAAGCGGTAGTTGTTGGAAAGCGGTTAACGCTCCTGCTGTTACAGCACCTCGAACAGCCCGGCCGCACCCATGCCGCCACCGACGCACATCGTTACCACAACATATTTCGCGCCGCGCCGCTTGCCCTCGATCAGCGCGTGGCCGGTCATGCGCGCGCCGGACATGCCATAAGGGTGGCCGATCGAAATCGAACCGCCATTGACGTTCAAAAGCTCGTCGGGAATGCCGAGCTTGTCGCGGCAGTAGAGGACCTGCACCGCGAACGCCTCGTTCAGTTCCCACAGGCCGATATCGTCCATCTTGAGGTCGAAGCGTTCCAGGAGTTTCGGGATCGCGAAGACCGGGCCAATGCCCATCTCGTCAGGCTCGGTGCCTGCGACCGCCATGCCGACATAGCGTCCGAGTGGGGTCAGGCCCTTTTGCGAAGCTACTTTCTCCTCCACCAACACGCTGGCTGATGCTCCGTCCGATAATTGACTGGCATTGCCCGCCGTGATCGCTCCGGCTTGGAGGACGGCCCCGAGATTCTTCAGTCCCTCCAACGTCGTATCGGGACGGTTCCCTTCGTCTTTGGTGAGCGTTACCTCCTTGTGGCTGACGTCCTTCGTTTCCTTGTCCACGATCGCCATCATTGCCGTGACCGGCACGATCTCGTCGTCGAACTTGCCAGCAGCCTGCGCGGCGGCGGTTCGTTGCTGGGATTTCAGGCTGTATTCGTCCATTGCCTCGCGGCTGATGCCATAGCGCGTAGCAACGACTTCCGCTGTCTGTAGCATCGGCATGTAAATATTGTGATGTTGACTCACCAGTTCGGGGTCGGGAGCGATATTCATTTTGGGCGTCTGGACCAGACTGATCGAGTCAACGCCGCCACCGACCGCGACGTCCATCAGATCGATGACGACCTCCTTTGCCGCGGTCGCGATCGCCATCAGTCCGCTGGCGCACTGACGGTCGAGCGACATGCCTGCGACGCTGGTCGGCAGACCCGCGCGCAGCAATGCGGTTCGCGCGATGTTGCCGGCCTGATGTCCCTGCTGCAACGCGGCGCCGAAGACGACGTCCTGCACCTCCCCGCCGTCGATCTTCGCGCGCTCGACGGCTGCCTTGATCGCATGGCTGGCAAGCGTCGGGGAGGGCAAATTGTTGAACGCGCCGCGATAGGCACGGCCGATGGGCGTGCGGGCGGTCGAGACGATGACGGCTGATCGCATGAATGTTTCTCCGTTGCTGGTTGATTCAGGTAAAAATCTGGCCGATCCATTCGGCGATCAGCGCGGGCTTGTCCTCACCCTCGATCTCGATGGTGACCTCGTTGATTTGCTGCCACTGGCCGGGGCGTTTCTCGTCGAACGACATCAGCTTGAAGCGGCCGCGCACGCGCTTGCCCGAGCGTACTGGCGCCAGGAAACGCAGCCGGTTGCTGCCATAATTAACGCCCATGCTGCGCCCCTCGATATCGGGTGCGTCGGTGCGCTGCGCCAGCATCGGCAGCAACGACAGCGTCAGGAAGCCATGAGCGACCGTGCCGCCAAAGGGGCTCTGCGCGGCCCTGACCGGATCGACATGAATGAATTGGTGATCATCGGTGGCGTCGGCGAATTTGTCGATCATCGCCTGATCGATCATGACCCAGTCAGAGATCGATTCCATTCCGATCCGTCCGGCCATGTCCTGCGGGGTGATCGCGCTCGTCATGTCCGCCCTGTTCTTCCCCCCTAATGTCCCTGGATGCAGATTTCCCTGGATGCAGATTGGCGCTAAGCGCCCGGATATCCTCTAGGCGCTGGCAGCCACGCGCCGCAAGCCCGACCCGACCGAAAGCTGGAAGATGATCGCCACTCCCTCGTCCGACCCTCGCCAGGCCATGAAGCAACTCTACCGGGCGAGCGAACCCGATGTTCTAAAACCATTGCTGGCACGCGCGGCGCTTGATCCCGATTCGCGCCAGCGTGTGCTGTCGCACGCAGGCGGGCTGCTCGCAGATCTGCGCAGCGCGCAAAGCACCGGCTGGGTGAACCGTTTCCTGCAGGAATATCGGCTCAATTCGTCGGAAGGCGTGGCGTTGCTCAGTCTTGCCGAGGCGTTCCTGCGCGTGCCCGATGCGGAGACGGCGGACCTGCTGATCGCCGACAAGCTGGGTGAGGCGAACTGGCGGTCGCACGCCGGTCAGTCCAATTCCAAAGTGGTCAATTCCGCGACCTGGGGACTGGTAATCGGCCGTGCGCTGGTCGGCGAAGGCGAAGCAGGGCCGCTGCGCCGACTGATCGCGCGTGCGGGTGAGCCATTCGTGCGGCAGGCGGTCGGCGCGGCGATGAAGATGATGGGTGAGATCTTCGTGATGGGACGCACCATCGACGAGGCGATACGGCGGATGCGGCGGCCCGACCACGCCGGCTTCACCGCCAGTTTCGACATGCTGGGTGAGGCGGCGCGGACCTATGACGATGCCGAACGTTATTTCGCGTCCTATCAGGGTGCGATTGACGCGGTCGGGCGCGATCCCGACGCCGGCCATTCGATCTCGGTCAAGCTTTCCGCGCTCCACCCGCGCTACGAGGTTGCGCGCTGGGACGAGTGCGTGCCCGCGCTGACTGGCATGCTGGAGGCGCTGGCTGTGCAGGCGGCGGGCAAGGGCATCGCGTTGACCGTTGATGCCGAGGAGTCCGAGCGGCTGGAGATGAGCCTCGACATCATCGGCGCGGTCGCGGCGCTGCCGGCGCTCAAGGGCTGGGACGGGTTCGGCATGGCGGTTCAGGCCTATGGCAAGCGCGCGCCCGCGGTCGTGGCCTGGGCTAACGGGCTGGGCCGGGTGATGAACGTACGCCTGGTCAAGGGTGCCTATTGGGACAGCGAGATCAAACGGACCCAGGTTGAGGGGCTGTCCGACTATCCGCTTTTCACCCGCAAGGCGGCGACCGACGTGTCCTATCTGGCGGTCGCGCGCGACATGCTGGCGGCGCCCAACATCCGCCCCGCCTTCGCCAGTCACAACGCACTGACGGTGGCGACGATCATGCATTGGGCAGGCAATGATCGAACCGCCGAGTTCCAGCGCCTACACGGCATGGGGGATGGGCTGTACGAGCGGCTGGTGCGCGAGCGCGGGTATCACTGCCGCGTCTATGCGCCGGTCGGCGGGCACCGCGACCTGCTGGCGTACTTGGTCCGGCGATTGTTGGAGAATGGCGCCAATTCCAGCTTTGTCCATCAACTGGCGGATGAGCGGCTGGGGGAGGACCAGATTCTCGCCGATCCCGTTGCGAAGATCGCCGCCGTCGGTGGCACGCGCCACCCGAGTATCCTGCTTCCCCGCGATCTTTTTGCGCCGGGGCACCGCAACAGCGAGGGACTGGATTTGAGCAACCAAGCGGTGCTGGAACAGACAATAAAGGCGGCTGCCGTATCCTCGCATTCTCGGCTCAAGGCCGGCTCGACAGGAGCGGGAGCGGGTGTGGTCGGCTCGGCCATCACCCACGCGCAGGCCGCCTTTCCCGGCTGGTCGGCGACCCCGGTTGATCGTCGCGCGATGATGCTCGACCATCTCGCCGATCTGTTGGAGGAACATCGCGATGAATTGATGGCGCTGTGCGTGCAGGAGGCGTTTAAGACCATTCCCGATGCGATCGGCGAGGTACGCGAGGCAGCGGATTTCTGCCGCTACTATGCGCTTGAGGCGCGTACCCGGTTGCAGCCCAGCGAGCTTCCGGGGCCGACGGGCGAGCGCAACATGCTGCATGTCGAGGGGCGCGGTGTCTGGGCGACGATTGCGCCGTGGAACTTCCCGCTCGCGATCTTCATTGGGCAGACGGCGGCAGCCCTCGTCACCGGCAATACCGTGGTCGCAAAGCCGGCATCGCAAACGCCGCGCATCGCCGAGGCCGCAGTCGCGCTGGCCCACCGCGCGGGCGTGCCTGAGGACGCGCTGATCCTGGTGACCGGCGGGCCGGAGGTCGGGGCCGCGCTGACCGCCGATGCGCGTGTGCAGGGCGTTGCGTTTACCGGATCGACCGCAACCGCCAAGCGGATCGCGCGCTCGCTGGTCGAGGACGACGCGCGTCCTATCGTGCCGCTGATCGCGGAGACGGGCGGGATCAACGCGATGATAGTGGATTCGACCGCGCTGCCTGAACAGGTCGTTGCCGATGTCATCGCCTCATCCTTCCGCTCGGCGGGGCAGCGTTGCTCGGCGCTTCGACTGTTGTTGTTGCAGGAGGAGGTCGCCGGTTCGATGCTATCGATGCTGTCGGGGGCGATGGAGACACTGCGGCTGGGTGATCCGGCCGATCCTGCCACCGATGTCGGGCCGGTTATTGACCGCGCGGCGTATGACAAGTTGATGGCGTATCGCGACCGGATGCGGTCGCAATGGATCAAGACGCTGGACGCGCCCGCGCAAGGCCTGTTCGTGCCGCCGACGCTGATCCGGCTGGCCGCGATCGAGGACCTGAGCCAGGAATGGTTCGGGCCGCTGCTGCATGTCGCGACCTGGAAGGCGGGCGAACTGTCCGAGACGGTCGCGCGGGTGAACGCCAAGGGCTTCGGACTGACGATGGGTCTGCATAGCCGGATCGCGCGCGCCGCCGAGATCGTTGAGGCGCAGGCGCGGGTCGGTAATTTGTACATCAACCGATCGATGATCGGCGCAGTGGTGGGGTCACAACCCTTTGGCGGCGAAGGTCTGTCGGGTACCGGGCCCAAGGCCGGCGGCCCTCATTATCTGTACCGCTTCTGCGCCGAACGTGTCGTGTCGGTCGACACGACCAGCGCCGGCGGTAACGCGACGCTGCTCAGCCTGGATGAGGGAGGAATCTGAGAACCGATTGTCGCTGTCAGTAAAAGGCTATTCTGCGGTGCCCGCCGCCACCTTCACCGGCTGGACCTGCGGATAAGGCAGCACCATCGTCCCGTCGGGGGCGGCGGTGAACGTGGTCTGGGTCGGGTAGGCGATCTCGATCCCAAGTGCGTTCAGTCGTTCGAGGATGTCGAGGCCGATGGCGGTGCGGCCGGCGTAGAATTGAGCGTAGTCAGCACCGTCCGAATCGAAGAGCAGCTCGAAGTCGAGGCTGGAGTCGCCAAAGCCGGTAAATCCACAACGGACGAATTGACGGTCGTTCGCCTCGACGATTTCCCTGAACAGGTCGGGAATGCGGCGGCAGTCCTCGGGGCTGGTCTGGTAGGTGACACCGACCTTGAGCGACGCGCGGCGATGAATGCGACGGGTGTGGTTGGTGATCTCCTTGTCGAGCAGATTCTTGTTGGAAATAATCCGTTGTTCACCGCCGATGGCCCGGATGCGCGTGGATTTCAGTCCGATGCTTTCGATGCTGCCGTCGGTGTCGTCGTAATTAATGCTGTCGCCGCGCCGGAAGGGCCGGTCGAAGATGATGGCCAGTGCGGCGAACAGATCTGCGAAGATTCCCTGGGCGGCCAGGCCGATCGCGATGCCGCCGACGCCAAGGCCCGCGACCAGCCCGGTCACGTTCACGCCCAGATTGTCGAGGACGACGATGAAGGCGATGGCGAACAGCGCGAAGCTGACGAGCAGGCGGATGATGCCCATCGCGCTCAGCAGTGCCTCTCCCTGATAATTCTCCGCGCTGGTCCGGTGTACGATTGCGCCCAGGATCAGTTCGCGTGCCCAGATGGCGAACTGGAACACCGATGCCACTGTCCACAGGAAGTTGATCGTCGCATTCACCTGCGTCGGAGCATCGGAATACTGGATGACCAGCTTTGCCGCGAGCATGACCATGAAGAGATTGTTCGTCTTGATGATTGCCCGCCCGATGATCGAGCCCCAGCCGGTGGTTCCGTGGTCATGGCGGCATAACCGCTCTCCCAGATGCCGCACGCCATGCAGCGCGAAGACAATGGCGGCGCCGACGATGCTGGCGATCAGGATTTGCAGCCAATGTGCATGCAGCCACAGGCTGCTGGCTTCTGTAATTCCGTGGAGCTTGCTGCCGGCTTGAGCCGTGTCGATGATCGGAGCCGTCGAGTTAGAAGCGGGGGCGGTGCTGTTGGGCATGCGTCGGCAGGGCTTTCGATCGGGGAGAGCAAGGAGGGCGGTGCACGATGGCGTCGCGAGACTATCATAATTAATGCCTTCGGGTCGTCATGCGTTCCGGAACGGGGGCGATGGGTGGCGGGTTGTAGGGAGATATCCATCCCTGAGGAGTATTTCGCATGCCCGACCTGTCCAAAGCCCGTGTCCTGATGCTCGCCACCGATGGATTCGAGCAGGATGAACTGTTCAAACCACGGCAGGCGTTGATGGATGCGGGTGCGACCGTCACGCTTGCGTCGATCAAGACCGAAGAGATCATGGGCGAGAAGATGGGCAAGCCCGGTGACAGCATTAAGCCGGACATGACGATCGACGAGGTCGACAGCGACGATTATGACGCGCTGATCTTGCCGGGTGGGGTCGGCAATCCCGATAAGTTGCGTATGGAAGACCGTGCGGTTGAGATCGTCACCGAATTCATGGAGGACGACAAGATCGTCGCAGCGATCTGCCATGCACCGTGGTTGCTGATCGAGGCCGATGTTGTCGATGGTCGGCGCATGACCAGTTGGCCGTCGGTAAGGACTGATCTCGATAATGCCGGCGCGGATGTAGTGGATGAGGCGGTCGTCGTCGACGGCAATCTGATCACCAGCCGCAAGCCAGACGACATCCCGCAGTTCAACCAGGCGGTGATGACCGCATTGACGGAGGAACTGGCGGACGAGCCGGTCGACTGATGTGGCCGGCTTCCCGTTCTCCGCTTGGAGAGCGGGATCTGCCGGGCGCCAGCCAGTGTTGCGCGGGTAGCTCGACCAGATGGTAGAGCAGCATCGATGACAGCAGCACGATGATCATATAGGCAGCAATGCCTAGCGGTGGTACGGCACTGGCGTCGCTGACCGATGCAAGTTTGAAGACGCGCCAGAGCAGGAAATGCCCCAGATAGGTCGCGTAGCTTATTCGCCCGAGATAATGGATCGCGCGCCATTCAAGCGGGTTTCGCTTATGGTTCGCGCTTAGCGCCAGCGCCATCAGCAAAGCAGCGAACGCGGCGGGTATCAGCAGTGTCTCGCTGAACCCGGCTATCCAGACGGCGACCAGTGCCGACGATGCCGACAGCCAAGGCCAGTGCGATGTGTTGGGACGGCGTATCCACAGTGCCGCGATAATCGTCCCGACCCCAAACTCCGCGATGCAGCGCAGCGCCCCGAAGCGCGGAACATCCGTACCCAGAGAAGCTGCGCCCTGCATCCCGATATGTAGGCCGAAGAGCAGCGCCAGAGCCATTGCGGCCAGCGCCGTGTCGGGCCAGCGACGCCAATCCAGCCGGCTGAAGAGGATTGAAAATAGCAGATAGGCCGCAGCCTCCGCGCTGATTGACCAGGCCGGGACGTTCCAGGAAAGCCGATCGCTCAGTCCCCATTCCTGCAGCAGGAGAATGTGGATCGGCAATTCGGCGAAGGGGAAGGCGATCGGATCGGCACGACCGGTGACCAGCAGCAGCATGCCAAGCGCAACGCCGCATCCCAGCGTGACGAGATGCAAAGGCCAGACGCGCGCAATACGTTTGCGCAGAAACGCGAGCGTGCCGCGCCGCCGCAATCGATCATGCCAGGTCAGCCAGATAACAAAGCCCGATAGCAGGAAGAAGAAATCGACCGCCAGATAGCCCTTGGCAAATATGGCGAGCGTAAATGGTGGCAACCCGGCGATCGCGCCGCGGATGTGATAGAGAACGACGAACCATGCTGCGATGCCGCGCGCACCGGTCAACGCGCGCAACTCAGGGTGTTTCTCGACGATGCCGTTCATGCGGCAACCGGGCGGAACGGTCGAAAATTTTGCCGGCTGAGGCGGCGAGTCAGATAGGTGTCGAGTCCGATCTGAGCGCCGATCAACATGTAGATAAAGGGCTGGAACGCGATTGCGATAAAGGCCGCGCCTAGCAGATAGATGATATGCGCCGATTGAAGCGCCGCCGCGAGCGAGCCGGCCCACGATTGATCGTTGTTCGGGTCGCGGTATCGGCGGCGCAGGATTTCCATCCGCAAGATTCCGACGACGTTGATCGCAAGCCAGAGCACAAGTCCGGGATAGCCCTGTTCCCCAAGCATCTCGAAATACGCGCTGTGATAGGCGCGTGCCTTGTCCAACTCCAGCGTGTCGGTGACCTGCGCGCCGTCCCTGGTTTTCAATTCATAGCGAATGGAATTGCCGCGATAGGCGTCGAACCCGCCTCCCATCGGGTGCTCACGCGCGTAGTCGATCGTCCATTTCCACACCGCGAGGCGCGTCGAGGCGGAGGCGTCCTGGTCATAGGTCTGGATCGTGTTCATCCGGTCGGTGAAGCTGGCGGGCAGAAACGGTACGGCTGCCATTGATAGCAGGACGAGCGCGACGATGTAGCGGCCCTTTTTCCTGACCGTCCGCAGCGATAGCAGTGCCAGCAGGACGACGCATAGCAGACCGGTGCGCGTTGATGTGCCAACCGGAATCAGCAGGCAGGCAAAGACGAGCGCGAGGCCGAACAGCGTCACGCGCCGATCGGGCGGGAAGATCGTGCCGTGGCGTATCAGCCAGAAGATGATCGGGATGACCGCAATGGCGACGGTCGAGATCGTGCTGCCTTCGTAAAGGCCGCTATTATTGTCCACCATCAGGTTCAACTCACCATAGCCGCCGCCATGCGTCGCGATCGTCTTGATACCGCCGACAATGATGATGGTGGCCGCCGACAGGATCATGAACAGCAACAGCGCCTCGATGCGAAGCCGGGTCCGAAGCGTCAGCGGCAGGAATGCGGCAAAGACCAGCGCCTTCCAGACCCAGTCCCATTTGTTGAGCGCGTCGACGGGAAAATCCGCCCCGCGCGTCGTCACCCAGCAATAGAGCATCAAGAGAAGGATCAGGATTTGCCGGGGCGCAATGCGCATCCCGCGCTTGTCATCCGCGACCATCCAGCCGCCCACCGCCAGCGCCACGGCGATCAGTGAAATCGGTACGGCGTTGAGCAGCAGATAGGTCAGACGCTGCGGCGCGACGATGTCGATATAGACATAGGTCAGCACAAGAATGAACGGACGGCGAAATCCCATACCGAAGATCGCCAGCAGGAAGCCGATAAAGGCGAGATCACGCATCGCGAGGCTGGTCCCGAGCGATATCGCGACCTCGCCGATGCCAGCGGCGCGCGCCCTTTTGTCCCTCATGATCCAGATCGGGACGTTTTAGAAGGCGCCAGGCCGTAATGAGCATCAGCGCATGGGTGACAAGGAGCGCGAAATTGTCGATCATGGCGTCGCCGGGGTCATAAGCATGATTACAGACACGCGGTAGCCGGTCGCGGTTGACGCGCCGTTAAGCGCCCCGATGGCAGGAAATTGGCGATGCGCATCCTCCATGTTCTCGATCATAGCCTGCCGCTGCAAAGCGGGTACAGTTTTCGCACGCGCGCGATCCTGAAGGCGCAGGAGGCAAGCGGGCACGTCGTGGCCGGCGTAACCGGGCCGCGGCAAGCATTGGATGGCGATCAGGCATTGGATGGCGGTCAGGTATCGGATGGCGATCAGGTGGCGGGCAATGACCGGGCGCAGGTCGACGGACTGACCTTCTACCGCACGCCGTTTGCAGCGCGGCCCGGCCTGATCGGCGAGGCAGCTGGCCTGGCAAGTTTTGCCCGCGGCATCGTCGGGGCGGTGAAGGCGTTCCGGCCGGACGTGCTGCACGCGCATTCGCCGGTGCTGGGTGCGATGGCGGCGATGGTCGTCGCGCGACGCCGCCATCTGCCGCTGGTCTATGAAATTCGTGCCTTCTGGGAGGATGCGGCCGTCGGCAATGGAACGGGGAGCGAGCGATCATGGCGATACCGTGCAACGCGCGCGCTGGAGACCTGGGTCGTACGCCGTGCCGGTGCGGTCGCCGTGATCTGTCAGGGGTTGCGCGACGATCTGGTCGGGCGGGGCATCAATCCGGGAAAAATTATCGTCTCGCCGAACGGTGTCGACCTGACGCTGTTCGGCAATCCGCCTCCGCGCGATCAGGCGCTGGCCATCAAGTTGGGGCTGACGGATGGCGACATCGTCGGCTTCATCGGCAGCTTTTATGATTATGAAGGACTCGACGACCTGATCGCGGCGATGCCCGCGCTGATCGCGGCGCGCCCCAGGGCCAGGCTGCTGCTGGTCGGCGGAGGCCCAATGGAGGGGTCACTGCGCGAACAGGCAACCGCGTCACCATTGGCCGGAGCGATCCGCTTCATCGGTCGCGTACCGCATGACGAGGTGGAGCGTTATTACGGGCTGATCGACGTGCTGGCGTATCCGCGCAAGCGTATGCGCCTGACGGATCTGGTGACGCCGCTCAAGCCGCTGGAGGCGATGGCGCAAGGGCGGCTGGTAGCGGCATCCGATGTCGGCGGGCACCGCGAACTCATCGAGAGTGGCGAGACGGGAACATTGTTCGGCGCCGACGACCCGGCGGCCATCGCTGCCGCCCTGTCGGCATTGTTCAACGATCGACAGCATTGGCCGTGCATGCGCGAACGCGCACGATCGTTCGTTGCGGCCGAGCGTAACTGGTCGTTGAACATTTCAAGATACGACCCGGTTTACAGGCGGTTGGTCGAGACCGCGCAGAAGGACAGATCATGGTCGCGTTCACGTCAGCCCATCTGAAACTGATACCGCCGATTGCGGCTTTGCTGACCGGTGGAGCCGTCGCCGTCGCCGTTACACTGTTGCCGTCCGATATGCTGGATGGCTTTGTGCTGACCGGCGGTGTCGCAGCGCTGATCCCCGCCGCCGCCCCGCCGCTGGGCATGACGGCGCGGCTGTTGCTGGGCGCGGGAGGCGGCGTGGTCATCGCAATGATCGTCTGGTCGGCGCTGTATCTGGTGTTTGGAGAGGGCGGCATGATTGCGCCGCGCCACGCCGGCGAGCCTTCCGTGCGCCGTGCGGATGCCCATCCCGACGCACCGCCGCGCAGGCCGATGTCGGCTGCGGATCTGGGCGTTCCGCTGATGGAGGTGAGCAGGCCAATCACGCCGCGGCATGCTCAAAGCACGGTGGCGGCAGAGCTGCCGGTGAATCGAAATGAGCCGATACTGAACCCTGCCCCGGCCGTAGCCCGCGTACCGGTCCAGGAGGCGGAAATGGTCGATCCTATCCCGGTCGTGCGCCGCCGCCCGACGCGGCACGAAACGGAGCAGTCCGCCTCCATCGATAAGCTGCTGGAGCGGCTGGAGGAGGGAGCAGCGCGGCGCGCCTCGCAGACCCGATAGTCAGACCCGAAAGCACTTCATCGCCGCGCCCGGCTCTGTTACCCTGAGCCAAACCGCGGGGGAGGAGCAGCGTGTATGGCCGGCAACGTTAGCGACGGCGCGTCAGAGCAGCGCGCGTCGCGCTACTCCTGGTACGTCCTGTCGATCCTGTTTCTGGTCTACATCCTGAATTTTGTTGACCGTCAGATCATCTCGATCCTGGCTGAGGACATCAAGCGCGATTTGGGGCTGCGCGATGAGGATCTGGGGTTCCTGTACGGGACCGCATTCGGCGTGTTCTATGCGCTGTTCGGGATTCCGCTTGGTCGGTTGGCGGATAATTGGCGGCGGGTGCGGCTTATGACGCTGGGGCTGGGGCTGTGGTCGACGATGACTGCGCTTTCGGGACTATCCAGCACGGGCGGACAATTGGCGGCGGCACGGATCGGCGTCGGCGTGGGAGAGGCGACCGCAAGTCCATCGGCCTATTCGCTGATTTCCGACTGGTTCCCCAAGCGGCTGCGCGCGACCGCGCTCGCCATCTATTCGTCAGGGCTGTATCTTGGTGGCGGGTTGTCGCTGGGGATTGGCGGGCTTGTCGTGCAGCGCTGGAATGCGGCCTATCCGCTGGGCGGCCCGCTGGGGCTGCATGGATGGCAGGCGGCGTTCCTGATCGTCGGATTGCCGGGACTGCTGCTCGCCGCATGGGTGTCGACCCTGCGAGAGCCCGTACGCGGCGCGATCGAGGGGCTGCCCGAGCCGGCGGCACATCGCGCCCCGTTTTCGGCTTTTCTGTCAGAACTCGTGACGATTCTGCCGCCGCTGACGTTGATCGGTGCGGCGCGCCACGGCCGGCGCGCACTGGGCGTCAACCTGCTGGCGCTGGCGGTCGTGATTCTCTGCGTGGTCGGGCTGCATGCGGCCGGTGAGCCGTGGGCGCAGTGGATCGCGATCGGCATCGGCGTCTACGCGGTTTTTTCCTGGGCCAGCGCGCTCAGACGACGTGACCCGGCGACCTTCGCGCTGATCGTCGCGACCCCCGCGTTCGTCCTGACGGTCGTTGCATATGGTCTGAACGCCTTCACGGCTTATGCGGTCAGCTTCTGGTCGGCGCCGTTCGTGCTGCGCGAACTGGGGGCATCGCCGCTGACCGCCGGGCTGTTCATCGGCGGTATCGGCGCGTCGGCCGGGTTCATTGGCGTGACAGTCGGCGGTATTGTGGCGGACCGGTTGCGACGCGGCAACCCGGCGGGGCGGCTGATCGTCGTGATCTTTGGCGCGGTCGTTCCGATCCCGTTCGTGGTCCTGGGCTTTACCGCCGGTAGTACGGCGTTGTTCTACCCGATGCTGTTCCTGGCATCGGTCAGCGCCAGCACGGCGCTGGGCGCGTCGGCCGCGACGATGCAGGATCTGGTGCTGCCACGGATGCGTGGGACCGCGACCGCGACATTTTTCATCGGCACGACATTGTTGGGACTTGCGCTGGGGCCGTATCTGGCCGGGCGGGTGTCGACACTGACGGGCAGTCTTTCGACTGGCGTTCTGTCATTGCTGATGGTGGCGCCGATCTCGATCGGTGCGGCGATCATGGCTTATCGTCTGGTCCCCGCCGCCGAAGCCACCCGCGAAGCACGCGCCCGCGCGGCGGGCGAGGTGATATAGCGGTATTGATGATGGCATGCGGTGAGCAACCTCCAAGTTCATCCCACCGCCATCCCGGAACGTCCCCAGGAAACCGCTTATTTCAGTCCCGCCAACGCCGCTTCAGCGCCAGCACGTAGACGACGGTCGCGACCGTGGCGAAGAAGAACCATTGCACGGCATATGCCAGATGGTTGTTGGGAACTGACGAGATATCGGGTTCGCCATTTGCCGACAGTCCGGCGACGGAATGGTCCAGAGTCAGCATCAACTGTCGGGGCCGATGGTCGAATAGCCCGGCGATCAGCGGGCGCGAGTCGGGCGCATGGCTGATGAACCCGGAGACCGGGCCACCGGGCCAATCGACCACCGCCTTTGGGTCATGCGATGTCCCGAGTTGAACCGTCATCGCTTGTTCGCCCGTCTCATGGGCGCAGGTCACGATCGCGCGAAAGCCCTGCGTGCCGGCACCGGCCTTGCGGATAGCGACTGGCGGATGGCAGAACCCGGTAGCGCGGCGAAATAGAAGCCGATCGTCAGGCGCATCAGGAAAGGCGATCACTGGTCGTTCTGGGTTAGCAGCCAGTTGCTGGAGATACGCGATCTTCTGCGGTCGCCGGTCGAGCAATTGCCACAGGCCAAGACCGATCATTGCCGCGACCGCCAGCACCACGACGGTCGTGGCGACAATAGGCACGCGCCTCATTGTGATCGACCCTCACGCGCGGCGTTGCGATACTCGGCGGCCATCAACGCACCCTTTGCCGCGCGCAGGCTGAGCACCACACCGGCCAGCGTGACGGGGATCCAGATCAGCATGTGCAGCCATAGCGGGGGGTGGACCGTCAACTCCAGCATGATCGCCATCGCCACGACCAATGTGCCCAGAATCAGCGTCAGGAATGCGGCCGGGCCATCCCCGACGTTGAAGCGGGTAAAGTCCAAGCGGCAATTCGGACACACCGATGCGAACTTGATCCAACCATCATACAGGGTCTTTGCCCCGCAGCGGGGGCACAGCGAGCGGATGGCGACGTCGACGATCGACGGAGACGATGCCAGCGGCCAACGCTCCACTGGCTCTCCGCCAGTGTCGCTCACCCCGTATGGACGGGTGCGCCCCAACCGCCCCAGACATAGACGGTGACGAACAGGAACAGCCACACGACATCGACGAAGTGCCAGTACCAGGCCGCCGCTTCGAAGCCGAAATGCTGACGCGGCGTAAAATCGCCGCGATAGGCACGGATCAGGCAGACCAGCAGGAAGATCGTTCCGATCATCACGTGAAAGCCGTGAAAGCCCGTCGACATGAAGAACGCCGCGCCATAGTTCAGCCCCTTGAAGGGGAAGGGCGCGTGGGCATACTCATATGCCTGAATCGAGCTGAAGATCAGGCCCAGGACGACCGTCAGCCACAGACCCTTCAATACGCCGTCACGGTTGCCGACGCCCAGCAGGCCCCATGCGCCCGTCTTCTCGCCACCGCGCTGGTCATGGATCAGCGCGTGATGCGCCCAAGTGACCGTGGTGCCAGACAACAGCAGGATGATCGTATTGAGCAACGGAAATTCGAACGCGTTAATGACCTCCAGCCCCTTGGGCGGCCACTGCGCGGCGACCGACGCTGCGCCTTCAGCTGCGCGCTCCACGGTGCCGTCGACGACGGTCATGGCAGTCGGAAATAGCGAGAAATCGAAGAATGCCCAGAACCAGCCGACGAAGAACATCACTTCGGAGGCGATGAACAGGATCATGCCATAGCGGAAGTGCAACTGCACGACCGGCGTATGGTCGCCGTGATGCGCCTCTCGGATGACGTCGGCCCACCAGCTGAACATCGTGAACAGCACACCCGCCAGCCCGGCGAAGAAGATCCAGCCGCCACCGTTCGCACGCTCGGCTGACATATGCCCGCCGTGCATCCACATGATCCCGCCCGCTGCCATCACCAGCGCCGACATCGACCCGAACAACGGCCAGATGCTGGGCGGCAGGATGTGATAATCGTGGTTCTTCGCGCCAGCCATGATGCCCCATATTCCCTGAGTAATGCTACCCTAGCCCGCGGCTTTCGCGGAATCCACAGGGTAAAATGTGTAACTGAGCGTAATCGTCTGCACGTCCGCTGTATCAGGGTCGGTCGACAGTTTCGGGTCGACGTAAAAGATCACCGGCATCCGCGCGGTCTCACCGGGTTTCAGCGTCTGTTGTGTAAAGCAGAAACACTGGATCTTGGTGAAGTATTTGCCCGCCTGTGCCGGCGTGACGTTGTAGGTCGCGGTGCCCGTGATCGGGTGATTGCTCATGTTGGTCGCATTGAAGAACGCCATGTCACGCGCGCCGACATCGACTGTGTCAGACTTGTTCTCCGGCGTGAACTGCCACGAGAGCTTGGGGCTGACATTGGCGTCGAAATCAATGCGCACCTGATGCCCGTTCGTTCCCGGCGCCTGCGTCCCGCGATTCGTGGTGCCGTTCAATCCCGTCGCCTGACAGAACAAGCGGTATAGTGGCACGCTGGCCCAGGCGAGGCCGGTCGAGGCGCAGATCATCAGCGTCGCCAGCAACGCGGTACGCGTGGTGCGCTCCATCTTCATGTCGGTATCCCCTCGCGGATCTTGGTGATCGTGATCGCAAAGACCAACAGTACCAGCGCTCCCAGTAGCAGCCCCAGCACGATCGATCGACTGCGCTGCCGCCGGCGGATCAGATCCTGTTCCTCGGGCGTCACGCGATCCACCGATCGACGACCAGCGCGCCGAAGATGATGAAAAGATACAGGATTGAGTATTTGAACAGCTTCTTCTCCGGCAGCATCAGGTCTTCGGGCTGCGTCGTGCGCATCGTGACGCGCCAGGCGAGCCAGGCGAACAAGCCGGTCGTCGCCACCGCGACTGCCCCGTAAACCGCCCCCGTCAGCCCCAATGGCCATGGGAGCACAGCCACTGTCGCCATCGCGATGGTATAAAGCCCGATCTGATGGCGCGTCACCGCCTCGCCCGCCACCACCGGCAACATCGGCACCCCGGCATTGGCGTAATCAGTCTCAACGAACAGCGACAACGCCCAGAAATGCGGTGGCGTCCACAAGAACACCAGCGCGAACAGCATCAGCGGCAGCAATGCGACGTCACCCGTTGCCGCAGCCCAGCCGATCAGTGGTGGAAAGGCCCCCGCCGCGCCGCCGATCACGATGTTCTGTGGCGTGCGACGCTTCAGCCAAACGGTGTAGACCAGCACATAGAACAGGATCGACACGACCAGGATCGCCGCCGCCGCAATATTGACCGCCAGTCCCATCAGGATCACCGAGAATGCGGCGAGCCCGACCCCGAAGTGCAGTGCCGATTGACGCTCCATCCGCCCCGCCGGCAACGGTCGCTTCGCCGTGCGACGCATGATCGCATCGATGTCCGCCTCATACCATTGGTTGAGCGCGCCCGCGGCCCCGGCACCCAACGCGATACACAGGATCGCGGTGAAGCCGATCACGGGATTGATCGCGACCGGCGCCGCCAGCATCCCGCACAACCCGGTAAAGACGACCAGCGTCATCACCCGAGGCTTCGTCAGCGCCAGGAAATCACGCCAGTCGGCCGGCGGCAGAAGGGGGATGGCGGGGGTCATGTAACAGCCGACCTATAGGGCCTTGCGACGCCTAAAGAAATGCGCCGTCCAAAGAATGTCGATGACGCAGGCACCCCGACGGTTTCGCCGGGGTGCGGATGAATCAGTCGACGACGGGCAATGTCTCAAACTGGTGATAGGGCGGTGGGCTGGACAGCGTCCACTCCAGCGTCGTCGCACCCTCTCCCCACGGATTGTCCGTCGCCTTTGGTCCTGCCAGCATCGACCAGATCAGGTTGACGAAGAAGATCGCCATCGATCCGGCCATGATCATGTAGCCGATCGAGGCCACATGGTTCCATGTCGCGAACTGCTCGGTATAATCAGGAATACGGCGCGGCATCCCCTGCAAGCCCAGGAAATGCATCGGGAAGAACATTACGTTCACGCCAACGAAGAACACCCAGAAATGCAGTTGCCCCAGTAGCTCGTTGTACATCCGTCCCGACATTTTCGGGAACCAGTAGTAAAAGCCCGCGAATAGCGAAAACACAGCGCCGAGGGACAGCACATAGTGGAAGTGCGCAACGACGTAATAAGTGTCCTGCATATAATCGTCGATACCGCCATTAGCGAGCACGACTCCGGTCACGCCGCCGACGGTGAACATGAAGATGAAGCCGATCGCCCATACCATCGGCGTCTTGAAAGACAGCGATCCGCCCCACATCGTCGCGATCCAGGAAAAGATCTTGATGCCCGTCGGCACCGCGATCACCATCGTCGCGGCGGTGAAATACATCTTTGTATTCACGCTGAGACCCGTCGTGAACATATGGTGCGCCCATACCACGAACCCGACGACGCCGATCGCCACCATGGCATAGGCCATGCCGAGATAGCCGAAGACCGGCTTCCTGCTGAAGGTCGCGATGATCTGGCTGACGATGCCGAAGCCCGGCAGGATCATGATGTACACTTCGGGATGACCGAAGAACCAGAACAGATGCTGGTACAGCACCGGGTCACCGCCACCGGCCGGATCGAAGAAGGTGGTGCCGAAGTTGCGGTCGGTCAGCACCATCGTGATTGCCGCCGCCAGCACCGGCAATGCCAGCAGCAACAGGAAAGCGGTGACCAGAACCGACCAGACGAATAGCGGCATCTTGTGCAGTGTCATGCCCGGCGCGCGCATGTTGAAGATGGTGGTGATGAAGTTGATTGCGCCAAGGATCGATGACGCACCGGCCAGATGCAGCGCCAAGATCGCCATGTCGGTCGACGGCCCAGGCTCGCCATAGGTGGAGAGCGGCGCATACAGCGTCCAGCCATTGCCGGCGCCACCGAAGAACGGGCTGGCCAGCAACAGCGTAAAGGCCGGTATCAGCAGCCAGAACGACACGTTGTTCATCCGCGGGAACGCCATGTCGGGCGCACCGATCATGATCGGCACGAACCAGTTGCCGAACCCGCCGATCATCGCCGGCATCACCATGAAGAACACCATGATCAAGCCATGCGCTGTGATCAGCACATTCCACAGGTGCAGGCTCTGATCCAGGCTCTGCGGACCGCCATGCAACATGCTCGCCCAGGCGCCCAGATACTGAATGCCCGGCTGCGCCAGTTCGGCGCGCATCAATCCTGAAATCGCGCCACCGATGATACCGGCCACGATCGCGAAGATCAGATAGAGTGTGCCAATATCCTTGTGGTTCGTCGACATGAACCATCGCTCGAAGAAACCGGGTTTGTGATCGGTATCTCCGTGATGGTCATGTGCGCGATCGTCATGCGCAACGAACGCGCTGGAGAAGGCGCCGGGATTGAGGGCAGTGTCGGTCATCGAATCAGGTTCCAGCGTTGCCGGGGCCGGCCGGATTGCCGGTGGCCCCCTGAGTGATCACGGGAGCGGTGACGGCAGGCGTGTTGCCCCCCGGATTGGGAATAGACGTGCCATCTACCGATGTCGCATCGTTGGTATCGGCACCCGGTTGCGGGATGACCTTGTCGGACGGCTTCACATCGCCCGGCATGGTGCCCCCCTTGGCGCGGACCCATGCCGCGAACTGTGTTTTGGGAACCGCTTCCACCGCGATCGGCATGAAGCCGTGACGCGCGCCGCACAATTCCGAACACTGGCCGAAATAAACGCCGGGCCGCTCAATCGTGAAGCTGGTCTCGTTCAAACGGCCGGGGATCGCGTCCAGCTTGATCCAGAACGCCGGCATCGCCCAGCTATGGATGACGTCATTGGCCGTCGTGATCAGGCGGATCGGCACGCCGACCGGCAACACGACCCGGTTGTCGGTGGCCAGCAGGCGGGGTCCGTCGGCATCGGTGCGCGCCCGCTCTCCGGGTGAAACCTGATCCTTTTCCTTCAGCATGTTGGCGGTAAGCTCAAACCCGCCATTGTCGGGATATTGGTAGGTCCAATACCATTGATTGCCGATCGCCTTCAGCGTGATCGCGCCGGCCGGTGCCGGCTTGTACTGCGCTTGCAGCAGTCCGATCGACGGCACCGCGATCAGCACCAGGATGATCACGGGCAACAATGTCCACGCGATCTCGATCGCTGTATTGTGCGATGTGCGCGACGGGATGGGGTTGGCGGACCGGCGATAGCGCAGCACGACCCAGACCAGCAGGCCCAGCACGAACAGCGAGATGATCGTGATGACCGGGAACAGGATGGTGTTGTGCATCCAGTGCGCGAACCGACCATTATTGGTCACCTGCGGCTGGATCCCGAAGACACCGTCGGTCGGCTGGCCGATACCGGCCGTCGCGGTCATCGCCGGAGCCCCGTCCATCGCGAGCAGGGGAGACGCGGGGGCGGCTGTCTCCGGCGCTCCGGCGCTAGTCGGGGCGGTATCCTGCACATTGCCGGGCGCAGACGCCGCCTGTTGCGCGGCCGCCGGCAACGCGACGCCGACAGCACCGAGTGTCAGGCCGATCGCCATCATGGCACCGGCCAATTCCTGCCTCCATCCCCGTCTGCAGGCCAGATCAGCCAGTTTGAGCATCACCCGTTGTTACCCCGTTATCGCCTGCGCGCACGCCGGTTTGGCGTCGACGCGAGCACCCATCGCCTCATTCGGACGTCGCCTATACGCCGGGAACAAAGGCTCCTCAAGCGGTTCGCAGATGAAAAAGGCCGCGGCCCTGCCCTCAAACAGTGTCTGAGCGTTGCGCGACGTTATCCCGGCGACTAATTGCGACACGATCACCGCTTGTTCGACAAGCCCGCCCGACCGAAAAGCCTGATGACCAAGAGGGGACCGCGATGACCGATGAGGAGGTCCTGTCCGAATTTCGCGCCGCCGATGCATTGCTGGAGGGGCATTTTATCCTGTCATCTGGGTTGCGCAGTCCCCGTTATCTGCAATGCGCGCGGGTTTTGATGGATCCGGCGCGCGGCGCGCGGCTGGCGGCGGCGCTGGTCGATCGCATTCCCGCCGATTTGCGCGCGCGCATTCGCGCTGTCGTCTCGCCAGCGATGGGCGGCATTGTTGCCGGCCATGAAATGGCCCGCGTGCTGGGGGTCGATGCGATGTTCCTCGAACGCCCTGACGGCATGTTCGGCCTTCGCCGCGGGTTCCGGCTGGAGCCTGGGACGCAGGTGCTGATGATGGAGGACGTCGTGACCACCGGGCTGTCGTCATGCGAGGCGATTGCCGCGATCGCGCGCGAGGGCGGCGAGACGCTCTGCGCTGCCGCGCTGGTCGATCGCTCAAACGGTCAGGTGAATCTCGGCGTACCCTTTCATTCGCTGATCCGCCTTGAGGTGCCATCCTACACTCCTGACACCGTTCCGCCCGAGCTGGCGGCATTGCCGGCGATCAAGCCGGGCAGTCGGGCGGCATGAGTCAGCCGCTACGCCTGGGCGTCAACATCGATCATGTCGCCACTGTCCGCAACGCGCGTGGGGTCACCTATCCTGATCCGGTTCGCGCAGCGCTGATGGCGGCGGCGGCCGGGGCCGACGGCATCACCGCGCATCTGCGTGAGGATCGGCGGCACATCCGCGACGATGACGTGATGCGGTTGATGGCCGAGTTGCCGATCCCGCTCAATCTTGAAATGGCGGCGACCGAAGAGATGGTGGCGATCGCGCTCAGCCATCGTCCTCACGCGGTATGTATCGTGCCTGAGAAACGCGCGGAGATCACAACCGAGGGCGGACTGGATGCGGCTGGTCTTCAGAAACGCCTGGCCCCGATTGTCCGCGCTCTGAGCGATGCGGGGGTGCGGGTGTCGCTGTTCATCGAGCCCGATGCGCGTCAGATCGAGGCGGCGATGCGCCTCGCCTCGCCTGTCATTGAACTGCATACCGGCCGCTACGCCGAATTGGCAGGGGACGCTAGGCCGGAAGAATTGCGGCGGCTGAGCGATGCGGCGGCGCTAGCGGCGAAGAACGGGATCGAGGTTCATGCCGGGCACGGCCTGACGCTGGATAACGTCGCACCGATCGCGGCGATCCCGCAGATTCGCGAGCTCAACATCGGCCATGCGATGATCGGTGACGCGCTGTTTGTCGGGATGAAACAGGCGGTGCGGGACATGCGCGCGACGATGGATGCGGCCCGGTGATCGTCGGGCTAGGTTCGGATCTGTGCAACATCGACCGAATCCAGTCATCGCTCGACCGGTTCGGTGCCAGATTTGAGGCGCGGGTCTTCACCGATATCGAGCGCGCAAAGGGCGATCGACGGCCCTTTACCAAGGCCGGGACGCTGGCCAAGCGGTTCGCCGCCAAGGAAGCCTTCTCAAAGGCAGTCGGCACGGGTTTTCGGCGTGGCGTCTTCATGCGCGACATCGGCGTTGTGAATATGGCCAGTGGCGCGCCGACACTGGCGTTGACCGGCGGCGCGAAGGCAAGGCTTGACGCCATCACCCCCGAAGGCCACGCGGCGCACGTACATCTGACGATGACCGACGA
The DNA here is from genome assembly GCA_965217805.1 of Sphingomonas sp. Taxonomy (GTDB): domain Bacteria; phylum Pseudomonadota; class Alphaproteobacteria; order Sphingomonadales; family Sphingomonadaceae; genus Sphingomonas. The sequence goes on along the minus strand of CBDCJJ010000008.1, from coordinate 953,286 downwards.
CCATCCTTGGGCACAGGCTTTCGTCGTGATCGAAGCGGTTAAGGACTGACGCGTGAACGATACGGGTGACGGAGTGGCAAAGCATGACACCACGGCCGCAACGCCGCTCAAGGGCGGGGTCGGGGGCAAGTCTCAACCGCGAAGGCGTAGCACGGATTTGTGGGGCGAGATCAAGAGTATCTTCTGGCTGATCCTGATCGTGCTTGGCTTCCACAGCTTCATCGCCAAGCCATTCTATATCCCGTCCGAATCGATGCTCCCGGGGCTGCGCGTCGGTGACCGGCTGGTCGTATCCAAATTCGCCTATGGCTGGTCCTTCGTCTCACCGACGATTCCCGACCCGGCCGCGATTTTCAAAAGTTTGGTGCTGCGCGAGCCGGAGGACAGCTGGAGCGTATCTCTGCCGTTCATGCAGGGGCGTGTGTGGGGCAAAGTGCCGACGCGCGGCGATGTGGCGATTGTGACGCCGCCGGGTACCAGCAATGACTATATCAAACGGGTTATCGGGCTGCCCGGCGACCGGCTGCAGGTCCGTCGCGGCATCGTCATCCTGAACGGCAAGCCGGTGAAGCGCGGTCGCCTGCACGACACGCTGATCCCCATCGACGCCAATTCGCCGTGCAGCGAGTTCGATTACCCCGGCGCGCGCGAGGCGCTCGCGGACGGCCGCGCGGTCTGCCGCCTGCCAATCATCACCGAGACGCTTCCGAACGGGCGGCGCTACGACACCGTCGAGCTCGGCCCCAGCCCCGGCGACAATTACGGGCCGGTCACGATCCCGGCAGGCCACGTCTTCCTGATGGGCGATAACCGTGATCGGTCGGCGGACAGCCGGTTCCGCCTGTCTGATAACGGACTGGGAGGCCCCGTGCCTTGGGAGAATCTGGGCGGACGCGCTGAGTTCATCACGTTCAGCCTCGACGGCAACGCGACGCTCAACCCGCTGACCTGGGTCCATACGCTCCGCCCGGGGCGTACCGGCGCGTCGCTGCACCCGGCGGCTGCCGGCCGGTGACGCGACCCCGGGCGCCGGTAAAGATCACGCAGCCGAGCCCAAATGAGATGCGCGATCCGATCGTACGTCGCGAACTGAAGCGAGCGGCAATCTGGCTTGGCCTTGCCTCGGCGATCGCACTGGTCGTCATTCTCGCGCAACCATTGCTGCTGATTTTTGGCGGGCTGGTCTTCGCAACCCTGCTGGACGGCGGCGTACGCTTGCTCGGGCGTGTCCTGCCGGTCTGGCGCGGGCTGAGATTGCTGATCGTCGTGCTGGCATTCGTCATCTTCCTGCTCGGCACCTTCTATTTGACCGGCATGCAGATCGCGCAACAGTTCGGCCAGTTGCAGGCGACGCTGGAAGTACAGTCGCAGCGCGTCATGGGATGGTTGGCGGGCATGGGTGTGATGCCCGGCGCGTCGGACCTTGGAGGCATGATGCGCCAGGCGATGGGCTCCGTCGGAAAGCTGACTTCATGGGTTGGAACGGCAGCTGGCGCGGTGACCAGCCTTTTCATGATCATGGTCATCGGCCTGTTCGTGGCGATCGACCCGCGCCTTTACGACCGGGGGCTGCAATGGCTGGTCCCGACCGACGCGCGGCCGGAGTCGGCGATCCTGATGGAGCGGATGGGCAAGACGCTGCGCCGCCTGCTGGCGGGCCGCCTGCTCGGCATGGCGTTCGAGGGGGTGCTGACCTGGATCGCGCTGGCCATCGGCGGCGTGCCGATGGCGATGCTGCTCGGGATCATCGCGGGTGTCCTCGCCTTCATTCCCAATATCGGCGCGTTCGCGACGGGTCTGCTGATGGTCGCGGTAGGGTTCAGCGCGGGGACGCAGACGGGATTATGGGCGCTGGCGACCTATCTGGTCGTCCAGACGTTCGACGGTTATGTCGTTGTGCCGATCGTCGCCAAGCGCACGGTCGACCTGCCACCAGCGCTAACGCTGAGCATGCAGATCCTGGCAAGTGCGTTGTTCGGCATCCTGGGGCTGGCGCTGGCCGATCCGATGACTGCCATGATCAAGGTCGCGCTGGAGCGGTCTTCGGAGCGCGAGGGCGAAATCGCGGAGGACCAGAACTGACGATCTGGTCGAACCGGGCCAGATAGCGCTGCGCCGAGTCGATACCCGGCGGCGGAACGGCGACCGGACGAACTGCGTCAGGCGCCAGCCAGCGATTGAGTGCGGCGACAAGTGCGTCACGGTCGTTTCGTGCCACGATAGATCCCAGTGCCGCGCTGGAGACAATTTCTGCGATCGCGGAACTCGCGTCGGTCGCCACGACCGGTGTACCCACTGACAGTGCTTCGCGTAGCACGCCCGGAACGCCCTCAAATTCGGATGGTAAAGCAACAAGGGATGCACGCGCCATCGACGGCAGCGGGTCGGCGGCGTGACCGGGCAGGTGGACCCGGTGCCCGACGCCGAGCGCCGCGGCCTGGGCCAGCAGGGTCAGCCGCAAAGGGCCGTCGCCCAGCAGGACCAGCTGGACGCTGTCGTCGGCGAGCCGGGGCAGCGCGGCGATCAGCCGGTCCCAGCGTTTCTGCGCGACCAGCCTGCCCACGCCGAGGATGAACCGGCCATCCGGCAGAGGAGGATGGACGGCATCCGGCAATGGTCGGGCCGGAGGATTGGCGATGACGCTGGTCCGGCCGGCCATCCGCGTCGCCGTCGCCGCCTCAACCCCGGTGGCATCGGTCATCGCCACCAGATGATCAAGGAAAAGCGAATGACCCGCGAGCCACAGCCGGTGTGCCGCAGCGATGATTGGGCCATGATCGCCGCGCGACGGCGCGTTCGACATCTTGGCGATGATCGGCGGGCACGCCCGGCCGAGCCGCAGCCGCGTCCACGCGGCGATGCCGGTGTAATGATTGCCCGGGCAAAAAAGCACGTCCGGCCGCTCTCGCGACACGATTCCGGGCAATGCGCGCAACAACGAGCCGTAACGTGATGAAGCGGTCACGACGGGCGATACACGCGCCGGCCACTCGGAGGACAGCGGTCCTTCGTCGCTGCCGACCACGATGGTCACCCGTCGGCCGGCGCGCGACCATTCGCCGGCCAGCCGCAGCAGTGCGCGCTCCACCCCGCCGCCCTCTAGCCCCTGCGCAAAGGACAGGATATGAGCGGCTGGTGGATCGTCGTGCATCACGTCCTGTTGGCGCGCGCCGCGCTTCTTGTCACGGAATCACAGCACGTCGCTGTAATAGCGGCGGTGTTCCTGCTGACACCGCCCGATCATATTGCGTATGAGCTTTGACGCGCTGAAGCGCCCGCCGACAAGTTCCGGCGGCGATATTGCCGGTCTGGTTTCGCTACCGACCGTCAAGCGTCGCTGGCCTGCGATTCTGGCCGCAATACTTACGGCCGCGATGGTCGTCGGCCTGTTTCGCGAGCTCTTCAATTCCGGATTGGCCGGGCTGGAACGGGCGGTACCGGCAGATCCGCGATTCTACCTGTTCTTCGGGCTGCTGTATCTGTCCCCGCCGACCGGGGATTATATCATTTTCCGTCGGCTATGGGGTATCCCGATCGCAGGGTTTGGCGCGTTAATGCGCAAGCGCATCGCGAACGAGGTCGTGTTCGGTTATTCCGGCGACGCCTATTTCTACGCCTGGGCACGATCCAGGGCAAAGATGGTTGCGGCCCCTTTCGGGGCGATCAAGGATGTGACGATCCTGTCGGCAATCGGCGGGAACGGCATCACGCTGTTGATGTTGGCGCTGGCGTTGCCGCTTGGTCAGTCGCTGTTGCCGCCGGTGCAGTTGCACCGACTGGCGTGGTCCGCCGTCGTGGTGGTCGCGATCTCATTGCCGTTCCTGATCTTTTCGAAACGGGTCTTCTCACTGCCGCGGCGCCGATTGTGGTGGATTTTCGGCGTGCACTGTATCCGGCTGATAACAGGATCGACCTTGCTGGCCGTTGCTTGGCATTTCGCCATGCCCGATGTGTCGATCGCGATGTGGCTTTTCCTGTCGGCCGGGCGCCTGCTGGTGTCGCGACTGCCGCTGGTTCCGAACAAGGATCTGTTGTTCGCAAATTTCGCAATACTGCTTATCGGCCGTGATGAATCATTGTCCGCACTCATCGCGTTCAGCGCAGGGCTAATTTTGCTGATCCATATTGTCGTGCTGATCGGCTTCGGTATCGCAGCCCTAGCCAGCCGGAGACTTGTATGAAGCCAGTTGTTGCTATTCTCGCCGCCGTTCTTGTCGCCTTCATCGCAATTCCCGCGCAGGCGGCGTTGCTGGGTAGTGATGCGGCGGCTTGCGAGAATAACGAGGGGCCGGCGATCCGTGCGGATGTTACCGGATTGAAGGATCGCCGGGGAACGGTCGCGCTGGAGCTTTATCCGGCAAAAGAAGAGGATTTTCTGAAGGGCGACCGTGATCTGCTATCGCAGGGAAAGACGTTCCGACGTGTACGCGCTGCCCTGCCCGCGTCGGGCCCCGTTTCGCTTTGCATTCGCGTACCGTATCCGGGCCGCTATGCACTGTTTTTTGCGCATGACCGTGATGGAAAGAACAAGTTCAGCTTCTGGTCGGATGGCGCCGGCTTCCCCAGCAATCACCGGATCGGCCGATCGCGTCCCAAGATCGAGGACGCACTGATTACCGTTGGCGCCGGTATTACGGAAACCGCTATTCAAGTGCAGTATCTGCGCGGCTTGCGCGGATTTGCACCGCTTTCCAACTGACGCGCGTCGGTTTTGCGGATCGTCGACGTCAACGAATTCTACTCGCCGGCAGGTGGCGGCGTGCGAACCTATATCGACCGCAAGATGACGATCATGGCTGAAATGGGCCATGAACTCATTGTACTGGCGCCGGGTAAAGAGACACGGGTGGAAGACAGGCCCGGCGGCGGTGCCATTCATTACCTGGCATCACGCCCGATGCCATTCGATCGCAATTACGGCCTGTTTTGGGATGCGACCCCTATTACGAAACGGCTGGATGCGCTGAACCCTGACGTAGTCGAATGCAGTTCACCGTGGCGGCCGGCATGGATTGTCGGCAACTGGCAAGGTCGCGCCATCAAGTCCTTTTTCATGCATAATGACAATGTCGCTGCTTATGCCCAGCGATGGTTTGAGGGGATGGCGAGCCATGAGCGCATCGAGCGCGCCTTCGCGTGGTATTCCCGGTACATGGGTCGGTTTTTAGCCAAATTCGATACGGTTGTGACCAACGGACCGGCGCTGGAGAAACGGTTGCGCGCGCGAGGAGTTCGCGTCGATGCGGCGATGCCGCTCGGCATTGAACGCGCCCATTTCTCGCCAAGCATGCGCGACGAGAAGTTGCGCGCCCGCTTGCTGGCGCAGTGTGGGCTGGAAGCGGACGCCATATTGCTGCTGGGACTTGGCAGACATCACGCGGAGAAGAGGTGGCCGCTGGTCATCGATGCGGTGCAACGTGCGGGTAATTCATTGCCCGTAGGGTTGGTCCTGCTTGGCGCTGGATCGGCGAGCAAGCGGCTGGAACACCATATTGCGGGAAGTCCGCATGTTCGCCTGTTTGCACCTGTTCATGACCGCCCCCGCTTCGCCGCGATTATGGCAAGCGCAGATGCGCTGATCCACGGCTCCGAGGCGGAACCCTTCGGTCTGGTTGCATCCGAGGCGATGGCTTCCGGCCTTCCCCTGATCGTACCCGACACCGGCGGATGCGCGGAAGTCGCAGATCCGCGCTCAAGTGAAGTGTACCGCGCGCGCGATGCCGATGCGGCGGCAGCGGCGATCATGCGCCTTTATCGGCGCGACCGAGGCCTGTTACGCCGTGCCGCAGCCATGGCGGCGGCAAGCGTGCGTAGTGATGAGGAGCACGCGGCCGATCTCATTCTTTATTATCAGCAGCTTGTTGGACGCCGCGTGGCCGCGTGAACAGGCGAAACGGTGTCCCCGCGACAACCGTTTCACGGTAGCCCATGGACTGCGCCCATCGCGCCATTTCCTGGTCGAGCATGGGACTCCCGGCAGTTCGTGTGCTCTCACCCCCCGTCAAAATCGCAGCGGGCGCGCCGTAGGCCCGAGCCAACGACACCAAATGTAGCGCCTTTTCCTGTTCAATCGTCAGCAATGCGTTGCTCCGGAAGTAGAACGGGCCTGGCGCAAAAGAAGCGCTGACCATCCGTCCCGTGGCCGGCAGATACTGCGGCGCCAGGGTTGCGACGGGCCCGACCACTCGCTGGCGATCCATTGCTCGGCCGATTGTTCGTCCCTCGCGAAGCGCGGCGATCAGGTGAGTCCGATTAGTGTCGACGGCGCGGACAAGGGTCGGGATCAATCCGGCGGTGGCAAACAAGGCGAAAACGGTCATCACCGTCTTTCCCGGACGGCGCTCGGTCCATGTCATCGCCAGCGCCACGAAAAGCGGTGGCAGCAGCGGGAGACAATATTGCCTCCAAGTTGGCGTAGGCAGCAGCGCCGCAATCATCCCGGCGAAGAGGAGAACTTCGAGTAACCCCAGTCGCCGAGCGCGCCAGGAAGCGCGGACGACCACGATCAAAGTAGGCAAAGCGGAGCCCAGCGCCAGGAACTTGAGTGTATCGAGCAATTTCGTCGCAGCAATAAGCTTGTTCGGTCGCGCCTGATAATATTCAGCGGGTGCATGAGTAGGAAACCGCAGTGTGTCGAACAGAAATCCGGCCGGCGAAAGCGAGAACGTCCAGAGAAGGAACAACACAACAGGCAGCGTGCCAATTGCAACCGATATCGGACGACGATCGCGCTGGAAAAGCGTCCACAAGCCGTAGGTCATCGCGGGCAGGACGTAAGAGATCTTGGCGGCTGCGGCACTTGCCAGCAACAGACCGATCGCCAACGCGCGTCGCCGTTCCTCACCGACTTGCACCATGAGCCAGATAGCAGCAGCCAACAGGGCCGCGGGCATCGCGTCGTTGCGCGCAGTCGCCGCACTGAACAGAAGGATGTCACAGCCGGCGAACAGTATAGCGGCGACCGATGCCATCGAGCGCGACGCACCGGCCGCGCGCGCCGCGGCAGCGACGAAACCGATCGCCATGCTCGCCATCAGCGCATTGGCTATCCGAAGTGCCAGCCACGCCCATGTTCCGGCCAAGCCAACGACCGGCGCGAGAAGGAACGGTTGTAACGGCGTCTGGAAATACGCAAAGTCGCGGTAGGGAAGCAGGCCGTGCGCCACGAGCGAGCTGGCCGCGACATACTGACTCTCGTCATGATCCACCGGTTGAACCAGCGCAGCCAGAAGGACAAGAATCGTGGCAAGTGCAAGCCACAGCGCCGATCTTGTGGCCGTCACGACCGTGCGATCAGGAATGCGTCGCCGTAAGGAAATAATCGAGCGCGGTAGATTTCGAGAGCGAAAAACCGCGCGTCGGCCGATAGGCGAGTCCCCGCACATCATCCACCACCAGCCCGGCATCCTCGATCATTGATGACAGCTCTGCCGGGTTAATGAACCGGTGCCAGTCATGGGTGCCACGAGGGATGCGGCCGGTCGCCTCCGCGCCCGCGACCAGCAGCGTGCGGGACAACATGGTGCGATTAGGGGTCGAGAGAATCAGGAGTCCGCCAGGAGCCAGGACGCGTGCCAGTCCCCGCACGAAGCCGCTCTGGTCGCTGACATGCTCGATGACCTCGAACGCGGTAACCAGATCGAAACGCTCATCGGTGATCGATTCGACGCCGCACGCGCGGTAGTCGATCAGCAGCCCGGCGCCACCGGCATGTGCCTCGGCAACAGCAATGTTCTCCGGCGCCGCGTCAATGCCCGTCACCTGCGCACCCAGGCGCGCAAGCGGTTCACTCAACAGCCCCGCGCCGCAGCCAACGTCGAGCGCGCTTCGCCCGGCGAGCGGCGCGAAATCGTGTGGATCGCTGCCCCAGTGGCGGTCGATCCGTTCCCGCAGATAGGCAATGCGCAGAGGATTGATCCGATGAAGCATTGCCGACGAACTGCGCGGATCCCACCAGTCCGCCGCCATACCGCCGAAATGCGTGGCCTCTTTCGGGTCGATGGTGCTGCTTGCGTCGGGCATGGCCCTGTCTCTATCAGGGCGCCCGCTGGTTCCCAAGGAGATTGGCTCGACAATGACGCGGATCGTGATGAAGTTCGGCGGCACGTCGATGGCCGGGATCGAACGCATCCGCTCCGTGGCAGCCCGCGTCGCGCACGAAGCGGCTGCGGGTAATCAGGTCGCCGTCGTCGTATCGGCCATGGCCGGTGAGACGGACCGGCTGGTCCAATTCTGCCGCGAAGCATCGTCCTTATATGATCCGCGCGAATATGATGTGGTTGTGTCGGCGGGTGAGCAGGTGACGAGCGGGCTGTTGGCGATCGCTTTGCAGGACGCAGGTGTCGCGGCGCGCTCGTGGCTCGGCTGGCAGTTGCCGATCCGTACCTCTGGCACGCATGGATCGGCGCGGATCGGCGAGATCGATACCGGCGCGCTGGATGCGTCGCTGGCGCGGGGCGAGGTGGCGGTGATTCCGGGCTTTCAGGGCGTGGCCGATGGCGCGCGGGTGACAACACTTGGACGCGGCGGCTCCGACACCTCAGCCGTGGCAATCGCGGCGGCGATGAAGGCCGACCGGTGTGACATCTATACCGATGTCGACGGCGTCTATACAACAGACCCGCGCATCGTGCCGAGGGCCAGGAAGTTGGGCCGCGTCACTTATGAGGAAATGCTGGAACTGGCGAGCGTGGGCGCGAAGGTGCTGCAGACCCGCTCGGTCGGGCTGGCGATGAAGGAGCGCGTACGGGTGCGCGTCCTGTCTTCGTTCGACGATGGCAAGGATATCGAGGGGCACCGCGGCACGCTGATCGTGGGCGAGGAGGAAGTGGACCAGATGGAACGCCAGCTGATTACCGGGATCGCGCATGACAAGAACGAGGTGAAGATCACCTTGACCGCAGTACCCGACCGTCCTGGCTCGGTCGGCGGTATCTTCGCACCGCTGGCGGACGCGGGAATCAACGTCGACATGATTGTGCAGAATGTGGCGCTGGCGCAGGGATCGACGGATGTGACGTTCACGGTTCCGGGCTCGGACCTGGCACGCTCGCTGGATGTGCTGGAACGCTCGCGCGATGAGATCGGCTTTGCCAAGCTGGTCCATGATACGCGGGTCGCGAAGATATCGGTCGTCGGCGTGGGAATGCGCAGCCATGCGGGCGTCGCGTCGACGATGTTCACCACGCTGGGCGAGCGAGGCATCAACATTCTGGCGATCACGACCAGCGAGATCAAGGTCAGCGTCCTGATCGAGGAAGACTATACCGAACTAGCGGTACGCGTCCTGCATACGGCATACGGCCTGGATGCGGAGGATGCGGCGTGAGCACCGGGACCGATCGGCTCGCCCGTCGCATGGCGCGCGGAAGTGCGTTCCTCGGCTCCGAGATCGCGATCATGTGCGGGGCGATGTCGTGGGTTTCGGAGCGAAATCTGGTCGCCGCCATCTCGAACGCGGGCGGGTTCGGGGTGATCGCCTGCGGGGCGATGACGCCCGAATTGCTTGATGCGGAGATCGCCGCGACGCGAGCGCTGACGGACAGGGTGTTCGGCGTGAACCTGATTACAATGCATCCGGCGCTGAACGACCTGATCGCGGTCTGTGCGGGGCACGGCGTGGGTCATGTCGTGCTGGCCGGCGGACTGCCGCCCAAGGGCAGCCTCGAGGCGATCAAACAGGGTGGTGCGAAAGTGCTTTGCTTCGCGCCAACGCTTGCGCTGGCGAAAAAGCTCATCCGCTCCGGCGCGGATGCGATCGTGATCGAGGGTATGGAGGCGGGCGGGCATATCGGCCCTGTCTCCACGTCCGTGCTGGCGCAGGAGATGCTGCCGGAGATTGCCGATCAGGTGCCGGTCTTCGTGGCCGGGGGGATCGGGCGCGGCGAGGCGATTGCGGGCTATCTCGACATGGGTGCAGCGGGCGTGCAACTGGGAACGCGCTTTGCCTGCGCCACTGAATCAATCGCGCACCCGAAGTTCAAGCAGGCGTTCATTCGCGCCTCTGCGCGCGATGCCGTCGCAAGCGTACAGCATGATCCGCGGTTGCCCGTCATTCCCGTACGCGCACTGAAGAATGCAGGTGCCGAGTTGTTCACCGCCAAGCAGCGGGAAGTGGCCGGGCATCTGGACGAAGGGCGCGTCGCAATGGCCGAGGCGCAATTGCAGATCGAGCATTACTGGGCGGGCGCGCTGCGTCGGGCGGTGGTCGACGGGGATATCGAGCATGGATCGGTGATGGCAGGCCAGTCGGTGGGCATGGTGACCAGGGAGGAACCCGCCGCCGCCATCATCGCCGCGCTGATGGCGGAAGCGGCGACTGCGCTGGAGAAGCGTGCGGCGTGATGGCAATGGTCAAGCGGATCGTCGCCATGCTCGGGATCGCGGGGTCGCTGATGCTGGCGGGCTGCGCGGGGCGTGGGCCACCGATCAATACCATCACGACGCCACCGCCGGTGACGGCAGTGACGGCCGCGCTCCCGGCCGGCGCGACGCCCGGCATGCGCATCCCCGCGCGGCTGTCCGACGGCAGCTACATGACCCCGAACCGCGATCTGTCGTCCGCCGCGATTCTGTGGCACCTGCGGACCGCGCTCAACGTCGCGGCGCTCGGTTGTCGCGGCGCCGGTCAGGAGACGCTGGTCGACGACTATAATGCGATGCTGGCGGCCCGCAAAGTACTGCTGATGAAAACCGAGACCCAATTGGCGGCCGAATACCGCGCCGGAGGCGGCGATTGGCGTGCCAATTATGATAACGCTATGACGCGGCTCTATAACTACTGGTCATTCTCACCGGCTCGCGATGGTTTCTGCCAAGCAGCGACGATGACGGTGGGCCGGATCGCGGGTCTTCCCGACGCGGCGCTCGAGGCGTCCGCGAACTCAATGCTGCATGATGTCGAGCAACCCTTCATCGCGTTCTTCCAAGCCTATGATGCGTGGCGCGCGGGGCAGGTGGACGTCCAGCAGCCGGCAGCCGCTTCCGGCGGACCGGTGCCGGGCACTGTGCCATCGATCACCAGCCAACGGGCCGAATAGGCGCGAACGGCTCGTCATTCCGGTCGATGCCGTTCCTTCAAGGCTGTTTCCACTCGGACGAGGTTCGGTTAACAGCCGCAGCGATGGAAGGCGCATGTCATGATCATCCGAGCGGCGGCCGCTTCGTCGGTGGGCAGCATTGCTATCCGGTGCGCGTCTTTTTCGAGGACACGGATCTGTCGGGCTCCGTATATCACGCCAACTATCTTCGCTATATGGAGCGGGCACGTTCCGACATGCTGCGCGTGGCGGGCATCGATCAGCGCCGGTTTCACGACGCGGGCGAGGGTATGTATGTGGTGACCGATGTCGCCATCCGCTATCGGTTGCCGGCGCGATTGGACGACGCATTGCTGGTCATCTCACATCTGGTGCGCTCGACGGCGGCGCGCGCCGTCATTCATCAGACGGTCATGCGTGGCAATGATGTTTTGAGCGATGCGAGCGTGACCGCCGCGCTGGTCGGCCCCGATGGCCGGCCACGACGGCACCCGCCTGCATGGCGTGCCATTTTCAAAGGGCTGACCGGCCAAGGGGAACCATGAACGCTGTACTTAATACAGACGCGATAACGCTGTCGCCGATTGCCCTGTTTGTCCAGGCGGACTGGATCGTCCGGTTCGTGATGATCGGGCTGCTGCTGGCCAGCGTCTGGACCTGGGGAATCATTATCGCCTTCTGGCGGCGTGCCGGGGCAACGCGTAGCCGGATGAAGGCATTTGAACGTGACTTCTGGCGAGCTGAGGACATCGATGTCTTCTATGATGCACAAGGGGAGCGCGACATTCCGTCCGCCCGCGTGTTCGCTGCCGGTGTCACTGAATGGCGGCGGTCGACCGCAGGCGACACGATCGACAAGAGCGGCACGCGCGAGCGGCTGGCCACGGCCATGGGTGCAGCCGCGGCAATGGAAATCGACCGTCTCTCCGACCGTCTGAACGTGCTGGCCACGATCGGCTCGGTTGCACCGTTTGTGGGGTTATTCGGGACGGTATGGGGTATCATGCGCAGCTTCACCGGCATTGCGGCAGCACAGAACACATCGCTGGCGGTCGTCGCGCCGGGTATCGCCGAGGCGTTGTTTGCGACCGCGATCGGATTGTTTGCCGCCATTCCAGCCGTGATTGCCTATAATCGCTTCAGTCACGCCATCAACCGGATCGAGGCGAGCCTGGGACGCTTCGCCGATGGATTCCATTCGACGCTGTCACGCCAGCTCGACGGAGAACGCTGATGGCGATGCAGCTGCCTTCGGCGCGGGGACGCGGTCGAAAAGCCCCGATGGCCGAGATCAACGTCACGCCATTGGTCGATGTCATGCTGGTGCTGCTCATTATTTTCATGGTCACGGCGCCGTTATTGACCGCCGGCGTGCCGGTGGACCTGCCCGATGCACGCGCGAAGGCGCTGGCGCAGGACAAACAGCCCACAGAAATCTCGATCGACGCCGATGGACGACTGTTCATCGACAAGGAGTCGGTCAGTGAGGTCGCGCTACCCGGTCGTCTGGAGCGGGTCGCCGCCGAGAAACAGCCCGACGGCCAGCCAACCCAGGTATTGCTGCGCGCAGACCGTGTGCTGGATTACGGACGCGTGATGCGCGTGATGGGCGAACTGAGCCGCGCCGGACTGACGCGCGTTGCACTCGTCACCGTCGAAGGCGGACCTGCAGCGAATGGCGTAAGCGACAGCGGGAGCGACGAGACACGCTGATGAACCGCAGTGAGAAGGTCGGGCTGGGCGTCGCGATTGCCGGGCACGCAGCGCTGCTCGCGCTGCTGTCGCTCGGCCTTGTCCATGCTCGCAAGCCCGAGCCGGTCAAGCCGCAGCCCACGATCGACGTCTCGCTGGTAAAGGAGGTGGGGCTGGAGGCGGCGGCTCCATCGGCAAACGAACCTCCCGCCCCCTCGGTCGCGCCGGACCAAGGTTTGCCCGAAGACGCGGCTCCGCCTGAACCGGCGCCTGAGGAGCCTACGCCGCAAAAGGCCCAGCCGCGGCCGGCACAGCCACAACCTGCCCCCAAGCCTCAACCGAAACCCGCTCCGCCCGAGCCTGCTGCTGCAAAGCCGGCTGTTCGGCCAGAACCCAAGCCGCAACCCAAGGCCAAAGCCAAGCCCGAGGCGAAGTCGACGCCCAGCGCAAAGTCTTCACCCGCCAAAGCCGCCGCCGCAAAAAGTGACGCCAAGAGCGCGTCGAAGGCCTCGTCGACGCAAGCGAGCGCGAAGGGATCCGGCAGCAATGTCGATGCAAAATCTTCGCGTCCGCGCGGATCACGATTGGGAGCAGACTTCCTGAAGGGGCTGAGCGACAAGCCCTCAACGAGCAAGTCAGAGACGCCGCGCGCCGCCAAGATCGATGCGCGTGCCTTGGCAGGGATCCGTGATGCGATCGCCCGTCAGATCCAACCCTGCGCTGATCGGCAGGTCGATCCCGGGCCTGGCGCGAACCGGATCGTGACGGTCCTCAACCTGCGCTTGAACGAGGATGGAACGCTGTCCGCAACACCCCGCGTCGTGCGACAGAGCGGCGTTAGCGACGAGAACAGCCGCTATGCAAGACGCGTGATCGACCTGGGGGTCGCGGCGTTCAAGGGTTGTTCGCCGCTGAAACTGCCGGCCGAATTTTATTCGACACCCGGCGGCGGATGGAACAACATCAATTATAACTGGCAGCTCCGCTAACGCGAGGCCGAGAGAGGATGCGAATGAACCGGCTACCAATCCTTGCCGCATTGGCAATATTCGTCATTGCCGCGCCAGTATCGGCACAAGATCAACCCGCACCTGCCAGGCAACAACCAGTACAGGGAATAGCAGCAGTCCAGGGCGTGCCGGCAGAACAGGCGCCACCGCCGCTAGAGGTGTCGGTGACGGGCGGGATCAGCGCGCCGATGCCGATCGCGGTCCCGGTCATGCCGGCGACACAGGTCGTCAGCACGCCGGCGGGCTCGACCGACGTGCTGGGCCGTCAGCTGAGCGATATCGTCAGCAACGACCTGCGCTCCTCGGGCCTGTTCACGCCGCTGCGTCCCGGCCAGCTTCGCCCGGTATCCGTCGCCGAAGTGCCGGCGCCAGCGTATGACTATTGGGGCGGATCTGGCGCGCAGGCGCTGGTGCAGGGTTATGTCCGTGCAAATCCGAACGGAACGCTGACCGTCGGCTGCTATCTGTACGATGTCTTTGCGCATACAGAGCTCACGCGTGCGGGTTTCGTGGTGCCGCCGTCGGACTGGCGACGCGCGGGGCACAAATGCGCGGACATGGTCTATGCGCGCCTCACCGGCGAAGGCCCCTATTTCGATAGTCGCGTGGTCTATGTCTCCGAAACCGGTCCGAAGAAGAACCGCATCAAGCGGCTCGCCATCATGGATCAGGACGGTGCCAATCACCGGTTCCTGACCAATGGGCAGACGATCGTGTTGACCCCGCGCTTTGCGCCGAACCAGCAGTCGATCGTCTATATGAGTTATCTGAACGATCGACCCGCGATCTATGTCTATGACATCGGTTCTGGGCGGCAACGGCTGGTGGTGCAGAACGCCAACCTGACCTTTGCGCCGCGATTCTCCCCTGATGGGCGATCCATTCTTTTCTCGATGGCGACCAGTGGCAATACCGATATCTGGCGTGTGTCCGCCCAAGGGGGGACGCCGCAGCGGCTGACCAATTCGCCGGGCATTGACACAGGCGGAAGCTATTCACCGGACGGATCACGGATCGTGTTCGAAAGCGATCGCTCCGGCGCGCAACAGATCTACGTGATGAACGCCGATGGGTCGGACCAGCACAGGATCAGCTTTGGAGGTGGGCGCTATGCAACGCCGGTGTGGAGTCCGCGCGGTGACCTGATCGCGTTCACGAAAATCGCCGGGGCGTTTCGCATCGGCATCATGTCGCCGAGTGGGTCGGGCGAACAGCTGTTGACCAACAGCGCACAGGACGAGGGCCCAAGCTGGTCGCCCAACGGTCGCGTCATATTCTTCTTTCGCTCCGGTTCGGGTGGAGGCGGGAAGGCTGATCTGTGGTCCGTGGATCTGACCGGCGTGAACGAGCGGCGTGTGCCGACTCCCCTGGATGGGTCCGATCCTGCCTGGGGTCCACTGCGTCCATGATTTCTGTTACCCATATTATTGGTTCACTTGTCGGGAGAGTAGAAAATGGCGAATAAGACGACGAAACTGGTCCTTGTCGCAGCACTGGTCGTGACCGCCGCCTGTTCCAAGAAGCGGCCCGAGGTTCTGCCGCCGGCACCGGTCGAGAATTCGGGTGCCTCGGATCAGGCGACGCCGGCGAGCGGTGACGCCAACGGATCAGTGGTGCCCGGCTCGAACGCCGACTTCCAGCGCTCCGTCACCAGCAACACAGTCCGTTTCGGGCTGGACCAGTATGACATCGATCCTGAGGCCCGTGCGATCCTGGATAATCAGGCGCAGTGGCTGCAGCGCTATCCGAACCAGCGGATCACGATCGAGGGGCATTGCGACGAGCGGGGGACGCGCGAGTACAACCTGGCGCTGGGCGATAGGCGCGCGAATGCGGCGAAGAACTATCTGGCCGCGCGCGGCGTCGCGGCATCGCGCATCTCGACGATCAGCTATGGCAAGGAACGGCCGGTAGCGACCGGTTCCGACGATGCGAGCATGGCCGAGAACCGGAGGGCGGTCACGGTCGTGCTGAGCTGAGGCGTTCAGCCGAGCGCGCGGTCGAGCATCTTCGCCAGCCGCAGGCCGCCGCGCTCGACCTGTAGCCGTGCCGCCGGGACCAGGCGGGCGATCGTAGCCTGGTCCAGATGGACGCGACCCGTGACCGGCGCGCATGCGTCGCCACCCAGCGCGCTGGCATAAACGCTGTCATGTGCGACCTGCCATGACTGACGGCTCCAGTCGGTGACGGTTCCTGCCGCCACACGATGGCGCACCGATGCCGGGTAACGGTGAATGAGCGAGGAACCGGTGGTGATGGCGCGCTCGGCGAGCGGGCCGTCCCAGATACTGTGCAGGTTGAATTTGGGCGGGGCGTAGTCACCATAGTCGGCAAGCACGTCGTTTCCGCCCTTGTCCTCTCGGTCGCCGGCGTGAAGCGGCTGATGCAGGTCGCCGACGAAATGGATCAGGAACGCGAGCGCCTGGACGCGATCCTTGGTCGGAATCCTGCGATCGCGCAACAGGCGGACATCACGTTCAATCTGCGCCGAGACGCAATCGCTGTCCTTGCAGGAGGGTGTAAGGTCGAACGGCTTGCAGACATCGGCATCCTGATAATGCCAGCTATAGGCATAGCCAAAGCGCGACGTGCCGTCAGCGTTCTTCAGCGGCTTGATGCAGTCCGCCCATACGCTCGCCTCGGCCATCGTGCGGGCGGGACATTCGGGTGTCTTCAGCAGCGACTGCCGTGCGAGCAGACGGCGGATGGCGCGCTTCGTTCCGGGTTGGACGTTGGCATAAGCGATGCGGGCGATCGTCTGGTGCCCGAATTCCCAATAGGCACTGACGGGCGTGGCGATGCCGAGCGCAAGCGATATGAGGAGGAGGCGGAGCATGGCGCGCCCTTACCCCTCGTCGCCGAAGATCGCGACCAGCCGTTCGCCCCGGCCGGTCGCGCGGGCGCGGTACATGCCGGGCGTTGTAAAGGACCAGACCGGCATACCGTTGCGCCCGATGACGATCGCGCCGCCGGTGCCGCCGAGCTCTGCGATATCGGCCAGCACGGTGGCGGTGGCGTCTGCAGTTGACGCGCCGGCGAGTTGTACCCGTGCGGCGATCTGGTGCGAGGCTCCCACGCGCAGGAAATATTCGCCCGCGCCGGTGCAGGAGACCGCGCAGGTGCGATCGTCCGCCCAGGTCCCCGCGCCGATGATCGGTGAATCGCCGATCCGACCCCAGCGCTTGCCGGTCACGCCGCCGGTGGAGGTCGCGGCTGCAAGATGGCCATGCACATCGCGCGCCACGGCGCCGACGGTTCCGTATTTCATCTCGACATCAAAGGCCTCGCCACCCCGCGCCCGAAGTTCGGCCAACTGGGCGCGGCGTTCCGGGGTCGCGAACCAGTCTGGATCGACCTGTTCTAGGCCGTCTTCCACGGCAAACTCATCCGCACCACTACCGGAAAGCATGACGTGCGGGCTGCGCTCCATCACCGCACGGGCGAGCGTGACCGGACTGCGCGTCGTGCTCACCCCCGCTACGGCCCCCGCCGACCGGTCTCTTCCGTCCATGATCGCGGCATCCAGTTCCGCGGTGCCGTCATGCGTCAGCGCCGCGCCCCGCCCGGCATTGAAATGCGGATTGTCTTCCAGCACCGCGACGGCGGCGGACACCGCATCGAGTGCGCTGCCGCCATCCGCCACAACAGCGCTTCCGGTGTCAAGCGCGCGGGCCAGTCCTTCGCGCGCGCCTTCTTCCTGCCCGGAGGCGAGCTTGCCGCGCTCCATGATTCCCGCGCCGCCATGGATGACCAGCGTCCAGTCGTTTTCGTGCATCGCCGCCGCCTAGCAGCGCGCGCGAGAAAAGCGTATAGGCGCTGCCCATGTCCATTCGTCCATGGCGCGACATCGTCCGCCGCCAGAGCCGCCAGATCATGGTCGGCAATGTCCCCGTCGGCGGCGATGCGCCGGTCACCGTCCAGACGATGACCAACACGCCGACCAGCGATCCGCGCGCGACGATCGATCAGATCAGGCGCTGCGAGGACGCCGGCGTCGATATCATCCGGGTAAGCTGTCCCGATGTCGAATCGACCGCGGCGCTCAGGCAGATCGTGCGCGCAAGCCGGGTGCCGATCGTCGCCGACATCCATTTCCACTACAAGCGCGCGCTGGAGGCGGCCGACGCGGGTGCGGCGTGCCTCAGGATCAACCCCGGCAACATCGGCTCGGCCGAGCGGGTGCACGAGGTGGTGGGCGCAGCCAAGGCCAATGGCTGCGCGATCCGCATCGGCGTCAACGCCGGCAGCCTGGAGCGCGACCTGCTTGAGAAATACGGCGAGCCTTGCCCCGACGCGCTCGTCGAGTCCGCGCTCGACCATATCAAGCTGCTGCAGGATCACGACTTCCACGAATACAAGGTCGCGGTGAAGGCGTCCGACCTGTTCCTGGCTGTCGCGGCGTATCAGCAACTGGCCGAGGCGGTCGACTGCCCGCTGCACCTTGGCATCACCGAGGCGGGCGGGTTCGTCGGCGGGACGGTCAAGTCGGCGATCGGGATTGGCAGCCTATTGTGGTACGGCATCGGCGATACCATCCGCGTGTCGTTGTCAGCCGAACCCGAGGATGAAGTGCGCGTCGGCTTCGAGATCCTCAAGAGCCTGGGCATTCGCAATCGCGGCGTTCGCGTCGTCTCCTGTCCGTCGTGTGCAAGGCAGGGCTTCGACGTCATCCGCACTGTCCAGACGCTGGAGGAACGGCTCCAGCACATCCGCACGCCCTTGTCGCTCTCGGTGCTGGGCTGCGTCGTCAACGGCCCGGGTGAAGCGCGCGAAACCGACATCGGCATTACCGGCGGCGGTCAAGGCAAGCACATGGTCTATCTTTCCGGCGTCACCGACCATCATGTTCAGGATGAAGGCATGGTCGACCATATCGTGCGCCTGGTCGAGGCAAAGGCGGCGCAGATCGAGGCTGCCGAAACGGAGCAACCGCTGGCGGCAGAATAACGCTAGCTCCTTGGTCGCTGCCTTACCGCGCAAGCTTACCGCGCAATGCGATAATACGCCGATTGAAACAGCGTTGGAGAGACGCTCATGACCACCGATATTCGCCCTGCGTGCGAGAGCGACGTTGCAATGATCCTGCGTTTCGTTCGGGAACTAGCGGCATATGAGCGAGCGGCTGACCAGGTCGTAGCTACAGAGGCGCTGCTGAAGACTTCATTGTTTGGTGCTGACCCCACTGCCTATGCCGTGATTGCTGAGCAGGAAAATCTTCCTGTTGGCATGGCGCTGTATTTCTACAATTTTTCGACCTGGGCAGGATGGCGTGGATTGTATCTGGAAGACCTGTACGTCACGCCCGAAGCACGCGGCAGCGGTGCAGGTACCGCTCTGCTGCGCCATCTGGCGGGCGTCGCATTGGATCGGGGGTGTACGCGCTTTGAGTGGCAAGTGCTCGAGTGGAACGAACCAGCCTTGAGCTTTTACGCCGGATTGGGCGCGGAGGTAATGAATGACTGGCGTCTTCACCGTGTCAGTGGTGATGCGCTCAGGGCATTGGCGGCGGGCTGACCCGCCGCCACTATTTTAAGGCGTCAGCGGCCCAGTGCAGCGCCTTCGTCCAGCGGCTCATTGCCCTTCTTCTTTTCTGCGTCATAGCGATCGATCGCTTCCAGCGTGATGCGCCGCGCTTCGTCCACGTCACCCCATCTGCCGATGCGAACCCATTTCTTCTTTTCCAGATCCTTATAGTGAGTAAAGAAGTGCTCGATCTGTTCAAAGACAATGTCGGGCAGATCACCGCGGCCACCAACCTTGGTATAATAAGGAAAGGTGCTGTCGACAGGCACGCATACCAGCTTCTCGTCGCCGCCGGCCTCGTCTTCCAGGTTCAGGACGGCAATCGGGCGAGCGCGCACCACGCAGCCGGGAATGAAAGGCGACCGCGCGACGACCAGCGCATCGAGCGGGTCACCATCTGGCGATAATGTGTGTGGCACGAACCCGTAATTGGCAGGATAACGCATCGGTGTGTGCAGGATGCGATCGACGAACAGCGCGCCGCTTGCCTTGTCGAATTCGTATTTCACGGGCTCACCGCCTGTCGGCACCTCGATGATGACGTTCAGGTCGTCGGGCGGGGCGGTGCCGATGGGGATCAGGTCAATACGCATGAGATACCTCCCAATAAAATCAACAAGTCAGATAGTTCAAAGGGAGACGTCAACCCGGTGTCGACGCCTCCCATAACGCATGCCTGATAGCGGCAGCGTGGTGCCTAGTCGATAATTTCGATCATCCCGATCCGGGATCAGCGCGGTGCCAACAGCTTGTCCAGTCCGCCATCGCCGGCGCCGGTTTTCTGAAGATGCGGGTAGCGCGGGCCGTCATGATAGTCGATCTCGACGGTCCGCACCTGCTCACCGTCCTTGACCGTCAACGTGATCGGCGCTTTCGTGCCATTGGCGATCAGGATAGCTGCCTTCAGCCGGTCGCTACTATAGGCTTCTCCGTTTACCGCCACGACGCTGGTCCCGACCGTCAGCCCCGCCTTGAAGGCAGGCGAGTCCCAGATGCAGCTTGTAATGTCGTCATCGCGCACGATCAGTCCGATCGAATAGCTGACATCGGTGCCGCGCTGCTTCTCCAGCGACTTCAGAAAGTTGGTCGGCTCGGCCGAATAGACCAGCTTGTACCCGTTCATCGCAAAGCCCTCGATCGGGGCGGGTTGGCCCGTCTCCGTCAGCCGCTTCGTCAGAAAGTCGGCCCAGTCATAGGGCATGATACCGTTCAGCGTCCTGATGACATCGTCAAAATTATAGGTCACCTCTCCCCAGTCGCCGTCACGAATTCCGAAGAAGGCGCGCGCGAAATCGTCGATCGACTTGGTCCCGCCGGATTTCTGGCGGAGCATGGCGTCGACCTCCATCCATACCATCAGCCCTTCATTGTAATAATCTTCCGACCGCTGCCAGCTCGTCCAGCCCTTGGGCTTGCGCTGCGAGATCACCGGATCGTTGGTCGTATCGATCAGGTCGCGCCACTGCCGCCCCTTGACCAGCGAATAACTTCCTAGAATCGAGGCATAGGCATCGAGCGTATCCTGCTTCGATACAAGGCCCGAGCGAGCCTGGAGCACATAGCCCCAGAACTGCGTCTGCCCCTCATAAACCCACAGCAGCGAATCACGCATCGGCATACGATAGTCGGGCGTCCAAAGGTCTGCCCCGCGACGAAACTTGCCGTTCCAGCTGTGCGTGAATTCGTGCGGCAGCAGGTTGCGGGCGGCGACGTTGGTATCCCATTCGGTAAAATAACCGGGCTTTACACCGTCTTCGGACGAGCGGTGATGCTCAAGCCCGATCCCGCCCAGCTTGTCGGAGATCGACAGCAAGAAATTGTAGTGGTCGTAATGCTGTGCGCCAAAGGTTTTGACCGCCTGGTCGACCAACCGCTTGTGTGCGGCGATCTGCTGCGGCGTCGCCGCCAGTTCGGCGGCCGTGTCGGCGAACGCGTCCAGGTTGACGCGGGGCGTCAGTGGCCATTGCTTGTAGTAACGCCCGGCCAGTATCGGTGAATCGATCAGTGTCTGATAATTGGTGCGGTCATAGGTGTAGGTCGAGCCGCTGACCTTTGCGGGGATCGCCGAGACGGCGGTGAAGCCCGCCGGATAAGTTACTTTGGCATCGACCGGGATGTCGCGAACGAAATAGCCGGCCGGATACAGGCTCATCGAATTGAATTGCAGGCTCATCAGATCGGGCGTGGTGACGATCCGCCCCTGATTGCCTGCGGTCGCCGACAGGAATTGCAGTTCGATATCGACCTGCTTCGCACCCTCCGGCACGTCGATGTGGAAAGCGTAGACATCGACCGTGTCGCGCGTCCAGGGCAGCACGCGCCCGTTTGCGCGAACGACCAGACCGGCCAGCTTTTCGATCTGTCCTGTGGGCGAATGGTTGCCCGGCAGCCATTCGGGATAAAGCAGCGTCAACGGCCCGGCCTTGGCGACAGGCAGCGTCTCCTTCACCCGAAAAATGCCACGCTGCGTTTCGGTCGCATCGACATCAAGCCGTATGACGCCCGGATACGGTGTGTCAGCCGCAACGGGGATCGTATCGACGATCGGCACGGGCTGCGGCGCGCTGTTGCCCGGCGGTACCTGGGCCAGCGCGGGGACGGCGGCGGTGGCGAGCAGGGCAAGCGTGAGAGTGCGGATCATGATGGTCCTTTGGTCGGTGCTAGCGTCGGGGCGGTTCTAGGCGGCGCCAAGCCGATGCGTCCAGCCTTAGCTGCCACCGAGCACGTTGATGGTAAAGGCGATCACGCCGAGGTTGAAAACAAATGCAGCCAAACAATGCCCAGTTACGATGCGCCGCATCCTGCGCGTGGTGATATCGACATCCGATGTCTGGAACGTCATGCCCAGCGTAAAGCTGAAATATAGGAAGTCCCAGTAATCGGGTCGGTCACAACGGGGAAATTCAAGTCCGGCCTGATCGTTGCCCGCCTCGTCGTTGAGGTAGAAAACGTGCGCATAATGCAGTGCGTACACGGTATTGGAAAACAGCCAGGCAAAGACCAGCGTCGCGACGACCAGGAAAATCTGTGCGCTGCTGATCTTGCCGTGCAATTCATCGGCGATCGAGACCAGAATGATCAGCATGGTGATCGCGGTCAGCCCCAGTAATAGCGTTCGGTTGGCGTCGTTCTCTTCCGCCGCGCGCTGCATGCTATCGATATCTGCCTCGCGCATCAGGCCGGCGACGCTGATCAGGAACACCGCCGCCGCCACGTCGAATGCGATCATCGAACCGAGCGTAAAGCCCAGCATAGGCCAAGCCACCGCCAACCCTGCCGCCAGAATCATTCCGAACGCGACGAAGCGCGGCGGCGCGATGCGTTTGCCCAATTGCCAGCCCTGCCTTGCGCTCGCCATGCCGCCCGCTAGCGCTTGAGTGCTCGTTCGCCTAGATAGCCGCGCTTCTATCATGACGAAAATCGAGACCCCCCGGCGCGTGCGCGGCACGCAGGATATTTTCGGCGAGGAGCAGCGCCGCTTCGCGCATGTTTTGGCCGCGTTCGAGCGGGTGCGCGCGCTCTATTGTTTCCAGCGTGTCGAGATGCCGGTTTTCGAGGCGACCGCGGTCTTTGCCCGTTCGCTCGGCGAGACGACCGATGTGGTATCGAAGGAGATGTACAGTTTCGAGGATCGCGGTGGCGATTCGCTGACGCTGCGCCCAGAATTCACCGCCGGCATCGGGCGCGCCTTTCTGACGGAGGGGTGGCAGCAATATGCTCCGCTCAAGCTAGCGACCAGTGGGCCGGTATTTCGGTATGAGCGGCCGCAAAAGGGGCGGTTCCGTCAGTTTCATCAGATCGACGCCGAGGTGATTGGCGCGGCGGAGCCTGCGGCGGATGTCGAATTGCTGGCATTGGCGGATCAGTTGCTGCGGGAACTGAGCATCGATGGGGTTACGCTGCAGCTCAACACCTTGGGCGATACCGAGACGCGCGACGCCTGGCGCGCAGCATTGGTTGCGCATTTCGAAGCGTATCGCGGCGACCTGAGCGACGACAGCGTCGCGCGGCTGGAAAAAAATCCGCTGCGCATTCTCGACTCAAAGGATCCGCGTGATCGGCCGATCGCCGACAGCGCACCCGATATAGACGCGTATCTGACCGATGAGGCACGAGCATTTTTCGAAGCGGTGACCACCGGGCTGGACGCAGTCGGCGTCGCGTGGACGCGCAATGCACGACTGGTGCGCGGGCTGGATTATTACCGCCACACCGCATTCGAGTTCGTTACTGACCGGCTGGGGGCGCAGGGGACGGTGCTGGCGGGCGGGCGCTATGATGGGCTGATCGGTCAATTGGGCGGGCCGGAGACGCCCGGCGTCGGCTGGGCGGCGGGGGTCGAACGGCTGGCGATGCTGGTGGAGGCGACGACTTCCGACCCTCTGGAAGTCGTTGTCATCGCAGAGGACGAAACCTTGAACGTGCCAGCAATTGCCGCCACGGCGATGTTGCGCCGTGCTGGCCTGCGTTGCGATGCTATCGTGACCGGAAGCACTCGCAAGCGCTTTGATCGAGCCATGCGCTTGCAGCCGAGACAGCTGGTATCCCTGAAGCGCGGTGATCGCGTAGGGTATACCCAGCGAAGCTACGGTGCCGACCAATCCGAAATCGAGCGCGTTACCGGCATCGTAAATTCGGTACTGGTCAGCGCATGACGACCATCTCCCCTGGTCGCATCCGCCAGATCGAGGCGCGACGGGATGAGTTGCAGGCGTTGATGGCGACGGGCGACTTGGCCAGCGATCGTTTCGTTGCCGTGTCGAAGGAATATGCCGAACTGGAGCCTGTCGCGCAGGCGGCGGGCGATGTGCGGCGGTTGCGCGCGGAGGCGGATAGCCTGGCGCTGATGACCGAGGATGGCGACCCGGAGCTGCGTGCGATGGCGGCGGAAGAGCTGCGGGCCAATGAGGAGGCGCTGGAAGTCGCCGACCGGCGGCTCGCGCTGGCGCTGCTGCCACGCGATACCGCCGACGAGCGCTCCGCGATGCTGGAGGTGCGGGCCGGCACCGGCGGCGACGAGGCCGCGCTTTTCGCGGGCGATTTGCTGCGCATGTATCAGCGCTATGCCGACGATCAGGGCTGGCGCGTCGAGTTGATCTCTGCATCGGTCTCCGATGCAGGGGGTTTCAAGGAGGCTGTCGCGTCAATTGAGGGGCGTGGTGTTTTCGCCAAGATGAAGTTCGAGAGCGGGGTCCACCGGGTGCAGCGCGTGCCGGTCACTGAATCGGGTGGGCGTATTCATACGTCGGCTGCGACTGTGGCGGTACTGCCAGAGGCTGAGGAGGTCGATGTCCAGATCGACGATCGTGACCTGCGTATTGACGTCTATCGATCGTCCGGCCCAGGTGGACAATCGGTGAACACAACCGACAGCGCTGTTCGAATCACGCATTTGCCGAGCGGGTTGGTCGTCATCCAGCAGGATGAAAAGTCGCAGCACAAGAACAAGGCCAAGGCAATGAAGGTTCTGCGGACGCGGTTGTACGAGGCCGAGCGCGAGCGGCTGGCGGCAGAGCGATCGGGGACTCGGCGGGCGATGGTCGGATCAGGCGACCGGTCGGAGCGCATCCGCACTTATAATTTCCCGCAAGGCCGGGTCACCGACCACCGCATCAACGTGACGCTGCATCGCCTGCCCGAAATCCTGGAGGGACAGCTGGACGAACTGATCGGCGCGCTGATCGCCGAGGACGAAGCGGAGCGGCTGTCGCAGCTCGATGGGTGAGGCGCGGGAGGCACTGGCCGCGGCGACTGCGCGGTTCGGTTTTTCGGATACGGCGCGGCTGGATGCCGAGCTTTTGCTGGCGCATGCGCTCGGGATCGACCGAAGCCGATTACTGCTTACGTTGGGCGAGGCAACGGTGCCGCCGGGTTTCGCCGCGCTGGTCGCCCGCCGCGCCGCGCAAGAGCCGATCGCCTATATAACCGGCACACGCGGGTTCTGGACAATTGATCTGGCGGTCGGACCCGGCGTGCTGGTTCCGCGTGCCGATAGCGAGGCACTGATCGAGGCGGCGATCGAAGCACTTGCCGGTCGACCACCGGCCTCCATCCTCGATCTGGGCACGGGGCCGGGCACGTTACTGCTGGCCGCGCTCGATCATTGGCCTGATGCACGCGGGTTGGGGATCGACCGGTCTTATCGCGCGCTCGATTATGCGCAAAGAAATGGAGCAGTCGTTGGCAACCATGCGCGATTTGCACAAGGTAACTGGGCAGATGCCATCGACGCGCGGTTCGATCTGGTCTTAGCAAATCCGCCCTATGTGGGCCTGAGCGAACTGCTGCCTCGGGAAGTGCGCGACTATGAACCCATCGCAGCATTGTTTGCCGGGGACGATGGGCTGTCCGCCTATCGCGCAATGGTTCCGCAATTGCCCAGGTTGATCCAGTCCGGCGGCGTAGCAATCATCGAGATCGGCGTGTCGCAGGAAGCCCGCGTCAGCGCGATTCTCGCGGCCAATGGACTGTCCGCCGCTGTGCGGCACGATGCCAGTGGCCATTCACGCGCCCTGGTGGCAACATTGCCATAACAGCGCGAAAGACAGATTTTACTTGTCGCGGGCAAAGAAGAGCCGCTATTAAGGCTATGAAGCATGAAACGATCGCCACCGCGGCGAGCACTTGCTTCTTTTGACCCCTTGGCACCGTGTCGTCGCAATTTGGCGGGCGTGCCGAGTCTGCATGATCGCTGGCTCAGCGCGTGCGGATGGATGGGGGATCAGCCGCTAGTCACGAAAGCGACATCGCATTCTGGTTCGAGGACAACAGCTTGATCAATAATCGACAAGCCGGCCGCCGTCGCGGTCGTGGGGGCAATGGCGGCGGTAATCCGCGTCAGGGTGGTGGCCGCATGGACACCGGCAATCGCATCGACAATCGGGCGCGTGGCAACGCAAGCCAGCTTCACGAGAAATACCGCAGCCTGGCGCGCGACGCGCAGATGCAGGGTGACCGGGTCAACACCGAATATTACCTGCAGTTCGCGGACCATTATTTCCGTGTGCTGAGCGAGCAGCGCGGCCGCAATGACGAGCAGCAGGTCCGTCGCCAGCCGCGCGACTCATTTGACGATGGCTATGATTCAGACGATTATGGCGATGAAGGCGAGCAGGGCCGGCAGAACGAGCAATCACGGCCCCAAGGCCAGCATGGGCGCGACGATCGGGGTCAACAAACGCGTGACGATCGGGGTCGGCAGGCCCGCGACGATGGGCGTGATCGCCCCTCTCAGGACGATGAGTCCCGCGACGATCCGCGCGCGGACCGGTCCGTCCGTTCGGAACGATCCGCTCGTCCCGATCGACCCGCTTATACCGATCGATCTTCTGGTGATGAGGCGGTCGAGCGGCGTCCCAGGCGCGAACGGGCGCGCCCGGAAGAGCCGATCCGAGCCGGGGCAGTGTCGCTCGCGGCACAGGATGAGCAATCGACCGAAGCGCCGCGCCGCCGCGGTCGTCCGCGTCGTCAACCGGAGTCGGCCAGTGACGTCGGGGCGGTACTGGATGCTGATCGACTTCCGCCGTCACTGTCCGTTGCGTCCAGCGACGACGCGACCAAGGGGAATGCGACAGATCGCGCGACTGAGACCGACACGACCGCAAATGACGCAACCGAGAATGACAGGACCGACGACGTGCCGAAACCGCGTCGTCGGCGGGTGCGTCCGGCGACGCCCGAGGCCTCTGCCGCGGAGTAATTTCGCGGGAGGTTTCGTTCCTGAAAACACGCTATGATCTTAGCCCCGGTGAATCAGGGGGTTGGTTTGGATCATCGCGCTTAGCCGGGCGTTTGGGCATTACCGGACTACGGGAAGGACGTGATCCTTTGGCATGTACGCCCTGGCAATAAAGCCCGGCGCGATGTGATCCGGCAGGGAGGATGACGGCATGACGATCGGCGCGATCCTAAAGAACAAGGGCGGCGAGGTCGTCTCACTCTCACCCGATGCCAGCGTGGCTGAGGCAATCGCGCTGCTGGCGGAACGCCGCATTGGCGCGGTGCCGGTCATGCAAGATAACATTGTCGCGGGAATCTTTTCTGAGCGCGATGTGATCCAATGCCTGCAGGCCGATGCCGGCTCGGCGCTCCATAAGCGGTTGGGAGATGTGATGACCTCACCCGCCGTTACGGTGGGACCCGAGGACTCAGCAATCGCGGCGCTGGCACTGATGACCCGGCGACGTGTACGGCATCTGCCGGTCGTCGAGGATGGGCGGATGACCGGGTTCGTTTCGATCGGTGATCTGGTCAAACATCGGATCGACGGGATCGAGGCAGATGCGGCAGCGATGCGCGACTATATCCGGTCAGCCTGAGTAGTTGCCCGAGGGACGGGCTGGCGGCGGATCGCCATTAGCACATCCAACACGACCGGGCGGGCGAACATGCCAAGCCATCCAGCATAGATAGCGGCGCCACCCATCACGAGTGATGCAAGCCTCGCCTGAACCGGCATGACCGGAAGCACCGCATCGACCAGACCGACCGCGGCCGCCATGACGATCGCTGCCATCAGTGACGGCGCTACTGCTCGCCAGACGCCGCTCCACCGGGCACCGATCACGGGTAATGCGCGCCACAGGCTTGATCCGAGATAAAGGGGGTAGGCAATGATCCATCCATAGGCGAGCCCGATCGGGCCCCAATGCACCGTGAACAGGAACGCGGTCGTAAGCAAGCCCGCACCCACCGCGCCATTGCGTACGCCGATACCGGGCCGGCCACGAGCATCGCAAGCCGGGGTCAACAGCACCTGCAGAGTCATGAACGGCATGGCGAGCGCCAGCAGATGCACGACCGGCACCATCGCGCGCCACTTTGCACCCAGCATCGTCAGCACCAACGGCTCTGCGACTACCGAAAGTCCCAAGTAAAAGGGTAGCGCCGCCGCCATGACGATCCGCACCGCCCGCAAGAAGGCCCGCGCGATGGCGCCGTCATCATTATCCTGGATCCGCGCATAGGCGGAAAACGCGACTTCATTGAGCGGAGGCACGAATTTTGCAACGAAGATCTGCGT